>NZ_CP081915.1:0-32924 GCF_020091505.1 Bacteroides faecis | reverse complement strand
CCGTCAGCCTTATACAGAACCCGGCTAATATAAAAATGATGCTGATAAAACAGATCGGCAGTTTTCTAAACCCGTTTAAAGAGTTATGATATGATGATGTATATTATTATAGGGATCGCCTGCCTGGTGGGGATCATCGTTGTTGTGCTGTTGCTTCCAAATTCCGGGAAACAGCAGCAAAAAGGACAGAAATACCGTTTTGAACTGTCGGCCGGGGGAGGGAGGAAAATAACCTTTGCCGATCCGTTCGATAATTTCCTGGTCTATGGTGGGGCGAACTCCGGAAAGACCAAAAGCATAGGAAAGCCCTTGTTAAGCCAGTATATACAGGCCGGGTTTGCCGGATTTGTCTATAATTACAAGGATTTCGATCTGGCAAGGACAGCCGTACACCTGGTAAAAAAACATAATTACCCTTATGGGTGCTTCCAGATCAGTTTCACGGATATGGAACGGACGCACCGGACAAATCCGATACGTCCTTCCGTGGTGAAGAATGAAACCTTGTTCTTGCAGCTAATGGATGATATGCTGACCGCCTACCAGGGAAAGGACGGCAAACGGGACGAGTGGTTTAACGGGGCGTTGGGGATATTAAGGGGCGTTTCGATCCGGTTTTATAACGATTATCCGCAGTTTTGCACGATACCCCATATCGTTAATTTCATTTGTTCGGCCGGAACTGTCCGGATAACGTCGTTCCTGGAGGGCAAGCACCAGAGCCGGGTACTGGCCGGGGCATTCCTGGACGCAAAGGACAGCCCCAAGACGCAAAGCAGCTATCTAAGCAGCCTTACCAACAGTCTAAGCACGCTCGCCAACGAAAAAAAGGTGTGTTATGTCCTTTCCGGAAATGATTTCGACTTTAACCTGATAGATCCGGAATGTCCGAAATTGGTTGTCGTATCGAACGCCTATCAGATCGAAAACCTGATTTCCCCGGTTATATCGCTCATGCTTTCCATTTCGTCCCGGCGTTTCACGCTGGCGAACAAAGTGCCGTTCTTCTACTTTCTGGATGAAGCGACCACGTTCCGGATCGCCGATTTCGAGAAACTGCCGTCCGTTCTAAGGGAATACCTTTGCAGTTTCGTTTTCCTCACGCAGTCGGCGGCGAAGATCGAGAAGATATACGGGAAATATGACCGCAGTTCGATAGAATCCAATTTCGGGAACCAGTTCTTTGGCCGGACAAAGGACATAGAGGCCTTGAAAAGCTACCCGCTTGTTTTTGGAAAAGAGGAGAGGCAGAGGGTTTCAAAGACCACCGGAAGCAGCCGGGGAGGGGAGAACCGCAGCCGTACAGTTTCCACGCAGAAAGAGGAAATATACGACACGAATTTCTTTACCAGCCTGAAATCGGGCGAGTTCGTGGGGAGTGCGGCACATTCCAACATGAGGAACTTTCATTTGAGGTTTGAAATGTACGAGGACAAGGAAGATCCGCTTCCGATCGTGCATCCCGTACTGGCCTCGGATATAGAGGAAAATTACCAGCAGATCATAAGGGATATACAAGGCATTGAATAACAAGGGAAGTGTGGCGACATTCTACAAAGTGTGGGACAACTCCACACTTTTTTGTGGAATATAAAAAAGGGGTAAAATTATAAAAGTTTGATAATTAGTGTATTTATTAAAACAGTAGTGTATTATGTCAAATTGGAATGGATTTTGTACAATATAATTGTATAAATACACTCCAGTTTGAAACTCCAGTGCAATAGCAAAGGTTGTTTTTGGATTGGCCGGATAAGAATTTATTTACTTAAATACTTAAAAATAAACTCCTTATGAAAACGCCTTTGTTTATCTTGCTCCAGGCTACTGGAGGTATCAGAAATGAAGTAAACACATTCCTTAGTGATTATGCCGTTCCGGTGATCGCCATGCTCCTGATCGTGGGAGTGGGGATCGGTGTGGTGATGAATTATGATAAGATTATAGACCGGGACGGACAGGGAACAAGAAAAGAGGGTATTGTAAACTTACTCTGGGTAGTTGGTTACATCATCATCGGGCTTGCGATCATTGCAGCCGTTATCGCACTTATCAATAGCAAACTTAAAATGTCCCTCTAATGGACTTCCAGGTTAGAAAGGGGCTGGAAACACCCCTGAAAGTGCATGGAATGAGAACGAAGTTTTTTTGCATCTATTGTATTATCCTGGCTGTGATTGTTCTTTTTGTCGTGGGCTTCCTGACAAGTGCCATGAGTGGGGAGGGATCTTTTTTGGCCTTTATCGTTTCGCTGGTGGCCGGGGCGTTCGCCTCTGTGGTCTTGCGGATCGTCTTTATCAACCTTTCCATGCAGCGCAAGTTCGGCAAGTTCAAAAGACAGGTATTTGTCATATCGAATAAGGATCTGTTAAACAGCCTGTAAACACTCTTTTTATGAAAATATCGGCAGCGCAAGCGTACTGTATCTTGGATACGGTAGGATCTTCCATACTTACCAAATCCGGCGAAATATCCGTTTCCTACCTGTTGGAATTGCCGGAGGCCTATTCGCTGGATCGCTCGGATCTGGAGGAAAGGCATAACGAGTTATTCCGGGCTTTCCAGTATGTCCGAACCGGGTTTATACATAAGCAGGACGTGTTTTTACGCAGGAAATTCAAGCCGGAATATGTGATCGAGGGGGAGGGCTATATACAGACGGCCGAAAGGAAGTATTTCGACGGACGGGAATACCTGCATCACTTCTGCATATTGTCCTTTACGCTTTCGGGACTGCAAAGCCTTGAAAAAGCGTACCAGGCCAACCCGTTGGCGTATAGCGAGAAACTGGCGAAGGCAGACCGGGACAGGCTGGCCGAGTTTCTGGAATCGGTGGAGAGTGCAGTTTCCATTATCCGGAATATCCGTGGCACGCAGATCCGGCCGTTGAACGTGGCCGAGGTGAAACAGCACCTTTTCCGGTACGTGAACGGTTTCCATGACGACGAGGGACTAAGGGATATACAGTGTTCCGATATGATAAGGATCGGGCAGAAGAAAGGGATATTCTTTGCCGTTTGTGATGAAAGGTATCTGCCCGACAGGATGAAAGTATATGTTACGGACAGCACTTTGCAGGAGGCAAACAGCCAGCTTTATATGTCGATGCTGGAAAGGATCGGCGTTCATGTGCCCTGTTCCCATGTGGTAAACCAGATATGGAAATTCGCCGGGGGAAGCTACCGGGAGGAACTGGCCGAGAGGGTGAAGCTGTTCGGCCGTTACCGGGAGTTTGACAAGGCCATAAAAAGCCGTTATGACGGCCTGGCCTCGTATGAGCAGGAGATCATCAACGAGGAAAACGTGCTTTGCAAAACGCACCTGAACGTGTTGCTGTTGGAGGATGACGAAACGATCCTGAACCGACAGACGGAACAGGTAAAAATGATTTTCACGAACGCCGGGTTTAAATATTACATTCCAAGTTACGAGGGGCTTTATAATATCTTTATAGGCTCGATCATCGGCCGGGAAAACAACCTGAATCCGGACTACCTGTTTCTTTCGGATCTGCATTCGTCGCTCTGCATGGGGATCAATTACTCTACGTTCCGCAGCGACAAGGAGGGGATCTTGTTTAACGAACGGCTGTATCAAACACCGATTCGAAAGGACGTTTGGGACGCAGATAAGAAACGCATTCCGGCACGTAACATGATTATCGTCGCATCGACGGGTGGGGGAAAGTCGGTTACGTCGTTGAACATCATCCAGCAGAACATCGAGCAGAATTATAAACAGATCGTCGTCGAGTTCGGAAAGAGCTTTTACCAGCTTTCGCAGTTGTACCCGGACAGGTCGCTGCATATTGATTATGACGGCAGCAGCCCGTTGGGGATCAATCCGTTCTATACGGCCGGGAAGCAGCCGGACAACGAGAAGATAAAGACGCTTGTAAACCTGGTGCTTAAATTCTGGCGGTCTAAGGCGATCATGGAGGACACGAAACAAGTTGTTTCGCTGACAAAGATCATTTGCCGTTATTACGAGGATATTCCCGACGGCCATTGTTTCCCGGACTTTTACAGGTACGTCCAAAGAGAGGGGAAAAAACTGTATGAGCGTTTGAATATCCTGCCGGAATACTTCGATATAGACAGCTTCCTGCACGTGTGTTCGGAATTTATGCCGGGGGGATTTTATGAGAACGTGTGCAAGCCGTCCCCACTGGAGAACGATATGCAGAACCGGGATTTTATCGTCTTTGAGCTGACGAAGATAAAGAAAGATCCGTTCCTGATTTCCGTCATTATGACAATCCTTTTCGATACGATAGAGAACAAGATCCTTTCGGATCGTTCCGTCAGGGGGATGCTGATCTTTGACGAGTACGCAGAAAGCCAGTCTATAAAGGACACCTTTTCAGGTGCGGACATACATTCGACGGTGGCGTTCTGTTACCAGAAACTCCGCAAGGAAAACGGGGCGGTGGGTACGATCGTCCAGTCATTGGCGCAGCTTCCCGATAACGAGTACACGAAAGGCATTATCGCCAATACGCAACTCTTATACGTGCTTCCGGCCAACGAGATCGTTTACGACCAGACGGTAGAGGCGTTCCATATCAAGAACCGGAGCCACGTAAACCTGATGAAGTCGATCCGTAACGACTTTTCAGGGGTACGGCCGTATTCGGAGATATTCATCCGGTTTATGGATAGTTATGCAACGGTGGTACGCCTGGAGCTTTCACCGGAAAAATTGCTTGCATTCCAGACCGACGGCGAGAAATGGAACAAATTGCAGGAGATTTACAAGGAGGCCGGAAGCATGGAAACGGCCATAGAGAAGTATAAACAATTAAAACAGAAAAGTTATGAAACGGAAATGTCTATGTAGTTTGCTTGTGATGATGTGCTTTTACTGTACGGCGTTCGGCCAGTGGGTGGTGTCCGATCCGGCCTTGACGCAGCTATCGCAGATAACCTGGGCGAAAGAACTTAAACAGGCATACGAACAGTTTCAAGTGCTGGGGGAATCCAGGGACATACTGACTAAGAGCCTGGATCTGTACCGGCAGGTGAACGGGGTTATCAAAAACTCTAAAATGGTGTTGCAGGTGCTTTCCATGCAGGGGGAAATGTTGGAACTGGCGGCGAAAGAGTGCACCCGGTCGGACGTGTTTACCGGACAGGAGGCATACGGGGAATATACGAACGTGCTGAACAAGATCATGGAGGAAAGCGTGCTTTCCTTTGACCTGATCCGGACGATCATATCGCCCTCGGTGAGCATGACCGACGGGGAGAGGATAAAAATTATCGTGGATCTGGATAACAAGCTGAAAGAGAACCGGGACAAGATGCTCGACGAGAGAGCGAGGTTTAATACGGTCAATGACGCTATAAAACGGATCGCAGCCCTGAAATCAACAGCCAAGAAGTGAGCCTATGGAAGTGATCGACAATGTGATTAGCGCATACGAGGCCGTCAAGATGAACGGCGTCAGCCAGGGGATCATCGCCCTTTGTTCCTTTATCGCCGTTATCATCGTGATACAAAAGTTCGTGACGGCCTGGAAAGAGGCCTTTAGCGAGGGGGACAAGCCCGTCGATATGAAACAGTTCTTCAAACTGTTCTATATCTATATTTATGTGTTCGCCATTATCATGGTCGCACCGTTCGCCTTTACGATCGTGGAAACGGCACTTGGAAATCTTCAGAACGAATTGATAAGCCATTATCAGGAGGACGTGGATCTAAGCATTGACGAGGCGATCGTAACCTTTACAAAGGACTATATCGAGGACGTGCAAAGGCGGCATAACTGGGTAGGGCAGCAGATTCAGGAGGTTATCATGCTGCCGTTCAATATTGCGGCTTATACGATACTCCTGTACGCAACGAAATATATATTTTTCTTCTTTGCGTCAGCCCGGTATCTGTATCTTATACTCCTGGAGATCGTCACGCCGATAGCCGTAATACTCTACATGGACGAGAAAACGAGGCATTATACGCACGCATACCTGAAAAACCTGTTTGTCTGTTACATGACGATCCCGGCGTTCCTGATAGCCAACGCCCTGGGGTCTATCATTGCGGAGAATATCATGCACATGTGCGGACAGAACAAATATACCATGCTGGGACTTCTTTTCGCTTTCGTGTTCAAACTTTTCCTGTTTGCCAAAAGCGTGAAATTTTGTCGTGAACTGTTTTAAATCCTGATCTTATGAATAAAGACGATATACTGAAAGATTTTGATACACTGGCCGAGGCCAAGCGCAAAGGAGCGGTAAACTTAAAATTGTGCCTGGGCTTTGCCCTGGTGGTGGTTGTCCTGGTGCTGGCCTGGGGACTGGTGGTGAATTTTACGGCACTGGATAAGGTGGTCGTGGTGGAGCGATCCGGCGAGTACCTGAAAACGCACGCCGAGGATAGCGAGGCTCTGTTTCTTGCCCTGGTGAAAAAGACGTGCGCCGAGGCGACCGGGTACGCTAACAGCTTCGATCGCCTGAACCTGAAAAAAAATCAGGCGCACGCCGCTTTTTATGTCAATAAGAACGATCTGAATGCCGTGTTCTCAAAGTATTATAATGATAAGGCCTATTTTGATGCGGTGCAGAACGGGGCGGTCTATAAATGCGAGATAGACAGCATCCAGACGATCGCCGGGGACAATGAGCCGTACAAGGTGGCTTTCACTTCCACCCTGACGATTTACGGCGTTTCGGGGCAGAAGCTAAGGTTTCTTATCAGGACGAAAGGGGAGATCGTGAGAACCACGCCGCAATTTCCGGAGAACGTGACGGGATTTTTCTTTAACCAGTTTATACAGCAGATTGTCCGGATAGAACAAGAACCTGAAAAAAAGTAACACTATGGATAAGGCCACGAAAACAAAAATAATCCTGTTCGCATCCCTGGGGATCTTCGTGCTGGTGGTGCTGGCCGTTACGCTGGCACTGACCGGGAAAGGGGACAACCGGGAAGAGGACGGGAGCGTGAACACTTCGCTTAGGGCACAGCAGCAAAGCGATTTTACCCTGGACGATATGATGAATACGGACGGACGGCCGGAGTACGAGAATTTTACCGATGAAGTGTACCGGGAACGTTCGGGAGCTATGTACCGGGAAGATCCGGAAGTGATAGCCTTGCAGGAACAGTTAAGGCAGAACCAGAGAGCCGACAGTCTGAAAGCGGCCGCAGCCATGAAACGGAGAACGGCGAAAGCCCGGCCGAAAAAGGAAACGCCGAAGAAGGAAGAGCCTGAAAGGACAGTAGGACGTTTCTTTTCGGGGGAAGAACCGGAGAACAAGGGAAACACGATAGAGGCCATTGTGTCGGGCGATCAGAAGATCACGAACGGGAGCGTGATAAAACTTGTCACGCTCCAAGAAATGCAACTGCCCGGCGGCATGGTGATTAACAAGGGGACGGCCGTTTTCGGGGTGGTGAAGCTCGCACAGGACAGGATCAATATAACGGTTGAATCCGTCCGGATCGGGAACAGCATCTATGAGATGCAAAAGACCGTGTACGACAGGGACGGACTGCCCGGTATATATGTGCCCTTGAACATCAAGGCGGAAGCGACAAAGGAGGCGGCCGACGAGGTGGTTAGCGATATGAACGTTACCTCTTACGGGACGGACGTTCTAAGTACGGGGGTTAATGCGGTGAGCAATGCGGCAAAGAGCGTGTTCCGGAAGAAGAACAACCAGGTCGTTGTCACCGTGAAGTCGAACTATAAACTATATCTGAAATGAAAGCTATTTGTTCTTTTATCCTGGCGTTGGCCGTTTCCTCGGCCGGGGCGCAGATCCGCCCGGTGGAAAGCCTGCCTATCGCAGTGAATTATTCCAAGACGATACATCTTGTATTCCCCTCGGCCGTGAAGTATAACCAGGCCGTTACGGACTTCGTGGCCGTCGATAACCCGGAGAGCGTGCCTAATATCTTGCGCATAAAGGCCAACCGGAAAAGTTTCAGCAAGCAGACGACCGTCAGCGTGGCGACCGAGGGAGGTTTTTTCTATTCGTTTAACGTGACCTATGCCGACAGCCTGGAGCATACGAACTATTTCCTGCCCGATATGTCGAGCATACGGCCGGACACTATCTATCTGAATGAGGTGTCGCAAACGCACCTGATCGCACCGGAAAAGGTGATTTATATAGATTACGGCGATACCTGCATACAGGTAAGCAAGGCCGAGAATACCGAGAATATCGTGCGAATGATCGCAGCCACGGGAAAGGTGGAGGAATTTCCCAGGCAGACAAACGTGTCGCTGGCGACCGAAGGGGGGAAGTTCTACACGTTCAACGTGGATTATCGGCAGCAGCCGGAGGCGTTCGTCTATGAGATAGGGGAGAAACGGCCGGAGAAAAAGGCGAACGTGATCCTGACCGACAACATTATCCCGGCCGGGGAAAGGGATCAGGTCATGAGCCGGGTATATAACGCAAAAAGGGGGATATTCAACAAGGGGATCGTTCGCAACAAGATCGTTTTCTCCGTGAACAACCTGCATATATATGATAACTTGCTCCTGTTTACCTTTGAGATCGAGAACAAAAGCAAACTGCCTTATGATATAGATTATATCCGGTATTACATCATCGACAAGAAAACGGCCAAGCTGACCGCATCCCAGGAAGTGGATCAGCAGGCTTTGTTCTCGGAGAATTATTCGCCCAGGATAGAGGGGAACGGCCGGATGAAATACGTGATCGCTTTCGATAAGTTCACCATTCCGGACGAGAAAGTTTTCCGTATCGAGATCAACGAGAAGAACGGAGGCCGTCACGTTCTTTTTGACCTGGAGAACAGCGACATCGTGAATGTGGAGGATATTTAGCCTTGCGATCCTTGCGCTGATCCCTGTCGGCCGGGTGGGGGCGCAGGACAAACGTTCGCTGATCGTGGAGGTGTTGCAGACCGCAGGGGATTACGGGGACATCGCCCCGGTGTGGGGGATCGTCCAAAAGGACGGGGATATTTACCGTTTCGTCCCCTCTGTCGCACCCCTGAAAGAGAAATACCGGATCTCCGACCGTTACGGCTACCGGACGCATCCGATAAGCGGTGAAAGGCAGTTTCACGCAGGCCTGGATATGGCGGCGGTGTATGCGGCTACCGTACACGCCGCAGCCAGTGGGACGGTGACGTTCGCAGGTGAAACGCCCGGATATGGGAAAACGGTAGTCGTTACGCACCGTTTCGGATTTCAGACCAGATACGCACATCTGACACTCATTTACACCCGGAAAGGTGCGAAGGTGGAAAAGGGGGACGTGATCGGGTTCGTGGGAAGCACCGGGATAAGTACCGGGAATCATTTGCATTATGAGGTGATAAAAAACCAAAAGAGAATAAACCCTTTAAATTTCATTTATGGAACTAAGTAATGAATTGAAAGTAGAAAGGATCAGGCTAAGCCTGACGGCGAAAAGCGTTGCCGAGGAAATGGGGATCAGCCGCCAGCAGCTTTGCAACATCGAGCAGTCGGAAACCGCCCCCGTGGTGGTGAAATACATCGCTTTTCTAAGGAGCAAAGGGGTGGATCTGAACGCTCTGTTTGACCGTATTATCGTGAACAAATAAAATAAATCGTATGAGAAAATTAGTTACCGCCTTGTGCGCTTTGGTCTTTTTGTCGTCTTGCGACGACGAACTGAAACTTGTCAGCCGGGATTTTTCCGTGACGCTGAAAAGTATAGACGGCAATACGGCCGTAGTGGGGAAGCCCATTAATTGCACCCTTACGATCTCGGATCTCGATCCGGACAACGGGGATCAGATATTGACACGCTTTGAGGTCAGGGACGGGGACGGCGTTATCCTGGTGGATAACAACGAATACAGCCCCGGAGAAACGTTTGAATATGATTTCAAGGCAAACAATCGGCTGGATTTCGATTTTATCCCGGCAACCGAGGGAGAGGCGTATATCGTCATGGGGGTAGCCAGCGAACTGGTGACACGATCCGACAGCATCAAACTGAAAGTTTCCAGCCCGGAGATAAACATACGTTTCCAGAACGTGCCGGATCTTATGCTGGTATCGGAGGAAGCGGAATTTTATTTGCAGCTTGATACGGAACTTTACGGGGTGAAAGCGTCGGCCAGGTTCGTAAAGGGAAGCGGCCGGGTGTATATTTCCGGGTATGATGCGACAAGGGGCGAGGGCGTGGCACTGGAAAAAAACAACCTGGTGACGTTCCGGCCGGATGCGACCGGGCAGGCGGTGATCGAGTTTACCGTTTCAAGCCGTTACGGTCTGCCAGTGAAAGAGAATGTAACGATACAAGTAAATCAATGAGGTTATGAGAAAAATTGCCGTATTATCGCTCTTTTTGTGCCTGGTGGCCGTGTGCAGGGCACAATATATCGGAAGCCAGTATATGAACGTGAAGCTGGGCTATATCGTGGATGAAAGTCAGGTGCAGGGGACGTTCGGTTTTGGAAAGGTGTACAAGGCTTTCAAGGTGGGGGCAAACCTTAATTACCGGAATCTAAACCGGGATCTGGTAAAGGCAAACACCGTGACGGTCGGCCCGGAGCTGGCCTATTACGCCCTGAAAGGACGGAAATTCTCGCTCCTGGGGATCGCAGCCGGGACGATCGGCTACCAGAAAGCCAAGGCGAAAAGCGATCTTGTGTACCTGGAGAAAAGCAAGGCTTTCGTGTATGGGTACGAGGTCGGGATAAGGCCGGAAATGTTGCTAAGCCCGAAAGTGGCTCTTTTTGCCGAATACAGGTTTGAAATGTTGTTTAACTCCATTCTCCGGAATAACAACCATGTCGGCCTGGGGTGCGTGATCTATTTATAAACTTAAATAATTGAAGGTATGAGAAAGTATTTGTATTTGTCAGCCGTATGCGTGTGCATGGCATTGTGTTTCGTCGGTTGCAGCAAGGACGACGACGAACCGGGAGGAAAAGGGGCGATGTATGAGGTAACGATCGAGCAGTCGGGAGATTTCCGCAGCTTCATTAAGTCGGTCGTGGTAGTCGCCAACGGTACGCAGTTGAAAGACGGGGCGACGGGGGAAAGCCTCGCAAGCCCGGTGATTCTAAGCGATGAAGAACTGGCCGTCGAAAAGGTGACGTTAAGCACGACGGGAAAGGCGATCGAGTTTGCCGTTTCCGGTGGTGTCGTGGACGGAGAGGACGGCGTTGTGAACGAGCCGATGCAGTGGGTAGTGACCGTTTACAAAAACGGAAAGGAGATCGAGAAAAAGAGCCTTGTTTTCCGGGACGGGAAGGAGATAAGTACGGATGATCTTAATCTGTATTATAATTGACGTGACGGCCTGAATGTCCCCCGGATGAATGTTCGGGGGATTCTTTTTCTTTTGGGCGTTCCCGTGGGACGGTCGGGCTTTACGCTCCAAGTCCTCGCCTAAAGGCTGTGGGCTTTACTCTGCAATCCCTAACGCAATTTTGGGTGTCCGCTTTGTCATTCTGTTACCGGGATTTGTCTGCATGGTGGGAGAACCGCACCGATCAGCCAGGCACGCAATATCATTTTGTCATTGCCAGCAGGCTGTTTTTATGGTGTAACGCTCCGATATTGCTTTCTTTTTGATAGATATGCAAATGCAAGAAGCCCCCCGGCGAAAACCCCGCCGGAGGCAATTATAGAAAGTCTGTGTATCATTTCCACAAAATGTGGAAATGATACACAGATAACAGTTCTTCAATAAATATATGTGTTTTTTGTATGCTTTTGATTATCAGGTATATATGACTTGTTTATTTGTTTGGCACAATGTTTGTTCTTTGTCTTTCAGAAACCATATGTTAAATATTTAAATAGATTGGATTATGAAAAAGGTATTATTTGCAGTAGCACTTGTTATGGGATTGGGTAGTTCAGTGGCATTCGCCGGCAACATGGTATCGGATGTTGAGATTGTGGTAATGGTGAACGATTATAAGCCAATCGAGGTAAAGGATCTGCCGCAGGCGGTTCAGGACACGATCAAGAAGGATTTCGCAGACCTGACAATCAAGGAAGCCGCAGTTGAGGAAAGCGAGGAAGGCACAAAGACCTACAAGGTGACATTTACCGATGCAGAAGGCACGGACAGCGAAGTGTTCTTCAACGAGAAGGGCGAAGTCCTGAAATAAAGCAAATGAACAGCAAAAAGAGAATTCAATTAAACTGTGTCAGCAAAATTAATATTTTATTGCTTTGCTGACACAGTTTGTTTTACAGCCCCTCCGGTTCCGGTGACTTGTAAGGCTTGAAAGCAACCCGAACCTCCTTATGCTCATCGATGACGAAAGTCTGCTCCGGCTCCACAGAACGAATAATGACGCCATTGACTTTCCAATACATGATTGTCCATGATTTGGAATGGGTAGCACGAAAATGCACCGTTGTGCCTTTCGCTATTTCAGCCGGAGAGATCAATTCTCCTATCTTTTCCGCAGCCGTATTTTCCAACTCCGGTTTAGCCGAAAGCTGACCTTCACCCTGATCCACACCAAATGCCAGCACTACTTTTTCCACTGCGGGAGGAAGAGGAGGATCTTCATCATTGTCACAAGAAACCGCAAATAGCGTAAGCCCATACAACAAAACAACGACAAAAGAGAGATAACCGATCTGTCTCATTAAGCCGATTTCTTTTTTTTCCATAGCAGTTTTCATAAGCTTATTTTTTGTTTACGACCGCATAAAGATAACAATTTGTTGGCTAAAAGGGTTTATTAAATATAGTGTTTATCACTTAATGATTTAAGGTTAATATCCTGTAGGTTGCAGGGAGAACAAACGGGAACAGCCGTTCCCGCCCCTTTCGGATTGTATGCCAGCACCCCTAAAAAATGCCTTGTCAAAGACAAGTAGTAACACGCCTGTGTTACGTTTTCGACTTTTCAGCCGTCCGACCGCCACCCCGTCCGATTTGACTTGCCTTTGAGGTTATATATGCAAATGCAGGAAGCCCCCAGCGAAAACCCCGCCGGGGGCAATATTTTTAAACAGGCTTTAAAAATACACGTTCAGCATAAGGTATAAAAAGACGTTCTTATCCTTAGTGCTGTGGTGTTCAAGTTCGAATTGGATTTTGTCCTCACGTGCGAGCCAACCTATTGCGCTGGCAGCTTCCAGGTCATTGAACCCTGTTGCATCCTTGACTTCTTGTAAAGTCCATTTTCGGTGTACGTCTGTGCTTAATAAGCGCCAGAGTTTCCCTGCGTTCTCTCCGATGATGTGCTTATCCATACTTTGTTATTTGTTATAAATTGATAAATGGTTTCAAATGGATAATGAAAAGCACTTTTACATCAATAGTGTTACGCACTGCAAACATTCCAGCGTTTATCGTTTATCCTTTTGATACGTTGTATCACTCTTTCCTGATATACAGCAAACCGTTTCGCCGTTCGATGTATATCTTATTCTCACGTGCGAGCCACCCGGCGGCGAGTGCGGTTTCATCAGCCGCAAAATTTAGCCTTCTCGCAAGCTCGGCAATGGTTATAAGTCCGGTTTCTCCTAATTTTTCAAAGATGATCCCGGCTTTAAATCCTATATTTGCTTTTTCCATGATAAAGTTTATATTTTAATGGTTCAAAAATATGTATATATTTTATTATTCAAAGCGTGTAGAAATACAAATTAGAATTTACCCCGTTAATAAATTTTAACAATATAGATATTACGTTCTATTCATTTCATTTTGCGGATGAAAAGAACTTTACAACTCTATCTTATAGGGGGTTAATTTAGTAATACCTTACTGAAAAACAACGCTCTGAAACATTCCCTGTCACCGTTAAACAGGCACAAATATCTCCCCTTTACATCCTCAAAGAAGATATAATACAGGCAGGAATTAATGCCGAATCTATTTGTTCCGATGATCTTTGCATGGCTTAATTTTTGGCGTACTTGTTTTTCCGTCAGCCCTTCGATGTATATCAACCCTTTCATGTTTCCCATTTGTCCGGGGGTGATCTTAAGCGAACTAAGTAGTTCTTTGAGGTCAAACAGCTTAGGAGTGTTTGACAAGCAGTTTAGGGACTGTTTTCGCTGTGTCTTTTCCATTGCTATAAGGATTTCGCTTGTGCCCTACACCAAGCCAATAAACATAAAAAAAGCGGAAGGGCATTCGCCTATCCGCAAGCGAGGGAGTCCAAGCCCTATACACACAAACAGGAGATACCCCCCGCATATCACGGGGAGCATTTATCTGTTTCTCTGTGTATAATGCAATTTTTGGACTTTTCGCTTGCACAGAAATCAGCTAAACGCTTTTTTTCTCAAAATGTAAAAACACGGTCGGTTTACGACCGCACAAAGATAACAAATTGTTGGCTAAAAGGGTTTACGAACCTTTTATTTTTTTGCCCTATTATCTTAAATTCAGTGTTTATGAAATACCAAGTTCTTTTTGAACATCCTTGTTTGCAGATGAAAAGATACTTTTGCAGTACCTTAATGTTGTCCGCATGGTGGGAGAACCGTACCGATCAGCCGGGTGCGCAATATCATTTTATAATAACCGATAGGTTGTTTTTATGGTGTAACGCCCCGATATCGCTTTCTTTTTTTGTATCTTTATGTAGAAAATATTGCGTATTAACTGTTAATTTCGAAAAATGATGTATCTTTGCGGCTTTCAAAATTGTAAGTATAGAATTTATAATTAAAATATTAGGTTTCAAAAGTATAAAGGTTTTTGGTTAGTTGCTCTTTCTGGGGTAGCAGATATTTTATAGTAAGTTATATGCAAAAAAAACAGAAAAAAGTTGGAAATATTGATTTTTTTTATAAACACACACACACACACACACACACACGAGTGTGTGTAGAAACCTATATTTAAGACTTTTCAAGGTAATTCTCCTTTCTTTTTTATCGTGTTCCGTTCTTTTCGTTTCCGCTCAAGAGACACGGGATTCCGTGAAAATATATTTCCACAAGGGTAGAACGGAAATAGATCTCTCTTTACGGGATAACAGGCGGTCGTTAGAGAAGATCAGCCGCCGGATATTGGAATACAGGCCGGACACGGCTTTCTCTATCTGCAAGATTATGGTGGTCGGTGCGGCGTCCCCCGAGGGGAGCATCGAACTGAACAGGCGTTTGTCTGAACTAAGGGCGAAACGTTTGTTCGATCACGTGTGCGGTTACTCGCCGCTACCCGACACGCTGAAAACGTCGGTATTCGTGGGGCGTGACTGGAGGGGATTGCTGCGTTTGGTGGAGAATGATCCCGGAATGCCCGGTAAATCGGAAACGGTGGAGCTTCTGCAAGGTATTGTTTCCGAGGTGGAAGCAAGTGGAAACGGGGAGAACAAGATAAATGAATTGAAACGCTTGCGGTACGGCATCCCATATCGGTACATGTATCGGAATTTGTTTCCGGATCTTCGTGCATCTTGTTTGTATATTTGGTATGAATCGAAACGGAAGTCGTTCCCTGCCATGCAGGTTATCTCCCACCTGCATGATACATTGTACTTACCTTGTAAGCTTTCTCCGTTCGGTGGAGAAACGGGCGGTTTCCAGTCTGGGGAAAAACATGGGCCTTTTTACATGGCCGTGAAAACGAACATGCTTTATGATGCGTTGCTTGTGCCGAATATAGGGGTGGAGTTTTACGTCGGAAAGAACTGGTCCTTGGCCGGGAATTGGATGTATGCCTGGTGGAAAAGCGACCGGCACCATAACTACTGGCGGCTCTATGGCGGGGATCTGGAAGTGCGCCGCTGGTTTGGCAGGAAAGCGTCGGAAAAACCGCTTGCAGGGCATCACATCGGTCTCTACGGTCGGATATTCACCTACGACTTCGAGACCGGGGGGACGGGCTACATGGGCGGCAAGCCTGGCGGTACGCTTTGGGATAAGATGAACTATTCGGTAGGTCTGGAGTATGGTTATTCGCTGCCCGTCGCCCGTCGTCTGAATCTGGATTTCGTCATCGGTGTGGGCTATTGGGGTGGAGAATACCATAAATATGCCCCTATCGACGGCCATTATGTCTGGAAGGAGACCCGACGGCGCCACTGGTTTGGTCTCACGGAGGCGGAGATTTCGCTCGTATGGCTCTTGGGCCGTGGCAACTACAACGAGAAGAAAGGAGGCAGGCAGTGATACTGATACGCTTTAGTCTGGTGTTCATATTTTTATGGATGGGACTGACGGCTTGTGAGCATAAGGATTTATGTTACGATCATCCGCACTTTGCCACGGTGCGGGTAGTATTCGACTGGACCAAGATTTCCAATCATGACAAGCCTGAAGGCATGAGGGTCGTATTTTATCCGACCGATGATGAAAGCAACACGTGGATATTTGATTTCCCCGGAGGAGAGGATGGGGAAGTGGAGCTCCCCGAGAATGATTACCGGGTAATTTGCTTCAACTACGATACCGACGGGATGGTTTGGAAAGAAAACGGCAGTTACACGCTTTTTACTGCCGATACGCGTGATGTTCGGTCGCCGGATAACCAGACAATGGCCGTCACCCCACCCTGGCTGTGTGGCGACCATATAGACAGAGTTATCCTCAAGGACATTCCGGAAGGAAGCACGAAGATAATACGGCTAACTCCCGTAAACATGGTATGTCACTACACGTATGAGGTGAACGGAATTCGGGGACTGGACAGGGTGGCGGATTTGCGGGCCGCTCTTTCCGGCATGTCCGGCTCGCTTAACATGTCCGGCGACAGTTTGCCCGCCGATCTTTCGGAGAGCCTGCTCTTTGATGGAATGGTTTCACGGAATCAGATTATAGGCGGATTCTATACGTTTGGACATTCCGCACTTGAAGGAGAGCCCAATGTTTTCCGGCTGTATCTCAAGAACCGTTCAGGCAGCATGTCTGTATTGGAACAGGACGTGAGCGACCAAGTGCATGATGTCCCGGTAGCGGGGCATATCGGTGATGTGCATCTGGTGTTGAATTTTGATTATGAGGTACCATCCGAGCCGGGAAGTGGCGGTCCGGGATTTGATGTGGACGTTGATGATTGGGATGATGTGAATGTGGATATAGTGTTGTAATCGAGTTTTATTAATTATATTTATTAACAATTTTATTCATTTTATGAAAAAAAGTACAGTAATGCTTTGGGCAATCTTTGGAGTACTACTGATGAGTTGCTCAGAAGAGGAGATTGCGAATGTGGAAACCTCCTCACGAAATGCGATTGGTTTTAACGTGTTAAGTAATGCGGCGGAAACGAGGGCTACCCCTACTACCAACACCAACTTGAAGAACACCGATTTCGACGTGTTCGCTTTTACGGCGG
Organism: Bacteroides faecis; assembly: GCF_020091505.1. NCBI lineage: Bacteria > Pseudomonadati > Bacteroidota > Bacteroidia > Bacteroidales > Bacteroidaceae > Bacteroides > Bacteroides faecis. The sequence continues at coordinate 15,693 of NZ_CP081915.1, read as the reverse complement.
ATGGTACTGCCTTCATGGGAAAGAACGACACGGAATTTGAACATGACGGAGTGAAGATCGTGTACAAAAATGGTAAGTGGGATTATGACAATGCGAGCGACCTTCGTTATTGGCCTACCGAGGCTTTGGACTTTTACGCGTTCAATCCCGGAACGGTTAGTGAAGACATGATGGCGTTTTATAGTTGGGAAGCCACCAAGGATGTCCAAAAGATAAGTTATACCTGCATGGATGAGTATGGAAGCGGTACTACTCATGCAAACTACGACGTGATGTATGCCATGGCCAAAGGCCAGACAAAAGACATGAACAACGGAATAGTGAAATTTAATTTCAAACATATTCTGTCACAGGTCGTATTCAAAGCAAAGACCCAATACGATAACATGCAGGTGGACATCGACGTGATCAAGATTCATAATTTCAAATTTGCCGGCGCCTTCACATTGCCTGCGGCAGCCGATGGAACGGGAAGTTGGAGTTCGTCTGATTTAGCATTTCCACACGCATTTACCGTAGTGAAAAACGCAAACATCACGGTCAATAGCAATACCGAAGCTACCGATATTACCACAAATACTCCTATGCTGAATATACCACAGGAGCTGACTGCTTGGAAAGTTTCCGAAACAGCCACCAAAAGCAAGTTGGAGGCCGATAATGCGAAGCAATGTTATCTGGAGATCGCCTGCAAAATCCGGCAGTCCGGAGCTTATCTGTTGGGTTCAGCAAGCGAATACAAAACAATTTATGTTCCGTTCGGAGATACATGGGAACAGGGCAAGCGTCATATCTACACGTTGATTTTCGGTGGTGGTTATGATGATCAGGGAGAGGCTGTGTTGAATCCGATCCAGTTTGATGCAGAGACAACAGGCTGGGTTGATGCAGATAAAGACGTAAACGTCCAACCTTAATCCAAACGTTTATTAATATCGTACCCGTTGGCAGGTTAAACATACGCAAGATTAACCCTGCCAACGGGTTTTTTATAGGGAATCGCATTTTCAATATACTTTTTGATGTGTAGGGGTGCTTTTTGCGTACCTTTTTCCTGGAGAATTTCTTTTGTGGAGTGTTTGCCCTGTATATTCCCGATACGCTGTTATAGCAGGGAACTGTTTTTATCCAAGTAGTCAGATATAGCCTCTTGCAATACCGATTTTAGCGAATCGCCTTTGCGGATCGCGATCAGCTTTAAGTTCTGGTGATAGGTTTCGTCCATGACAAAATTACAATGCACGGTTTTCGCTTTCTTCGGCTTTTGAGCCTCTTTTTGCCCGGCCGTGGATTGGATCAGGCTGTCTAATCCCCCGGTCAGCCCGGCCGACATACTGTTTTTTAAATCGTTCTTCTTTGCCATATGGTTACTTTATTTCTGTTAGCAGTTCGTTACATACACCCTCGTAGTCCTCTGCCCCGGCAGATTTGGGGGCATAGTGAAAAATATCCTGCCCTTGTGTCGGGGCTTCGGCCAGCGCAATGGAGTTGCGTACATGGGTGCTGAACACTTTGCCCTGGAATGTTTCCTGTACCAGTTCCGAAACGCTCTTGTTCAGGTTCTTTCTTCCGTCGTACTGGGTTATCAGAACCCCGGCGATCGAAAGATCCGAGTTCAAACGTTGCTGCACCTTGTGGACTACCTGCATAAGTTTGGCCATTCCACGCATTGCCAGGAATTGAGCCTGAACCGGGATAATCAACCGATCCGAGGCCGTCAGTGCGTTAAGCGTGAGCAGCGACAGCGAGGGAGGACAGTCGATCAGGATATAATCGAATTTCTCCTTTTGGCCTTTGATAAGGTGGGCTAAGATAAGCTCCCGTCCGGCCTCGTTGATTAACTCCGTTTCAACGGCCGAGAGATCCAGGCAGGAGGGAACGACGCTAAGGCCGTCCTTATGCTCGTAGATCGGCAGGTCGTATTCGCCTTTCATCGCACCGTAGATCGTTTGGGGAAGCTCCGCAGAGAAGCCCAGCGATTCGGTCAGGTTGGCCTGCCCGTCAAGGTCGATCAAAAGAACCTTGTACCCTTTTTGACGTAACGCACCGCCCAGGTTGATCGTGGTTGTGGTCTTTCCTACTCCCCCCTTGTGATTCAATACGGAGATTACTTTTGCTTTGCTCATAAATTCAGTTTTTTAAATGGTTGTCATGTCCACAAATATAGTTAAAATACTAATATACTAAAATACTAAAAGTAGTATTTTTCGTTTTTTGCGTGTTTTTTGTGCCGATCGGGGAAGCGTACCGAAATAAATCCTGTTTCCGTCTTTCGGTACGTTTTGTTTCTGTACCGGAATTAATCAAAGAATTATTTCATTATCTTTGTGACTGAACAAGCTAATAAGAAATGAACAACAAAGAAAAATCATACTATGCCAATATTACCAAGCATTTGAACAGTGTTTATAAAAGTGTTGAACTTGATATAGATAGCATATGTTCCATTTTGGAACATGTGGGTAATGACGGCAAACAAAGATATACTACTAATTATGCTATTCTGCCAATAGAATATTGGATTAAAGGTAAGAACGCAGCTTTTTCGGTAAAAAAGGCGAATGGCGTATCAGAACTTGAAAATCATTTTGCTACATTTGTTAACGCTAAGAGGATAAAAAGAAAAACCCGTTCTTGATGAACGGGTATATCCTTAACTTGGTTACGTGTTTTGATAACAGAGGCTTTACCAAGCATTACAATGCAAAGATAGTAATCTTATTCCAAATACCAAAAAATGAAATATAAAAAAATAGTTAGGTTATATTCAAATTCACGTGTGGCTAAGTATTATCGGGCTACAAGTGGAGATAAAAATAAGGCGGTAATGCTTTATTTTGCCAATATGAAGATAGCGCAGGCTTTTCATCCGCTACTTTCTTCCTTTGAAGTTATCTTGCGGAATCAGTTACATTATGCCCTGGCGCATCATTTTTCGGACGGGAACTGGATCATAAATCAGAAAAACGGGTTTATGGTAGCTTCTTCCTTGACGCACACGAATAAGCGTACAAAGAAGCAAGTAACCAATAGATACTTGCTGACGGAAGTGCAAAAAGCTGAAAAGAAAATTTCCGATCGTGGCGCGAGGATTACAGCAGGGAGGGTTATAGCGGAACAGACCTTGGGCTTCTGGAACAGTTTTTATGAGGTTCATCATTATATACTATTATCCGGTGTCCCTTGTACCATATTTAAGAAACTGCCTTCCGGATATGGACGGAAACAAGTCAATGATGTTATCACACAAGTTCGTGAATTGAGGAATCGCATTAATCATAATGAGCCTATTTGCTTTGTAAATAAAAAATGTGATTTTTCTTATGTAAGGGAAATGTATAGGTTAATTAGCAAATTTCTTTCTTGGATAGATCCGGAAATAATGCCGTCCTTGAAAGAGGTGGATAAGGTGATTAAAACAATAGATAAGGAAGAGCAAAAGCAAAAGGGATGAATGTGGTTATCTATTCACGTGTAAGCTCGCAGTCGGCCAGGCAATCGACCGAACGGCAGGTTGTCGATCTGGAGAGGTTCGCAGCCGGACGGGGGTACGAGGTGACGGCGGTCTTTGAGGAAAAGATAAGCGGACGAAAGGCCAATATCGAACGCCCGGTTTTAAGCCGTTGCCTGGAATACTGCACAGATCCGCAGAACCGGGTGGATATGTTGTTGTTGACCGAGATCTCACGCCTGGGGCGTTCCACCCTGGAGATCCTAAAGGCACTCGATACGCTGCACACGCATAAAATATGCGTGTATATCCAAAACCTGAACCTGGAAACATTACGGTCGGACAAGACGGTAAACCCCTTGTCCTCTCTGATTACTACCCTATTGGGGGAACTGGCCGCAATCGAACGCCAGGGGATCATCGACCGCCTTAATAGCGGACGGGAGTTGTACATCCAGAAAGGGGGCAGGCTGGGACGGAAGCCGGGAAGCCGGAAAACGGCCGAGCAGAGGAAAGAGGAATACCGGGAGGCGATCGCCTTGTTAAAGAAAGGCTACTCGATCCGGAACGTGGCGAAGCTCACGGGAAAAGCCGTTTCGACGATACAACAAGTAAAAAAAGACTTCATTAATAGCTGATTATCGGAACAAATATTGTATTTTTGCAACAAATACGAGTAAATGCGCGAAATTAAAAACGAGTATTTGCACATGTCTAAAAACGAGTATTTGCACGAAAATAATCAGAATCTAAATAAAAACGGTAGTATGGCAACAATGGCGGAGAAAATGGTGGCTTCACTGGAGGAATTAAGAAAGCTCCAGGAGAAAGACCGCTGTGTCGTTCTACAAGGGACGGCCGAGATAGGGAGGACGCATTTAACCCGGCTGTTGGATAACGGCTGGTTGCAGGAAGTAATGAAAGGCTGGTATATTGCGGCCAGGCCGGGAACAGAGGGGGATACGACGGTCTGGTACACCTCATTCTGGTATTTTATTGCGAAATATGCGGCCGTCCGGCTGGGGGAACGGTGGTGTTTGACGGCCGACCAGTCGCTGGATCTGTATTCGGGGAAAACGACCGTGCCCGTGCAGGTGGTTATCAAGTCGCCGAAAGGCCATAACAACACGCAAAAGCTGATGTATGATACCTCGCTTTTGGTGTTTCAAAGCGAGATTCCGGATCAGGTATATAAAGAGCCGGAATACGGCCTTAATCTCTATCCGCTTGCCGAAGCCCTGGTATATGCCACGCCGAGATATTTCCAAGTGGAGAAGATCGCAGCCCGCACCTGCCTGGCCATGATACGGGACGCTGCCGATATATTAAAGGTACTGACGAAAAACGGGGCTTCGCTTCGTGCCGGAAGAATAGCCGGGGCGTTCCGGAACATCGGGAACAGCGAAATCGCCGACAGCATCGTTTCCACGATGCGGGGGTTCGGGTATGACGTGAGAGAAGAAGATCCGTTCGAGGATCAGCCACGAACGCCCCTTGTTTATGAGGTGTCGCCTTACGTCACACGCTTGCGCCTGATGTGGGAGAACATGAGGGATAAGGTTGTAGAACTGTTTCCCGAAGCCCCTGGAAAGATTGATGACGTGGAGGGGTATTTGAGATCCGTCGATGAAAAGTATTCGGAGGACGCTTATCATTCTCTCTCGATCGAGGGATATAGGGTTTCCCCGGAACTGATCGAGAAAGTGCGTGTCGGGAACTGGAAGCCGGAGGAAGAAGATAAGGAGCATAAAAACGCACTGGTGGCACGTGGGTATTACCAGGCGTTCCAGGCTGTCAGGGGGACGATCGCCGATATACTGAAAGGAAAGAACGCAGGGGAAGCGGTAAGGGCGGATCATCCGGTCTGGTATATGCAGATGTGGATGCCGTTCGTTACGGTGGGGATCTTGCAAAGGGAGGATCTTGTGGGTTATCGTACCGGGCAGGTCTATATACGGGGATCGCAACATATCCCGTTGAACCCGAAAGCGGTCAGGGACGCTATGCCCGTCCTTTTCGATCTCTTGAAGAATGAGCCGCACCCGGCGGTAAGGGCTGTCTTGGGACACTTCTTTTTCGTGTATATTCACCCCTATATGGACGGGAACGGGAGAATGGGACGGTTCGTCTTGAACGCCATGCTTGCGTCTGGAGGCTATAACTGGACGGTTGTTCCGGTGGAGCGTAGAAAAGAATATATGAAAGCGTTGGAAAAGGCCAGCGTGGAGGGGGATATTTCGGAGTTTACGAAAGTAATCGCATCATTGGTCAAGTAATGATATTTATAATAATGACAATATGAAATCAACGGAATATATCGAATGGGATAAACTGGAGCAGATCCCGTTCTGCCTTTGCCGGATCGCGGAGGATGAAGAAAACCAGGAAATAGATGTTTATTATCTGGATAAACGGGTTTGCCATGATTACGATCATGTGGGGCATTATTTTCGTACTGCGATAATCATGTTTAGAAGGATCAGGAACATAACGGCCGATTGGGTGAACCTCAAAAACCTTTGGTTGCTAAGGGACTGTATCAGGGAGAATTTTAATCATGGCCTGGAGGTGGACGATCTGATCTTCGGGGAAACATTCGACGGTGAGGATCCGGAAACTATAAAGCCGCTAACCAAAGAACGGCTGTTCAAGATTAAAAAGGTGATTCAGGAAAAAGATCCATACGCTACCGTATAGGGGGGGAGTATATAAAAACAAAACCCTGGAGTTTGTCTTGCGACAGGGACAACAGGGGATTACTACGCAAATATAGGGAGTATATCTCGTTTATACAAGGATTTTATGGCTTTTCTGGATTGATTTTAAAAAGAATAGAGGCTTGTTCCCTGGAATGTAGTATTTACTACTTTTAGTATTTTAGTATATTAGTACGCTTTTCTTTTGGAGGATTTGGGCGTTCCCGTAAACGGTCGGGCTTTCCGCCTCCAAGTCCTCGCCTAAAGGCTGTGGGCTTTCCACTGCAATCCCTAACGCATGAATACACCCACCCACCCGATTAAGGTAGGCTATTTCCGGATAGAGCCGTTCGGTGAAGCCAGCCGGATAAAAGCCGCCTGACTTTTCACTGATCGGCACAATCCGGGTACTCCGGTAGCCGATTGTCGAACCCGGTTTTAAACCCCCTTTCAGGGGAGAGAGGTATTTTAGTTTTTCCGGCGTGGCCGCCTTGCGTTTACCTTGACCGGGGTTTTTGTCTGCAAAGGTCAAACGGCTTTTTCCATATCCCAAGTTGAGCCGCAAGCGGCTTTTAGAAAAAATCTCCAGCCTGGCTAAAGCCAGGTAGTATTTTTCCTAAAAAACTTGTGCTATGGAAAAAAACGTTTGGGGTGTTCTCATACAAAAACCCCTCGGAACTCAAGGTAAACGCAAGATGACCACACCGACAGCCCCGAAAAACCAAAATGAGGTTGTCTTGATACAAAAACATCGGAATCTTAGGCATCCGCAAGGTTTTTTGGGGGGGAGAGGGTGCGAGGTGGGGAGTTTACTATCGGAAAAAATCAGGTAGTAAATACTAAATTTAGTATATACTAAAATACTACTTTTTCATATAATTATCTGATAAATAGTTAGTTAAATGTTGTTTAAATACTTGCATATCTCAAATAAAAGTGCTATCTTAGAGGTATAGAAAAAGAGATAACAACCTTTAGAACTGGCTCACCCACCAGGATAAAGAACGGGGGACGTAGTTATGAAAACTGATTATTTCGACAAGGCAGCGCAACAGTTTGCAAATTTGATGATCGAGAAGATCCAGCAGGTAGAGGACAATTGGCAAAAGCCCTGGATCACCATTGCGGCGAATACACGCAATTTCTTTCCGCAGAACCTCACAGGACGCAGGTACACCGGAGGCAACGCCTTTTTACTCCTTTTCCTTTGCGAGAAATTCCAGTACCAGACACCCGTATTTATGACATTCAACCAGGCGAAAGAGGCCGGGATCTCCGTGCTGAAAGGATCGAAATCGTTTCCGGTCTATTACTTCCTTTTCTACGTGTACCACAAGGAAACACGCAAGAAAATAACCTTTGAGGAATACAAGGCGTTAAGCCGGGAGCAGCAACAGGAATACAACGTTATACCGACCTATAAATATTACTCGGTCTTTAACCTGGATCAGACCAATTTTTCGGACGTGAGGCCGGAAGAATGGGAAGCGTTAAGGGAGAAGTTCAGAGGGGGACAGGCAGAGCAGCCCGACGGGACAACCGGAGAGGCGCACCCCGAAATAGACGCCATGCTGGAGGCGAAAAGCTGGTTTTGCCCGATACGGGAGCAGCAAGGCGACAGGGCTTTCTATTCTCCTTTAGCCGATTATATCGTAGTGCCGCTTCGCTCGCAGTTCGTCGATATGCAGAGCTTTTACGAAACGCTTCTGCATGAAATGGGACATTCCACGGGACATCCCACCCGATTGAACCGGGATCTTGCGCACCCGTTCGGATCAGAGGAATACGGCAAGGAGGAATTAACGGCCGAGTTCGCCGCAGCCCTGGCAGGAATGTTTTTCGGGATAGCCGAACATATACGCACTGAAAACGCAGCTTATCTGAAAAGCTGGATAAAGGCGATCCGGGAAGAACCCAAGTTCATTTTAAACGTACTGGCCGACGCTATGAAAATTGTCAAGATGATAGCCGGGAAACTGAATATCTCCGTAGAAAGCGAGGAAACGGCAGCAGATGAAGCGGAACAGGTGGCATGATACAAGGAAGATCCCCCGAAAGGGGGACAGCCTTTCGGGGGGAGTTCTTTTTGGCACTCGCCCCAAAAAGAACCAAAAAACGCTTTGCCGCTACACTCCGTTTCGCTTTCATAGCTCTGATAATGCGTTTTTTGATTGGATAGATATATATTTGTAGATAAAATAATGTAATATGAACAAACCGAAGATTATACAGATTATTGATGTTGTTTCCAATGCGATAGCAGGAAACCGTATCGACGAGGATTTTATAAAGAGTTGTATTTACGGAAAAGTGGATGCGGAACTGTATGCGCATCTTTTAGGCAAATACAGGGGGTATGACGGGGATTTCTTTCAGTTTTATTTGGGGACGGACGATCGGATAAACCGGGCTTTGCTGGAGAACCTGGGGATTAAGGTCGAACCCGACAAATATCCGGACTATGATAGCCGGATTGTTGCGCAGGTCGTCCAGGGAAAGAAAAGGTTTGATATTTATCCTTTCGAGTTGGAAGCCTTTAACAGATATGCCATGTTTGGCAATAATAATGCGCTTTCATGCCTGAAAGGGATTTCCCCGACAGCCGGGCAGACCGTCCGGGAAAACGGTATTAACGAGTATGGAAACGCCTTGAATTGGTCGCTGTTCTGGATAAAGGCAAATCCGGAGGACAAAGCCCTGTTAGTGGATCACGTTTTGAATATCCCCGAACGATGATAGCGGAATATTTCATTTACCGGAGAAAGGGGGATAAAGAGCCGTTTATCTCCCTGGGGGAAATGCCGCAATACGGGTTAAGGCCGAAACAGAAGTTTACCGGGAAAAAACTTAAAATAGAGGTGATCCGCAGGCTTTCCGGTGTGGAAATCGAGCAGACGGCCACCACTCCGCAGATAAACGCCTATATCGAGGCGAATATCTATGATACCGAACGTTGGCCGGAGTACCGGAAGTTATACCGACAGGTGGCCGGAGAGGTGGAAACCGTGGCCGACATCTTTACGCTCCAGTATATTTTAGTGGCCGAACTGGAGGATCAGACCAGGACGGGAAAGGACTGCCAGCCGCAGCCGACAGATCCGAAAGACGAGAGGCTGATACACCTAATCCGGTGCGAGCTTATGGGTGAACCCCTGGAAATGTACAAGACGATGATAAACCCGATCATCGCCTTAAAGAAACGTTTCGTTTGATACTACATCTACTAAAAATAGTAGATACTACTTTTAGTATTTTAGTTCGTACGCTCAATCCTGGGAGAAAAACTAATCGGGATATTCATTGAGTTCCCGGTATGCCTTAGCTAACTCTTCTTGGGTGTGACGTTTGAACTTTTTACGGCTTATGATGAAAGGCAACCTCTGATTCATTTCATTCTCGTACTCGTCCAGGAGATGTTTACCCCTTCCGGTAAGGACGACATGGGTACGGTCGTCGGAAAAGCGGATCTCTTTTAAATCTTCCATTGTATCTAATATACGGAGGATGATTTTCTCGTAAATGGGGGTACGCAGTAACGGGTGTGCGAGCATGGGGGAATTGTATTTTATATCGAAATTCTCGATGATCTCCGTCTGCACTTCCTCTATATGCTTGGGAAGTGCTTTTCCCAGCGTGTAGTAAACAGCTATCTGAAAGTCTTTGTAATTTGGAAACATGGGCGTATATGGTTTATTGGGAACGTGGATATTTTTAATATTTCCGTTCCGGGATTCTTCGGCCGAAAGATAAAAAAATCTCTCGAATAATCTTTGGGATAGATGCGCTTTTTTTAGTAAATACTAAAAATAGTATTTTTGTAATGCGCATTACAGTAGTGTATTTTGTAAACGTAACGTGTACTTATTCAAGTATTTTAGTAAAATGGGTATCTTTTATATCCGGTTATACTAATATTAGTATTTTAGTATTTTTGTAATGTACATTACAAAAATATCCGTATCTTTGCATTCAGATTGAAAAACAAAAGGCTTATGATAACGACGATCCAGTTTAAGACGTTGGACGACTTGTATCAGTTTTACAACGACGCAATTTTTAACGGTGAGCTTTCGGAATGTATCGTGAATATGTCCCGTCACGGTGGGGCGTTCGGCTTTTTCGCCGCCAACCGTTGGAGAGGGGACGGGCAGGAAAAAAAGGTCGTTCACGAGATCAGCATCAACCCCGATTTTATGAACCGGGAAGATCGGGACTGGCATTCTACCCTGGTACATGAAATGTGCCATTTGTGGCAGGAGGATTTCGGCAGGCCGAGCCGGGGAGGGTATCATAATTCGCAATGGGCTGACAAGATGATCCAGGTCGGACTGATGCCGTCCGACACCGGGGAGGCCGGAGGCAAAAGGACAGGCCAGAGCATTACGCATTATATCATTCCGGGAGGGAAGTTCGAGCAGGTTTTCAATACGCTAAGCCGGGAGGATCTGCAAAACTTGCGGCTTAGGTACAAGCCGACTTTGGCGGCCGTACCTACCCGGCCGATCCGCATCGCCGGAAGCGACGGGGACGAAACGGAAGAACCGGAAGATCCGGACGAGGGGGAGAGCAAAAGCGGAAAGCGGAAGAAATACACCTGTGGGTGCGGCTGTAACGTGTGGGGAAAATCCGGGCTGGTGTTAAGGTGCGGACTGTGCGACACTGATTTTACGGAACAATAGGAAACAGTGCAAAGGTCAGAAGCCCCCAGTAAAAACCCCGCCGGAGGCAGATTTCAAGCATACTCGTTTTACTAAAATACTAAGATAAGTCTATACTAATCTTAGTATTTTAGTATTATTGTAATGTGCATTACAATATAGGGGTATATGAAAAAGTGGGGATGTCGTAATACGTCAATTCGCCCCACTTTTAAGGCTTGACGTGCAATAGCCGTCAGCCCCCAGACGGACGGGAACCACCCCGGCCGCACACAAATATAGAAAATCTTCCGGATTTAACCAAACAGGTCGGGATCTTTCTTTTTCCCCCTGGCCTTGATACCGAAATCCTCACGCAGCATCTTTGCCAGTGAATTTTGTGCGTGGGCTGTACTCATTTCACCGCTGCAAACCTTATCGTCGTAATATGCACAACGGTCGTACACGTCTTTCAGCCGTCCGCTTTCCAGGATCTTGTCGAGTGCCCTTACCGGGGTGTTGTCGCTCGGATAGCTTAAAGCACCGTAAACCCAACGGTAAACGAACGAGTATTGTTGTTGCTGGTCGCCTCGCAGTTCTTGGGGATTTCTCGCATGGATGAACAGGATAATCGTGTCGGCTTTCGGTTTTTGCCCCTTTTTAGGCGTTTTGCAGATGAATTTGTAATCGAACCATACATCGGCCTCGCTTTCCTTGATTCGTGTCTGTGCAGGCCTTAAAACCTTTTGGTCGATCTGTGCATTCGAGTAGGAGGCCGGGATCTCCAGGTCTTTGCAGAATTGGTCGATCGAGTAATAATACTCCCGTCTGTCCCGTTGGCTGCAAATGATCTTGTAGAGCCGCTTGGTGTAATTGCCCCGGAGGGTTAAGGCGATGTTCTTCCCGTACCTTGTACCGCCGACACCCGTACCGTAGTAGAGCAGGAAAGGGATCGCCCAGGGGTTGAGCGTCAGGGCTACCCGGTTTGTGCCTTTGATGTTGTGTACCGTCGTTATCACCACCCCGAACGTTTCCACCGTCTGGTGGATATTGGGATGCACCCAGCGAAAGGAAAAGTTTTTCCGCATCATGGCGATAGCCTCTTTCAGAACTTTGCTCTTGTTGTTCTTCCCCCCGGCTTCGTCGCATTTGATCTCGACGACAGGCTGGTTAAAGAGGTCTTTAGGCAGTTGTTTTTCCCTGGTCATGTGTTGCTGGATCTGGTCGCTTATGAGCGTCAGGAGGTTTTCTTGCCACTCGGTCACAGAGTACTGGCCGAATGTTACGTTATTCGGCTGGATTAACATTACTTCTTCCTCCGTAGGAGGAATATAGAGGGTGATGTCGTTGGTCGCCATAGGCTTTTTTTTTTGAGTTCGGGACAAAGTTAAAGAAATAAAAGATACCGCCAAAAAACACCAAGTACTTTTTATTGTAACCTTTAGTAAAATGGGTATTTATTGGAGGGGGTAATTTTAGTAAAATAAGTATTTTCCCCCTTCGGATTTTAGTAAAATGAGTATTTTAGGTTGTGTCTTTTCACTTATAACGATTTGTATTTCAGTTAATTATAAATGAAAAAACGCTTTCTTACAAAGAATCTCTACAAAGACTATTCTCACAAAGAAGGAAAATCTTAGGGAATCACAGGCTTCAAAAACGGCTGGAAAATGTGCATTTTGAAAACGGAAAATGAGAAACGGAGAAAAAATGAGCGAAGCGTTTCTTTAGTGCGATTTTTCCGCGCGTTAAAATGTGTAAAATTTTGTTTTTGTGTTGTAAAATATAAGGTGATCGGAACGATTGCCGCCGTTTTACAAATGTACACTTTTTTGGGGGGCGGTGTACATTTGTAATGTGCATTTTGGGGGCTGGGTGTCTGATGTATTGGAGCGAAGCCGTGCGGAGCGTTCCAGGAGCGACGAGCGAAGCAAGGAGAGAGAGAACGACGGTTTACCAAAGTGAGCAAGCAGTCATTGGACTTAGTCCAATGCTGATTTTCTAAATCACTGATATATAACTGTTTACTTGTTTATATGTATGCGAATTGCATACATATTGCATACATTATTTTGATAATTCATTGAATTATAGTATATTGTAGCCGATATTTATGTATGCAAACCCCTATACGTGAAATTATGGCAACAACAAGTAAAGATACGTCTATCCGTATAAAGGAGAGTACAAGGTTTAGGCTTGATATGCTGAAAGGAAACAAATCGCACGATGCGTTCGTGGCCGAAATGTTACTCTATTTTGAAACAACGGGGATCACCCCGCAGTCGAATGTAATGCCGCCGAACATTGCGGCCAAAGAGCAGGCAAGCCGGGTGATCGAAGTTGTCCGGGGCATTGAGAAATCCACTAACGTAAGGCTGAAAAACATCGAACAACTCCTTTTGTCGCTTGTCGGGGAAGTGAAAACGCCGGGGGACAATCCGGACGAATATATGCACATCTCACAGGTACAGGAACTTTTGGAGCGTTCCAAGCAACTGGAACAGGAAGCCAGGGAAAACCGGGAGAAGGCCGGGAAACTGCAAACGGATCTCGAAATAGCCCGGCAGGAGAAAGGAACTCCGGCCGTCGGATGCAATACGCACAAGATCCTGGAGATCGTGGAGCGTATCGACGAGGTGAAGAAGATACCGACATTCAACGATACGGTTTATGAGATAGACCGTAATACGCTGGATATGTGGGTGAAAAGGTTAAAGGACGAACTAAAGAGATAAGCCTATGTTTGCCAAAGTACACCCGGCCGAGGACGTGAAAAGCGGAAATACGGGAAGCTGTCACGACCTGGTGCGTTATCTGGAAAAGGAAACGGGGGAGGGACAGCGTTTTTTCTCCCATACGGAGCAGGATATTTCACCCGAACGGGTAATTATGGATATAGACGGGAACAAAAAGGCGTTAGGGGCTAACGACGCTAAATTCTTCATGCTTTCGCTCAATCCGTCGCAGTCGGAACAAATGCACCTTATCGGCCGGAAAGTGGACGATTTTAAGGAACTTACACCACAGGAGAAAAAAGAGGTTTTCCAAAAGCTGGAGGCGTTCACCCGTTCGGCTATGGATGAATACGCCTTGAACTTCGGACGGGACAATATTAGGGGAGGCCAGGATCTCATGTATTACGCACGTGTGGAAACGGAACGATCCTATCATCCGGAAGATGAAGAGGTGAAACAGGGGATCGCCAGGATCGGAGAGCCTAAACCCGGTCTGAACTTACACGTTCACGTAATCGTTTCACGCAAGAGCCTGGACGGGAAAGTGAAACTTTCTCCGGGGGCTAAATCGGCCGGGAACACCTGGGAACTGGAGGGCAGGGGGACGGTGAAACGGGGTTTTTCACATGAGGGCTGGAAAGTCAGGGTACAGGAATGTTTTAACCGGAAATTCGATTACCAGGCCAAAGAGGGGGAAACTTATGTACGTCCGCAGGTATCGGCCGAGATCGGGAAGATCACGAACCCGGAGCTTAAAAGGATATTGCAGGACGAGCAGTTTACGGCGGCAAACCAGATCGTCGCAGCCATGAGGGAACAAGGTTACACGCACCAGGTAAGGAAGGGGGTGCATTCCTTTTCACGGGAGGGTGAAGTGTTCCAGGTTGAACACAGGCTCTTGAAAGCGTTCGAACAACCTCTGTCTGACGAGCAGCTAAAAAGCATAACGGAACGTTTCGACTTGACAAAGTACGAGGCGAACCCGGCCGGGTACAGGGAGAACGGTTTGCAGGTAAAGGATATAAGTTTCTCGACATATGTAAAAGATGAAGCACAGAAGGGGGAAAAGGCCTTGAAAGAGGTCGCTTATAAAGTGGTTTATGATGAACAAAACCATACGACGGTATCGTTCGCCACCGTCCGGCAGTTCGCATACGAGCATCAAATAAACCTGGTGAAAAGCGAACCGACGGCCGAAGCCGTCTTGAAGAAGATCAAGAACCCGGAGCTTAAAAACCTGTTGGAGAACTACCGTTTTACGTCCGCTAACCAGATTGTCGTAGCCATGAAAGAACAAGGCTACACGCATAAGGTACGGAAAGGGGTACATTCCTTTTCACGGGAGGGTGAACGGGTGAGCATACGGCACAAGGATCTGAAAAAATTCGCCGATCCGAAACTGGAGAGCCGCCACATGGAGGGCATTATCGAACGGTTTAACCTGTACAAGTACAAGCAGGAGGGCGTGGCCTACCGGGAAAACGGCCTGGAAGCCAAGAATATTTCTTTCCTGACATACCAGAAAGTGCCGATCGAGCCGGAAGAGGATAAAAGCGTGACCGGAAAGCCGGAAACAAAGGAGGAAGCGCAGCAGCCACAGCAGGAAACGCCGGGGAGCGAGGCACATCCGGAAGAAACGGAAAACGAAGCGGAAACGCCCATGCCTGAACCCGATCCGGTGAAATACAGGAAAGAGCTTAAAGAGGTGTCTTATGATGTACTGTTTGATAGGGAAACGAAAACCTATGTGCCGATTTCGGCGATCCGGAAATACGCATACGAGAATGAGATCAATCTGATAGACCGATACAAGCATGGGTACGCAGTCAGGAACGAGGATCTTAGGGAGTGCCTGGCAAATCCCGAATACCGGACGGTAAGGCAGATAAACAAGGCCATGAGGGAGAGGGGATATACGATCGAAAGGGACGAGGCCGGAAACTATACCTACATCAAGGGGGAAAGTTCTTTCTTTATGGAACGCCGGGATTTGCTTGCCTTTACCGGGTACGCCAAAGATACCGGAGGCCGGGAAAGGGAAAGGGGAACGCACCGAAGCGCAGACAAGACGGTCGGGTTTATCGGTGGTAAGGCCAAACAAAAGCTGATAAACGAGATCCTGGGGGATAGCTTCCGGACGGAAAGGATGCTTGTAGGCAACGTGAAAAAGG
>NZ_CP081914.1:0-36882 GCF_020091505.1 Bacteroides faecis | reverse complement strand
GGTATCAAAT
The DNA here is from genome assembly GCF_020091505.1 of Bacteroides faecis. NCBI lineage: Bacteria > Pseudomonadati > Bacteroidota > Bacteroidia > Bacteroidales > Bacteroidaceae > Bacteroides > Bacteroides faecis. Next base: position 36,872 of record NZ_CP081914.1, on the reverse strand, counting down.
ACCTTCTCGGTTTCTCTCCAGTGCAGGCAGAAAAGGTATCAATTCTACTGGTAATTTTCTTGTCCGAATATATGTTGAACCATTGCATAATTTTCACCACTGTTAGACTTATGCAGCTTATCATCAATAAAAATTTTTACTTCGACTGTCTTAGGTAGCTGTAAATTTTCAAGGTTTTCTTCATCTTTAGGTATAGGGTAGGCAGATAGCCATAAATATGTTCCTTGTTTGGCTTCTTGCTCAAATGTGAATGGACTTTCTACAATAATTTCTTTGGCAGCTTCTTCGGGAGCTTCGGAAGAAATATCTACTCCTACTGTATAATGTATTAGAAGTTTGAAATTTTCTGGGTCGCTTACGGTAGCTTCATAACGTACTTTTCCTGTATCTCCTGTAGGTGGAGTATTAGGGTCGTTGTTATCGTCTTTATTGCATCCAGACAACATAAGGCTTAAACCAATCATTACTAATGATAAATACTTTTTCATATTGTTTCTTTTAAATAGTTGATAATTCAATGTGTATCGTTCCATTTGCAGCATTATATGCTACTTCCTCAATATTGGTGAACCGTCTTATTGATTCTTTCCATTCTTCTGTTTGTGGATTGTGGTAATATTCTTCTTCTAATAGACTTATCAAATTATTTATTTGTTTGTCAGATAGATAAATCTTTTCTCCAACCCTTGGAACTACAGGTAATTGGATTGGTATAGAAATATTGTTCACACCATCTATAGGAATATGGATGTTTATTTCTATCATAGCCATTTCATGTTTAGTATATTTTTGGACGGCTTAAATTTAACAACTTCCTTTTCTGGAACTTCTACAGGTTCTCCAGTTGCCGGATTTCTAGCTATCCGAGCTGGCTGAATAATCTTTTTGAAAGTACCAAAATCTTTTATAGAAACATCTTTTTCTCTTAGATTTTGAGATAATTCTTTGAAAAAACTATCAATTATTTCTGCTACTTCTTTTGTTGGTTTATTTGCCTTTTCAGCAACCATTTTGATTAAATCAGTCTTATTCATTTGCATATCAATAATATTTAATTACTTAAATCACTTAAACAAATTTCAGGAATAATTTGGGTATAGTCTTCTGTATCTGGTCTATAATGTATTGATTCAACTATATTGACCTCACAGATAACATCATATACCCATGCTTTAAAATTTCCTTCTAAATCATCCTCACCATCATTGAATTTATTAAAATCACTTTTAGCTTCATCTGTTAGATATTCTAATAAATTTTGATAGGTAAATTCATTCTGAAACATTATAATGTGAGGTGAAATTTCTTCGCCTATCCTTGGAAGATGCGGAAAATTCCAATCACCCTTTACCTTCATTCCTCTCTCTTTAAAAAAATGGCTATAAATTATAAATTCTATTTTCATATTAGTTTTATTTTAAAATCATCGTTCAGTACAAGCTTTCTTTCCATCGGTTGCCCGTTTTTATCATGAAATCCAGTTAACACAGGTGTTTCTTTTTTCTCGCAAAGTTCTATTGCTTCTTCGGGAGTTATAGAACGTCCTGACATTTCACGCCAAATGACAAAATCACATTTTATGGCTTCATTTCTATAGTTGGAACAATTATAGGCTTTTTTGTTTATATATAAGTTTCCTCCACACTTAGGACACTTACACAATGTATTGTCAAAAGAAATATCTAAGTTCTCTGTTAGAACCAGCCGTGAAGAAAAATCATTTCCTTCTCTTGATTTAAATCCAGTCATAAACGGTGTTTTTTTTCCTCTAGCAAGTATTTCTGCTGCTTCCAATGGTATTTCTCTTTGTGCAATAGTTTTGGGTATATAGAGGTTACAAACTCTGTTGTTGTCCTTGTCCTTTTGTGAATACCCTTTACAAGCATATCCATTTAGTAAAATTTCAATTTCTCTACCACACACAGGACACGGAGTTTCTAATACTTCATTTACGAAAGAAGGAATAACGATTCCATTTTCGATAGTCAGATATGCAGAAAAAGGAACTCCTTTTTTATTATGGAAGTCATGAAATATATCTGTTTTCCCTGTTGTTATTAATTGCCTGGCTATTTCTTCTGTAATCTCTTTTCCCCAATATGAATGATAAATATTAAATGTACATTTGTCATTCATGTTTTTGAAGTAATTACAGGAATATCCTAAACTGCCTTTCATTATGTGTCCTTTCTGGCAAATAGGGCATAAGCCTAAATCTTTGATTGTATCATTATCCATTTAATATCCTCCTTTACTAATCCATTTAATACCGTTTAAAATATTATCTACTTTTTGTTTCCCACTATTTACATATTTAAATTGTCCGGGTACAAGTGTTTTTAGTACTCCAGCCCTTTTAGCGGATTTCATTTGTCGGCATACAGCGTATGCAAGTCCTCGCATTCGTCTAAGTTCATTGACCACATGAATACATAAATCTATCCTTTGCTTATTATCCATAAGATTTTTTTCACCGCCTTGCAATGCTATATTGTTTATGTATATCATTAAATCTACACTTCGACTGATAAGCTCATACTCTGTTTTTGCAATTATGGTTAATAATTTAGGGTCTCCAACTGCATATTTAGCTGCTTCGGATTGGTATTTAGCTATGTCTCTAGCTAAGGTTGAAGCATAAATAATATCTTTTCCATTTTTCACAACTGCATTAACTGTAGAAAGATAGTTGTATGTCTTCTCCTGTAAGGATTGAATTTGATTCATTTTTTGTTGGATTAAAATTTGAAAGTTGCGGATTTTTGTTTCCTCACTTTGTATGTCTTTCAATACACCTTGTTGCTCCTGATGGGAATAAACCAATGTTCCAATCATTACCGGGTCAATGACAATAGATTGTGCTAGTCCTTTTATGTTGCCTAACAGTAACATTAGGGAAAAAAATAAAAGCACTCTTTTCATATCATTATCTGTTTGTAAATTCATATATTCCTTTTTTCTTTTTTTGTTCTTCTACTCTATTTCTGATGGTTTGAATTATATCACTATTAGCTTTAAGACCATTCATCAGTAGTTCTGGTGTTGATTTATCGCCAGAATAAATGTAGATATTGGTGTTGTTTATTAAAGACTGGATAAAACTTTGCTTTTCTTCATAATCATATACCCGATATAATTCTATGTAGTTAATCCTTTTTGAAAGCACTCCTTGATATATTTTTATTTGCTCTCTAGTTATAATCCATTTTGTACAAAGTAACATTGAAATATATCTGTAGAAAATTATAAATATCAACAATACTAATATCGTTCCACTGATAAATTTTAATAATTCATGTTCTCTTATATATTTACTAAAAATGAATACGAAAATCGCTAATGTGATTAAAAGGAAATTCTTCATTAACCAATATCGGAATTTAGGCTTTAATATAATATCATCAGAAGCTATGTTTGTTCCATCATTCATAACTTAATACTTTTTTTTTGTTCATGTTGTTTCATTAGAATTTCATTGAAATCTTTTGCTTTTTCTGCTTTATGAGAAATCATAGGAGCTATTATTTTGCTTTTTTCCCTAAAACTTTCTAGTGAAACGTCATTTTTGTTAATAGTGAATTCTCTACCCTTAGTTTTAAACAGCACATCATCTTTATTTTCTTTTATTGTCATTTCTGTATTACTAATGATTCCAGACACTTTAATGTCATACAAATTACCGTTTAAATCATTATCAAAACAGGTATGTACTTTAGCTTGTGGGTATCGCAATAAAGTGTTTTTTATTTGATTAACTGAAATGTACCCTCCTACACTACAAAAAACACTTTCTTCTAATTTGATTTTGTTAGCATTGAGCTGATAGAAGCTCATAGCATCTAAAGCGGATTCTGCAAAGTATATATGTTTTGCCATTTGGGGGTGTGGGCAAAAATCAGCAATCCAAAGCGAGTTACTTTTATCACCTCCGGCAGCCATTCCTTTGAATCCATAGTTTCTTAATTCGTAATTTGTTACTTTGTTGTCTTTATCTTTTGGATTAATATAGGGAAAACCTATATTATAATAATTGCCGTTTCCTTGTAAGTCTTTAACCCTTGTGATAAATGGTAGAAACTTTTCTACGACTTGATGATTTATATTTCTTTCATTTGTGAGAAATCTTAAATCAGCGAGTGTAGTAGGAAATTCTTTATATCTATCTCTGTCAAAAGATTTGTTTTCTGCTTTTACAACTTTGAATGCTTCATATTTAGGACTATAAGGCTCATTTGCGTAATGTCCTAAAATCATATTGATTCGCACAAATGTATTTTGATGTTGGAATTGTGGGAAGTCGTTAATATGATTTTTGATGAACTGAATTAAATCTCCACCTTTATAATTCCTATCATAGTAGTGTTCTTGTACACTATGAGGATTCTTGATGATGATTTCATCCAACTTGTTACCTGCTCCGTCTGTCAGTTTAAAAACAGGCGAAACCTTTCCTTTGCTAATGTCTTGTTTATATCCTAAATCTTCAAGTATTTGAATGATGGATATTTTAGCCTTATAATCGTCAAATGTTAGCATAATATTATAGTTTCATTGTTGGAGTATCATTATTTTTTCCGTAGGTTCTACCATATCCGAGAATAGATGCTTCTTGCTTCGCTGTTGCTTTAATAGAACTATCTATTTTATCCATTTGGGTAGATATTTGTTCTCCGACAGTTTGTTTAGTAGCTTCCCTAGAGCTGGAATATGTTTTTTCTACTTCCTTGTAAGAAGCATAATCTTTAGAAAGTTTATGTTTCTCTAAAAAGGCAGCCATTTCGGTGGGTTTATCTTTAAAAATTTCATCAATCCCTTTAGCTCCTTTTTGGGCTACAAACTCTAATCTTTCTTTATCAGATATATATCTTTCTTTCCCTATTGTTTGTTCTTTCTTTTCAGTCGCTTTAATTTCTATAGTATTTGCATCTTTGATTGATAATCCATTTCTGGCATTCAAATCTAGTTTTACTTTTGCAACTTTGTTTAGTTCCTCGTTTACAATGGTAATTTCTTTTCCATTTTTGAGATTTTCTTGCTGCATAGGAGTAAGCTCTATTCCTCCAAGTTTTTGGGGAATATGAATGTCTTTTGCTTTTATTGATACTATCTCATTAGTATCTTTGTCACGTTGGTGCAATGTTCTTTCTCCTTTTGAATTAGTCTTTACTACGACATTATCAGCTTTTAGGGCTTTTATTTCATCCTTAGTAAAGGATAAATCATTTTTTATTTCTTGTCGTTTAGGAATGAGCAAGATAGCAATCCCAGCGATTGGGTAAACTACTGTAATAGCTGCGATTGCTAGTTTTCTAGCATTGATACCATCAATTTTGATGCGTTTACCTTCTTCTTTGAAATCAATTTCGTTGGTTTTTAATTTAGATTTATTTTCAGGTGTATTCTCGGCTGTTATATATTTAAGAGTTGTTGCTTTCCCCTCAAAATGGAGTTTTCCATTTTCTGTTTTATAAGACACTTTTTCATTGTCTAGAAGTGTTCTATTACCGGGAGTATCTTCAATGGAAAAATTTAGCATACCTGTTTTTTTCCCATTTTTGATGTTTGCAATATCTTCGGGGCTTAAATTTTCCGGTTTAACTCCTACTTCATTAAACTTGTTCCAGTCTATATCAACATATGAACCTTTACCATCTAGGGTTTGGTTTTGTTCATAAGCATATCGATAAAGGTCTTCTCCTTTATATGCAATTTTATTTTCAAGGTCAATGACTGTAAATCCGTCTTTATATCCTTCATTCTTGTTAGTACCTTGTTTTATATCATCCCATTTTATAATTGCAACATTATGGTTTTCTCGTAAATATTGGCTATATTCTTGGAAATTATTGCTAGCTTGTTCTTTATCAAAGAAACTGATTATTCTTTCTTTAGATTGCTCTAATAAAGATTCTCTATTATCTCCTAAATTGCCAAGTTTAAGTGTATTCAGTGGATAAGTATATGTTTCATTACCTTTGGAAAAGGTAATATCACCATTCCGATATTCTTCTGAATATCCAAGAATTGCTGCTATTGCTCGGAATTGTCCGGCATTTTCATAACTATATTGCAAAGCTTCAAATTTTTTCTTTTCTTCCATTTTATAATTTGAATTTATGTTCTACTTTAGATTGCGATTCATTTCCAAGTGTTGTTTTTTGTCCTTTCATGTATTCTATATATTCATTTCTGTTTTTATCAGTATGAATAGTTCCTATAATTTGTGGGTTATGCCGGTCATAAGCTATTTTCTGTTTCTGCTCGAAGTCTAGGAATTTTATTCCTCTTGGATTATTTAAATCTAATCTTATGGCAATTTTTTCTTTGTCAACATTCAAAATTAATTCCTTACCTGATTTTAGAGTTTCCTTTTGTTGCTTATCCAGCTCAACACCTTTTATGTTTGAAGGTATTGAAATACTTTTGATTTTTGTTTTAAGCAATTCGTTTGTTTCAGGGTCTAATTGTACGAGATATTTTTCATTGTTAATAGTTTTTGTTATTATCTCGTTATCTTGAAGTCGTTCTAACTCCTTTGGTTTAAGGTTTATATCATTCATTATTTCTGGTCTGACTGGATGAACTTTAACGCCAGCATTGTTGCTATCTTTCCAGTACAAACTTATTTTTCCTTTCATACTTATTTCTTCTCCATTATTATCGTGAAAAGAAAGGTCTAGTAAACTGGTTCTCTTTCCAGATAATAGAGCTGTGATATTTGCCTTATCCAAAGACCATATCTGTTTTTTTGATATTCCTATTAGTTCTAATTCTTTATATGGAATATCATTTTCATTAAAAATAGCTTGCTTTTTATCCATGTAATGTATATTTTTGCCCAAAAGTAATAAAAATATCAATATGAAGAATAAATTTATCATGTTTTTTACTTATTCATTGTTTTTTTCAGTGAATGGCTACTGTCAGTTTAATACGGTATTACAGAAAAAGGATATTCCTAAAGCGGAACCTGTATTAGCAACGACAGAAAATAAATTGATAGAAGAAAAAGAAAAGGCTGTTGTCGTCAATGATGCTTTGACTACAGAACGACTTGCATACTGGAAGCAAAGAAGGTATTTATCTTTGCCCATTGATTCAATGGTGATAACTTCCCATTATGGTAAAAGAAAAGACCCATTTACTGGAAAAATAGCAAATCATAGAGGGATAGACCTTAAAGGCAACAACGACTATGTTTATTCGATAATGCCGGGAATGGTTGTAAAAACAGGAAAAAATAAAGGGTTGGGCAATTATGTAGAAGTGCGTCATGGTGATTTTACTTCTATCTATGGGCATTTATACAGTGTGCTTGTAAATGCGAAACAAGCTGTTGAAGCTGGGCAACCAATAGGCATTAGTGGAAGTACCGGGCGCAGCACAGGAGAACACTTACATTTTCAAATGGAATACAAAGATAAAACTATAGACCCTAAGCCAATTCTTGATTATATTAATGAGGTAATCAGAACCGTTAAAGGACAAATTTCACAGCAAATAGATAATGAATTAAGACGCAAATAAATAGAAAAAGAGGATTGGAAAAGCCAGTCCTCTCTTTTTGGAAGAATCAGAAGAAACCTTTTTTTAATCCTTTTTCTTGTCTTTGAACTTTTTCTAGTGAAGATTGAAGTTGTGACAGAGCTTCTTTCATTCCTTTTTTTACTTCAGGATTCGTTACGGATTCAATAAGCTCTTTTCCTCTTTGAATGTTAGTGTTAAGTATTTCTTTATTCTTCATCTGTTTTGAACGACTTTCATCTATAAAAATAGATGGCATACTTTTGCAACTCCATTCACCATTTACTAGATTGAAATCTTTAATTCTTTCTTTCGCTAAGTAGGTGTGGATAGAAATCTTATCTACAGCCTTATCACTGTATAATTGATTTGCAGATTTCATTAGTCCATTTACGGCTTTGTTATGTGAATCAATATCGGCTAATCGTCCTTGTCCTTTACTTAGTACTTCTTCTTGATACCTGTTGTAAAGTCCTAGTTGGGTAAACTCCTTGGGGGCTGCAATAATATATGCTTCAACTCTAAATCCTGCATCTTTAAATTTTTGTGCTGTCTTTAAAGGTACATCTGGATTTCTCATAGTTCCTTCTATAATAATATTGCATTTCCGTTTAATGGCTTCTTCTATTAGTTTTTCTGTAAAAACGCTAGAAAAAATCTGGGTTTCAATGGGGTATTTAATAGGGTCTTTTATTAGTTCCTTATTGGGGTGAAACTGTCTGTAAAGGTCACCATTAACAGTGAGAAAATCTAAGTTAGGATGGTCTTTCTTTGCAACATTTATAAGAGTGCTTTTTCCGCAAGCTGGTTGTCCACCTAAGATTATAGCAATAGGCTTTTGTGATGATATATTGATGTCCTCAAATAAGCCATCTTTTTTTTGTTCAAAGATGGCTTCTACTTCATAGCGTTGCATAATATGCTTTCAATTTAGGTGCGTAATAGTTTTGTATCTTATCCATGACTGATAAGCGCACATTTTCAGAAACTTCAAACTGCAACAATCCATTTGCTATTTTTTCTTCTGTGTTGAGAACAGAAAGTTCTTTTTGCAGTATTTTTTTTCTGTTTTCATCCTTCTCTTCTGATATTTCATCTATCTTCATCATGCGGAGTGTCCCGATAATGTCGAGCGCAACATCCAAGCTCATTTCTTTATTCATGGTTCATTATAGTTTTATGATTTATACTTCAATAGATTCTGTGAATTTTAATAATGGAATAACTTTCACTGTATGAAATGAAAGTTGGTTAAAAAGCTTATGGGTCTTTAGCATTTCAATCGCTGCATCAGCCGTAACAACACCTTGTTCATAAAGCCGGATTGTTGCATATAACTGGTCATTGGCAACGGGTCCCATTATTAAATCATAGCTGTTTTTTCCTTTTCCTCTACGGTTATTAACTACAAACTCCAGCCACTCTTTTGTAGCCCCATCAAATCGAAGGACTGAAAACTCTCTATCAAGAATATTATCGGGGACTTCATAAACTGAAACGACCGCTTTTTTACCATGTTCCCGATTTCTTTTGAGTATTGCCCACTTCTTAGCCTGTTCAAAATTAGTTGTCGTATAGAATCCTTTTCCAAAGTCAGTAGCTTTACGCCCTTTCTGTATATTAGGGGATTTGACGGTAACTGTTGAGCCGTGATATAGTTTCATGCCTTTTTATTGATATAAGTTATTATAGTATCTAATATATACTCTGTATCTTGTGTGTGCAGCATTTCAAAATTTTCATATAGAAATTCAAAAACGCCATGATTGGAAAACAGCAAAAGAGTTTCTTTAGCACTTATATTTTTAGTTTCCCTGTAATTTTCAGCACAAAACATTTGAAAAAGCAATATCTTTGGATTGTCCTTTTGTACTTTCTTCTGTTCTGTTTTCTCTTTTTCTAATGCTTCATAAAGTGATAATGTACTTGAATACCATAGTTTTGTATTCTCGTCCAATAATGCCTTGTACAAATTGGAAGAATATATATAGTATAACGCATCTTCTAAAGGTAGCGTTTTTCTTTTCATGACTGTATCAACCAATTCTCTCATAACAAATGGGAGCATAGCCGAACCAAGTTCATTTTGATATGTTTGATTAGTTTCCATAACTATTTATTTTCTAATTTTATATAGCTATCTTGCTGATGTCTTTAGCAAAGATAGAGAAAAAACAATCATCATAGACCTATTGTATTGATTAGTTTGTAAATAGGTTCTTTGTATTTCTTTAGATTTTTAATTTGTATAACATACTTATTGATTCCTAACTCATTAAAGATTTCTGCGTACATTTTTATTATGGATTTTCTGTAGTAGATGGTTAATCCTACTATTGCAATGCAAATAAAAATCAAATAGACTAGTTCACTATACGCATAGATTGCTAATACAAAAATTCCACCCATAGCCCATAAAAAGCTACTTAAAAGAAATCTTAAGATATTCATAATTTTGTTTGCTGTTCTTTATACTGGCAGCCAAACCAGCTTTAAAGGTTTGTTTATCTCTTTATTTTCAATACTCAAAGATAGTGATTTTCTATAAATGTCGCAAATAATAGGACAATTATTTTTGTTAAAAATAGTTTTAGGTTTATAGACTGCCGAAGTTTTATTTTTCCCTAAAGTTTTTGGTATCATAATAATGTTCTCTTATCGTCCATGCCGGGCAGAACCCGGAAAAGTACGGTATCAAATACCTTCCCGGTTTCTCTCCAGTGCAGGCAGAAAAGGTATCAATTAGATGCAATCCTTTTGCTGATGGGCGATAGTTCCTGAATGGTGTCGGTATCGTTTCTTTTATGATGCAGCCGTTTTTCTGTATTCAGATATAGAGAGAAACGACACAAAGAACTTTAGGGAAAAGAAGATTCTTCGTGTTGCTCTTTCTGGAAGTGGAGTATATTAATCATATATTATATGTTTATAGGTTCATATATTATATGTTTATAGGTTCATATATTATATATTCATATATTATTTATATATAGTGTTTTCTCTTTGTTCTTTTTCCCTATAGTTTTATGGTATCAATTTTTTGTGTCCGGCTTCCGGCAGCTTTTTGTATTTGGTATCAAAAGGTCGTTCTGCAGGGTGTGCTAGGAATGATAATTCGGTATCATTTCATCATGCCATGTTTGCCCATCAGTGCCGGAACTCCGAAAAGTACGGTATCAATTTCTTTCCAGACTATAAAACAAAGACCGAGAGTTTTACCTCCCGGTCTTTGTTAATAGAAATCTCTCTTTTTAATATTCATCATTTGTGATAAATATTTCTACTCTCCTATTTTTAGCACGTCCAGCTTCACTTGTATTGTCTGCAATGGGTTCGCTATATCCTTTTCCATCTTCTGTTATGTTGTTTGTTTCTATACCAGCGGTTCTAAGGTAATTTCCTACTGCTGCTGCTCTATTTTTAGAAAGTATGATATTGTATTGTTTTTCTCCTATATTGTCAGTATGCCCAATTATTTTAATCTTAGTATTGGGTATTTCAGTAATGATATTACATAAGTCAGAAAGCATTTTTTGAGCTTCTTCATTTAATTCATATGAATCAAATTTGAATAGGATTTCACTTTGAGCTGTTGCTTTAAACTGTTCTTTTCCATTTTTATCTTTATAGCTGGAGATTGATAAGCCATCAATAGCTTTTAGTTTATTTCTTCTAGCTTCTATCTTTTCTTGGATAGCTTTATCTCTTTCTTCTTTAACTAATTTTGCACTTCCACCAACTATTGAAGCGGTTGAATAGTTACTATTATTTTCTATCATGTCTTTTTCTTTGTCGCTTAGTTCAGCGTTACTGAAAGTTATCATATGCGTTGAAGTACATGCGGTAAAAAATGTAACAACGAAGGCTGCTAGTATAATTATTTTCTTTTTCATGATTATCTTATTGCTATAATAGGTCTGATTTTAAATGAATTTCTTTTGCTTGTACTGGTTGCTCTTCCTTTTGTTAATGAAGAAATTAGTGCAAACACTTTAGGAGTATCTTTTCCTGCTCCATCTTCTGTAGAACTCCAGTACCAACCATCAAAGTGCGTTCCTCCAATGATTGAGAAAGAAGAATATACCTTTTCAAGATTATTAGAGATTGCTTTGTTTTGTGCGATAGAGCCAATAAACCAACCTGTAACACCTTTTGGTGCGTATTCTATAGCTTTTTGAGCTGCTGGATAAGCTAAACTATCTTTTATAGCAAAGTTCATTATTGCGGCAGTATTAGCTGCTCCATCAAAGCTGTTTTCATCTTCCGAAACATTAGCTATATCCTCGTCTGTATCTATTAAAGGATTTTCTTCTAAATCTTCTAATGAAACGGCATAAGCGGCTTCTTTTATATCAGGATTATTTCCATCATTACACCAAAATACAACTCCAATGGCTTCTTTTTCATTGGGTGAAAAAAGTGAGGGATGCACTATACTTCCATCACTACATAAGATACTACCCGGCTGTAATGATGTGTCTATAATATCTTCGTGTTTTGTACATGATGATATTACCCCTATAATGGATAATAGAATTATATATATTTTTTTCATACTTAATTATTTATTGGAAATTTGACACCTACTAATAATCCATTTCGGAAATGGTCACGTGTCCAAAAGACAAAATCATTTTTTTGCATTACAAAGACTTGCATTCCATTTCTAAATGAATAGCTATATTCTAAACCTATATCAATGGAAGCCTGAAACCCTTTTCTGTTAGCTCCTAAATCTGCTCCAAACCGCCATCTTAAATTACTGTTTTTGCCTCGTGAGATTGTAGGTTTATATGCTGCACCTATGCCGAATGTTTTATAGCTCCAGAAACTATCAGAGCATACCTTATTACATACTGGGCATTTATCATATGCTGTAGCTAAATCAATATATAGTTCATAAGCATTGTGATATTTACCTTCAAACTCCAGCCCTACAACTGCATTGACGGTATTTTTCCATTGCCAACCTCCTGAAATATTAAAAAACTTATCACCATCACCAGCCATTGACTTTAGGGAAAAAAATAAGGTGATAACAAGAAATGCTATTCTTTTCATAATCGTAAAATTTTATTCAGTAAAAGCATCTGCATGAAGAATGTCTGCATAATCAATTCTTAATGTTATAGTACGTCCTGAAATCTGTTTTTCAGATATTTCTATGGTAAGAACTTTTTCGTCTGGGAAAGTAAATTTTTCAAAGACAAAAATATTTCGATAGTTCTTCTTGAAAACAAGATTCTTATTAACTTGCATCAATGGAAGTATTTCTATAGATTGAAAATTAGTAGCCTTTGTTTGTTTTTTATCTTCTATTTTGAAGCGTATTTGGTCTATATCATATCGTATTTTTGTTTTATTAATCATAGAAATATCAATAAAGAAATACTTATCTAATGTGTAGATATTGTTTAGTACAATTTTCATTAGGTTACTTTTACTGGAAACATCATAGAATTTATTTTTTGAAATAAACATTCTATGTGCGTAATCATACATTTGTGCTTTGGTTAAGTTCACTTCTGGATTCATATAGCTACGTAAATCAGCATAAGGGATATTAAAGCGAGTGTATGCTTTTGCTAAATCGCTACTATATACTAGCATATATTGTACGAAAAATCTTTCTGTAACAATGGTGATAACTCCACTAGCTCCTTCTTTTGTGGGCTTTATTCTAAGAGAGTTACCAGTAGGAATATCGCCAACAATATCATTGACTGATATATCAACATATTTTATATCTTCCATAGCTATAAAATGCGTTGAAACATCTTTGTTGACGTATATAACCTTTAGTTCTTCTGGGTTTTCACCTGCAAGCTCGATGTTTTCTCCAATAGGGGTGTTCTGTGCATTTCCTGTAATAACAGAAACCATTGTGCATAATGCAATAAAAATCTTTCTCATATTATTGTTCTTTATCTTTGTTGTTTACTAAAAAAACTTGTGTGTTATATTTTAATTTGGCTTTGTTTTTTTTGATGTTTTTGGAAAGAGCTTGGGTTGTACTACGGTAAGCATCTTGTAAAGCACCTAAAGCGAATTGTTCTACTCCTTCTGATTGGCTGTTCATTTGTATAGTTTGGCTTCCTATTTGCGCTCCAACATCTTTACTCAAATCTCTAAAAGCTGATGAAGGAACAAAGAAACCTTCTTGTCCGTCATTATCATATACAGATAAATCTACTTTCATTTGTCTGCCATCAACCATTATAGAGGAAATATTAATGTGTACTCTTTGAGCTTTAAAGCCAGATACATTCCCATATAGGTAAGTGCCTTTAGTTAAAAGAGCGTCATTAATCATTATATCATCTAGAAGCCGTATGCGTACTCGGCTACCATCTGTTACTTTTAAAGTTTCATCTAATATAGCTGTGATTAGTGAAGTTTTTTGTTCTTTCCCTACAGTATTAAAATATACTTCTGCGGGATTTTTCGCTTTTACAACTTCTATAGCCTTTTCTTTTGGCTTTTCATCTTGTTTTTTTTGAGGTGTTCTAGGACGTGGATTTTGTAATGAATCTATATAAGCCATTTGCATTTTAAAAAGCTCCATTTCTTCTTGCATCTTGGATTTTTCAGGAGCTTTCCTAGTTTCTGTTTGACTTGATTCATCTATAGTAGGAAATCCTTTTATTTGTTGTTCCAATTCCTTTTCTCGGATTCTAGAAGCTTGATTTAAACTGTCAATTTGCCTTATTTCATCATTGGAGTAAAGAGAACCAGAACTTTCAATTTCGCTAACTTCTTCTTCTTTATCTATGGTTTGTATTGATGAATAATCAGAAGATTTATTGAAAGCTCCTTTGAGTGATTCAAATTTACTTTTTATCTCTCTTTTTTCTAAATTAGCATCAGGAATATCAAGATTTAATTCTTCCGTTTCTACTAATGTAGTTTCTTCTGCTGGGGCAGAGTTTATCATATCCTTAACTAGCCATCCTATCCCTAGAATAAAAGGTAGGATGAGTATCGGAATGATGTACTTAGGCTTTTTAATATCAATCTGTTTCATACGCTATTTATTTAATTCATTGTATAAATTTTTTATTCGTATAGTGTCTTCTGGAGTTAATTTCCCATTTTTTCTTAGCTCATTAATTTCATTTTGCATTTTAATCACTTCTAACAAGTCGTGAACTCCTACTTGTTTTTTTTGTAGGGTACTATCAATGTTAATTTGTACTTTGCTTTTTTCTTCGTTGAAAACTTGCATTGGCTTTCTTTCTGGACGCATTACTAATGATAGAATTGTGACGAAAGAAAGGAATGAAATCGTAATTCCAAACATAGCTTTACGGTGTATATCAGCCCACGCCAATAAGCGTTCACAAGCGTTATTAACTCCGAATTTTTGAAATATTTTAGTAAGAAGAACAACTGTAGCTTGCTCGGCTTTAGTCTTGATACTTTCTTTTCTATCATTCTTTTTATGTTTAAACAGTTTCATTAGAAATTCTTTTTTACTTTATAATCTAGGTCTTTGTTTAGTATCGTTTTCCAATCTGTGATAATAAGTCCATGAGGATTATTTTCAGTGCGTGGAATTTGTCTTAATTTCCCTGTAGTTACAAGTTGCCTTTTTAGAATAGAGGTTTCTCGCTCTATACGTTGGATGCCATAGTACTCAAAAGATAGGTTGTTCATGTCCACCTTGATACTATCTGTCATAATTGTTACTGTTGCAGAACTCGCTAATATGGTGTTGAAATATCCTTTTTCTTTTAAATTATTATATTGTTTTAATCCGCTATCATCAATTAGATACATGGCTTTTTCCATGTTGTATTTTATAAATTCATCGTCTGGTGGTAATGTGAAAAATAAAGTGTGGAATAGATTTATGTGGCTCTTACATTCGACTTCCAAGTTGACTTCTGTACCAGTTTGTTTTACTAGTACAGGGACATCATTATCCAAAACATATATTTTTTTTCTTTCAGCTTTTACTAAAGAGAAACAAAAGGCTAGTACCATACCTGAAATAACTATACTAGTTGCAAAACAGCCAATGGATAAAATTCCGGCTAATTTGATTTTATTTTCTAAGTTTTTAATAATCATGATTATGTGAATTTAAAATTTAATGAATCTTTTTACATAGCTGCACTGGCTCCACCTGTAGCCGGAGCTGCTACAGCTTTGGTTGCGATGGCTGCTCCTCCAACCATGCCTCCTACTGCTTGCCCTACTCCAGTTGTACTTACAATCCATGTAGAAACAAAAGGTATTGTAAGCATGGCAAATGCTCCAAGTAATGCTGTAAGAAGGAAGCTATTGACACCTCCAGAGGTCATTCCGACATACATGACAAATGCAGCTTCATTTCTAAGCGCATATTCTAAAATTTCAATTTCTCTTTCTATCCCATATTGCATTACTACTAAAGAAATTGATAATACTATATATGCAATACATGAATATAAACTAACACTGACAAAACGAGCTATCCATTGTATATAAGCATCCCGAAATGCAGGTAAAACAGAGAATGCAAAAGCTAGTGGACCAAGAATAACTAATATTCCTGTGAATATGATTTGTAGGAAAAAGACAAAATAGGTACATACTTGCCAAAAAGTAACGACAATAAATTCAATGATATTAAACATTATCATTTTAACCTTAGCGACTACATATACATATAATCCAGCTATCTTGTCTCCAATAGCTGAGAAGTCTATACTAAAATCATACCATTTCTTATCCTTAACTTCATTTTCGGCTCTTTCAACTTCTAATGAAGTATGTAATAACTCTACTGCTACGCTATCAATGAGTGCATATCTATTACGAGAAAGTAATTCTACTTCTTCTATCTGATTCGTAAACATAGCCTTGCTTCGTGCTGTTAATAACTCTCCGGGATAACTGATTAGATTAATAAAGGGAATCCAGAACATAAGAACCAATCCCAGTGCGAATGGACGCAATAACGGGATAATCTCTAATTTTTTATCTCCACTCATCATTTTGAAGCTTTCTACTCCAAAATATAACAACATAAAGATTGCTGCCAATGCTTGTGCATCCGCAATAAATTCTCCGAATAGAACAGTTGTTTTATCTCTTAGTCCATCAAATAATTCAAATAAGAATTTATCTATTAACTCATTCATGGCTCATTATTGTTTTATTTATATTATTCAATCTTGTTATTAATGAAAGAACCTCTATTAGTTCTTTATCAAAATCTAAATAGGCTTCCCTTTTTTTAGAGTTACTCATATGTGAATCATGGATTATATCTATGTTCTTTTTTATTCTAGTAACTTCATCAGTTATAACTTCAACATGTTCTTTATTACCGCCATTAGAAGAATATTCGACAAGTTTTTTATTTATATCATTAAGAATATCATTTCTACGATTTTTAGTTAAAGTATATTGATAATCAATTTCTTTATCTCCAAATTTGAAGAGTTCCTGTCTATATATGGTATCAACATTATACCCTTCTTTTTCTGTTTCTGATTTATTGTACTCTACGGCTGCCATCATGGGAATTTCTTGTAACTGGAAATTACGTCTATCTTCCTTCCCGTATTTGTCGTGTAACCCTAAGCCCGGCAAAGGAATTTTAATACCCAAAACCTTTTTATACCATATCCAGTAATGATACCATTCTGGTTGTAGTCGTACTCTATCCATAAATTCCATATTATTAAGCACGCTCCATTTCCCTTTATCCTTTACAGGCATTTGGGAATAGGTATTAGAAGTACCAATAATCAACATTAGGGAAAAAAATAAAAGCACTCTTTTCATATTATCTTTTAGGTTTTACTTTATAATTCTGTAATAAATCATCAACTAATTTTGAACGATTATCTTTGTATTTAAATACCCCCGGAGCTAATGTTTGTAATACTCCATTTCTTTTTGCTGTTTTCATCTGTCGGCATACAGCGTATGCTATACCTCTCATGTTTCTTAGTTCATTAATAACATACTTAAGCAAGTCTATTCTTTGCTTATTATCCATAAGGTTTACATCTGTCCCGACAATAGCGACCTGATAAATGTATTGTGTCAAATCCGCAGTGCGATTTACTAATTCTAGCTCTGTTTTTGCTGACACCAATAATAAAGCCGGGTCACCTACAGCAAGTTCAACCATTTGTTTTTGATATTTACCAATATCTGCTGCAATATCAGTGCAGTAGATAATATCTTTTCCTGTTTTTATGATGGCTTCTACAGATTTTAGGCTATTATAAAATTTGCTTTGGAAAAATTCAATCTGAACCATTTTTTCACTGATTTGTTTTTGTATAAGGCTTATTTGAGCTTCATTCTCTTTCACTTTAGAGAAAGAAGTATGTTGCACCTTATGATTAGCTATAAGTGTTTCCATACAGGTTATATCCAAGACTGCCTTTTGCGAATATGCAACTTGGGTTAAAGTAGATGCTACCACTAAAATAAATAGGATTTTCTTCATGATATTATCTTTAACGGTTTGTAATCCATTTGTATTTATCTAGGATATATTTATATAATGGTTGTTCCCCTATGATGTTAAGTATATCTTTTAGGCTTCCATCATCGGAGTGATACCCTAGTACCTTATTGACTTGTAAAACCCAATCCATATTTTTTAATTTGGAAGATTTTAGGTCTATTATAAAATTATCCAATCCTGTTTGGAAACTACCATAAATGATATGATAATATCCAACAGCATCTTTTTCAATTCGTTCTGTAGTAAATGTGAAATATTCGTGTAGAGAAACCTCTACTCCAAATACATTTCCATAATTTCCTCTTTTTATAAATACTTCATTAAACCGATTACGGTTTTCTTTATTGGGAAGTTGATTTATGGTAAATATTTGCTTTTGATTTACTTCCGTTAGGGATAAAAGATTTGCTATTTCTTGATATTTGTCTATAAATTTACTTTGGTCTAATAGGCATATAATATCGGAGTTGCTGATTATAGAGTTTTTGACTACAGGATTACTAATTATGTCCTCCAGTTCTTGAGTAACAACCATTGCCATACCCCAAAATTTACGAACTGTTTTATACAAATAGAGTATATAGCCAGCCATCATAGGGCTAGCTATGGCTTTCCATGCTTCTTCAATTATTAATGCCTTTCTGTTCTTTTTTAATCTCATTTTTTGAATAAAAACGTCCATAATAATTAAGGTTACTATTGGAAATAATTCAGGGTCATCTTTAATTGCATCAATTTCAAAAACTATAAAGGGTTCTTCAAAAAGGGAAGTGTCAAAATCCTCATTAAGAGTTTTTTCTAACTGTCCTCCTTTATAGAATTTTTTTAATAGAAACTTATAGTTAGTAATATCAAAATCAATTTTGTTCTCTTTGCAAATGATAGGTATAATGCGTAGGGAAAATTCGTAGAAAGAGTTAAAAGATAAGCTTTCAACTTTTATTTCTTTCAATATATCTTCCTTCTTCTGGATTCGTCTTTCTATTATAGAAAGTAATCTAGTTTCAGGATTATCAAGCTCTTGGCGTGTAAAGCCTTTTTCGATGAGAATGTTTTGTATCGCTTTTTCTGCGTTGGTTTTTTCTCCGCCTTCTCCTTTTTCTACTAGTTGCTGTAATTTCTCTATTTTTTCGGAAAGTATCTTGCGTTCTTCTTTTTCCCTTTCGTTTTCAAATTCTTCTTCATTGACTTGAAATTCGAGTAGTAAATTTTCACGTATGGCTTCTTTTTCCGCATCTGAATAACCATTAAAGGGATGAAAGTAGAAAGAATAGTATTTTTCTATGGTAATATCCATAATTTCTTCTTCTTGCTTTTTGACCTCACCATTTGCACCTTTCCATATCAGGAAAATTAATGATTTAAGAAAGTTTTTCTTTTCTACATTATACTCTTCTTCAGTAATTCGGAAAGGATTCATAGATATAGGCTTGCTTTCAGAATAAGTAATGTATTTGCCATGATAGTATTCGCACATTCCTGAATAACTATGCCCTGTATCTACCAATACAATATCAGTGTTATCTAAAACCCATTGTCTTACTTTGGAGTTGACATAGAAAGACTTACCAGAACCACTTGGACCTAAAACAAAGAAGTTGGAGTTATTTGTATATTTTTTCTCACCTTCTTTCCCGGACATATCTATTCCAACAGGCAATCCTTGTCTGTCTGTAAAATAAGTAAGAAAAGGGCTGTTTTCTGTTACTTGTAATTTTTCCTTGAACAAAAGACAAATTGCAGCATCGGAAGTTGTTAGAAATTTGTCATAACTGTTTAGGTTGATTGCGTTTCCTGGCAGTGCACATTCGAATAATTCTAATTGGTTGAAACATTGTTTATTAATAATAATGCCACAATCAAAAAGAGATGTTTCAACATAGTTGATAGCCTTACTAATATCATCAAGACCAGCAAGAATTATATTATAATGTGCATATACAAGCATTTGCCCTTCTCTGGCAATATCCGACTGCACTCGTTCTATGTCTTCTACACATAAATCATTTGCAGGGTCAGGCATTCCTTTATGTTTTTTCTTTTTGCCTTCTAATTTGTTTGCTTCGTTTCGTTGGTCTGGAATATTTATTACTTGATTATAGATAATTGTGTCTATACCTGGTGTATCATGCAAAAAAGAGAGTAAGTCAACAGGAAACCTTAGCCCAATATTGACCTCTTTATATGGTTTTATAACAGAAGGAAAATTAACTTCGTCAATATCTACAAGAGAAATGCACTGTACGTTTTTTTCTCCAATTATAAGATTTTCTTCTCTTGCTTTGATATTTTTTAGGCTTACTGTTTGCTGATTGAAATTGATAGATAGAAATCTTTTTATATATATTTCTATTTCATTTTCATTTAATAGTTTAGCTCTTATTCCTCTGTTAGCGAATAGTCCTAATACTTTTGTGATGTTTCTAATAAAAGTATCAAACCTTCGAGGGTCAAAAGAAAAGAATTTAGACCTTTCTACTTCTCCTGTAATAACAAGATAAGTAGAAATATCAGTATATATTCGTCCTTTAAAATGTTCAAAATAACGATTTGATAAATAGTCGTTCTTCCTATTCTGGGGTGGTAAAAATGATTTTTTACATAGAATATCCTGTTTTTGTATTGTATATCCAGTTCCTAATACTTTGAGGATATTAGTAAATAAGTGGTGAAAATCATAGTAAGCATCCATATCTGCTGAATACTGTATTATCGGATTTTCACATTTAATGATAACAGAATAGTCGCCCCTTCGGTTATAGAATATAGGAGTATTGTCTATTGTTTCAATACCAATATAAGGAGCTTCAAATTCACTTTTCTTTTTCATAAGCTTTATTTTTTTCTATCTCTTATAAAAGTGCGTGATACTATATATATGCCTTTTCGTTTATCTTTCCTGTGAAGCCCTTTTCTTTGTAATTGCGATGTTATTCCTAACCCTCCAAACATAACTATTACAAGAGTTATACCTCCCCACATAAAAGAAGCCAGAGTAGAAACAATAGCACATAAAAGTAAAGCACTAATAATACAAGCTCCACCGATATATATGAACTTGCCTTTAAATCCTTTGAAAATAAGGGGCTTTTGTAGCCCCTTATATACATTGTAACTTGGATACTCTTTCGACATATTAGATTCCGAAGAATGCTTTTACGACAACACCTGATACAACCAGAAAGATACATGACCCCATCCAGCCCATAACAGCCTTTTGTACATCTTGGTCACCAGAGTTCCATTTTAAATAAACTCGCACTGCTCCAACTAATCCTACTAGACCTCCTAGTATCATCATCATGTTTCCTAGGGGGTCCATGTAGGTTGCAAGTTCAGAACTAGCTGCATCAATTCCCGCAGCACCTTGTGCAAAAGTGTTAGTTACTACCATTATGCTAATGGCTAAAGCGAATGCTCTTTGAGCAATTTTTGAAAAAAACTTTTTCATTTGAATAAAAATTAGTTGTTTATTTGTTAAAATTTACGTGTGAAAACATGCTTTTCCCTTTAGCAAGAAGTTGTTCCATTGGAATACCTTGTGTTTCAACTTCCATTTCAATAGATTCATTTACAGATACATAATTCTGTTCAGATTCTTTTTTTTCATCTTCTTTTTCGTATGAGCCTGTTTCAAAATCTTCATCTACAACTTTGTGAGGTATTTCTTCTTCCTCTCCTATTGAAATAATTTCTTCTTCTTCACCTGTATTGGTTTTGCTTTGCTTTAGGAAAGCATCATACAGGATGTTTGCAGCGTAGTAAACTACATAAATGGCAAATACAGCCATGATAAATTGTGAATAACTCATATTCTTAAATTTAAAAGTTTCATTAATCGACCCTTTTTCTGTACTTTTGATTTATAATAGTACTAGAGGTAATAACAGGGGGGAAAGCCCTAGTTTAAAATAGTTTCGCGAATAGTTGAATTTATGAAACTTGGATTTAAATAAAATGGAGATAATAGGCTACGCTCGTGTTTCAACGAGGGAACAGAATTTAGATTTGCAGCTAGATGCTTTAAAAGAAGCCGGATGCAAACTTATATTTGAGGAAAAAGTATCAGGAGTAAAGGATAGACCCGAATTAGATAAAGCCCTTGCATATTTGCGAGAAGGTGATACTTTTGTTATCTGGAAGCTAGATAGATTAGGACGTTCTTTGAAAGATTTAGTTTATATAGTTGATTGTTTGCAGAAAAGAAAAATTGCATTCAAAAGCATAGTTGATGGTATTGATACTAATAGTGCTTTAGGAAGATGTCAATTTGGAATTTTTGCTTCATTGGCTGAATATGAACGTGAAATAATAGTAGAACGAACTAGGGCTGGATTACAAGCTGCAAAAGAACGAGGGAAACTTACGGGACGACCTATAGGGTTATCGGAAGATGCAAAGAGAAAAGCTATAGCAGCAAAGCGTTTATATGAAAATCGGGATTATTCTATAGATGAAATATGTAGAATTTTACACATTGGAAGTAAGGCTACTTTGTATAGGTATTTACGTTATGAAAAAGTAAGATTGATGAATAGAAGAAATAAATAGGGCGTTACCTTTCAGGTCGGGCTTTTCGCTGCAAGTCCTCGCTACGCTGTGGGCTTTCCGCTGCAATCCCTAACGCATTTTCCCACCCACCCTTCTAAGGTATATCCAATGCTTTGCTTTTTTCACCGCTTCTATGAAGCACCTACAAAAGCAAGGCATTGGATATTCGGTTTTATAGACTTCATGTTCCCTAAAGGGAATATTCCGTTTATAAAACCTTATCTCTCACCCAAAATATATAAAACTTTAGGGAAAAGATAATACGTTAAAAATCAGCCAATTATAAACTATTTTTAACAAAAATAATTGTCTTATTATTTGCGACATTTATAGAAAATTACTATCTTTGAGTATTGAAAATAAAGAGATAAACAAACCTTTAAAGCTGGTTTGGCTGCCAGTATAAAGAACAGCAAACAAAATTATGAAATCTACTTTTGATAAAAATGCAGAGAAGTTTGTAAACCTTATGGTTGAAAAAATTGAAAGCTTGTCTATGAATTGGCAAAAACCTTGGTTCTCTAAAGTCAACTCTAAACAGAACTTTTTACCACAAAATTTAACAGGTCGTACTTATAGTGGTGGAAACGCTTTTTTACTTTATTTTTTGTGTGAAAAATATAATTATCAAACTCCTGTTTTTTTGACATTCAATCAAGCACGAAACGAAGGTATTAATGTTCTAAAAGGTGCTGTTGCTTTTCCTGTTTATTATACATTATTTTGTGCTTATCATCGTCAGACAAATGAAAAAATTTCATATGATGAATATAACAAATTATCAGAAGAAGAACAAAAAGAATACCGTTTAGCAGCTTATACAAAATATTTCCAAGTTTTTAATTTAGACCAAACAAACTTTGCGGAAAAATATCCCAATAGATGGGATATATTAAAGGCTAAATTTTCAGGAGAGGAACAGCCACAAGAAGAGAAAGAAATGTATGTAAATCCAATACTTGATGAAATGAATAAGAATCAAAATTGGGTATGTCCTATTCAAACGGTTTCTAGTGATAGTGCGTTTTATTCAATATCAAATGATAGCATTACTTTACCTTTAAAGAGCCAATTTAAGGACGGAGAAAGTTTTTATGGTACAGAATTACATGAAATGGGACATAGTACAGGTGTTAAAAATAGACTAAATCGAAAAGGATTTTATGAAAATGATAAATTCAATTATGGGCGTGAAGAACTTGTAGCAGAATTAATATCGGCTTTGTCTGGTGTATATTTGGGTATTTCTGTAACCGTCAGAGAAGAAAATGCGGCTTATTTAAAATCATGGTGCAAAGCAATAAAAGAAGAACCTAAATTTTTATTTACTGTATTGGCAGATGCTATTAAAGGTAGTAAATTCATAGCCCAGCATCTAAATATAAGGCTAGATGTGGAAGAAGTTGAAGAAGAGAAAAATACAAAGGTTGCTTAAAGGTTCCTTCCCCCCTCATTGGGGGGAGTTCTTTTTTCAAACGCCAAAAAAGAACCAAAAAGGCTTAATCGCTTCACTTTGTTACGCTCCAATAGTTTTGCTATCGGTAAACCCACCCACCCTTCTAAGGTATGTTTCTTTATCCCTTCTGCAATCCTTACTAAAGTTCCACTACCTTTTAGGTAACTCCACTTTAGTAAGCATTGCAGAAGCGGAAACATGACGCAAATTAAAATACATTCTCACTTTGAGAATACATTTTAATGCGTCTTGTTGTCTAACCCAATAAGAACTATAGGGAAAGAAATTGATACCGTACTTTTCGGAGTTGCGGCATTGATGGGTAAACATGGCATGATGAAATGATACCGAATTATCATTCCTGGCACACCCTGCAGAACGACATTTTGATACCAAATACAAAAAGCTGCCGGAAGCCGGACACAAAAAATTGATACCATAAAACTATAGGGAAAAAGAACAAAGAGAAAACACTATATATAAATAATATATGAATATATAATATATGAACCTATAAACATATAATATATGATTAATATACTCCACTTCCAGAAAGAGCAACACGAAGAATCTTCTTTTCCCTAAAGTTCTTTGTGTCGTTTCTCTCTATATCTGAATACAGAAAAACGGCTGCATCATAAAAGAAAAGACACCGACACCATTCAGGAACTACCGCCCATCGGCAAAAGGATTGCATCTAATTGATACCTTTTCTGCCTGCACTGGAGAGAAACCGGGAAGGTATTTGATACCGTACTTTTCCGGGTTCTGCCCGGCATGGACGATAAGAGAACATTATTATGATACCAAAAAACTTTAGGGAAAAATAAAACTTCGGCACTCTATAAGCCTAAAACTATTTTTAACAAAAATAATTGTCCTATTATTTGCGACATTTATAGAAAATCACTATCTTTGAGTATTGAAAATAAAGAGATAAACAAACCTTTAAAGCTGGTTTGGCTGCCAGTATAAAGAACAGCAAACAAAATCATGAAACATTGCTTCTTAAATCCATTTCGTAGCCAACTGTTAGGGCTATTTTTCAGTATTAATTCATTAATCATTTTTTTATGAAAAAAGAGTTTACATTACGCTTAGACGATGCAGCCTGTGCGGAGTTAGAAAATCTAAAAAAATTATCTGGTGAAAAAACAGATGCTAAAGCTATTAGATTTGCTATTCAGAATTATGCAACTTTGAATGATAGGTATATTGAAACACAACGGCAAATAAGGACGTGGAAAGATAAATATGCAGCGTTAAATAAAGCTGTTGATGATTACTTGTCTTCTTTTGAAGCATTGAAGAAAACTACAGATTGATAGTCAATTATTAGAAATGTGAAAGGATTAATTTATGATTGGAGTAGAGAAGAAAATTTTCAGATTATCTAGTTCTGTGTTAAATCGTACTTTTAAGCAGGAAAAGAGTATTTTTTGTTCAATGGTGTTACGATTGATGGATACAGAAAACTATGCAAACAATTATTGCGATTCGCTAAGTCTTGTTCTTGAACTATTTCCAGAGATTGATAGGGAAAAGCTAGAAAAAGAATTGGATAAATACGTTTGATAGTATTTGAAATCAAAAATGGGCTATTAAACTAGTTAATAGCCTTATTTTAATACATAAATTCATGAAATATGGCAGCGGATATGACAGATGAAACGATTGCACAATACATGGAACGCATCGAGAAAATGAGCATAAAAGAAATTCAAAAAGAAATTGAATTTCTGGAAAGCCCCGGTTACAACTGTGAAGGACTGGTATGTGCAGACGGAGTAATTACTCCCCGGACAAAAATGCATCGTAAGGTTCTTTGGTATAAGAGAATGAACCAAAAGAGCCTAACAGCCCTGCAATGGGCAAAAGAAGGATATGTTGTAAATCCGGATGCAATAGGAAGAAAGTGGAAAAACAATCCTCACAATTCAAAGGCTATAATATATTATGTATCAGATGAAGTACATGAGGACAAAGAAGCGGCTAAAGAATTTCTCAAATCGAGGCGTAAGGAAAAGAAAGAGTAGTCTTTAGTTCACAGGTCTCTTTTCCAGATATATAAGTCAAGATAAAATGGGATTATCATACCAAATAACGCATAACAGAATAGTAATGAATCAAGAAAGAACATTAACCTTTGGTAAGTATAAGGGAACACATCGAAGTAATATTACTGGAGGCTTCTCAGCGGGTGACTTCGGTGGTTTAATTTATTCAATCGAAAATTTCAATGAAAGTGAATATGAGTTTTAACCAATAAAATGAAGATATGAATAATGAATTTATTGATGGTATTTGGTTTGCTGTTCAGCATATTGTAGTAGTCAGAGATATGCCAGCAATCGCAATAGGGATAATTAAGGAATCGAATCTTTCCATTGATGATTGTAAGGCTGCGCAAAAAAGGAGTGGTTCTTTTCACAATCAGATGATGAAGTTTATTGAAACAGAATTAGCGTAAAACAGTATAAATATGAGCAAAATTGAAGAAGCCTTCAGAGGCTTAGGAAGAACAGAGAAAGTGAGATTCATTTCGCAGAACATCGAGTATGCAAATGCGGTTGCAGTAGCCAGTTATGTAAAAGGTTATCTTTTCGATGTCCTTAATGATGTCGGAGATGATGAGTATATAGCAGCGTATCTCAGAGAAAAGGGATATGAAGTAAAAAAACAAGAATAATCCTCAAATCGATATATAAATAAACGAATTATGAATGAAAGAACAATCCAAATAGACGTAATTGGAAAAATAGAAGGTACTCAATTTATGAAGTGTAAGCTATATACAAATGAAAATATTGTCATTATCATGATGAATGAATTTGATTATGAACGGTTGAAAGAAGAAGGAATCTTCATAAGAGATGGCAAAAGTCGAGATTCAGCCGGGGTGTTGAATACAACCAATACTTTCATCGAAAAAAATTAATACTCAAAACAAAAAAGAATGATTATGGATAAAAAAGAAAAGAATTTTGCCACATACAAAGAATTTGCAAAGATGCTTAGGGAAGTGGCAAACATATACTCTAAACTGGGTGACGAACCATTGTTGAAAGAAGGATATGAGTATAACGCCATTAGAGATGCTGTTCAGTATGTAACGAACAAACACGATTTTGGTTACTTTATACAGCCTTGGAAGGATGAGTTTCTACGTATGCCTTTTGATGTGACGAAGCGAAAAAAATGGGCTGATTATGTGGCTGAATGCCATGCTACAGGAAAGGAAATAGATTACGATAATTATGATTGGGATAAATGACCATAATTTTTCGAATAGTGTGAAAGGGAATAGATGTCATATAATCAAAATATAGATAGAATGTTTATTGAATATAAGGTATATCGTAGGGTGTCAGATTTGAAGCCTTTTATATCTAGGGATGAACTCCCTTCTTGTCAGATGATTGGGAAAAAAAAGTTTGTAGGAAAAAAAGCAAAAATGGAGGCTGTTTATAGACTTACAGGGAAACGTTTGCCAGAAGACTATACAACAGAGCAGGTAAACAATTTTCTTACGGTAGAGCTTTTTAATACGTCTTTATGGCATAAGTATAGAAAGATTTACAATGAAGTTTCCAATGAAAAAGAAATTGTTGTTGAGAACTATAGTTATCAATATACATTAGTTGTAGAATTAGCAAATAAATCGAATTTATCATTGGATGAAGGAAAAATTGTACATTTTGTTATTTGCGAACTGTTAGGAAATCCTTGTGAAACGTATAAAGGGATGAAAAACCCTATAATTTCTTTACGAAAAGATTATGATAGATAAAGCAAAAACATTAGATGAATGCTTTAAGGAACTAATTCTTAAAAGAGGTTGGTCTAAAAATAGTCCATATGACCGCCGAACTGCATCAAGGCATAAAAAGCAATTCCTTGAAGGAACGTTGCCCGATGAATTTAAAAGAGTATATTTGCAAAGTGCTGGTTATACAATAGTGCAGCCGGAGCTTTGGCGACAGGAATTATAAAACAAAGAAAATGGACTGGAGGAACATAATAAGAAATCTATTAGAAATTATCATTGCTATTTTTAGAATGATTTTCATAGGGCTATTTTATATAGCCAAGTTTATGTTTGTGTTCTTTATTCTACTTTTTTTTGGAGTATTAATCAGTCAAAATAATAAGCGATGGTAAATAGAGAAATAAAAGCCCGAAAACGTGCGGTGAAAGAAGAAAAAGAAGAAATAGACGGTGAGATTGTTAGAATTAGGAAAGGGCATCCTCGTACAAATCTTCCTGTGAAACTCCCAGAAAATCCCACATGGCTGAAACAACCTAATGTAGTTACATTAATGGCTGGTGATTTTAAGACAGTACAGATTAGAATCTTAATTGCTGTTATAGAGAAATTACAGGATGTCATAGAATTAAGTATTCAGCATCTAGATAAATATGGTACATCTATTCCATGCGAGCAATTATCTTTATTTCAAGAATATTCAGACCGTATAAGAGTAGATATCGCATATCGGGATTTGGGCGTTAATCCAGACCAATACAAGGAAGTAAAAAGCATGGTTCGTAAATTAATCAGTATTCCTGTAGAGCTTGATGTTAAAGACCCAATAACAGGTGAGGATAGTTGGTCTATTACTGGTTTATTCACTAAGGCAAATATACCTAAAACTCCTTATTCAAGAGGTTTTTCTTTAGAAATGGATAGAGAGGTTGCTAAAGTTTTCATTAATGTTGATAGAGGTTTTACACGCTATATAAAAGAGATAGCTTTAAGAGCGCAAAGTAGATATACAATAAGAATGTATATGCTGATTAGCTCATGGAAAGAAAAAGGTGGTTTTTCTATCTATGTGGATAGATTTCGGAAATTCTTAAAATTAGAAGATAAATACCCCGAATTTAAAGATTTGTATAAACGTGTAATACGCCCTGTTTACGATGATTTGTTTGAACAGGCTGATTGCTGGTTTGAAATGGCAGAAGTTTATCGTAATTCAGGCGATACACAGCCTTATAAACTTAATTTCAAAGTTATTAAGTCTGCATTATCAAAGAAGGAAGAAGAACTATTAAAAGGACAAAAGAAGATGATAACGAATTTTTGTTCTTTGCACTTTGCAATGAAGGACGAGCATTTGCAGCAGTTTATTCCACAGATTACATTAAGCAACTATAAAGCAGTAGTAACTAAGATGCTTTATCTAGGCGAATATGTTAGAGATAACTGGAATAAAATTTCAAATAAAGCAGAATATTGTTTATCCGTATTATTAAAAGAAGTAGAAATACTCCCCGGAATGATTGGAGAAGAAAAAGAAGATGAATAAAAGTTGGGTTTTTGTCCCTAGGAGGGGTCTAAAAGTTGGGTTTTTGTCCCTAAGAAGTTGGGTTTTTGTCCCTAAGAAGTTGGGTTTTTGTCCCTAAGAAGTTGGGTTTTTGTCCCTGATTTTTTACCATTATCTGTTGTTTTTCAGATAGTTACCCTTTCATTTTTAAGGGTACTACCATCACTAGCTGATAAAAAAAACCTGATAATCATACCAAACACAAAAAAGGAACTTTTCTTATTACATAAACCCATAAAAAAGGAACTTTTCTCATAATCTTAACACAAACTTTAGGGAAAAGAACACTTATTAACAAAAAAAGACACTATATGATACAACTAATCAATCAAAAGTTGGGTTTTTGTCCCTATCTAAAAAAAACATATTTTAAAAAGTTGGGTTTTTGTCCCTATGCTTTTTTGATATACTGTAGGGAAAGAAATTGATACCGAATTATCATGCTCGATATGTTCTGAAGAACGCCTTTTTGATACCAAATACAAAAAGCTGCCGGAAGCCGGACACAAAAAATTGATACCATAAAACTATAGGGAAAAAGAACAAAGAGAAAACACTATATATAAATAATATATGAATATATAATATATGAACCTATAAACATATAATATATGATTAATATACTCCACTTCCAGAAAGAGCAACACGAAGAATCTTCTTTTCCCTAAAGTTCTTTGTGTCGTTTCTCTCTATATCTGAATACAGAAAAACGGCTGCATCATAAAAGAAACGATACCGACACCATTCAGGAACTATCGCCCATCAGCAAAAGGATTGCATCTAATTGATACCTTTTCTGCCTGCACTGGAGAGAAACCGGGAAGGTATTTGATACCGTACTTTTCCGGGTTCTGCCCGGCATAGACGATAAGAGAACATTATTATGATACCAAAAAAACTTATCTAATTGTATTTTTTTCCCTTTTGTTTGGGAGGGTGTTTAGTAATTTATATATTTGCGTTTGTAGAAATTAATAGCAAGATGTGTTTTTGTGTCCACAAAAACCAAATCTTGCCTGATAAATCAGGAGTTTAGCCCCCTCGCAACTTGGGGGCATATATTATTTAGTATCATAGTATGAAAGCAAATAAAAGAGATAGAATAGTGAAAGTTCGCTTAACGAATTTAGAATATGAAGAACTAACTAAAGCTTCTAAATCTAGCAAATGTATGTCAGATTATTTTAGACAGAGAGTCTTTAGGAAAGGAGTTGGTCTTATTGACCCTAAAGAATTTATTCGTTCGATGGATGAAATTTGTTTGGAAATGAAACGTATAGGAAATAATATAAATCAGTTGGCTAGGTATGTAAATATTCATAAGGAAGAAGTTAATCAAGAGGTTCTTAATGAGGTAGAAAAGAAAATGGCAGACTATGTAATTATGCAAGATAAATTGAATGTTACTTGGCGTAAGTTGATGTCAATCAAATAATATATGTATATATAATATTTATATATATAATTTTAGTGATAAAGACAGCGTTACTATTTCTTTTCCCTAAAGTTCCTTGTGTCGTTTCTCTCTATACCTGAATACAGGAAAACGGCTGCATCATAAAAGAAAAGACACCGACACCATTCAGGAACTACCGCCCATCGGCAAAAGGATTGCATCTAATTGATACCTTTTCTGCCTGCACTGGAGAGAAACCGGGAAGGTATTTGATACCGTACTTTTCCGGATTCTGCCCGGCATGGACGATAAGAGAACATTATTATGATACCAAAAACTTTAGGGGAAAATATTATATATATAAATAATATATGAATATATAATATTTACATATTTATTATATGAATAAATTATATTGAAATATTCTTTTATTGAATATTTGTTTGTATATTTGCGGTGTGAAGTTATAAATATGGTAGTAGTAGTTTTAAAACCGGCAACTTCTTTCGCTGGTATTGATTATAATGAGCGAAAGAATGAGGAAGGCAAGAGTGAACTTCTTGTTGCAGAAAATTTTGCTATGAATCCAGATAATTTAAAGAAGTCGGATTATATAGCTTATATGGAATCTGTCTGTAGGACTAATCCAGCGGTCAAGGCAAAACAATTTCATGCAGTGATTTCATGTAAGGGGCGTGAATATTCGGCAGAGGATTTGAAAAATGTAGCTTTGCAATATATAAATAAAATGGGTTATGGAAATAATCCTTATATGATATATTTTCATTCTGATACAGAAAATAATCATGTACATATTGTTTCTACACGAGTACAGAAGAACGGACAGAAGGTAAAAGATAATATGGAAGCTGTGCGCTCACAGAAAGTCATAAATCAAATAATGAATGTTGATTTAGCTTTGAAGGCTAAAGATGATATTTCAAAATACATGGAGTTTTCTTTTTCTACAGTGCAGCAATATAAGTTGTTACTTGAACAATCAGGATGGAAATTAAGAGAAAAGGATGGATTATTAATTTTGTATAAGGGTGGTGAAAAGCACGCTTCAATTCAATTAGAGCAGATAAAAGATAAAGCTAAACAATATACACCTGATGAAGAAAGAAGAAAACAGATAACAGCTCTTTTATTTAAATATAAGCAAGGACTTTCCTATACAGAACTTCAAACTTTGATGAAAGATAAGTTTGGTATAAATTTAGTCTTTCATACAGGAAAAGGACATACTAAACCTTATGGATATACATTAATTGATTATAGAAATAAGAGAGTTCTGAAAGGTGGGGAAGTTATGGATTTGAAGGAACTTTTAGTAGAGCCTAATAAACAAGCAAAAGTTGAACACTGTAATAGTATAATTAATCTTCTTTTGAAAGATGGAACAAAATATACAATGGATAGTTTCAAGAAATTAATGTTAGATTACGGTTATAGGTTTTCAATGAATGGCACAATATTTATAAATGGTGATGATAAGGCTTTATTGGTTCTTGATAAAAAACTGTTGAAAGAACTTAGATATAATAGCAGAGTGTATGAAGCAAATAAATTTAATGTTGCTACACTTAAAGAAGCCGAGTTGTTAAGTAGAATTTATCATGTGAAAAAAGATGATATTTTGATTCAAGAGCATATGGATAAAAAAAATACTGTCTATACTGATATGATAAATAGTTATTTGGCTCATAGTTCAGATTTACATTCTACATTAAGAGAAAAAGGAATTCTTTTTGTTGAAGATGATAATTTAGTTTATCTAATAGATAAAAAGAATAAAGTAATCGTAAGTACTGATGATTTAGGAATCAATATTATAAAAGATGGCTATAGTAAAGATAGGATTACTCTAGTTACTCTTGATAAGATGGAAAGAATAAATGTTGAACAAGATTCAGAACTGGCAAGGGGATTTAATCTGATTGATGCTATTTGTGATATTCTTAGCCAGCATATAAATGTACAGCAAGATAAATCTCCTAATAGGAAAAAGAAAAGAGGACAGCAACAAAATTAATAAATATAAGTAAGATATGATAATATTATTTGGGAATCAGAAAGGCGGTTGTGGTAAAACGACTAATTGCATACAATTTGCCAACTATCTAGTAGAAAAAGGAAAAGAAGTTCTAGTATTGGATTTAGATTTTCAGCGTTCATTATCGGATAGAAGAAAAGAAGATATTGCGACCTATGATAATGAACCTAAATATGAGGTTATACAAACCGATATATCTAATGTTGCTAAAATTATTAGTGATTTTACTAAGGTTGAGCAAGGAAATCTATTAATAGATTTGCCTGGTAAGATTGATGATGATGCTCTGGGAACTATTCTTAAAGCTGCGGATATAATAATATGCCCATTTAAATACGATAAATTTACAATGGATAGTACAGGTTTTTTTATCCAAGTGTTACAGTATTTAAATGTAAAAGCCAAAATATTCTTTTTACCTAACAATATGAGAACTGCGGTAAGATATGAAACAAAAGAACAGGTAGTTGATATTCTTAAGCAAGTTGGTTTTGTTACAGATGAAATACCAGCTTCTGTTGCTATGGAACGTATAAATACATTAGCAATTAGTAATGAGTGTATTGATAAGGTGAAGAATGCTTATGATTATATCATTCAAGAAGGAGCAATAAAATAAAATATTCTTTTAATAGATATTTGTTATAAAGTTATTCATTTATTGTATATATTTGCACATGGCTGATAAATTAAGGAAAAAGCAAAATGAAGGTATTTCTAGTGTTCTGGAAATAGCTAAAATGATAAGAGGTGAAGAATTGCATGGGAGTAGTATAAATGAAGCTCCTATTCAAGAAGCTAAATATGAAGTTGAAGAGGAGAAAGAACCACTTCATGTAGAAATGGAAACAACTTCTTCGGAAGTTTTTAATTTTAATGGCTCTAGTGAAATGGATTTGACGGACTTATTAGAGTACATTAAAGGAAAAAATTATAATTGCAAGGAAGTTCTATATGTTGATACAGATGTAAAAGAGGTGTTTGGGTTGCTCAAAGCTAAAGCCAAAATACCTATTTCATCTTTAGTTTCGTTTATTTTGGAAGATTGGTTAACTAAACACCGTAGCGACATAAGTTCTTTGATTAAGCAAAAAAAGAACCGTTTTCTTTAGTACAGAAAAAGGGTCGTTTTGTGAAACAAAAGATTTTGGTTAGGCTAGTTTAGAAAACACTTTTCTTTTTTTGTTTTATGGTATCAAATTTTTGCGTCCGGCTTCCGGCAGCTTTTTGTATTTGGTATCAAAAGGTCGTTCTGCAGGGTGTGCCAGGAATGATAATTCGGTATCATTTCATCATGCCATGTTTGCCCATCAGTGCCGGAACTCCGAAAAGTACGGTATCACAAATTCTTTAAAGTAATATTGAAAATAAAAGAGAGTCTTTTGTACTCTCTTTTATTTTATTAAGGCTGTAATAAATTGATGGCTTTTTGAAGATTAGCTTCTAGCTCTTTTTTAGCGTTTGACATAGCATCCTCATAGTTTTTTTCTGATTGTCTTATAATTTCTATTATAACAGAATTATAATTGGCTTTTTGTGCTTCATCTTCTTCTGTATTAGAAATCAGATAAAACTTTTCACTAAATATTAAATCTATAAAAACATAGTTAGAATAAAAATTCAGCACTTGAAATAAAAGTTTTAGGCTGCCCCCTTTTCCTAGTTCAAGATTTGAAATCGCATTTTGTTTACAGTTTAGCTGTTCTGCTAATTGAGCTTGGGAATATCCTATATGCTCTCGGATTTGCTTTAACCTTGTGCCTAAAATTGGTAATGTAATGTTATACATATTGTTCTATTACTGTTTCTACTTCGTCGTATATTCTCTTAAAGTTTTTTTGCAGTAATTTCTCTCTATTATCTGCTGTCCCAAAGTTATATACTTTTGGCAGTTCTTTGTAGGCTTCTTCTTCTTTCTTAATTTTTTTTAAATCTAAATTGGTTTTGCAATGGTACATCGCTGTTGGAAAATTATCTTCTTGTCCAAAATCTAATGCAACTTGCCCTACTAATGTACCAGCTTGTAATGAAGATATTTTGGATGCCGGGATAACAAAATCCATTTGTTCATTCATATTAATTGTTGTTTCGTTTCTTCTGATAGTAACGCCTTCTTTTACTTGCTTAACTTTTCCAAATAGTTTTTGTAGCCAATCTAAAGTTTCAGGAGCTTTAGCTTGCCCGGATAAAGTGTTACCTATAATAGAAGTTATAGTTTTTGCGGTAGCTTTGCCGTATTGTTCTTCTAATTGCGGTAGTTCCTGTAATCCCAAACAAATTGAAACCTTATTGCTACGTGCAGTAGAAAGTAGTGTTGCAAGTTGATAAAAATATAATGTGGGACATTCATCTACTATGATTGAAGTAGGGTAGTTACCTTTTGTATTGACAAGTCTAGTTAATCGGTTAATGATAAGTGCATTTAAAGCACTATTCATGCTTTGTGTTTTAGGGTTATTTGCAATGATAAGATAACTAGGGTCTTTTTTATCTGATACTTTTAAATTGAAATCATTGCCACTAAATACCCAAAAAGATTCTTTAGTTGCTAGTCTTGATAACTGTACTTTTAGACTTGCCATCTGTCCTTCTAATTGGTCCACTGCTCCTGATTTATATGCAGCTTCAAATGGGGAAACTAGTGATTTTAATTCAGGTTCGGAAAAGAGGACTTTAAAAAGTACGTCATATTCTTGATTAAGGAAAGCCAGTACATGCGGTAAATCTGAATATTTGCCATTCTCGTATCTAGACCAAAAATAAATAGAAGCTGCTAACAAGTTTACTGCTGATGTTTTAAAAAAATCGCTATTACCTCCACTTCCTTTGTCGCCTTTTTGTAAACTCTCATATAATGCTTCTGCCGTTTCTGTTGCATCTGCTAGGATTTCTATATATTCTCGTTTCAATGGGTTTATTCTTCTACTATATTCAATATCAGAAAAATTAATGACATTGAACTTGAAATTACTTGGTATTTTTCCTAATTGCTTGTTCTTTTGATAATTATAATATGCAATTTTGGCAAGTTCAGGAAATTTGAAGTCGTAAACAACTTCTGCAAATCCTTTAGCTGAATGTTGTCTTATAAAAGAATTTATAACAGAAAAAGATTTACCACTTCCAGGCGTTCCTATTACGAAAGTTCCACGAAAACAGTTGCATATATTCAGCCACCCATTATGCCACTTTCTATTGTAGAAAAACTTCATCGGAATATTGACAGAGAATTCTGTTTCTACCTTGTCTTTAGATTGTTCAAAGCTTTCATTCTCTATATTAAATCTATCTTTCATAAAGTTTGATTTAATACGTTTGGAAATGTTATCTAGAGCTGAATTTATTAATGTCGCTCCAATTATTGATAGTATAATGTAAGCTATATTATACCATTCTAAACTAGTTTCTCCTTTTTCTTTAAAGAAAAGAAAGCATATACTTCCAAAGAACATTATGAATCCAAAGATTAAAGGAAAAATGATTTGTTTAGTCGGGTCTAATTCTAAATCCTTTTTTGAACGTGTTCCAATGCAAGTAACCATTATAAT
Source organism: Bacteroides faecis (assembly GCF_020091505.1). Classification (NCBI taxonomy): domain Bacteria; kingdom Pseudomonadati; phylum Bacteroidota; class Bacteroidia; order Bacteroidales; family Bacteroidaceae; genus Bacteroides; species Bacteroides faecis. The sequence goes on along the minus strand of NZ_CP081914.1, from coordinate 537 downwards.
AAAGAATGTAAATAGTTTACTATAAAGAATATTAGAATAGATAGGAATTTTTGCCATTTTTGATAATAAGGGCATAATTTGTTCACTAAAGGGAAAATGAACAAATAGTAGAATCTCTATGCAAACAGTTATATAAATGAATGCTTGCATGAATCCATATAGTTTTTGTAATTCTTTGCTTTCTTCCATGATTTAATCGGGTATTTTAACTTTTTCAGGTTCCTCACATTGAAAAGCCTTGAAATCTTCTATAGCTAATTTCAAGTCTTCTAAAAAATTGCTATTGCAACCTTTTTCTACTGCTATCTGGTAATATGCTTCCATTGCTTGGACGGAACAAATATCTGTTCCGCATATTACAAAAGCTGGAATGTCTTCTAATAGGCACTTGTGTAATAATCTTTTTTGGTCTTTCATTTTATTAATTCAAATGAAAATACCACTCTTTTATGCAGTGAGAGTGGTATTGGTTTTTATTTTTTGGTATCATAATAATGTTCTCTTATCGTCCATGCCGGGCAGAACCCGGAAAAGTAC
>NZ_CP081916.1:4800000-6282422 GCF_020091505.1 Bacteroides faecis | reverse complement strand
AGTGACTTTAATGCATTTATTAAATTAAGCGAAACTTCTACGTTTGCAAAATTGGGAATCTTATTTGGAAAAAACAAATTTGCTTTTTCTTGTTTTTTTCGGGCAAACAATAATGTGTTTACTTTCAATGACTTATATGATTGTGTTGGAACACTGTCTGTTTCCCCTCTCTTGCAAAATTATAAGTATCTGTATGTTAGTTGTTTATCGTTTTATTTCAGCTCTTTTATATTTCCCGTACCTGTTTGTACGGGAATATTATTTCGGTCTGTAGATAGACTTTTGCAGAGGTTATACTCCCTTTTATACAACGTCTGCTTATTTAGATAAAATCTATATAAGGAAGATTTTGCTACTTATCTTTCTTTCCGAATAAAGAGAAATGAACGTACCGTTTGGGGTGTGCTTTCAGGTCTTCCAATAAGCTTGCCGCATTCTCTGTAGTAGCGTTCAGATTGTTGTATAAAGCAGGGTCGTTGAAGAGCAGTCCGATCGTGTTATCTTTGCTGTTCAACTTCTCTGTAATCATTTTTACGTTAGCGAGTGTCGCGTCAACTTTTTGGAAAATTGCACTGTAGTCTATTTCCTTCAGGTTTCCGCTGATAGCTACAAAATTATCTCCGATGGTATTGAGCTTGCCGGTCAGCTGAGGAATGTCCTTGCTCATGAGTCCTTTCATCTGCGAGCTGACTACAGCGAGATTGGCCGTAGTCGTTTCGATAGAGTGCAGGGTAGAAGGAATACTCTTGTCGCCTACGATGTTGTTCAGTGAGGTGAGGATGGAGTCCAGTTTGGGCAGCATACTCTCAATTTGCGGCATGAGTTTCGCTACACTTTCCATCATTCCGTTGTTCAGTGTTCCGGGAATGGTGTCTCCTATAGCATATTTTTCACGCGGGTTGTTGGCCAGAAGGATATTCATGCGTACGCCTCCCATCAATTCGGATACAAGCTCTGCGCTACTTCCTTTCGGGATGCGCAGTTCAGTGTCCAGTTCAACTTCTACAATCACATTTCCGGGATTTACATAATCATATTCGATGTCGCGCACAATACCTACACGAACACCATCTGCAAATACAGGGCTCGATTTGGTTAGTCCGTTTACATTTTGAAATTTGGCATAGAAATAACTTGAAGGCTGAAACATATGTATACCTTTCAACCAATTAATTCCATAGACAAGTACGCATAATGCTACGATACCTGCAATTCCTATTCGAACTTCTTTTGTAATGTACTTCATTTTATTTTCTATTTATTTCTTCTTTTCTTAAATTCGGTTATTGCTTCGTTGACATTCATCTTTTCTCCGTTCCGGAAGGCTATGATGAATGCGTCTTTGAATTGTGCCGAGATAGTACGCTTGGTGCGTAATACTTTGTTATAATCGCTGGAAGCGCCATACGTATATTTGTACAGTCCTCCTTCTTTGTAATACTCTGCATCTTTGAGTCCTTTTAGTCGTTTGTCATTTTTCGTAAGAGGTTTCGAAGAGGTGAGTATCTGTATCTTAAACGTTATTTCGCTGTCATTGGTTGCGCTCTCTGAAACAATAGGGCGTTTGGGAGCTGTTTTTGCGGTAGTGGCAGGCGTTTTAGCTTCAGCTATCAGTTCTCTTTGCTTCGGAGTGCTGTCCACTTCTTCGGAATCTTTTTGTGTCTGGGCAATCTCCGGAGCGTTTGTTGATGGTTCTTCGGTTGGGATGATCGTTTTGCTGGCTCCGGTCAGGCGTATTTCCTGCTCCCTTTTGTAGTTTAAGAAAGCGTGATAGATACCTTTGGCCATCGTGTTGGCTCCGGCTTCCGAGTTGAGATAGCGTTCTTCTTCCGGGGTTGAGATAAATCCTAGTTCTACCAGGATACTTGGCATGGCGCTCGCTTTCAGAACCAGAAATCCTGCCTGATGTACTCCCCGGTCTACCCGTCTGCAGGTATGTCGGAACTGTTTTTGCACAAGTGATGCGAGATGTACGCTTTGTTCCATGTATTTATCCTGCATAAACTCGAAGATAATGTAGGATTCTGCCGAATTCGGATTGAAGCCGGCATATCTGGTTTGATAATCGTTTTCGTAAAGGATCACCGAGTTCTCCCGTTTGGCTACTTCCAGATTTGCATCCGATTTGGCCAGACCCAATGTCCATGTAGAAGCACCTTTGGCGGTGCGGTTGTTTGCCAAAGCGTTGGTATGGACAGAGATAAAAAGGTCGGCTTTTGCATTATTGGCTATTTCTGCCCGTCGGTCCAAAGGAATAAAGACATCCCTGCTGCGGGTATACACCACTTTGACGTCATCGCAGTTTCTTTTGATCAGGTTTCCCAGTTTCAGTGCAACGTTAAGATTGATGTTTTTCTCTTTGGAGATTTTTCCTATGGCGCCGGGGTCATGACCTCCATGTCCGGCATCGATAACTACTACGAAATCTTTCCCCCATAAATTGCCGATACATAGGGGAGAAACAAGTAGCCAGAGGCAGATTGATATATATAATATGTAGGTTCTATGCGGTTTCATATTTAAATACGGTGCAAATGTAGTAGAATTTTGCAGAAAACTCATGATTTACAATTAAGTTTTGTGTTTTTTTCGGTTTAATGGTAGCTTTTCTCCCGAAATCTCTGTTACTTTGCACCTCTAAGAAAAAATATACGACGATGCTTAAGTTTTTGAAGAATTGGACGTTGCCTATTGCGATGCTGGTAGGTGCTGTCGGTTATCCGATATTTATCTACTTTTCTTTTCTGACCCCATATCTTATCTTTACGATGTTACTGCTGACTTTTTGTAAGGTATCACCGCATGATTTGAAGCCTAAACCGCTGCACGCATGGTTGTTGCTGATTCAGATCGGGGGTGCTTTCCTTGCTTATCTGTTGCTTTATCGCTTCAATAAGATTGTAGCGGAGGGAGTAATGGTGTGTATTATTTGCCCTACGGCTACGGCTGCTGCAGTGATTACTTCAAAGTTGGGAGGAAGTGCGGCAAGTCTGACTACTTATACATTGTTGGGTAATATCGGTGCTGCTATTGCGGTGCCTGTTCTTTTTCCCCTGATAGAGGTAAATCCGGATGTAAGTTTTTGGGGAGCATTTCTGGTGATTTTGAGTAAGGTGTTTCCGTTGTTGATCTGTCCTTTCCTTGTGGCGTGGTTGTTAAATAAATTTTTTCCTGTAGTGCATCAGAAGTTGCTGGGATATCATGAACTGGCTTTTTATCTGTGGGCTGTTTCTTTGGCTATTGTGACAGCTCAGACATTATTTTCATTATTGAATGATCCGGCGGATGGTTTTACGGAAATAATGATTGCGGTCGGAGCTTTGATCGCTTGTTGTTTGCAGTTCTTTTTAGGGAAAACTATCGGATCGGTTTATAATGACCGTATTAGCGGTGGGCAGGCATTGGGACAGAAGAATACAATTCTTGCGATATGGATGGCGCATACTTATCTGAATCCGTTGTCTTCCGTTGCTCCCGGTTCGTATGTCTTGTGGCAAAATATTATTAACAGTTGGCAGTTATGGAAAAAAAGAAAAGCAAGGGATTGAAGCTCTGCCTTACTGCTGATAGTTCCCTACTGTAGAACTATTATTTTTTGCTTGATGAAACTTTAGTTCCATCGTCTTGAAACCGGAGTTTCCTCTGCTTGAAACTTTAGTTTCTTCAGCTTGGCACTAAAGTTTCTACGGCTTGAAACTATTGGTTTCAATGCTTTGGAACTATAGTTTCATCGCATGGAAACCAACTAAACTAAGGTATTCTTTGATTTATCCTTTCAAGGAGCAATATATGATAGTAGCAGGATGTGATAACAAAGCGTGACGGCATTGTGACAGCACACTTTACTGTCACAATGCTGTCACACTTTGCTGTCACCTTTTTATTGGTTTATAATCAGTGCGTTATTTAGCTTTTGGTGACAGATGACAGCAATTTTGGGTGTTTAAATTCTTATGTAGAAGCGCGTCCAAAGTAATCTTCGATATTCGTTTTTGTCTGTAGATTAAGTGATATATTGCAAAAATATTGCAGATTCGTTATATGTAATGTCGTTTATTTCATGCCTGCCACTCTGTTAAAGGTTAAAAAAGGACATAATTTCCGATTTTCGGGACACTATATCTATCTTTGCTACCAGTTTTAAAAATCGGAAAAATGAAGATTACGAAGAGAAAAATAGCTTGGGGCGTCGTTCTCCTGATATTGATTGTCGGTGGTGTCATTTGTAAGAAACGCTGGAATGTGTGGTTTTACAATATTCCTGAAATACGCTATGTGCTGACGGAAGAACCTCAGCGGGTACTTCTGACATTCGGAAATGACGGTGAGCTATCCCGCAATGTAAGTTGGGTGTGCGGAGGCGTTTCTAAACAAGCGAAACTGGAATATACCAAGATCGGTTCCGGCGATACGCTGCTCATCAACGGATCTTCCAAATTTCTTCGTACACTGGGCGGGTTCGGTTATGCCAATTGGGCGAAGTTTAAAGATCTTTCTTATGGAGATTCCTACTCTTACCGGGTATGGAATGACGATCGCTCTTCTGATTGGTATTCGTTTACCATGCAACCCGATTCGACTGACCATTTTTCTTTTGTATTTATAGGTGATGTGCAGGATACTTTGCGTGGAAAGACACGTGATTTTATGGAAAACGTACGCCATCGATATCCCCAGGTTGACTTTTACATGTTTGCCGGTGATTTTGCCGAACGTCCGATGAACTGTTATTGGGACGAGGCCTATCAAAGTGTAGATTCCATTGCGCCCACCAAACCGATGTTAGTTTCTCCGGGAAATCATGAATATGTGAAAGGCCTGGTACGTGTTCTGGAAAAACGTTTTGCCTATGTCTTTTCTTATCTGCTCGAATCAAGATACAAGAATAATAATGTGTATTCTATCGATTACAATGATGCCACCATTATTACACTGGATAGTAACCGTGACCCTTGGTTCCTTTTCTCTCAGCGCGAATGGCTGGAGAAAACGTTGAAAGCTTCGAAAAAGAAATGGAAAATAGTCATGCTCCATCATCCGGTATACTCCATTAAAGGTAAAATGAACAACCTTCCGGTGCGTTGGATGTTCGACGGGCTGTTCCGCGAATATGGGGTCGATCTGGTGCTTCAGGGACATGAACATAATTATGCCCGTATGACTAATAAAAATGATGAGGGCGAAATGACTACCCCGCTGTATCTGGTGAGCCATGCTTCTCCGAAGAGTTACCGTCTGGCTTTCAATGATAAGTATGATCGTTTTGGGACAAACCGCCGTTTCTACCAACATATCGACGTGACAGGAGATACCCTCCGGATGCAGGCATTTTTGGAGAATGACTCATTGTATGATGACGTCCGGATCGTGAAGAATGCTTCCGGTATTCAAGTCATTGACAATGCGCAAGATATACCGGAAATACTCGAAAAGCCCGTAGGGTTGAGGGGAAAGAAAGCTGAAGATTTCGAACGGAATGCGGCGAAGTGGCGGAACCGTTCCTCAGTAAAGTAAATACTTCTGCCTCATGTCCCGGTAAGTCTGCAACTCTTTTTGCCAATTGTCGCAGATTTCCTTTTCCGATTTTCCTTGAAGGATTGCTTTCCGTACAGAATCTGTTCCCATCAGTAAATCAAACCACCGGGGACGGGAGAAGAAAGCTGCACCTTCGCCGGATAAACGATAGAAACGCAGGAGGTAACGGAGCGTGAATCCGTTTACATCTGTTACGTTCCGCAAATCTTCGCCGTAGCAGGCAACTCCTTTGTGCATCGGATTCTTATCGAATCCGGGCAGAGAACGTGGAGTGAAGACGAAATCGCCATACTTTTTGTCAGGTGCGCCCAATACCTGAAAAGGAAATGTTGTTCCGCGTCCTACACTGATACGTGTTGCCTCGAAAGGGCAAAGCGAAGCATACAGGCGGATGGATTGTGCATCGGGCAAGTTGGGAGACGGTTTCACGGGAAGTACGTAAGGCTGTCCATGTTGCCATCCTTTTATGGGAATCACGGTTAGCGGGCAAGTCTTTGTCTGGGTAGTCATCCATCTTTCTCCGTTAATCATTTGTGCCAGTTCCCCGATGGTACAACCGTGAAGGACCGGCAAAGGTAGCATTCCGACAAAACTTTTATACCCCGCTTTCAATACAGGACCTTCTACGTAGTCGCAGGGATTGGGACGGTCTAGTACAATCATTTCTTTTTTATTTTCCGCACAGGCTTCCATTACATAATACATTGTACTGATATAGGTATAAAAACGCGCACCTACGTCCTGAATATCGAACACGATGACATCGATATCCTTTAGTTGGGCGGCGGTTGGTTTCTTGTTATTCCCGTAGAGTGAGACGATAGGTATTCCCGTGCGGCTGTCTTTTCCGTCTTTTACAGTTTCACCGGCATCCGCGTTGCCGCGAAAGCCATGCTCCGGTGCAAAAACTTTCACTATATTGATCTTTTGTTTTAATAAAGTATCCAGCAGATGAACGTGTTCCGTGCCAACGATGGAAGTGTGGTTTACGACCATTCCTACACGTTTTCCTTTGATTAGCGGCAGGTACTGGTCCATGCGTTCGGCGCCCGTAATTACTTTTCCGCTGGCGTATGTCGAGCAAAGTATTATGAACAGAGAGAAAAGAATGAAGGAACTTCTGGCTTGCATATCAGTAAATTTTTGTAATATTGCACAAAAATATCATTTCTCGGTCAGGGAACAAGTAATAACTAGTGAAAAATATGAATCCAATTGAAATTATCGACAAATTTTATCCGCAAGAGACGGAACAACGGCACATTCTACTTATACATAGCCTTTCTGTAGCTCAAAAAGCTTTGAAGATCGTAGATGCTCATCCCAATTTACCTATCAACCGCAGCTTTGTCAGAGAAGCCGCGCTTCTGCACGACATCGGAATCTTTCTGACCGATGCTCCTACGATCCAATGTTTTGGAGAACATCCTTATATTGCCCACGGCTATTTGGGAGCAGATCTTTTGCGGAAAGAAGGTTTTGAACGTCATGCACTGGTTTGCGAACGCCATACCGGAGCCGGATTATCACTGGAAGAAATCATAGAACGACAGCTGCCTCTTCCTCATCGTGAAATGCTGCCCGTCACTCTGGAAGAGCAAATAATCTGTTTTGCCGATAAATTCTTTTCCAAAACTCATCTTGATGAAGAAAAGACAGTGGAAAAAGCCCGAAAAAGTATTGCAAAATATGGTGAAGAAGGGCTAAACCGTTTCGATGGATGGTGTTCTTTATTTTTATAGCACTAAAAAATAATTAAATAACAGAGATTCTCACGCATTATTGATGAAGATTGTGTACTTTTGCCACTTCAAGCGTAAAACTATTAGTTAATGGCGCCATTGAGAGCAAAAATAATTATATCATTCATATTGCTGATTGTCTTGCTGATGCTTCCTGATGAGGCTACGTCTCAGCGTCGAAGAAGAGGGATGATTGCCTCCAACACTGCACAAACGGATTCCCTTAACGGGAACGATTCGTTGAGAGCGGATACAGTTGTGGTACGCGTCGACTCTGTAGCACCGACAAAGAAACAACCGCTCGATGCACCGGTTATTTATGAATCTAACGACTCCACCACTTTCACGTTGGGAGGTGCCGCTACGCTTTATGGTAGCGGCAAAGTTAACTACCAGAATATCGAACTGGCAGCGGAAGTGATTTCCATGAATCTGGACAGTAGTACGGTACATGCCTATGGTATTAAAGATACGACAGGAACAATAAAAGGTAAACCTGTCTTTAAAGAAGGCGAAACAGCATACGACACAGAGACTATCAGTTATAACTTCAAGAGTAAAAAAGCGGGAATCACGGATATCATCACCCAACAGGGCGAAGGTTATGTGACCGGTAGCAGAGCCAAGAAGGGAGCAAATGATGAAATCTTTATGGAGCACGGTCGTTACACGACTTGTGACCATCATGACCATCCTCACTTCTACATGCAGCTGACAAGGGCCAAAGTGCGTCCCAAAAAGAATGTAGTAACAGGTCCTGCGTACCTTGTGGTGGAAGATGTTCCTCTGCCGCTGGCTGTGCCTTTTTTCTTCTTCCCTTTTTCCAGCAGTTATTCTTCAGGCTTCATTATGCCGACCTATATGGATGACTCCAGCCGCGGTTTCGGTCTGGCAGAAGGAGGGTATTACTTTGCTATGAGCGACATCATGGACTTGAAACTCACAGGAGATATATTCACGAAAGGTTCATGGCGGCTCTCCGGATTGACAAATTACAATAAGAGGTATAAATATTCCGGTACCTTGCAGGCGGATTATCAGGTGACTAAAACCGGAGACAAAGGAATGCCGGATTATACAGTTGCCAAAGACTTCAAGGTGGTGTGGAACCACCGGCAGGATGCTAAGGCAAGTCCGAACAGTACTTTCTCCGCCAGTGTAAATTTCTCGACCAGTAGTTATGAACGGTCTAACATCAACAACCTTTACAACTCTCAGTTGTTGACTCAGAATACAAAGACTTCAAGTATCAGCTATTCCCGCAGTTTCCCCGATATTGGTCTGACCTTGTCCGGAACTACCAATATTGCGCAGACTATGCGTGATTCTTCTATCGCCGTGACGCTCCCCGACCTTAATATTACGTTGAGCCGTCTTTTCCCTTTCAAGCGTAAGAAGGCTGCCGGAGCCGAGCGTTGGTATGAAAAGATTTCCATCAGCTATACGGGACGTCTGACAAACAGTATCAGAACAAAAGATGACCGTTTGTTCAAGACCGGAATCAGCGGATGGGAAAATGCGATGAATCATAATATTCCTATCAGTGCTACTTTCACGCTGTTCAAGTATTTGCAGGTTTCTCCTTCGGTCAACTATACAGAGCGGTGGTATACCCGTAAGATGAACCAGACATATAATATGGAAGAACATAAGCTGGACCCTAATCTGAATGATACTATTAATGGTTTCTATCGGGTGTCCAACTATTCTGCCAGTATCAGTTTGAGTACGAAACTGTATGGTATGTACAAGCCTCTTTTCATGAAGAAGAAAGAGATACAGATCCGTCACGTTGTTACTCCACAAGTAAGTCTTAGCGGAGCTCCCGGATTCAGCAAGTATTGGGAGGAATACACAGATTATAACGGCAATACACAATACTATTCTCCTTTTACCGGACAGCCTTTTGGAGTTCCTTCACGTGAAGGTTCGGGAACGGTTAGCTTCTCTCTGTCCAACAATCTGGAAATGAAGTATTATGATGCCAAGAAGGATACGCTCAAAAAGGTCAGTCTGATTGATGATTTGAGCGCAAATATGTCCTATAATATGGCAGCGAAAGAAAGACCTTGGAGTGATTTGAGTTTGAATATCCGTATGAAGCTGACCAAGAACTATACTTTCAATATGAACGCTTCATTCGCTACTTATGCTTATGCTTTCGATAAGAACGGTAATGTAGTGACCAGTAATCGTACTGAATGGTCTTATGGACGTTTCGGACGTTTCCAGGGATATGGTTCTTCTTTTAACTATACTTTTAATAATGATACCTGGAAGAAGTGGTTTGGTCCGAAGGAAGACGCTGAACAGGATAAAAACAAGAAGGACTCGGAAGACGGAGACGGTGAGGATTCTGAAGGTACGGAAGATGGAACTACCACCAAGAAGGTGGAGAAGGCACAGGCCGACCCGGATGGTTATCAGGTATTCAAGATGCCTTGGTCTTTAAGTTTCAGTTATTCGTTCAATATTCGTGAAGACAGAACGAAGCCTATCAATCGCTATTCCATGCGTTATCCGTTTACTTATACCCACAATATTAATATGAATGGAAATGTGAAGATTTCCAACAACTGGTCGCTTTCATTCAATTCGGGTTACGACTTCCAGGCAAAAGAAATTACGCAGACTTCTTGTACGATTTCGCGTGACTTGCACTGCTTTAACCTTTCTGCCAGTCTTTCGCCATTCGGACGTTGGAAATACTACAATGTTACCATTCGTGCCAATGCAAGTATTCTTCAGGACTTGAAGTATGAGCAGAGAAGCCAGACGCAAAGTAATATTCAGTGGTATTAATAAATGGAATGAAGAATCGGGAATAAGCCCCGGTAGGACTAAAATATAAAAATGGCTGCATGATCTTTGGGGTGATGCAGCCATTTTCTTTATGTCTTGATTCTGATTGATCAGATGATGATTACCATACAATTTCCGTTTCTCCGTTTGCCTTCAGATAATCGTTTGCCCGGCTGAAATGTTTGTTGCCGAAGAAACCATTATAGGCAGAGAGGGGAGAAGGGTGGGCGGAGCTGAGTACCAGATGCTTGTTGCGGTCGATAAAGGCTCCTTTGCGTTGGGCATAAGCTCCCCACAAGATAAACACAAGATGTTCTTTTTCTTCTGCCAGCGCACGAATGGCTGCATCTGTAAAGGCTTCCCATCCGCGGTTTTGGTGAGAGCCTGCCTGATGAGCGCGTACGGTCAGAGTCGCGTTGAGCAGCAATACTCCTTGTTCGGCCCAGCGAGTCAGGTTTCCGGTAGCGGGAGCGTCTGTGCCTATGTCCGCCTTTATCTCTTTGAATATGTTTACCAGAGAAGGAGGGAAAGGAACTCCGTCATTGACTGAGAAACAAAGCCCGTGTGCCTGGCCTGGCCCGTGGTAAGGGTCTTGTCCGATGATTACTACCTTCACTTTGTCGAAAGGACAGAGGTTGAAGGCATTGAAAATCAGCTTTCCCGGAGGAAAAATCTGATACTGGCTATATTCACTTTTAACGAATTCTGTCAGTGTGCGAAAGTAGTCTTTTTCAAATTCCGGTTGTAAGTGTGTTTTCCAGCTTTCTTCTATTTGTACATTCATAGCAATTATATAAGGTGTATATCAAGTTCCTCACATTCTTTGCGCATATCTTCCGGCCAGATGCTGGCTTGTATTTCTCCGATATGAGCTTTGCGAAGGTAGAACATACACAAACGGGATTGTCCGATACCGCCACCGATAGATAGGGGAAGTGTGTCGTCCATCAGTCGTTTGTGGAAATAAAGTTTCAGTCTCTCTTCTTCGTTTTCTTCTTTGAGCTGACGTTGCAGAGCTTCTCTGTCTACACGAACACCCATGGAAGATAATTCGATGGAACGTTGCAGTACATCGTCCCAAAGCAAAAGGTCACCGTTGAGCCCCGGCAAGTTGTTCAGCCCATTCGATGTATAATCATCGTAGTCCGGTGCACGTCCGTCATGCTTTTTGCCATCACTCAGTTTGCAGCCGATACCGATGATAAACACGGCACCGTATTTTTGGCAGATGGCATGCTCACGGCATTTGGGTTCAAGGTTCGGATAAAGCTGGCGCAATTCTTCCGAATGGATGAAATGTAACTTCTGTGGCAGACAGGGTTTGATCTGAGGATACATTTCGTATACCATGTATTCTGTGCGGATCATGGCTGCGTAGATACGGTTTACGATCTCTTTCAGGAATTCTACGTTTCTGTCTTCGTTGGTGATGACGCGTTCCCAGTCCCATTGGTCTACATAGAGCGAGTGAAGGTTTCCGAGTTCTTCGTCAGAACGGATGGCGTTCATGTCGGTGTAGATACCGTATCCCGGTTCGATATTGTAATCGGCGAGGGTTAATCTTTTCCATTTTGCTAATGAATGAACGACTTCTGCTTGTGCGTCACCTAAATCCTTGATCGGGAATGAAACAGGACGTTCTATACCATTCAAATCGTCATTGATACCCATGCCTTTCAATACGAAAAGCGGGGCTGTTACGCGTCTGAGGCGCAATTCTGATGACAGGTTTAACTGGAAGAACTCTTTTATTTGTTTGATTCCCAACTCTGTTTGTTTTAAGTCGAGTAACGGTTTATAGTTCTTTGGTTTTATCAAGTAACTCATAGGATTGTTGATTGTTAATTGTCGGCAAAGATAGGAATAATATTAATATCTGTATTGGATATTCTCTAAAAGATTGTCAAATTGATAAACTATATGCTATAAAGCATTTCAAAATAACAGAAGGTCAAGGAGTGCCGGTGACTTAAGAACTATAAAAAAAGATGAATCATTAGGAAGATGAGAAGATTTTTTATACTTTTGTCATCGCATTTAGGAAATGGCCCCGTAGCTTAGTGAATAGAGCGTCAGATTCCGGTTCTGAAGGTCGTGCGTTTGAATCGCACCGGGGTCACATGGAAATCCCTTGATAATCAGCAATTATCAAGGGATTTTTGTATCTATATACCTTCTTCTTAGCTTCTTGATACTTGTAGTCCCTTGTCAGAAAGTGTCATTTCAACAAAGCGTGCACGCGGGTTAGGGGCGTGCTCGGTCAGTATCCGGCGGATATGTCCTGCTGCTTGCGGATCTTTAGCTACCATATATAAGTAACCGCCACCGCCTGCACCGGGTAATTTATATCCTAACGTATAATCTTTAATTTGTTCGATAATGGCTGCTACCGCCGGTGGATTCGTACCCGAGTCCAATGCTTGATTTTGTATCCAGCTTTTGCCGATGAGATTGCCGAAAGTGTCGAAATTGCCACGTAAAATAGCCTCGTTCATATCCATCGCATGGGCTTTCATCTCTGCCAATAAACTAAGATGCATTCCGGAGTTAAGGAACATGGAGCTGACTATTTCAGCCAGGATTCCTTTTGCTGTACGGGTGATACCTGTATAGTAAAGCAGGTGGCAGTCCCGGTATTCCGGTTGCACAAAGAGTTGGTCGGGCAACCAACGAACCAATGGATGCTGTCCAAAGCCGGATTCGGACTGTAACAGTTTTACACCGGGAAATACACCGCCGTATTGATCTTGCCATCCGCCGCCGGTGGTAAGCAATTGCTCCAATACCAGTGTATAATTGCAGATATCGTTCTTGTCCCATGCCAGTCCGCAGAAGTCATTGATAGCTCCGAGTACGGTAGATGAAAGGATAGAACTGGTGCCTAGTCCCGAACCTGCCGGTATTGCGGCTAATAAGGTGATTTCAAGTCCTGAGCCGAAAGCTTTCAGGTGCTCTTCCAGTGATGCGTAAGATTCCGCTGCGAATAACGGAGCGAATCCTGCCAAGGTAAGTGCTGCCTTTGGAATGGAGAAAGGTGAACCGACTTTTTTGTAATCCTGTAGTTCCTCGTAGCTTCTGATAACTTCCATGGCTCCCATATCAATAGAACGAAGTACGATATGGAATTCCGGACATGGCTTGACGTATACTTGCAGCGGAGGCTGTCCGTTCAGTTCAATGGCCAGATTGACTACACTTCCTCCTGAGTAGAGAGAGTAAGGAGGAGTGTCTGTCCATCCTCCTGCAACATCAATGCGCACCGGGCTTCGGGCCCATACTATCTGATCTGAGTAAACATTGAGTTTCGGATGGTTCGTTTTTCCGGCAACGGCTTCCAGTAGCCCGTCACGGAGTAGTTGGAAGGCAGCTTGTTCTTCTTCCTTGTAGTTGTCATTGCCTTGCAGTTTCATGATGCGTGCCCGGAGCATCCGGTTATGTATACGCAGCATGGGGGCGGAATCTTCCTTCAAGATAGCAGGAACATCCAGGTTGAACCGGATAAATTCATTGGCAGCATCCTGCAAATCAAGTTGATAGAATACACTCTTTTCGTAATTGGCGGACAAGCCTTTCCAGTTATCTTTGCGGAAGGCATTGCGCTGTGCATAAAGGCGTTCCAGATTAGCCTGTGCCGATATCTCGTCAGCAGAAAGTTTTTCAGCTTTCAGCCATAGCTCTTTTCCTTCTTTTAATTGTGGTTCGGATATCATCCAGCGTACTACTATGCCAAGTTCTTCGACAGAAGTCATTACGGGGAAAATAGAGGCTGCTTGCAGGTCATCTGTACGTCCTTTTATTTCTTCCCGGCTGATTCCTCTTTCTCGCATCCAATGTGTGAAAGACATTCCCAGATAGGTCGTTGAATCGTTGCTTATCGCCCCTTTGAATACATCGTCCAGTCCATAAGGACGTGCGACAAAACCTGTTTCTCCCATGGGAACGATATCGATGCAGATTCCGTCCGGCACACCTATATTCCAGTGATTTTCGGGAACCCCTGTGATAATCTGGCGAGAACCTAATTTCCATCCTTTTCCTACGTGGCTGTTTTCGATCCATAAATTGGCATTTTCCGCAGACAGCTCCACCTTTGTAAGTGAGTTCTGGATAAAGATGGCAGGGTTCGGTTTTACTTTCCGGTGCATGATACGTCTTTGGTCACGGACTTTATCCTGTATGGCTAGTGTAGAAGAAATCAGTTCCCGGCTTGTTCCGAAATGATAAAACTCTCCTCCGGGTAAAGGCAGGATAGCTACCGATAATTTATTTACTTCGTCGTCTGCCGTTTTAGGATGTTCTCCCAGTGCTAGACCGTAATCTGAATATAAGTCGTAGTAACTGATATCATTCGTACCTTCTTTCAATGACCGTTTCATCAATACCTCCACGGCACGGTCACTTAATATCCAGATGCCGATGTCCATCAGGAAAAGATGGGTCTTGGACAATCCTTCCAATTCCTCCAGCGAAGGTTTTTGCAGCATGAAGTCAAGTACTTCCGGTTTCTTGCGATCCGATACGAATACACCGTGGTGAGTAGCTAATGAAGGATTCACCCATAAGCCATAACATACGACATCTACATTCGGTATGTCTTGCAATGGTTTCTCCGAACGGATATATACATCTCCGCTGGCTATCAATGTATTCAAGCCTTCCGGAGCTTGTTTCATGAGTCTTTCGTACAGAGGAAGTTGTAATGACAGTAGATTCTGCCCCAGCTTTTGTCCTCTTTCCCAACTGAAAACAGGTATCGGAGTCAATATTTTACCCGAAGGAGCATAGCCGGGCAAACGGCGGCTCTGTCCTCCTGCATGCAACAGGATTCTTTTCTCGCTTCCAATCCATTTGCTGAAACTATCTTCCGGTGCAAAGGCTTGATGGCAGGCCTGCAATAACCAGGTTGTTCCACCGCCGGAACCTAACTTACTGCCTACGGGGTCTGATGTACAAAACCAGTCGGTATGATTTACTCCTTCCAGTTGATGGAAACTGTGAATCAGGTTGGGAGGTAAAGATAATAACTTTTGCATAATAGAATCGGTGTTTATTGGTTTATAAAAGAATCGTATCCCAACTATCGCAGAGTGCCTGCATAGAAGGGAACAACAGATCGGCTCCTGCATCCAGCAATACTTGCCCGTCCAGAGGGCCTGTATTTACCGCGATTGTGAAGATGCCTGCCTTATGTCCTGCTTCCACACCCAATGGTGCGTTTTCTATCACTACTGCTTCGTCCGCTTTCAGGTCCCCTTTTTTCAGAGCCATCAGATAAGGTTCCGGATGAGGCTTACCGTATTTTACGTCGAAAGCGGTAACCATCAGTTCCTTGTGAAACATACCGGGAAAGTTGTGTTCCAAACGTTCCAGCAATGAAAGCTGTCCCGAACCGGTGACTACCATGGACGTTAGTCCTTCGCTTTTTATTTTCTGCAAGAGTTCCCACGCACCGGGCATACGCTCTGCTTCCGGGTAAGAATTAAACAGGATACTTTTTTCTTTATATATACTTTCTATTTCTTCTTGTGTGGCTTCTTTGCCCAGTTCGCGTTGAAATACAATGTTGATAGTCGATGCTCCCGTTCGTCCTTCGTGCATATAAGCTTCTTCCCGGCTCAGATTCAGACCGTGAGTTTTCATTACCTGATGCCAGGCTTCGGAGTGGTAGGGCATGGAATTAAAGAGTACGCCGTCCATATCGAACAGGACGGCTTTCAGTTTCTTTTTCATAATTGGGGTTAGATGGAATCTGTTTGATATTTATTCTTTTTTCAGCAGATCTTTCAGTTCAGACACGGTGATTACCACATCGTGCTGATCTTCCGATTGTTTGCCGATATATCTGTAAACTATGTTTCTATTACAATTCACGCAGCATTTGATGAAGAGCTGGGTGGGAAGATCCGTCTGATTGGCTAAGGTGCCTACAATCCCTTCTTTCACTTCTTTGGCATTGGCTTTGATCTGGCTCATTTCACACAAATCTTCATCGACACGGCAGATATATATCACCGATTCATCGCTGAGTTCAATCTTTTCGATGACTACTTCTTCACTTGCCTTCATCGGAAATTGCAGGTTTGCCATCTGTATCTGTGATTCCAGTTTGGCCAGATCACTTTCAGAAGCATTGACATCTGCATTGAGAATGTTTTTGATTTCATCTGTTGTCAGTTCGCAAACTACCTGCTCTCCTGAATCTTTTCCTATATATATCATCTGCAGACCTGCTTTGCACTTAACAACAAGGTCCAGCAATGTTTTTACTTCTTTTGTCGGATTCTGGAACATGATTTTCATCGAAGTCTTCATGCTTTCCGGATTTTTCTGCAATGCTTTGATGTTGGCAGTCTCTTCATTCAACTGGAAGGTGTATACTACGTTTTCTCCGTCGTAAACGATGCTGGTGATTTTGCCGGCCTCTCCCATGTCCATCGGACATTGCTTGTTGGCTACTTCAATGGCAGCTTTAAGTTTGACTTCCTGGCAACCGGTAGTTAACACAATCAGTAATGACAAACTGATAAACAACATCGCTGCATTCGAGCTTCTTATTAATTTTTCCATTGTTCTTTATATTTAGAATTTAAGATAAAGAGAGATATACGAAGCAAAGATAGTCATAAAAAATGAGAGATATGGCAGAATGGGGGAGATAGTTGTTGGTTAGGATTTTGGATGATTCATCGTATGATAATTTGTCGTTTAGAAGATAATATGTATTTTTGTAGCATGATAAAACGAGTCGATAGCATGAAAAAAAGAGTATTGTTTCTGCTGCCATTGTTTCTAGGTGCTTGTTCGGATAGCGGAGAAAGCCCTGTTATCACGATAGAAAAGCTATATGTGAAAGTAGATCAGGGCGATGGAGAAACCAGTCGCGAAGATTATGCGAACCGAATGAGCGAATTGCCTGCTTTGAAAGTAGGAGATAAGGTGGACGCATTTTTGTCTTTGGATGGGAACGGAGCTGAACTGAAAGCTTTCCAGCTTCAGAATGGTGAAGAGATGAAGACTGAACTCCGTTATGAAAAAACGGAAGTTACTACCGAAGGAAATCTGACAGACGAAGAAAAAGGACAGTTACGCTTTAAAGATGGCGTGACAAAGACTAAGGTGCTGGTTCATGCCACTATTGAGCATGTAGATAAGAATGGTGACGTACAATTATCTTTTTATCTGTCTTCAAAAGCGGAGTGTGAAGGAGCGCAGGAAGTGATTGACTTAAGAACAGAAGTAAAGGAGGAAAAATAAACCCCGAAAAGGAGTGAATCACTTTTACGTTACGAAGGAAATATAATAAAAGAAGCGATCTCGGAGAGGTCGCTTCTTTTATTATATGATTTAGGATATTACAGTCTTGCCTGGATAGCTTTTGACTCTTCTTCGTATCCCGGTTTGTTCAGCAAAGCAAACATATTTTTCTTGTATGCTTCCACGCCCGGTTGGTTGAACGGATTCACGCCCAGCAGATAACCGCTGATACCGCATGCCTTTTCGAAGAAATACAGCAGGCCGCCGATATTATATTCGCTCAGTTCCGGAAGAACGATGCGCATATTGGGTACACCGCCGTCTACGTGAGCCAGTTGAGTTCCCAGTTCTGCCATCTTGTTCACTTCGTCTACCCGTTTGCCTGCCAGGAAGTTCAGGCCGTCGAGGTTAGCTTCGTCAGATGGAACTTCCAGTTTGTGGTTCACCTTATCTACAGAGATAACTGTTTCGAAGATAGAACGTTCACCTTCCTGAATCCACTGTCCCATAGAGTGGAGGTCAGTAGAGAAGTCTACGGCTGCAGGGAAGATACCTTTGTTATCTTTACCTTCAGATTCTCCGTACAGTTGCTTCCACCATTCGCTTACATAGTGCAGTTTCGGGCAGAAGTTGACAAGGATTTCAATTTTCTTGCCGTTTCTGTACAGCTCGTTACGGGTAGCAGCATAGATGGCAGCAGGGTTTTCGGCAAACGGAACGTCAGAGCCGCATGCTTTTTCCATATCTGCAGCACCGGCAACCAGTTTGTTGATATCGAATCCTGCCACTGCAATCGGCAGTAAACCCACCGGAGTCAATACAGAAAAACGTCCGCCTACGTTGTCCGGAATGATAAAGGTTTTGTATCCTTCCTTGTCGGCAGTAACGCGTGCGGCACCTTTCCTGGCGTCTGTGATGGCAACGATTACTTTTTTGGCAGTTTCTTTACCGCGCTGGTCTTCGCATTGTTTTTTCAACAGGCGGAAAGCAAGCGCCGTTTCGGTGGTAGTTCCTGATTTGGAAATATTGATAACACCGAATTTCTTGTCTTTCAGATATTCAGTAAGTTCGTACAGATAGTCTTCGCTGATGTTGTGTCCTGCGTAGATCATAACAGGAGCAGTTTTCTTTTCCTGCAGCCAAGTGAAGCTGTTGGACAGCGCTTCGATTACAGCACGTGCGCCCAGATAGCTACCACCGATACCTGCAACGATCACTACTTCACAGTTGTCTCTCAATACTTTTGCAGTAGCGTTCAGGTCAGCCAGATGTTCGTCGCTGATAGAAGAGGGAAGGTGCAACCATCCTAAGAAGTCGTTTCCTTTTCCTGTTCCTTTTTCCAGCATTTCCTGTGCGGCTTTTACCTCGGCTTCATAAGCAGAAACCTTCTCTTTGGAAATGAATCCAAATGTTTTTTCAATGTTCAAGCTAATCATATCTATAAGTTTTGAGTTATTCTTATCTAAAAGAATCAGTTAGCAATTTAATCTCAATCATTGGTGAGATGCGTTCGTACAAGATGTTGTACACGGCATCCAGTATCGGCATGTTGACATGGTGATGCTTGTTGATTTCTTTGATACACTTCGTACCGTAGTAACCTTCCGCGATCATTTCCATTTCAATCTGCGCACTTTTTACAGAATACCCTTTGCCTATCATCGAACCGAAGGTGCGGTTGCGGCTGAAGTTGGAGTATCCCGTCACTAATAAATCTCCTAAATAAACAGAATCATCCACATTTCTGTTCAGCGGGTGTACCGTATTCAGGAAACGGTTCATTTCCTGGATTGCATTTGAAATCAGTACAGCCTGGAAGTTGTCACCGTATTTCAGTCCGCTGCAGATACCGGCAGCGATGGCATATACGTTTTTGAGTACCGAACTGTATTCGATACCGGCTACATCGTCACTGACAGAGGTCTTGATGAAGCTGCTTCCCAGTCGGCGGGCGAAGATGCGCGCTTTGTCTTTGTCCGGGCAGGCGATGGTTAGATAAGAGAGGCGTTCCAGAGCTACTTCTTCTGCGTGGCAGGGACCTGCCAGTACAGCGATATTTTCGGGTGGTACACTATATTCTTTCGTGAAATATTCCGATACGATTACGTTGTCATCGGGTACGATTCCTTTGATAGCTGTGATAATGAACTTGTCCTTGATCTTCGTTTTCAGTTTCTTCAGATGAGCTTTCAGATAAGGAGAGGGGGTGACGAAAATCAGCGTATCCGATTCCTTCACAACATCATTGATGTTAGAACTGAAAGTGATACGCTTCGTGTCGAACTTCACCCCTGTCAGATAGGCGGGATTATGTCCAAGCCTCTTGAAATCAGCAATACGGTCATCTCGTCGCATATACCAATTGATAGAGTCTTCCTGAGCCAGACACATCTTTGCGATTGCTGTAGCCCAACTTCCTCCGCCCATTATCGCTATCTTACCGGGTAGTTTCATTTCTTTAATTAAAAATTAAGAATGAAGAATGAAGAATTATGAATGAAAAGCCGAAACGATTCTCCATTCTTAATTCTTCATTCTTAATTTATTTAAGTTTATTTATCCACTCGGTCACGTCGTTCACGCTTGGATTGTTCAGTTCTAATTTGTATTTTTTATTGATGCCGCAAATGTCCTGGTGTAGCTTTTGCGGATTGACATCTTTCATTTCTTCCACCGTATTGTATCCGGCTTTCTGGATTACCGGAACCCAGTCTTCTGCAATTCCCAGTTCCATGTATTTAGAAGCCGCGTCTTTTTTCACTACTTTTTCCGGACGCATTTGCGGGAAGAACAATACTTCCTGAATAGTGGTCTGTCCGGTCATCAGCATTACCAGACGGTCGATTCCGATACCGATACCTGATGTAGGAGGCATACCGTATTGCAGAGCACGCAGGAAGTCCTGATCGATAATCATTGCTTCATCATCTCCCTTGTCAGCCAGACGCATCTGTTCTTTGAAACGTTCTTCCTGATCGAGCGGATCATTCAATTCCGAGTAAGCGTTGGCTAGTTCTTTACCGTTTACCATCAATTCGAAACGTTCGGTCAGTCCCGGTTTAGAGCGGTGCATCTTCGTCAGCGGAGACATTTCAACCGGATAGTCAGTGATGAAAGTCGGTTGTATATAAGTGCCTTCGCAGAATTCGCCGAAGATTTCGTCGATCAGTTTGCCTTTGCCCATCGTGTCGTCGATTTCTTCCATCTTCAGCTCTTTGCAGACCTGACGGATTTCTTCTTCGCTCTTGCCGTTGAGGTCGTATCCTGTCTTTTCTTTGATAGCGTCCAGGATAGGCAGACGGCGGTAAGGAGCTTTAAAGCTGATTGTCTTTCCGTCTACAACGGTTTCGGTGCTTCCGTTCACGGCGATACAGATGCGTTCCAGCAACTTTTCAGTGAAGCTCATCATCCAGTTGTAGTCCTTGTACTGTACGTAAAGTTCCATACAAGTGAATTCGGGGTTGTGGGTTCTGTCCATTCCCTCGTTACGGAAGTTCTTTCCTATTTCGTATACACCTTCAAATCCTCCCACGATCAGTCGTTTCAGATAAAGTTCCGTTGCGATGCGCAGGTAGAGGTCTATATCCAGTGAGTTATGGTGAGTGATGAACGGACGTGCGCTTGCTCCGCCGGCGATGGATTGCAGGATCGGAGTTTCTACTTCCGTATATCCGGCTTCGTCGAGGGCGTTGCGCAGTGTTCTCACTACGGTGGCACGCTTTTCGAATGTCTCTTTGATGCCTTCGTTTACTACCAGGTCCACATAACGTTGGCGATAACGGAGTTCGGGATCTTCAAAAGAGTCGTAAGCTACGCCGTCTTTATATTTTACGATAGGCAGCGGTTTGATAGACTTGGCAAGTACGGTCAGTTTCTTGGCATGGATACTGATTTCGCCCATTTGTGTACGGAACACGAAACCTTCGATACCTACGAAGTCACCTAAGTCGAGCAGGCGTTTGAATACAGAGTTATATAATTCCTTGTCTTCTCCCGGACAGATGTCGTCACGTGTAATGTATACCTGTATACGACCTTTAGAGTCCTGCAGTTCGATGAACGAAGCCTTGCCCATCACGCGGCGGCTCATAATACGGCCCGCTACAGAAACCTGACGCGGTTCGTCTTCATCTTTGAATTCTGCTTTTATATCAGTAGAGAAAGCATTGGTTACATACTCTGCAGCGGGGTACGGATCGATACCCATTGCACGAAGCTCATTCAGACTATTGCGCCGAATAATTTCCTGTTCACTTAGTTCTAATATATTCATTTCGTTATGTATTAACTCAATTTTGGAGGCAAAAATACGAAACTTTTCTCATATATCCTGTAATCCGTCTCTTTTTTGTATCTTTGCGCCCTCAAAACAATAGGTATGACAGGACAAAAGACACCCACTGCGCTGGGTACGGAAAAGATCGGGAAGCTTTTAATGCAGTATGCCATTCCGGCAATTATCGCCATGACGGCGTCTTCTCTTTATAATATGGTAGATAGTATTTTCATCGGCCACGGGGTGGGGGCAATGGCTATTTCGGGGCTGGCACTTACGTTTCCGCTGATGAACCTTGCGGCGGCTTTCGGTTCGCTGGTAGGTGTGGGAGCGGCTACACTGGTATCGGTGAAGCTGGGACAGAAAGATTATGATACGGCACAACGGGTGCTTGGCAATGTGCTGGTATTAAATATTATCATCGGACTGGCTTTTACGGTTCTTACCCTGATGTTCCTCGATCCGATTCTTTACTTCTTCGGGGGAAGTGAGGCGACTGTCGGCTATGCCCGCGACTATATGGTGGTTATCCTCTGGGGAAATGTCATCACTCATCTATACCTGGGCTTGAATGCGGTACTTCGTTCCGCAGGGCATCCGCAGAAGGCGATGTATGCCACGATTGCTACCGTGGTCATTAATACGATACTCGACCCTATTTTTATTTACGGCTTCGGCTGGGGGATACAAGGCGCGGCTATCGCTACGATTACCGCACAGGTCATCGCACTTCTCTGGCAATTCAAATTGTTCAGTAATAAAGACGAACTCCTGCATTTTCATAAAGGCATTTTCCGTCTGAAGAAGAAGATTGTTTTTGATTCTCTGGCCATCGGTATGGCTCCCTTCCTGATGAATCTTGCCGCCTGCTTTATCGTCATCCTTATTAATAAGGGGCTGAAACAGCACGGAGGGGATCTGGCTATCGGAGCTTTCGGCATTGTCAACCGCCTGGTATTCCTTTTCGTTATGATTGTGATGGGTTTGAATCAGGGAATGCAGCCCATTGCCGGCTATAACTTCGGCGCCAAACAGTATCCGCGCGTGACGCAAGTGCTGAAAATAACGATTTATGCCGCGACCATTGTTACAACCATCGGTTTTCTGATGGGAATGTTTATTCCGCAACTGGCTGTTTCCATCTTTACGACGCACGAAGAATTGGTGAATATCTCGGCAAAGGGCTTACGGATTGTTGTGATGTTTTTCCCGATTGTCGGTTTTCAGATGGTGACTTCCAACTTTTTCCAGAGTATCGGCATGGCGAGCAAGGCTATCTTTCTCTCTATTTCCCGTCAGGTGCTTGTACTGATTCCTTGCCTGTTGATTCTTCCCCGGTTTTACGGGCAGCTCGGCGTGTGGATCAGTATGCCTATCTCTGATTTGATAGCCAGTCTGATTGCAGGAGGGATGCTTTGGTGGCAGTTCCGCCAGTTCAGGAAGGCAACTGCCTGATCTGTTTATTCCGATACTCTTTCGGAGAGACACCTACGTATTGCTTGAAATACTTACCGAAGAAAGATTGAGTCGGGAAATTCAGTTTTGTTGCAATTTCCTTGATGGTGAGATCGGAATTTTCGAGCAGTTGTTTGGCTTCGGTAATTACCATTTGTACAATCCATTGCAGGGCGGTACTACCGGATTTCTCTTTAATGACGGCAGAAAAGTACCGGGAAGAAAGGTATTGTTTGCCGGCATAGAAGGTAACGTCCCGTTCCTTCTGATAATAGCGGAAGAGGGTGATGACGAAGTTCTGAAAGATTTTATCCTTTTTATCTTGCGATAAAGGTTTGAGAGGCTGGTTGGTAAAATAAACGTTCAGCAACTCATAGCATAAGGTTTGCCCCCATGATTTGATGAGCTCGGATATCAGATGCTGTCTTTGCAGCGGGATGTCATGTGCTTTTATATCCATTCGCTGTTGCAGGGCTTTGATTAGTTGTTCCAGATAGCTGTATTGATATTCTGTAATTGAGAAACAGGGATTTTCCCGTAGATAGAGCAGGTTTTCCGAATTGACTATCTTATTAACGATCGGAATAATATAATTCAAATCCACCTCCAGCATAATCCCTTTTATATCCTTGCTGATACGCTGGATGCGCAAGAGACTGCCTGTCATATAAATGCAGACGCTTCCTTTACTTATTAAATACGACTTGTCACTCAGGGCAACTTCCACTTCTCCTTTCTGGCAAAAAAAGAAACCACACTTGTCTATGGTAGATATCATACAGCCTTCTTTTTCCGTAACATTCTCCGGAGATATTATAACATAACTAAAAGGTATCCGTTGTTCCATTTCCTCTTTGCTTTTGGGTGGTTTCTGTTGCAAAGAAACGAATAAATAAATACAAATAGCAAAGTATTTGAGGATTTTAAGTCGAAAAACCTGCAAATCGGACAATTTATAGCTTAAATCAACCTTTTTACTTTTATCTGCTTGGGATACTTTTGCATGAACTAAATAACAAATGAAAATATGAAACGATTCAACTTTTTATTAACAGGAATTTTAGTCGTTTTGTTGGCGTCTTGCAGCCAACGTACACAGATTACAGATAGCAAACCTACAGTGAAGATTGATACTGTATTTTCTGCCGACGGACAGACGGCTTTGCAATTTCCCGGACGGGTGAAGGCGGCGCAGGATATAAGTTTGTCATTCCGTGTAAGCGGAACTATATTGCGTATGCACGTCAACGACGGAACGTATGTGCGCAAAGGACAGCTGCTTGCCGAACTGGACCCTGCTGATTATCAGATTCAGCTGGATGCTGCGGAAGCGGAGTATCAAAGTGTGAAGGCGGAGGCGGAGCGTGTGATGGCACTTTATAAGGAGAATGTAACGACTCCCGACGCCAATGATAAAGCGATGTACGGGTTGAAACAGATAACCGCCAAGTACAATCATGCGAAAGATCAGCTGGAATATACCCGTCTGTATGCTCCTTTCAGCGGATATGTACAGAAACGTCTTTTCGATTCCCATGAGACTATTGCGGCCGGTATGCCCGTTGTCTCCATTATCAGCGAGGGGACACCGGAGGTGGAAATTAATCTTCCGGCAGTAGAATATATCCGTCGCCGGCAGTTCACCGGCTACACTTGTACGTTCGACATTTATCCCGGTCAGGAGTATGCGCTCGATCTGATAAATGTCACCCCTAAAGCGAATGCCAATCAACTGTATACGATGCGTTTGCAGTTGAAGAAAGGTGAAGCGCAGGCGCTTCCTTCCCCCGGAATGAATACAATGGTCACTATAGAATGTACCGAAGGGGAAGTGCGTCATCTGTCCGTTCCTACGGGTGCGGTTCTTCGTGACAAGGGGACGGCGAGTGTTTTCCTTTATGATGCTTCCAGCCGGACCATCCGTCGTTGTGATGTGACAGTCACCCGTTTGCTGGGCAGCGGCAGGTGCCTGGTGACTGCGGAGGGCTTGAAGCCCGGTGACTTGATTGTTGCTTCGGGAGTGCACCATGTGAAAGACGGAGAGCAGGTAGAACCCCTTTTGCCTGCTTCTAAAACCAATGTGGGAGGATTGCTATGATCGATATAAGTAAATGGGCATTTGAAAATAAGAAGTTAATTTACTTCTTGATTGCGGTGCTGATAGTCGGAGGAGCTTATTCCAGCTATGAAATGAGTAAGCTGGAAGACCCGGAAGTAACGGTGAAAGTCGCCATGGTAGTGACTACCTATCCCGGAGCTTCCGCACATCAGGTGGAACTGGAAGTGACGGATGTACTTGAAAAGAATATCCGTACAATGGGGAATATAGATAATGTAGAAAGTTATTCTTACAACGATCTCTCCCTGATTCAGGTGGAATTGAAAACGACCGTCAAGGAGGCAGATGTGGAACAATGCTGGGATTTGTTGCGGCGTAAGGTAGCGAATGCACAGGCTGAACTTCCCGAAGGTGCTGCTACTCCCCTTGTGAAAGATGATTTCGGAAATGTGTACGGTATGTTTTATGCGCTGACAGGAGACGGATTGCAGGACAGGGAACTGTCTGATTATGCCGAACTGATAAAGCGGGAAGTCAGCGAACTGGACGGAGTGGAACGGGTTGACTTGTATGGAAAGCGTGAGGAATGCATCAACATCTCTTTACTGCAGGACCGGATGGCGAATCTGGGCGTGAAACCTGCCGAAGTTCTCGCTACTTTGAACGGACAGAATAAAACCACTTATACCGGATACTACGATAATGGCGATAACCGCATTCGGGTGACGGTGAGTGACAAGTTCAAGACGGTGGAAGACATCGGACGTATGCTGATTCAGGGGCACGATGATGACCAGTTACGTTTGAGTGACATCGCCCGAATTGAGAAAGATTATGAGAATCCTACCCGCAATGAACTCTTTTATGACCGGCAGCGTGCCATGGGAATACTGATTGCGGCTTCTTCCGGCTCGGATATCATCAAGATTGGCAAACGGGTAGAACAGAAACTGGACGAATTGAAAGCAGAGCGGCTTCCGACAGGAGTGGAGTGTCATAAAGTATTCTACCAGCCGGAACGTGTATCCGGTTCGTTGGGAACATTCATTCTTAATCTGATTGAATCGGTCATTATCGTAGTTGTCATTCTGATGATAACGATGGGATTCAAGAGTGGAGTTATTATCGGAATCAGTTTGGTGGTAACGGTGTTCGGCTCCTTTCTGTTCCTGTATTTTGTGGACGGCACGATGCAACGGGTTTCGCTGGCGTCATTTGTGCTTGCTATGGGGATGCTGGTTGATAATGCGATTGTTATTATTGACGGTATACTGGTCGATCTGAAAGCAGGCAAGAGCCGTATGGAGGCAATGACCGCTATCGGGCGGCAGACTGCGATGCCTTTGCTCGGAGCCACTTTGATTGCTATCATTGCTTTCCTGCCTATCTTCATGTCTCCCGATACCGCAGGGGTATATACGCGCGACTTATTTATCGTGCTGGCGGTTTCGTTACTGCTTAGCTGGGTATTGGCTCTGGTGCACGTACCGTTGATGGCCAACCGAATTTTGCATCCCGAAGTTTCGAAAGAAGCGTCAACTACCGGAAAACGAGTGTATGAAGGAAAGATTTATGCCGTCCTGCGCTCCTTGCTGCGGTTTAGTCTGGCTCATCGCTGGAGTTTTGTCTTTGCGATGGTAGCGTTGGTTGTTCTTTCAGCTTTCAGCTATCGGTTCATGAAACAAGGTTTCTTTCCGGATATGGTGTACGATCAGCTTTATATGGAATATAAACTGCCGGAAGGAACAAATTATACCCGTGTCACACGTGACTTGGAAGAGATTGAAGCCTATTTGAAAACTCGTCCGGAAGTGACCCATGTCACAGCTTCCGTCGGTGGTACACCCGGTCGTTATAATTTGGTGCGTAACATAGCCAATCCTTCTTTGGCATACGGTGAATTGATTATAGACTTTACTTCTCCCGATGCATTGGTGGATAATATGCCCGAGATTCAGCAATATCTTTCGTCTCGTTACCCCGATGCCTACGTGAAACTGAACCGTTATAACCTGATGTTCAAGAAATATCCGATCGAGGCACAGTTTACGGGGCCGGACCCGGTTGTTTTGCATCAATTGGCAGACAGTGCCCGCAGCATTATGGAAAGCTGTCCGGATGTATATCTGATAACTACGGACTGGGAGCCGCAGATTCCCGTGCTGACCATTGAATATGACCAGCCGACTGCCCGCGCTATCGGACTAAGCCGTAATGATGTAAGCCTCTCGTTGCTTTCGGCCACCAGTGGCATTCCCATCGGTTCTTTCCACGAAGGAATCCATCGGGACAATATTTATCTGCGCTGCCTTGACGAACAGGGAAGACCGATTGAGGATTTGGATAACACGCAAATATTTTCTTCTCTTCCTTCTTTGAATGGCTTGTTGACGCAGGAGATGATGATGAAACTGAAAACGGGAACGCTTTCAAAAGACGAATTGGTAGAAACCTTGATGGGAACTACTCCGTTGAAACAGATCAGCAAGCGGATCGATGTACAATGGGAAGATCCCGTAGTCCCTCGCTATAACGGGCAACGTAGCCAGCGTGTGCAGTGTTCGCCTGTTCCGGGAATAGAAACAGAGAAGGCACGCCAGTCCATTGCCGCGCAGATAGAGCAGATCCCATTGCCCGACGGTTATAAACTGCAATGGCAGGGTGAAAGGAATGCTAGTACGAAATCCATGCAGTATTTGTTCAAGAACTTCCCGTTTGCCATTATTCTGATGATCTCGATACTGATTATGCTGTTTAAAGACTATCGTAAGCCGATTATCATTTTCTGCTGCATACCGTTGGTTTTTGTCGGTGTAGTCGCCGTGATGTTGTTGACAGGGAAGACATTCAATTTTGTGGCGATTGTCGGCACATTGGGATTGATCGGTATGATTATAAAGAACGGGATTGTGCTGATGGATGAAATTACGTTGCAGATCAGTCAGGGAGTAGAACCGGTCACTGCGTTGATCGATAGCGCCCAGAGCCGTCTCCGTCCGGTGATGATGGCTTCGCTGACCACTATTCTGGGAATGATTCCGCTGTTGCCCGATGCCATGTTCGGCTCGTTGGCAGCTTCTATCATGGGGGGATTGTTGTTTGGCACGCTCATCACGTTGCTCTTTATCCCGATTCTGTATGCATTATTCTTTCATATCAAAAAGACAGACAAATGAAAAAAGAATTTCTTGTAGCTGTTAGTGTTTTGTTTGGAATGGCGGCTTCTCTTTCTGTTTCGGCACAAGAGAAGCTCAGCCTGAAACAATGCCGTGAAATGGCTCTAAAATATAACAAGGAAATGGCTGCTGCCGATAAACAGACAGAGGCCGCCCGGCTGATGTCTCTCAGCTATAAAGCTAACTTCTTCCCCAATTTTACAGCAAGCGGAACCGGACTGTATAGTACGGCAGACGGCAGCTTGGGCATTCAGGGTGGAAATCTGCCGGTATTCCTGCCCGATCCCGCTACTGGAGAGTTGGTAACAAGCGGTTATGCTTATTTCCCCGGATTGAATCTGGACTATAAAGTCGGGACCGTCTATACAGGCGGAGTACAAGTGGAACAACCGCTTTATATGGGCGGAAAGATTCGCGCCGCCTATAAAATGTCATTGCTCGGCAAGGAAATGGCACATCTGAATGAGGAACTGACTGCATCCGAAGTGATTCTGAATACAGACAAGGCTTATGTGCAACTGGTGAAAGCCAAAGAAATGAAGAAAGTGGCGGAGAAATATCATGTGTTGCTCAATGAGCTGTTTCGGAATGTGAAGAGTGCCCATCAGCATGGCATGAAACCTCAGAATGATGTGTTGAAGGTACAAGTGAAACTTAACGAGAGTGAGCTGGCATTGCGCAAGGCGGATAATGCGCTCCGTCTTGCCGGCATGAATCTTTGCCATTATATCGGTCGGCCTCTGACAGCGGGGATTGATATCTCGGATGAATTTCCGGAAGTGGAGCAAGAGTGGAAGACACAGGTTGCCGATATCAGTGCCCGTCCCGAATATGGTATTCTGAATAAACAGATCGCCATGGCCGAGCAGCAGGTAAAGCTGAATCGGAGCGAACTGCTGCCACGTGTGGGAGTGAAGGGAAGTTATGACTATCTCCATGGATTGGAAATCAATGACGAAACTTTGATGAAAAAAGGATCATTCTCCGTCTTTCTGAATGTTTCAGTACCTCTGTTTCATTTTGGTGAACGTATGAATAAGGTGCGCTCTGCCAAGGTAAAATTGGAACAGACTCGTCTTGAACAGGAAAATGCCAATGAAAAGATGTTGCTTGAATTGACGCAGGCCACTAATAATCTGGATGAGGCCCGACTGGAATGCGAGCTTTCAGAACGTTCGTTGGAACAGGCGGAAGAGAATATGAAAGTCAGCGGCAAACAGTATGAGGTGGGATTGGAAACCCTTTCGGATTATCTGGAAGCGCAAGTTATGTGGCAACAGGCGTATCAGACGAAAGTGGATGCCCATTTTCAGTTGTATGTAAACTATGTGGCTTACTTGAAAGCGGCGGGGCAACTGCAATAAAGTTCTCAAACTATTCTCATCGCCTTGAGAAAAAATACTCATTGCGATGAGAAAAAATACTCATGCCTATGAGAATACTTTCTCAAAGGGGTAAGAATAATTCTGCTTCTACCAATCGTATTTCTCGATGTATATATCGAAGGTCGGTTCATATTTTATTCCGTGTTTTATGAAGATAGCGGCAATCTGTTTTTGTTCCTCGGGATGTAACAGGCGCTCTTTGTTACGGATACGATAATACATACTGCGCCCCATCAGAGAGTATATCTCTTTGCGTATGATGACTGCTGTGGCATGCGGGATGTTGTCGAGCAAATGATCCATTCCCGAGGCAAAGAGTGACGTGCGGAATGGTTTGAAAAAAGTACAGTTATTTTCGTTGCCTGTAATGTGAGATGGATTGACTACCGAATAATAAGGGAGGGTTTGGGGCATACATAATGTAGCCTGATAGCGGAGGCATTTGTTGTGGCGTGGGCATTTGTTGTGGGTACAGTATAAATAATTCTTAGGGATGTCATTAAAGTCTATCTGTGTGTTCATGATTCTTGAATGCTTTTATAGTTTGTTGTTGCTTTTAAAAAAGAAAGTCGTATTTACCGTTTTCTATGTCTATGACTATATTATTCAGAGTAGTGAGCAGAGGTGGTATACCTATTTTAATAGTATTGAAAATAGCTTCCGGATCAATAGCAGCATATTCATGTGAGAGAATATTGCGTAGACCTATTATTCGTTTCCAAGGAATTTTATTATTAGTTCACTATAAATTTTTCTTCTGTTAAATTATCGATTTGCCTAACCGTTTCTCCTATTGTCTGAAGGCACATACAGGTCGAATTAAATAAAACCATGCCAGAGTCGGAAGTTAAGAAGTCATGATGTGAATTTAGATGTTTCGTGGGGCTGTGTCAAAACTAAGGCACATCCCCTTCTTTTTTTAATATAAAATAGTCGTTCCTCTTTTTTGTCTATGCGACTATTTTTTCAGTAATTAGGTAATAAGGCTTAATATTCGTCGTATTTTGAGTCACACGTGGTCTGATAAAGATAAATATAGTGTGTGCACTCCTTCTCTTTCCTGCTTTTAGTAGTTTTGTACACATCTTTTTGATATTAAAAGCTATAGCAAAGAAGGCAAAGTCCATTGTAACCTTGTCTTCTCCCACATGCCGGAACCTTTTGTATGCCATGTTGTGTTTCATTTGTCCAAAAACTGCTTCCGGTTCTATACATCGCCTTCCCCTATGCCTGATGCCTTCTTCCGAGAGTAACCTTTCCCGTGCCTGCCGTTTGTATTGGTTTAACCGGTGGTTGACTTCTATCATACGGTTCCCCCGAGCTTTAAAGCAACTGCCACACAAAGGACACCCTTCACATCTTTGTGCTTTATATCGGGCACTTTCGGTGATGTATCCGCTTGCTGTTTTGTCATGTCTAGTTCCTATACGGTTCATGTGCTGCCCCATAGGACAAACGTAATAATCCTCCCCCGCATTGTAATGGAGACTCTCCGCATGGAATGGATTGGGGGTATAACGGGGACGCTGTTCTTTATGGAAGTAGTTGTACTTGACAAAGGCTTCTATCCCATTATCTTGCATGAACCGATAATTTTCTTCCGAGCCGTAACCGGAGTCTGCCACACCGACAGTTGGTAAGCGGTTATAGCGTTGCTCAAAGGAGTGGAAGAAAGGTATGAGGGTCAGTGTGTCGGTTGGGTTGGGAAACAGTCGGAAGTCTATGAGGAATTGGTTCTCGGTACCTATTTGCAGATTATATCCGGGTTTGGTCTGTCCGTTTCTCATGGCGTCTTCTTTCATGCGCATGAAGGTGGCATCAGGATCGGTCTTGGAGTAGGAGTTGCGTTCTCCAAGAGTATCAAGATGGTTGTCGTATTCTATCAACTTGTCACGGTACTCCTCAAGTTCCCGGACCTGTTTCTTCTTTTCCCGGATGACCTTCTTTTGTTCCTTGTCCTTTGTTACAGGCTGGTGTTCCAGCACCTCTTTAAGTTCATTCACTATATCTGAGAGCATGGCGGGAGTGAACTCTACGGGTGTATCTTTCATGGAGTTCTCTTGGGCTATGACTTCATCCACCTGCTCCAGGAGAATGCGGATCTTATCCATCAGCTTTGTACGGTTCTTTTCGACTGTCTTGCGCCAGACAAAAGTATATTTGTTGGCTTTGGACTCAATCTTGGTACCGTCGATATACTCTACGTCAAGGCTGATGAAACCTTTGTCGGCAAGGACAAGAACCAACTGCGTGAATACGGTATTTATTTCCTCTTTTACACGGTTTCGAAAACGGTTGATGGTAATAAAATCCGGATGTTCATTACCGGAAAGCCAGATATAATGAATATCACGTAGGAGAAGCTTCTCTATTTTGCGGCACGAATAGATATTGTTCATGTAGGCGTAGATAATCACCTTAAGCATCATTTTAGGATGATAAGGACAACGACCGGTTGCTTTATAAAGCTTCTTGAAATTGTCAAGATTGAGATTATCAACAACAGTATTAACTATGCGAACCGGATCGTTCGCTGCTATGTTTTCATCAATTCTTCCGGGAAAAAGAACTGTTTGGTTGGGAAGGTAAGGACGAAAATGTAACTTTGCCATAACGAAAAACTTTATGCCTAAAGATACAAAAACTTTGGGTAATAACAAAGCCCGGGCTTGTGAAAGTCTGGGCTTTGTGCATAAAAAAAGGTTGTGCCAGCGTTTTGACACAACCTCTTGTTCTTCCACGAATCGTAACATTCCTACTATTTTTTCTTTAGATATAGATCGCATCTTGCTCTAAGCTTTTTCGGAAGAAATTACGCATGATAGCACCTGATGAAATAACATCCACTTTGGTGCTGAGTATCTTTTCTAAATCTTCTTTTATGTCCAATATTATGAAATAATTAGGTTCTTGTAACTTTATACAAATATCAATGTCGCTATTTTCGTCGTGCTCACCTCTGGCAGCGGAACCAAACAACCCTAAAGTGATGATTCCGTATTTCTCTGCATAGTGTGCCTTGAAATCGCGTAATATATCAAGTATTTCAGCAGTTGTTTTCATCTTTTATTCATGTTCTGATTACTGGAACAAAGATAGCAATAATTTTGATATAAAGAAGAAATGAGGAGCGATAACCTGCTTTGATTTCTTATCTGTTAAATAAGCAGATGAAACCGTACAGAATCTATTTTGGTCTCTGATTTCCCCAAACATTTATTAGCCTCTTTTGTTATTTTCCGAAAACTATTTGTAACTTTGTCATCGGAACGTAGCATGCCGTTTAAAGGTGTGCGATTGCGCGTTTCCTCGGCTAATAGGAAATTGTAACGGATTTTTTTGATGTATGCCGGGAAGACGCCTGTACTTCTATGACTTCTCATAGGGTACGGGCTGTCTGCCCGTATACATCAGGTAGCCGTTACTACCTCCTATTAGCGGGATGTGACAGCTCCGTACTCTTTTATAATATAAAAGGTACGGAACTAGGTAAGAGTATTAACTTAGTTCCGTTTTTTTATGTCCTATTGGCTCACAACAAAACAAATGTCTGAAAGACATGGCGTTCAGGAAGCAACTCTGCGAAACTGGGCGAATCTCGGTTACATCACCAGTTCACGAATCAACAACCAGTTGTTTCTGGACGATGAAAGTCTGACTGCTTATCTCGAAGCTCACAAAAGGCTTGGATTGCAAGCAGATTATCTGGCAAAGATTGTGGAAGAGAAAAAGCTGGAACGCGACTTTATTATTTCCAGATATGATGATCTACTATATGTATTGCGAACACAGAAAACGTGTAAACCTCTATATGAAATCATTATTCGTGAACTTTCCCAATTGATTGTTCATCCCGGAGCCCGTGATATTTTCTACTCCATCTCTATGGGGGAATCAATAGAGAAAGTTGCCGGTCGGCATCGAATTACTTATGGCAGGGCGTTACAGATTTATAATTCTCATCTCAGAGGGTTGAAAGTAAGAAAGAACGTGCTGGCTACTTATCGGAAACATATTATAGATGTCCGTTTTCAGTCTTTGGCGGATAAAAGCAAGAATATAAATTTGAATCAGGAAGAAAGAATTCTCCAATTGTCTGTCGGCAAGGTGGCCGATACGAGGCTGACTAATGTCTTGTATAAAGAAGAAATCCGGACGGTAGGGCAACTGCTGGAATTAGTATCGGGAAAGGGATGGAGATGGCTGCTGAAAATGGAAGGCGTAGGGAGGGTTTCTTATGACCGCTTGCTGTCCAATCTTCAGTTGGCGGGAGTGGTCGATGAAACTTTGGAGCAGATACTTTCCGGTCGCTCTGACAGATGATGAGGGGGGCAAAAGTCAATAGTATTAGGAGAGTTGCTACTGACTTTTGACATTTCCTCATCTCTTTGTGGTGATGATTCTTCCGTTTTTTTAGGGTAGACTACGCATTTGATTCTTTTGATTAAAAACGTTTTATCTTTATAAATTTATTCTGGTACCCCTCAAATATATGCTCTGACGTTTCATTTTCCAATTTCTCTTCAATAGCATTTACTATTGTGAAGAGGACGGTTTGCCCGTCTTCATTTAAAATCCTGAGGTTGGTTCTCTTTCCATCTATCTCTCTAATGTTCAGTAGTATGTAACCTTCTTCTTTAGAGGGGGTACATGAAGTCATCAGGAAATTGTCTTTCTCAAAATGGAAGGCTGAGTACTCTGTGGGTTTATGATTCTCTGTTCCTGTCGGCATTACCCGGGCATATAGAGGAATACGTGAGCTCCAGCCAAACTTGGTAGCAAGGTTGTTAGATGGGGCAACGGAAGAGGTCAGATGGTAACTCCAACGGAACTCTCCTTCTTGGGAAGCTTTGAAGTTGGTATTCCAGTAATTATTCATCACCCACGAGTAGACATGAGGCCTTTCGTACTGTTTCTGATATTGAAATTTTCCGAGGTTTATGTCTCCTAGTTGATAGAGGGGGATGAGGCTGCTTCCTATAATAATTTGCGCCCGATTATTTTGTACCGATACAAAGTTTTGAACAGTATTCCAGTCTGTAGATGTCCCTTCCAGTTGATTCTTGCCAGATATAACTGTTCCGCCCTGAACGTCGAATGCCAGTTTCCCTTCGGGCAGTTGGAAGGGAAATGCAACGTATATCCCTGAGGGCTCCGTCTCCGGCAGACGCTTGATTGCGTACTCCAGTTCTATTCGTTTGGTATCATGATATAATTTAATCTCCAGATTGACCCCAAATGCTTCGTCTGTTCCTGGAGATTTTCCCTGCAACAGGATACGTTGATAAATAGGTCCATTCGAACTGTCAATGATCCGGCACTCGCTCAATCCTGTTCTGTTGTAATTATAGATAAAAGCACCCAGTTCCCATGGAGACGAACTATCGACCAGTTCACAATTCAATTCTTTATCATACAAACTTTGGATCGTTCCTTTGTCCGGGTTGAGTTGTAGTTTGTAGAAATGATTTTCGATACTGGCATTGTTTATTGTAACAGTTCCTGTATCAGTAAACGGTTGTTTGAAGACAATCTCAAACGTCTTGTATCCCATAGGTGGAATATCCTCTGCGAAAATTGCATAGTAGCACCCTTCTCTGCGATAACGGATTGGTTGGACTTTCAACGAATGTCCTTGAAAGTTTGTTATTTCGAAGAATTGGTTTTGGGGGATTACTTCAAAATCAATATCCTTTCGTGTATTTTATATCTTACTTTAATCCTAAGATTGGTTTGACAGGAAGTGAGGACTTTTCTCGTCCCCTTTATGAAATATTAGAAAGAGATTATCATGCGATAGCAAAAGTTTCTAAGGAAGATATAAGTGCTAGATTAGCCGATAAATATATTGCTAATAAACTTGAGATAAAGGTGGGAGATCCAATTCTTGTACGCAAAAGATTTGTTTATGATCCGGATGGATGCCCACTAGAATGGAATATAGGTTATTATCGTGCTGATAGTTTTACATATTCACTTGAGTTTGAAAGAAATATTTAATCTGTCATTACGACGTTGTTAGCTACTATCTCCGCCCGAATCCTGCTGAGCGACTGCGGTGTGATCCACAGATAAGATGCTATATGTTTTAGAGGTACATATTGCAATAATTCCGGTGTCTCTTTGATGAGATTCAGGTAGCGTTCCTTGGCCCGTGGACTTCCGGGGTTTATGAGCCAGTTCTCTTGTTGTAGGAATTGATGATCCATGAGTCGGAGTCCCAGGTTGGCAAGCCCGATAGATGAGGAAAACAACTGATTCAGGGCAGCGCGGGAGATACAGTAAGCCACGCTGTCACACATTGCCTGAATATTTACCAGCGAATAGGCGTTGTCTACATATCCCCAGACGGAGAAGGCAGCCTCTCCGTCCGAAGCGAACCAGATGGTTGTTTCTTCTCCGTCTTTGTGGTAATATGCCCGCCAGATTCCATTCCGTATAAAGTAAAGGTTACTATTCTTTGTCCCTTCTCGTACAATCAGTTCTCTTTTTTTGAAGTGTACTTCTTCCATGCAATCCAGTAAGGACTGCACATCGGCTTCCGATACTTTGTATCTGCTGCAAAGCTTTTTGATGAATGTTTCCATAGTGCAAAGATACTTATCGTCGGCGGACAATGAAGCGATCTTTGAAATAAATTCCGATAATATAGAGTGTCGTCAATAACTCTGCCGACGGAACAGCCAGCCAGATGCCCGGCACACCGAGAATGGGCGGAAGAACAAAGAAACCGATCAGCATAAATACGACACCTCGAAGAAGGGTAATGATAGTAGCTCTCTGTCCCCGTTCAATACTTTGGTAATAGCCGATTCCTATCATATTAATAGCAAAGAAGATGAAGCCGATGCCAAAATAGGGAATGCCGTTTACTGCAATGTCAAAGGCGGAATAGCTGCGGTCTATAAA
Organism: Bacteroides faecis; assembly: GCF_020091505.1. Lineage (NCBI taxonomy): Bacteria > Pseudomonadati > Bacteroidota > Bacteroidia > Bacteroidales > Bacteroidaceae > Bacteroides > Bacteroides faecis. The sequence goes on along the minus strand of NZ_CP081916.1, from coordinate 6,245,829 downwards.
CAGTGCGACTATGTTCCGGCAACATAGCGTTGTGAGTATGAAAAAGCAGATTCCGCAAATCAAAGCTGTACGCAGCGAAAGACGCAGTGCCTTCCGTACACGTTCCGGCTGTCCGGCTCCGAAGTTATAGCTGATAATCGGCTGGGCAGATTGTGCAATCGCATTATATACCATAAATATGATGGGGAAAAAGTAACAGACAATACTGAAGGCAGCTACCCCGTCTTCTCCCAGATTCCGGATAAAGACATAGTTGCCGAGGAACATCATACAGGCAATGGACGCTTCGCTGACAAAGGCCGAATTTCCTAATTTTACCATATATCCTATGTTACGGAAAGTCATTCGCAGACTTTTTCTGCTTAGTTTGATTCGGTATAAGCGAAGGTCATGAGAGTAGTGCATGAGATAGACGAGTGTCATCAATCCTCCTACTACGGTGCCCAGGCTGGTGGCGAAGGCAGCGCCCATCATTCCCCAGCCAAATTCGAAGATGAAGATATAATCTAACAGGATGTTGAGAATAGCTGCTGTGGCATTGCACATCATGACATAGTTGGGCGAACCGTCCAAGCGGATATAGAACATGCCTATATTTAAAATTTCATAGAATACGAGGAAGGGTACATACCACGATATGTATTCTATTACATACGGCAACAATTTATCCGAACTGCCCAAGAAGCGTCCCAATGGCTCTACGAAATAGAAACACAAAGCAGACATGATGAGTATAAGAATCGCAGAAAAGACAAGTGCCTGAGTGATATTGATATTGGCTGCCTTACGTTTACCCTGCGATAGGTGAATGGAGGCGACAACCGATCCTCCGACTCCGAACATCAGTCCGATTCCGGCGGCAATCATAAAAAGAGGGGCTGTGATATTGACGGCGGCCAGTGCGTCGCTACCGATTCCTTTTCCTACGAATATTCCATCCGTAATAACGAATATCGCAGAGAAAACCATCCCGAGTACCGTCGGTACCAATAACTTACGGAATAGCGTGGATATGTCCATGCTGCCAAAATCAATGCTGTCTTTCATGACTTTCTACCTTTTATAATTAAAACGGGTGCAAAGGTAGAGGTATGAAAAGGGGGCTGTGTCAAAACTAAGGCACATCCCCTTCTTTTTTTAATATAAAATAGTCGTTCCTCTTTTTTGTCTATGCGACTATTTTTTCAGTAATTAGGTAATAAGGCTTAATATTCGTCGTATTTTGAGTCACACGTGGTCTGATAAAGATAAATATAGTGTGTGCACTCCTTCTCTTTCCTGCTTTTAGTAGTTTTGTACACATCTTTTTGATATTAAAAGCTATAGCAAAGAAGGCAAAGTCCATTGTAACCTTGTCTTCTCCCACATGCCGGAACCTTTTGTATGCCATGTTGTGTTTCATTTGTCCCAAAACTGCTTCCGGTTCTATACATCGCCTTCCCCTATGCCTGATGCCTTCTTCCGAGAGTAACCTTTCCCGTGCCTGCCGTTTGTATTGGTTTAACCGGTGGTTGACTTCTATCATACGGTTCCCCCGAGCTTTAAAGCAACTGCCACACAAAGGACACCCTTCACATCTTTGTGCTTTATATCGGGCACTTTCGGTGATGTATCCGCTTGCTGTTTTGTCATGTCTAGTTCCTATACGGTTCATGTGCTGCCCCATAGGACAAACGTAATAATCCTCCCCCGCATTGTAATGGAGACTCTCCGCATGGAATGGATTGGGGGTATAACGGGGACGCTGTTCTTTATGGAAGTAGTTGTACTTGACAAAGGCTTCTATCCCATTATCTTGCATGAACCGATAATTTTCTTCCGAGCCGTAACCGGAGTCTGCCACACCGACAGTTGGTAAGCGGTTATAGCGTTGCTCAAAGGAGTGGAAGAAAGGTATGAGGGTCAGTGTGTCGGTTGGGTTGGGAAACAGTCGGAAGTCTATGAGGAATTGGTTCTCGGTACCTATTTGCAGATTATATCCGGGTTTGGTCTGTCCGTTTCTCATGGCGTCTTCTTTCATGCGCATGAAGGTGGCATCAGGATCGGTCTTGGAGTAGGAGTTGCGTTCTCCAAGAGTATCAAGATGGTTGTCGTATTCTATCAACTTGTCACGGTACTCCTCAAGTTCCCGGACCTGTTTCTTCTTTTCCCGGATGACCTTCTTTTGTTCCTTGTCCTTTGTTACAGGCTGGTGTTCCAGCACCTCTTTAAGTTCATTCACTATATCTGAGAGCATGGCGGGAGTGAACTCTACGGGTGTATCTTTCATGGAGTTCTCTTGGGCTATGACTTCATCCACCTGCTCCAGGAGAATGCGGATCTTATCCATCAGCTTTGTACGGTTCTTTTCGACTGTCTTGCGCCAGACAAAAGTATATTTGTTGGCTTTGGACTCAATCTTGGTACCGTCGATATACTCTACGTCAAGGCTGATGAAACCTTTGTCGGCAAGGACAAGAACCAACTGTGTGAATACGGTATTTATTTCCTCTTTTACACGGTTTCGAAAACGGTTGATGGTAATAAAATCCGGATGTTCATTACCGGAAAGCCAGATATAATGAATATCACGTAGGAGAAGCTTCTCTATTTTGCGGCACGAATAGATATTGTTCATGTAGGCGTAGATAATCACCTTAAGCATCATTTTAGGATGATAAGGACAACGACCGGTTGCTTTATAAAGCTTCTTGAAATTGTCAAGATTGAGATTATCAACAACAGTATTAACTATGCGAACCGGATCGTTCGCTGCTATGTTTTCATCAATTCTTCCGGGAAAAAGAACTGTTTGGTTGGGAATGTAAGGACGAAAATGTAACTTTGCCATAACGAAAAACTTTATGCCTAAAGATATAAAAACTTTGGGTAATAACAAAGCCCGGGCTTGTGAAAGTCTGGGCTTTGTGCATAAAAAAAGGTTGTGCCAGCGTTTTGACACAACCTCCTTCTTTCTGCTATTTATTGATCCATTCGTCAGAGAACCGGTATACAAAATCGATTCCTGCCGGGCTGGCTCCGCGTTGGCTGTTATATTTGAAGTGAGACTTCTCCGTTGGAGTGCCACTTGAAATATCATATACATATATATCACTATTTACATAGGTGGACTGTCCTACCCAATATTCTTCCGTAGTAGGGTGAATACCCATAATACCATAAATCGTTATGCTGGATTTCAGGAAGTTTACGTCGAAGCTCTGTGTAGTATAGTTGTAGCGAGTGGCACTGGTTGCGTTGAATGCGTCTGTATCCACAAAGTATAAGTTGGGCTGGGTGAAACTTGCACAGAAGCCGACAGAAGGTGACCAACTTGCGATTGGAAGTTCGATCTCATCCGGCATATCCGTTTCGGAGAGTACATTGCCATCATGGTCAAGCGCTACCATTTTAGGAGAAGAGGTGAATGTCGGGCTGTAAAGGCTTCCTGTGTAAGTTGCGGCGAGCGGGCAATAGATATTTCCGTCTGCGCCTTTGGCGATACCCTTAATCTGATGTCCTTCGAATGGGATTGATTTGATAATCTGATCAGTGGCAGGATCGATGATAATTACTTTCTGTCCGCATCCCGCATACACCTTGCCGCGAGAATAAACCATGCGGCCTTTAGTAGCACCTGCTACAGTAAATGCACCGAAGCTTCCGTCGACTGTTGGTTCTACTTTTACAGCTCCATCGCTCAAAGTCAGTGCGGCGATACCTGAAGTGGCTTCCATACCCGATTCTGAATATTGAACGTATGCACGTGTCGGGCTGACTACTACTAAGTGTTGAGGCCACGTAGATTTACCTTCCGGAGTCATGATTACCAAAGGATCAGCGTATTCCATTTTAAACGTATGGGCATCACATACCACGAAACGTCCGGCTCCTCCCTGACCGCTGCCATTTTGAGTAATTATATAAATCTTATCGTTTGCCATATACATGTCCTGAACTACATTTCCTATTTCCATACCATTATTGGCATTTTCGAAAACGTTGCTGTATTCAACTCCGTTTTTATCATAAAAATAGATCGTTCCATTGGCACTACTCATATTGCCTTCACAGACTACGAAAGTACCTTTTGTATCAGTAAAGTCAATAGAAGCACATACTTCGATGGAAGCAAACATCGTATTCCCATTCTCGTGGATACCTACCAGAGTTACAATACCTCCATTGTAGGATTGGTCGGTATAAGCAGGAGCTTTTACTGTTAGTGTTTTTGCATTTTTGTTGAGAGTGAATGTCCACCCTTCTGGTTTCTTCAAGAAATCTACGCTGATTATTTTGTCCATATTCAGTGAAAGAGTTTTCTTTTCGTTGAAGTTGAAAACGTAGTAAGGACGTCCGTCGGTCGGTTTCACGAAAGAGAAACTGTTTACTCCTTTGGTGGTAGGTATGCTGAAACTGGTTCCATTTGTCAGAGTAAAGACAACTTCCATTTCTGAAGGGATCACTGACTGAAAGAAGGACTCGTTGGCCTTTACGTCTTTTCCAGTCGTATCTTTGAGCCGTTCTCCATCTACTGTCCAGTATCCGTCAGTATCAACACTTAGTTGTGGTGCTGCTCCGGTTACGCGGAGTTTTTGTCCGTCTACAAGCAGAAATTGGGTTTCTCCGTTTGCGGTGATTGTCCAGTAATAGATTCCATCTTCTGCCTTCACTCCGATTACAGGGGCATCTGCTCCCTTTTCTCCGTGTTTGACGATAATCGTTTTATTGTCGCTGAAAGTAATCTTTATACCTTCGTCCGTTTCTTCATAGTTGGTGATAAACTTGGCATTCTCGTAAGCCGAAACGATTGTCTGAAGATTGCTGAGGTTTTCTTTTAACTGAGAGAGTTCGGTTTTTATCCCCTTCACTTCATCCCATAACTCATCGTCGTTGTAACATCCTGCAATTAGAATACTAAAAAGGGCGAAGGTCATCAGTCTGACTGCCCAGAAACGCATTTGCTTTCTCATAAATGTAAATTATTTGATATTAAACAAAAAATCCCCGTTTGTTTAGATAGCTATAATCTACACAAACGGGGACACTAATATCTATATCAAATAAAATATAAATGCTTATTTTCTATTTGACCGTAACCCGAAATCCCGCAGGTGTAAATCAGAGCATCAAGGCAGGTCTTCTGACTCATCTCTTCTGACAACACCTTCCCAGGTTTGTGAACCCAGTGGTTTCAAGTTGCAGTTTTGCTCTGACAGGCAGAGCCAAGATTTACAGCAGCAGGTTCTGTTGCCGGTTTGCACGGCATTCCCTTTTCATTCCTTAACAGTATGTCCACTGTTTTCGGAAACCTTAACGCTACAAAGGTATAAAGTTTTGTTAATATCTTGTTTGTTTTATCAAAAGAATTTTTGTTTGTTCTGATATTGAATCGTTTACAGGTCTTTTTGTATATCTCCGAATATTCCGCTTACTAACAGTAAGTATTCCGGCATCCTGTCTTTATCTCCCCATTTTAATTCAATATGTAGTAGTTCGGATGCTGTTTTACCTATATCGAACCCACAGGCTTCCAGTGACGGACGTACCCGTTCGGGATATAGGCAAGGTTTTCCTTCTGTGCGTGTACATGTGGGGCAGAGCAGGCAAGAGACGGGAAAGAATGCACGTCCTTTATACGTTTTTTCCATTTCCAGCAGTAATTCATCTGTCCGTTTCCGTTCAGTCTCCATCATTTCTTTACCGAAAGAGATAACATCTGTAATTCTTTCCGGATGTAGAGGAGTTATTTTCGTCCCGATAATCAAAGCTGTTTGGCATTGGGAAAGGTAATGATCTACATTGAATGAGAATGGAGGACATGCCCAATAAGTGTTATAGCGGGTGCATTGCCGGCAGAATCCGATAAATTTTTCGGCATCCCGATAGTTTGCCATGTATTCGGCAACGGGAATGGTAGCGGTAAAGTCTTCAGCAATATAGTCTTCTCTTGTTTTCATATCACAAAGATATAGTTTATTTTTGTACTGCGGTTATTAATCATTCAGAGGAAAATCAGATGGAAAAAGGATACATTCATATTTATACGGGTGATGGAAAAGGAAAGACGACGGCAGCATTCGGCCTGGCAGTCCGTGCCCTTTGTGCAGGTAAAAGCGTATTCATCGGGCAGTTTGTCAAAAGCATGAAATACAATGAAACCCGTATGGTTGAAAAGTTCGACCGGATTTCGATAGAACAGTTCGGCAACGGATGTATGCTGACCCGTGAAGCTACGGAAGCAGATATCCGTGCGGCACACGAAGGGTTGACAAAATGCAGGGATGTTCTGCTTTCCGGAGAATATGCAGTCGTTATATTGGATGAATTGACCATTGCCCTCTTTTTAGGTTTATTGGAACTGGATGATGCGTTACAACTGTTGCGTAGCAAGCGTCCGGAAACGGAGGTCGTTATTACCGGACGCTATGCACCGCAGGAGTTGATTGATATAGCCGATCTTGTCACCGAAATGCGGGAAGTAAAGCATTATTATAAACAAGGCGTATTGTCGCGTGACGGAATAGATCGTTAGCAAAGCTATCCCAACGATAGAATCAATAATTGTGCCGTCAGCACCCGCAGAAACATGGTAAGCGGATAGACTGTAGCATAACCTACGGCTGGTGCATCGCAGGAAGTGAGGTCATTGGAGTATGCCAGTGCCGGCGGGTTAGTGGTAGAGCCTGCCAGAACACCGATTAACGTGAAGTAATTCAGCTTGCAGTAATAACGTCCTACCAATCCCGTAATCAGAAGAGGCAGAATGGTGATGATAACTCCGTAACCCACCCATATATATCCTCCGCCATGAATGATGGTATCTACGAATCCTTCTCCTGCTCCCAGACCTACACAAGCGAGGAAGATGGAAATACCGATTTCACGGAGCATCAGGTTGGCGCTTATGGTAGTGTAAGTAATCAACTTATATTTCGGTCCGAAACGGCTGATCAGAATAGAGACGATGAGCGGACCACCTGCCAGTCCCAGTTTCACCGGTTGGGGAATACCCGGGAAGGCAAAAGGAATACTACCCAGAATACAACCCAATGCGATACCTATAAAAATAGGAATCAGATTAGGGTGATTCAGGCGCTTCATTGAGTTACCCAGTACTTTCTCGGCATGAGCAACGGCAAGCTCGGTACCAACGATGGTGACACGGTCGCCCATTTGCAACTGCAGCTGCGGGCCGGCAACCAAGTCCACTCCCGAACGGTTGATGCGGGTAATGCTTGCTCCGAAGTTATTTCGTATTTTCAGTTGTGAGAGAGTCTTGCCGTTGAGTTCCGGTTTGGTTATCAGGATGCGGCGTGAGATGAGCTGTTTGTTCAGCTGTTCCCATTCCATTTTTATTTCCTTGCCGAAGAAGATGGTGATTGCTTCCACATCAATCGGTGTAGAGATGACTAGGATAATGTCTCCTACATGTATGACCGTTTCAGAGTTGACCAATTCTGTTTCTCCTCCTTCACGGTGTTTGATACGTGAAATGACGAACTTACGATTCAATAACGGACGAAGTTCTTTAATCTTGATACCGTCTACCGATTCGTTTCTTACCTCGATGGAGACAGGACGTACGGTAAGTTCCTGCAAATGTCCCAAACCTACTTCCGCTTCTTTTTCTTCCTGTGCGGTATTGATGCGCAGAAGATATTTCAAGGCGAGCAATGACAGGATGATGCCTACGACACCCAGCGGATAGCTGACAGCATATCCCAATGCTATATCGGGGGCGTCTATACCGTTCAGGTCACTGTTGGCCTGCTGCGCAGCTCCCAGTCCGGGGGTGTTGGTGACGGCTCCGGACAAGATACCTACCATGGTGGTAATCGGAGTTCCGGTAGTAAAGTGGAGAATAACGGTGATTCCTACTCCCAATGCCACTACCAGCACAGCCAGCATATTCAGCGTGAAACCTCCTTTCTTGAAGGCCGAGAAAAATCCCGGTCCTACTTGCAGACCGATAGAGTAGACAAACAGAATCAATCCGAACTCTTTCAGGAAGTGGAGCAGGTGCTCGTCCAGATTCATGTTGAAATGACCGAATACGATTCCGACAAAGAGTATCCAGGTGACTCCCAGAGATACTCCCCGTACTTTAATTTTTGCCAGGATGATTCCGAACGCTATGGTCAGCGACAGAATCAGCACGGAGTGTGCCACTCCTCCACCCCAAAGGTTGGGGTAACCTTCGAATAAATTTCTTAGAACTTCCATTTTGATTTTTATATTATATCATGATATTTTGTTGTGTTAAAAGTATCCCCGGAGAAATCACTTCTACAGGGATACGCACACATTGAGTATGACGACTTTGAGCCGTCTCTTAGTTATTTGTAATAGAGAGAATCATTCACTTAAATTTCTTCCGTTGATGTCGGGCGGAACATAGTCTCTATTTTTGCTGATATTAATGATGTCAGCAATTTGATTTGCATATTGTTTTTCCATAAACGGTTTGTTTACATCATTACTGTCTTTCTATCCCACGAGTAAAAACAGTTGTCAAGATACTGAATGGCAGGTCTTCTGACTGACTTCCTCCCTGATGCCTTCCCAACTTGGCATTATCATAACAAGTCAGTGGCTAAAGTAATTATCAAGAAGTTGAACGAAGCTTCACAGCAGCGGGACTGTCCGGGATTTCCACCCGGTTCCCTTTTAATTCAGACAGTTGATATGGCTATCTGAAACCAATTCACGGGCAAAGATAAGGAATTTATGGAGAAACCAGATGGATACCATGTATTTATTTCATGTGGGTTCATTCCTGTTTGATACGCACCCGCATTTCTTTTGCGTCAAACGTAATTGATTCGTTACGGAATAGTCTTTCTATGTGGCCGCTGGCTATCATTTCAGAGGTGGAAAGGGTATATAATTGCGGATTATCAATTAGCATGATAGAGTCGCAAAGTGATAGGGCGATATCGAGGTCGTGTGTGGAGAACAGGATGCATTTGCCTTCTTCCTGTGCCAGTCTTTTCAGGAGCAGGCAGAGTTCGTAGCGGTTGGGCAGGTCCAGAAAAGCGGTTGGTTCGTCAAGCAGGATGACGGGGGTATCCTGTGCGAGGGCACGCGCTATCATGATTCGTTGGCACTCGCCGTCGGACATTTTATCCATTGTCTTTTCTGCGTAGTCGGTCATGCCGACCAGTCGCATGGCATTGTCCACCCGGCTTTGGTCTTCCGGTTGTAACTGTCCGATCCAGTTGGTGTAGGGGGCACGGCCCAATGCTACTACGTCTTTGCAGCGCAGATTGGCGATGCGTACTTTATCGGTGGTTACAAAGCTGATGTTTCGTGCCAGCTTTTCCGGTTTCAAGGAGGTTATATTCTTTCCTTGCAGGATGATTTCTCCCGATTGAGGCTTTTCCAGTCCCATCATGGCACGGAGCAGGGTGCTCTTTCCTGTTCCGTTGCGTCCCAGCAGTGCAACGAGTTGTCCGTCTGTGATCCGGGCGTTTACCGTTTTCAACAGCGTACGCTGTCCGTATCCTAGTGTCAGTTCTTTAAGCTCGATCATTTGATTATACGCAAGTTTTTAGCTATTCCCCATAAAATAACCGGAACACCCAGCAGGGCAGTGATACAGTTGACCGGAAGCAGAAACTTCTTGGCGATGATGTCGCAGAGAAGCATACTGATGAATCCGGTCAGCATGGTGCCGGGGACGAGTATTCGGTGGTCGGCATTGTTAAACAGTAACCGGGTGACGTGGGGAACAGCCAGTCCGATGAAACCGACAGGGCCACAGAAGGCGGTGACCGTTCCAGTGAGCAGTGCGGTGGATATGAAAATAAAGGTACGCGAGCGCTTGATATTCATTCCCATGGTCTGCGCATAGTTCTCGCCGAGTAACAGCAGATTTAGTGGTTTGATGCAGGCTACGGAAATCAGCAGCCCCAGGCACAGCATCGGAATCATAATTCCTAGTTGAGTGGCTGTAATGTGGCTTAATGATCCCATTGACCAGAGCGTGAACATTTTCAGTTGTTCGGCAGAACTCAGGTATTGCAGTATCTGGATGATGGCACCTGCCACGTATCCGATCATGACCCCCATAATCAGTACACCGAGAATATTTTTTACTTTCCGGCTGACAATGGCTACTCCCAATAAAATGGCAGCTGTTCCTACCCAGCCCGAGCCGACGATACCCAGCGATTGAAGGACCGGAAACTCCGTCCATCCGAGCAGCGGAGCTCCTAGTATAAAGAGCGCTACTCCCAATCCTGCACCGGAACTAACTCCCAGCAGGTAAGGGTCCGCCAATGGATTCTGGAATACCGTTTGCATCTGCAGACCGCTAACGGAGAGCGCCACACCTATCAGTGCCGCTACCACTACCCGTATAAACCGGATGGAAAGGAGAATGTTGCGTGTCATTTCGTCGCATTCGCCTCCGGTGAGTACAGCCCATACTTTAGAGATGGGGATATACGTATCTCCGGTTGCCATATCTATCAGTAATAATAGTACGGCAACCATACTTAGCGTAATGAATAAGAGGGCGGTACGTTTGTGGGGCTGTTTCATTCCAGATGCCTGTAGTAATAGAGTGAGTCGGATACAAGTTCAGGGTGGAAAATATGAATCAGATCGCGCAGTACTATGTCGGGACGTACTACTGCCGATTCCCAGTACTCGTTACCACCGGTAGCGGTCAGTCGCAGATTGTTGTTGTATGCAGTCTTTTCGCGAACGGATTTCGCATCAGTGAATTTAGGATTGACGGCTTTCAGTTCATCCAGTGTAGAAGCCATGCCGACATTAATCCAGTAGTCAGCTTTTTGTATCAGTCCGTAGGCAGTTTCCAGTCCGATGGGGGCGGAGCTGTTGGAAGTGTTCTCCTTATATATATAGTCTGCTCCTGCGTCGTTTACCAGTTGTGCCATATAGCTTTTGGTGGAAGGCATTATCCAGCTATCGTTCCAGGGGGTATTGAACATTACGGTAGGGCGCTGCTCTACCGATGCCGTAAGGTCTTTCAATGTCTGATAGCGTTTCGGAATTTCGCTGAATATTTCGATTCCTTTTTCACGGCTGTCCGTCAGTTCGGACAGGGCAACCATCCATTCGGCTTTGCCGAGCGGTGATTCTTCCAGATATTCGCCTACATACATATAAGGTATAGAGAGTTCTTTCAGTTTGTCCGTTACAGCGGTTTGTGCGTCTCCGATGCCGTATAGCAATACAACGTCGGGTTTCAGGCCCAGCAATAGTTCATAATTCATTTCCGGACCCATGTCTTTAATGGAGTCTTTGTGCGCAATGATATACGGATTGGATACGTAGTCGATGCCCGATACGGCTACAATTCGGTCTGCCTGTCCCAGCGCGTCGAGCATGGCGATGTAGGAAGAAGACATACATACAATCTGTTTTGCTCCGGCAGGAATGGTGGGACCTGTGAATCCGGCGGGTGCCTGTTCGCCATTTCGTGATATGAAGTAAGACATTTCTACATCTTTGGCTCCCTGCCACGGGTTGAATACTTGTATCAGGGTGCTTTGAACGTTGTCTGCACCCAATATTTTAAATCCGGAAGCATATTCCGGTGTATATATATCCTGATTGAATGCTTCGAGAGAAGTCTTCTTGTTTGATACGCAACTTACCAGTAATAGCAAGGAAGCCAGTATGAAAGCGGAGATGGATTGTTTTATCATTTTATTTACATTTAGTTGTAACTGTCTTGTGAACATGTGATGCAAATATATTAATTGTTTTCTAATATGTCATTATTAAGTCTCTATTAAATTAGTTTTAGGCTTCCTCTCCAAGTGAATTAAACATAGGTTTTGCTCCCATGCTCTCACTTTCTGCCTGTATCGCTTTGTTCATCGGCGTTTCAGCTGTGGTAGCAACTGTGGTGGCAGAGTGGGAGCAAGCTGTTGCTCTCACTCTGCATCGCCTTGCAATATGTGGTTTTCTTAATGTTATTGTTTGATTTGCAGGGTGTTAACGCCTGTTGTGTCAACTATTAATGATTGACATGTCAGTCGTTAATAATTGAGAAATCAGGTGTTAATAGCTGATGACTCATGTATTCTTGACTGAAAAATGATTTAGTACTTACTGAAAGAACAGGTTAAGCGAAATTGTAGCTATGGTCAAGTTAATCAAATGGATAGGTGTTTCAGAAAGTTTCAAGCGCTTGAAACACTTTGTTTCACCGTATGAAACACTTTGTTTCATTACTTGGAACACATTGTTTCAAGGCATGAAACAAAGTGTTTCAACGGTTGGAACTGATCTTGGAACTATTCTTCATTCATCATTTCAATAGTTCTTCATTCAAACTGGCGTTCAGTCGAAAAAATGGAAGATTAAGGCGTTAAATAAACGGCAAAAAAGATAAAACATAAAAAAAAGATTTATCTTTGCAAATGTAATGGTTCCTGAAAAGATTATTTCGTTCAGGATGAAAAGGGAATCCGGTGAGAATCCGGAACAGTACCCGCTGCTGTAAGTCCCCCTTAATGATTATCGTATTTTTGCCACTGGTGTAGACACTGGGAAGGCGCGATAATTGGGACGAGTCAGAAGACCTGCCATAACTAGGATAGATTTACACCTGCGGGATTGAGATCAGGTTGTGGTCAGATACGAAGTCATTCATATTTGGTACCTCATATAGCCCCGTTTGTGTAACTCTTACACAAACGGGATTTTTTTTTGTGAGAGTTAACATATTATTCATTTAAATGAATGAGTTATGAAAAAGAATTTGAATTTCTTGATGGGTGCTGTCTTATTGATGGCAACAGTGTTGTTTGCCAGTTGTAATGCAGAAGATGATTTTCTCGTATCCCCGGTGGATTCTACAGGTGCTGTAACACGTTCGGTTACTACCGATCCGTATGTTATTGATTTTGCTAATGTACCCGCAGCTTATACCGCTTCGGATAAATACGGTGCTAATCTTTATACCGGAGGTGCGGGGCAAATCACTGAAGGCTACAAGGTACAATTAGGCAACAGTGGAACGTATGTACAGTTTCCTGTTAATTATCTCGAACAAGAATGGGGAGAAGAACCCCGCCCGTGGCAATATGACTATTGGAATGGCGGCTTGGCTGTTTCGGATTATACGGATATTACTGACGGTACCTATTTGAATCAGTGTAGCGTATATAACGGAGGAATAGCTGGTGTAGATAATGATAAGTTCGTTGTAGCCTACGGATATAGCGATTTTTACAATGATCCGCTTTCTACCTATGACAAATGCGCAAAGATCTATCTGACAGATGCTACCGGCTATACAGTTGTGGAAGAAGGAACACCGGTTGAGGGAACAGTAAAAACAGGAACTTTCAACAGTGTATATGTCTGCAATACGACTTATTCGCAAATTGTCATGCGGGATGGTAATTCATTTACGACTGGTGGCAAATCACTCGAAGAGCAGGAAGGTTGGTTCAAGGTTGAATTCATCGGCTTCGCATCGTCCGATACTTCTGTGGCTCCTACGGGTAAAGTCACTTATTATCTTGCCAATTTCGATAAGAGTAAAGAAGAAGAGTCAGGCTTACACGGCGAAATTCGGACCGGCTGGAATCAGGTTGACCTGACAGATCTCGGAACGGGTGTTCATATGGTTGTCGTTAATTTTGTCGGTAGTGACAAGAGTGATTACGGATTGAACACACCGGCATACTGTGCGTTAGATAACCTTTCCATTTCATTGTAATTTTGAAATCTTTAAATAAAATCAGTTGTGAGAAAGTATTTATTGCTCCCTCTATTATTAGCGCTTGTCATTTCTTGTAATAAAGACGATGTTATAACGCAGGAAAATGAAAATCCTCTTATTGAGCTCGACAGCGAAACGGGTGTTTACGTTGTTAAGGTGGGAAAAGAAGTCAAGGTAAATCCTACTTATTCAAATGTTGACTTTGCGGTTTATTCATGGAAGTATAACGGTCGGATTATTTCGGATAGCCCTTCATTGACTTATACTTTCAATCAATCTGGTTCATATTATGTGACTATCCGGGTGGATACCCCCAAAGGTAGTTCCGAAGAAGAAATCCGTATGGAAGTGAATGAACTCGCTCCGCCGGTTATCTCATTAGTTGTTCCGACCGGTGGGCTGAATGTGCTTGCCGGCCGCGAACACAAAATAACACCGGACATTCAGAATGCGGAAGGAGCGATATTCCGGTGGACTCTGAACGGGAAAGAAGTAGGTACAACTGCCGAATATACTTTCAACGAGCAGGAGTTAGGCTCCTATAAACTAGTACTTTATGCGAAAAATGAAGATGGCGATACTTCGAAAGAAGTAGTGGTCAATGTAGTAGACAAATTATCGGCTGATGCAACCATTGTTGCTCCGTCATTTTATACAGAAAACCTCGTAAAAACAGTTGCTTTGGGGCGTACTCTTTATCTCCGACCGTATGTTAACATATCGTCTGTCGCCAATTATCAATGGAGTCTGGATGGAGAACCTATCAGTGGAGCCAATTCACTGATGTATGCATATACACCCGAAGCGAAGGGAGAACATACGCTGACCTTTGCTCTTTCTTACGGAAACAGTGCTGCTCAGAAACGGATCACACGCAACATTAGCGTGACAGGTACGGATAAAATATCGTTGGATATTCCGGTTGCATGCATTGATGCATCCGAAAAGCGTCCTTACACGGAAGGTTGTTCGTTGAATAGTAATAAGGTATATGAATTTATACCGGCACCCGGACAATTCGTGAATGAGACGAATACAGCCGGATATACCGGGACGGAATCTACACAGGAGGCAGCTATCGCCTATGCGGAAAATAGACTGGCAACCACTTCCTATGTTTCACTCGGTGGCTGGGGAGGTTATATTGTCGTAGGTTTCGACCATAGCATCGAAAATAAGGGCGGCTATGACTTTTCTATCATAGGCAACGCATTTGAAGGATCGTCCGAGCCGGGTATCGTATGGGTGATGCAGGATGTAAACGGAAACCAACTGCCTGATGACGAATGGTACGAACTGAAAGGTTCTGAATATGGAAAGAACGGTACTATTCAGGATTATGCAGTGACTTATTATCGTCCCGGTGGTGCAAAAATGGCAACTCAGTGGGCTGATAACCAGGGAAATGTAGGAGAGGTAGATTACCTCGGGGGATATCATCCTCAGGCTTACTATTATCCGCTCTGGATTAAGGAAGATTCTTATACATTGTATGGAACGCGGTTAAAATCTAAAACCGTAGAGTCTCGACCGGGATTCTGGGAAAATCGGTCGTTCGAATGGGGATATGCTGACAATGTAGGCGATGATATGCCTTCGAAAGACAATCCCAATGCCTCGTCTATCAGTAATTATTTCAAGATATCGGATGCTGTAAATTTGGATGGATCATCGGCGAATCTTACGCATATTGATTTCATCAAAGTGCAGACCGGCGTCAATGCTAAAGCGGGATGGCTGGGTGAGAACTCAACAGAAGTTTACGGATTTACAGATGAAAATAATAAGAAATAGAAATGAAACAATTATTCAAGATATTGATGATGGCGGTTTTTGCTACGGCATTTATCGCTTGTAACGACGATGACGGCGTCTCTTTTGTCGGCAAAGATAATTATATCGTCGCATTTTCACTTACAGTAGACGGGGTGACATACGATGCTTCTATTACCGAAGGTAAAATCAAGGTAAGCATACCTTATAATGTATCTCTCGAAAATGCGAAAGCATCGTATACGTTGAGTGAGAATGCCCGAATCAACCCCGATCCGGCAGAAATCACCGCATGGGACGAAGAATGGCAGTTTATAGCTACGGCGGATAACAAAGAAAGCCGTGTTTATCATTATACCTATGAGTATAGCGATATTTCCAAGAGCGGAAATGTCGTGTTAGAGACACAGGCTGACGTTGATAAATTCAAAGCCACACAGATCAATAGCATCGACGGTAACCTGACAATTGGTACGGATAACGGTGACGGTATTGAAAATCTTGATGGGCTCTCCAACCTGGAGAGTGTAACCAACTCTATCATTATCAAATCATCTTATAAGGGACAAAATTTGGAAGGATTAGCCTCGCTCAAACATGCAGGCAGTATAAAGCTCGGTACTCTTTATAAAATGTCGGACAATGAAACGCTTGAGGATATTGCATTACCGGCATTGGAGGAAATTACCGGTGACTTGATTTTGCGTAATGCCCTGGTTAAAAATATCAATCTGCCATTATTGGCATCAGTCGGAGAAACATTTAATATCACGACAGATAACCTTACCTCTGTCAATGTCAATATGCTCTCCTTCATAGGTGATGATCTTACGCTAATCGGTTCGACTACTGCTACGGAAAGTTCCGATATCGAATCAATCGTTTTCCCCCAGCTCAAAAAAGTGGGTGGAAACATGACAATACAGTACCAGAAAAGCATGACATCTATTTATTATCCTGTGTTGGAGGAAATCGATGGAATGACAACTCTTGATCAATGTTCTCAGATGCCGGGGCTTGTATTTCCGGAATTGGTTCGTTCCGGTGGTTTCACATTTACTCAATGCTCGGCTTTGTCGGATATTCAGGCTCCTGAAATGCTAAAGAGCGGGGAAATCTATATCCGAAATTGCAGCAACGTTAACAACATTGATTTTTCAAAAATGACAGAAGTCGATGGAGATTTATATTTAAACAGTGGAACAATAAAAGATCTGACAGGCTTTGCTGCTTTAGAGACAGTCAATGGAGTGTTTACTTTGACGGGGGTGAAGAACGTCTCCGATTTTTCTTGCCTTTCTCATCTGAAAAATGTAAAAGGATTAAGCTTAGGGGGTGTCGGGATTACGGAACTTGATCTAAGAGGAATTGACTTTAATGGAGGAGAACTTCGGCTCACATGTGAAAAATTAGCCACTGTGAAAGCGGACGATACATTCAATGGTAGCATTTATATTAGACCGGATAATACCTCGCGAATTACTTCTTTTACTTTTGAGGGCTTTTCTGTAATCAATGGTAATTTCGAATCGGGGAATTTTAATTATGTCACAGCATTCACATTGCCGATGAAAATCATAAAAGGAGATGCGATTATTGCAATTAGTGGGGTGACAGCTGCTCCAGTTAAAGACATTGATATCCCAAATTTGACAGAAGTCGGGGGGAGTCTTGCTATTCAGCAAATACCTAAGGCGGCTGCCAAGTGTTCTTTTGGTAGTCTTATGAAGGTTGGCAAGTCTCTGAATATGAAGGTCACGTCTTTAAGATGTGGTGTAGAAATGCCTAAGTTGCAATCTATCGGGGAAGCCTTCACTTCAGAAGAAAATAAGGTGTCGACATGGCAGATTAGTGATGAGGAAGAATTTAACTATCCGGAACTGACTATTATCAATGGTAGCTTGACTATTAATACTGGTGCGAAAACTGATTTTAAGATAGAAAAATTTTCGTTTCCTAAGTTGAGGGCGATTGAGGGTGGACTGACAATATCACCGACGCGAATTACAGATGCGTATCGAAATGAGGCGCTCACCACACTTGAATTCCCATCATTGGAAAGCGTCGAAAGCATCAAAATAGTAAATCAGAATGCCTTAAAGAATTTTAGTACGTTTGCGCCGTTATTTACCAAAAATATTCTTACGGAGACTTCGCAATGGAGCGTGTCTACATGTGGCTATAACCCTACTTATGCAGATATGAAAGCGGGGAAGTATGAAGAACCATAATAGTCGCTGATCGAAAAGAGAATGGAGTGCCCGATTATAAACGGACACTCTTTCTTGCGTTTAATGGTATCCTCATCAAGTCCGTAGCGCGATTGTAGTAACAAATGAATTTATATATTATAGGAGGTAACAATGAATCGAATTTCAAAATTGCTCGTTTTTCTTGTTTTGATAGCCTTTACCGGTTGCATGGAATGGGATTACGGTAAAATGGAAGACTTCTCCGCAACAGGGGAAGGGCTTTTTATTACAAACGAAGGTAATTTCCAGTATGGGAATGCTACTTTATCCTATTATGACCCGGAAACGAAAACTGTGGAGAATGAGATTTTCTACCGGGCTAATGCCATGAAGCTGGGTGATGTAGCCCAATCGATGACAATCCGCAACGGCGTTGGCTGGGTGGTGGTCAATAATTCTCACGTCATTTACGCTATCAATATTAATACATTTAAAGAGGTAGGACGTATAACGGGGCTGACTTCTCCACGTTATATCCATTTCCTCTCGGACGAGAAAGCCTATGTCACGCAGATATGGGATAACCGCATTTTTATAGTCAATCCCAAGACTTATCAGATTACCGGATATATTGATTGTCCCGACATGACTACAGAGTCCGGATCGACGGAGCAAATGGTGCAATATGGTAAGTACGTGTTTGTGAATTGCTGGTCGTATCAGAACCGTATCCTGAAGATAGATACAGAAACGGATAAGGTGGTGGATCAACTGACTGTGGGGATACAACCTACATCATTGGTACTGGACAAAAATAATAAGATGTGGACAATAACCGATGGGGGCTATGAAGGCAGCCCGTATGGCTATGAAGCTCCGTCGCTTTATCGGATCGATGCCGAGACGTTCCAGGTTGAGAAACAGTTTAAATTTAAACTTGGCGACTGGCCTTCCGAAGTGCAACTGAACCGGGAAGGTGATATGCTTTATTGGATCAATAAAGATATATGGCAGATGTCTGTCGATGCTGACCGTGTCCCCGTGCGTCCATTTCTTAAGTATAGTAATACGATATATTATGGGTTGACGGTCGATCCGAAAAATGGTGACGTATATGTGGCAGATGCCATTGATTATCAGCAAGACGGCATTGTATATCGTTATACGAAGGAAGGAAAATTAATAGACCAATTCTATGTAGGGATTATTCCCGGAGCATTTTGTTGGAAATAACCAAAAGGGAAATATATGGGAAAAAAGACGAAATGGATCATTTTTACTATAGCTGTCATGTGGGGCATGCCTACTGTTCTCCGGTCACAGCAAACGGAAAATAAGCAAAATTGGGCGGAAAGAGGAATACGGCTTCGTGAAGTTGAAATCAAGGCCAAGCGCCCAATGAAAGATATCGGCGTGCAGAAAACAGTGTTTGACTCACTTGTCCTGAAAGAAAATATAGCTTTGTCGATGGCTGATGTGCTCACATTCAACTCTTCTATCTTTGTGAAGAATTACGGACGCGCTACGCTCTCGACTGTTTCTTTTCGTGGAACATCGGCTTCACATACGCAGGTGACATGGAATGGAATGAGAATAAATAGCCCGATGCTGGGTATGACCGACTTTTCTACAATTCCATCTTACTTCATAGACGATGCTTCTCTGTTGCATGGCACTTCATCTGTCAATATGGTGGGCGGTGGTTTAGGTGGTTTGGTACAACTTTCTACTATACCTGCCGATCAACAAGGATTTGGTATGCAATATGTTCAGGGAGTTGGTTCCTATCGGACGTTTGACGAGTTTCTACGTCTGACGTATGGAGACAAGCATTGGCAGGTATCGACCCGTGCGGTCTATCAGTCTTCACCTAATGATTTTAAGTTCCGCAACCGCGATAAGAAAGAGAATATCTATGATGATAATTATACGATTATTTCACAATATTATCCGGTCGAACGTAATAATAATGCGTCATTTAAGGACTTACATCTTTTGCAAGAGGCGTACTACAACACAGGTAAGGGTGACCGTTTCGGACTGAATGCATGGTATATTAACTCTAACCGGGAATTGGGACGGTTGACGAGCGACCAGAGTGACGGAACTCGTTTTGAGAATCGTCAGCGGGAGCATACATTGCGCAGTGTTCTGTCGTGGGATCATACACGCGAAAACTGGAAGTTGGGGACGAAAGCCGGTTATATCTATACATGGATGGCGTATGATTATAAAAATGATAAAGGGAATGGAGATATGGCTTCCATGACCCGTTCGAGAAGTAAAATCAATACTCTTTACGGGCAAGTGGATGGCGAGTATTTTTTAACGGAAAAGTTACTTTTTACCGCCGGGCTGTCGGCACATCAGCATTTTGTGAAAAGTTCGGATAAAAATATCATTACCCTGGTTGGCAATCGGGCGGTGGTCGGTTATGATAAGGCACGTGTAGAACTTTCCGGTACTGTATCGGCAAAATGGCGTCCGATAGAACGCTTGGGGATGTCAGTGGTATTGAGGGAAGAAATGTACGGTGATAATTGGTCGCCGATTATTCCTGCTTTTTTCGTCGATTATGTTCTGTCGAAAAAAGGGAATATAACAGCTAAAGCCTCCATAACACGCAATTATCGTTTTCCTACGTTAAACGACCTTTATTTCCTGCCGGGAGGGAATACGGATTTAAAGCGTGAGAGCGGGTTTACTTATGAAGCCGGATTGTCATTTGCTGTGGGTAAGGATAATGTTTACACCTTGTCCGGTTCAGCTTCGTGGTTTGATCAACATGTCAATGACTGGATTATTTGGTTACCCAATTTTAAAGGGTATTATTCTCCTCTTAATATCAAAGAAGTGCACGCTTATGGTATAGAAACGGAGGCGGATCTCGCATTACGGTTGGCTAAGAACTGGAAATTGGGAGTACATTCTACTTTTGCCTGGACCCCTTCGATTAATGAAGGTGAACCGATGAGTTCGGCTGATCAGTCATTGGGAAAGCAGCTGCCGTATGTACCGGAATATTCGGCTACGTTGTCAGGCAGACTGTCTTATCGTAGTTGGAGCTTGTTGTATAAGTGGTGCTATTATAGTGAACGCTATACCATGACAAGTAATAAAAAAACATTGACGGGGCATCTCCCTCATTACCTGATGAGCAATGTGACTCTTGAGAAAGGATTTTCACTCCGTTGGGCGGATTTGTCATTGAAAGGAACAGTCAATAACTTGTTTAACGAAGAATATCTCTCGGTATTGTCTCGTCCGATGCCGGGAATTAACTTTGAATTCTTTATTGGCATCACGCCTAAATGGGGAAAGAAGTAAGTGTATTTGATAATGCTGTTTTCTTATTAGATACAAAATATTAAAAGATTATACTGGAATTAAAATCTCTATTGTTTTGTGGTATCTTTGTAATATCCTCAAAACGATAGAGATTTATTTTTAGATATGTAGAGATGGAAAAGAAGAAACTCAACTCTTTTATGCTTGCCGGAACAGGGAGCGATGTAGGTAAAAGTGTATTGGCTGCGGCTTTTTGCCGCATTCTGAAACAAGACGGTTATACTCCTGCACCGTTCAAGGCGCAGAATATGGCATTGAATTCCTACGTTACTCCGGAAGGACTGGAAATAGGGCGGGCGCAAGCCGTACAGGCGGAAGCAGCCGGACTGTCGTGTCATGTAGATATGAATCCGCTGTTATTGAAACCCAGTACGGAACAGACAGCCCAGGTTGTGCTGTGCGGTAAACCGGTTGGTGACCGGAGCGCATATGAGTTTTTCCAGAAGGAGGGACGCAAGGAACTGCGTAAAGTGGTGAATGACGCGTATGACCGATTGGCGAACCAATACAATCCCATTGTCATGGAGGGTGCCGGAAGTATTTCAGAAATCAATCTTCGGGATTGTGATCTGGTCAATATGCCAATGGCGATGCATGCAGGGGCAGACGTCTTTTTGGTAGCCGACATTGATCGTGGAGGTGTTTTTGCCAGTGTTTATGGTTCTATCCTGTTGCAGACTCCCGAAGAACGTTCACTGATTAAAGGGATTATCATTAATAAATTCAGAGGAGATATCCGCTTATTTGAAGAAGGTATCCGGATGATAGAAGACCTTTGTAAGGTTCCTGTGTTAGGAGTAGTCCCTTACTACAGAGGAATCTATATCGAAGAAGAAGATTCCGTCATGCTTGAGAGTAAGAATAGGGAAGCGGCAGCCGGTAAAATTAATGTTGCCGTCATCTTGTTAAGACATCTGTCCAACTTTACAGATTTCAATGTGCTGGAACGGGACGAACGGGTACATTTGTATTATACTAATAATGTAGATGACATCACGAAAGCGGATATCATCTTATTGCCCGGAAGTAAAAATACATTGGATGACCTTTATGAATTACGTCGGAATGGCGTGGCACAGGCTATCTTGAAAGCGTCGCAGGAAGGAGCGACGGTTATGGGGATTTGCGGAGGCTATCAGATGATGGGATTGGAAGTGCGTGATCCGGAAGGAGTGGAAGGAAATGTCAGAATGCTGCCGGGACTGGGGCTGCTTCCTGTGATTACCACTATGCAGGGAGATAAAGTAACCCGGCAGGTGGAATTTACTTTTGACGGGACAGAAGCTCTTTGCAAAGGCTATGAAATACATATGGGGAGGACTGTGCCTGCTGAAGGTTCTCCACCATCACCATTCAATCAATTGGCAGATGGACGCGAGGAGGGTTATCAGGATAAACAGAAGAAATGTTTGGGGACTTACATTCATGGAATATTGGATAATCAGCCATTTATTGATTTTCTGCTTGCTCCCTATATCGGTAAACTTGGGCAACAGACATTTGACTATACGGCGTTTAAGGAAGAGCAGTATGATAAATTGGCAGAACATGTGAGAAAGCATATTAATATGCCGTTGCTTTATGATATATTAGAAAAAAGTCGTATGTTTGCTACAGAACCATAAAACAAAATGTACTATGAGCGGTAATTATGTTATCAATATCGGTCGCCAGTTAGGTAGTGGCGGAAAAGAAATAGGAGAAAAGTTGGCAGCCCGTTTGGGTATCGACTTTTATGATAAAGAACTGATCAATCTGGCTTCTGAAGAGAGCGGATTATGCAAAGAGTTCTTTGAAAAGGCAGATGAGAAAGCTTCGCAAGGTATTATTGGCGGGCTGTTCGGTATGCGTTTTCCTTTTATCAGTGAAGGGGCGATGCCTTGTACCAACTGTCTGAGCAACGATGCCTTATTCAAGGTACAGAGCGATGTAATCCGTCGTCTGGCAGCGGAGAAATCCTGTGTGTTTGTCGGACGATGTGCCGACTATATTTTGCGGGAGCATCCCCGTTGTGCAAATGTCTTTATTTCAGCTTCGAAAGATGACCGTATCGCACGGTTGTGTCAGATGCATCATATTGACGAAGAAGCAGCGGAAGAAATGATAGAGAAAGCGGATAAAAGACGTTCTGAATATTATAATTATTATAGTTATAAGACATGGGGAGCAGCTGCCACTTATCATTTGTGCATTGATTCTTCTTCATTGGGAATTGAAGAAACTGTGCGGTTTATAGAAGAGTTTGTGGCGAAAAAACTGCAACTTAGATTTTGATTGGAAAGAAATACAAAAGTAAAAAAGAAGAGATAAAAAGAAAGCCGGCTGAATTCATCGAAGAATTTGGCCGGCTTTATTATTGATAAGAGCTGAGCTCGATTTACATCATTGCCAGTAAGATCATTTGTCCCGTCAGAATACGGAGGAACATGGACAACGGATAAACGGTAGAATATCCTACTGCAGGAGCGTCGCCGGATGTTGTCTGGTTGGCATAAGCTAATGCAGGAGGGTCAGTGTTACTACCGGCTATCAATCCCATCAGGGTGAAGTAGTTCACCTTATAATATAATCTGGCGATAGAACCGATAATAAGCAATGGGATCACCGTAATCAGGAATCCACAGCCTACATATAATAATCCGTCTCCTTCGACCACCGTTTGCACGAAATTGGCACCGGCATCTATACCGACGCTGGCAAGGAAGAGTACAATACCGATTTCACGAAGCATCAGGTTGGCACTCATTGTGGTATAAGTCACCAGATGCAGCTTATGACCGAAACGTCCGATCAGAATGGCTACTACCAACGGACCGCCTGCCAAACCTAGCTTTAGAGGCGTCGGCATACCGGGGAATGCGATCGGGAGACTACCCAAAAGGATACCTAAGAAGATACCGACAAAGATAGTAACGATATTCGGTGTATCCAGACGTTTCAACTGATTACCTAGTACACCTGCTACACGGTCTACAGCATCTTGTTGGCCTACTACCATGACGCGGTCACCCACCTGCAATATCAGATTAGGATCAGCGAACAGGTCCATACCCGAACGGTTGACACGGGTAACGTTTACGCCATACATGCTGCGGAAGTGCATAGATCCCAAAGTCTTGCCGTTAATTTCCGGTTTGGTAACCAGGATACGGCGTGAAACCATCGGAAGGTCTTGTTTTTCCCAGTCCAGTTCCACTTCTTTACCGATGAATACGGTAATTGCGGGAGCATCTTCTTCCGAGCAGACGATAAACAACTGGTCGCCCACATTGAATATGGTTTCATGATTCGGAATACTTACATGTCCCTCGTGACGAATACGCGAACAAACAAAATTACGTCCCAGAAATTCTTTGATTTCAATTAGTGTCTTTCCGCTGATAGATTCATTGCGTACTTCGAGGCTCA
Source organism: Bacteroides faecis (assembly GCF_020091505.1). Classification (NCBI taxonomy): domain Bacteria; kingdom Pseudomonadati; phylum Bacteroidota; class Bacteroidia; order Bacteroidales; family Bacteroidaceae; genus Bacteroides; species Bacteroides faecis. The sequence continues at coordinate 6,221,418 of NZ_CP081916.1, read as the reverse complement.
TCATGTGAGGTTTGTGATGTGCATCTCCGCTTTGAGCTTTCAGACTCTCTTCCTCTTTCGTCATGTTGACACGGAAAATGTAGCGGATGGCGATGATAGAACCAATGATACCTACCACACCAAGCGGGTAAGCGCAAGCATAACCCAGTGCAATCTGTGGTCCGTTATAGCTCAGCTGATTCAGTGCTTCGTTGGCAGCACCAAGTCCCGGAGTGTTCGTCACAGCTCCGTAGAGGATACCTACCATCATCGGCAATTCTACACGACCGTCCCAAAGGTAATAGAGTCCCAGTGCAACGGCAATATTTAACACTACGATGCCTACAGCCAACAGGTTCAGCGTCATTCCCCCTTTCTTGAAAGAAGAGAAGAACGATGGCCCCACCTGAAGACCGATACAGAATACGAACAAGATCAACCCGAACTCGCGGATGAAATGTAGGATGTGTGTATCGGCTGTGAAGCCGAAATGTCCCATTAGGATGCCGGCAAACAAAACAAATGTAACCCCCAGAGATACTCCGAATATCTTTATTTTACCGAGATATACACCGGCTGCCACTACGAAGGCGTAGAGGAACACGATATGTGCCACGGAACTGGGGTCCCACAATAAACTTTGTAACCAATCCATAAATATTAGTAGTTTTTATAATGTTCTTCTAAAAACGGGTGCAAAATTACTCATAACATTGGAGCTAATCAAATATTTCCCGTCTTTTATTTTCCCGGGCAAATGTCCGACATTGTGCAAGTGTACAGTGCGAATTTTCTCTAAAAAAGAGCTTTGTTTTAACTAATTAGTTATATTTGCAGGTCTAACGACGGACATTTGGAAAGAGATACATAAAAATAAAGACAATATTAATTCTTGTTTTAATTTTAGATAAACTATGGCAGACAAAAAAGAAAAACTCTTCTCAGACTTTTCTCCTGTCTCCACCGAGCAATGGATGGAGAAGGTTACAGCCGACTTGAAAGGTGCTGATTTTGAGAAGAAACTCGTTTGGAAAACAAACGAAGGATTCAAAGTGAAACCTTTCTACCGGATGGAAGATCTGGAAGGTTTAAAGACAACAGACGCGCTTCCCGGAGAATTTCCCTATCTGAGAGGTACCAAGAAAAACAATAATGAGTGGCTGGTTCGTCAGGAAATCAAGGTAGAATGTCCGAAGGAAGCCAATGCGAAAGCGTTGGATATCCTCAACAAAGGAATTGATTCGCTTTCTTTCCATGTAAAAGCAAAAGAACTCAATGCAGAATACATTGAAACACTGTTGAATGATATTCAAGCTGAGTGTGTAGAACTTAACTTCTCTACCTGTCAGGGACACGTTGTTGAGTTGGCTAATCTGCTGGTAGCTTATTTCCAGAAGAAGGATTATGATGTGAAAAAGCTGAAAGGCTCTATCAATTATGACTTCTTTAACAAGATGTTGACCCGTGGTAAAGAAAAGGGGGATATGATTCAAACAGCCAAAGCCCTGATCGAAGCTATCCAACCACTTCCTTTCTATCGGGTACTGAATGTAAATGCAATCTCACTGAACAACGCAGGAGCTTACATTTCTCAGGAACTGGGTTATGCGCTGGCTTGGGGTAATGAATACATGAATCAATTGACGGATGCCGGGATTCCTTCTGCCGTAGTAGCAAAGAAAATCAAATTCAATTTCGGTATCAGTTCCAATTACTTCCTCGAAATTGCGAAATTCCGTGCGGCTCGTATGTTGTGGGCTAATATCGTAGCTTCTTACAACCCGGAATGTCTGCGCGATTGTGATAATAAAGGTGCTAACGGAGAATGCCGTTGTGCTGCGAAGATGGCTGTTCATGCCGAAACCTCTACTTTCAACCTTACCTTGTTTGATGCTCATGTGAACTTGCTTCGTACACAGACAGAAGCGATGAGTGCTGCATTAGGTGGTGTAGACTCTATGACAGTTGTTCCGTTTGATAAAGCATATTCAACTCCGGATGAGTTTTCAGAACGTCTTGCACGCAATCAACAACTGTTGTTGAAAGAAGAATCTCATTTCGATAAGGTGATTGATCCGGCTGCCGGTTCTTATTATATCGAAAATCTGACAGTGTCTATTGCTAAGCAAGCATGGGAGCTCTTCCTTGCTGTAGAAGAAGCCGGTGGTTTCTATGCGGCGTTGAAAGCCGGTACGGTTCAGGCTGCTGTGAATGAAAGCAATAAAGCCCGTCATAAAGCAGTTGCCCAGCGCCGTGAAGTGTTGCTGGGTACCAACCAGTTCCCTAACTTCAATGAAAAGGCAGGTGACAAGAAACCGGTAGAAGCAAAATGTTGCTGTGGAGGTAAAGACCATACTTGCGAGAAAGATGTGGATACATTGGTGTTCGACCGTGCTGCCAGCGAATTTGAAGCGTTGCGTCTTGAAACGGAAGCATCCGGTAAGCGTCCGAAAGCGTTTATGCTGACTATCGGTAATTTGGCAATGCGTCAGGCACGTGCACAATACTCTTGCAACTTCCTGGCTTGTGCCGGTTATGAAGTTGTCGATAATCTCGGATTCGAAACAGTTGAAGCCGGGGTAGAAGCTGCTATGGCTGCTAAAGCCGACATTGTTGTCATCTGTTCAAGTGATGATGAATATGCTGAATATGCAATACCTGCATTCAAAGCATTGAATGGTCGTGCTATGTTTATTGTAGCAGGTGCTCCTGCCTGTATGGACGAACTTAAGGCAGCAGGTATCGAGAACTTCATCCATGTTCGTGTCAACGTACTGGATACCTTGAAAGAGTTTAACGCCAAACTATTGAAGTAAGATGAGAAAAGATTTTAAAAACTTAGATATATATGCTGCATTTCAGCCTGCTAACGGTGCTGAATGGCAAAAGGCTAACGGAATTTCCGCAGAATGGAATACACCGGAACACATTGAAGTGAAGCCTGTTTATACAAAAGAAGACCTCGAAGGTATGGAACATCTCGGCTATGCTGCCGGACTTCCTCCTTATCTGCGTGGTCCGTATTCGGTAATGTACACTCTTCGCCCCTGGACCATCCGCCAATATGCCGGATTCTCTACAGCTGAAGAATCCAATGCTTTCTATCGCCGTAACCTGGCTTCCGGGCAGAAAGGTTTGTCAGTAGCATTCGACTTGGCTACTCACCGCGGCTATGACCCCGATCACGAACGTGTAGTGGGTGACGTTGGTAAAGCCGGTGTTTCTATCTGTTCGCTCGAAAACATGAAAGTCTTGTTCGATGGTATTCCTTTGAACAAGATGTCAGTGTCTATGACTATGAATGGTGCGGTACTTCCGATTATGGCATTCTATATCAATGCCGGTCTGGAACAAGGTGCCAAGTTGGAAGAAATGGCAGGTACTATCCAGAACGACATTTTGAAAGAGTTCATGGTGCGTAATACTTATATCTATCCGCCTGCATTCTCTATGAAGATCATTTCCGATATTTTCGAATATACTTCACAGAAGATGCCTAAGTTCAATTCAATTTCTATCTCCGGTTATCACATGCAGGAAGCGGGTGCTACGGCAGATATCGAGTTGGCTTATACATTGGCTGACGGTTTGGAGTATCTCCGCGCCGGAACTGCAGCAGGTATCGATATCGATGCTTTCGCTCCTCGTTTGTCTTTCTTCTGGGCGATTGGTACAAATCACTTCATGGAAATAGCCAAGATGCGTGCAGCACGTATGTTGTGGGCTAAAATTGTAAAACAATTCAATCCGAAGAATCCGAAATCACTGGCATTGCGTACTCACTCCCAGACTTCCGGATGGTCACTGACAGAGCAAGATCCGTTCAATAATGTAGGACGTACTTGTATTGAAGCTATGGCTGCCGCTTTGGGACATACTCAGTCATTGCATACCAATGCATTGGATGAGGCTATCGCTCTTCCGACCGATTTCTCTGCACGTATTGCACGTAATACTCAGATTTACATTCAGGAAGAAACTTATATCTGCAAGAACGTTGACCCGTGGGGTGGTTCTTACTATGTAGAAGCCTTGACGAATGAACTGGCTCATAAAGCTTGGGAACGTATTCAGGAAGTAGAAAAACTGGGCGGTATGGCGAAAGCGATTGAAACCGGTATTCCTAAGATGCGTATCGAAGAAGCTGCTGCCCGTACACAAGCTCGTATCGACAGCGGTTCTCAGACAATTGTCGGTGTGAACAAATATCGTCTCGAAAAAGAAGCTCCGATTGATATTCTGGAGATTGATAATACAGCGGTGCGTCTTGAACAGATCGAGAATCTGAAGCGTTTGAAAGAAGGGCGTAACCAAGCTGAGGTAGACAAAGCGCTGGAAGCGATTACCGAATGTGTGAAGACCGGTAAAGGTAACTTGCTGGAATTGGCAGTGGAAGCAGCTCGTGTTCGTGCAACGTTGGGTGAAATCTCTTATGCTTGCGAAAAGATTGTAGGACGTTATAAAGCAATAATTAGAACTATATCAGGCGTGTATTCATCAGAAAGTAAAAACGATAGCGACTTCAAACGTGCTTGTGAACTGGCTGAGAAGTTTGCGAAGAAAGAGGGACGTCAACCTCGTATCATGGTTGCGAAGATGGGACAAGACGGTCACGACCGTGGTGCCAAAGTAGTAGCAACAGGTTATGCGGACTGTGGTTTCGACGTAGACATGGGACCATTGTTCCAGACTCCGGCGGAAGCTGCCCGTGAAGCGGTTGAGAATGATGTCCATGTAGTCGGTGTTTCTTCATTGGCTGCCGGACATAAGACGTTGATTCCGCAGATCATGGAAGAACTGAAGAAACTGGGCCGTGAAGATATCGTAGTAATCGCTGGTGGTGTAATTCCTGCACAGGACTATGATTTCTTGTACAAAGCGGGTGTAGCTGCTATTTTCGGTCCGGGTACTCCGGTAGCGAAGGCTGCTTGCCAGATTCTTGAAATCCTGATGGATGAAGAATAAACGCTGAAAAATACTAATTTCTTATCCCGCCTTATAAGTCCATTTGGACTGGAGGCGGGATATTTTTTGCCTCTTAGTGCGGTCAGTGAGAAATATTCGTGTAACTTTGTAGACTATTAGTGTAAAACAAGAAGAGAAAAAATGATAGTTTGCATAGCCGAAAAGCCATCTGTAGCACGTGATATAGCCGAAGTACTCGGCGCTCATACCAGAAAAGAAGGATATATAGAGGGAAACGGATACCAGGTGACCTGGACATTCGGGCATCTCTGTACCTTGAAAGAGCCGCATGAATACACCCCTAACTGGAAATCATGGAACTTGGGTAGCTTACCGATGATTCCGCCACGTTTCGGTATCAAGCTGATTGATAACCCTACTTACGAAAAACAATTCCACATTATCGAAGGACTGATGCAGCATGCAGATGAGATTATCAACTGCGGTGATGCCGGGCAAGAAGGGGAATTGATTCAGCGTTGGGTGATGCAGAAGGCAGGTGCCCGCTGTCCGGTGAAACGTTTGTGGATTTCTTCACTGACCGAAGAAGCCATTCGTGAAGGATTTGCCAAGCTGAAAGACCAGACGGATTTCCAGTCTTTGTACGAAGCCGGACTTTCCCGTGCAATGGGGGACTGGCTGTTGGGGATGAATGCGACCCGTCTTTACACAATTAAATACGGTCAGAATAAACAAGTACTTTCCATCGGTCGTGTACAGACCCCTACATTGGCATTGATTGTCAATCGTCAACTGGAAATTGCTAACTTCCAGCCGAAACAATACTGGGAACTGAAAACGAATTATCGGGATACGACTTTTTCTGCTCTCATCCGGAAAAGCGATGAAGAAATAGCTGCCGAAGAAGAAAAGAACGGTGGAAAGAAGAAGATAGACAATCCCGGCATTGATCCTATTGCCAATCGGGAGGAGGGAGAAGCCTTGGTAGAACGTATCAAGGATCTTCCGTTTGTTGTCACCAGCGTCGGTAAGAAAGATGGAAAGGAGTACGCTCCGCGTCTGTTCGACCTGACTTCCCTTCAGGTAGAGTGTAATAAGAAGTTTGCTTACTCTGCCGACGAAACGCTGAAACTGATTCAATCCCTTTATGAAAAGAAAGTAGCCACTTATCCGCGTGTCGATACCACTTTTCTGAGTGACGATATCTATCCCAAGTGTCCCGGAATATTGAAAGGCCTTCGGGATTATGAAGTGCTGACAGCTCCTCTGGCAGGTGCTTCATTGCCTAAATCGAAAAAAGTATTCGATAATTCGAAGGTAACAGATCACCATGCAATTATCCCTACAGGCGTTTATGCGCAGAATCTGACGGATATGGAGCGTCGTGTTTATGATTTGATAGCCCGTCGTTTTATTGCGGTGTTCTATCCCGATTGTAAGATTTCTACTACTACCGTGATGGGAGAAGTGGATAAGATAGAGTTTAAAGTGACCGGTAAACAGATTCTGGAACCGGGGTGGCGTGTTGTTTTTGCTAAAGACGTGAAAGATACTTCCGAGGAAAAAGAGGAAGAGGATGAAAATGTACTTCCTGCTTTTGTGAAGGGAGAAAGCGGTCCTCATGTCCCGGATTTGAATGAGAAGTGGACACAACCGCCCAGACCTTACACGGAAGCAACCTTGCTTCGTGCCATGGAGACAGCCGGAAAGTTGGTAGATAATGACGAACTCCGTGATGCTTTGAAGGAGAATGGCATCGGTCGCCCGTCTACCCGTGCCGCCATTATCGAGACGTTGTTCAAGCGAAACTATATCCGCAAGGAAAGAAAGAACCTGATAGCTACCCCTACAGGAGTAGAGCTGGTGCAGATTATTCACGAAGAACTGTTGAAATCAGCGGAACTGACCGGTATCTGGGAAAAGAAATTACGTGAGATCGAAAAGAAAACATACGATGCCCGCCAGTTTTTGGAAGAACTGAAGCAAATGGTGTCGGAAATTGTGATGAGCGTACTTTCTGACAATACAAACCGGCGTATTACTATTCAGGAAGCGGTTGCCCAGACAGAAGAAAAAGCAAAGAAAGAACCTAAAAAGCGCGAGCGTAAGGCAAGCGCTCCCAAAGAGAAGAAGCCGAAAACTGAATCGAAAGAAACGGGTAAATCGCCTTCTGTCCCTGCACCGGCTGCTGCTACTGCTTCTTCTGCACCTGACCATACTGATGCTTTGGTCGGTCAGCCTTGTCCGCTTTGTGGCAAAGGCACTGTCATTAAAGGAAAGACGGCTTACGGATGTTCGGAATGGAGGAATGGATGTACGTATCGGAAGAGCTTTGAGTAAAACTTTCCTTTATCGCATATTTTAGTTTTTTTTATACTGATTCTTATTCGTTCCACAGTTGTTGTCTTTTAGTTCCACAACTGTTTCCGCTTCGTTCCATAGCTGTGGAACGAAAGGAAAACAATTGTGGGACGAATAAAGAAAAGCAAATAAAAGAAGAATTGTTGCTAAGCCAGCCTGAAAGATTCTTTTGGGAGTATTCTTTCAAAGGTGCTCGTGGGTATTTTACTTTGATTTACTGTACCGGAGAGGGGATTACTAGCCGTAATCCATAGTCAATATCCCATCGTTGCGGATTTACTCCATAGCGATTGGTTATTTTGCAATATTTCTCAATAGTGTAATAGCTGCCTCCTCGCAAAACCTTATGCATGTCCTTTCCACCTAAATCGGGATCGATGTTTCCGGTAAAAGGAACTTTTTTATCGTACCAGTCCATGCACCATTCATATACATTCCCGCTCATGTCATAAAGTCCAAGTTCATTTGGCTCTTTTCTTCCTGTCTCTTTGGATACATAGTTATTATTATATTTTTCTCTAAACCAGGCTACCTGTTCCGGATTATTGCTGCCGGAATAGATAAAATTCTTTGTATTCAGTCCTCCACGTGCCGCATATTCCCATTCCGCTTCGAAGGGTAGCCGGAAGGGTAACCCGCTCAGTTCGGATAGCCTTTGAGTGAAGCGACGGGCATCATACCAGTTGATCTGGTCTACCGGAAAATCGCGTTTGTGCTGATTGGAAGGGTTGTTTCCCATAATCACATACCATTCATCTTGGCTGACCTCATATCGATTGATAAAGAAAGAGCCTACAGTAACAGGAACGTCGTTATTTTCTCCCATATTTATGCTGTTTCCTTCTACATAGATCATATTCCATAAAATATAGCGTATGACGGCTTTTTGTTCCTTATTTATAGTAGGCGACCAATGCAAGGCTTTTTCCAGCTCAGTGGGAATGGCATCAATGATACTTTTTTCCCGCCGGCATTTGTCATAAAACGGCTTCCATACTTGCTGCTTTTGTGCCGAACTTGATAATGCAATCCCTGACAATAGAAAGAGAAGGCTTACCATTTGTTTTGCGTATTCTTTTATCATGCTGCTTCTTTTTCTTTTTGACGACATAAAATGAAAATGACTGCAATGATTATACTTAAATTAGCTTAATGTCTGTTGTTTGAAAAAAGTTTATTAACTTTGAGCATCAAACATATAAACAAATACAATGAATAAAGTTACATTGTTTTTTATCATGGCGTGCATATTTTACCTGAAAGGATATGCTCAGCAAACAGAAGTTCTGACACTGGGAGTCTTTCACTTTGACTTTCCGAACCTCGATATGCAGCAAATATCCGAAGAGGATCAGATTGATGTATTATCGCCTGTTTATCAGAAAGAAATAGAGTTAATAGCGAATAAACTGGCGAAGTTCAGGCCGGATGCAATTGTCATTGAGCATCCTGTAACCGGACAGCCAAAGGTTGATAATCTTTTTAAGGCATACCTTGCCGGAAAACATAAACTTTCGAAAAGTGAAGTGCAACAGCTTGGTTTCAGGATAGCAAAATTGTGTCATGCAAAGATTTATTGTGCAGATGCACGGGGAACACAGACTGCTCGTATCGAAGAATTACTGGAAGACGATAGCACGAAACAATATCAGGATTTTGAAGAGAGTTTTGTGCATTCTCCCGACTCTTCTTTATATTTCGAAGACCAGCCCATATTCAAGCAAAAAGGAATACTTCCCCAACTGATACATCTTAATGACCCCGAACATATTAAAAAGGACTTGGGTAACTATCTTATCGGACACTTTAAGTATGAATCTGACAAGGGAGATTATACAGGAACCGATTTTGAATCAGGAAGATGGTTCAACCGCAACCTGAGAATATTCCGGAATATCCAGCGTACGCCAAAATCAGCCAGGCGGATACTTGTGATCTTTGGTGCGGCACATATGAATCTTTTGAACTACTTGTTTGAATGTTCGCCCGAATATAAATTGCTGGATGTGAATGATTATCTGAAATAAGTTGGCGATAGCGATTTTACCGTATAGGTATATGCATGCGGGGTGGTCCGATCGTCGGACCGCCTATACCTCTGTTTTTATCAAAGACGACATCACGGAGAATCTCGTATAGTATGCCGCCTACATCCAGACCCAATGTGAACTTGTTGAAATGATAGTAGGGGATCATGACAGGAACCGTTTCCCAACGTCCGCTCATTGCATCGTAATATCGCTGTACTCCCATTTCCATTCCAAAACGGTCGGACATATCAACGGACATGGTAGCGCCGTAGCTATGGGTACTCATGCCATAAGAGTTTCCGATGTCGTATGAACCGAACACTTTGAAAGTGACACGATCGGAAGGATGATAAAGAAAGGCGCCCGAAGTACTGAAAGCCTGTCCGGTGATGTGGGACATATTGATCTTCATCGCATTAGCACGGACCTGCAACTCAAATTGTTCATTGAAAATGTGCTGATAACCTAGCGAAGCATTATTGAAACGCCCGATACCTGCCATGCTTGTCTGACTCCCGGAGCCGAACACTGCCCCGTGGGCGAATTGATGCAATATCCCGTCTGTGCGGTAATCACCTCTGAAAAGAAGGGAAGGATTAGTCTGATAAGGCAGGCTAATGTCTCTTTTCAGTGAAAAACGGGGCATATGTTCTGACTGTCTGGCTGGATATAAAGAATATGTAGTGCTCTTTTCTGGAAAAATTTCAAGTGTAGAACGTTGTAACACGCTTTCTGGCTCCATTGATACACTGTCACGGGCTATGCGTATACTGTCATTATTTTCTTGTGCGGAGAGTAGCTGCGGAATAAAAATCAGCAGAATGAGGATTCCCCAATGAATTGGAAGCGATGATATGCTAACTTTTTGTTTCATACGCATTTGCCCTCCTTTACTTTAATGAATCTTATATACAAAAATAACGAAAGGCATTTTGAAAAGCAAATAATACGTCTTATTTTATTCCATTCGCAGGCTTTTTTAACTCAAATAGAAGTAACTTGGATTTTTTCTGAATAAATACCTTTTTCTGAATAAAAAGAACGGTAGAGAAGTGATGAGATCATCAACCTGTCTACCGTTCTTTTATTTTACACCTTTGCGGCTTATTTATTTTTTCGCATATTCTTGATGGAACTCAACCACTGCCTCAATTCCTTTTCGGAAAATGTCCAGCGAGAAGTTCTCATTCGGTGAATGGATCGCATCTGATTCAAGCCCGAATCCCATCAGTACCGTTTTAGTACCCAATACTTGTTCAAATGTTGAGATGATAGGAATGCTTCCACCACGGCGCACTGCCAGTGGCTTTTTACCGAAAGCTATTTCGAAACCTTTTTCCGCAGCTTGATAAGCTGGGAGGGAGATTGGGCAAACATACCCCTGTCCTCCGTGCATCGGAGTTACTTTTACCTGTACGGTATCAGGAGCAATATGCGCGATGTAATCTGCAAATATCTGCGAAATCTTGTGATGATCCTGATGTGCAACCAGTCGGCAGGAAACTTTCGCATATGCTTTTGAAGGAAGGACTGTTTTGGAACCTTCACCTGTATATCCTCCCCAAATGCCGCATACATCGAAAGACGGGCGGCAACTGTTGCGTTCCAGTGTGCTGTATCCCTTTTCTCCAAAGAGTTCTTTTACTCCGATCGCTTCTTTGTATTTCTTTTCATCGAAAGGAATATGAGCGATCATCTCTCTTTCTGCTTGCGGTACCTCTTCTACGTCATCGTAGAATCCGGGAACGGTTATTCTTCCGTCTTTATCTGTCACTTTACTGATTATTTCGCAAAGCACATTGATCGGATTGGCTACTGCTCCTCCGAAGTGTCCCGAATGTAAGTCACGGTTCGGACCGGTTACTTCTATTTCCCAGTAAGCCAGACCACGCAGGCCAGTGGTTAGTGACGGAAGTTCGGCACCCAGCATACTGGTATCCGAAACCAGAATGACGTCTGCTTTCAATAGCTCTTTATGCTCTTCACAGAAAGCTTCCAGACTGGGCGAACCGATTTCTTCTTCTCCTTCGAAGATAAACTTGACGTTGTTTCTTAGAAGTTCGTTCTTGGCGAGATATTCAAAGGCTTTGACCTGAATAAAGGATTGTCCCTTGTCATCGTCCGCGCCGCGCGCCCAAATGTACCCGTCCCGTATTTCGGGCTCGAATGGCTGGCTTTTCCATAATTCCAACGGCTCGGCAGGCATTACGTCGTAATGGGCGTAGACTAATACCGTTTTGGCATTGGGGTCCACGATCTTTTGCGCGAAAACAATCGGATTACCTTTGGAAGGCATTACCAATGCTTCGTCTGCTCCGGCTTCGAGCAATAGTTGTGCCCAGCGTTGTGCACATGCAAGCATATCATCGTGATGTTCCGGCAAGGCACTGATACTGGGGATACGGATGAGGCTGAACAAGTCCTCCATTATTTTCGGTTCGTTCGCTGCGATGTATTTTTGAATTTCGTTCATAAGAATGAGATTTAAAGCTGCGTTGTTTTATCCAACAGATAATAATCAAGTATGGTCATGGCAGCCATTGCTTCTACGATAGGCACGGCACGTGGCAGTACACAGGCGTCATGACGTCCGCGGGCTTTCAGCGTGGTATCTACACCGTCAATATTCACCGTTTCCTGTTCCATCAATAAGGTAGCTATCGGTTTGAATACCACACGGAAGTAAATATCCTGTCCGTTACTGATTCCCCCCTGAATACCTCCGGAGTGGTTGGTATGCGTTTCTATTCGTCCGTTATTATTGTAGAAAACGTCGTTCTGTTCGGAACCTTTCATCTTCAATCCCTTGAATCCTTCTCCATATTCGAAGGCTTTGGCGGCATTGATACTTAACATGGCATTGCCCAGAGCTGCGTGAAGCTTGCCGAATACAGGTTGACCCAGTCCGATAGGGCATCCTTTGATGACACAAGTCAGCGTACCTCCGATAGTGTCGCCTTCGCCTTTTACCTTGTATATAAGGTCTGCCATTTCTTTCGCCTTTTCAGGGTCCGGACAGCGTACGTCGTTTGTTTCTATCAAGTCGAGATCATAATCGGAATAAGTGCCTTCCAATTTGATGGCACCTACTTGCGATGTGTAGGCTGTGATGCTGATTCCTAACTGGCGAAGGGCTAATTTAGCCAATGCACCGGCTACTACGCGTGAGATCGTTTCACGGGCGGATGAACGTCCGCCACCGCGATGGTCACGGATACCATACTTTACTTTATAGGTATAATCCGCGTGTGAAGGGCGATATACCTCTTTCAGGTTATTGTAGTCATTGGAATGCTGATTCTCATTCCATACGATAAATCCGATAGGGCATCCGGTTGATTTACCTTCGAAGATGCCTGAAAGAAACTCCACTTTATCCGCTTCTTTGCGTGCTGTGGTGAGGATGGATTGTCCCGGGCGGCGTCGATTTAGTTCTTGTTGTACAAATTCTTCGTCAATCGTTATTCCGGAAGGAAATCCGTCAATTACTCCCCCAACTCCTTTTCCATGAGACTCGCCAAAGCTGGTGAGTCGAAAGATGTTGCCAAATGAATTAAACATAGTTGTGGCTTTTTTAAAATTACTCTATGCAAATATAACAAAGTTTTCGATAAGAAGGTTGTGAATTCAAAATATCTTCGGAAAAGGAAGCAAATTGAACCTTTTTTCCTCTTTTTAGTTTATAAATGACGATTATTTACTAACTAAACCGGAAATTTATGAAAAAGAATCTATTGTATTTGTGGGCATTGGTATGCTCTGTCTCTCTTTTGGCGGCTTGTAGCAGCGATGATGATAATACGGTCAATGATGAAACGACTCCTCCGGAAGAAGAGGCGGTAATAACTGCTCCCGATGTGGTAGGGACATATTGGGGTAATCTTGATATTTCAATGATACCGGATGGCTCTGGCCAGGAAATAGTGATTGCTGACGGACTTCCCAAATTCATCACTTTCTCGCAGGTCAGCAATACGGAAGTGAAGATGGAACTGAAGGATTTTGAACTGTTTATAAACGGAAACATCTTGAAGTTCGGTGATATCGTAATAGATAAGTGTACGGTGAAAAAGGCAACTGACGTTTCAACGTTTACAGGACAGCAGGACTTGATTTTTCAGGGAGATGCTGCTAGTTTGGGGACCTGCGCTACTACGATAGAAGGGACGGTTCAAAATGGAGATGCTTCGATGAATATTCAGGTAAAAGTGCCTGCGTTACAGCAAACCGTGAAAGTTACTTTCTTCGGTGTGAAGCAGGTAGAAGAATCCGGTAAGGACTGATCCGGCAGGGGTTCAAATAAGATTGTAGGTATGAATTACGCGGATTTCACAGTTTTAAGAATTGAGTAACTAAAAAACGTGTTAATCCGCGTAATTCCGTGCCTGGCTTTTTTATTATTTAGAAAGCATATCCGAAGCCGATATTTAAATAGATCGGATACATGGCAAAGGTTATTGTCTGGAAATCATTCTTGAAGATATCATTCAATCCCCATGTGAGGTCTGCATATATATTCAGATGTTTAAATGCTCTCCATCCGACTCCTACTTGCATTCCCCACTGAAAATGTCTCAGGTCGTCCGAGAAGTCATAAGTTGCGATTTTACCATCCGTAAATTCTACTTTGGGGCCTACCGGGTCACCTTCACGCAAATATCCTTCATATACGTGTCCCGAAAACTCTCTTGAAAGCAGATACGAAAAATAAGGTCCGGCTTTAATATTCCAACGGTTGCTCAACTTGTAAGTAGCCATTAGAGGAATTGTCAGTCCGGAAGTGTGGACTTTGGTTTTTACTCCTCCTGTCCAGACACCGCTGATTCTTTCTCCTCCTTGTCCCAGAATTTCCATATTATAGTTTTTTACGGTGGCTTCTGTTGTCATGGCTTTATTTTCCAACCGTAATCCGACAATTACTCCCAGTTTGTTTTGAACGGCAAACCACTTGGTCACTTCTCCTCCAATGCTGATAGCCAGCGTCGGGTTATAGCCGTCAACCGAACGGATTTCCACAGGTAGGGGGAGCGGAGCCGTGCCGCCAATGCTGAACCCTGCTTTGATTTCATACTCCAGCCCATGAAGAGCGGAGCGGATAAGCGTTTCATTTCTGTCAACCTGCGAATAGCCGGGAAGGGCTATGCTTATGCAGGCAAGTAAACTGAATATGTAGGAATGGACTTTCATCTTTATTATTATCAAATTATTCATTATTTCATTATGTAGATAGTCACTCTGTCTCCTCTTCTAATATGAGAGAATGGATAGAATGAAATCAGTTTTCTGAGCGATAGATGAGTTCGACCTCATCGATCAACAGCGTACTTCCGATAGCTCCATTAAAATGATCGCCTTCCAGACTGGATGTGAATACGATAGCTACATTATATTTTCCTTCCAGCAGCTTTTCTTTATCAATGTATTTTCCGGTTAGCATATTAAAAGGAAGTTTAAAGTAGGTCCATTCATCTGTCTCTTTAGCGTCATCAATGCGTGCCATTGAAATCAAGTTAGGGCTGGTGAAGGCATTTGTTCCGTCGAGGGTCGGTACAGATTCACTGGTCTCGTACATGATGGCGTATATATCGCATATGTCACGTTTGCCACTGACAGGTTTTCCTCCTTCTGTGAACTGATCTCCGGCTTTGTATTTATAATAACCGGCCAGATAAGTAGGAACATGCCGGAAAGGAAGCCCGAATTTAGTCGCTTTCAGTGGGTTACTCATGGCATTTCCTACATCGAAGGAACCGATGAACAAATTTCCGGCAGCGATAGGCATTCCCATTATGCTACCAAAGAATCCGGTGCTGCGAGTTACTAAGGACAGGCATTTTCCACTTTTTCCATTGGCAATTTGGAAGGTTGGATAGTCGTCGGCTGTTTTAGGAACTCCGGTCATCGCATAGCCGGCGCTCCCGCTTGCCCATTCCATCACTACTCTTTCTCCTTCCCGTTCTACAAAAATATAATATTTCTGCCCGCCGAGCGTATCTTCAAAATTATAAATGGTAGCAAGCTCTGTATCAATGACGGCCACAGTGTACTTCTTCTTCCAAAAGCCGTCAGCAGCCGTAACAGTATATGGCTGGGGCGAATGAAAATCTCTTGTACTTCCACTGGGAGGATCGATGGTAGCTCCCGGAGTTAACGTAAATTCCGGTGCAAGGGATGAAATGTCTGTTCCCGGTGCTACGAATATGTTAATGGAGTTATTAGTGATGATCGGGCTTGTTGTCATGACTGCTCCCGGCAATCTGCAACTCAATATATCTGCCTCTGCATTGGGAGCTTCTTCGCGGATGCAAGAAGAAGAGAAAATGGCTAGCAGTAAATAAGCAATAACGTGTTTTGCTTTCATTTTTCTATTATTCTAACTGTTAAAGTTCGGTTCTTGGGGGATTTTATAACAATATGCAATTTTATTTGTTCACTAATGGATGTTTGATAAAAAAGAATTTTCTACTTTTGTGGAAACTAAAGCCTTATAGGTTATGATTGAATCGGAAAGAAAGCAAATAATAGACTTGATCAGAAAAGAAGTGATTCCGGCGATAGGATGTACGGAGCCCATTGCGGTAGCACTTTGTGTGGCTAAAGCTGCCGAAACTCTCAACATGAAACCGGAGAAAATAGAAGTATTATTGAGTGCGAATATACTGAAGAATGCGATGGGAGTCGGTATTCCGGGAACGGATATGGTCGGGCTTCCTATAGCTGTTGCCTTAGGAGCGTTGATCGGCAAATCGGAATATCAGTTGGAAGTGCTGAGAGACTGCACACCAGAAGCGGTGGAAGAGGGTAAACAGTTTATCGCAGAGAAACGAATCTGTATTTCTCTAAAAGAAGATATTGCAGAGAAACTATATATCGAAGTAATCTGTAAAGCCGGTAGTCGGAAAGCAACGGCAGTGATTGCCGGCGGACATACTACTTTTGTTTATATTGCTACGGATGAGAAAGTGTTGCTTGACAAGCAGCAGACCGTCAGTGAGGAAGAGGAAGAAGCTCAGCTGGAACTAAACTTACGTAAAGTCTATGATTTTGCCCTGACCTCCCCTTTGGATGAAATCCGTTTTATCCTAGATACAGCACGTTTGAACAAAGCTGCTGCTGAGCAGGCTTTTAAAGGTAACTACGGTCATTCTTTGGGTAAGATGCTCCGGGGAACTTACGAACATAAAGTCATGGGAGATAGTGTGTTTTCTCATATACTATCTTATACTTCAGCTGCTTGCGACGCCCGGATGGCCGGTGCAATGATTCCTGTAATGAGTAACTCCGGTAGTGGTAATCAGGGAATATCCGCTACACTTCCCGTTGTGGTATTTGCCGAAGAAAATGGTAAAACCGAAGAAGAACTGATCCGTGCCTTAATGTTGAGTCATCTTACAGTCATCTATATCAAACAGAGTTTGGGACGCCTTTCTGCCTTATGTGGCTGCGTAGTAGCTGCTACAGGATCTAGTTGTGGAATCACTTGGCTGATGGGAGGAAATTACAATCAAGTTGCCTTTGCCGTTCAAAACATGATTGCCAATTTGACGGGAATGATTTGTGATGGTGCCAAACCGAGTTGCGCACTAAAAGTGACAACAGGAGTTTCGACAGCCGTATTGTCTGCTATGATGGCGATGGAGGATCGTTGCGTAACTTCTGTAGAGGGCATTATTGATGAGGATGTGGATCAAAGTATCCGTAATTTGACCCGAATAGGTTCGCAGGCCATGAATGAAACGGATAAAATGGTGCTTGATATTATGACGCATAAAGGATGCTAAAAATGAAGAACTGAGAAATGAAGAACTAAAAATGAAGAATGAAGAATTGCTATGCAGTTATTGCGCAGCTAATTCTTCATTCTTCATTTTTAGTTCTTCATTTTATCAATGGCAGTGTCCGCCTTCGCAACCGCAGTCATCGCCACAGTCGCTTCCACAGCTGTCGCATCCGCAACCACAGCCTTCGCCACTCATCATTTTCACCAGTTCCTGGATTTCTTCGTTAGTAGCAGGGCGGCTTTCAATGACTTCACCTTCAAAGAACAGGTCGGCACCTGCCAACGGGTGGTTGAGGTCAACGATTACTACATCCTGTTGGATTTCTACTACGCTGGCGTTTACACGCTGGCCATCTCCGGTCATTAAAGGTACAATGCTGCCTTCTTGTACGCGTTCGCTATCGAACTTGCCATCTATTTCGAAGATATGTTTAGGAAGATCGAATACATGTTGCTCATCGTATGCTCCGTACGCTTTATCTGCAGGAATGGTAAAATCGAATTTATCACCCTTAGAAAGAGTTGTTATCTGGTTCTCGAAGCTTTCGAGCGTTGTGCCTAATCCTGAAATGAACTGAAAAGGATGTTCTGCATTTGTTTCTTCGAACAATTCTTTTTCACCATCTTCCACTGTATATAGCTTATATGCAACGGTGATGTACTTGTTTTCTACTGTTTCCATCTGATATTTATAGTTTCTAATTAATAAATCCCTTTATTTAGGGTGGACAAAGATACGAATAATTTGCTTGCTACCGGATGCATACTGAGTAAATTTCAGATTATTAAGCGCTTTTGTAAGAAATGGACAGTCCTTCTCTACTAACTGATAGTTGCAAATTCAACCTTTAAGTGATAAAATTTAGGTTTATTACCGCTCTTTTCTTACGATTATTCGCTTTTTAGTGATTTTTTTCTTCGATTTGTTTGGAGATAATAAAAAAGCCCTTACCTTTGCAGCACGAAAACAAAGAAAAGAAGATATGAATATATTACATACATCTATTAACCTAGCAGTTCTGCATATTATTCGCGTCGTGGTGGTGCCATCAAGAGCGTGAGAAAGGTTTTGTGTATGTATTCGTACCATAAAAGATAGAATTTAGAGCCTTTCTCACTGATGTGAGGGAGGCTCTTTAATTAAAAGATAGATTGAAATGAAAAAGCAATTACGCAGTTCGTTTAGTACACAAGGCCGTCGCATGGCGGGAGCCCGCGCATTATGGGCAGCCAACGGCATGAAGAAGAATCAGATGGGAAAACCCATTATCGCTATCGTCAATTCATTTACACAGTTCGTTCCGGGACACGTGCATCTGCATGAGATCGGGCAGTTGGTAAAGGCTGAAATTGAGAAGCTGGGATGCTTCGCTGCGGAATTTAATACGATTGCTATCGATGACGGTATCGCTATGGGTCACGATGGAATGCTTTACTCGCTTCCTTCCCGTGATATCATAGCAGATAGCGTGGAATATATGGTCAATGCGCACAAGGCGGATGCAATGGTATGTATCAGCAACTGCGACAAGATTACTCCGGGAATGTTGATGGCTGCCATGCGTCTGAATATCCCTACCGTATTCGTATCCGGCGGACCGATGGAAGCCGGCGAATGGAATGGCCAGCATCTGGATTTGATTGATGCTATGATTAAATCGGCAGATGACAGCGTAAGTGATCAGGAAGTGGCTAATATCGAACAGAATGCTTGTCCTACTTGCGGATGCTGCTCAGGAATGTTTACGGCGAACTCAATGAACTGCCTGAATGAAGCCATCGGTTTGGCTCTTCCGGGGAATGGAACTATTGTAGCTACGCACGAAAATCGTACAAAGCTATTTGAAGATGCTGCCAAATTGATTGTAGAGAATGCAATGAAATATTATGAAGAAGGAGACGAAAGCGTACTTCCCCGCAGCATTGCTACCCGTCAGGCATTCCTCAATGCAATGACATTGGATATTGCGATGGGAGGTTCTACGAATACAGTTCTTCACTTGTTGGCTGTAGCACATGAGGCAGGAGTTGATTTCAAGATGGATGACATTGATATGCTGTCACGTAAGGCACCCTGTCTGTGTAAAGTCGCTCCGAATACACAAAAATATCACATTCAAGATGTTAACCGTGCAGGTGGTATTATTGCCATTTTAGCAGAGTTGGCAAAAGGCGGTCTGATTGATACCTCTGTTCTCCGTGTGGATGGCATGTCGTTGGCGGAAGCAATCGATCAATATTCAATCACGAGCCCCCATGTTACAGAAAAAGCAATAAAGAAATATTCAAGTGCGGCAGGAAACAGATTCAATCTCGTACTTGGCTCTCAGGGTGCATATTATAAGGAACTGGATACAGATCGTGCGAGCGGCTGCATCCGTGATTTGGAACATGCTTATAGCAAAGACGGAGGTCTGGCGGTATTGAAAGGAAATATTGCTCAGGACGGTTGTGTGGTAAAAACGGCGGGGGTAGACGAAAGTATCTGGAAATTTACCGGACCGGCCAAAGTTTTCGACTCACAAGAAGCAGCTTGTGAAGGCATTCTTGGAGGCCGAGTCGTCAGCGGCGACGTTGTCGTCATCACGCACGAAGGTCCGAAGGGTGGTCCCGGTATGCAGGAAATGCTTTACCCGACTTCTTATATCAAATCCCGTCACCTTGGCAAAGAATGTGCCTTGATTACCGACGGACGTTTCAGTGGTGGAACTTCCGGATTGAGTATCGGACATGTTTCTCCTGAAGCCGCTGCCGGAGGTAACATAGGAAAGATAGTAGATGGGGATATCATTGAAATCGATATTCCCGCCCGAACGATTAACGTGCGACTAACAGATGAAGAACTGGCTGCCCGTCCGATGACTCCCGTTACTCGTGACCGTTACGTGCCGAAGAGTCTGAAAGCATACGCCAGCATGGTAAGCTCTGCCGATAAGGGAGCAGTGAGATTAATTGATTGATCCACTTCATTATCTATTATGAATTTCCATTATCCATTAAGAAACTATGAGTAAGGACTTAATAACAGGCGCAGAGGCAATGATGCGTTCTCTGGAACATCAGGGAGTGACTACCATTTTCGGTTATCCCGGTGGTTCCATAATGCCTACATTCGATGCCCTGTATGACCATCAAAATACATTGAATCATATCTTGGTTCGCCATGAACAGGGAGCTGCCCATGCGGCACAAGGCTATGCCCGTGTATCGGGTAAAGTAGGTGTTTGTCTGGTAACAAGTGGTCCCGGAGCAACAAATACCATCACCGGTATTGCAGATGCGATGATAGACAGCACTCCTATCGTTGTCATTGCAGGGCAGGTGGGGACAGGTTTTCTCGGAACGGACGCTTTTCAGGAAGTCGATTTGGTAGGTATCACCCAGCCAATCGCTAAATGGAGCTATCAGATTCGTCGTGCGGAAGACGTGGCTTGGGCGATAGCACGTGCTTTTTATATTGCCAGCAGCGGACGTCCCGGTCCGGTGGTACTCGACTTTGCTAAAAATGCACAGGTTGAAAAAACGAAATATGAACCGACAAAGCAGGAGTTTATCCGCAGTTATGTTCCGGTTCCCGACACAGACGAAGAATCGGTAAAGGCTGCTGCCGAACTGATTAATAATGCCGAACGTCCGCTTGTGTTAGTAGGACAGGGAGTAGAACTGGGAAATGCTCAGGAAGAACTGCGTACCTTTATCGAAAAGGCAGATATGCCGGCAGGTTGTACCTTGCTCGGACTGTCCGCATTGCCTACTGATCACCCCTTGAATAAAGGAATGTTGGGCATGCATGGAAATTTAGGCCCCAATATCAATACCAACAAATGTGATGTACTGATTGCTGTCGGGATGCGTTTTGATGATCGTGTAACAGGTAATCTGGCTACTTATGCCAAACAAGCGAAAGTGATTCATTTTGATATTGATCCGGCAGAAGTTAACAAGAACGTAAAGGTAGATATTGCCGTTTTGGGTGACTGCAAAAAGACATTGTCCGCTGTGACCGAACTGTTGAAAAAGAATCAGCATACCGAATGGGTAGATAGTTTCAAGGAATATGAGGCAGTAGAGGAAGAAAAAGTCATTCGTCCCGAACTTCATCCCGCAACGGATTCTCTGAGTATGGGAGAAGTAGTACGCGCAGTAAGCGAAGCGACCCGGCACGAAGCTATATTGGTGACAGATGTAGGTCAGAATCAGATGATTTCTGCCCGTTATTTTAAATATACCAAAGAACGTAGTATCGTTACTTCGGGCGGACTCGGCACAATGGGGTTTGGTCTTCCGGCAGCTATCGGAGCTACTTTCGGACGTCCGGATCGCACAGTATGTGTATTTATGGGCGACGGCGGACTGCAAATGAATATTCAGGAGCTGGGGACAATCATGGAACAGAAAGCTCCGGTGAAGATTATCTGCTTGAATAACAATTATCTCGGCAATGTGCGCCAATGGCAGGCAATGTTCTTTAATCGCCGTTATTCGTTTACTCCGATGCTGAATCCGGATTATATGAAAATCGCTTCTGCCTACGATATTCCTTCCAAGCGTGTATTTTCGCGGGAAGAACTGAAAGTGGCTATCGACGAAATGCTGTCGACAGACGGACCGTTCCTGCTCGAAGCTTGTGTGGTAGAAGAAGGTAATGTCCTGCCGATGACCCCTCCGGGTGGTTCGGTAAATCAGATGTTGCTGGAATGTTAATTCTTAGTTTAAAAAGTTATGAGTGATAAGACATTATATACAATTATAGTTCATTCCGAAAATATAGCCGGATTGCTGAATCAGGTAACTGCTGTATTTACACGCCGCCAAATAAACATCGAGAGTTTGAACGTGTCTGCTTCTTCTATCAAAGGTGTACATAAATATACGATTACCGCATGGACCGATAGGGACACTATCGAGAAGGTGGTGAAGCAGATTGAAAAGAAGATTGACGTTATTCAGGCACACTATTTTACGGAAGACGAGATTTATTTTCACGAGATTGCCTTATATAAGGTATCTACTCCCGCTTTTCAGGAAACTCCGGAAGCATCTAAGGTGATCCGCAGATATAATGCCCGTATTGTAGAAGTGAATCCGGTATTCTCTATCGTTGAAAAAAACGGTATGAGTGAAGAGATCACTTCACTTTACGAAGAACTTCGGGCTTTGAAATGTGTTCTGCAATTTGTTCGTTCGGGGCGTGTAGCCATTACTACCAGTTGTTTCGAGCGGGTAAATGAGTTTCTGGATGGACAGGAAGCGAAGTATAAGCAAAGTAAACAACAACAAGAGTGATGAGTAAAGAAAATAAAATAGGGACCTATCAGTTTGTGGCAGAGCCGTTTCATGTGGACTTTAACGGACGCCTGACAATGGGAGTGCTGGGAAACCATCTGCTGAATTGTGCAGGTTTTCATGCCAGCGACCGTGGATTTGGTATTGCTACGCTGAACGAGGACAATTACACATGGGTACTTTCCCGTCTGGCTATCGAATTGGATGAGATGCCTTATCAATACGAGAAGTTCTCGGTTCAGACATGGGTGGAGAATGTCTATCGTCTGTTTACCGACCGTAACTTTGCCATCATTGACAAGGATGGCAAAAAGATAGGCTATGCACGTTCCGTATGGGCGATGATCAATTTGAATACCCGTAAGCCTGCCGATCTGTTGGCACTGCATGGAGGGAGCATCGTCGATTATGTGTGCGATGAGCCTTGTCCGATTGAAAAGCCTTCGCGTATCAAGGTGACCAGTGATCAGCCTGTTGCAACGCTGACGGCCAAATACAGTGATATAGATATTAACGGGCATGTAAACAGTATCCGTTATATCGAGCATATACTAGACTTGTTTCCGATAGAATTGTATCAGACAAAACGCATCCGCCGGTTTGAGATGGCGTATGTGGCTGAAAGTTATTTCGGAGATGAACTTTCTTTCTTCTGCGATGAGGCGAATGAAAACGAGTTTCATGTAGAAGTGAAGAAAAACGGGAGCGAAGTCGTTTGCCGTTCCAAAGTGATGTTTGAATAGCAAACAGAGAGATGAAGAAATGGTATGCCATATTGCTTCTTTTGTCCGCACTCAAAGTGAGTGCTCAGGAGATCAGTTTTATACCAGAAGTAGGTTTAGGATTATCCAATATAACCAATAGCGACAATAATAGTAAGGTGCGTCCCGGATTTAATATAGGTATGGGGATGGAAGTTATCTGGAATGAAAGAGTCGGTATGGGCATAGGAGTTAATTATCTGGTGCTGGGTAATAGGTTTACAACTGATTACATCTCTTATACGACCAAGTTGGATTACGTCAGTATACCGGTTTACGCAAAAGGATATGTGTACAAAGGGTTGTTTGTATTTGCAGGTCCCCAGTTCGGTTTTAATGTAGTCCGGGATGATGGAAGAGATTATGATGAATTGTCAGATCTGGACAAAATGCGTAAATTTGACTTTTCTATAGGAGTCGGTATCGGTTATCAGTGGGACTTTGGTCTTCAGCTTTCGGCAAGTCACAATTTGGGGCTGATTGATGTCTGGAAGAAGTATCCCGATGAATGGTCCTCTTCCGGCAAGAAGTATAACAGCATTTTTCAATTTAATGTAGGTTGGAGAATCGGATTTTAAAAAGATTATAATAATTAATAACTTGCCTCTTCTTTATTTTTTCGTAATGGAGAAAGAAGAAAGGCTTAAAACAAAAAAACAAAAAAATGGCACAGTTGAATTTTGGCGGTACTACAGAAACCGTAGTAATCCGTGATGAATTTCCATTGGAAAAGGCTCGTGAAGTATTAAAAAATGAAACAATCGCTGTAATCGGTTACGGTGTACAAGGTCCTGGACAAGCATTGAATCTGCGTGATAACGGTTTTAATGTAATCGTTGGTCAGCGTCCGGGTAAAACATACGATAAAGCAGTAGCTGACGGATGGGTTCCGGGTGAAACTTTATTCGGCATTGAAGAGGCTTGTGAGAAAGGTACAGTCGTTATGTGTTTGTTGTCTGATGCGGCAGTAATGTCTGTATGGCCAACTATCAAACCTTACCTGACTGCCGGAAAAGCTCTTTATTTCTCTCATGGCTTCGCTATCACATGGAGTGATCGCACAGGTGTAGTTCCTCCAAAAGATATCGACGTGATTATGGTGGCTCCTAAAGGTTCGGGTACTTCTTTGCGTACCATGTTCCTCGAAGGTCGCGGTTTGAACTCTTCTTACGCTATCTATCAGGATGCAACAGGCAATGCAATGGACAGAACAATTGCACTGGGTATCGGTATCGGTTCAGGTTATTTGTTTGAAACAACTTTCAGCCGTGAAGCTACTTCCGACCTGACAGGAGAACGTGGTTCACTGATGGGTGCAATCCAAGGTTTGTTGTTGGCACAGTACGAAGTTTTGCGTGAAAACGGACACAGCCCTTCTGAAGCATTCAACGAAACGGTAGAAGAACTGACTCAGTCACTGATGCCGTTGTTCGCAAAGAATGGTATGGACTGGATGTACGCTAACTGCTCTACTACAGCTCAACGTGGTGCTCTCGACTGGATGGGCCCGTTCCATGACGCTATCAAACCGGTAGTTGAAAAATTGTATCACAGTGTAAAGACTGGTAACGAAGCGCAGATTTCAATCGACTCCAACTCTAAACCGGATTATCGTGAGAAACTGGAAGAAGAACTGAAAGCATTGCGCGAAAGCGAAATGTGGCAGACTGCTGTAACAGTTCGCAAACTTCGTCCGGAAAATAACTAATCAGACTTATTATATAAGCTTTTCAAAAGGCGGGAAAATCGTATTTTCCTGCCTTTTCTATGTAAATATCACTTTTTAAAACGATAGAAAAGGGGTAAAAGAAGAAAAAAGATTAAAAGACACTGATAATGTAGGTAAAAAAGAGCATTTATTATTACCTTTACGCCAACAAATAAAACAGAAAAGGCAATGAAGACACTTTTTACTTTCAGAAGATTGATATGTATGCAGAAAATTTCTTCTTTAATAAGTAGTATATCAGAATGTTACATCAAAAGATATTTAAGTTATTCTCTACCGAATAGTAGAAATAATACCATTTCAAGTCCTTTTAATATTTCGTGCTCCATTAGTAATTCGTTGGTATGATGCAGAAGTTTCATTCTGTAGCAGGAATGAACATGCGTTAAAACGTGTTTAAAAAAACTTTTGGAGCAGAATTTAGTGGGAAAATAACATTGTTTGTTTTGTTTGTAAATAGGGGTCCTCTTTCGTGAGAAAGGGGGCTTCTTTTTTTATCGAAACAATTCAGGAAAAGACCGCTTCCTGATCGTAGGGGGAGGTGGTAGGTGAGTATATTAGTCCTTCGTATCCTTTTGTTACAAATCAGAAGTTAAAAACATCTATTGTAGGAGACATATACATTCGAGAATTAAGTAGATTCTATTGTCATCTGTCAGCTTTTAGTATTTAAACATCTACAAAACAGTCGTTTATATCATGACAATAAGACCTGATAATAAGGCTGACAATAGAAAAACAGGCGTTTTATTGTCAGCCTCTTTTTTCAATTCTGATAGGAGGCATCAATGATTTCTCTTATTCTTGCGAATCTTGAAGGGGATAAATGACAGGGCGGATGTTTTTGCTTGCTCATCTGTAGAAAGCTGCTGTTTCGTGTTTATGGAATTGTCGTTTCCTTGCTTGGAACTGTTGTTTCTTCTATTGGAAACGGTTGTGCCAAAGGCTTGGCACAGTTGTGCCATCGTGTTGGCACGGTTGTGTCACTACGTTGGCACAACTGTTTTACCGGTATGGCACAACTGCTTTGATTGGTTGTCATGAGCAAAGTGAGCGCTCAAAAAATACAAGGAGAAGGAGAGGATATTTAAATTGCAGGATTTATCTTTGGGTAATGGGCTGACAATAAAACGCCTGTTTTTCTACTGTCAGCCTTATTATCAGGTCTTATTGTCATGATATAAACGCCTGTTTTGTAGATGTTTAAACACTAAAAGCTGACAGATGACAATAGAATGCCCGAAAAACTCTTTATGTAGAAGCAACTCGGACCCGTTGATTTCTCTATATGAAATAGGGGATCAATCCGAAATCCCGGTCGTTTTCAGTTTGTTTCTTTCGGTACGGTTTTGAATGATGAATGAAGAATTACTTTGCAGCGTGATAGCGCAGCCAATTCTTCATTCTTCATTTCCGTACAGTATGGAGCTCAAACAGGGGTTCCGGACTGACGGATATATTGCATCAGTTTACGGTAGAATGGATGTTGGGCAAGAGTCGTTGCATCTCCCAGAATTACAAGTTTCATCCGGGCGCGGGTAATGGCAACATTCATTCGTCTTAAATCATTGAGAAAGCCGATCTGTCCATCTTCGTTTGCCCGTACGAGGCTGATAAAGATGACATCCCGTTCCTGCCCTTGAAAGCCATCGACCGTATTGACTGTGATGAGGCTGCGAAAAGGGCGTAGAAAGCTGTTTCCTCTGATTTTGCTTCTTAAGTATTGCACTTGTGCCTTGTAGGGAGAAATCAGACCGAAGTCGATACGCTCGTCCAATATGCGTGTTTTGCCGATCCGGTTAATATAAGCTTCCAGTTCCTGCAGCAATAAGTTGGCTTCCTGCTTGTTGATGCGTCCGAAACTTTCGCCTACAAATTCCTCATGGAAATCCATTTCCGAGGTATCTATCCAGTTCATGGGAGTGTCGAAATCAAGAATACCCCGGTTGCGCACTTCCGGTGCGGCTTCCAGTTCCCCGTTGTAGAACCATTCGGAAGGAAAGCGCATGATTGCCTCATGCATCCGGTATTGCACTTTGAGCAGCGAAACGGCAGAAGGTTTTTGCTGCACGACTTTTTCCATCAAAGTGTGATCCAGTCCGCCACGGGCAGCTTCGATACATTTGATTGTAGGAGGAAGTTGGCAATGATCTCCGGCAAGGATTACGCGGTCCGCTTTCCGGATGGCGATCCAACAGGCAGCTTCGAGTGCCTGGGCGGCTTCATCTATAAACAGAGTGGGAAAGCGCCGTCCGTTGAGCAAACGATGGTTGCTGCTGACCAGAGTAGAAGCTATCACACGGGCACTGTCGAAAAGATCGGCATTGATTAAGATTTCCAGTTCCGTGGCACGGTCGCGGAGACGGCTCATTCTGCTGCGCATACCTTCCCTTTCGGAATAACTTCCCCGACGCATCCGGCTACCCATTTCACGGATTGATTTACGGATTCCCCAGAGTTCGGGGTATGCCGGATGGCTTTCAAAGCAGCGTTCGTAGGTAGAAGAGAGCATTTTGTCGTTTACACGCGTGGGGTTGCCAATACGAAGTACGGCTACTCCCCGGTCTGCCAGTTTCTCGCAGATCCAGTCCACAGCAGTATTACTTTGAGCGCAGACCAGCACTTGCGGTTCGCGGTGAAGCGTTTCGTAAATCGCTTCCACGAGAGTGGTAGTCTTTCCGGTTCCCGGAGGACCGTGGACAATGGCGACATCGCGCGTACATAATACTTTATTTACAGCCGTTTCCTGCGTACTGTTGAGCCACGGAAAGCGGACGGGGTACAATTCACGAAATCCGGGTTTTTGTGTTCCCAGCAATGTATCCCGTAGATCGGCAAGGCGGTTTCCTTTGGCACGGATGGTATCTTCCAGTGCTTCGAACATGGCACGATAAGAAGTTTCATCGAAATAAAGTTGTACTCCCAGCACATCTTCTGTCTGCAGTTCCATCAACGCGCCTGCTCCGGGAAGTACGACTACCATCCGCTCTTCGTCCGCATAACTGACCGTTGCAATGAAATTCATATAACTCACTTTTCCATCAAAGGACTGCCGGAAAAAACAGACGGGACGACCGAATTCGAAGGAGTGCTCGATTTCTTTATTTTCGGTTCGTGTAATATCTATTACAAGTTGATTCAGAGAATTGTAGTAACTTCGACCGGGAGAGGCGGGATACCAACAAAGACCACGTTTTACTTTGCGGGCGACTCCCATTGTTTCAGTCTGCCGCTTGAATTCCTCCTTTTCGTATTCATACTCCATGCGTAGCAGGAGTTGCTGTTGTTGAAGGTCGATGATTGGACTTTTCGGATGATTACTCATAATAGGTGCAAAGGTAATAAATCTTCTTCCTGAGACGAAAATATATTTCATTTTGTTAAACATTCCTCGAATGCCGTTCGTTATTTTTATAGATAGACTAAAAAAACAAAAGCAATATGGTGTATGATTTGACTATGTTAGAGGCTTTTTATTCTGCTTATAAAGGAAAAGTAGAACACGTACGGGCTGTTTTGAAACGGCCTTTGACGTTAGCCGAGAAAATTCTGTATGCTCACTTATTCAATGAGGGTGACTTGAAAAATTACAAGCGGGGTGAAGACTATGTAAATTTCCGTCCCGACCGTGTTGCCATGCAGGATGCGACTGCCCAGATGGCATTGCTTCAGTTCATGAATGCAGGAAAAGAAAAAGTAGCTGTTCCTTCCACTGTGCACTGTGATCACTTGATACAGGCATACAAAGGAGCGAAAGAAGATATCGCTACTGCAACTAAAACAAACGAAGAAGTTTACGACTTTTTGCGCGATGTATCCTCTCGCTACGGTATCGGTTTCTGGAAACCGGGGGCCGGCATCATTCACCAGGTAGTGCTCGAGAATTACGCTTTTCCCGGTGGAATGATGGTGGGAACCGACTCACATACTCCGAATGCCGGAGGACTGGGCATGGTAGCTATCGGCGTAGGCGGCGCGGATGCCGTAGACGTGATGACGGGCATGGAGTGGGAGCTGAAAATGCCGAAAATAATCGGTGTCCGCCTGACCGGAAAACTGAGTGGCTGGACTTCCCCGAAAGATGTGATTCTGAAACTCGCGGGGATTCTGACCGTAAAAGGAGGAACCAATTCCATCATCGAATATTTCGGACCGGGAACGGCTTCTTTGTCGGCTACCGGCAAAGCGACCATTTGCAATATGGGTGCCGAAGTGGGAGCTACCACTTCACTTTTCCCGTTCGACGGGCGCATGGCTACTTATCTGAGGGCTACCGGCAGAGATCGTGTCGTGGAACTGGCAGAGGCCGTTGACTGTGAACTCCGTGCGGATGAGCAAGTAACGGATGAACCGGATAAGTACTACGACCGTGTCATCGACATCGATTTGTCCACGCTTGAACCTTACATCAACGGACCTTTCACACCGGACGCTGCTACACCTATCTCTGAATTTGCAGAAAAAGTATTGCTGAATGGCTATCCGCGTAAAATGGAAGTCGGACTGATCGGTTCGTGTACCAACTCTTCTTATCAGGACTTGAGCCGTGCCGCTTCGTTGGCAAAGCAAGTAAAGGAAAAGAATCTGAGTGTAGCTGCTCCGCTGATCATCAATCCGGGTTCCGAACAAATACGCGCTACTGCCGAAAGAGACGGAATGATGGATACCTTTACGGAAATCGGAGCCGTCATTATGGCAAATGCCTGCGGACCTTGCATCGGTCAGTGGAAACGCCACACGGACGACCCGACGCGAAAGAATTCAATTGTTACTTCCTTCAACCGTAACTTTGCCAAGCGTGCGGACGGCAATCCGAATACGTATGCCTTTGTCGCTTCTCCCGAACTGACGATGGCACTGACAATTGCCGGTGACTTATGCTTCAATCCTTTGAAAGACAGGCTTATGAACCATGACGGCGAGAAAGTGAAACTGACAGAACCGGTAGGAGACGAGCTTCCATTAAGAGGCTTTGCTTCCGGTGATGAAGGCTATATCGCTCCCGGTGGAGCAAAAACAGCGATCAATGTCAACCCGGAATCGCAGCGCCTGCAATTGCTGACTCCTTTCCCGGCGTGGGACGGACAAGATATACTCAATATGCCTCTGCTGATTAAGGCGCAGGGCAAATGCACTACCGACCATATTTCGATGGCAGGGCCGTGGCTGCGTTTCCGCGGACATCTGGAGAATATTTCGGATAATATGTTGATGGGAGCCGTGAATGCGTTCAATGGAGAGACCAATAACGTGTGGAACCGTTCGACAAATACATACGGGACCGTTTCCGGCACAGCCAAAATGTATAAATCCGAAGGAGTGCCTTCTATCGTCGTGGCCGAAGAAAATTATGGCGAAGGTTCCAGTCGCGAGCATGCCGCTATGGAGCCCCGTTTCCTCAATGTGCGTGTGATTCTTGCCAAGAGCTTCGCCCGTATTCACGAAACGAACCTGAAAAAGCAGGGTATGCTTGCTCTTACGTTTGCAGACAAAGCGGATTATGACAAGATACAGGAGCACGACCTCCTTTCGGTCATTGGCCTGATAGATTTTGCACCGGGGCGCAATCTGACCATCGTTCTTCATCACGAAGACGGCACGAAAGAGAGTTTTGAAGCGCAACATACATACAACGAACAGCAGATCGCTTGGTTCCGTGCCGGTTCTGCATTGAATGCCAGATAATTAAAAAGATAGAAATGAGCAAAATAACCATGCAAAAAGATGGTACGCTTTTAGTGCCCGATGTGCCTGTCGTACCTTATATTACCGGAGATGGAGTAGGAGCCGAAGTGACTCCGTCGATGCAAGCCGTTGTGAATGCGGCTGTTCAGAAAGCATACGGTGGCAAACGCCGGATTGAATGGAAAGAAGTGCTGGCGGGCGAACGCGCTTTTAACGAGACAGGTTCGTGGTTGCCGGATGAAACGATGAAGGCTTTTCAGGAATATCTGATTGGCATCAAAGGGCCGTTGACAACTCCTGTCGGCGGTGGAATCCGTTCTTTGAACGTAGCTTTGCGCCAAACGTTGGATTTGTATGTCTGTCTGCGTCCTGTTCGTTGGTATCAAGGCGTTCATTCTCCGGTGAAAGCTCCGGAAAAGGTGAATATGTGCGTGTTCCGTGAAAATACGGAAGATATCTATGCAGGCATCGAGTGGGAGGCAGGTACTCCCGAAGCAGAAAAGTTCTGTCAGTTTCTGAAAAATGAGATGGGAGTGACGAAAATCCGTTTCCCGGAGACCTCTTCTTTTGGAGTGAAACCTGTTTCCCGTGAAGGCACGGAACGCCTTGTGCGGGCCGCTTGTCAGTATGCCCTCGACCATCACCTGCCTTCTGTGACTTTGGTGCACAAGGGAAACATTATGAAGTTCACCGAAGGAGGCTTCAAAAAATGGGGCTATGAACTGGCGCAACGTGAGTTTGGCGATGCTCTGGCAGACGGCAGACTGGTGATAAAGGACTGCATCGCCGACGCTTTCCTGCAAAATACGTTACTGATTCCCGAGGAATATTCCGTGATAGCTACCCTGAACCTGAACGGAGACTACGTTTCCGACCAGTTGGCTGCAATGGTAGGCGGCATCGGCATTGCTCCGGGAGCAAATATCAACTATAAAACGGGGCATGCCATTTTTGAAGCGACGCATGGAACTGCCCCGAACATTGCCGGAAAGGACATCGTGAATCCTTGTTCTATTATTCTTTCGGCAGTGATGATGCTTGAATATCTGGGATGGAAAGAAGCGGCTGTCCTTATCGAAAAGGCTTTGGAACAAAGTTTCCTCGATGCCCGTGCCACGCACGATCTGGCTCGCTTTATGCCGGGAGGTACCTCCCTGTCTACTACCGCTTTCACACGCGAAATTGTGGAAAGAATCGAAAAGTAAATGTAACGATTAAAAACGAAGTATTATGAAGAAAGAGTATTTGATTTACAAACTCTCCGAGGAGATGAAAGAGGCTACCCGGATCGACAATGAATTGTTCCCCAAGTTTGACGTGAAACGCGGACTGCGTAATGAAGACGGCACCGGCGTGTTGGTAGGTCTCACTAAAATAGGTAATGTAGTAGGTTACGAACGGGTCCCCGGCGGTGGACTGAAACCTATTCCGGGAAAGTTGTTCTATCGGGGCTACGACGTGGAGGATATTTCTCATGCCATCATCAAAGAGAAACGTTTCGGCTTCGAAGAAGTGGCTTATCTGCTGCTTTCCGGTCGCCTGCCGGACAAGGAAGAGCTGGCTTCATTCGGCGAACTGATTAACGACAATATGGCGCTCGAACAGAAGACGAAAATGAATATTATCGAGCTGGAAGGAAATAATATCATGAATATCCTGTCGCGTAGTGTCCTCGAAATGTACCGTTTCGACCCCGATGCCGATGATACTTCGCGGGATAACCTGATGCGTCAGAGCATTGACCTTATCTCCAAGTTCCCCACTATCATTGCGTATGCTTATAATATGCTTCGCCATGCTACATTCGGACGTTCGCTGCACATCCGCCATCCGCAGGAAAAGCTGTCCATCGCTGAGAATTTCCTCTATATGCTTAAAAAAGACTATACGGAACTGGATGCCCGTACGCTCGACTTGCTGTTGATTCTACAGGCGGAACACGGTGGTGGTAATAACTCGACTTTCACGGTTCGCGTTACTTCTTCCACAGGGACGGATACGTATTCGGCAATCGCCGCAGGTATCGGTTCGTTGAAGGGTCCGCTTCATGGAGGCGCGAATATTCAGGTTGCCGACATGTTCCATCATTTGCAGGAAAACATCAAAGACTGGAAAAGCGTGGACGAAATAGATACTTATTTCACACGGATGCTGAATAAAGAAGTATATAATAAGACCGGACTGATTTACGGTATCGGTCATGCTGTCTATACGATTTCTGACCCTCGCGCGCTGCTGCTGAAAGAACTGGCTCGCGACCTCGCCCGTGAAAAAGGGAAAGAAGAAGAATTTGCTTTCCTCGAACTACTTGAAGAGCGTGCCATCGCTACCTTCGGGCGGGTAAAGAACAACGGAAAGACGGTGTCCAGCAATATCGATTTCTATTCGGGCTTTGTCTATGAGATGATCGGCTTGCCGCAGGAGATTTTCACTCCGCTGTTTGCCATGGCCCGTATCGTGGGCTGGTGTGCGCACCGCAATGAAGAATTGAACTTCGAAGGCAAACGCATTATCCGTCCGGCTTATAAAAATGTTCTTGATGATTTGGCTTATATTCCCATTAAGAAACGCTGATAAGAACAAATCCTTTTTATGCAATAATGGCTTGTTTTTAGAAAGAACATCCGATGTTCTATTAACATTTAACACTTTGCGGCTGTCGTGTTTCTCTCCCGATGGAGGCTAAGGCATTTATCGTTGGTAGAAAAGGCGCAGCCTCGTATGTAGAAACGCCCTTTTAACACAGCGTTAAAAGGGCGTTTCTACATACGAGGAATTATATATTCTATTTCTTTGTATATCAGTGAACTATGATCTTTCCCTTTGCTGGAGGAGAGATTATGGACAGGTGACCTGTTGAGAACAAACTTGTTATTTTAATAATTACCGTCGATTGAGTCTTTGCTGCTATTATTGGGATAAGGCATAATGTCTATTAAATCAAAATACATTAAGCGTGTTTTTAGATGCGTTCCGGTTTCAAAGCCTGTATATTCCACTTCTTGCGCTTCCGTAGAGAAAAGGTATTTGAAACCGTTTTTCAGATAATAGTTCAGAGGAATATTTTCATTGTAAGCGTCAACAATTAAAAAGCGACACCCTGTTTTGTTTCCCGCATCAATGAACCATGATTTTATGAAAGTCATCAGATCACTACCTATACCCTGATGCTTGTATTCTTTATTGATTCCAAGTCTGCCGATTAATACACCCGGATAGCGGCGCATTTGTTTGGCTCGAGGAATGTCTTTCTGAACTTTCTTTTCCCTGCTGTTGGGGAGGATATTTACTCTGATACTATCGTTAGAAACAGTGAAGGCACACACTATGTCCGAAGGATTTTTATCTGAACGAAAACAGTAACTTTTTCCTAATAGTTGTGCATTATAGAGAGGAGCATCGTTATGAAAGAAGTCGTCTAAGTCTTGGTGCCCACATGAGAAAGGGTCACATTCTTTAATCGTATCCTCATCAAGTACGGCAAAAGTACATTTCTCAAAAAGAAATCCCATGTTTTATAACATTTTAGCCTTTTTGAGCACAGCACGGGCTTCCAGCACATGTTTGCTGAAGTCTTGTTTGTTTTGATTTTTATAAGCCTTGTCCGCTGCCTTAACGAAGTGTTCCGCTTCTTTTCCTTTTAAGGTCGGTATGGCTTTAATTTCCATTGCCATTGCTTTTTCTTTTTATTTAGTTCATAACCAACTGCAAAGATAGCTGATTTTTAATGAATAAACAAAGAATGCCGGAAGTCTGTTGTCGTTTGATTTGTTTTTTATTTGAGTTATTTTTGTGGCCATTCTTTTCTTTTTTTGTTATTTTTGTGAATCTCAAAAGAAAATCAAGATGAGTATAGCTGCCTTTAATCTATTTTTGGGCGTCATGAGTCTGATAGCTCTGATTGTTTTCATTGCCCTCTACTTTGTGAAAGCCGGTTACGGGATATTTCGCACCGCTTCCTGGGGAGCCGCTATTTCCAACAAGCTGGCTTGGGTGCTGATGGAAGCTCCCGTATTTCTGGTCATGTGCTGGATGTGGATGCATTCGGAACGTCGTTTTGATCCGGTCATACTAACATTCTTTGTGTTTTTTCAGATTCATTATTTTCAGCGTGCTTTCGTCTTCCCTCTGTTGCTGACCGGAAAGAGCAAGATGCCGTTGGCAATCATGTCGATGGGAATTCTTTTTAATTTGTTGAATGGCTATATGCAAGGTGAATGGATTTTTTATCTGGCAGCCGAAGGGATGTATCACTCCGGGTGGTTTACTTCTGCATGGTTTATAACGGGCAGTCTGCTTTTTTTTGCAGGCATGTTTATGAACTGGCATTCGGACTATATCATCCGTCACTTGCGCAAGCCGGGTGACACCCGTCATTATCTGCCTCAAAAGGGCATGTACCGCTATGTTACTTCCGCCAACTATCTGGGCGAGATTATCGAATGGGCAGGCTGGGCAATACTTACCTGTTCGCTTTCCGGACTTGTATTCTTTTGGTGGACAATGGCCAACCTCGTTCCCCGCGCCAATGCGATATGGCATCGTTACCGCGAAGAATTCGGTTCGGAGGTGGGAGCGCGCAAACGTGTATTTCCTTTTATATATTGACTTAAAATAGCGTACTATGGAATCTAAACTTTTTACTCCTGTCACTTTCGGTCCGTTGACGCTGCGGAATCGTACTATCCGCTCTGCTGCTTTTGAGAGCATGTGTCCGGGGAATGCTCCTTCGCAGATGTTGCTCGACTATCACCGTTCGGTAGCTGCCGGCGGAGTCGGGATGACGACTGTTGCCTATGCAGCTGTGACGCAAAGCGGACTTTCTTTTGACCGTCAGTTGTGGCTGCGTCCGGAAATTATCTCCGGCTTGCGTGAAGTGACCGGGGCGATACATGCGGAAGGGGCGGCTGCCGGCATCCAGATAGGGCATTGTGGAAATATGTCTCATAAAAAGATTTGCGGGACCACCCCGGTTTCAGCTTCTACCGGCTTCAATTTATATTCTCCCACATTTGTGCGCGGCATGAAAAGGGAAGAATTGCCGGAGATGGCGAAAGCCTACGGACAGGCTGTTAACTTGGCACGCGAAGCCGGCTTTGATGCTGTTGAGGTACATGCCGGACACGGATATCTGATCAGCCAGTTCTTATCTTCCTATACCAACCACAGAAAAGATGAATATGGCGGCTCGCTCGAAAACCGGATGCGCTTTATGGGAATGGTGATGGATGAGGTGATGAAAGCGGCGGGAACCGATATGGCTGTCATTGTGAAAATGAATATGCGTGATGGCTTCAAAGGAGGAATGGAGATCGACGAAACCCTGCAAGTAGCAAAACGCCTGTTGCAACTGGGAGTACACGCGCTGGTCCTGAGTGGAGGTTTTGTCAGCAGAGCTCCGATGTACGTGATGCGGGGGGCCATGCCTGTTCGTTCGATGGCTTATTACATGGATTGCTGGTGGCTGAAATATGGAGTCCGGATGTTTGGAAAGTGGATGATTCCGACTGTTCCTTTTCGGGAAGCTTATTTTCTGGAAGATGCGCTGAAGTTTCGGGCAGCACTTCCGGAAGCTCCGTTGATTTATGTGGGGGGACTGGTGTCCCGTAAAAAGATAGATGAAGTCTTGGATGCCGGCTTTGATGCCGTTCAGATGGCACGTGCTCTGCTCAACGAGCCAGGGTTTGTCAATCGGATGAGGCGGGAAGAGCAGGCGCGTTGTAGCTGTGGACACAGCAACTATTGCATTGGTCGCATGTATACCATTGAGATGGCGTGCCACCAACATCTGAAAGAAAAACTGCCTCCCTGCCTGCAACGGGAGATTGAAAAACTGGAAAAACGATGAGTGAAGAGAAATGGGCAATCATCACCGGCGCCGATGGTGGCATGGGAACGGAAATAACCCGTGCCGTAGCCGCAGCCGGTTACCACGTTATAATGGCTTGCTATCACCCAGAAAAAGCAGAGTTGGTACGGCAACGTTTAGTGAACGAGACGGGAAACACAAAACTGGAAGTCATGGCAGTCGATCTGTCTTCCATGTCATCGGCAGCCTCTTTGGCCGATCAGATTTTGGAACGTCATCTCCCCGTTTCTTTGCTGATGAATAATGCCGGAACGATGGAAACCGGACTTCACATCACCGCCGACGGCTTCGAACGTACGGTGAGCGTCAATTATCTGGGACCGTATTTGCTTACCCGGAAACTCCTTCCGGTAATGACGCGTGGAGCGCGTATTGTAAATATGGTTTCCTGCACGTACGCGATTGGCCGTCTCGATTTTCCGGATTTCTTCTTGCAGGGAAGAAAGGGAGGTTTCTGGCGTATCCCTGTTTATAGCAATACGAAACTGGCTCTGCTGCTGTTTACAATGGAACTTGCGGAACGTCTTCGCGGGAAAGGAATCACGGTCAATGCTGCCGATCCCGGAATTGTTTCTACCAATATGATTACTATGCATCAATGGTTCGATCCGCTGACGGATCTCTTTTTCCGTCCTTTTATTCGTACGCCACGGAAGGGGGCTTCTACTGCCATCGGTCTTTTGCTTGATGAGAAGGAAACTGGAGTGACCGGTCAACTGTATGCTGGCAATCACCGGAAAGAGTTGCCGGACAACTACGTTCATCATGTACAGAAAGAACAGTTATGGGAAATAACGGAGCAATTGCTGGCGCAATGGTTCACATGATTTAATCATTTGGGAGATTGCACGTGCATCTGATCGTTATCCGTTTGATACAGCGCAAATGATGAGTAAGAAAAAATGACTGTTCTGTCTTCTGCCAGAGAAAAAGAAACCGCTTGGAATCTGTGGCATGGATATAGGAGTCAGTCCGAAAAACCGGCTTGAGTTCCATATTGTACGGAAAAGAATATATTTAGGCACGGATTACACGGATTAACACGGTTGTTTTACGTAATCATAGCACTAAAACCGTGAAATCCGTGTAATCCGTGCCTAATCCTCAATTTATAATTTAGTTCATTTCTGTACAGAAAGAAACAAACTGAAAACAACCGGGTTTTCGGGTTGATCCGGATATAGGATGGATTGAAATAAGAACGGTGGACAATTGAATAGCTCAATTCGTCCACCGTTCTTTATATTACCTTTATAAAAATAAGCTTCTGTTCTATTGACAGTCTCTATTAAATAGAAAGTTCTTTCAGTACATTGACCAGATCTCTCTTGACCGGCTTATCGTTTTTGATAGCCTTGCTGAATGGTACATAAACGATTTCATCATGTTCGATACCTATCATTACATTACGCTGGTCTTCCATGATAGCGTCGATAGCAGCGGCACCCAAGCGGCTTGCCAGAATACGGTCGTGAGCTGTAGGACTGCCACCGCGCTGCAAGTGTCCCAGGATCGTTACACGTACGTCATATTGCGGATATTCATTTTTTACACGTTCCGCATAGTGCATGGCACCACCTGTCAGTTCGCTTTCCGCTACCAACACGATACTACTGTTTTTTGATTTACGGAATCCGTTCTTGATAAATTCTTCCAGTTGGTCGACTTCCGTACTAAATTCCGGTATGATGGCTGCTTCAGCTCCCGACGCGATGGCACCATTCAGTGCGAGGAATCCGGCATCACGTCCCATCACCTCTACAAAGAACAGACGTTCGTGTGAAGTGGCGGTGTCGCGGATTTTATCTACTGCATCCAGAATGGTATTCAATGCTGTATCGTATCCGATGGTGGTATCTGTGCCATAGAGGTCATTGTCAATCGTTCCCGGAAGTCCGATACATGGAACGTCAAATTCCTGCGCAAAGATTCGGGCACCTGTCAGTGAACCGTCACCACCAATGATGACCAAAGCATCAATGCCTTCTCTCTTCATATTATCATAAGCCAGCTGGCGACCTTCCGGTGTAGTGAACTCCTTACAACGGGCTGTTTTCAGAATCGTTCCGCCCAGTTGGATGATATTACTTACGTTTTGGCTCTTGAACTCTTTGATTTCGCCTGTCACCAGACCTTTGTATCCTCTATATATACCTTTTACTTGTAGTCCGTTGTAGATAGCCGCACGTGTTACTGCGCGGATAGCCGCATTCATACCCGGGGCATCACCTCCGGAAGTCAAAATACCGATACATTTAACTGTTCCCATAACAATCTTTCATTAATTAGTTTGACGTGGCAAATGTACAACAAAAAGTTGAAAGCGGTGTTTCATAAGTTTTTTTTCGTGTGTCGAAACCATTAAAAATATTCAAATTGTTCCTTCTTTCTTTCTTTTTATTCTTTTGGGAGGGAGAAAATACCAGTCCTTTGACACATTGTTAATCTTTTATTAATAGCCGGATATGGTCATGTATTTTTTCCATCAGCCATTTGGGAGTGGAAGTCGCCCCGCATACTCCGATAGATTCCACATTCTGAAGCAAAGAAGGGTCGATTTCTTTCTCATTGTCGATCAGGTGTGAGTTCGCATTCACTTTCAGGCATTCTTCAAAAAGCATTTTCCCATTCGAACTCTTTTTTCCGCTGACGAAAAAGATAAGATCGTGTGTAGCCGCAAACTCTCTGAGATTGGGCATACGGTTGGCAACTTGGCGGCAAATCGTATCATAATATTCGAAAGTGGCATCCGGTGAAATGTGGTGTTTGATGTATTCCACAATCTCCTGAAACTCATCCAAAGATTTGGTGGTCTGCGAGAAAAGCCGGATACTTTTGCTGAAATCAAGCTTTTTGGCTTCTTCCGCACTTTCGATGACAATGGCTTGGCCACCCGTTTGTCCCACCAGTCCCAGCACTTCCGCGTGACCGTTTTTGCCGTAGATAACAATTTGCTTTTCTTCAAAGTCTTCTTTTCGGAACTCTTGCTTGATGCGCTTTTGGAGTCTCAGTACAACCGGGCAGGTAGCATCGATGATTTCAATGTTATTTTCTTGGGCAATCTGGTAAGTTTCCGGTGGCTCTCCGTGCGCACGGAGCAACACTTTGGCATTGCGTAATTGTCTGAATTCATCGCGGTTGATGGTAATCAGTCCCATCGCTTTCAGCCTGTCTACTTCCCGGCTGTTGTGTACAATATCCCCCAGGCAATAGAGGGTTTCTCCTTTTGCCAGTTCTTCTTCCGCTTTGTGGATGGCTGTGACCACCCCGAAGCAGAAGCCGGACCCTTCATCTATCTCTACTTTTATCATACACTCAACTTCTGTCCTCTACTTATTAACAATTTTCCCGAACTGTTCCGACAGCCATTCTTTCTGTTGCTCAATACTCAGATTGGAGTTGTCGAGCAGTAAAGCGTCATCTGCCTTACGCAATGGGCTCACTTCGCGGTGCTGGTCGATATAATCCCGTTGCTTTACGTTTTCCAGAATTTCTTCAAAACTGCCTTCCTGTCCCTTTGCTTTCAGTTCGTCAAAACGGCGTTGGGCACGAATCTCCGGAGTAGCCGTTACGAATATTTTCAGTTCCGCATCCGGAAAAACGGTGGTCCCGATGTCACGTCCGTCCATCACAATTCCCTTTTCTTTTCCCATGGCCTGCTGCTGTGCCACCATCGCTTCGCGTACAAAATCAAGCGCACTGATAGGACTGACCTTTGACGAAACCCCCATTGTACGGATTTTATTCTCCACATTCACCCCGTTGAGGTAAGTGTCCGGGCGTCCCGTTTCCGGATTCGGACGGAAGGAAATCTGAATATCCTTGATTGCTTTTTTCAACTTCTCCGTATCGATGACATCTCCGTCGAATATCCCGTTCTCAATACTATATAAGGTGACTGCGCGGTACATGGCTCCACTGTCTATATAAATGTATCCTACTTCGCGGGCGAGGTCTTTGGCCATTGTACTTTTTCCGCAGGACGAAAAACCGTCGATTGCGATTGTTATCTTTTTCATATTTATCTGGTTCTTATTTTACTCGCCAAAGATACGCTTATTTTGAAAATCCGCCATAGATTTGACTGTAAAAGCAACTGAATGAGTATGAAAGAATTAAAAAAGTTAAAAAGCCGGATAAAAAGAGACGAAGAGACGGACGGTTATCTGAAAATGTACTATATTTGCCCAGAGACACATAGGAAGACACTTTTTTTATTAATCATTATATTAACAAAATTATGGAAGTTAAAAAATCACCCAAGGCAGACCTGGAAGGAAAGAAGTCCACATGGCTGCTGATCGGTTACGTGGTGGTATTGGCTTTTATGTTCGTGGCGTTCGAATGGACCCAGCGTGATGTGAAAATCGATACAAGCCAGGCAGTAGCTGATGTCGTTTTTGAAGAGGAAATCATTCCTATTACCGAAACCCCTGAACAAGCAGCACCACCACCACCCGAGGCTCCGAAGGTGGCCGAATTGCTGGAAATTGTCGATGATAAGGCAGATATTGAAGAATCAACTACCATTCTTAATGAGGATAACACACCGAAAGTAGAAGTAAAATACGTACCGGTGCAAGTAGTTGAAGAAGAGCCGGAAGAACAGACTATCTTTGAAGTGGTAGAAAACATGCCGGACTTCCCGGGTGGACAAGCAGCATTGATGCAGTATCTGGCTAAAAACATTAAATATCCGACTATCGCACAGGAAAATGGTACTCAAGGTCGTGTTATCGTACAGTTCGTTGTGAACAGAGACGGTAGTATCGTAGATGCAAAAGTTGTACGTAGTGTAGACCCGTATCTGGATAAAGAAGCTCTCCGTGTGATCAACACGATGCCGAAGTGGAAACCAGGTATGCAGCGTGGTAAACCGGTTCGCGTTAAATTTACAGTTCCTGTAATGTTCAGATTGCAGTAATTTGTAACACCAATACATTTAAGAGGCTGCGAATGCAGCCTCTTTTTATTCATTAATCTTCATTTTCATCATGTTTACAGCATCTCAATTACTTGATAAAATAAATAACCATATTTCTGAACTTCAGATAACCCGGACTCCGAAAGGACTCTATGAACCAATCGAATACATCCTTTCTTTGGGGGGGAAGCGGATACGTCCTGTATTGATGCTGATGGCATATAATCTGTATAAGGAAGATATTTCGTCTATTTATGACCCAGCTACTGGTATCGAAGTTTATCATAACCACACTTTGTTGCATGATGATTTGATGGATCGCTCGGATATGCGTCGGGGAAAGCCGACTGTGCATAAAGTCTGGAACGATAATACTGCTATTTTGTCGGGCGATACCATGTTAATATTGGCTTTCCGGTATATAGCCGGCTGTGCACCGGAGCACTTGAAAGAAGTTGTTGACTTATTTAGTCTGACTGCATTGGAGATTTGTGAAGGACAGCAGTTGGATATGGAATTTGAGTCGCGCAGCGATGTTGCAGAGGACGAATATATTGAGATGATTCGTTTGAAAACAGCTGTATTGCTTGCCGCAAGCCTGAAGATTGGCGCGATTCTGGCAGGAGCATCTGCCGCTGACGCGGAGAATCTTTATAATTTCGGAATGCAAATAGGAGTTGCATTCCAGTTGCAGGATGATTTACTGGATGTTTATGGCGATCCGGAAGTGTTCGGAAAGAAAATCGGTGGAGACATCCTTTGCAATAAAAAGACATACATGCTGATCAAAGCACTGGAACGTGCAGATGGAAAGCAGCAGGAAGAACTGAACGGTTGGCTGAATGCAGAGAATTGTCAGCCGGCAGAAAAAATAGCCGCAGTTACCGAAATCTATAATCAGCTGGCTATCCGCAGCGTTTGTGAAAACAAAATGCGCGAGTATTATACACTTGCTATGGAAAGCCTTGAGGCAGTTGCGGTTGCCGGAGAGAAGAAGAAAGAACTTAAAAGTTTAGTGAAATTGCTAATGTATCGGGAAATGTAGTAAAGTGGGAGAGAAATGCCTTACAGACGATTGCCAAATACGGATCAAGCCAGAGTACGGGCGCTGAAAGCAGCGGTCGAGAAGGGTGATGTGTATAATGTGCGGGATCTGGCTATCTCATTGAAAACATTATTTGATGCCCGTAATTTTCTGTTGAAGTTTGAAGCTGCGCAAATTTACTATACACAATGTTATGATAATCAGTCGAGAGCCAGTCGCAAGCATCAGGCGAATGTGAGAATGGCACGGCTGTATATTTCTCACTTTATTCAGGTGCTCAATCTTGCAGTGCTCCGTGATGAGATCAAACCGGTGCATAAAGAACTGTATGGGCTTCCCGAAGCGAATGTGGTGCCGGATTTATTAAGCGAAGCATCTTTGGTAGAGTGGGGGAGGAAAATCATTGATGGCGAGCAGCGGCGAATTTCTCAAGGGGGAATCCCCATTTATAACCCGACTATTGCACGCGTAAAAGTGCATTACGATATTTTTCTGGATAGCTATGAACGTCAAAAAGGATACCAGTCCGCAACAAACCGGAGCTTGGATGAGTTGGCCTCGATGCGTGACCGTGCTGATGAGCTGATTCTGGATATCTGGAATCAGGTGGAAGCCAAGTTTCAGGGAATAAATCCCAATGAAACCCGATTGGAAAAATGTCGTGACTATGGGCTGGTATATTATTACCGCTCCAATGAGAAAGTGAAAGAAGAAAGCGAATTATCATGTTAATAGATACTCATTCCCATCTGTTTTTAGAAGAATTTTCCGATGACCTGCCACAGGTAATGGAGCGTGCGCGGCAAGCCGGCGTTTCGCGTATTTTCATGCCCAATATTGACAGCACGACAATTGAACCGATGCTGTCGGTCTGCGCGGATTATCCGGAATATTGTTATCCGATGATCGGGCTCCATCCTACTTCGGTGAACGAGTCGTATAAACAGGAGATGGCAATTGTCCGGGAGCGTTTGGAAGCCCCTCATCACTTTGTGGCCATTGGAGAAATCGGACTTGACTTGTATTGGGATAAAACATTTTTGAACGAACAATTGTACGTTTTTGAGAAACAGATAGAGTGGGCGCTCGAATATAAATTACCTATTGTGATCCATTCGCGGGAAGCATCCGACTATATATATAAGGTGATGCAACCTTATAAAAACACAGCTTTGACCGGTATTTTTCATAGTTTCACCGGGAGTGCGGAAGAAGCAGCCCGATTACTGGAGTTTGACGGTTTTATGTTGGGAATCAACGGAGTGGTCACCTTCAAGAAATCCTCTCTGCCGGAAGCCTTGTTGACGGTACCTTTGGAGCGAATAGTGCTTGAAACGGATTCCCCCTATCTGACCCCTGTACCCAATCGGGGAAAAAGAAATGAAAGCGCGAATGTGCGCGATACCTTCCTGAAGCTGGTTGAAATATATCAGACCACCCCGGAGCACCTTTCACAAGCCACTTCCGAAAATGCACTAAAAGTGTTCGGAATGGTCAAATAAGGTTCCAAAGGTTTTAAATTATATTAATTTGCAGTATTTATTTAAGATAAAAAAGGGATAATGCTTTAGGAAAAGAAAAAAAAGGATACATTTGTAGCTGAAAATGCGGAAAACTCATAAGGAGAGGTGCTCGAGTGGTTGAAGAGGCACGCCTGGAAAGCGTGTATACGCCAAAAGTGTATCCGGGGTTCGAATCCCCGTCTCTCCGCAAAACAAAAGTTGAAACGTGAAGTAAATACAATAAATAATAATCAATTAATTAATCTTAAAAATTAGACACACAATGAAAAAGTTATTTGCAATTGTTGCTGTGATTGGGGCCTTTACATTTGGCTCAATTCAACTTGCTCAGGCTCAAGACGCTCCTGCAGCAGAACAAACTGAACAACAAGCTGCTCCTGCTGCTGCTCAAGCTGCTCCGGCTGCTGCCCCTGCTGCAGAAGAAGGTGGTATTCACAAAGAAATCAAAGTTAAATTCATCGAAGGTACTGCATCTTTCATGAGTTTGGTTGCTATTGCTTTGGTAATCGGTTTGGCTTTCTGTATCGAACGTATCATTTATTTGAGCTTGGCTGAAATCAACACAAAAAAATTCATGGCATCTATCGAAGCTGCTTTGGAAAAAGGTGATGTTGAAGCTGCTAAAGACATCGCACGTAACACCAGAGGTCCTGTTGCTTCTATCTACTATCAGGGTTTGATGAGAATCGACCAGGGTATCGACGTAGTTGAGAAGTCAGTAGTATCTTACGGTGGTGTACAGGCTGGTTACCTTGAAAAAGGATGTTCATGGATCACACTGTTTATCGCAATGGCTCCGTCACTCGGATTCTTGGGAACTGTAATCGGTATGGTGCAGGCATTTGATAAGATCCAGCAGGTAGGTGATATCTCTCCGACGGTTGTTGCAGGTGGTATGAAAGTTGCCTTGATTACAACTATCTTCGGTTTGATCGTTGCTTTGATTCTTCAGGTATTCTACAACTACGTACTTGCTAAGATTGAAGCTCTTACAAGCGAAATGGAAGATTCTTCTATCTCT
The DNA here is from genome assembly GCF_020091505.1 of Bacteroides faecis. Classification (NCBI taxonomy): domain Bacteria; kingdom Pseudomonadati; phylum Bacteroidota; class Bacteroidia; order Bacteroidales; family Bacteroidaceae; genus Bacteroides; species Bacteroides faecis. The sequence goes on along the minus strand of NZ_CP081916.1, from coordinate 6,176,499 downwards.
TTGCTTGACATGGTAATCAAATATGATCTGAAATACAAAAAATAATTCGAAATGAGTAAGTTAACATATAAAGCATCGTACTACGCGCTGTATGCGATGTTTGCCATCATACTGATCGTAATGGGTATCTTCTTCTTCGGAGGAGACGCTACAGGCGATGCAGTAATTCCGGGAGTAGATCCCGAAATGTGGCAGCCGGCTCAAACAGATGCCTTACTCTACTTGATGTATGTTTTGTTTGGTTTAGCTGTTGCAGCCACTATTATTGCTGCTGTATTCCAATTTGGTGCAGCTTTGAAAGATAATCCGGCAGGCGCTATCAAGTCTTTGCTTGGTTTGGTTCTTTTGGTTGTTGTTTTAGTTGTAGCTTGGGCTATGGGTGACGGAACACCGATGAATATTCCTGGTTATGATGGTAGTGACAACGTTCCTTTCTGGCTGAAAATAACTGATATGTTCCTTTATTCCATCTACATCCTGTTGTTTGTAACAATCGTTGCAATCATCGCGAGTGGCATAAAGAAAAAAATATCATAATCAATTGAGGATACTCAATTTAATAAGTAATAACAATGGCAAGAGGAAAAAGAAAAGTTCCTGATATTAACTCAAGTTCTACGGCGGATATCGCTTTCTTGTTGCTGATCTTCTTCTTGATTACAACATCAATGGATACAGACCGTGGTTTGGCAAGACTTTTGCCTCCACCACCCGAAGATCAAGATCAAAAGAATACGGATAAGATTAAAGAACGTAACATTTTGCAGGTATACTTGAATAAGGATGATGCTTTGATGTGCGGTAATGATTATATCGGTGTTGATCAGCTGAGAGAAAGAGCTAAAGAATTTATTGCGAATGCCGGTAATGCGGAGCATATGCCTGAAAAGACACAGAAGAATGTGGAATTTTTTGGTACGACTCTCGTTAACGACAAGCACGTAATTTCTTTGCAGAATGACCGCGGGTCTTCTTATCAGGCATATATCAGCGTGCAGAACGAACTTGTTGCTGCATACAATGAATTGAGAAATGAATTAGCTCTTCAGAAATGGCAGAGACCTTATGAGGAATTGAATGACGAACAGCAAAAAGCAATTCGTGAAATCTATCCGCAGAGAATTTCTGAGGCAGAACCTAAAAAATACGGAGAAAGGAGGTAAGTAATGGGAAAATTTAATAAAACTGGTAAACGTGAAATGCCGGCATTGAATACTTCTTCATTGCCTGACCTTATCTTTACTTTGTTGTTCTTCTTTATGATTGTAACAACAATGCGTGAGGTTACTTTAAAAGTACAGTTCACACTTCCGGAAGGTACTGAGCTCGAAAAACTGGAGAAGAAATCACTGGTAACATTCATTTATGTGGGTGAACCGACTCAGGAATATCGTGCGAAAATGGGTACTGAAAGTCGTATTCAGCTCAACGACAGCTACGCTGAAGTGGGCGAAGTACAAGACTTCATTTTCCAGGAACGCGCAAGTATGAATGAGGGTGACCAAGCTAAGATGACTGTGTCTCTGAAAGTAGACCAAAAAACAAAAATGGGTATTATCACTGACGTGAAGAATGCTCTTAGAAAATCTTACGCTTTGAAGATTAACTATTCGTCTACTAAACGTGGTGAGAAATAAACAGTTAATTTGATATATAAGAGAAGGGTGTCCAAGCAATTGGACACCCTTTCTTTTTTGATGCTGTTTGTATTTTGTCAGGTTTTGCCTGAACTTATATTTCAAGTTGCTTTATTCTTTGACTCCATAAACTACTGTGTGAAGTTTATGTCTTATTTCTTCATAATCCTTTTCTGCATCCAGATTACCGTGCACCATCAGATACATGGGCAGGAAGTCATCTCCTGCTTTGTAGGGTGGTTGATAGTAATCTTTTTCCCAAAGTGTGAATCCATGGCGTTGGTAGAAATTGATACGGCGTTTAGCCATCTCCTCTACCGGGCGTTCCACTTCCAGAACAATGGGGTATTTTAGGTGTTCACACAGGTGCTCTAAAGTGCGTTTGCCGTAACCTCCGTTGCGCAATGCCGGATTGGTGGCGAAATGCTCTACATAGTAGAATCTGTCGAAGTCCCAATATGTGATAAAGCCGATAGGCAGGTCATCATCAAAAATGATATTATTATGGAAGTTGCCTATCCGGTCTGTGTATTCACGAAGATGCTCCAGTTGGCGGTATTCTTCCGGTGGAAACGATTCGACAAGAAGTTCTTCCATAAATTTGTAATGTTGCACGTCCGATGTAGTAATCGGTTGAAATCTGATCATACGGTTTGGGTTTTTAAGTTTGACAATATTGCTTTTCTGTTATTATATTAGTTGTTTTTATACCGGTTGTTTTTATATCGGTTGTTTTTTTATATCGGATACATAAGATTTCTGATCGAATTCTTATGACTGCCTGTGACTAAGGAACATAGAACTCGATAATCCGTTGGATAGCACGCCGGCAGACCGGGCAAAATTCGGGATATTCGTTCGTTTTCATACGGCAATTGAATGCGGGACGGTATATGCCTTTGGCTGAGTAACCACCGCCTTCATATACACCTACCGGATAGCTTTGGTGTTGTGTGGCAGGGGTGGGGACAGGTGTATTCGGTGCAAGCATATCCTTCCATTTTGAGGCGAAGTTTACCCGCGTACTGATATTTTGTTCCCATGGTTCTACATCCAGCGGATAGGTGTCCGTCATTACATCGTCTTCATAAAAATACTCATCCGCCAAGCCCGCAAAACTATGTCCGAATTCGTGGACTACTACTGGCTTGAACATGGCATGGTGAGCAGTAGTCAGCGTATATGAGTTGTAGATTCCTCCTCCACCGTACACATCTGTATTGGCAAGAATAATAATGTGTTCGTAAGGAATACCTGCCAAGGCATTATGGATGGCTTTCACCCGGCTTGTAGTCAGATAACGGTCTGAGTAAAAAGTATCAAAATGGGAATGAACAGCCGTGTGCTTCCATTGATTCTCGCGGGGCACACTGACTCCGCTGTCAATAGACGGGCTGGCTACAGCCACTATGTTGAACTTGTTTTTCATTGACCGGAATGGTTCATGAGAAAACAGGCTTTCACAAGCTTTCTGCGCATCCTGATAGAATACATTCATTTCTTTTTCCGTATATCCCTCTGCCAAGATAGCTACATCTATGCACTCTTTTTCGTTACCGCTGCGAAGCATGTATCGATGTGGGGTGACATGTGTTGTTCCGCGTTTGTGAATCAAAATATCTTCCGGGCGGACAATATGCTTAAAACTGGTCATCACTTCCTTGCGGGGAGTAAATAGAACAACTTCTACTTCTGCCGGCTGTTTGGGATAGGGAAGTAAGAAACTGTTTTCGAAGCCCCGTGCCGTTTCTTTGGCTTCATCGGTGGACAACCACTCTTGAAACAGTGAAGAAAAGGAATGCTTATAAATACATTGTCCCGTAGCGAGATCTTTTACGATGATCTGCCCGTTGCCTTCCAGCGGAAGCTCGGACAAATGATGCTCACGACCTGCCCAGGAAGGAAGTTGTGATAACTCATCCAGATAGATGGCTTGCTGTTTATTGTTTCCGGTGAAAATGTAGTCCACCCTCAGCGTTTTATCCTGAAAATAATCTGCAAAGTTTTGCGCATAACTTCCTGCTGATGCCAGGAAAAAAAGAAGAATACTGCAAATTTGTTTCATATAAATAGTATATTTATGTTTTTCACAAAGGTACGAACTATTGTTGACTTATTCGATATTTGCAAATAAAAGTAATAAATCATAGTATTTGTTGCCGAAAAATAGCTAACTTTGCATGAAAGATTCATTGATTAAAACAATTTGATTCAAAAATGGGACATCATCAATTAGATGCTTTAGATGAGCAAATTCTGAAATTAATAGCAGGGAACGCGCGTATTCCTTTTCTGGAAGTAGCCAGAGCATGTAACGTTTCCGGGGCGGCTATCCACCAGCGCATTCAGAAGTTGACTAATCTGGGAATATTGAAAGGGTCGGAATATGTCATCGATCCTGAGAAGATAGGATATGAAACTTGTGCTTATATCGGTATATATCTGAAAGATCCGGAATCCTTTGATTCGGTAACAAGAGCTTTGGAAGCAATTCCGGAAGTAGTCGAATGTCATTTCACTACAGGTAAATATGATATGTTTATCAAGATTTACGCGAAGAACAATCACCACTTGCTGAGTATCATCCATGATAAGTTGCAGCCTCTGGGGTTGGCGCGTACTGAAACATTGATCTCCTTCCATGAAGCCATAAAGCGGCAGATGCCCATTATGGTCGACATAGAAGATGCAGATTAATTGTATTAAATAACAGACTTACTGTTTCACGTAATCTACAAAAGCATACGGGCAGAGATGTTTCTCATCCACAGGATGAGCCTCTCTGCTTTTTTCGTGCCATTGAGCGGGAGATACTTCCGGGAAGAAGGCATCAGCTTTGGGAGCAAGGTCATTTATTTCCGTCAGGCAAAGCTCATCGGCAAAGGGAAGTGCCTGTCTATAAACGCTTGCGCCTCCGATGATATATATATGCTCGTCTTCCTTGCAACTTTGCAAGGCTGCTTCCAGTGATGGAAAGACTTCTGCGCCGGGACATACTGTTTCCGGTCGGGAGGATAACACAATATTCCTGCGGTTGGGCAGCGCCCCTTTCGGGAGCGATTCAAAGGTTTTTCTTCCCATGATAATTGTGTTTCCGGTGGTCAATGCTTTGAAACGTTTCAAGTCGTTGGGCAACCAGAAAAGCAGTTTATTCTGAAAGCCGATAGCCATTCGACGGTCTACGGCGGCGATGATTGATACTTTACTCATGTCTTTTTTATACCGCTACTATTCCGGCAATATGTGGATGCGGGTCGTAATTCACCAGTTCGAAGTCTTCGAACTTAAAGTCGTAAATACTCTTCACATCCGGATTAATCTTCATTTGAGGCAATGCGCGTGGTTCGCGGCTGAGCTGTAATTTAACCTGTTCCAGATGGTTCAGGTAGATATGGGCATCACCGAGTGTATGAATGAAGTCTCCCGGTTTCAGTCCTGTTACTTGCGCCATCATTTGCAACAGGAGCGCGTATGATGCGATGTTGAACGGAACTCCGAGAAATATGTCCGCGCTGCGCTGATAAAGTTGCAGGCTCAGCCGACCGTCTGCCACATAAAACTGGAAGAAGGCATGGCAAGGAGGAAGATTCATATTCTTTAAATCAGCTACATTCCAAGCACTTACAATGATACGGCGGGAGTCGGGATTGTGCTTGATGGTCTCTACGGCTTCGCTGATCTGGTCGATGAATCCACCGTCGTAGTCGGGCCACGAACGCCATTGATAGCCATAGATATGTCCTAAGTCACCGTTTTCGTCCGCCCATTCGTTCCAGATGCGCACGCCGTGTTCTTGCAGATATTTCGCATTCGTATCCCCTTGCAGAAACCAGAGCAACTCGTAGATGATTGATTTCAGATGCAGTTTTTTAGTCGTCAGACATGGGAAACCCTCGTCGAGGTTGAAACGCATCTGATGCCCGAATACGCTGATCGTTCCGGTTCCTGTGCGGTCACTCTTTTCTGTTCCTTCGGTTAGTACGCGATGGAGTAAATCTAAATATTGTTTCATAGCGAATAATTTTCCAATAAATGGGTGCGATGCAAAATTACAAAAATGGAGTGAATAAATTGGCAAACCATCCGACGAACTTCTTCCACGGTGAGCGCTTTTTCCAGAACTCGGGTGTCAGTTGCGTACAATGCTCTATATCGTTCCGGAACATTTCGTTCAGTTCCCCTGTGATTTCCTTGTTAAAGATGAAAGCATTCGTTTCGTAGTCGTACCGGAGGCTGCGGCTGTTCAGGTTGGCGGTGCCTACTGTGCAAAAAATGTCATCGACCATCATTATTTTAGAATGATGGAAGCCGCCATTATACATATATACAGTGGCTCCTCTCTTCATCAGTTTATGGAGTTTGTAGAGGGCGGCATCCGGTGTAAACGGGATGTCGGAGGCGGAAGAAACCATGATTGTCACATCTACACCACGTTCGATCGTGCGCTGGAGCGCTTTGTTGATGGAGGAAGTCGGTACGAAATACGGATTGACGATGTGCACGTTCTTTTGTGCCGAATAGATGGACATCGCATAAGCATGACTGAGCATGCGGCTGTTTTTCTTCGGTGTACGGTCGACAATGGCGACTACTACCTGGGTGCTGTCCGACTGTCCCTTGTGGAGGGGGAAGTAGGCTTCGCCACCGATGTTTTGTTTAGTCTCTTTGTTCCATATGGTGAGAAATATTTCTTGCAGATCATTGACAGCATCCCCTTCGATTCTCATGTGCATATCACGCCATGTACCGATTTTGGGGAGTCCGTTGATGTAATAGTCGGCGATGTTCATGCCTCCTGTATAGGCGACTTCACCGTCGATAACGGCTATTTTCCGGTGGTCGCGGTGGGCCGCATGGTTGATATATGGGAAGGTGAACGGATCGAATTTGACAATCTCGATTCCCTGTTCGCGTATTTTCTTGAGATGCTTTTTTTTGAGCGGTTTGTTGTTCGACCAGTTGCCGAACGCATCGAACATGGCCCGTACTTCCACCCCTTCTTTCACTTTTTCGGCCAGTAGGGCAAATAACGCATTGGCTATCGAATCGTTGCGGAAATTAAAATATTCCAGGTGGATATGATGTTTGGCCTCACGGATGGCGCTGAATAAATCGATAAACTTCTCTCGTCCGCTTTTTAGCAGCTTGACTTTGTTATTGTCGGATATAGGAATCCCCGACTCTGACAAGAAACGTAATACAAGGGAATCGCTTGTCAGGGCTATAGAGTCTCTGGGGTGTGTCATCAAACTGTCGATGACATCCGCTTGAGCACGGAATAAAGACAAAAACAGGAATAAAATAAATATACGTAGTTTCAAAACTCTTCTCGCTATTTTAGTTTACAAGGTAACAAAGATACAACATCTATGTTTGGAGCTATCGGGAGATAAGGATATATTTATTATAATTTAACAGAAAAAACAACAGGGAATCTCTTCAATAATAACGGAGCCCGGTGTAATAGGAGCTGATCAGACTGCTCTCTATTCTAATGTTTCTTCAATGGTAACTTGAGTCCGATGTAATAAGCACTCGTCTGTTTTTTCCTCTTTTTGGGGGGGGGAAAGGAAAAGGTAAAAGGGGGCAGTCCGGAAACCCTGTTTGAACTCCATACTGTGCTGATATGAACTAATGATTCTTTTTTTAGACATAAGCCCCAAAGAACAAATCTGCTATAAAAGCTATGCAGGAAATATGTTCTTTTGTTCTTATGTCTAAAGTCGATTCAAAACGAATCGGAAAAGAATATATTTAGGCACGGATTACACGGATTAACACGGTTGTTTTACGTAATCATAGCACTAAAACCGTGAAATCCGTGTAATCCGTGCCTAATCCTCAATTTATAATTTAGTTCATTTCCGTACAGAAAGAAACAATCAGAAAACAACCGGGGTTTCAGATTGATCCGGTAAAAGCTTTGTAAATAGGTGTCAATAAGTTCTTTACCTGTTTACAAAGCTTTCTGTTTCTGCTTCCGTCGTAGTGTCACAGCAGTGCCAAGGTTTGTCACGGCTGTTCCCTTCGGGTGTCAGGGTTGTGCCAACGGGCTGTCACAGTTGTGCCACCGCGATGGCACTGCTGTGCCAATGCAATGGCACAACTGTGACAAGCCGTTGGCACAAGGTACGGCAATGCTTGTTATGCCAGCGATACTACTTTCCGTCCGGCCATGAAAAGCAGGACGACCGTTGCAATGATGATTGATTTCGGATCGAGGCTGGCTGCACCGTGGTTGATCATGCCGATCAGTACTTCCCTCAGTGTTTCCCATACAGCTTGCAGTCCGCCCAGAGTGATGAAGAGCACTGCTCCTACTGTCATTACAAATAGCGTCCAAAGACGTGCCAGTCGATTGCTGCGATCGGGCAGTTGGTGCATGACGCGACGGCTGAATCCGTTGTCGGCTATTTCCCGCTTGTTCTCTGCGAAGAAATCTTTCAGAAGTTTATCATTATCTATTTCCGTCATAACCGTTTCTTGTTAAATACGTTGCTAATTTCTCTTTTCCACGCGACAGGTGGCTTTTCACCGTTCCTGCCGGTATTCCCATGATTCCTGCAATCTTGTCGATGCTTACATCTTCCATGTAAAACAGCGTGATGCAGGTTCGTTCCACTTCCTTCAGCGATTTGAGTGACTGGTAAACATCCATTGTCTGCCCTATGTTCGCTTGTTCCGTGTAGTTGGCGGCGTCTACTTCCCTGGTATCCAGGTCCGCCATCTCCTTTCGGCTGCGAATATAGTCATAAAATATATTATAAGCAATACGATACAGCCACGTAGAGAAACTCGACAAGTTTCGGAAAGAAGCCAGATTGGTGTATGCTTTGATGAAGGTATCTTGCGCCAGATCGTCACTCAATTCGTTGTCACCGCAGGTCAGATGCAGGAAGAAACGTCTGACAGGCGACTGGTACTTTTGCACCAACTGGTCGAAGGCCCTGGTGTTTTTGAACACCACGACCTGTGCGACTAGTGATATATCGTTGAGTTGGCTCATTTATTTTCTTCGTTCTTCTCTTCGTCGTTTTTTTCCGGGATTCTTGTCTCGTTCCTCTCGGTGGCGGACTCTGACTCTGTATTGACAGCTTCGTTTTTTTCTTCGGTGAAGCGAGTGTTGAAATTGCCGGTTCCGGTGTTCCTGCCGTTTTTCTCTCTGTCTGTGAATGAGGTCCGGTAGGTGGACTCTTGGTTATTTTGTTGTTTGTAGCCGACCAGCCATTGCCCGATTCCCATGAACATAACGAGCAGTCCGATCGCTCCGATTCCGAATTCGCCGGTAATCGCCCAGAGGAATATGAAGAGTCCGATGCCTGTGAAGGTGTTTCTGATACCTTGCGTGCGTTGATCCGTCGGTTTGCTTTCCCGGATGAATCCTTCCGGCAGCGGCTGTCCGGCTGCAAGTGCCTGTTCGGCAAGGCGATAACGTGCCTTCCGGTTCTTGTAGCGGAAGAAGAAGACTACAAATATGATGAATACCGGCATTCCGAAAATGGCAATGATGCTGATAATGGCTACCAGAATGCCTCCTCCGACTGCATTTCCGAAATTATTGAACGGGAAGTCGTCATCGTCAGAAACGATGGAGATACTTGCTTTTCCGTGCGGTCCGCGAGGGGTGCTCGCTTTGCTTGTACTTACATGGGTGGTATCGGCGTCTTCGTCATCCATGCCGACCACTGTCACGGCAGTGTTGCCGGCATTTGTTTTTGCATCTTTGTCCTTGGTCACGGTCACTTTTACGTTTCCGGTAGAATCGTTGATAACAGTGGTCTGTTTCTGGGCATTTGCCAGAGAAAAAATGGTCATCAGGACCAGTAAAGCAATTACAATTCGTTTCATATGATTATTTTTTTATTTGTTTCTTTGTCTGTTAGACGTAGTTCGTATGTCAGAAAGTTGCAAAGAGACGAAATATTTTTGATATTTGCAGGAATTAATAAATGAAAAATGAATTTACCCGCTTCTTTTATCGACTATACCCGTGCCTTGCTGGGCAACGAAGAATATGAAAAACTGGCTGTCGCCTTGCAGCAAGAACCTCCTGTCAGCATTCGATTGAATGAAAAGTTGGGAGCACTTTCACAAAATGCCGGCGCAGCCCATTCTTCATTCTTCATTCATCATTCTTCATTAAACAAAGTTCTTTGGGCATCCGACGGCTACTACCTTGATGAGCGTCTGACGTTTACGTTCGATCCGTTGTTTCATGCCGGTTGTTATTACGTGCAGGAGGCGTCGTCCATGTTTGTGGAGCAGGTGTTGCGGCAATATGTCAATGCTCCGGTGATGATGCTCGATCTTTGTGCGGCACCCGGCGGGAAGTCTACTCATGCGCGTAGTGTGCTTCCCGAAGGAAGTCTGCTCGTGGCGAATGAGGTGATCCGAAACCGTTCTCAGGTGCTGGCGGAGAATCTGACTAAGTGGGGGCATCCGGATGTGGTCGTAACCAACAATGATCCGGCTGATTTCTCAGCACTTTCGTCTTTCTTTGACGTCATTCTGACTGATGTACCCTGTTCGGGTGAGGGAATGTTTCGTAAAGATCCCGTAGCTGTGGAGGAGTGGAGCCCGGAAAACGTAGAAATCTGCTGGCAGCGTCAGCGGCGGATTATTGCGGACATCTGGCCTTGTCTGAAACCGGGAGGTATATTGATATATAGTACGTGTACCTATAATACCAAAGAAGATGAAGAGAACGTACGCTGGATTCAGGAAGAGTTTGGTGCCGAACTGCTGCCTTTGGATGTCCGGGAAGAATGGAATATAACGGGGAATTTACTCAATGGAGAGGGCGAGTTTCTGAAGAGTTTTCCTGTCTATCATTTCCTTCCCCATAAGACAAAAGGCGAAGGTTTCTTTTTGGCCGCACTTCGCAAACCGGAAGTGGAAGAGGAGGAGAATGTTGTATTTTCTTTTTCCAAAGTGAAGGCTGCAAAGAAGAAAGATAAGAAAGGAGGGGCGGTGACTTCTTCTCCTGTTTCGAAAGAAAATAGGACGTTGGCAGGCAGTTGGCTGAACAGTGAAAATGCTGAAAGATATGCTCTGTTGGCGGAAGAAAAAGAGGTAAAAGCCTTTCCGCAGCAATATATGGATGAGCTGGCTGCCATGAAGCAGTATTTGAAAGTGGTGCAGGCAGGTGTACTGATAGGTGAGGTGAAGGGAAAGGATCTGAGTCCTGCTCATGCGTTGGCTATGAATGCTTCACTTTTGCGGCAGGATGCTTTTGATACGGAAGAAGTGAGTTATGAACAAGCTATCGCTTATTTACGAAAAGAGGCTATCGCCTTGTCGGAAACAGCCCCTCGCGGTTATGTATTGCTTACTTACCGGAATATTCCTCTCGGATTTGTGAAGAATATCGGTAATCGGGCCAATAATCTTTATCCGCAGGAATGGCGCATCCGTAGCGGGTATTTGCCGGAGGAGATACGGACTTTTTAAAATGAAGAATAAAGAATGGGCTGCGCTATCCACGCTGCACAGTAATTCTTCATTTAGTTCATTCTTTATCAGAAAAGAATATATTTAGGCACGGATTACACGGATTAACACGGTTGTTTTACGTAATCATAGCACTAAAACCGTGAAATCCGTGTAATCCGTGCCTAATCCTCAATTTATAATTTAGTTCATTTCTGTACAGTTTTGAATGAAGAATGGGCTGCGCTATCACGCTGCACAGTAATTCTTCATTCATCATTCTTCATTTAGTTCATTCTTAAGGAAGTATTCCGGTAGGTATTTCCTTATAATTCAGCATGAAACCGATTTGTCTGCCTGTTCCCGGTTCTCCTCCTTCCGTAATTTCTTCCAATGTATAGGATGGAGGCGGCTCGGGCGATGTCCGGGTATCTTCGAGAGGCGGTGTCCCCCAGTTCAGTTGCAGGTTCTTGTCCAGTCGGTGAGATAAGTAGGGAGTTCCCCATAAGATGAATTTATGTTCTGAGGGCGGTGCTGCGTCCAGCGAAAAAGTAAGGCTTAATGTCAGTCTATCCTCCGTTCCTTGTTCCAATGCATAACTTCCCTTGGTGATTAACTCCAGTCCTGATGAAAAGGCAGTTTGCTTTCCTTGTTTGAAGAAGTAAGCGTCCCGGGCAGCGTTGCTGATGAGAAAGATGTCGTCGATGCCGGGCAGGAGATTCTTGTCTATGTTGGGACGTATAGAGTTGCGAATCAGATTTATATCTTCGTAGTTATCCACTACTTTGATGGGCAGGGTACACGTTTCCTGTGTGGCATTGTCCGTCACTTTCAGGTAAGTGCTTCCGGTGAGAATACCGGTTACGTAAATCTGGCATCCGGCAGGAACTCCGCTCCAGCCGGTTTCTGTTCCGGCACTTGCGATGTGAGCATTTCCAATTTCCAGTGAGTAATCTCCGTTTCCGCTTTCAATTCCCAGGTAGCGTCTTCCACCCATGGGCACCTCGTATTTGCTGTCATAAAACCGGAGAGGAGCGTCGGCATCCTCTTTGCAGGCACTCCATAAAAGAAGAATGCAAAACAAAATGGAGGAGTAAGAGAGGGTTCTAGTTTTCATAATAGTTTAGTGTTTTTATACTCCCCAAATGTAATGCATTCTTTTTATTTATTCAATCATAAAGACGAAATAAAGAAGAATTTATAACTTGCTTTTATAAATCCGTGCCATCGCCTTTTGATATTGATTCTCCAATTGGAGATAATTCTGGTGACTTTGATAAATGACGGATACTTCCACAAAATACTCGATCATACTGATTTGTCCCCCTGTCAGAGCCTGTTTCAGCAGGGCGAGGTCTTGTTGCGCCTGAAAGGTTTTCCGGTATTCCTCCATCGAAGTATGCAGCGTCTTGGCTTCCCGATAAAGCTGCGCCAGTTCAGATTCCACTTGCAGGGCGGCGTTGTCTTTTTGCAAGTCGATGTTCAGCGCTTGTGCTTTGGCTATCTTCACTTTGTTGCGATTCTCGAAAAGCGGGAAGGAGAAGCCGACTACTACTCCGTTGAATGGAGTTCCGGTTTCCGTGTTCCGGCGATAGCCGAGTTCCAGCTTCGGGAGCCATTGCGATTTGTTGACGGCGATCTGCTTGCGGGCAACGAGGCTTTCGTTGTTGAATGCCATCAGGGTGCGGTCGGCAGAAAGCACTTCCGATTTCAGCATCTGATAATCGGCGGGGAAAGGCGTTGCGGGATACGCGCTTTCTTCGAAAACTACGGGGATGTTGCCGTTCAATGTGTTCAGTTCCTGCAGTTTATTGCGCAGGGCGGTCTCATTGAGCGAAGTTTCCGTTTTGACATTCAGCAGTTCCAGATTGATTTTATTCGTTTCCAGTGCGTTCGCATCTCCGGTTTGCAGGCGTTTAGCGTACATTTTGGCGAGTTCTTCCGCATTGCGCAGCCGTTCCTCCAGAATGTGCTTTTGCTGGCGGAGCATAATAATATCCAGGCACACCTCTTTCGCCAGCAGTAACTTTTCCTGCCGGAAAACGCTCGCCTGACTGTCAAAAGCACCTGCCTTCAGCCGATTCAGTTTGTTGCGGGTGGCGTATAAACTCGGAAAATCGAAGCTTTGCGAGACAACAAGTTCGCCAATCGTTTCGTTTTTATCTTTCGCGCCCCAAAGGTGAGCATAAGACAATGTCGGATCAGGCAGGTTGTTGTCCGTTTTGGCTTCCAGCTTTTGCGAAGCGATCAGCTGGGCGTTTGCCTGCAACTCCTTATTGTTGGTTTCAATATTCTTCAAAACCTGTTCGATGCCGCTTTGGGCGCGCACTTCGCCCGTCGGGGCGAGAAGTGCGCAACTTATCAAAGAGCCTATAATGATGATTCGTTTCATACTTTTTTCTTTATTCGTTTCTATTTATCCTCCGTAGCCGGCTACACGGTTTCTGTTGCAACCTCTATCGTTCCTCCCTGAATTTCAGCGACTTCACCTTCTTTTTTCCGGTGCATCATCAGATAAACAATCGGAACGATGAAACCGTTCAGGAAAGTCGATGTTAAAAGTCCGCCCAGAATCACCTTCGCCATCGGGCTCTGGATCTCGTTGCCCGGCAAATCACCGCCCAAAGCCAACGGAATCAGTGCCAGGGCAGAAGAGAGGGCCGTCATCAGAATCGGGTTCAGGCGGTCGAGAGAGCCTTGTATCACACTGTCGTATACATTCAATCCCTCTACCTGTTGCAGATGGTTGTAGTGGCTGATGAGCAGCATACCGTTACGGGTCGCTATGCCGAACAGAGAGATGAAACCGATAATTGCCGGAATACTCACTTCTCCGGTCGTGATGACGAGAGCAAAGACACCGCCGATCAACGCCAGCGGCAGGTTCAGCAAAATCACACCCGATTCTTTGACACTGCGGAATTCGTGGTAGAGCAGCAGGAAGATAATGACGATGCTCATAAAAGAGGTCAACGCCAAGGTACGGCTGGCTGCCTGTTCGCTTTCAAACTGGCCGCCATATTCGATGTGGTAGCCTTCGGGCAACTGGATGGAGGCATCAACCTGCTTCTGAATATCGTTGACAACACTGCGGAGGTCGCGGTCGGCTACATTCGCGGAGATGACGATTTTCCGTTTTACGTTTTCGCGGTTGATCGTGTTCGGTCCCATCGAGGAAACGACTTCCGCTACGTAGTTCAGCGGAACTTTGCGTCCGTCGTTGGTATCCACCATTAAGTTGCGTATTTTCTCCATTTCGTCGCGTGCGTCGTCCTTCACCTTCACGATGAGGTCGAAGCTCTTGCCCTGCTCGTACACTTGCGAGATGACTTTTCCTGCCAGCGCTACGTTCACGTATTCGGAGAATTCCGGCAAGGTGATGCCGAATTTCGCCAGCATTTCCCGTTTGGGCTGTATTTTCAGCTGCGGGCGTTCGATTTGCTGTTCCACGTTCAGGTCGGCAATTCCCGGAATGTCACTGATGGCTCCCTTGATCTGATTTCCCAGTGAGAACATCTTGTTCAGGTCGTCTCCGAACAGTTTGATGGCGATATTTGCTTTCGTACCGGACAACATCGCGTCGATACGGTGGCTGATGGGCTGACCGATTTCGATGTTCGCTCCTGTGATCGTTCCGAGCTTTTCGCGTACCTCGGCAACGAGTTCGCTGCGCGGTCGGTCTTTCAGTTCGAACGGGGCCTCTATTTCCGAAACGTTTACTCCGAGCGCATGTTCATCCAGTTCGGCACGTCCCGTTTTGCGGGCTACGGTTTGTATTTCGGGGATGGTGAGCAGCAGTTCTTCGGCACGGTGTCCCATTTTGTTGCTCTCTTCCAGCGAAATACCCGGCAGGGAACTGATATTGATGGTAAACGAGCCCTCATTGAACGAAGGCAGGAAGCTGCGTCCGAGTGTGAAGAATACCCCCAAGGCAACGAGAAAGAGGGCGATTGTACCTCCTAGCGTCGCACGTTTGTGTGCCAGCACCCATGTCAGCGCTTTCTCGTAAATGCCTTTCATCCAGCGGGCTACGAACGATTCTTTCAGTTCTTTATTGGTCTTGTTGCTGCCCAGCAGATACGAGCAGAGTACCGGAGTCAGTGTCAGGGCAACCACCGTAGAAGCGAACAGCGCCACGATGAATGCAATGCCCAGCGGCACCAGCATGCGTCCTTCCATTCCGCTCAGGAAGAACAAAGGGATGAAGCTGACAACGATGATCAGCGTTGAGTTAAGAATCGGCATTCGCACTTCCTTCGAAGCGTTGAATACCACTTCCAGTGTGCTGAGTCGTTCAGCTTCCGCTTTCTGACGGTTTTCCCGCAGTCGCTTATATACATTTTCCACATCGACAATGGCGTCGTCCACCAGCGAACCGATGGCAATCGCCATACCTCCCAGACTCATCGTGTTGATTGTCAGCCCCATGTAGTGAAGCGTGAGGATAGAGACGAGCAGTGAGAGAGGCAGTGTCACCAGTGAAATCAGTGTGGTGCGCACATTGGCCAAAAACAGGAAAAGTACGATGACGACGAAGATACCTCCTTCGAAAAGGGACTTCTTCACGTTGCCGATAGAGCTTTCGATAAAGCGGCTCTGGCGGAAAATGTCTGTAGAAACTTTTACGTCCGCAGGCAGATTCTTCTGAAGGTCTTGCAGGGAAGCTTCCAGTTTGTCCGTCAATTCCAGTGTACTGGTGGCGGGCTGTTTGGTGACGGTCATTAATACCGCGGGTTTGCCACGTTCCGAGGCAGTACCCAGTTTCGGGGCTTTCGGCCCAACTTTTACGTCGGCGATATCTTCCAGTGTCACCGGAAAGCTGTTCACCGTCTTCACTACCGCTTTGCCGAGTTCTTCCACTTTTTGGGTGGAAAGTACTCCGCGCACGATGTATTCATTTCCGAATTCATAAAGTACGCCTCCGTTGGCGTTCAGATTCATATCTTGGGTGACAGCCATTACTTCGCCCATCGACACCCCATAGTGGCGCATCCGTTCGGGGTCCAGCTGAATCTGGTATTCCTTGATATCACCTCCGAGCACTGCTACTTGTGCCACCCCTCCGGTGGAGAGCAGGCGCGGGCGGATGGTCCAGTCGGCAATCGTCCGGAGATCGAGCATAGAGGTGGAGTCGGCGGTCAGACCGACAATCAGCATTTCGCCCAGGATGGATGACTGGGGGCCCAGCGTGGGTTTGCCTACGTTGACAGGAAGTGACTCGCTGACTACCGCCAGTTTTTCGCTGACGATTTGACGGGCGAGGTATATATCTGTGCCCCAGTCGAATTCTACCCAGACAACGGAGAAACCGTTGGTAGACGAAGAACGGACACGGCGCACGCCGGTAGCCCCGTTTACGGCTGTTTCGACGGGGAAGGTGACGAGCTGTTCCACTTCCTCGGCTGCCATACCGTTGGCTTCGGTCATGATGACCACTGTCGGGGCGTTCAGGTCGGGGAACACGTCTACTTCCGTATGCATGGCGGTGTAAGTTCCCCCGATGAGCAGGAGAATGGCCGCGCAGAGCACAACCAGTCGGTTGTGCAGGGAGTAATGTATGATTTTATTTAGCATGATATTTCATTGATTAAGTTTGGTTCCCCCGTTCACTTTTGAAGAAGCTGTGCAGGGGGTAAACTTGCGTAATTATAACTAATTCTGTGTGCACTGCAAGGAAATCCGCTTACGGCACCTTGCTGCTGTCGCTAATGTTCGTGGCTGTGCGCAGGTATGGCGTTGCTTGCACTTGCCAGACGAACCTGATAAGCCCCTTCGGTCACTACGCGGTCTCCGGCCTTGACTCCGGTCAGTATTTGTACGCTTTTGCCATTGTCGGCACCGAGAGTTACTTCCTGCTTCTTATAGCCTTCTTCATCCAGTTGCAGGTATACGAAGAAGATACCTTGCTCTTCCGTTAAGGCAGTGCGAGGTAAAGAGATCACGTTTTCCAGTTCAGAGGAAAGCAGGTAAACTTCGACAAATGATCCCGGAATCACTTCGCCTTTATTGTCAAATTCGAAAGTGACGGGCACATAGAATGAGTTGTCTCCGGACGTTTTTCCGAAGGAAAGCAGTTTGCCGCTCAGTTCTTTCAGTTCGTACACCTCATTATTATAAGGAGTCTGGAAATTGGCGGAACTGATAGTGCGCAGGTATGGATAGTATTTTTCCGATACTTCAGCGCGGAGGAAAAGCCGGCGGTTCTGCGTCACGCTGACCAGTGGCTGACCGATGGTGACGTAGTCTCCCTCGTTGACCAGAATGCTTTTCACGTATCCGGCAATGGGCGCGGTGATATTCTGGCCTATGGCAGAATGATTTTTGGCAAGTGCTTCGTAGCTGAGACGCGCATTCTCGTAGTTCTGCTCCGCTTGTGCGAAATCTTTGTCAGACACAATCTTGTTTTTGACAAGTGACTTCATTCGCTCGTATTCCTTTTTAGACACCTCATAAGCGATTCGGGCACGTTGTACCGGATCACCGTCGGCGATGTTGTGCGAAGAAATGGTAATCAGCGGAGTGCCGCGGCCAACGCTCATTCCTTCCGTCACTTTTCCACGGAAAGAAACGACTCCGGCTACCGTAGCTACGGCAACCGATTCGTCTCCTTGGGCAGCTAATACCTGTCCGCTTGTTTTGATGACTTGCTGGAAGGGGGCCGGTGTGATGGTGCTGACCTTCACACCGGCTGCGTCGGCTTTCGCTTTCGGGAGAATGATTTCGTCGCTGTGTTCTCCGGCTGGTTCACTGTGTTCGCCGGCAGCCTTACTGCTCTTTCCGGCATCCTTGTCGTGGTCGTGGCCTCCGCTGCATTCACCTTCGTGTGAATGGTCGGCACCTTCGGCTTCGTGGTCATGTCCTTCTGTTTCGTGATCATGTCCTTCGTGCTCATCATGATTGTGTGTGACGGTTTCGTGGTCATGTCCTTCATGACCGGTCTTTTTACTATTGCAAGAGCCAAGGGCGAATAAGCCCAGCACTCCTATAAAGATAAGTTTCTTCATAAATGTAATTTTCCTACTAAGTTTTACTGTTTATTTTACGCTGCAAAGATAGAGTAACGCAGATGCAACTTGCTTGCATTTACGTCTTTACGCAAAAACAGAGTAGGGAGGGGCGCGAAGGGAGGAGGTACGAGGAATTTTCGTACCATGCAGGGATTCACGATAGATGTAGTAGTTCTTGACTCGTCTTTCCTGCGGTCGTAATAAATGTTCGATGATCACATCCGTAAACAGGGTGGCGATGAATACGTAGTTCGGACCGCTGTCAGTGTGTACGGAGGGGATAGGAGAATGGAAGCGTGTCATGCATTCGCTGCTGCAGCATGAGTCGCTGGCGGGGTGATGATGGTGGTTGGGGCATTGCTGCTCAACCGGTTGGTCCTGCTTCATGCAGATCATCCCGTTGGGGTGGTGATGATGGGGAATAACGGCGGCTACCAACATAATAATGTTGATAATGAACAGCATCGTTACTATAAATCGTTTCTTCCCTTTCATCCTTTATTTTACAAAAATGCTTTCAAATTTAGTGAAACTTCCAATATATCTTTAATTGTAAAACTTCATTATTTCTTTTCCGACCCTATCCTTTTCTCTTTCTCTTGTTCCTGCAAGCGTTCGAGCAATTCTGTGGCGGAAACGTAAATCACTTTTCCATCGGGCGTGCCTTGGCTAAGGAGTTTACCGTGGCGGGCATTTTTTTCCAGTAGCCGTTGTTCGGCCAGTTGAAGCCCACGCCGCAGTTTATCACTCAATTCTTGCATTTCATTATTTGACATAACTTTTGATGCGATTAAAAAGTTCAAGTTCGTATATCCGGTCCTCACCTTGTTGGCAGCCTTCGGCTACGATTACTCGGGGAGAGACACTGTTATCTGCTAATAACCAATAATCTACACGTGACGCATATATTCGGAACAGGTTGTTTATGCCTGCCTGATAGCGGCGGTAGATTGTATCTATAGGCACATTGTGCCCTCCTTCGTTGACCCGTTGTAATACACGGTTGACTGCTAATTCCGGAGAATTCAGCCAAAAATAGATCAGGCTTACTTTATATCCGGCATTTTGTGCTCTCGTAATGAGTCGTGTATACGAGCGAGTCGCTAATGTCGTTTCAATGGAGAAACTAATTCTTGCTGCCAATAGCTCGTCAATACGTTTCAACATTAAACGTCCGGCTTCTATAGCCATACTTTCCGGATTGAACGGTGATAACCCTTTTGCAATCTCATCAGCATTGACAAATTCTTTGCATAATAATATTTCAGGCAATACAGTGTAAGAAGCTGTTGTTTTTCCAGCTCCATTGCATCCGCTTATAATATATAATTGCCTTGTTTCATCCATTTCAAATTATCTGTTTCAGATATAATGTGACAAATATACAAATACTTTTCTTTTCACCTAAAGCAGATCATGTCTTTTTATTGTTTATTATTTCTTTTCCAGTTCCTGCAACGAGTCCATTTTCTTCTTTTCGAGGAATTCGTAGATGCCGCAAAGATGCTCTGTCACCTTCTTATTGCCGAATTCGTAAACTTTCGTCACCAGTCCGTCAAGGAAGTCACGGTCGTGCGAAACGACAATCAGCGTACCGTCAAAATCCATCAGCGCTTGTTTGAGGATATCTTTGGTTTTCATGTCGAGGTGGTTGGTCGGCTCATCCAGAATCAGTAGGTTGACCGGTTCCAGCAAGAGCTTGATCATTGCCAGACGGGTACGTTCCCCTCCCGAAAGCACTTTGACTTTCTTCATAGACTCCTCCGGTCCGCCAAACATGAATGCACCGAGCAAATCACGTATCTTGTTGCGTATTTCTCCTTTGGCCACATCGTCAATTGTCTGGAACACTGTCAGGTTTTCATCCATCAGCGAGGCCTGGTTCTGGGCGAAATATCCGATTTGTACATTATGTCCCAGTGTCAGTGTGCCGTCATGGTCGATCTCGTTCATGATACATTTGACAAGCGTCGATTTTCCCTCACCGTTCTTGCCTACAAAAGCCACTTTATCGCCACGTTCAATCGTCAGATTGGCATTGCGGAATACGACATGGTCTCCGTATGTCTTTCCTACGCCTTCCATCGTGACAGGATAGCTGCCCGAACGGGGCGAAGGAGGGAACTTCAGCCGTAGTGCCGAGGTATCTTCTTCGTCTACTTCCAGCAGCTCCAGTTTCTCCAGCATCTTGACACGGCTCTGCACCTGTAAAGTCTTCGAATACGTCCCCTTGAAACGTTCGATGAATGCTTCCGTCTCGGCGATGAATTTCTGCTGTTCGTCATAAGCTTTCTGTTGCTGTTCGCGACGTTCCTTGCGCAGTTGCAGATATTGGGAGTAGTTAACTTTGTAGTCGTAGATACGTCCCATCGTAACTTCGATGGTGCGGGTGGTGATGTTGTCCACGAATTTACGGTCGTGGCTGATCACGATGACCGCTTTGCCGTTATTTATCAGGAAATCTTCCAGCCACTGGATCGATTCGATGTCCAGATGGTTGGTCGGCTCGTCGAGCAGGAGTACGTCCGGTTTTTGCAGCAACAGTTTGGCGAGTTCGATACGCATGCGCCAGCCACCGCTGAAGTCGCTTGTCTGCCGCTGGAAATCTTCGCGGGTAAAACCGAGACCAAGTAATGATTTTTCTACATCCTCTTCGTAGTTGGTGGCGTCGATGGAGTAAAATTTTTCGCTCAGGGCGGATACTTCCTCTATGAGCGCCATATAACTGTCGCTTTCGTAGTCTGTTCTCGTTTCCAACTCCTTGTTCAGTGCGTCGATCCGTGCTTCCATCTCGTGCAGATGTGCGAAAGCCTGTGCTGTTTCGGCAAACACCGTTCTGCCGTCTTCCGTCATCAAATGCTGTGGAAGATAGGCTACCACGCAGTCTTTTGGGGCCGATACCTTACCACGGGTAGGCTGTCTGACCCCTGCCAGAATCTTGAGTAACGTACTTTTCCCCGCTCCGTTTTTTCCCATCAGGGCGATGCGGTCTTTTTCATTGATAACGAAAGAAATATCACTAAATAGGGTAGTGCCGCTAAACTCTACGGCTAGTCCGTCTATGGAAATCATACAATTCTTTATAATTTGAGGCGCAAAGATAGCGAAATATATCAATCTTTTTTATAACTTGCGGGCTGAAAAGCATTATTAACTGAAATATGTTGACTAAAAAGTAATTAAAAAGAATAAATTTAAAAATAATATAGAAACGATATGGAAGGCGGACAAACAAATGAATTCAGACCTCTTATCCTAGTGGCTGAAGACGACGACAGCAACTTCAAACTGATCAAAGCAATCATCGGAAAGAAATGTGATATACAGTGGGCGAAAAACGGTGAAGAAATCGTGGCACTGTTCAAGGAATACGGCAAAGAGGCCAAAGCGATCCTGATGGACATCAAAATGCCTGTGATGAACGGACTGGATGCTACAAAGATTATTCGCGAGGAAAACAAGGAAATTCCTATCATCATGCAGACTGCCTATGCTTTCAGCTCTGACAAGGAGAATGCGATGAATGCGGGAGCCAGTGAAGTGCTGGTGAAGCCGATTACGTTGTCGATTCTTCGCGGTACGCTGACGAAGTATTTTCCCGAACTTGTCTGGTAAGCCGTTTTTTCCCGGTAAATAGTCCTTTGCTTCGGTAAAAACGATCTTTATTCGGCAAAACGGTATTGAAGAGTAGAAATAAGGTATAACAACGCAGGCGTTTTTTCCTGTTTTGTATTTGTGATATTAACAAATGGCTGACGGGGATTATATGGATTCTTATATATGAAAATCCACATTGTCCCCGTCAACTATGTCCGGACGTTTCAGTGTAAACCGGGTTTTCAGATTGATCCTGTAACCCGGACGTTGGAGTGGCTTGCCCCTTTGGCGGGAAAAGCCTTTAAAAGTAAAATAGGCGAACCTCACGGTCAGCCTATTTCTGTTCGTTTCCGTTAATTTGTTAGAGTTCAGAAACGACTCTATGTAAAGCTCTCCTTTGAGAGATTTAAGAGCAATTTTTATCGGCTTCCGCCTGCCCACCAAACGGGTTCGGAATATACGTATTGCCCGTCACCGAAGGCTTCTTTAATGGCTACATTGGCCAATACGTCATCTGCTCCGTAACCAAAACGCAGCGGGAATCTGTTTGAGTTCAGCGGATTTTTCAGCTCCACTAAATTCTCGTTTGCGCCTTTCATACGACGATAATCGTTGTAAGCTTCCAGAGATTCGCCGGATGCTCCGAAGAATGCCAGATATTTTTGTATCATTGTTTCTTTTAATGGGTTAGCGGCAAAGAGAGGAGCTACTTCGTTGTCAAAATAAGCTTCAGCAACGGCATTACCCAAAAAGTCGGCTTTTCCACCTAACCAGTTTCTGGCAGCGTCGGCAACTGTATTTTCCAGATTGGAGAATGCGGCGACAACTGCATCTTTCAAAGCTGCTTTGGCATCATCAGTTCTGCCTCCAAGGCGGCACAGTGCTTCTGCTTCAAGGAATTTAACTTCATGATAGCTGATCAGTTGTGTAGGCGCAGTCATAGCCCATGAGGCCATAGACATGCCGTAATTATTCTGTAATTCCTGAGGGGTGCCGTTAGGAGCCACTTTGATAGCATCGATTGTAGTGGCTTGCTTTGCACCACCTCCGTAAGCGACATTTCCGCTCGGATCAGGTTGAGTAAATGACCGTGGGGCTCTCGGGTCATTTCTTTCTGCAAATTTCTCGATAAGGCTTTCGCTGGCAGCAAGACTGTTGCGGCTATAACTGAAAGCCCAGAGAGGATTTAACTGAGAGTCGCCGTCATAAATATCCAGTTTGCACTCTTCACTTGCATCTGTAAATGATTTGCTTACATAGGTCAGGATATTCTGGAGGTCAGTTGTCTGGTTGGCGCTTTTGTTGAGCAAGCGCATTGTATAGCGTGCTTTCAGGGCATAAGCCGTCTTGAGCCACAGGCCGGCTTGTGCATCCGGGTCCGACCCATAGATGAGGTCTTTAGATCCAACTGCACCGGACAGACCTTCGTCTTCGGCTGTTCCATCTTTCAAGAGCGTGATGGCGTCATCCAAGTTCTGCATAACTTCTTTGTAGATAGATTCTTGCGAATCGATTTTAGGCTGCATATACATCGGCGTACCGTCCGGATTCAAAATTCCTGTTTCGCTGAAAGGAGTGTCTCCGAACACATCGGCTACTACCGCGCCGTTGTAAGCCAGGAGGATTCTGGCTATCGCTTCAGTTACCACATTTCCTTTTTCCGAGGGATCTTCCTGGCATTTATTGATCACAATTTTTGCATTCTTAATATTGGCGTAAACGCTGATCCACGCATTATTGTAAGTGGTGGCAGTGGTCGGTTCACCGCTGCGGACTTCTGCGCGGTAGAGCTGGTTGCCGATGCCCGCTTCGTGTTCCATATAAACGGACGAATAGAGTGAAAAATCTCCCCCTACTGTACTGAATGCAGTGCTGACTCCCAAGTCGGTTATCAAAAATTTCGCCGGGGCATCCTGCGGATTATTGGGATTCTTGTTGACTTTGTCCATTGCATCTTCCGTACAAGCAGAAGCAATGACAGCAGTAAAGAAAGAAACTGCCAGCAATTTTCCTATTGATTTATATTTTTTCATTGTCTTGCAGATTAAAATTTAATATTAAAGCCGAAACCAAAGCTAGCTGTTTGCGGCATTGAATAGTCTTCGAAAGCTCCGGACATGTTGTTGTTTCCTTGGCTGGCTTCCGGGTCGAGGTCAGGCATTTGCGCCCAAACCAAAATGTTTCTGGCGAACGCGTTCACAGAAAGTTCCATCCATTTTTTCTGGAGTACTTTGTAGCTCACTGCAACTTCGCGAAGTTTGATGAAAGAATTGTCATATACGGAAGATTCATCAATATCGTTCAGACGGCTGTAGTACACTTGCTGTGCATTGGCTCCTGTGATGGCGATGTCGTTTTTGGTTCCATCCTGTTTGTAACCGTCAAAGATGATTGTTCCTTCACGGTTCTCTGTTCTTTTGCTTACACCGTAATAGTCGGACAGACCGGTGGTTCTGCTGTACATCTGACCGCCTTGTTTCCAGTCGAGAACAGCACTGATGGTACATTTCCACAGGCGTAATGAAGTGTTGAAGCCCATTACGAAATCCGGAGAAACTTTTCCGATCACTTGCGCTTCGCCGGCGATGGGCAGACCGTTTTCGTCAACCAGTCGGTTGCCGTCAGCGTCTCTCTTGTAACCTACGCCGTAGATGACAGGGAATTTTTCTCCTGCCGATGCGCGAACCTGTGGAGTGACGTAACCTCCTAGTGAGATGTTTTCTACGCCCGGAGCCAGTTCGTCTACATAGTTGTCAATCTTTGTCCAGTTGAAAGCGAAATCCCAGTCGATATTCTTAGTGCGGATCGGGTTGAAGCCCAATGTGATTTCATGCGTGTCGGTATGAATTTTACCACCGTTGGTCAACAGTTTGCTGGCGCCGGTAGAAGAAGCCAAAGGCACTGAGAATATTTGGTCTGTAACGTTTTGGCGCGAATAAGTGTAGTTCAACGTGATCAGGTTGTTGAAGAAATTCACGTCAGCACCGATTTCGTAAGAACGTGTATTCTGAGGTTTCAGATTCGGGTCGAATATGGTGTAATAAGGGGTGTACGCAGTGGTACCTTTGATCGGGTACATAATGGGGTTCAGCGAATAAAAACCTCCTCCGTACGTTGGAGTCGAGTAATAATTTTCAAGGAAATCCCCTGCCTGTCCTACTTCTGCATAAGAAACTCTCAGTTTGGCGTAATTGACTACGTCGTTTTTCAGTTCCTCGAGTTCTGTCAGGATGAACCCTGCTGACACGGAAGGATAGAAGAACGAACGGTTGTCACGCGGCATGTTGGATACATAGTCTTGACGTCCGGTTACTGTCAGATAAAGCATGTTTCTGTACGCAGCCGATACGTTGGCGAAGAAACCGACTGTACGGTTTTTCCACCTTTCCTCTTCCGTTTGCTGAGTGGTGGCATTGTTAATGTGGTTCCACCCTGCGAAGTTGTAGTTTGATCCGTATTCGTAGTATTTCTTTCTGTTGCTTTGGATGAACTCATTACCGACTACAGCATTCAGGCCCCAGTCGTCATTGATGTGCCAGTCGTAATTGATGGTCAGCAATGAGTTGTAGGTAGCGTTTGTCCAGCCGTAGTTTTCTATCTGGCCGCGACCGCCTCCGGTGTTGCTTCCGTATCCGTAGCTGTCGGAGTAGTGCGTGGTGTAGGCGTCAACACCCACCATGTATTTCGCATTCAGCTTGTGGTTGGCGGTGCCGAAATCTGTTTGGTAGTTGGCGTATATATTTCCGAAGAAACGGTTGGTGTCTTCCGTATATTTGTTGTTGTCTATCGCCCAGTAAGCGTTGTCAAAACTGCCGCGGAAAGAATTTTGCTTATAGATGTCACCGTCCACATGGCTAGGAATACCTGCCAGGTCGTAGCTTGCGGGAGATGCGTAAACGGTTCTCAGCAGACCGTTTCCGGAAGTTACCGCTTTGTCGATGGAAGTTGTGATGTAATTTCCGGCGAAACCTGTCGTGAAATTATTGGTCAGCTTTGTTTCTGCGCTCACTTTCACGTTATATCTGTCCATACCTGTTTTGGGGATAATACCATCCTGATGCGTATTTCCCAGCGATACGGAGTAAGAACTTTTTTCCAGTGTTTGCGCTACGTTCAGTGAGTTGCTCCAAGTCACGCCTGTCTCGAAGAAATCTTTTGCGTTGTCGTAAGCCTGTGGAGCAGCCCAAGGGGCGAGACCTGCTGAGGCGCGCTGTGGCACATAATATTTGCCGGATTGCTTGCCGTGCTTTTGGGTGAATTCATTGTCGGTGTTACCGCCGTATTTGGAGTCGTTGGGCAGTTCGGAGATTTTAGGTCCCCAGGATAGCCCCGAAGTAGGGCTGTAATTGCCACCGGACCCTTGCGCATACGTTTTCTGGAATTCGGGCAGACGCCCAATCACGTCAAAGCTGACATTGGATGAGAAGCTGACCTGTGGTTTGCCTTTCTCCAGTCCCTTACCGCTTTTGGTGGTGATGATGATTACACCATTGGAAGCACGGATACCGTAAAGTGCCGAAGCTGCCTGTCCTTTGAGGATGTTGATGCTTTCAATGTCGTTCGGGTCGATGTCTACCGCACGGTTGGCAAAGTCCACACCGCTCACACTACCGTTGTTCTGTATCTGTGTATCCACGTCTGGGGTACTTGTTACCGCCATTCCGTCAATCACATATAGAGGAGTGTTGTCTCCGGAGAAAGAACGTGCACCACGGATCGTAATCTGCGAAGATGCCCCCGGCATACCACTCGAAGGTTTGATATCCAAACCGGATACTTTTCCTTGCAGCGCTCCTGCCAGACTGGAGTTGGAAGCTTGCGTCAGTTGTTCGGATTTTACATCCTGAACGGCATATCCCAATGCTTTCTTTTCGCGTGAGATACCCATTGCCGTTACTACTACTTCATCCAGTGCTTTGGCGTCACTTTTTAATACTACGTTGATGACTCCTTGTTTGATCGTTACAGTTTGCGGAACCATTCCTACATAGGAAACGCGCAAAGTTTTAGAAGAACTTGGTATGATGGGGGATTCTCTTTTCCGGAAGCGTTAAGTGTTATTGAGGCTATTTAAGCATAAAATGATAAAAAGATACCATTTTGAATGATTTCCTGATGTTCTTTTTATGATAATGTCGGTTTTAACACTTTCTTTATGTCGCACTATGTTGTTTAAATATCGCAAAATTAATAGTAGAGCCTTCTTGTTGTATCTATTTCTTTGATAATTTCTTTCAATATGCTACTTTATAGTTAAAAACGTAACACTTTTTTAATTTTGATATAAATAGTGTTATCTTTGCAACCTGTTAGAGACTAGAAGTCTATTTATAGGTTAAATTTAAGAGAGAATTTATGAAAAGAAAATTGATGTTCTTTATGACCTTCCTTTTTGTGGGTATAGGTCTGGTGACAGCGCAGACATCCCGAGTTACCGGTGTGGTAACTGCCGAGGAAGATGGCCTGCCTGTTGTGGGTGCCTCCGTATTGGTGAGTGGCACTACTCTTGGTACTATCACGGATATTGATGGTAAGTTTACAATTACGAATGTACCAAGTTCTTCTAAGACTTATTAATATTTTAAAGTCCCTCTTTTTCCTCTTTTTCTGTCTTATCTTATTGTAAATCAGACTATAAATACTGCTTCCGCAACTAGGTTTCACGACTCCCTTACTGTAATCGCAACTTTATCTTCCTCTTTTTCGATATCAGTGTTCTTTTTCGGGCAGGGCTTCGCTCGTTTTCAAGACGACGGATGCTTAGGTTCTACCTTATTATAATATAAGAAGGGCTGCCTCATTTCTATTTGGGAGCAGCCCTTCTTGCTTTTTCCGGTTTATCTTTAATGCATACTTTGATTCATTTGGATAGACTTTTTGAAGATAAACCCTTTTGTTGTGTGCTTTGGGGATGAGCAGCCTTACGGCATTTCTGTTTCCATTTGGAATTTACGGCTTACTTTCATCAGATTAATGATGTAAGTCACTACATTTTGCGCTTCCTGCACCATAGTCAGATAAACCATACTTACCCGGATGCTGCCCGCTTGACTCTGGATGCGTTGCAATTCTTTGCGTTTCAGTTGCGAGAGCTGTCCGTTGAGGTCGTTGGCACGACGGATTTCTTCTTCCATATTCTGATAATCGTTGTTTTCCAGCTTCTTGCGGCATTGCTGAATCAAGTAGGTGATGTCTTCGGCTACATCGCTGAATTCACCTTTTTGAATGGCGTCAAGAGGGTTGAAGTTATTGTCGATGTGTTCGAGGCAAGGCTCGCAGAGGCGCGAGATGCTGTATACCAGTTCGCTGGCGAAGTCGTTGCCCTGGTAGTAGTAAAGCCCTTTTTCGAGCACGGTGTTGTTGTCGAGACGGCACATGGCTACGGTTCCGGTGCGTTTCATCTGTTTGATGAGTTGCTTTTCGAATTTCGTAGAGCCCATGGCACGGCGCAGTCCGCGCAGGTTTTCGTGAATGAAGGAGGTGACGGTCAGTTCGAAATTCGTTTCGGCGTATTCCAGTACTTTGGCGAGTTCCTCGCGGGTATGTTTACGCATCAGTTGCAGGGCCTCTTCGCTGTCGGAAGTTTGCATCAGTTGTTTCAGCGTTTCGTTGCCTTGCTCTTTCGCTTTGCGTTTTTTGTACATCACTTGGCTGCGGATCAGGATGAAGATGGCGATTCCGATCAGTGCGATGATGGAGATGTTTCCACCATAGTGCAGCACGAGAGCTACGAAGAAACAGATGGTGAAGGCGGCTCCGGCAGTGATGAACCAGCCACCGATGACGCTCAGAACGCCTGTGATACGATAAACGGCAGAATCACGTCCCCATGCACGGTCGGCGAGCGAGGTACCCATCGCTACCATGAAAGTGACGTAGGTAGTGGAGAGGGGCAGTTTCAGTGATGTTCCCAAGGCGATGAGCAGTCCGGCGAGAACGAGGTTGACAGAGGCACGGACGAGGTCGAAAGCGGCTCCGTCGGCTATGATGGCTTCATTTTTACGGAAACGGGAGTTGATCCATTGTTTCGCGCCTTCGGGCATGATGCGGGAGGTTCCGTTGGCAAGGGCCATGCTGAAACGGACCAGTGTGCGTGCCATCGGTGTGCTGCCGAAGTTTTCTTCTCCTTCGTCCTGTCGGGAAAGGTCTACCGAGGTTTTGATAACGGCATGTGCCTTTTTAGAGGTACAGAGGGCGAAGACCATGATGGTGCCCGCTCCGATCAGGAAGTACCAAGGGGTTTTGGCAGGACCCAGCAGCGAAGTCATCAGGAAGCTGTCCGGGCTTGTTCCTGTTCCGTTGGTGGTGTAATCTATGAAGGAGGAGTAGCCTGCGAGAGGAACTCCGATGAAGTTGACAAGGTCGTTACCGGCGAAGGCGAGGGCGAGGGCGAAGGTTCCCATCAGTACCACTACTTTGAATACGTTGACTTTGAGCCAGTGGAGCACTTGCATTAGTATTGTGAAGAAGACGAAGAAGCTGCCGATCAGCAAGAGGGTGTTGTCTTGTATCCACTGTTTGTTTTCGGGAGTCATGAAGGAGCTGTCTTTCAGCCCTTTGATCAGCATGAAGTAGATGATGGAAGTGGCGGCTATGCCACCGAACAGACCGATGCTGTATTTGATGTTTTTCGTGTAGTTGAACGTGAAGATGATGCGGGCGAGCCACTGTACTAACATACCAAAAAAGAAGGCAATGGCTACGGACACAAAGATGGCCATGATGACGGAAAGGGCTTTGTCGGTATTGATCAGGTCGCCCATGGCGAGAGTGGCGTCATTGTTTACTTTGATCAGGGAGAGGGCGAAGGTGCCTCCGAGCAACTCGAATACCAGCGAAACGGTGGTGGAGGTGGGCATCCCCATCGAATTGAATACGTCCAGCAGGACGACATCGGTCAGCATGACGGCGAGCAGGATACACATGATTTCGGCAAAGTAGAAATGCTCGGGCTGGTAGATGCCGTGCCGGGCAATGTCCATCATACCATTGGACAGGGAGGCACCGATGAAAATACCGATACCGGCAATGAAAAGGATGGTTTTGAACGAGGCGGCCTTGGCTCCTACCGCCGAATTCAGAAAGTTGACTGCATCGTTACTGACACCGACTATCAAGTCGAAGACGGCGAGGACGAACAGGAAAATGATAATGCATAAGTAAATTGTCTCCATAAAGAAAGTTGTGTATGTTATTTTTTTCGGGTGCAAAGGACGGGATTTGAGGTTGCAGGGGGATGTCATACATGTTACATTTGTGTTACAGCGTTCTTTCTTTTGTCTTGAAACAAAAGAAAGAACCAAAGAAAAATTCAAGGCTTACTTTTTTCTCCTACTCGCTTCCTTCACTGTGCTAAAGGGCAGAAACTCGCTACGCTCAAACAGTCTGCCCTTCTTAACGCTTCGTTACGGGCGCTCGCTTGACGGAGAAAAAAGTAGGCCGGGGGAACCATGCGGGGTGGGATGCATGCGGGGGGGTGAGAGGGGAGTATGTAAGATGATAGGGGGGATGTGGTGCGGTGGAGTTGTTTTTTGCTATATTGCTTGTGTGGTTGTAGGGCGTTTGTTGCTGATGGCTTGTTAGTTAGAAAAAAGATGTGGGAAAGAAACTTCTTTTTTAATGGATTGTATTGTCGTTTATTTTTAGGGGGAGTTTGAATCGTTGAGTTGGTTTGCTATTGTAACTGGTCACTTATTTATGTACGGATTTGAGCTGACTATCCGTATGGATTTGAGCTAGCTGTCTGCATGGATTTGAACTGACTATCCGCATGGCTTCCCCTCTTTCCCGAAGGAGGAGATTTGAGATACTACCGACTTTTTATTCGGCCCCAATAAAGATACTGCTAGCTTCTAATTTAGCTCAAATCCGTACAGAAATAAACTAAATTATAAATTGAGGATTAGGCACGGATTACACGGATTAACACGGTTGTTTTACGTAATCATAGCACTAAAACCGTGTTAATCCGTGTAATCCGTGCCTAAATATATTCTTTTCCGATTCGTTTTGAATGAAGAATTGGCTGTGCTATCACGCTGCAAAGCAATTCTTCATTCTTCATTTCCAAACAGCCATTTGTAGAAATCGTATTGGGCACGGACGTTGGGTGTGCCGGGTGTTTTTTTCTTGAATACGTTTTGCAGGTTTTCGTCTACCAGGCAGGCTTTTTGATTGTCGGCGAGCTGGATATTCAGCATTTCGATCAGGCTGGTGCGCAGGTCGGGATCGAGGATGGGAGTGACGGCTTCGATGCGGCGGTAGAGGTTGCGGCGCATCCAGTCGGGTGAGCCCATATACACTTTGGGGCGGCCTTCGTTGCCGAAGTACCAGATGCGGGCGTGTTCCAGAAAACTGTCGACAATGCGGGTAACACGGATGTTACGGCTGTATGACTGTCCCGGGATGAGGCAGCAGATACCGCGGACGATGAGGTCGATTTGTACGCCGTGCTCGGAAGCCTCGTAGAGTCGGTTGATCATTGTTGGGTCTTGGAGGGCGTTCATCTTGAGGATGATACGTCCGCCTTTGTCTTGGTCGGCAAGGGAAATTTCCCGGTCGATGAGGCGGTTCAGTTCCGGTATGAGGTTGAAGCGGGCGACAAGGAGGGTGGTGAATTTCGGATCTTCCTTGCCTTGCAGGGTGCGGAAGAGGTTGTAGAGGTCGTTCACTATTTCCTTGCGGCAGGTGAAAAGTCCGCAGTCGGCATAGAGGGTGGCGGTCTTCTCGTTGAAGTTGCCCGTGCTGATGTAGGCGTAGCTGGGGATTTTCTCGCCGTTCAGCCCACGACGACGAACGAGGGCTACTTTGGCGTGTACTTTCAGGCCGGGGATGCTATAAATGATTTTGATGCCGGCAGCTTGCATCATTTCGGCAGTGGCGAGGTTGTTCTCTTCGTCGAAACGGGCTTTGAGTTCGACAAATACAGTGACCTTCTTGCCGTTTTGGGCAGCGGCTATCAAGGTGTTGATAACAGCGGAGTTTTCGGCTACCCGGTATTGGGTGACCATTATTTCACGTGTTTCCGGGTTGTGCACTGCTTCGTAGAGGAAGTGCGTGAAGTGCTCGAAGGAGTGGTACGGATAATATAACAGCAGGTCTTTTTTCGCGACGTAGTTGAAGATGGATTCCTTTTCGTCGAGGATGGTCAGCTTCATCGGTTGCGGCTTTTCGATGCGGTGGAGAGACTTGTTCGGGTTGGGCAGATGACGCAGGTCCTCCAGATTTAGATGTTTGTCACCGGGGACAAGTTCGTCACGGTGGATGCGGAAGGCGTCGATCAGAAAGTCGAGGAAGTCCTCCGGCATGGCTCGGTCGTAGACGAAGCGGCAGACGTCGCCTATTTTGCGCTTTTTTACTTTCTTTTTCAGTTGTGCCACGAGGTCGGCGCTGCTGGCGGTGTCGTCTATCAGGATATCGGCATCGCGGGAGATTTTGATGCAGTAGCTGGAGTCGACGTCGTAGCCGGGAAAAATGAGGTTGAGGTTCGCTTTGATGATGTCTTCGGTGAACATGATATAAAAGTGGTTGTCATGGGACGGAAGTTCGATGAAACGGGGCACTTTGGCGTACGGCTGTTTCATGACGAAATAAGATGGCTTCCGGTTGGTGGCGTTCTTTTCATCTTTCAGATAAAGACGGATAGCGAGGTAGAGCCGGTTATCCCGGAGGAAAGAGACAATTTTGTCCTTCGATACGGGCACGGGTTGCAGGTAAGGGAAGATTTCTTCCCGGAAAAAGTCCTTGATAAACTGCTGATGGAAAGGTTCTACATGTCTGTCCTGGTAGAAAATGATATGGTTTTTGCGCAGGGCGGGTAGTATCTTTTCTTCATAAATGCGTACACGGTCGTCCAGCTGGCGGTTTACTTCCTGATTGATTTCCTCTACGAGTTCACGGGCCGATTGTACGGTTTCTTCATCGCTTTCGGTGGCACCGGATGCAACGGCCTTGTGGTCTGCCACCCGAATTTTGTAAAACTCTTCCAGGTTGGAAGAATAGATGGAGATGAAGTTGATGCGCTCGTATAGCGGCAGACGCTCGTCCAATGCTTCGAGCAACACCCGATAATTGAATGAGAGCCAGCTGATATCACGTTTAAAATAATTATATTTGCTTTCCATGTGCTTTAAGATTTTCCCAAATATAGTATCTTTGCAGGACTAAACAAAGAAAATTATGACAAGAATTGGATTATTGTCCGATACCCACGCTTATTGGGACGAAAAGTATCTCGAATATTTTGAGTCATGCGACGAAATCTGGCATGCCGGAGATATCGGTTCGGTAGAAGTGGCCGAGAAGTTGGCGGCTTTCCGTCCGCTCCGGGCGGTTTACGGAAACATAGACGGGCAGGAAATACGGAAGATGTTTCCGCAGGTAAACCGTTTCACGGTAGATGGAGCCGAGGTCTTGATCAAGCATATCGGCGGTTATCCGGGCAAGTACGACCCTTCCGTCATCGGCAGCCTCATGGCTCGTCCGCCGAAACTTTTTATCAGCGGACACTCTCATATATTAAAGGTGAAATACGATAAAACGTTGGACATGTTGCACATCAATCCCGGTGCCGCCGGCATGTCCGGATTCCATAAAGTGCGGACAATGGTGCGCTTTGTCATCGACAACGGAACGTTTAAGGACTTGGAAGTAATTGAACTGGCAGGGTAGATTTCTTACAATTCATTTTGTCACGTCAGATTTCTTTCCGACCTTTGCACGCAGTAAATGAATAACTCAGACGACAATGAAAGGAATTATTCTAGCCGGTGGAAGCGCCACTCGTCTTTATCCGCTTTCCAAAGCGATTTCCAAACAAATCATGCCCGTATACGACAAGCCGATGATTTATTATCCGCTGTCAACGCTTATGCTGGCAGGAATACGGGAGGTGCTGGTCATCTCTACTCCGCGTGATTTGCCGATGTTTCAGGACTTATTGGGCTCAGGTGAGGAGCTCGGAATGTCTTTCTCTTACAAAATACAGGAACAACCTAACGGACTGGCGCAAGCCTTCGTGCTGGGAGCTGATTTCCTGAATGGTGAGGCAGGTTGTCTGATTCTTGGGGACAATATGTTTTATGGACAGGGGTTTTCCGCCATGCTCCAGCGCGCTGCCAGCGTGGAAAAGGGGGCCTGCATTTTCGGCTATTACGTGAAAGACCCGCGGGCTTACGGCGTAGTAGAATTTAACGGGCAGGGAAAAGTCGTTTCTCTGGAAGAAAAGCCATTGGTGCCAAAGAGTAATTATGCCGTTCCCGGACTTTACTTCTACGACGCTACCGTAACGGAAAAAGCCGCTTCTCTCCAGCCTTCGGCTCGTGGAGAATATGAAATAACGGACTTGAACCGCCTGTATCTCGAAGAAGGCACGCTGAACGTGGAACTGTTCGGACGCGGATTCGCTTGGCTGGATACCGGCAATTGCGACAGTCTGCTCGAGGCTTCCAACTTCGTGGCCACCATTCAGAACCGGCAAGGCTTCTACGTCAGCTGTATCGAAGAAATAGCCTGGCGGCAAGGATGGATTTCGTCCGGACAATTGCTGCTGCTCGGACAGAAACTCGAAAAGACCGAATACGGTAAATACCTGATAGAACTCTCAAAACAACCCTTGAAATAAACATAAATAATCATATATGAAAACTTATCTGGTGACCGGTGCCGCAGGATTTATTGGCGCCAATTATATTAAGTATATCTTGGCCAAGCACAGCGACGTAAAAGTGGTAGTTCTTGACGCCCTGACGTATGCAGGTAATCTGGGAACTATTGCCAAAGATATTGATAACGAACGTTGTTTCTTTATCAAAGGAGACATTTGCAGCCGCGATGTGGTAGACAGCCTCTTTGCCGAATACCGTTTCGACTATGTGGTGAATTTCGCTGCCGAAAGCCATGTAGACCGCAGCATCGAGAACCCGCAACTGTTTCTGATTACAAACATTCTTGGAACGCAGAACTTGTTGGATTGTGCCCGTCGTGCCTGGGTAATGGGCAAGGACGAACAAGGATATCCTACTTGGAGAAAAGGAGTTCGCTACCATCAGGTATCTACCGACGAAGTGTACGGCTCACTCGGAGCCGAGGGCTACTTTACGGAAGAAACTCCGCTTTGTCCGCACAGCCCGTACAGTGCTTCCAAGACAAGTGCGGACATGGTTGTCATGGCTTATCACGACACCTACAAAATGCCGGTAACGATCACCCGTTGTTCCAATAACTACGGTCCCTATCATTTTCCGGAAAAACTGATTCCGTTGATTATCAAGAATATACTCGAAGGCAAACATCTGCCTGTCTACGGTGATGGAAGCAATGTACGCGACTGGCTTTATGTAGAAGACCACTGCAAAGCTATCGACCTGGTAGTGCGTGAAGGCAAAGAAGGCGAAGTGTACAACGTAGGCGGCCACAACGAAGAAACCAATCTTGAGATTGTGAAACTGACCATTGCCACCATCCGTAAACTAATGACCGAGAAACCGGAATATCGTCAGATCCTCAAGAAGAAAGTGAAAGGCGAAGACGGAGAAATATCTATCGACTGGATCAACAACGACCTGATTACTTTTGTCAAAGACCGTCTGGGACACGACCAACGCTATGCGATTGATCCTACAAAGATCACCAACGCTTTGGGCTGGTACCCCGAAACAAAATTTGAAGATGGCATCGTGAAAACAATCGTGTGGTATCTGGAAAATCAAGACTGGGTAGAAGAAGTGACCAGCGGAGACTACCAAGGATATTACGAAAAGATGTACGGAAAATGATTTAAATGAAGAATTAAGAATGAAGAATTAAGAATTATTATGCAGTATAATAGCGCAGCCAATTCTTCATTCTTCATTTAGTTCATTCCTCATTCTTAATTTAAAAAGAATCCTATCGATAGCAAAATACCCATTAACAGCATATTACGTGAAGTTTCGCCTAATATGCTGTTTAGTTTTTTGCCACTGTGTATCCGGACCATTCGTTTCCATGTGAGGAAGTGAGGAATCAGATAGAGTAATGGAAGGAGGGCGGCGTATAAGTGTCCTTCGAAGAGAAACCAAAAGCACAGAAGGCTTGCTGTCATCCCCAGCATCAAATAAAGATAACTTCCGAACTTCTCGCCAAAACGGACGATGACCGTTCGCTTTCCGCTTCGCGCGTCCGCTTCCCGGTCACGGTAATTGTTGACTACCAGTAAGGTATCAATCAGCAGCCCACATATTAAAGAAGCGATTGTGGTGTCTGTCGTCCATGTCAAGGCTTGTACGTAGTACGTTCCGCCTACGGGGACGAATCCGAAAAAGACGATGACCAGAATATCTCCCCAACCGTTGTAGGACAATGGATAAGGCCCTGTGGTATAAAGGAAAGCGAATAGCACGCAGAGAAGTCCTACTATGATTAGCTCCCATCCGGCATAGAACAACAGCGAAGAGCCGATCAGACAGGCAAATAGTACGGTGATGATGATTCCGTTTCGCATGGCTTTCGGTGAAATCCAGCCTTGTGCACAAGCTCGTTCCGGTCCCAGCCGGTCTTCGCGGTCGGTTCCTTTGAGGTAGTCGAAGAGGTCGTTGATAAAATTGGCGGCTATTTGCATCAGGCTGGCGAACAGGCAACAGATCAGAGCCGGCAACCATTGAAAATGTCCATCCATATAGGCAAGTGCACTACCGATCATGACTGGCGTGATAGCTCCTGTCAGAGTTTTAGGACGTGCTGCTAATATCCACGCATACAGTGAGTTACGTTTTGCTTCTTCCATGATTTAATATATAATAATAAGTTTTGGCGGACAAAGATACATGATTTTTCCTATCTTTGCGCCTCAAATAGTGGGGGAATGTGTTATTGGTATTCGTTCGCTATCAGTTTGTAATATCAGTTTATAATGTATGAGCCGGTCTGGCATTCGGAATGCAGCCAATAAACTAACGAAAGAAGAAGTGAAAAATAAAAGAAAATGAAGAAAACAAATATCCTGTTCATAGTATTCGTATTGTTCCTGTTCGTTTCTTGTAAATCGAAGAAGAATGTCGTATCGACTTTGCCTCGTCCTGTTCTCAATGTCGATTCTATCCGTCCTGACAGCTCTGCCATTATTGACGGTCTGTTTACTCCGGATCATTCGCAGCTTGCTGATCTGAAAGTTTCGACGAAACAGCAGAAGAAAACAGTAAAGAAAGAAACCGTCTCCGAACAGGAAGAACGTAACTTAGTTCTTCGCGGAACGAAGATCACGTCCTCCACCGTGAGTGTTTCTTCCGCTTATAGCGGCATCGACCGTGTGGTAGAATATGATTTCACGCACCGTGATGTTCCCGAAGCCTTCGAAGGTTTCCGTATCGCTTTTATTTCCGACTTGCATTACAAAAGCCTGCTGAAAGAGAAAGGCTTAAATAACCTTGTCCGTCTTTTGAACGATCAGAAGCCGGATGTTTTGCTGATGGGAGGGGATTATCAGGAAGGCTGTGAATATGTGGAACCGTTGTTTGCCGCATTGGCCCGTGTGAAAACACCGATGGGGACTTTCGGAGTGATGGGAAATAACGATTATGAACGCTGTCATGATGAAATCATCCGTACGATGAAGCATTACGGAATGCGCCCGTTGGAGCACGAGGTCGATACGTTGCGCAAAGACGGCCAGCAGATTATTGTTGCCGGTGTATGCAACCCTTTCGATCTGAAACAAAATGGCGTGTCGCCTACGCTGGCGCTTTCACCCAACGATTTTGTCATCTTATTGGTTCATACTCCGGACTATGTGGAAGATGTTTCAGTAGCTAACACGGACATTGCTCTGGCAGGGCATACTCATGGCGGACAAGTCCGTGTATTCGGTTACGCCCCGATACAAAACTCTCATTACGGCACTCGCTTTCTGACCGGGCTGGCGTATAATTCAACAAAAATGCCATTGATTGTCACAAACGGAATCGGTACTTCTCAAATGCCTGTCCGTATCGGTGCTCCGGCAGAAATAATAATGATTACCCTTCATCGCCTGAAGGAGTAGATGAACTTTCGTTTATTCCTTTTTGCCGGATATATTCTGTGATGTACTCCCAAACTTTCGGATGTAAAAAATATCTTATATCTTTCTTCTCGTCGAGTGCCTGACGAATAAAGGTAGAACTTATCTCAAAGGTAGGCGAATGAACTAAGCGGACTGTCTCAGGCAGTCCGTTTTCATTTACCGGAAATCCGGAGCGGGGATAGACAAGAATCCGGTTTTCTTTGACAATGCGTTCTGATTGATACCAGCGGTCGAAACGTGTCCAATTATCCGAGCCGATAATTAAATAAAATTCTCGTTCCGGATAGGCTTCGTGTAGCTTTTCCAACGTATGTACGCTGTATGAAGGGCGTGGCAGATGAAACTCAAAGTCCGAGGCATGGAAATGGGGGTATCCTTCTGTTGCAAGCTCCACCAACCGGAGACGCAGCTCATCCGGCCATAGCTCCGTTCCTGCTTTCAGTGGATTTTGCGGGCTGGTCATAAACCAGATTTCATCCAGACCTTCATACTCACAGAGGTAGTTGGCCAGAGCCAGATGTCCGATATGAATCGGATTGAACGATCCGCTGAATATTCCGGTTTTTAGTTTGCTGCTTTCTGCCATTCTTGCCTTTCCTTCTTTCTGATGCTCGTTTTATCTCCTTTTTACTCTTCCTTCTTTGCTTCAGGTTATTCAGCCTTGACTTCTTGCTTCAATCTTTTGGCTTCCTTTTCCATCTTTAGCTTCTTTCTCCATTTTGGGAAAACGATTGCTTGTCTGACAGCAATTAAGAAAAAGATGCCGGCGGCTATCCAAAAATGCAGATAAAGCGAAAGAATACCGAATACTATATCGACAATGCCGATAATACCGCACAGATACATAAACTTTTCAGTCGCACCTTCTTGCTTTTCTATGCTTTCTATTCGCTTTTTCAGAGGCTCTTTCATTCCTTCTCCAGAAATTCCCGGATCACTTTCAGCGTTTCAGCCTTTGCTGTCTCCAGATCATCATTGACAATCACCCGGTCAAACTGGGGAGCAAAAGTCATTTCATATTCCGCTTTTGCGATACGGCATTCGATTACTTCGGGATCATCCGTGCCCCGGCCTGTCAGCCGGCAGCGAAGTTCTTCTATGGAAGGCGGTTGTACAAAAATAGACAAGGCACGTTCGCCGTAATACTTTTTGATGTTACATCCGCCCACTACATCCAAGTCGAATACCACATTCTGGCCCTTCTCCAGTTGCTTTTCCACTTGCTCTTTCAGTGTTCCGTAATAACGGTCCTTGTACACTTCTTCGTATTCCAGAAACTCGTTGTTCTCAATACGGCAACGAAACTCTTCGGGAGTGAGGAAGAAATATTCAACTCCGTGTTTTTCCGTTCCGCGTGGAGGACGGCTGGTTGCAGAAATAGAGAATACGAGATTTAAATCCTGCGTCAACAGATAGTTGATAATGGTAGATTTGCCCGAACCAGAAGGGGCAGAAAAAATAATTAACTTACCAGTCATGTTGAATGAAGAATGAAGATTTTTTTTACATCACGTTCAGCACTTGTTCCTTGATCTGTTCCAGCTCATCTTTCATCTGCACGACGATTTTTTGCATTTCGGCGTGGTTGGACTTGCTGCCAAGCGTATTGATTTCACGTCCCATTTCCTGAGCGATGAATCCGAGCTTTTTGCCCTGTCCGTTACCGCTTTCCAATGTGCTGATAAAGTATTTCAGGTGATTGGTAAGACGTTGTTTTTCCTCGTTGACATCCAGCTTTTCGATGTAGTAGATCAGTTCCTGTTCCAGCCTGTTTTTATCGTAATCCATGTTCAAAGTCTTTTCGAGCGCATCCGTGATACGTTCTTTGACTTTCTCCACCCGTTCTTTTTCGTAAGGAGTTATCTTTTCGAGCAGTTGGGAGATGTTGGCGATTTTCTCACGGAATTTCTTTTCCAGTGCAGCGCCTTCCTGTTTGCGGAAGTCCACCAGATGTCCGATTGCTTCGAGAACGGTGGCGCGTACCATTTGCCATTCTTCTTCCGAAAGCTCCTGAATTTCAGTTTTAGACATGACATCCGGCATGCGGAGCAGCGTCTGAAACCAGTCGGTCGGTACGGGGATACCGAGGTTTTCCGAGATAGCCTGAATTTGCTTGTAATAGCCTTCCACCAACACCTGGTTGATCGGAGTTGCGCTCTCCGCACTCTCTTTTTTTTCGATCCAGAGGCTGAAATCCACCTTTCCGCGCTCCAGTACTTTGGAGATCTCGTTGCGGATTTCTATCTCTTTTTCACGATAAGCCGGAGCGATGCGAGTGGAAAGATCCATTGCTTTGCTGTTGAGCGACTTGATTTCTACGTTTATCTTTTTATCTGGAAGTTCGGCCGTAGCTTTGCCGTATCCTGTCATCGACTGTATCATAAACTTAAAGTTTTGTGCAAAAGTACATGAATATTTTAAGAATTGGAAATAATCATGTAAATTTGCATGT
This sequence comes from Bacteroides faecis, assembly GCF_020091505.1. Lineage (NCBI taxonomy): Bacteria > Pseudomonadati > Bacteroidota > Bacteroidia > Bacteroidales > Bacteroidaceae > Bacteroides > Bacteroides faecis. The sequence continues at coordinate 6,136,338 of NZ_CP081916.1, read as the reverse complement.
ATGTTTGATTATCAGAGGCTTATGCGCGTTGTTCTTAAAGTTGGTTCATATCTGTCCTAATAAACTAGTCGCAAATATAGCTATTTTCAATGATACATTTAAATAATAGTTGTAATAAAAGACTTTGATTGCAGAAAAATAATGCAAGAAGTATTAGGTTGACGAAATGTAAGCTCTGATCTATTTGGGACCAAATAGAAATAGAGAGCGTAAGTAATTCAAATAATGAATTGGACTAGATTGTTGCGCTGGTAATAGTGCTAGCTAATATTGGCAGTGAAGCAGTCTCTATTCATAAATATAATAAAAAGGAGAAGAATACTGGGAAATGTCTACTTTTAATGATTCGGTTAAGCGGATTGGAAAGAGTGATGCAACTTCAAAGACAACAGTTTCACTGGGAATGTGAGGGCAAAATTCTATAATGAAATTGATATCTCCAATGAAGTTTATACGTAGCTTATTAGGAGTAAATATAAAGATGACGTTAATGATAAAGAATAGTTTACTAAATAAGTGCTTTTTCAGTACGTAGATAATATGGCGTAATTATATTTTTTTCGTATATTTGGGGCGGTTCTCGGAAAATAGGGTATCTTTTTATTTATTTAAAAAATAATTATATGGAAAACGCAATTGGATGTATCCTAGGAAATGCATATACCTCCATGTTATCCTCTACAGGTAGACATCTTTCTTCTGCCATATGGGGGAAAGTTAGTTGTTTTGTTGCTGGTGCAGTTGCGGGAGCGGGTGTCACTTATTGTGTTATCAAAGGTAAGGAGATAAGAGAAAAATTGCTTACCCTTATGGTAGTTGATCCTAAGACTTCCAAGGCATTCATTTTGGATAATCTTTCTCATAAAAGTTGGAAGCATGCAGGGAATATATATAAAATAAACAATTGTACTACAGTCCATATCGGGCTATCTGTTCCTGAGAATAACGGACGCTTTTCAAAAGGTAACAATATTGAGCCGTTGCATAAGTCTTCGGCAGAGCAGACCGTTGGTGCTTCTGATTTATTTGCCGGAGAAGTGCTTAAAGAGCATGACTTGTTTTCTTGCACCCAGTATCTTGAAACAATGTCTCCCCTTCCTAAAGAAAATGCGGCTGATGGACAGCGAACCAGTGAAGTTGCTGTTTCTTATCCTGTCTTTTCTAATTTCACTTTTGTCTTCCTCTGAGTAATGAGATTATTGGTAAATTGTTTAATGGAATGCGGGGTAAGTATTTTTATGAAAAGACATCTCTAGAACTGTTGACTTATGTGTTGACTGGCAGGGGTGAGAAGTCTGAGGGTACCATATCCATTGAATGGATTGCCTCTCCCAGGAGTTTCTCACTGTTCATTGGCATTGTATGTGCTCCTTATCACAACAAATGGAAAATGGGCAAATCTCTCTTTACCGGGCGTATAAATAAGAATCCCTCATGTGATTTCTCTATAATGACCGAACTGGGTTTAGTGGATGATAACAGGGTTTCTCCTGCACTAGAAAAGAATAACTATTTTGTAAGAGAGAAAGATAAGGACTTGAAATTCCTTCTTGTGTTTCTTTATGAACTCTTCTGAAACCATCATTCTGTATTTCTTTATCCACTCCTCTTGTCCCTTCCCGGACAAGGGTATTTTTTGTTTCCTTGTAAATTATTCCAGCTATTTTCTTGCTATATTTCAGCTATTCTGTATAGCTCTGTTTTAGCTTTTATATATCTGAATATTAGCTTGCTATATCAAAGACAATGTCTATATTTGCCCCGTTTTCAAGCTTGATTACATTATTAAATATAATAAATATGAAAATGGAAAAAGTATTTTAGATATCCTTGGTATGTCTTTATTCCAGACTACACTCTCTGATTTTTTGGAAGGTTTTAAATTCAGGATGCAGAAGGGGGGGGGAGCGGAGAAGTCAGGCCGGTGGCGATTTCTTTAAGTAATAAAGGGGTGGTATACGGCACGTTCGGATTTGTCTTCGTTCTGGGGTGTTCGGTTTCGACTGCTCAACGCATAAAGAGTAGCGGTGTCATTGATGCAGCTATTTCTCAAAACGGTAAGGTCGTTGTAATTGATGTTGAGCGGGCTTTGGACATATTGAGAGTTTCTAATAAAAAATGGGGGCGCAAGTAGCTTCAGGTAATTAACCGGAATAGACAGTTTCGCTGGGAAATATGCTGGCTGTTTTCAACGGTGGAACTGTCTGTTCATAAATCAAGAAAGAACCTATGAAAAGTCAATTGACCTTCAATGAAGTTCATATGTAGTTTAATAGGTGCAAATCTATGGATATAAAGATAACTTACTAGTAGGTATGCTTTTATAACAGATTGATTTTAAAAGGATTACCCTCCTTTCTTTACTTTGTTGCTTATATTTGCTCTCGAAAATTTAGAAAGTAACCACTAAAATCTTAGAAGATGGACAGAAAGGACAAAAATTAGAATCTGTAAACGGCGCAGTACTTCAAAATGAAAAGAAAGCCTTAGTAGAGTCTCCCAAAGCTGATAAGGAGGCTGAACAGAAAAATAATAATAGTAGAAATAACAGATTTGGAAATATAGTATATCCAAAATGGAGGTTATACAAGAGAACATTCAAACAAGAAAATAGAAGAGGACTTGAAAATACATACTCTCAAGAGAACGTGTTGGATTGCCATTGTAATTTCAGTAATATCATTGATACTTACAGCAATAAATATTTGGGCGTATATCAAGAATAAATGGTATCTGCTCCTCTATTCTTTGAATTTAGAGAGTTTAGGTGAAGGCAACTTTATCTTTGTCGGTGGTGGTACGGATGAATGGGCGGCTAATGTTCCGTCAGAATGTGTTCACCCCAGCAGGAGAATATTGGTCGTAACTCACGATACGACATTACTCTCCCCGAGCCGATAGCAAATGAGCTAAGGATGTTGAAAGCAAAATTGGAGAAATCTGCCAAATTGAGGTTAAGGCGAATGCTTTGTGTTGGATGAGATAGATATGTGACGGATTTTTTATACTGAAAAAAGAAATCTTAGGAAAGTTCAGTGAATCGGAAATCTGTTGTATGGAAAGCTTTGGGAGTATAAAAAACAAGAATTAGTTATTAAAATAAGGTAAAGCAACAAGTTATTTCGATTATTGTATGTTCTGTAGTGAAGAAATAATGAAATGTGAATTATGGAGAGTGATTATTGTTAAATTCAGATAAAACGTTTTATTCAGATCATTCAATATCTATAAGTTTACGTTTGATTATAATTTATTTAGAGAAATAATTTTGTATGGCAACAGTAAAAGTAAAATTCCGTGCATCTTCCGTTGCTACGAAAGAAGGTACACTTTTCTATCAAGTGATTCATAAACGTATAGTAAGACAAATACATACCGGATACAAGTTGTTTCCTGCAGAATGGGATGCGATACATTCGGAGGTTATTCTACCTTCAGCAACCAGTGAAAGTCGAAGAGATTACTTGCTTTCTTTGAAGAATTCTCTGATGGAGGATAGTATAAGACTGAAGAATATTATTACTCGTCTTGAACGTTCAGGCATTGCTTATACTTCGGATAGTCTGGTGGAGCTTTATTGTGCATCCACAGAGAATAATGGTTTTGTATCCTTTACTCTAAATCTTATCAAAGAGTTAAATCAAGTCGGGAAACACCGTACTGCTGAAACTTATATGACTACATTAAACAGCTTCATACGTTTCCGTAAAGGGAAAGATGTCCTGTTGGAAGAAGTTGATTCCAGTTTGATGATGAAATATGAGAGCTTTTTAAAATCTACTGGTATTTGTCCGAATACCACCTCTTATTATATGCGGAATCTTCGGGCTATTTATAATCGTGCTGTGGAGAAGGACTTGACGGTTCAGCGAAGTCCTTTTAAATATGTATATACAGGGATAGACAAGACGGTTAAACGTGCTATTCCGTTAGAGGAGATTCGCCGTTTGAGGGAGCTTGATTTAACAAAGAGTCCTTCTCTGGCTTATGCAAGGGATATATTTATGTTTTCTTTTTACACGCGTGGTATGTCATTCATTGATATGGCTTTTTTGAGAAAGAAAGACTTGCAGAATGGTATTTTGTCTTATCGCCGACAGAAGACAGGGCAACAGTTGTTCATCAAATGGGAGAAGCCAATGCAAGAAATAATTAACAAGTATGATACTCAGGGGAGCCCTTACCTACTACCTATTATACGAGATATGGAAGTGGACGGAAGGAAACAGTATAAAAAAACTGCCCATTTGGTGAATCTAAAACTGAAGAGACTTGGGATGCAGTTAGGATTATCCATACCTTTAACTACATATGTTGCCCGCCACGCCTGGGCTAGTATTGCCAAAAGTAAAAATATCTCCTTGTCTGTTATCAGTGAAGCTATGGGACATGACTCGGAGAACACTACTCGCATTTATCTAGCCTCATTGGATGCTTCTTTGGTAGACAAGGCGAACAGTCTTATTCTTAAGTCATTGTAGAGATGAGATAATCTACAATATAGCCATGAAACTGTAAATCGGCAATATGTATCAAAGGATATGTATGGTTTACTGTTATTTCTTTTGCATATTAAAACTTTCCTAAAGCAAGGGTATAACAAAGTAAAACGGGAATTCGGAACGGTTTAATAGTCATTATATATCATTCTTAATTCTATAATGATATCGCACTGGCTATTAAAGAGAAACTACAAGAAGGGATAATATTGATATAAGCTAAATATGTTTAGCAAAATATGGTTCTCTCTATAAGAGAAATACCAACGGGCACAAAGGTACGTAATTTATTGGAAATAATAGCATAAAACATATATAATTTTGGGTAATTGCTTCTTCTAGAGAAGGATTTACTTAACAGATGTTTAATCATTATCAATTATATAATGATTATAACTGTCTGATATTTAAACCGTTGAATTAAATGTTACATCTTTTTATTTATCTTATAGAGAGAAATAAAAAGTAAGGTTGTAAATAGACCTTGAATGCATCTTGTATGGTGAAGATGAAAAAGTTTAATAATAGTGGGGAGAGATCTCTAACTTTTGTGAAATATGATGATAACTACTTGATATATAACGTTGTATGTAATCAGGTAGGATTAGAACTATTGGCTTGAGGTTTTATGGCGCTCCTGAAAGATGAACAACGGATGCATTGGTATGTAATGCGTGACCTCAAACGTCCCAATGCTAAATTGCCTGCTTATAAGCAGCTCAGTGATGAACATCTAGAAGTATTTACTCCTATGCAATGGCGGTTAAAGTTGAAAAATGGCAAACGAATTCGTGAAGAAGTACCGTTTATGCAGGACCTGCTTTTTATCCACGATACAAGAGAAGTTCTAGATCTGTTTGTTCGTAAAATACCGACCCTTCAATATCGTTACCAGAAAGGTGGCGGTTATTGTCAGCCTATGCTGGTTGCCGATTTGGATATGGAGCGTTTTATACGTGCTGTCCGAGGTTCGGAAAATCCTAAATATTATTTACCTGAAGAGATAAGCGATACAATGTATGGTCGTATGATCCGTATTATTGGAGGTCCTTTTGAAGGTTATGAAGGCCGTCTGCTTACTACCCGTGGCTCTAAAGTCAAACGTCTTCTTGTCGAACTGCCTAATTTCTTTTCGGTGGGTGTAGAAGTAAATCCTGATTTGATAGAAATAATATAATTATGTACGATTATATACTATTATTCTAGTTGTTTATAATCAGCGTTGTAAGAATATATGATAATTAATTGGGGGATTTAAATTATGAAACACGCATTTGACCGTTTTATTCATTATTTACAGAAAAACTACTTTAGTTATTGGGTTGTATTGGGAATCGATACATTCATAGCTTTACTGTGTACTTGGGTGTCATTTATTGGCATTCATTATATTACGGAAACTTCCAAAGAAATAGTTTCGCTTTTCCATATCTTGGCGGTTTCAGTTATATCGAGTGTTTTGGGGGCTACTCTATTTCATACTTATCGTAATACGATCCGTTTTTCCCAGTTGAAGGAATTATGGAGGTTGGCGGGAAGTGTGCTCATAAAGGCTGTCTGCATAGCCATTGTCATTTGGTTTCTTCTGCCACAGACGGGATTACATAACAGTCAGAAAATAATTTTTGTACTGTTTGACGCTATGCTTACTTTTATTGTTATGGTTGGGTTTCGTATGCAATTGATTATTGTTTATGAATTCTTGCTGAATGTACTGAATAAAAAGAATATGCGTATTCTGATTTATGGCATTGATGATAAGAGTGTGGCATTGAAAGTTCGGTTACTGAACAGTTCTCATTATAAAGTTGTAGGCTTTTGTATTTATGGGGCAGGTAACTCTATTCGGCGTGTGGCTGATCTTCCTGTTTATTCTTTTAAAGATGAAGAGTGCTTCAATAAACTGATTCATAAGAAATGTATCGGAGGTATCTTGTTTGCCCGCTATGAAAATACCCGTGAAGAGGAAGGACGTTTGCTTCAGTATTGTAAAAGAAACGGGTTGAAAACATTGATAGCTCCGAGTATCAGTGAGGCTGACGAAAACGGAAGTTTCCACCAATGGGTGCGTCCTATCAAGATTGAGGATTTGCTGGGCCGCTCAGAAATTCATATTAATATGGAGGAGGTGATGACTGAGTTTTGTGGCAAGGTTGTGCTGGTGACAGGAGCTGCCGGTAGTATTGGTAGCGAGCTTTGCCGGCAACTGGCTCAGATGAATATTAAGAAACTGATTATGTTTGACTCCGCTGAGTCTCCTTTGCATAATGTCCGTTTGGAATTTGAGAAGAATTATCCCGGTCTTGATTTTGTTCCTGTCATTGGAGATGTCCGTGTAAAAGAACGTCTTCGTATGGTGTTCGATATCTATCAGCCTCAGATAATCTTTCATGCCGCTGCATATAAGCATGTTCCGTTAATGGAGGAAAATCCCTGTGAAGCTGTATTGGTCAATGTTGTCGGTTCCCGTCAGGTTGCCGATATGGCAGTTGAATACGGAGCTGAGAAGATGATCATGGTTTCTACCGATAAGGCTGTGAATCCTACTAATGTCATGGGATGCTCGAAACGATTAGCCGAAATCTATGTACAGAGCCTGGGATGTGCTATCCGTGAGGGCAAAGTGAAAGGCCATACCAAATTTATCACTACCCGCTTTGGCAATGTATTGGGTAGTAACGGCTCTGTCATTCCCCGTTTTAAAGAACAGATCGAGAATGGCGGTCCTGTCACAGTGACTCATCCTGATATCATCCGTTTCTTTATGACTATTCCCGAAGCTTGCCGTCTGGTAATGGAGGCTGCTACGATGGGTGAAGGCAATGAGATTTTTGTTTTTGAGATGGGCAAGGCCGTGAAGATTGTCGACCTGGCTACCCGTATGATTGAACTTGCCGGTTATCGTCCCGGTGAAGATATTGAGATCAAGTTTACGGGCTTGCGTCCCGGTGAGAAGCTTTATGAAGAAGTCCTGAGTGATAAGGAGAATACGATTCCTACCGAGAATAAGAAGATAATGATAGCGAAGGTACGTCACTATGAATATGCTGATATCCTTGATACTTATACAGAGTTTGAGAAGCTATCCCGTACGGTAAAGATCATGGATACAGTGAAGCTGATGAAGAAAGTGGTACCTGAGTTTAAATCCAAGAATTCACCTCGATTTGAAGTTCTGGATAAGCAACCGGAATAATCTATAACACTAACATAAATCAACAATGGATACAAAAGATTTGAAGATTGCTGTTGCAGGTACCGGCTATGTTGGTCTTAGCATAGCAACGCTTTTGTCGCAACATCACCAGGTGACGGCAGTCGATGTGATTCCTGAGAAAGTAGATATGCTCAATCGTAAACAATCACCTATTCAGGATGAGTATATAGAGAAGTATTTGTCTGAAAAGGCATTGAATCTAACCGCCACGCTTGACGGTGCCAAGGCATACAGTGACGCTGATTTTGTGGTCATTGCGGCTCCTACTAACTATGATCCTGTGAAGAATTATTTCGATACCCATCATATAGAGGATGTCATTGATCTGGTTTTAAGTGTCAATCCTGATGCTGTGATGGTAATCAAGTCTACTATTCCTGTTGGATATTGCCGTGGACTTTATTTGAAGTATGCCCGTAAGGGAGTCAAGAAGCTTAACCTGCTTTTTTCTCCGGAGTTTCTTCGTGAGAGTATGGCTCTTTATGATAACTTATATCCAAGTCGTATCATTGTTGGCTATCCAAAACTGATTGATGGCGAGCAGTTTGACGAGGAAAACGAAGCTATTAAGTCCATTGCTGATGTTCCCGCCCTAGGGAAAGCTGCGCATACTTTCGCAGCATTGCTTCAGGAAGGTGCAATCAAGAAAGATATTCCTACTCTTTTTATGGGCATAAAGGAGGCGGAAGCTGTCAAACTGTTTGCTAACACCTATCTTGCTTTGCGTGTCAGTTATTTTAATGAACTTGATACTTATGCGGAGATGAAAGGTCTGGATTCCCAGTCGATAATACAGGGTGTTGGACTGGACCCTCGTATTGGTACGCACTATAATAATCCTAGTTTTGGTTATGGCGGTTATTGTCTGCCTAAAGACACGAAACAACTGTTAGCCAATTATCAGGATGTACCTCAGAACATGATGAGTGCTATTGTAGAAAGTAACCGTACAAGAAAAGACTTCATCGCAGATCAAGTGCTGCGTAAAGCGGGGTATTATACTGCCTCCTGTTCATGGGATGCCCAGAAAGAGCAAAAAATAACCATTGGCGTATATCGTCTGACCATGAAGTCCAATTCTGACAACTTCCGTCAAAGTGCCATTCAGGGGATTATGAAACGTATCAAGGCGAAGGGCGCTACTATTGTAATTTACGAGCCTGCTATGCAGGATGGTGAAACATTCTTTGGTAGCCAAGTGGTCAATAACCTGATCAAATTCAAGGAAATAAGTCAGGCCATCATCGCCAACCGCTACGATTCTTGTCTGGATGATGTGAAAGACAAGGTATATACTCGTGACATTTTCCAAAGGGATTAACTTTATGGTAACATACAATGTTAGTTTAGAGAACAAAGTGGTTTTGGTGACGGGTGCAGCCGGTTTTATCGGAGCCAATTTGGTAAAACGCTTGCTGAATGAATTTGATAGCGTGAAGGTTGTCGGTATTGATAGTATTACCGAATATTATGATGTACGTTTAAAATATGAACGCTTACAAGAATTGTCTGCTTATGGTGACAGATTTGTTTTCATAAAAGACAGCATTGCTAAAAAGGGAGTTGTTGACTCCATCTTCACTGACCACCACCCGCAGGTAGTCGTGAATCTTGCTGCTCAAGCCGGTGTGCGTTATAGCATCACTAACCCCGATGCATATATTGAAAGTAACCTTATTGGATTTTATAATATTTTAGAAGCCTGTCGTCATTATAGTGTGGAGCACTTGGTATATGCTTCTTCCAGTAGCGTATATGGAAGTAATAAGAAAGTGCCTTATAGTACTGATGATAAGGTGGATAATCCTGTATCACTCTATGCTGCTACTAAAAAGAGTAATGAACTAATGGCTCACGCTTACAGTAAGCTTTACAACATACCAAGTACAGGTTTGCGGTTCTTCACCGTTTATGGTCCCTGTGGTCGTCCCGATATGGCATACTTCGGTTTCACCAACCAACTCCGTGAAGGCAAGACTATTCGGATCTTTAATTACGGTAACTGCAAACGAGATTTCACCTACGTTGATGACATTGTGGAAGGCGTTGTTCGGATCATGCGACATGCACCTGAGAAACAGAATGGCGATGACGGACTTCCAATTCCACCATACAAAGTATATAATATTGGTAACAACTCACCCGAGAATCTTCTTGATTTTGTGACCATTCTTCAGGAAGAGCTCATAGCAGCCAAGGTACTTCCCGATGATTACGATTTTGAGACGCACAAAGAATTGGTACCGATGCAACCTGGTGATGTACCAGTGACATATGCTGATACGACTCCTTTGGAACAAGATTTTGGATTTAAACCGTCAACATCACTACGTGAGGGATTGAGAAAGTTTGCGGGGTGGTATGCTAAGTATTATGGCACATTTAAATAACATCCATAAATCGATTATATAAAAATAAAAAGATAAAACCATTATGAGCATTTTTGCAGGTAAAACCCTTATGATTACTGGTGGAACAGGTTCCTTCGGCAATGCAGTTTTGAATCGTTTCCTCCGTACCGACATCGGTGAAATCCGTATTTTTTCACGGGATGAAAAGAAGCAGGATGATATGCGTCACGAATATCAGGTAAAGTATCCTGATGTGGCGCACAAAATCAAGTTCTTTATTGGCGATGTACGTAATTTGCAGTCATGTAAGAACGCAATGCCTGGAGTTGACTATATCTTTCATGCTGCGGCTTTAAAGCAGGTTCCAAGTTGTGAGTTTTTCCCCATGGAGGCAGTGAAAACCAATGTAATCGGTACTGATAACGTTTTGACAGCTGCTATTGAGGCTGGCGTCGGTGCTGTGATATGTCTATCTACGGATAAGGCTGCCTATCCTATCAATGCTATGGGTATCACGAAAGCTGTTGAGGAGAAGATTGCTGTAGCTAAGAGCCGCTACTCAGGCAACACCAAGATTTGCTGTACGCGTTATGGCAATGTGATGTGTTCTCGTGGTTCTGTAATCCCTCTGTGGATAGAGCAAATTCGCAACGGTAATCCTATAACACTAACTGAGCCTACGATGACTCGCTTTATCATGTCGTTGGAAGAGGCGGTAGACCTTGTATTGTTCGCATTCGAACATGGGCAGAACGGTGACATCCTCGTACAGAAAGCTCCGGCTTGTACAATTCAGACTCAGGCGGAGGCTGTTTGTGAATTATTTGGAGGCAAGAAAGAAGATATCAAGGTTATCGGTATCCGTCATGGTGAGAAGATGTATGAGACATTGCTTACCAATGAGGAATGTGCCAAGGCTGAAGATATGGGCAATTTCTATCGCGTTCCTGCAGATAATCGTGGATTGAACTATGATAAATTCTTCAAAGAAGGTGAAACGGAACGTAACACACTTACAGAATTTAATTCTAATAATACTTATATATTGAATGTAGAAGAGACCAAGGCTAAAATAGCTGCTCTTGATTACATCAAAAAGGAATTGAGTGGCGAGGGTAATTTTGTACAATAATAGAGCTATGAATATTTTAGTTACCGGTGCCAGAGGTTTTGTTGGTAGAAATCTTTGTGCCCAACTTAATAATATCAAAAACGGAAAGGCTCGTTGTTATGGTGATCTGAAGATTGATGAAGTCTTTGAGTACGATCTCGATTCCACTTCCGAACAATTAGATGTCTGGTGTCAGAAAGCCGGCTTTGTGTTCAACCTTGCCGGAGTGAACCGTCCCAAAGACAATGAGGAGTTCATGAAAGGTAATTTCGGTTTTGCAGGCACATTGCTTGATACACTGAAGAAACATCATAATACTTGTCCTGTCATGCTCTCTTCCAGTGCACAAGCTTCTCTGACAGGTCGTTTTGGCAACAGCGAATACGGTCGCAGCAAAAAGGCTGGTGAAGATTTATTTCTACAGTACGGTAAAGATACGGGAGCCAAAGTGCTGATTTATCGTTTTCCGAACCTTTACGGCAAATGGTGTCGTCCCAACTACAACAGTGCTGTCGCTACATTCTGCAACAACATCGCTAACGACCTTCCGATACAAGTCAATGACCCACGTGTAGAACTGGAGCTGCTTTACATTGACGATCTCGTAGACGAGATGATTCATGCCTTGAAAGGCGAGGAACATCGTTGCGAGTTTGAAGGTCTTGATGTACATCCATTGGTGGATGGCAGATACTGTTATTGTCCGGTTACCCATAAGGTTACATTAGGTGAAATAGTTGATTTGCTGCATCAGTTTGCAGAAATGCCAGAGACGCTGATGATCCCTGAAATCCCGTCAGACTCGTTTGCCAAAAGATTGTATAGCACTTATCTGAGTTATTTGCCCAAAGAAAAAGCAATCTTTGATCTGAAGATGAATGTAGATCAGCGTGGCTCATTTACAGAACTTGTACATACCTTGAACTGTGGCCAGGTAAGTATAAATATCTCCAAACCGGGTGTTACTAAGGGTGAACATTGGCACAATACCAAATGGGAACAATTTATCGTTGTCAGCGGTCATGGACTTATCCAACTCCGCAAGGAAGGTACAGAGGAAGTGTTGAACTATGAGGTAAGTGGTGACAAAATACAATCCGTTATCATGCTTCCCGGATATACCCATAACATCATCAATCTCTCCGATACGGAAGACCTGGTAACGGTTATGTACTGCAATGAGATATTCAACCCGGATAAACCGGATACATACTTTGATAAAGTGAAAAAATGATCATGGAAAAACAACCCAAATTCGATTATTCAGATATAAAGTTCAAGGATAATGGTAAGTTGAAGCTTATCATCGTAGTGGGTACTCGTCCCGAGATTATCCGTTTGGCAGCTGTTATCACCAAATGTCGTCAGTATTTTGATGTGATTCTTGCCCATACCGGTCAGAATTACGACTACAACCTCAACGGCATATTCTTTAAAGATTTGAAGTTGGCAGAGCCTGAAGTATATATGGATGCTGTAGGCGATGATTTAGGAGCCACTTGTGGAAACATTATCAACTGTTCTTACAAACTCTTTGCTCAGACAAAGCCGGATGGTGTTCTCGTGCTCGGTGATACCAACTCATGTTTGAGTGTTATTGGTGCAAAACGTCTGCATATTCCTATCTTTCATATGGAAGCTGGAAACCGTTGTAAAGATGAGTGTCTTCCTGAAGAAACAAATCGCCGTATCGTTGATATAATTAGCGATGTAAATATGGCATACTCTGAACATGCCAGAAGATATTTGGCGGATTGTGGACTCCCAAAGGAACGCACTTACGTTACAGGTTCTCCAATGGCCGAGGTACTCCACGAGAACCTTGCAGATATTGAGTCATCTGACGTTCACAAGCGTTTGGGACTTGAGAAAGGCAAGTATATTTTATTGAGTGCTCACCGTGAAGAGAACATTGATACCGAGAAGAATTTCTTTTCTCTTTTTAATGCTATCAATGCTATGGCAGAGAAGTATGATATGCCAATTCTTTACTCTTGCCATCCACGTTCACGTAACAGGTTACAAGCTTCAGAGTTTCAATTGGATCCAAGAGTACAAGTCCAGCAGCCCCTCGGTTTCCACGACTACAATTGTCTCCAAATGAACGCCTACGCAGTCGTATCTGACTCCGGTACTCTTCCAGAGGAAAGTTCCTTTTTTACCAGCGTTGGACATCCTTTCCCTGCGATATGTATTCGAACCTCTACTGAGCGTCCTGAGTCGTTGGATAAGGCTGGATTCATCCTCAGTGGAATTGATGAGAAAGGACTTCTTCAGTCTGTTGATACCGCCGTCGAACTTGTCAGAAATGGTGATTACGGGATTCCAGTACCTAACTACACCGACGAGAATGTATCCACTAAGGTGGTTAAAATTATTCAATCTTACGTCGGTGTTGTGAATAAAATGGTTTGGCGCAAGGAGATGTGATCTCTCTTTCCCCTCAATGCCTTGCTATATTTATACATAAAGTTAAACATGTGTATAGGTTTCACAGAGATTCGAATCCTCCGCACGTTTTGATTTAATAACAATCTAATTTAGATATTCATTGGGCGCACGACACATAGAAGATAATCAATAACAATTTGCTGTATCAAAAATTGGGCTGTTAGTATAAATATATTAAAGATTATTGAAGTATATACGATGTAAGTGCTGTCATGCTGAAAAGCCTGTAAGAGTTTAATGTCTATATACGTTTCCGTTATGGTAAATAGGAATATGTTAAAACCTATTCGCAGAAGGTTCCGGGCAAGTTTAATCAGACTTCGTGGGTATAAGGGGATAAAAGGCTTGGTGTACTTTTCGGGGTATGCCTTTATCAAGAAAACTAAATATGTCGGTTGGCTACCAGCTAATATTTGAGCATATATGCTAGAAAATACATCTAATAACAAAACTATTGCAAGAAACACTCTGATGCTGTATGTCAGAATGTTGATAACAATGTTTGTAGGACTCTTTACTAGTAGAATTGTACTTAATGCATTAGGTTTTACTGATTATGGTATTTATAATCTTGTTGGTGGTCTTGTGACCATGTTGTCATTTCTTAATATCGGATTGTCAGGAGCTTCGCAACGTTTCATTTCTTATGAGATGGGAAGAGGAGATATTGCATCTATGAAGAAGGTATTCTGTACAGCTGTTATTACACATAAAGCTTTAGCAGTAATCGTTGTTGTTCTGTTTGAAATAATAGGTGTTTTATTAGTAAACTTTAAACTTGTAATTCCAGATGAACGTATTTTCGCTGCTAACTGGGTCTTGCAGTGTAGCTTGATTACAACAGCGGTTTCAATCATTAGTGTACCTTATTCGTCCTGTGTAGTTGCTCACGAAAAGATGGGGCAGTTCGCTTATATCAGTATTTTAGAGACTGTACTAAAGTTAGGTGTGGCATTGGCGATTATGATATCACCCATTGATAAATTGATATTATACTCTACTCTTATTTTACTTATCCAAGTTACTGTTCGTTTAATTTATACTACATATTGTAAGCGTAAGTTTGAAGAATGTACCTTTATGTATCAGTTTGATAGAGCCTTGTTTAAAAAAATATTTTCATTTGCAGGATGGGGATGTATTGGAAATATGGGGTGGGGATTGAAAGATCAGCTCTTAAATATTATCCTTAATCTCTTTGGGGGAACCACAGTCAATGCAGCTCGTGGTGTAGCAACACAGGTTAATGGTATCATTAGTAGTTTTGCTAGTAATTTTACGATGGCCATGAATCCACAGATTACCAAACAGTATGCCGCGGGAAATCTGAATCGTAGTATTGCTCTCACCATAGCAGGATCTAAATATGCGTTTTTTCTTTTGTCATTGATTACGATTCCATTCTTGATAAATGAACATTATGTGCTTCGTCTTTGGTTGGGGGAAGTTCCAAAGTATACAGATGCATTTGTTGCTATTATCTTGATTAGTTCTTGTGTATACTCTATGTCACATACTGTTTCTACAGCAATTCAAGCAACTGGCTATGTAAAGTGGTTTCAGATTCTCCTTGCAGCAACACTTTTATTAGAGGTCCCTGTAGCATACATCATTTTGTCTCTTGGAGGTGCTCCCTATGCGGCTGTAATTCCTAATATTTTTACATGCTTACTTTCGCTTATAGTTAGAATAGTCATACTCCACCATTATGTGCCTCAATATAGCATAACTGATTATATATTTGGCACTATTTTCAGAAGTGTAATAATTTTCAGTATTGCTTATGCAATATCTTATTATATTCGCTCACTTTTTGAAGAATCATTTTTCTCACTGGTTATTACTGCAGTACTGTCTACTTTAGTAGTATTACTTTGTGTATTTATATTAGGGCTTAGTAAGTACGAAAAATCTATGGTAATAGAAAAGATTAGAAATATTATTCATAAGAAAATAAAATAATCACATATGGCATCAAAATTTAAAGTTGCTATTATTAACCACTCATTTCAAGTTGGTTATTTTTGTCGTCGTTGGGAATTATTTGCGTTGCAGCATCCTGATGTTGATGTGTATCTGTTGGCTCCTAAAAAGCGTGAATGGTATGGGGGTAAAACATACCAGTATGATAAGTCGGTAAACAAGGTAATTGAATCTCAAGGATTTGATAAGAATAATTATCACCGTAGGGTCTTCAGAGTGCAGAAATCGAAATATTTAGGCTGGACTTCTCCTGATTTTAAGGATCTGTTTGATGAGATTCATCCTGATATAGTATATCATATTGGTACGCATAACATGAATTCGCTAAAGCAGGTGTTGCGTTTGCGTTCAAAGTATTATCCTGAGATGAAGGTGATAGCTTTTAGCATGAGAGGTCCTGCTATGAATCTGAAACTTGAGTTTGATAACTGTTCATTCTTGCACAAGTTGGTTCGCAGATATATATATTGGCAGAGTAAGAAACGTTTGAATTATATAAATAATCATATTGATGCGTTCTTCTGTCATTATCCTGATGCTATAAAGTGCTTCCAATTAGAGGGGTATAAGGGCCCTATCTATATGCAGACTCAAGTTGGTGTAAACGAAGAGTGGTTTCATGAGGATGTTAATGCTCGCAAGGAGATTCGCGAAAAATACCATATTGCTGATTCTACATACGTTTTTGGTTCTGCTACTCGATTCTCTAAAGATAAAGGTGTAGATGTGATTCTTCGAGCACTTCCTTTAAATGGTGATTGGAAATACCTCATGATGGGTTCCGGTTCAGATGAAGAGAAAGGACGTCTTCGTAGTATAATTTGTGAACGTCACTTAGAGGATAAAGTTATAGAAACTGGTATGGTGGATTGGTACGATATGGCTAAATATTGGAATGCAGTTGATTGTGCTATTCACGTGCCTTTGACGACTCCACACTGGGAAGAAACTTTCAGTCTATCAGCAATACAGCCCCAAATTACTAAGAAGCCAATTATTGGAGATACTTCTGGTTCTGTTCCTTATCAGATTGGTTTCTCCGAAATGTTGGTGCCAGAGGGGGATGTTCAAAAACTCCATGAAAAGATATTGTGGGTGTTGTCCCATAAAGAAGAGGCTGCTGCTATTGGCTTAAAAATGTATCAACGCACTCACGATTCATTTGAGGTACAGCATCTTGATGATATGTTCTATGATACTTTGGTGGAGGATGTTATCCCGGGAAAGTATGATGAGAACAAAATAGATATGGCATCATATAAACCAAAGAATAGATAATGAAGGGATATAAGCTTTCAAAATATGTTGAGAAGGTATTTGAGACATCTTCAAGTGAATACTCGGAGTGGTTCGGATATTACAATTATGACACGTTAACCAGTGATCATTCCAAATTACTTTGCAATCGCATCAAAGAAGATGGAGTAAAACCACGTGCTGATCTCAAAATTAAGGTTGGCTACTATGATATCCCTTCTGGTGAGTGGCATCATGTGGGTGAGTCTGATTCTTGGAACTGGCAACAGGGTTGTATGGCTCAATGGCTTAATGATAATGAGGTAATCTATAATAGTTCAGAGAATAATCACCATATTGCCATCATCCATAATATTAAAACTGGAACAGAACGCAAAATTGATTGGGCTATTTATGGTATTACACCTGATGGAAAAAAGTCTATTGCTCTTGATATGGAACGTGCTCATTGGTGTCGTGCATATCATTATGAGTCTGTAGCTGATAAAAGTAAAGATGGTCCTGTTTATGAACAGGATGGAATCTTTGAGATTGATCTGGAAAACAACACCCGCAAACTAATCATTTCTATTCAGGAGGTAATTACTCTCGACAGTCGATCATATTTCAAGAAAGCAAAGCATTGGATTGAACATGTGATGATAAATCAGGAAGGAACAAAATTTTGCTTTTTACATCGTTTTTCACCTGTAGAAGACGTTTTTCGTTATGTAACGCGTCTGATTATTGTAGACATGAATACGATGCAAATGACGTGTATACCGAATTGGGAGAAAACACAATGGTCGCATTTTGGATGGGATGGTGATAATTTTGCTATTTACACGTATCCTCAGACGGGAGTTGGTATTACGGAAGAATCGTTCAATGCAAGAGTCGGAAATAGACTGTCGAATACGAAGAAGCTATCCTTCAAAACCCGTATGGCAAATTTTTGTAGATCTTTTTATCCTCAAACATTTGAAAAGAAGATGAGAGGATTGATTACATATTACCAATATTACGCACAAAATAACGGAGAATATGTACTTTTGAAAGAATTCAGAAATGATTCTTTTTTGATTGACGGGCATCCTACATTTGTAAATAATTCTTCATTAATGGTTACGGATACATATCCTGATAAGAACAAAATCCAGAGATTGCTTATGTTTGATCAGGAAAAAAATAAGGTATACGAACTCGGAAAATTCAATGCAACTTATCAAGGAAATCCGGCAAGTTGTGACTTACATCCTAAGGTGAGCAGAGATGGACAGTATGTTGTAGTAGATAGTGCTCACGATGAAAAACACCATATGATAGTCTTGAAAATTAAGTAATCATACTGGAGAATAAACATGATTAAAAAAACTAAAAAACAATATGTGTTGTCGTCATCCAAGTTGGAGATGAATGATATGTCTTGCTTTGACTTCTGTGGTGGGTATTTATACGTTGATGCTGAACTTAGATTACAGCAGGAGCGAGATAAAAAAGCTAGAAACTATCTACTTGTCGATAATGCTTTCTGTACTGACGTTTACCCAAAACAAGTGGCTGAAGATATAAGAAATTTCGAGGGCGACTCATTATTGGATCTTAGTAAAAATTGGACTGGTCGATGGCTGCTTATTCGTGGCAATGAGTTGATAACAGATGCTACTGGCTTGATGAGTGCATTCTATTGGACTAGAGGTAATGAGTGGATAATATCATCATCATTGGCACTCTTGGCAGAAGTGCTAGGTTACCCCATCAAAGATAGTGTTCAGACTTCTGGGCTTGACTGGCATCTGTTGCCTAGAACTATAATGCCGAATGTAAATGCATTGTTTTGCACTCAGCAGCTTCGTTTTACCAATAAACTTGAGGTATTGCCCATTGAGCGTTTCGTAGATAAGAGGAGCCTAACTACAGAGGATAAGATAGCACAAGTAACCGGTAGGCTTATTGTAGCACTTAAGAATATTGAAAAGTATTCTGGGAGAAAAATTTTGATTGCACTTACGGCAGGAAAGGACTCTCGATTAGTGTTAGCTTCTGCATTATCAGCAAAGGTCGATTTCTCAACTTATACGATGGAACATCCGAAGATGCAGAGGGCAGATAGAAAACTTCCGGGGAAGATGGCGAAGAAATTTGGTTTTCCATGGACTTTCATCAAAATGAAGGCTCAATCAAAAGAACGGAGTGATGAGTATCTTCAGTTTAATGGTGGTAATTCCAAAGGGGCGGATATCATATTCTATTCATCTGGTCAACCACAGCAATTACCGGAGGATACTATAGTGATTAGGAGCGGAATCTTTGAAGCAGGACAACAGTACGGCAGACGCACCATGGGTAGTACGATGGAGACGTTGCGAGAAGGGTTCTTCAAATATTACAAAACATCACTTAAAGCAGACGGACAGAAGGAGGCGTTTGAAAAGTGGGAACGCAATGCTAAAAAATATCCTATTCCGTTTATCGACTTGAGAGACCGTTTCTATATTGAACAACGAGTAAATGGATGGGTTTCTGCCATAGAACAAGCTCTTACGATAAACGACTTTGATTCTATTCAGATTGCTAATTGTCAGGAACTGATAAGTCTACTGCTTGCTGCAACGGCTGATGAGCGAGAGGACAATACTCTTGCATACAGGATGATTGAAGCACTTGTTCCAGAGTTACTGAAGTACCCTGTCAACAAGCAGTCTGCAATAGATAAAATTAATATTATCCGTCGTGCCATCGTAAAAAGATTATTCAGATGATGGACAATACTACTAATAAAGGATTTTCAAGCCTCTTCTTGATAGCTGTTGTGTTCTATATTTGGCATACAACTATACCGGCATTAGGATATAAAACTCCCGCTGTCTTATTTGCCGGATGCATACTTTTTTTGTATGCTTATATTTTTGTGAAGAATCGTATTATTAGCAATAGTGTGGGTTCAATTCTTCCGATTCTAGGTCTGTACTTTCTTGAGTTGGTGTATTCTGGTACAAGTAATTTTGCTATTAAAATATATCAGATATTGCAGATGGGACTTTATCCATTATTGATACTATATATTGCGAAGTATGGAAATGAAAGGTTGGTGCGATTCCTGTTTTGGGCTGTTATAGGCTCTTACGTATTTACAGCTATCACTACTTATGCGGGATGTATAATGTATCCTGGTGCGGCACGAACACTTGCGCTCCCGGAAGAGGAAATGGGTGCTAATATATTTGCCATGTATAAGATGGCGAATATTGGAAACTTGACGTTTACCTATTCGCTTGTTCTGTTGATTCCGCAGCTTATATTTTTGATTAAATCAAGAATAGTAAAGAGATTACAATCTATTACCATGTTAGTGGTTTTGGTTATTACTATTTTGGAGACAGAGTATACCACTGCATTGCTATTAATGACAATCTGTTTTTCTCTGTTTTTTATACCTGTTCACATAACTAAAAAGCATATTTGGGGGTTGATAACCGTTGCAGGTATTATATTTATATTCAGCAAGCTATTCATTGGTGACCTATTGATTGGAGTTTCATCTTCGGTAGGAAGCGAAACGATGGCTGCTCGACTAAATGATTTAGGTATGATCTTGAAAAATGGAATGAAATCTGCTGACGAGGGTGATGTTGGAAGTAGAATGGAACTTTATAATATGTCTATTCAGTCATTCTTGAAAAGTCCTTTGCTTGGTGGTATCAAAAGTATTGGTGGACACTCTTTGTTCTTTGACAGTCTCGGTAGATTTGGACTATTGGGATTAGCGGCATTTGTTATAAGCTACAAGAAGATCTGGAGTGAGTTTTATAAACCATTTTCGGTAACTCCATATTATGGTTACCTATTGTTCAGCTTTATACTGCTTGTCGTAATGGCTTTTTTTAATCCGAAAGACAATCTTAGTGTTGTAACATTTACTATACCTTTATTTACACTTTTTTATAATCAACAATATGAAAGTTCTTTGGATCGTCAATAAACCTATAGGTGCATTACATGAGAAGTTATTTGGTAAGAAGTCTACTGGTGGCTTGTGGATGGAGGCAATGTTGGAGAGATCACGAGAGGATCAATCCATTAGTATTGTCATAGTTAATATATCTTTTGTTAGAGAAGTACAGAAATATGTCTTTAAAAATGAGACGTATTATACTATACCTGGAGTACCTAATGAAAAATATGATTATAAGTCCCAAAAGGCTCATAGGTATTGGCGAGAAATTATAAAGGCAGAAAAACCAGATTTGATAGAATTGTGGGGTACTGAAATGCCTTTTAGTATACCAGCACTTGAGGAAGCAGGTAATATCCCATCTGTGGTGTATGTTCAAGGTATTCTTGATAGTATTGGTAGATACTATCAAGCAGGTTTGACTGCTGATGAACTCCGTAAGTCATATACTTTCCGTGATGTGATTACAGGGGATACCATTAAAAAGGTTCAAAAACGATATTTGAAAAGAGCTGTTATAGAGAAACAATTGGTATCTATGGCAAAGAATATCATTGTAGAGAATCAGTGGGCAGAATCTTATTATATGAGAATGTGTCATGACGTTAGAGTTTTTAGATGCCCTCTATCAATATCTGAGATATTTTCATCTATTGAATGGTCTTTCGAAAAGATGCAACCGTATACAATAATGTGTTCAGCTGCTAACTATCCGATAAAGGGATTACACATGTTGTTGAAAGCTCTTACGATTGTTAAAGCATATTATCCCGATGTGAAATTGTTTATTCCTGGTACGCCTCTTCGACCTGTAAACTCAGTAAAATCGTGGATAAAACAAAGTGGTTATGACAAGCTTATTCGTTTAATGATTTCAGAATTAGGATGTGCGGAGGTAGTTTCGTATACAGGCCGTTTAACAGCTGAGGATATGGCAAAAAAAATGTCTGAAGTAAATGCTTTTGTTATGTGCTCAGCAATTGAAAACCATTCTAGTACGCTCAAGGAAGCCATGTCTGTAGGTGTGCCTTGTGTGGCTTCTTATGTAGGTGGCGTTCCTGAATATGCTCGCAACAAAGAGAATTGTCTACTTTATCGTTTTGAAGATTATGAACATCTTGCTATGAATCTAATTAGCTTATTCCGTTCTCAAGAACTTTGCCAAAAGCTTTCTGTTCAGAGTCGTTTTGACATGAAAAATAGTCGTGAACAGAATGATTTTTATCAAATTTCAAAGGATATTTATAGAGCTATTTTGAACAGATAAAGTTTTTTTGATAGAAAATAGGTTTGTATGAAAGCAATATATTTAGCATTATTATCATCTAAACACCTTATTGATAAGATAAGTGCTGATACAGGACTAAATCCAGGTTATGCGGGTCAAAAATTCAATCGTCTTATTATTGAAGGATTAACAAAGAATGGTGTTGATATTAAAACGTTGACCTCTATACCTATGAGTCGGCGTTTCTCAAAAAAACTATTTTGGAATGTACCTGATGAAGTAGAAGATGGTATACACTATCAATACATTCCATTTATAAATATTCCATATATTCATCACATATGTCTTTTTATGTATACTTTTTTCTATTTACTTTTTTGGGGAAGTATAAACAGAAAAGAAAAGTTTATTCTTATAGATATTTTGAATGTTAGTATTTGCATAGGTGCTGTATTTGCATGTAAATTGACTGGTTTACACTGTATGGGAGTTGCTACTGATATGCCTGGGTTAACGGTTGGTGCATCTGGAGCTAATAGTAAGAAAAAATATAACTTTTCGTCTAAAATTATTCATTGGTATTTACATTCTTTCGATAGTTATGTTCTTTTGACTCAACAGATGAATTCTATTATTAATAAAAACAACAAACCTTATATAGTAATGGAAGGTCTTTGCGATTCAAATATTCAACCAAATCACGTGGATTCTTGTGATACAAGTATAAAATCAATATTATATGCAGGTGGGTTACACGAACGCTATGGTTTGAAAACACTTACGGATGCATTTATGTCGCTTCCAAATGTAAATTATCGGTTGATTATTTACGGAAGTGGCCCTTTTGTTAAGGAGTTAAAAGAGGATATAAAGAAGGATTCACGAATTGAATATCGGGGAGTTGCTCCAAATGATGAGGTTATGAAGGCTGAGTATGCTGCATCAGTTTTGGTTAACCCTCGTCCTACGAAAGAAGATTTTACAAAGTATTCGTTCCCATCAAAAAATATAGAATTTATGTCAACAGGTAGGCCTTTGTTGACCACAAAGTTACCTGGTATGCCTGTTGAATACTATCCGTTTGTTTATTTATTTGAGTCAGAAACTCTTGATGGTTATAAAGTCACTCTCAAAAATGTATTAGAGAAAGGGTATGATGAATTAGAAAAAAAAGGAAAAGAAGCACAACAATGGGTATTAGAAAATAAAAATAATGTTATTCAAACAAAAAGAATCGTAGAATTATACCAATTGACAATCTGCTAATATGATGAATATAACTATATATTTAGGTCCTAGAACTGGTAGTTCTGTTGATGCTACTCATATTGAAAAAGGTAATCCGGGTGTGGGCGGAACTCCGTTCTGTATGTTAGAATTAGCTGTCTACTTACATGATACAAGGAGGTATAATGTGACTATTCTTGCTGTAAGAGAGTATCGGCTTAAACAAGGTATAAGATTTTTCCAAATTGAAAGGGACAGTGATATCTGTAATGTAGTGGAAGAATTGAAAACGGATATTCTAATTTTAAGTCAATTCAACAATCGGAATTTAGAAGTTAAAATTGCAAAATTAAAGTGCAAAGTGGTTATATGGTCGCATAACTATATATTTTCTCATTTTTGTAATTTTATAACAAATACACCTCAAATTGTATGTAATGTATTTGTTGGTAAACAGTTGTATGACAGGTATATAGATGATGATGTTATTAAGAAATCTACTTTTATTTATAATATGTATTCCGACAAATTTCCTGATATAAAAAGAGAGGATGATCATAAAACTGTTGTATATATGGGAGCATTAATTCCTGGTAAAGGTTTTCTTGAATTATGTTCAATATGGAAGAAGGTATTAAATAGAATACCTGAAGCAAAATTACTTGTAATGGGGAGCGGAAAATTATATGGAGAAGCAGAACTTGGAAAATTAGGTATTGCATCTACTAAATATGAACAATTATTAGAAAAATATATCCTTGATACACAAGGTAATATAATTCCTTCTGTGAAATTTTTAGGAGTTGTTGGGGAAGGAAAAGAAGAAATCTTTCGAAAGGCTTCTGTTGGAATTGTCAATCCTTCTGGTAGAACAGAAACTTTTGGAATGGGAGTAGTAGAGATGGGAGAAGCAAGATTACCTGTTGTTACAATAGGAAAGAATGGATATTTCGATACAGTACAATCTGGGAAATCAGGTATTTTATCTAAAAGTTTGGATACTATGGCAGATGATATTGTGAAACTTCTTACTGATCATAGTTTGAATAAAAAAATGGGAGATGAAGCGAAAAGAAATAATCAACGTTTTCTTCCAAGTGTAATTGGGCCTCAATGGGATGTACTCCTTGAAGATATTTATTCAGATACTTTAAAATTTGAAATACTAAAACCAAGTAGGCCGTATTCGAATAATTTTAAATGGATTAGAATATGTATTAGCAAGATTCGATTTGGATTAGGAATTAGATATATTCCATCTATGATAAAAATTGAAAGTTATCTTGTAAAACTGTTATATAAATAATTTTGTATATGAAACTCTGTTTGATATATAATTTCGCTCAACATTACCGTACCAGTATCTTTACTCTTATGGATAAAGAGTTTGATATGGATTTTTTGTTTGGAAATTCTATGGGGGACGTAAAAAAGATGGATTACTCTTTCTTGCGTGGTAATGTAACAGAGACCCACACTCGGAAATTTTTAGGTGGATGGTCATGGCAACCTAAAGTGATTTCTTTATTATTTAAAGAATATGATCGTTATATTCTTTTAGGTGATACTCATGCTTTGAGTACATGGATATTCTGTATACTTGCTCGTATCTTTAAGTCTCATAAAAAAGTATATTTTTGGACTCATGGTTGGTATGGTAAAGAAAATCGTATTGAAAAATTTTTGAAATATTTCTTTATGAACTTGCCTAATGGAGGAGTGTTCTGTTATGGTAATTATGCACGAGAACTAATGATAAACGAAGGTTTCGATCCTGAAAAATTGTATACTATTCATAATTCTTTAGCATACGATCAACAAATAAAGGTTAGAGAAGAACTTAAGGAGACTTCTCTGTACAAGGTACATTTTGGTAATAACAATAAAAATTTGTTTTTTGTAGGCCGATTGACACCAATTAAAAAGCTTGATCAGGTTTTAAAAGCAATGGCTATTTGTAGGGATAGGGGTATTAATTATAACCTTACCTTTATCGGAGATGGAGAGAAGGCAGACGAATTGAAGGAGCTTGCAATGGAACTGAATCTAGAGTCACAAGTATGGTTCTATGGTTCATGTTATAACGAAGTAGAACTTAGTTTACTCATTTATAATGCCGATCTCTGTGTAGCTCCTGGAAATATCGGTTTGACAGCTATGCATTCAATGGTATTTGGTACACCATGTATTACCCATAATGATTTTAAATGGCAAATGCCTGAATTTGAGGCTATTCGTGAGGGGGTGACCGGGATGTTTTTTCGAAGGGATGATGTAGAGAATCTAGCAGAAAAAATTGATGAATGGTTTATCACAAAGGGTGAATCAAGACAAGATGTTAGAGAAGTTTGTATGAAAGAGATAGATGAGCAGTGGAATCCTTATTTCCAAATAGAAGTGTTGAAGAAAAATTTGAAATAATATGTTTCCAATTGCACATTATATAAAAGGTATAGCTAAAAATTTGTTTAATCCACATATTTCAATATTTGCTATTGTGTCTGCAAATGCTCAAGTGGACAAGACAGCATGTATATACCGTGGCGTGAAAGCAAAGAGAGTCAGCATTGGTGCTTATACTTATGTAGCAGCTCATACAGAAATAGAGAATGCTAGAATAGGAAAATTCTGCTCGATTGCTGACCATTGTCGTATAGGCATGGGAGCACATACATTGAAATGTCTATCTACATCACCACTTTTTACTCAAAAGCGAAATGGTTGTCAAGTCATGTGGACAGAAACCAATGTAAACGATAAACCATTAGAAGAAAATACGGTACAGATTGGTAATGATGTATGGGTTGGTTCACATGTACTAATTAATGGAGGCATAAAGGTCGGTAATGGTGCTGTCATAGGAGCCGGTGCGGTAGTCGTAAAGGATGTTCCTGCTTATGCTGTAGTAGGGGGAGTTCCTGCAAGAGTAATCCGTTACAGATTTCCTGAGGAGTTCATATCTAAATTGGAGGAACTCCAATGGTGGAATATGCCAGAAGACTTATTGAAAGCAAATATAAGTGTATTTCAGGAAGAAAATCTTAACTTAGATAGTATTAATAGATTGGTAAATAGTAATTTGCATGTCGAACTTTAACTTCTGATTTAAAAAACTACATCTGTTTTGTTACTGCAAGCCTTATTTTGAAGAAAGAGGCTATTAGCATGAAGAAAATACTTGTTCTTGTCAATATTCATACAACTCCAGATAAAGAAGAGCAATACGCCTATGATACATTATTTCACAAAAAAGAGGGAAAGATAGGATATTATATTGGGGTGATTAATTATCCAGCCGATTTCCCTAAGATAATTATGTGGGGCACTTTTGGGGTTCAAAAAGCAACTGACATCTAAACTTGGAGTAGCTGTACTTTCAGGATAACATAGCCATCAAATGCATTCTTGTTGTTCAAGCGCACAAACTACATGGGACGTATTTCGACAAGGAATTGAATATAGCCTACGGTAAAACAATACTTATATGAGTAAGACTATAATGTAGAGGCCTAGATTTGAATGTTATATATTTCAGTAGTGTTATTCTAGGATGTCTGAGAAATATATTATAGAAAAACTAGTGAGCAAATATTAGAAGAATGTTATCTTCTGAGCAGCAAAGAATAGCAAGGAATGCAATTGCAACTGCAAACATTGGCTGGCACTAAGGTAGTAATAATGTATATAGAAGTAGTAGAGGCTGTTTATAACTGATAGATAAACTAAAGTATAACATATTCTATGAATAAGAAACTTTTGATGCTTGGTGGAGGATTCCTCCAGAACTTTGTAATTGAGAAGGCAAAATCAATGGACTATTATGTCTATTGTTTGGATGCAGATCCTAATGCTCCAGGTTTTCAGATTGCCGATGAGTATGCAGTGGTCAACATCGTTGATGAGGAAGCTTGTTTGGCATACGCAAGAGATAAACAAGTGAATGGTGTGTTGACAGCTGCTACCGATTTTGGTGTGCTTACCATGAGTCGTATAGCAGAGGCAATGTATCTGCCAGGTATTAATTATCGTTCTGCTAAAATTATCAAAAACAAGGCTTCTGTTCGCAAGCTCCTGTTCGAAGCTCATGCTGATGATACTGGTTATGCATACGAGATTGGTTCAATGGACGAAATTGCTGAGATACTGCCTAAGATGAAGTTCCCTATCATGATGAAACCTGTGGATGGTAGTGGTAGCCGTGGAGCGTCGAAGGTAGAAAAGGCTGAGGATTTTGCTAAAGCTGTTGAATTTGCCATGAGTGGAAGCATTACCCATCGTGCTGTTGCAGAACCATTTGTTGATGGTAGGGAGTATGGTGTAGAGTCGTTTGTGGATAATGGCGAGATTCATGTGCTAGCTGTTATGCAGAAGGATATGACACTTCCTCCATATTATGCAGAATTGGGACACGCTATTCCCTCGGGGTTGAAAGAGGAACTGGAGATAAAGGTGAAGACTTGCGTATATCGTGCCGTTTGTGCTTTGGGTGTGAACCATGGTTCGGTGAATATGGACTTGCTCATCACAAATGGTGGTAATGTACACATTATAGATATTGGTGCACGTATGGGCGGTAATCTAATAGGCTCACATATTGTTCCTATAGGTACAGGTATTGACTATATGGGTAACATGATACGTGCTGCTGTAAGTGATCCTACTTGCTGGAAGCCGGAGTGTCAACCAAGAACTGTGGCTACAAAGCTGTTGGCTCTTACTCCTGGGAAAGTGAAAGAATTGCCTGACTTTGATCTGATTTCCTCTAAGTATGATGTACAGATAGAGCATCACTTGCATGTGGGTGATGTCATCACACCGTATCGTACTAATCTGGACGGATGTGGTTATGTGGTAGCATGTGGCTATGATGTTGACAACTGTATTGTGTTGGCTACCGATGTTAGAAAGGTTATTGATGAATCAATTGTAAGAGAATAATGAAAAAGATTCTGATTATAGGTGCCGCAGTCTATCAGTTACCTGCAATTCAAAGAGTCGTAGAATTGGGGTATGAGGTTTATTGCGTGGATTATAAAGAAGGACAACCCGGATTTGAGTTTGCCACTGGATATCGTGTGGTAGATGTTAAAGATAAGGAGAATTGCTTGAAATATGCTCAGGAACTTGATGTGGATGGAGTTATGTCATGGGGATCTACTCTTACATTACCTACAGTGAGTTATATTGGAGAGAGGATGAATCTCCCTTGTATGCCAATATCAACAGCTGAGATTTCTACTAGTAAATATTTGATACGTAAGAAACTGACTGATTGCGGATTGAATTCTGGAGGCGAAGTGTTTGATCTTCATTCTTGGGAAGAGGTTGACTCAAAACAGTATGTGGTTCCTTTTGTTGTCAAACCATGTGATGGTTCTGGCAGCAGGGGGGTGTATATTGTGAAGGATGAAGCTGAAATCAAGAAAGCTATCCAATATGCATTTGATGGAGCTCGCGACAAACAGATATATGTGGAACCATATATTGAAGGTGTAGAGTATAGTGCAGAAGCATACGCCAGCAACGGAGAGATACATGTGTATTCGATAGTCAAGACGGAGTTCAACTGGACAAAGGATTATCCTGTATATAAGCAAACCACCTACCTTGGCATTTCTAAAGAGACAGAGGCTCTCATTACCGAGGAAGTACGAAAAGCTACATCGGCATTAGGCTTGAATTTCGGTCCTATTAATTTTGATATTATTATTTCGGATGCTGACGGTAAGCCATATATTATAGATGTGGGTATTAGGAACGGTCAGAACTTGATAGCTTCTCATATTGTGCCTTATTCAAGAGGGGTGGATGAACTGAACAATAGTATCAATATTTGCATAGGCAATAATATGGAAATTAAACCTAAGCGAAAGGAGTATATTTCGTCAAGACTTCTGATTTACATTCCTGGAACGATTGAAGAGATCAAGTCCTATCAGAATCTAATAGGAAAAGATCATATAGTGGACATTATTATGCGTAAGAAAGTTGGTGATGTGCTGCCTCATTATCAGACCAAGTCTGATATATGTGGTTGGGTACTTTCTAAAGGAGAAACTCCAGAGGAGGCAAGCATGTATGCGGACAAAGCTTGGGAGCGTTTAAAAGAGTATATAATTATTAAATAATTTCAACAGTTGTATGTATGTTCATTTCATCAAACCAGTATGTGATTGGCTAATTGCATTGATTGCGTTTCCTTTCTTTTGCATTATTTGGTTATGTGTAGCTACCGCTATTAAGTTGGAAGATGGTGGTCCGGTATTCTATATGGCAGAACGAATCGGTAAAGACAGCAAGAAACTGATGATGTATAAGTTCCGTAGTATGAAGGTGAATGCAGAAAATATCACGAATCCTGATGGTAGTACATATAATGCTAAGGATGATTCACGTGTAACCAAAGTGGGCAAATTCCTTCGCGAAACGAGTCTTGATGAAACCGCTCAAATTTTAAACATGCTCAAGGGGGAGATGTCGTTGATTGGTCCTCGCGCCAGTGGTTGGTCTGCATTAGAAAGTTATCAGCCTGATGAAGTTCATAAGATGAATGTTCGTCCAGGGCTTTCTGGATATACTCAGGCTTATTACAGAAACAGTATTGGGGTTCGCGAAAAGCGATTAAAGGACGCATGGTATGCTGATAATATCTCGTTTTGCCTTGATGTAAAGATTTTCTTTAAGACCATTGTGACCGTTTTGAAACACGATAACGTTTATACTAACTAATATGAAAGTCTTATTATTACCATCCTATTTCCTACCTGAAGGTATTTCTAGCCCCTATATTAGTTGGAATAGAAATCAGGCCTTTGTTGAAGAGGGATGGGATGTCGTGGTTTATACTCCAGTTCCTTGTAGAGGTATTTCGGATGATGTAAGGAAAGAATATAAACACAAAAAGTTAGAAATGATGTTAGATGGAAAAATGACCGTCCACAGATTTAGTCTCATTCCAGAAAAGAAGAATCCTTTGTTGAGGGCTTTCAGATATTTTGTCCAGAATATTAAACAGTTTGATAGAGGTGTGTTCTTTAAGGATGCAAGAAGTTGCGATGTAATGCTGATTGCAAGTACTCCTCCTACTCAGGGTGCTATGGCTGCTCTGATTAAGAAGTGTACAGGAAGACCATTTGTTTATAATCTTCAAGACATCTTCCCGGACTCGCTTGTTGGTGCCGGTTTCAGTAATGAGGGTTCGATATTATGGAAGATTGGTAGAGTGATAGAGAATTTTACCTATAAAAATGCTGACAAGATAGTGGTAATTTCGGAAGCCTTCAAGCAGAATATTATGGCGAAAGGGGTGCCTGAAAATAAGATAGAAGTAGTCTATAACTGGGTAGATCAGAAAGCTGTGGTGCCAGTGGAAAAGGAGTATAATCCTCTCTTTGAGGAGCTTGGCATTAACAAGAAGAAGTTCCATGTGGTGTATGCTGGTAACCTCGGTAATGCGCAGAATATTGATGTGATTATTGATTCTGCTAAGGAGATGGTAGGAGACAAGGAGGTGGAGTTTCTCATCTTTGGTACAGGTGGATTGAAGGAGCAGTTTGTGGAAAAGGTGAAGAACTACGGCATTAATAATGTAAAGTTCTTTCCGTTGCAGCCTATGGAGCGTGTGTCACAAGTGTATGGATTGGGCGATGCATGTGTAGTAAGTTGCAAACCTGGATTGGGAGGAGCAGCAATGCCAAGTAAGATGTTGTCCATTATGTCGGCAGGTAGAGCTGTAGTAGCCAGCTTTGATGAAGGTGAACTGACCTATATTCTTAACCACTATAACTGTGGTAGGTATGCACCAGCTGGTGATATGCAGGCCTTTGTAAAGATAATTCGCGAGATGGTTGCCGACCGTAAGGCTTGTGAGGAGATGGGGCGTAATGCCCGTCAGTTGATTTTGGACCAATTCACCCGTGAGTACGGTACTTCAAGATATGTAGATATTATCCGTAAAGTAATTGAGAATGGCAGGAACTGACAATCTGTTTTTTCGCACAAATTAATGTTTTACGATATGGCGGATAAGTTGGTTCTCTTGAGTATCTGCTTTAATGATGTGTGGAAGGTTTATAAAGGATAATCCGAAGTGGCATCTAAATTACCGATGCAGAACTAGTCGCTATTCGTTCTTTTAATATGGAGCGATTTACTAAAGGCGTTATGTGGATTATGCAGGAGGTGTTTGGTCTTGGCGAGGAACATCTTTTTAGTGAGTCTAGTGTGGGTGCAGGAGAGTATATGTCCTTTCGTATTATATCTTATGAAAGTCGCCTGATGGCATGCTATTCATCTAATGTTATTTTATCACTTGTTTGGATGGTATAGTATTGGGAATGGAAGAAAAGATAAATTCATTTATTGGATAATAGATAATCGAGATTATAATAAACATTTTTTATATGAGTACAGATTTGAAAAGAAGAAGCATTCCTTTCAGTCCCCCAGATATGACCGAGGCTGAAGCAAATGAAGTACGTGATGCAATAGTTTCAGGTTGGATTACTACTGGTCCTCGTACAAAGAAGCTGGAATCAATCATTTCTGAATATGTGCATACAGAGAAGGCGATTTGCCTGAACTCTGCTACTGCTGCTATGGAGATGGTTCTTCATGTGTTAGGCGTAGGTCCAGGTGATGAAGTGATTATACCGGCTTATACTTATACTGCATCGGCTTCGGTGGTACAGCATATTGGGGCTACTATTGTGATGGTGGATTCGCAGAAGGGCAATGTGGAGATGGATTACGAACAGCTATTGAAAGTTATTACTGAGCGTACTAAGGTGATTGTGCCTGTGGATCTAGCTGGTATTTGTGCGGATGTGGACAAAATCAAGGAGATTGTGACTCGCCCGGAGATTCTCGCTAAGTTCCGTCCTGCTAATGATATTCAGAAGTTGATGGGGCGAATCATTGTCTCTAGCGACTGTGCGCACTCATTTGGTGCTGTTCGTCATGGTAAGATGGCTGGTGAGATTGCTGATTTCTCTTCATTTAGTTTTCATGCCGTTAAAAATTTCACAACTGCTGAAGGTGGAGCGATGACTTGGAACTTGCCTTTTGGTAACGAGAAGGTAGAGCGTCAGCAGGTGTACTATGGGAGCCCTGTACCGTTCATTGAAGGTGAAACTTGGAATGAATTTATTTATCGTATTTCGCAGCTCTTCTCGCTTCATGGTCAGAACAAGGATGCGTTGGCAAAAACGAAGTTAGGTGCTTGGGAGTACGACATCATTGGACCTTGGTACAAATGTAACATGACCGACATTATGGCAGCCATTGGTCTTGTACAGTTTGAGCGTTATTCAGAGATGCTGAAGAAGCGTGAGGGATACGTTGCTATTTATAATAAGGCTATTGATGCCTTGAATACGTGTCTTGATACAGAATATCAGGTAGCTTATCTTGACCATAAGAGTGATAACCATTGTTCTTCCCATCACCTTTATCTCGTTCGTCTGCAGGGACGTACCCGCAAGGAGGCTAACAAGGTGATTGAGAATATGGCTGAAAGGGGTATTGCTACCAATGTACACTACAAGCCACTGCCTATGATGACCGCTTATAAAGCTCTTGGTTTCGATATTGCCAACTATCCTAATGCATATCATCTCTTTGAGAATGAAATAACTTTGCCTCTCAACACTTGCATGACGATGGAGGATGTGGAGTATGTAATTGAGAACTTTATTGAGATTGTAAAGTCACTATAAAATCATTAGCTCTAGTTTAAAAAATGAGACACTTCTTTAACGATATTTACTAATTTTGTGCATATATCTTTAGAGCGCATGCGCAGAAAACAGACAAATCACGTTACAACAATACTAATTGATGAAAAACTAATATCCAACTTGTTAACAAGCATCGGTTAATCTTCGTCTTCGTCAGAATTATGACTTGCGAACTTTATCTGATGAGGGTGGTTAATATATGTTCAATGCGCTCATACCAAGAACTATTGTACTGATTCATTGATATCCAAAGGGTAATGAAAGCATTATCTTGCTTGTGAGGAAATAGTTGCGATAATGTGTGGCTTCATCGGCATAGTCTTTATCATGTTGCTTCTGTTTGGCAATGTGATAATCAAGACCATAGATGTAATATTGTTGCATATGGTTATGCAACTAGTGATTTCTCTTAGATTTATCCATTTCTGTCCAAATACAATGTTTGTTTATTGGCTGTATTTGCTTACTGCATTGGTTGTATTGGCTATTGCCTACATCTTGTTTATGAAAAAGTACTATCATTTACATGAAGCATATCTTGCATTATTGAAAAAACATGGAATTTGATAAAGAATTTTTGGGAAAATTATTGGAACAGGCTATGGAGAATTCACGTTTACGTCAGAACTTCGACTTGCGTACTTCATCTGCTGACACCAGCCAACGTATGCTCAATGCTTTGCAACCACAAACAGAAGTGCCTATTCATCGACATGAAAAAACATCAGAAACTGTAATATGTCTTGTCGGTAAATTAGAAGAAATAATCTATGAAGAAGTGAATGAATACGTTCATGAGGCAACTTCCTGTTGTGATGATGTGATAAGACAAAAAAGCTTTAAAGAAGTTTCACGTCAGATACTATCTCCTGCAGAAGGTAAATTCGGTATCCAAATACCTGCAGGGGCATGGCATACAATAAATGTTATAGAACCTTCTGTTATATTTGAAGCAAAAGATGGGGCATATAGGAGAGATGATTGATAAAAATGATTGAGTTTTAATGAAGATAGAATAAAAAACAATAGAAAGAAATATATGAAGAGAATGAAACAACTAGGATATTACGTATTGGCAGCATTTTTGTTGACAGCTTGTCAGTCCTACAAAAAAGTACCTTACCTGCAGGATGCGGAAGTCGTACTGTATAGTACTCAGAACGAACAGTTGTATGATGCAAAAATTATGCCAAAAGACTTATTGACTATTGTAGTGTCATGTACCAGTCCTGAATTGGCGGCACCTTTCAACTTAACAGTGGCCACACAGAACAATGCCGCTTTGAACTATACAACTAGCCAGCCTGTCCTTCAACAGTACCTAGTTGATAACGACGGTAATATCAATTTCCCCGTATTGGGTGAACTCCATGTTGGTGGCCTAACCAAGAAGGCAACCGAACAAATGATCGTTGAAAAGCTGAAACCTTATATTACTGAAACTCCTATTGTAACAGTACGTATGGTAAATTATAAGATTTCTGTGATCGGAGAAGTTGCCCGTCCCGGTACATTCACGATTTCCAATGAAAAAGTGAATATCCTGGAAGCTTTGGCTATGGCAGGTGATATGACCGTCTATGGTTTGCGTGATGATGTAAAACTAATACGGGAGAATGCTAATGGCAAGCAGGAAATAATTCCATTGGATCTGAATAAGGCGGAGACTATTCTTTCCCCTTACTATTATCTGCAGCAGAATGATATTCTTTACGTAACTCCCAATAAAGCGAAAGCTCGAAATTCGGATATCGGAACTAGTACGAGCCTATGGTTTTCTGCTACTTCCATCCTTGTTTCCATTGCCAGTTTGTTATTTAATATCCTGAAATAAAAAGAAAGAGTTATGAAAGAAGAAAAGCAATATGAGAAAAGTCATGCTACTAATGAAGAACAGATAGATTTTCAAGCATTACTTTTTAAATATATTATCCATTGGCCTTGGTTTGTAGGGGCAGTGTTACTATGCCTTGTTGGTGCGTGGTTTTATCTGCATTGGGCTACACCTATCTATAATATTTCAGCTACTGTCTTGATAAAAGATGAGAAGAAGGGTGGAGGTGCAGGGCTTTCTTCGGAATTGGAGGATATGGGATTAAGTGGTCTGATGACTTCTTCCAAGAATATTGATAATGAGTTGGAAGTTTTGCGTTCGAAAACGCTCGTTAAAGAGGTGGTTAATCAATTGGGGCTGTATATAACTTATGCAGATGAGGATGAATTTCCTGCTAAAGGTTTATACAAGACGTCTCCGGTGCAGGTGAGTTTGACACCTCAGGAGGCTGAGAAACTAAGCTCTCCGATGGTAGTGGAAATGACACTACAGCCTAAAGGTAGTATGGATGTGAACGTGACTGTAGGTGAGAAGGGATATCAGAAGCATTTTGAGAAACTACCTGCTATCTTTCCGACTGATGAGGGTACTTTGGCTTTCTTTCAGGAAGTTGATTCGGTAACTCTGCAGGATGGAACGAAAGTACCTCGGATGGAGAAGAACGTACGTCATATAACTGCGACTATCAACAAACCAATGAGAGTGGCAAAGGGGTATTGTAACAGCCTGTCTATTGCTCCGACTTCTAAAACTACTTCTGTGGCCGTGATTTCGTTAAAAAATTCTAGTTTGCAACGTGGGCAGGATTTTATCAACCAATTACTAGAGATGTATAATCGCAATACGAATAATGATAAAAACGAAATTGCTCAGAAAACAGCAGAGTTTATTGATGAACGTATTAGTATTATTTCAAAAGAATTGGGAAGTACAGAAGCGGATTTAGAGTCTTTTAAGCGTGATGCCGGTATCACGGATTTGTCGAGTGAAGCTCAGATCGCCTTGGCTGGTAATGCTGAATATGAAAAGAAAAGTGTGGAGAACCGTACTCAAATCAGTTTGGTGAATGACTTACGCAAGTATCTGAGAGGCAATGAATACGAAGTATTGCCGAGCAATGTGGGTTTACAGGATGCTGCTTTGATCGGAGCAATTGAACGTTATAATGAAATGTTGGTGGAACGTAAACGTCTGTTACGTACATCAACAGAGAATAACCCTGCTATTGTGAATTTGGATACAAGTATCCGTGCTATGAAAGCCAATGTACAGGCTACTCTTGAAGGAACTTTGCAAGGGTTGATGATCACTAAATCCAACCTTGACCGTGAAGCAAGTCGCTACTCTCGTCGTATCAGTAATGCTCCGGGGCAGGAACGGGCTTATGTAAGCATCGCCCGCCAGCAAGAAATCAAAGCTGGTTTGTATCTGATGCTGTTACAGAAACGCGAAGAGAACGCGATCGCACTAGCTGCTACAGCGAATAATGCAAAAATTATTGATGAAGCAATAGCTGACGATACTCCGGTATCTCCTAAAGGCAAAATGATTTATCTGATTGCATTGGTGTTAGGTATTGGAATCCCTGTTGGCATCATCTACCTGATTGACCTGACGAAATTCAAGATCGAAGGTCGTGCCGATGTAGAGAAACTAACGACTGTCCCTGTTGTCGGTGATATTCCATTGACAGACGAAAAGAATGATAAGAATGGCTCTATTGCCGTATTTGAGAATAAGAACAATCTGATGAGTGAGGTTTTCCGTAATGTTCGAACCAATCTTCAGTTTATGCTCAATAATGACCAGAAGGTAATCCTTGTGACCTCAACCGTTAGTGGAGAAGGAAAATCGTTTGTTTCGGCAAACCTGGCTATCAGTCTTTCTCTTTTGGGAAAGAAAGTGGTGATTGTCGGTCTTGATATTCGTAAGCCGGGACTTAATAAGGTATTCCAGCTTTCGAACAGGGAAAAAGGTATTACCCAATATCTTTCCAATCCTGAAACGGATCTGATGGAACTGGTACAACCTTCGGATATCAATAAGAACCTATATATCCTTTTGGGTGGCACTGTTCCTCCTAATCCGACCGAACTGCTGGCTCGTAACGGACTGGACAAGGCCATAGAAACCTTAAAGAAGCACTTCGACTATGTAATAATGGATACTGCCCCTATCGGTATGGTAACCGATACCTTATTGATAGGCCGTGTAGCTGACTTGTCCGTCTACGTATGCCGTGCCGACTATACTCATAAAGCCGAATATACATTGATCAATGAGTTGTCTATTGAGAAGAAACTTCCTAATCTTTGTACCGTAATCAACGGTGTGGACTTGAAAAAGAGAAAATACGGTTATTACTACGGCTACGGCAAGTACGGTAAGCACTACGGCTATGGCAAACGCTATGGTTACGGCTATGGATATGGAGAATAGTGATAGATAAATCTGTGATATATGAAAAAGACGGTAGTCGAATATATCACCAATACGCTTGAAGATATTCCCAAGCAATCTCTTCAAACCAATAAAAGGCGTTTACATGCTTTTTTCTCAGAACAGGAAACAATAGAGAAGCGGGGAACCCATTATGTATTCAGGTATGCTTTCTATTCTGTTGAAAAATTACGAAGATCTACGAAACAAAGTCTCTTTAAAGAATATAATATGTTGTGTTCTGACTTGAAAAGCGCTCCTTCTGGGGAAATATCGGATATGGAATATAAAGATGTTGTATTATATGGTAATACTTCCTCTCCTGTAGTACAAGGACGATTGACAGAATATTTAGAACGGAATAATTCGTTAAAGATTCAATTGTCTTTTTGTGATGAAAAAAACTCAGAATGTAAAACAGGAGAAAATATTGCCTATGCAGAACTGCAGAAAGCATTGTTTTATTGTAAAAGGAAGAAGTATTTGCTTCTGTTCATTTCAGTTCGTGAGTTGATACAGGATATTCGTTTTTATGATCTGCTTGATGAATATCGTGTTGATTTCCGTTGTATTGACTTTCCTTGGTTTTGCAGGGAGAATCTACGGTTGATAAAAGCAGTTATGTTATATGAGAAGCTATCTTCTTAAATAGCATATTGATTTGAATATTAGTATTATATGTTACATTTTATATTGAATTGCTATATGTAGGTCCCTAACTTCATGCTACAGGATGAAGAACCCTACATCTTTCGTTGGTTAAGAAGGGCACAGCGGTGTATCTTAACCGGCACTTTCATATCGGTTGATTTCCGATATGCTTTTTTTTACCCCATATATCAACTGTCTGTGAAGATCGTTGATATATATTTTCATAGATAATTCGAAATAGACTTTACAGGGGAATTTTTGTTGTTGAATAGGAGAAGGTGAGATATGGATGCCTATGAAGAGAATCAATCTTGTAATTTCTAGTACCTCTATAAAACAAAAAAGCAGAGAAGACAGCTATCTCTAACTATCTTCTCTCTTGCTTTAAAATGTCAATCTCATCACTACTTTCTCCGGTTGTGCTGTGATCTTAACTCTCTCTATCTGATCCGTCCCAAGTAGTACAGCCGAATTCTTATAACACCTCGTGAATTCTCTCTTCGGCATGAAAAACGTGTACCCGAAAGGAACGCCTCCCCAGTAATCCGGTATCCTGAAACCATTAAAACTATGCCCTGTGATTATGTTAGCATCAATATTATAGATCAACTTTGGATCATAATTTAGCCAATCTATTTCACCAACCTTGTACTTACGGAAAAATGTCAATTCCAATGTTTTCCCCGATACTTCCTTTAACCGGAATCTGACTCCACCGGCATTAAAGACCTTATCCAGATCCGCCTGAACAGCATTTTCAACTTCATTGACTCCCAGTGTACCCAAATCATACACGTTGCCCATAACGAATATTTTCTTTTTCATATTACTCCAGGTCTCTTTCAATTAATATTTTAACTTTCCCCGTTCCCCTAGTCTGTATATAGATGACACTCGATATCCCCAAAGTAGCCAGAGCATCATTATACCAGTCCCCAATCCACCGGACCGGTACAAACAGGTTCTTGTCTTCGTCCGAATACAACTTATTATCCCTTCTTGCCTCTTCTATGATATCCTCCTCCTCTACATTCAATATGTCGGCTGCAATAAGAATGGACAGATATTTGGGATCGTCCGCTTGTGGTATCTCCTCTGAATAGGTATAAAGCAGATACAATGCATCCTCAAAACTGCTGACTTTGTGTCTGCTCAAATTTCTGGTTTGTATTCTTGTATCAAGCATCAGTTCTACAACGGAATATGAAAAGTACTCCTCATTGCCGGTATAGTATTTCTTCAGTTCGTTCTCACTGGTGAAACTTAGGATAGCGAGGTCTCGTAATGGCATCTGCGCTAATTTAGGCAGTACCGTTTTTCCGTCCGGAGTTACATAGTTCTCGCTGTCTATGTCTTTCACACGGTTATAGTCATTCTCTTCTATTGTACCTTTATAAATTATCTTCTTCATGATCGTTTGGTTTAGTTTTTTGTGAATAAATGGTTAGTATAATTCCATACTCTTCTTGCAGATATCTGGCCAGCCCGTCATATGCGTCAACCCTTTTTCGGTTACGTGGCATCATCCCTAGTGCTTCCTTCAGTGTGATCCTGATACAGAGTCCGGTTATAAAAGAGTTTCCGAACTTCTCCCTAAGTGCTGTAATATCCTGTTCGTACTTCTCGTTATGCCTGCTTCCCGTTTTTTCGCTAACATCAGGACCGGAAGCCTTTTCTCCAACCTGACGCTTCAGTGATTCCTCCGGGGGACCACCAAAGAATAAATTCATAATATTCCACATTTTAGATATGTTGTTTGCCGTTTTTTCATCATTAGTTAGGAATTGGCGGGATACTAAGAGTGTTTTGTCATTTTTTGAGTGAGAAGAAAAAAAGAAAAACGCACCAAGATTTTTTATCTCTTAGTACGTTATTATAATATTATCCTGATGAATAACGCAATTCATATATCAGACATGAAATGGTATTTTGATTTGATTCTTTGTTCTATTTTTTATAGACCTTTTTGAAATCATTTATGAATTTTGCAAATTTACCAGTCCCGCATATAACTTCTTTACGTTGATATTTACCAGGAATAGAAATAACATAGTAGCTACTGTATTTACCACATTCGGATAATGTACTTAATATATTGAATGTGCTACTCAAAACATTAAAGCTAAAATAAATGTCGGCTCTCCAATTTTTCTTTTTGGGTACATTATAATAATCTTCATGTACCATGATTAAGGTGCTACATTCAGAATCCTCATCAAAAATAGAAGAGTCAAATGTACTCTCTACTATAACAGTTATTATATCAGGACTATTATAATTACAATCCACTTTCCTCTTTAAATCTATCAAATAATCATTTCTATTCTTGTTCCGATTTCTATAATAATGAGGATCATAATAAAGAGCCTTATTGTCTCTTCCTGTAAGACCTAATTTTTCTTCCAGTTCATGAATTTTTAGATCTCGTTCTTTCTTTTCTTTAGCTTTTTGAGGAGTATGATTATAAATCCATTTGGCACCATAATAAACACCCAAAAATGGACTGCATATTATCAAACCACTTATAAGACCATATATATAAAGATCATCCTTGTCTATATTCATAATTGTTTTTATTAAAATTCCGGTTATAATAATCCAGTTTTTTACCAATCATGTTTCCAGTACATTCTTAACGATATTCTTCAATTCACACTTCTTCCGATAGAGTAATTGTATTCCCGCTCCTCCATAGTTCATGAGAGTATCTATGATTCTGGATTATGTCTGAAAATAAAAATGAAAAATGCACGTAACCATTTCTATAAAAGCCATCCAATACCCCAAATGAGAGTTATACCTAAAATAATAGAGAGTATCATTTTAAAAAGGCCGGCATATGTGTCTATCCACCAATTGCTGAAAGCATTCCAGGATATAAGATATTCCGGTTTAAAATCATGAAATGCCAGTTTAAGCACAACAATCCATACGATAAGAATTATACCATATTTAATTATCTTATAAATCATTTTTTTTCTGACCATTGTTTCCTTTTTGTTAGTTTTTAATAGTATGGCATTATGAATATCTCAATAATGTGTATCTAATCATTTTTTCCATATTTTTCCATTTCTTTTTATAAACAGAAGTGAATATGCTATGCAAAACCGGTAAAGTTCTTATACCACCACAACGTTTACGAGGCTGAGGGAAAGAATAGATAGTAGCATCATATTCAATATCTGTTGCTACGAAAATTCGACCACATAAAAAATGTTTTTCCTCTGAACATGATTGATATTGATTGTAATTTGTCTTTTCATAACAATACTCTGTAATTATCGTATTATTTCTCTCCTTTTTCATGGGGTGAGAACTTTTCCGGTCTATATATTTTGTTTTTCAGTCTGCATCTTACGTCGCATATAGATGATTAATACAACCCCTGGAATCGTTACCCTATATGCCGCTCCCGTTAGGTCTTTTAACAGCCATGCTCCCATAATGATATTTATGGCAGGAACAAGTATCCCTCCGATTCTGCTTACCAGTCCCAATCCCACCGCTATATCTAGTGCCACTCTGGGCACCAGCACGCTTGTTAACAATGTCAGAATCTGTGAAACGAATGCCGGGGACATGCAAGCCATCAGGACAGCGTTTTTCATAGCATCCTTGCTTTGATATGTATTGGCATCCAGTTGCAAATCCTTAACCAATTCCTGCAATTGCTCATCATCCATTTCTTCCAGTACATCATCCATTAACTTTTGAATCAGATACATCTCAATCCGTTCCGTAGATGAATTTTTGTTATAATTGACTTTCTTCTTATCGCAGACATCCATCAGGATTTCACGATACGGCACTCCGTATCCCCGAAAGAAGTTGGCAAAACTATCCCCGCCATAGAGTTGAAATTCATGTGCAATCTCTGCCCATGCTTTCTGTAATTGGTTAGGGTATGACTCTTTATACAGGCGTGTTCTGGATAATGTTTCCGAATATCTCGGATTATTGTCCTTGTCATATACCAGTAAATCAGCCAGTACTTTTAAATCTTCATTGGAGCATTCTTCCAAGAATTCCAAATCTTTGTCCTTCAAAAATTTCTTTTCAAACATAATTGAATTATTTTATGATGTTAATAAATATTTGATTCATATCCTCTTCTGACATATCTATCCGATCAAGTTCGTTTATAAGTTGCTTTTCGGTTGGAATGATAATCTGTTCTCTTTTATTGATGACATAGAGGAAGCAACCTTTTAATCGTGTATACACATAAGATTTCTGTGCTTTATCTGTTTCTCTAGCTTTGATATGTGTGATAAAGTCCTCATTAATAATATCACGTTTTTGAATTTCTTCCATACAAATGTCAAATTCTCCTTCGTCAATTATCATGTAGTCATTACATAAGTCCTGTATGGCTTCTTGTATGATATTGTATTCTTTCCTTTCCTTATCGGTTTTAAGTAATCGGAAAACAATATCACTGGCAGCAAGGGAAGACAAGATTCCAGAGAGAGTGGGAATAATTATTTTCATGGGTACAGGCAGCGGAAATCTGGATGCCACGCTGAATCCTGCTGTAAATGCGGCAAATCCGACTATGGATTTAGTTATAGAAGCAGTCAGCTCTTTCCATGACATTCTATTATCCATGAATTTAATGAAATCAGGCACAGTATTGATCAATATAAGTGTGGTATTCACTATGACATTTGTTCTGAAAAATTTGATTACTACATTCTTGGC
Organism: Bacteroides faecis; assembly: GCF_020091505.1. Classification (NCBI taxonomy): domain Bacteria; kingdom Pseudomonadati; phylum Bacteroidota; class Bacteroidia; order Bacteroidales; family Bacteroidaceae; genus Bacteroides; species Bacteroides faecis. The sequence continues at coordinate 6,093,715 of NZ_CP081916.1, read as the reverse complement.
GGCAGCTCCTGTTACATGTTTTTCACAAATTACCGCTGCAAACTTATGGATCGTGTCCTTCCCCAAAGCATAGTTGTATACCGAATTAACAGCTGATTTTGACGCTTGGGTGGACGTGGTTAATAATCCTCTCCCCATAGCTGTTTTAAAGAACTGACGTACTAACACACTACTAATAAAAACAGAACCTCCGGTTTTAATGCTTTCTACAAAAGAAATCTTCAAAGCGTCCCCTGTATCTATCTTCTTGTATTTAAGTATTGCAAAGTTGATAATGAAAGAAATGCCTAATGATGATGCGGTAGATACCACTGATTGTTTGGCATCAAACAGTAATGAGTCTATATTGCCTGCCTTGGCTATATTTCTTGCCTGTTTAAATGTTACACATCCGGCTTTTACTAATGTTTGGGCTTCCTTGGGATCGGTGACTCCGGCAACTTTCCCTTTTTTTATTTTCTCTCTCATCAGGTTTACCGCTTGCTCATACTGATCTTTGGGAACTTCCAAGAGCATCGGTTTACCGTCTGTCTTTTGATAATAGCGGTACATTCCGGTCTCCACATCAAATGCAGAATTTATGGTTTTAGCTGCCGTATCATAATATTTAGTTTGGATATACACTCCATCCACGATTCGGTCCGCACCATTCTTTTCGTTGTTCCGTCCTATGTCTTCTACCTGTTTATGCCGCCAACGATCGTGAAGTGAATTGGCATCCTCAGCCATGAATCCCAATCCTCCTTTTGTATGAGCTTTCATGAGCTGGGTATCAAATTCTATATTCTGCGTAATTTTGACAGCTCCGACAGGATCTATAATATGACTATCGACAGGGATATTTGATTCTTTGGGGTCTTTCATGAGGCTTTGTTCTCCTATACGCCTATAAGCTCTCTCGAATTCAGCAATCTTTGAAAGATTAACTTAGGTATGGACATAAAAAGAGAGGCTTTGCATTTGATCCTACTACTAAGGGCTACCACACCCCTGCAAAGAGAACCAAAGCATCACCTCTCATCTTGAATATGTCTGATAAGTATATAAACAGCAAAATGCCGTATATACTTGGGCATATACAGAAACAAAAAAGTGAGTGCATGTTATTGGCGTTCTCTTTGCTTCTTAATGTGGTAGTTTAAGTAGTAGAACTTTTAACGCACTTCTTATGTCTGCCAGAATTTTTCCAGCGTTACAAAGATAAACGTTTTCCAATATTTAGCACTCACTTATGAGTATTTATTTTTCTTGTTTCCTTTCCAAATATAAGGCTATTAAAGTTTTTAGGACGGTAAAGATACACGTAAAATGGTATTAAAACGGAGAAAACGGTTCCTTATTTTTTATTTTTATTCCCCTTTCAGCTTCTGGTTCCTATAATTCCTACCGGATTCTTTTTTCAGGTACAACCTCATTCTGTCCTTTCCGAAGTCTCCTCTGTTGGCGTTATAGTTATTGATAACCATTCCTTTTATATCAGCTTTATCAATCCCATGTAACCCGAATGTCCCGGTGAGATATGCCAATGCATTTTCATAGAGCACACCATACCTGCATAACCTTTTAGCTCTGGCCAGGATAGACTGATGCCTGTGACCGTCCTCATAAGATTCAGGATATTCCAGGCGCCACTTCTTATCTATGTAATTGATCAGTGTCTTGTCCTTCCATTGTGCCTGAAAACAATTATTCTGGATTATTTCTGCCGAGGTGTGAGTAAAACTATTGCTTACGTAACCCTGATTGTAACTTTTCATGGGAGTTGCCCTCACTGACGGGGAATGCTCAAAGTGGTAAGGAGTAAGAGAATCCCGTTGCGGATTGATATAGATCTCCGGATCCGAACTTAGGAAAAATGTCCGGCTAAGATTACCGCATTTATCATCAAACTGTGCTACTCCTGGGTAGAGTTGTTCTCTAATACATCTGAAGAGTTCATTATGATACATCGGGGTTGTGTTATCATGGAGCATTACCACTTTTACTCCTAATCCACTTGGTGAGAACCAAAGTGCATAGATATGAAGACGGTCTGCATTGTCGATCAGGTTTCTCTTGAATTCTCCGGCATCAAGGTGGCTTTGGAAATGGTCAAAATCCAGAACCAACACATTGGAATACTCCTTGAGATTTTCCGGAGCATCATTCCGGTAATCAAATACGCCAGAGGGAGCAATCATTGGTAACAACTTCTTCGCCTGCTTGTATTCTTCTTCTGTCGGCATAGATCTAAGTCTTACCGTTTGCTGGAATAGTTCCTGATTATTCCTAATCATCCCCAGGACATAATCAAGGTTATAACGGATTTTACTCCTGGAATCATCCGCATTATTGTAGTAACTGACTGTTTTGTTAATCATCATATTTAGGATTTTTATTATTGTTATTCTCTCTACACATAACCACTCTTTTTCATTGGAGGTGCTATGTTCAGTATTTATGGTAATAGAATGGAATAAAAGTAATATGGATAAATAACAAGATCAACAAGAGAGAGACCACTTCGTGCTCTTCCTTTAGTGATAAGAGAAGGGAGATAAAATGTTTTAAGTTTTTCTCTGTATCACTTTGAGAGACAGCGTAGCATGTCTTCTCTCTTTATACTATATACATTTGCCATAATTTGCATATACACTTTTATCTGTTTATCTATCTCAATCTATTATATGTTTTTATTTATATCTACCCGCTTTTTTTTACTTCTCATATATATAGCTAGACCATCAAAAAAAGGCGGGTAAGGTATAGTATGGTTTTAGAGAAGAGTGGGCAGGCTAAAACACCATACCCAATCCTTCTTATTTTATTATCAGGGTTATTTTTATCTTACCTAATGTCTCTATCAGTTTATTATATTTACGCCTTTCCCTCACATATCTCTTTACCCCCAAATTTTCCAGATAATCAAAACTGACCTCTTTAGTGTATTCCCGATCCATACCGATAGCATTCCTCATATCCTCATCATCCATAGCCAATAGCACAATTTCATTTTTAAGGTTCCCCCGTATACTCATTGTATCCAGCCTGTTTTTCCAATCCGGCAGTTTCTTGTTGTATGGCTTTAATATCCTGCTTTCATTCAGGTATACTTTCATTCTTTCTATAAAGTCATCATCAAAATCTTCCGTGTAATATACCGTATATGTACCCGGCTGATGCTTTCTTATGCCAATTCTTGTGATCAGTTGACTGAAGAACCAGTCCTTATGTTTCTGCGGGTCAGTCGTTGTACCATAAGCCCGTCTTATTTTGGCTGCTTCGGTATTAGGCAAGGACCAATTCCCACATAATATAATCTGCTCGATATCCCTGTAGTCATTGGTACTCTTGTTATCCGAAGAACCATAATAGGTAACATATGGTAACTCTTGGGCAATACCTTTCTTTAATAACGCTTCCTTAATTTTATCTGCATATTCCGATTGTCCGGCAACACCATTCTCCCCATTTATGCCTTTCCAGCATACGATCAGTGTCTTTTTATTGATCACCCCGGCTATGGCGTTTATAAAATCTGTGAATCTGTTTTCATCAAACTCCTCCTTACGTGACAGGTTGAACCCCATCTTCTTGAACTCAGTCACGGAATTGTATTTCTGTCCGACATCAAGAAGGGTGAAGTGTTTAGATTCTCTGAGTAGAATATCTCCTGCCCCTTCGAAGACAAGAATATGGGTACCTATGGTTACTCCAAGAGGACACAGATCGACGGGGTAGAATGTAATACCCGATTTTTCGTTATCATCCAACATCCATGAGTCATAATACTTCGGAATCAGATTTAGCACAACATCCCTTTTTATTCTGTTGATCTTGTACGCCTGATTGAAAAGATCATTCCTGGTATTTCTCATAAAACGGTTGTAATACCGGGTTATCTCTTCCGGTGACATACAAATGATATTACCCGTATCATCGGTTTTACTGAATACTCCCAGAATTGTTTTATCAAATTCCACGAAAGGTCTGATAAAGGTGGGAGTCTCGTCAAACAGGATATACCGTCTAAGATCCGGCCTTACCATTAGTTTCCTGAAATCCCCGTCAAATGAATCTACGGGTGACTTTGGACGGTAAATGAGGAAATAATTGATCAGGTCAGTCCAGAAACGTACATGTGTGATCAGGATAATCTTTTTCTCCATAAGAATTTCGGGATTGTCCCTGTATTGATTCAGAAAGGATGAACGCTCCTTATCACTGGATATGATCATAACGTCGCTTTCTCTCAATATATCACCATAGCCCAATTCCCTGTTCACCAGGTTAGCCAGAATCCAGTCATACATCTTACCCAGTTCGTCACGGGTATCAACACAATACAGAATCCCCGAGTTATATTTCTGTCGGATCAGACTCTTGATTGACTCTGTTTTACCGCTACCACAACCTGAGGAAATGATATAGCCTCCGTTATCATCCGAGACATCGATTACGCCTGTACTGAGTTTCATTCTAAATCCCTCACCAGTGATATGTGGGGTTATATTAAAAAGCTCTTTCATACATCACCTCCTTCCTGTATATCATCTATGACAATCCATTCGTCATGATATCTTTCTATCAGGAAATTCAGATAAGACTGTACGTCCTCTTCATCAAAATAGCCTTCGTCGATATCCGGTGACATTTCTTCCCAAAGTTTGAAATCCTCTCTGATCTGTTCTATGAGTTCCGATCTCTTAATAACTATTGTATCCATTTGTGTATCTATTATTTTAGTGTTATGTATCTGCCCAGTTCGTTATTAAAGGCAAGAATATCCTTTTAATGTTATTTTATGCATTGTTTCACTTTTAAGATTAATGGGGAAAGTTGGAGACAGAGAAGTATACGAAAGTAGTGAGTATGTAATACATAACCGGTAGGATAATGTAGATGTTATAAAATATACTACAAAAAATGTACTTCTATTATAAAATGTACACGATTTGCAAACTTTTTTATAACACTTTATCTCCCTCCGGGGAGTTATGTATGTCACTTCACTCCGTTCCATAGCTATTTGCCTCCAGCTAACTCCGGTTATACAAAATTTATGGTTCATCTGTATTTTTATCGAAATCACCCTTAGTCTTTTGTGAGTGTATATTCAGGGTTACTCCGAAAGTACGCAACAGGTATTTCCTTAATCCCAGGTAGGCTTCGATTTTGGGATAATCCCTTTCACATATTCCTCTGAATTCTTTGAGAGACACATTAATGACCAAGCCTTCATGTAGATCGTATCTCCCATGTAATCTCTTGATATCCTCTTTGTATCTTCTAGGGATTCTCTGTGGAACTGTTTTTTCGATGACATCAGGACAATCCTTTACCTGACGGTCTGATATAGAGCTATCGTTCATATCTGACAATATTATATTTGGTTTCATACATATATCAAGCTTTCGAGGGATTTGAACGGCAAAACAGATATTTTTTTGAAGGAAAAGAAATGGTCAGGCTAACCCTGAATCTCTTTTTATCCGTCTGTCCCGGGAAGGTGTCCCAGAAAATATGTATATTTTGGGATTTTATCTATGTGATGTAAATAATACGAAATAGATATTTGTGTGTAATCTATTGATAATGTTTGTAACTATACAAATACTTACTATATCATGTCTGTAATTACGCTTATTCGCAAATGATAAAAAACATAATTTTGGAGGGTATTTTATATAAATTTCATGCCTAAAATACTGAAAAATGTGATATCCGGGACAGTGGGATCGTCAGTTTCGGGACAAAGGGACAGTGGATAACTCAAGGGAAACTTAGGAATCTTCAGATAAACAAAAAGACTGAAACTCATTATTGAATTCCAGTCTCCATTGTATGATTACGTAAAAGTCTTACAGGATATGGTCTTTTATATCAGGCTGCGTTGTCGGGTAATTGTGCATCCTTAATGGTATCCACGCTGGATTCTCCACTGTCCTTATGCTTTTGAACCACACGGTCAATAGCAGATTTTGACAGTTTCATATGATCTGCTATTTTCCTGACGGAGTATCCTTTTCCACGCAGGGTGAGAATCTCCTGTTCCACCTCTGGTGTAAGCTTGCTTTTACCCTGTGCCAGCAGATCCTCTTCCTCACATTCCCGAATGAATTCCAAATGGAGATAGCCGTCACTGCGAATCTTAAAATACCGTACTTTATCAGGAATGGCATTGCTGCGTGACTTGAGAACTTTGACATACACCTCAGTAGCATTACATTTGGCCATTGCAAGCACATTATCCGCCAAGTCAGTCAGTTTGGCGGAACCGGCCAGGTCCTGCATCTCAATAGGTTTGGATTTGTCCCGCTTTCTTGTATGCATCAGCGTTATTACCGTTACATTATAGCGTCCACAGATTAATTTCAATCTTTTCATCAGCTCCTTTGCAACTTTGGCCGTGATACTTCCTGTTGCCGCCACTGTGATACTGTCCAATATGAACAGCACCTTTTTTTTGTTCCATTCTTTTGCAATGGTTTCTATTTCGGAAAGAATCTTTTCAAGGTCCCAGGCAGTAGCATCGATGTATTTCATGCGGTCACTGATGGTTATACCTCCGAAACGCTGCCCCAACTGGGTAATGCTAAGTTCCGTGTCAATGTACACCACTTCGTCCACCACAGGCTTGACAGGAGCTGGAAAACCGAGGGTATTCTTACCTGAAGCCGCATCCAACCCCATCTGGTAGGTAACTGAGGATTTACCGGCATTCGTATCACCGGCAATCACCGTAACCTCTCCTTCCACAACCCAGGTACCATACAGGTTGTTTACTTTCCCTTTCTTGGCCCCTTCTTTCACAACCTTGCTAAGGGGAATGACATGGGAGAGGGCTTCAGCTTCAGTTCCGGTGCCCGCTGTTGTCGTTTTCTTTGTCGTACTACGTTCTTTCTTCATTTCTTTATCCTTTTTCTGTTGCATATTCATTTTTTCCAGTTCTTCATCAGTATTTTTCAGGATTGTTCTTATGACTTGGGGATACTGGCGGTAGGAAACGCCTTTTACCAAGTACCCGTGTTGTGCTTTGCTTTTTACCACCCCGTCCACATTGTTTCCGAGCTGCTTTACATATATAGCGGGAGGTATCGGCGCGGATTCGGCCTGTTCTATGATAGACTGTATCCATTCCGTCCTTACCATGCGCGCATTACCCATGGGGCGGGTTGCTTCACCTTCGATGAGTACCCAGACAAACCTGCCGAAATTAATATCCTTCATCCCACCCAAAAGCGGGGCAAAAGAAACTACCAGGTTGTCTGAAGCGATCTTGCGAAGTGTGTCCATGCGTGACAGGTACGCTTCCGACTCCACACTCACCCCCAGAAGGCAGTTGGAAGGAACCGGAATATTCTCGAACAACTGTACAAGGGTTTCCGGACGTTTGGTCAGGATAAGAAATACCTTTGTCTCATCCGCCTGGATGACTTCGATGGCTGCCCTGCGCTGTTCATCCGTAATATCGGCATGTCCAAAATCCCCGAGCGGACTGACAAATACAATGCCTTTTCTGGTATCATGAAGGGGAGTATACAGTAATCCTTCATTAAAACCAGGTTTGAAACCATCCTTGAAACGCCTGGTATCCGAACGTTTGGACTGGTTCTCGGCTATGACTTGCGCATAACAGTGTTTGCACCCGGGCGACAGTTTGAGGCAGCCTTGTGTCACACTCCAGTTGTAGGTGGCATAATCAATATCCGTATAGGGAAGCCTGCGTAGCGAAAGTATGTCCTCACGCTCTCTGCAAAGAAGCTCTTCAACTGTCGGGAAGCAGTATTCTTCCTCCCCCTTTTCCACATGGCTATTTCCGGGAGTCAGAACCTGTGTTTCAGCCGTCTGTCCGTTTTTATCTTTGCCGTTTTTATCCGGCTGCATGTCTTCCGTTCTCATTTCTGTTTTTTCTATATTGTTATCTACTTGATTCATCACTCTCGTGAAATCGTTAACATTCTCGTTGATAGCACTGTTTATAGTCCCGCCATCCAAAGACTTCAAATTATTTGTTTCCATATCTAATTCTTTTTATTTGTAAATATTTCCGCAAATATAAGGCCTTTTTTTTGCATTTAGGTAGACGGGAATAGAAGGAGTGAGATAAAAATGAAGAATAAAAAAATGTCGTTATAACATATTAGAAAGCAGGATGTTATAACGACATTAACAGAGTGGGCGGGAATAGGCGGAAAAAGAGGTGGACGGCTTCTCTATAATTTTAAAATTGACCGTAGTTGTGAAAGGAAATCCTGGAGAGATTGGCTGCCCTTGCTAACCTTGCTGGCTTTGTCTTCCAGAGAGACGTTTTTGCCGTCCTTTCCGATAAAAAGTGATTCATAGTATCGCCTGTGCTCCTGGTCCAGCAAATTTTTCTTTGTTTTTTCACCAAGCACGAGAAATAGAGTACGGAGCGTTATGTTGGAAGTCATCTGGCTTTTCTCTGTCGTCTTTATCCAACGGATAGGATTGGCATTACGTTTGAATACGCTGTTATTGAACAGCAGCTTGAAGTCTCTTTCCGTATAGTCATCCTTTTGCAGGCACTTTTCATCTACCAGAAAAGCATATAGATCCTCCACCAGCGACTGTTCCAGAATAATGTTGTATGAATTCTCCGGTATGAAGCAGGAGTCAAGTTTTAATCCCAGGCGGCTCTCTGAAAGAAGGTAATTCAGCTTTTCATTCAACTTTTGCAGGTAGGTGTGGTAGAATTGTTTATGCGGGTGTGAACCGAATCTTTTATAATGCTTCAGATAAGGGGCATCCAGATTTATAGGTCGGTCATGGGCATCATAGTCCTTCAGAGCGGTTGAAAATAGTTCAAAACTTTCAAGGATTGAATCCTGGAAGGCCCGGGTCATTACCCTGTCGAAATAATACTCGGGAGTAACTGTTCTGTAGCATTCGTAAAGACTGTTAAGGCAATGTAAAAGACTGGACAAGACATTCCTGTCGTTTCTGGCATAGTCTATGAGAAGTTTAAAATGCCTTTCAAAAGAAAGGTGCAATGGCACGTTCACGGATTCCGTCTGTACAGCCGTTCTGAAATGAAAGCATAATTCATCAATGGATATGACAGCCGAGGTTGTTATGAGCTGCTTCATCATTTCCATCTGTTCCGATAACTTTATTTCCATATTTTCCAGAGTTCTGGCCTGACGTTTTTCTTCCTGCATTTTCATTGCGTCATTTTTATTAGAGTCCATGATATAGGAATTTATTTACCGCAAAGATAATGAAATATGATGATACATGGCATATCCTAAAAATGGAAAGGTCTTCCGATAAAGAAAAAAATAAGAGAAACTATTCTGCATAGTCTCCCTTATTTCGATCAAGTAATTCCTTTAGATTCATGTTTTCTGTGGCAATTCAAGTCCTGCCCTGACGATCAGCCTTTTTACCTGGGTTATCCGGAATCTGCAACCTTTGGAGGTTACAAAGCCCTGCCTGTTTAAGATTACGGTCATTTCGGACAACGACTTCCCCTGCATGAGCAATGAATGCAACATGGCAATGGCTCTCATATTATTGGGGTTATTGTCCGCCTTGTTCTTGTTGGTCTTTACGCTTTCCCCGATAGCCCGTTCAAGGTTATTCGTCAGGTTCTCGGATTTACCAAGCCGGCATCCTCTCGCTTTCTTGGCCTGTAGCGATTGTCTGGTTCTCTGGCTGATCAGTCCGGCTTCATATTCTGCTATGCTGCTGATTATATGCAGTACGAGTTTATTTGCTTGAGGAAAATCACAGAACACAATCTCCACATCACTCTCCAGCAATTTACTGGTGAAAGCTACATTCCGGCTTAACCGGTCCAGTTTGGCTACAATTAAGGTAGATCCTGTTTTTCTGCATTCTCCCAAAGCCTCTATAAGTTTGGGTCTGTTGGATTTACGTCCACTCTCTGTTTCAATATACTCAGCAATCGGCTTTTTATCCTTCAAGTGATTCTGTATAATTTCTCTTTGCGCCTCCACTCCCAATCCGGAGATTTCCTGTTTTACCGTGGACTGTCGGAGGTAGGCAATATAAGTTTTTGCTTTCATTTTTACATATTTTAATAGTCGGTCACAAATACCAAACGAACGTTCAATATCTGTCACCTGAGGTTTATGAAAAAGAAATCCTGTGAGATTTTAGGTTTTCATAGATTCCAATTTCTCTCATAGGATTCCAATTATTTCAGATTTGATTATTTTTGAAAAGTACTATTTTCTTATAATTCTGTACTCTTCAAAAATCTTCTTCTCATAATCATCCGTTTTCTCTACATTCCTGTCTGTTACAGAAACAAGCATGTCCAGATAAACGTCTTCTATTATTTTTTCTTCTCCTTCAGAGTCGGGGATAAGATGAACCTCAAACAAGTCCTTCCCTTCATCGAGGATAACCTGTACCATTCCCGTATGCTTGAATCCCTGTACATGAAATTCCAGTCCGCCTTTAACCGGTTTTATCGTATCCATATCTACTCCCCATGACATGACTATAATGGGCTGTGTCTTTAAGATTGACCATATATATCTGGCCAGTTTCAAATCATAATTTTTGTTCTCCATATTCGATTGTATTTAAGTTGTAATATTCTGTATATATTCTCTGATAGTCTTCCATGTCCAGTTGTGGGAAAACGGAGTGGTACATATAATAGAGGTCTTCCGCACTCCATAACTCCCCATGGTCGAGCAGGGCAAATATTTCATCCGTCGCTTCATCGAATTCATCATAGATACCTCTTCGTCTTCCCGGTATTTCAGCCTGGTGTGGATAAGTGTCAGTACAATTCTCAATAATATGTTCTACCAGTGACAGGCAGTTCATGAGGTCTTTCTTTATCGTAAACTCATGGTCCGTATGCGGTTCGTAATATCCACAGCTAAGATTGGTGCAACTGACCTGAAGCCCCCGTTCTTTTAGTTCCTGCACATCTGTCATCATTCCATGTGTTTCCCTGTATCCAAACTGTTTATATCCGGACGCTTTCAGGAATCCGGGAGAACATAGTGAGGTCCAGCCGATTTCTGTAACAATGTCCTGATAACCCCGTCTGTCAGGCTGTATAACAAATCGGCAGTCATTGAAAAAATCCATCACCGCTTTTCCTGAACCTATACATCCCACCTCTTCACTGACAAAGAATGCCAGTTTTAAGGTATCATACTTTTTCAGACATTTGAGTGCTATCCAGATTCCATTCTTGTCATCCGCTCCGAGTCCTTCCTGTCTCTTGTTCCGGGAGCTGTATCCGAATATAATTTCCTCCGTCTCAATAGCCGTGAAGTCTTTTGAATGTAACCTCTGCACCTGGTCAAGATGTGCTGCGATACAGGGATATGATTCCGCGTCTCCCTTTGTTATATACAGATTCCCGATTTTATCAGTTTCAAGTTTTACACCGGGAATTCTTTTTACATAATCCCATATAAACTTTGTCATCGCCCGTTCTTTTCCGCTCGGGCTATAAATCTGATATAATTTCTTAAGTAATTCCATAATTTTTCTTTTTTGTGGGTTAAACAGTCATTTCATTCATTTCGTATGCATAAGGCAGTCCGGTCTCTTCATCTATTATGTCATAGAGTATACCGTCCAGTTCATGAAGTTCTCCTCCCGCCAAGAGTTTATTTCCGGACTCAACCGATATGTTTTTCTCCTCATATTCACAGAGAATATTGTTCCATACCCGGTATACGGTTATGTCTCCTGCATGCTCATAGTATTCCTCATCATAGTCGGAATAATGCCAGTTTTCTTTTTTGTATGTCTGTTCCGCTTTCTTCCGGCATTCTTCACAACAATAGTCCTCCTCTGTTATGTCTGAATGGAAATTGTCCTCTTCCAGAAAAAGCCCGCTACATTCCGGACATTCTGTAACATCCGACTCATGATGGTATTCCCCGAGATTTTCTATCCATATGAATTCATCCAGGTTCTCCACGTCACAGTAATACTCGCATCCATGGCAATATACGGAGCGTGTTTCATGACAATGGTAGCCATGAAAATCATCGTATTCCTCCTCTTCTTCACCATTTATAGAACCGTCAGTAACATCCAGTCCAATGTCTCCATGTCCATAATTGTCAGCTACTCTATCGTATTCATCATACCACTTGAATGAGTCCTGATAACTTAGTGAATCACCATAGTCCAGGTCACATTCTATTCTGAATTTCCTGTCTGACAATGAATTCTCCTCAAGGTCAACGAACTCTCTTGCATCACCTGCACCTGCACCGACTTTTTTGTAACCGTCAATGTATCCCCCTTTGATCAGGGCATCTATCAAGGCACGCTTCAGGATATCATTTTCATCACTGGCATATTGTCTTTCAGCCAGTCTCCATTTGTTACCATCCTGATCCTTGACTTCATTATAGATAATACATCTTGCAATCACCATATCATCCTCATCGGTCAGGTACGCTGCACTTGCATTGACGGAGTCCATATAGAAATAGTAATAATCCTTGTCCGTCATGCATGAAGAGAAATCCCCTTTGCAGCAGTCTGATGAATATATCTTCTCAAAGTCTTTATCAATGTGCAGTGTGTTCTTCGGGAGTCTGCTCTGAGTATACACTTGCCAGTCTGCCGAAAATTCCTCACATAGATAGGTCACTACCTGTTCTGGAAGGGTTCTGCCAAATTCCGTTTCCTGTATGATGGAACGATAGAGTTTTCCCGCTTTCATTTTAAACACCTTTTCTCCGTTCCCATGATTAATGTAGCGGATTGCCTTAGTGTCCCCGTCTTCACAGAGCCCTTTCAGACTGTCCGTTTCAAGGTTTCTGGAGTAAAAAAAGTCTCCATCCAGTTCCAGAACATAACGCAGGGAGTTATCCGAGTGTCCGCTTATAATTATTCTTTGGGTAACGGTCTTTTTCAGTTCCGCCATTGAAGAGATATGAAGCAGCGTATAATCGTTTTTCTCTACCGCCTCATGTAATAATCTCTTGTCTTTCACATATGCCAGCAGTATCTTGTTCTTTCTGCTGCATACTCCGTTTCCATGCTTGATAATACCAAACATGTTTTTGAATTCTTCGTAATTTTGAAATTTATAGTATAACATAATCTTTTGTATTTTAGGTAAATAAAAAAAGGAGGACACCACGTTGATTGTGATATCCTCCTCAGATATAATTCCGGTCTGTTTCAACCGTTTCTCAAATGATCGGTATAGTCTCGTCAAGTACTCCTGATTCAACTATTTTCCGGGCTATCCTGTGTGAAGCCTCATTTCTCAGGTCATATCCATAGTCCTCTTTTCCCATCATCTCTATGACCTTTACCATAGTGCTGAACAGCTTTTGTTGGAGTGTCCTGTGATAATACCCCACTGACTCCGCAAACTTTTCACTGTTCCATGACATGTTGTTCAAGGCGTCTTCCAGTTCCTGTGCCGCCTTGAACTCTTTACTGTTTTCAAGTTCAAATCTTTCCATATTTCTTTCTGATTTGTTTTTAGTTAAAATATAGTTGTATTGGCCGGCCATTTTTCCGCGTCAGTATCAATGAACTGGTGCACATATTTATCTGACGGATATGCTTTTTCGGCTTTTAAAGTGGCTGCAATATAATTTGTTGCTTGTACCGTCAGCGAGGGCATCATTTCTATGAAGTCCTTGTACGTTTCCCCCTCTTCGGTAATTAAGGTATATTTGATTATATCGAAGGTGTAATGTGCCATACTTTATTCCTTTCCATTTTATTCAGAACCATTCCCGTTTTACTCACCGGTGTGCCCTGTCCGTTCATTTTCTTTTCTTAGCAACTGAAGTTCCATCTTCTCCGCATCAAATTCATAATTCATGCACTTTTTAAAGTTTCCCATTAAAAGAAGCAGGGGGAACAATATCCCATGCCTGCAATTCCTTCCGTGCTCGTCTAGTGCTGATTTACAAGTGTCACATTTGTATATGTCCTGTATGCATGTTATTTTCATATGTTTTTCTCCTTTCTGATTTTAATTTAACAAAAAAAGGGAGAAAGACCTTGTTTGTTATTTTTAGATCTTTCTCCCTTCATAGGATTTTGGGATGTCCCTGTCTATCCTAGGAACCATCCGTAATTTTCAGTGTCTTCTCCTCTCAAGGCTTTCTGAATGCCCACTGCAAAGTCTGTGGCGTTCTGATTCCTTTCGAGAAATTTGTCAATATAGGACTGTTTGGCTGCCTCGTTAAGAAGTTGCATCAGGTCCCAGCATGAAATTTTTGCTCTTCCGCGTAAGCCGAAGTTAGGGTTGTCAATATAGCCTTTGGTGGCTGCATTGATGTTTGAATCACCTAAGATAACTTTCGGCAATTCTTTCATCTGTAATGCCGGTAAAACCTGGTAAAGCCGTAAACGTCCGATTATCTGGCAGAATTGTTCCTGTGAAATCATCGTTCTTCCCAGATTCTCAAGAAGTCTCAAATTTTGTTCGGGGTTGAATTCCCGGAACAGTTTTAGGGCGGCTATATAGATATCCGTATCGCCCATCACTTCCAGACGTCCTGTCAAGCCGTCACATGTCAGCATAAGATTGCTGCATACCCTGACTCTCCATCCGATAAAGATTTTAAATTTTTCAGGGGATTTTTTCCCGTACAGGTTCTCTTCGTTCAGGCTTCTTACGCCGCCGATACAAAGATGCACTTCCTCACCGTTCATTTCCCGACATATGGTTCGGATATGAAAACAGAATGCCATCCTCTGATAATAGATGGTTTCGTCTTCAGGTTTGAGTTCTTCCTTCCTTTTTGTCAGTGCGGAAGGATGTCTGCCTAAAATCTTGTGTGAGACTCTGATTTCCGTATTACCGAAAGTTTCTCCTGCAAAAAATATGCTTGCCGCCTCCTCAATACGGTGTATAAAAGTCTGGTGGCTGATTGTAAGCTGGTTGTCTCCAAAGCTGGGTACAATACAGTTCGTTTCCAGTTCTTCAAGTGTAATGCCTGAAGTGTTTGATTCAATAAAATTGGGATGTTCTTTCTCCTGTTTCTTTTCCGATACAATTACTGCATCTTCGATAAAGGTTGGGTTGATTATGCCCATTTTTGTCATCATTCCTTGTTGTGGAACGACAGACAGTTCTCTTGTAGTTTCCATATTTTTATAGTTTTTAATTGGTTAATAAAATCCGATAAAAGAAAAAGCCAAGAGGTTTATTTCTTTGCTTTTACAAATATTCCTCTTAGCTTCTTTATTCCCTTGAGTATGGATGTTGTTACCTCAAGGATAGTTATAATTACGTCCTGTGCATTATCATAATCCATTCACTAGACGTTTCTATGGGTTTTCAGTTGCTACATTGCCTGTATCAACTTTACTTGCGGCGGATTTACGTTTGCTCCTACCACTATACTTCTCTACAAGTTCCACAATAGTTGAACCTGCCACGATGATCTCAGCAATGTATGCTGCGATTCTGATTCCTTTCATTAAATGTTTCATTTTTCTCTTGCTTTTTGTTGTTGGTTAATAATATGTTCTTGTTCTCTTGTCTTTTATTCTTATTTCTTATTCTTGTCATATATAAGGGTTTAAGGTGAAGAGAGGGGGAGGAAGAAGTGTAAAGAAAAGGAGAAGAAAAAAATAAAGAGCCGTTATCAAGACTCTTCGTCCTGACTTGGCTCTTTGATAGGCTGTCATACTTTCATTACCCAGACTGTAGCTGTGATAATTACCGATACCGCTGCTATCCTTCGAATTGAATCGCCCAATGATCTTCTAAGTATTGGGGTCAACCCGGAAATTGTTTAATCTTGTTTGAAGCTTATGTGCACCATTTACTACCGGTGCAATCTCTACGCTTCAATTTATTCTCATCTATAAGAGTTTGAGGGGGTGAGAAAGGGAGAAATTACTATTTGTTATTGAGGTCTTTTTCCTCCACAGCTAAAGTCTTTAATTCATCCAACACTCGTTCATTCATATTTTGCATCGGGAAATATTGACCGCCTGTCATTGTAACACTAACTGACCCTATGATACCTGATGCCTCTAACATGTTGATGATCGTTTGGGCGGGAGTATTGTCTTTTTCTAAAGAAACCACCATAGCAATGAGTCTACGAGCATTGACAGGCCGTATACTTCTTTTATTAATGGTTATATACTGCATGACTTCTTTTATATCAGATAGTTCTTTATTTAATGGTTTTAGGCCTTCTTCGATTCCTTTCTTTATCACTTTGAGTACTTGATTACTATTTATTGGAATATTACTTTGGAGAGATGTTTCTTGGGATATCTTATTTTTTGCTCGATCTGCTTCCGTTTTAAGTATAAATGATGCAACATCTTCTGAACGAACTTTAATATATCTCTTGAACGCCTCTTCAGTAGTATGTCCAGTGATTTTCATCAATAAGTGACTATCATAGCCACGTTTGAGCATATTGCTTATGTAAGATCGCCGTGCGGTATGAGTACCTATTAGTTCCCAACGTTGTTTGATTGAATTAGTAACTTTGCCCCCTCTATCTTCTGTTACAATATGTTCTTCTGTAAGGCCGGCTTTTAATCCTATTTTCTTTAAATATCTCAACATCGTATTTTCTGTGATTTCAGGTAAATTGAAATCATATTTCTTCAGTATTTCCAAAGCTATAGGGAATAATGGAATAGTAACTCTACGGGTCTTTTTAAGCTGTACAATTTCTAGTACTTTTCCGCTGCTGGTTTCTTTTACGATACCTTCATTTAATGATTTTATATCACTAAATCGTTGTCCCGTCCAACATTGTAGGATAAAAACATCTCTGGCAACCCCCTCTTTATAAGGGAGTTTAAGGGAATATATCTTACTGATTTCTTCCTCATTTAAATAAATCTCATTTTCATCTCCTTGTCTGCTTTTGGGTTTGGAGTATTTGTCTAATTTAGCTTCGTGTATGTCTATCAGGTTATAAGGTTCTGCTCTTTTAATAATACCAATTAGTTGAACACATTTATTGCCTACAGTACTTGTTGCAGTTGTTCGTTCACCTTTTACTTTTTTATTGAATAGGTATGTTTCATACTCTTTAATTAATGCCAGATTTATATCGTCAAAACTGATAGTATCTTGACCTTTTTCTTTTAGAAAGGTTTGGAAATCTTTTAATACAATTAAATACGTTTCCATTGTCGATCCTCTCTTATGTTCACCTGAGGTTTTGATAGTTTTGTCATTGGCAATAATATCTCGTAGCCAATGTATAGCGTTTATTTTATTAGTTCTTTGCATATTATTTTTGTATATGTATTTCCTTAATAAGTCCCAGCAATTTTTTAGTTCGCTTGGATTATCACAAAGATAACGCTTAAATTCTTCAAATTGACTTCTTAACTCTAACAATTTTTTATTGGTAATAGTATTATTTATATTGTCTGATTCTGTTAGGCGACAACTTATATACGCTTC
This sequence comes from Bacteroides faecis, assembly GCF_020091505.1. Taxonomy (NCBI): domain Bacteria; kingdom Pseudomonadati; phylum Bacteroidota; class Bacteroidia; order Bacteroidales; family Bacteroidaceae; genus Bacteroides; species Bacteroides faecis. The sequence goes on along the minus strand of NZ_CP081916.1, from coordinate 6,076,338 downwards.
TTGTTTTTTGATATTCCAATGTTCAGGATATACTTTTACTCCAGTCGACAATTTAGCCTGCTTCTGATTTATACGTACTATCAAATAAATATTAGTTGGTCTCTCACTTTTGGGTTGACGGAGGTTAAAATTAGCTTTTACAATTTCATTAATAAAGACTTGATGTGTCATAACCTTGTTCTTTGAATCGGTTCTTTAATTTGGTTCTTAAAATCCGTTCTTTTGGACTAAATATGATACTTTGTATAGATTAGAAGTGCTCTTATACCCCTTCTGAGAATATCTACGCAAATATTAGGTAGTTTCCGACAAATCATGTAAATTTGCGACAATTTAATAAGCTGATTTTTATGTCGTGTATACTGAATATTGAAACCTCTACCACTGTTTGCTCGGTAGCGGCCAGTCAAGACGGACAGACGATTTTTGTGAAAGAAGACTTGAAAGGCCCTTCACACGCTGTGTCTTTGGGAGTGTTTGTAGATGAAGCGTTATCGTTCATTGATAGTCATGCCATACCTTTGGATGCAGTTGCGGTGAGTTGCGGACCGGGTTCTTACACCGGACTCCGGATCGGTGTTTCGATGGCGAAAGGCATTTGTTACGGACGGAATGTGCCCTTGATCGGTCTTCCTACGCTCGAAGTGCTGAGTGTGCCCGTATTGCTGTATCACGATTTGCCGGAAGATGCGTTGCTCTGTCCGATGCTCGATGCCCGCCGTATGGAAGTATATGCTGCCGTCTACGACCGTGCATTGAACGTGAAACGCGCGATCGCCGCCGATATTGTCGATGAAAATTCCTATCTGGAGTTTCTGAATGAAGCCCCTGTCTATTTCTACGGAAATGGAGCTGCCAAATGCCGTGAGAAGATCATCCATCCGAACGCGCATTTTATCGATGATATCCATCCGCTGGCAAAGATGATGTATCCGCTGGCAGAAAAAGCAGTTGCCGGGGAAGATTATAAAGACGTGGCCTACTTCGAACCTTTCTACCTGAAGGAATTTGTAGCCTCGTTGCCTAAGAAGTCACTTCTTGGATGATCCCTTGAGTGAGTGATCCTTTTTTGTGAGTGATCCTTTTTAGCAAGAAGCTGTGACTTATGAGTGACCGTCGTCCTCCGACTTTTAATTTTTAATTTCAAAACTTTTAATTTAAAAAATGCAATACAATACCCAACAGAAAAGAATGCCGCTCCCCGAATACGGTCGCAGCATACAGAACATGGTAGATTATGCGTTGACCATTCAGGACCGTGCCGAACGTCAGCGTTGTGCTAACACGATTATCAACATCATGGGGAATATGTTTCCCCATTTGCGTGATGTTCCTGATTTTAAGCATAAACTCTGGGACCACCTGGCAATCATGTCCGGTTTTGAGTTGGATATTGATTACCCCTACGAAATCATCCGTGAAGACAACCTGGTGACCAAGCCGGAACCGATCCCATATTCCACTACCCGTATGCGCTACCGCCACTACGGCCACACGCTGGAAGTGTTGATCAGAAAAGCCTGCGAATTTCCCGAAGGAAACGAAAAGAGGAATCTGGTAGCCATGATCTGCAACCACATGAAGAAGGACTACATGGCATGGAACAAAGATACGGTAGACGACCGTAAAATAGCGGAAGACCTCTATGAACTTTCCGACGGCAAACTCCAGCTGACAGACGACATCATCCGCCTGATGGCAGAACGTCTGAACCAGAATTATCGCCCGAAAGTGAACTACAACAATAACCGGAACAGTAATCCGCGGAGAAGATATTGAAGTATTAGGTATTAAGTATTAGCGCGGCGATGTTGTTCGCTGCATGAGGTTTTGCACTTGCGGTCTAATACTTAATACCTAATACCTATTACCTATTACTTAATACTTAAAAAAAATGGCTTCATTTGTAATTGAAGGAGGACATCGGCTGGGCGGGGACATTCATCCGCAGGGAGCCAAAAACGAAGTTTTGCAGATTATCTGTGCCACGTTGCTGACTGCTGAAGAAGTGACTGTGAACAATATACCTGACATTCTGGATGTCAATAACCTGATTCAGCTCATGCGGGAGATGGGGGTAACAGTTGCAAAGGAAGGCATTGATACTTATAGTTTTAAGGCAGAGAATGTCGATCTAGCCTATCTGGAGAGCGATGAGTTCCTGAAAAAGTGTTCCAGTCTTCGGGGGTCGGTGATGCTGATCGGTCCGATGGTGGCGCGTTTCGGGAAAGCGTTGATCTCGAAGCCGGGTGGAGATAAAATCGGTCGCCGTCGTCTTGATACCCACTTTGTGGGGATTCAAAATCTGGGAGCCGATTTCCGCTACGACGAGGCGCGGGGAATTTATGAGATTACTGCCGACAGGCTTCAAGGTAACTATATGCTGCTCGATGAAGCGTCCGTGACAGGAACCGCCAATATTCTGATGGCTGCCGTGCTGGCAAAGGGGACCACCACTATCTACAATGCCGCTTGCGAACCCTACTTGCAGCAACTCTGCCGCATGCTCAACCGGATGGGAGCAAAAATAAGCGGCATCGCTTCCAACCTGCTCACCATTGAAGGGGTGGAGGAACTGCACGGTACGCAACACACCGTATTGCCCGACATGATTGAAGTCGGAAGCTTCATCGGTATGGCTGCCATGACCAAAAGCGAAATCACCATCAAAAATGTTTCTTACGAGAACCTCGGCATCATTCCCGAAAGTTTCCGCCGTCTGGGCATCAAACTCGAACAGAGGGGAGACGACATCTACGTTCCCGCACAGGAAACATACGAAATAGAATCGTTTATCGACGGCTCCATCATGACCATTGCCGACGCTCCCTGGCCGGGACTGACACCCGACTTGCTGAGTGTGATGCTCGTGGTAGCCACCCAAGCCAAAGGAAGCGTACTGATCCATCAGAAGATGTTTGAGAGCCGCCTGTTCTTTGTGGACAAACTGATCGACATGGGTGCGCAGATCATCCTTTGCGACCCTCACCGTGCCGTAGTAATCGGACACAATCACGGCTTCAAGCTGCGCGGCGCCCGACTGACTTCGCCGGATATCCGTGCCGGTATCGCCCTTCTGATTGCTGCCATGAGCGCCGAAGGAACCAGCACCATCAGCAACATCGAACAGATAGATCGTGGCTACCAGAATATAGAAGGACGACTTAACGCCATCGGCGCCAGAATTACTCGTATATGATAAAAAAAGAAGAAGTATATAAGATCGGACTATTCAATAAGCCGCACGGCATTCACGGCGAGTTGCAGTTTACTTTTACGGACGATATTTTCGACCGTGTGGACTGCGATTACCTGATATGCCTGCTCGACGGCATTTTTGTACCGTTTTTCATCGAAGAGTACCGTTTCCGTTCCGACTCTACCGCTTTGGTGAAGCTCGAAGGAATTGATACGGCGGAACGTGCACGTATGTTCACCAATGTCGAAGTCTACTTTCCGGTGAAACATGCCGAGGAAGCGGAAGACGGCGAGTTGTCGTGGAACTTCTTTGTCGGTTTCCGGATGAAGGACATCCGTCACGGCGATCTGGGAGAAGTCGTGGAAGTGGATACTGCTACGGTGAATACGCTTTTTGTAGTCGAACAGGCGGACGGAGAAGAACTGCTCGTCCCTGCACAGGAAGAATTTATCGTGGAAATAAATCAGGAAAAGAAGCTCATCACAGTCGAGCTTCCCGAAGGATTGTTGAATTTGGAAGATTTGGAGGAAGAATGAACAGATTGGTAAGCGTTTATGGGATCACAATTTATTGATAAAATATACTTTTAGCACGGATTACACGGATTTCACGGTTTTAAGAAATTACGCAGCTAAAACCGTGAAAACCGTGTAATCCGTGCCTAAAAGATACTTAATTGGATATAGTAACTTAGTAATTAATAAACAGAATAATGGCAAGAAAACGGAGTAAAGCTTTCTGGAACAATTTCAAGTTCAAGTATAAACTCACTATCATCAATGAGAATACACTTGAAGAAATCGTAGGGCTTCGTGTATCCAAGCTGAACGGTCTTTCGGTACTGTTGTCCGTGCTGGCGGTGCTTTTTCTGATTGCTGCCTGTATCATTGCCTTCACCCCTTTGCGCAACTACCTTCCCGGCTATATGAACAGTGAAGTCCGCAGTCAGATTGTGGACAACGCCCTCCGTGTGGATTCCCTGCAGGAACTGCTCGACCGGCAGAACCTTTACATCATGAACATACAGGACATCTTCAGCGGAAAAGTGCCGATAGACAGCGTGCAGACACTGGACTCGCTGACTGTCGCTCGCGAAGACACCTTGATGGAGCGTACCAGACGGGAAGAAGAGTTTCGCCGTCAATACGAAGAAAATGAAAAATATAATCTGACTACGATTGTCTCGCAGCCAGATGTCAACGGATTGATTTTGTATCGTCCGACTCGTGGAATGGTCTCCGACCATTTCAATGCCGATAAAAAACACTTTGGAACAGATATTGCAGCCAATCCCAATGAAAGCGTGCTGGCTACGATGGACGGCACCGTCTTTCTGAGCACATACACAGCCGAAACCGGTTATTTGATAGGCGTGCAGCACAATCAGGATTTCGTTTCGATCTACAAGCACTGTGGCTCGCTGCTCAAGAAAGAAGGCGACCGCGTGAAGGGAGGCGAGGCCATCGCCTTGGTTGGCAACAGCGGAACGCTCAGTACAGGACCGCACCTCCACTTCGAACTGTGGTACAAAGGGCATCCAGTCAATCCGGAGAAGTACATTGTGTTCTAAAAAAGTAATCATGTGAAGTGGGATATACGATTATAAGTGACAGAGGAATTAGATAAATAATGGATTCAGAAAATAAGAAGAAAAAACAAATAGCTATTTTAGGCTCTACGGGCTCTATCGGGACGCAGGCGCTGCAGGTCATCGAAGAACATCCCGACCTGTACGAGGCTTATGCCCTGACAGCCAACAACCGGGTCGAACTGCTGATTGCACAGGCACGCAAGTTCCAGCCGGAAGTGGTAGTGATAGCCAATGAAGAAAAGTATGCCGAACTGAAAGAAGCACTGAGCGACCTTCCGATCAAAGTATATGCCGGAATCGATGCGGTCTGTCAGATCGTGGAAGCCGGACCGGTGGACATGGTTCTTACGGCAATGGTAGGTTATGCCGGACTGAAGCCGACCATCAATGCCATCCGTGCGAAGAAAGCCATTGCGCTTGCCAATAAGGAGACGCTCGTGGTGGCGGGAGAACTGATCAACCAGCTGGCACAGCAATACCGCACCCCTATTTTGCCGGTGGATTCCGAACACTCGGCAGTCTTCCAGTGTTTAGCGGGAGAAGTTGGCAATCCGATAGAGAAGGTGATACTGACAGCTTCGGGCGGTCCGTTTCGCACCTGCACGCTGGAGCAACTGAAAACTGTGACCAAGGCACAGGCTTTGAAACATCCCAACTGGGAGATGGGAGCCAAGATAACCATTGATTCCGCATCCATGATGAATAAAGGCTTCGAGGTGATCGAAGCCAAATGGCTGTTTGGTGTGCAGCCGAGCCAGATCGAGGTGGTGGTACATCCGCAGTCGGTCATTCACTCGATGGTGCAGTTTGAGGACGGTGCCGTCAAAGCACAACTAGGCATGCCGGATATGCGCCTGCCCATCCAGTATGCTTTCTCGTATCCCGACCGCATCTGCTCTTCATTCGACAGGCTCGACTTCACGAAATGTACGAACCTGACATTCGAGCAACCCGACACGAAACGTTTCCGCAACCTTGCCTTGGCTTACGAAGCGATGTACCGGGGCGGAAATATGCCTTGCATCGTCAATGCCGCCAACGAAGTGGTGGTAGCCTCTTTCCTCAAAGACGGCATCAGCTTCCTCGGCATGAGCGATGTGATTGAGAAGACGATGGAACGTGTCGCGTTTGTGGCGGCTCCTGCTTACGATGACTATGTAGCTACCGATGCCGAAGCGCGGAGAATAGCTGCGGAGTTGATTTCATGAATATAAATAAGTAATATAAATTAGAAAGTGCCTCGGTTTCCTCTGATGAGCAGAGGGTTTGGATGAGGCTTTAAATTGTAAATAAACTGTATGGAAACATTTTTGATTCGTGCCCTGCAACTGATCATGAGCCTTTCGCTGCTTGTCATCATTCATGAAGGCGGGCATTTCCTTTTTGCCCGGTTGTTCAAGGTGCGTGTAGAAAAATTCTGCTTGTTCTTTGACCCCTGGTTTACATTGTTCAAGTTCAAACCCAAGAGAAGTGATACGGAATATGCCGTAGGATGGCTGCCGCTGGGCGGTTACGTCAAGATTGCCGGCATGATAGACGAGTCGATGGATACCGAACAGATGAAACAGCCCGAACAGCCGTGGGAGTTTCGTTCCAAACCGGCTTGGCAGCGCCTTTTGATCATGGTGGGCGGTGTGCTGTTCAACTTCCTGCTGGCGCTTTTCATCTACTCAATGATTCTTTTTGCTTGGGGCGACCAATATATAAAGGTACAGGAAGCTCCTCTCGGTATGGACTTCAATGAGACGGCGAAAGCAGTCGGTTTTCAGGATGGCGACATCCTTTTGTCTGCCGATAATGTGCCTTTCGTGCGCTATGACGGCGATATGTTGAGCCAGATTGCCGATGCCCGTGAAGTCAGTGTGCTTCGTGAGGGTAAGAAGGCTTCTGTCTACATTCCCGAAGATATGATGCAGCGACTGATGGCGGACAGCGTTCGTTTTGCTTCTTTCCGTTTCCCGTATGTGATTGACAGCGTGATGGTTAATTCTCCTGCTGCACAGGCAGGCATTCAGCCGGGCGACAGTATCATCGCATTGAACGGAGCCTCCATTTCTTTCTCTGATTTCAAGCAGACGATGGCGGAACGCAAGAAAAACGCAGAAACCCTGCTGAAAGACAGCATCGATCCCCGTCTGATCACCCTGACGTATGTACGTGGCGGCGTGACGGATACGACTTCCCTGCGTGTGGACTCTGCTTACCTGATGGGTGTCACTGCTTGTGTGACAACAGATCGCCTGCTGCCTATGGTGAAGAAGGAGTACGCATTTTTTGAATCTTTCCCCGCAGGTGTTTCTCTGGGTGTGAAGACATTGAAAGGATACGTCGGCAACATGAAATACCTCTTCTCGAAAGAAGGAGCGAAGCAGTTGGGCGGCTTCGGTACCATCGGAAGCATCTTCCCCGCAACGTGGGACTGGCATCAATTCTGGTACATGACTGCCTTCCTCTCCATTATCCTTGCTTTCATGAACATCCTTCCGATCCCTGCATTGGATGGCGGACACGTGCTCTTCCTCTTCTATGAGATGATTGCCCGTCGTAAACCGAGCGACAAGTTTATGGAGTACGCTCAAATGACCGGTATGGTTCTTTTGTTCGGCTTGCTGATCTGGGCAAACTTCAATGACATATTGAGGTTCTTCTTCTAAAGCGGAAAGGCAAGCGGGGGAGATCTGTGTCGTCCGGGACAACCGACAGGATGAGGCCGACGTTGGCGGAGATGCCGGCGGGCTTTAGAAGGGATCAATCCGAAACCCCGGCTTTTCGAAGTTGCCGAAACAGCAACTCCACCCGAACCGGACCGCTTGCCGATAGCAGGGAAGTAGTAACGATGAAGTGATGTATGTCATTGAAAAACAGTAAAATAGAGTGTGCTATTTATCCTATATAGAAACGGCGCTTTAACACAACGTTAAAGCGCCGTTTCTATATGCGATAAATGCCTTAGTCTGCCGGTGAGAAAGCGCCGTTTCTCCAATTGACATCCTGCATGCGCGGAGAGAAAGGTTAAATCATTAACATTTTCTTTTCCCGTTCCAAGTCCGTAGCATCCAGTTTTGGGGAGGGCACTGTGCAGGTTTTAATATAATCTCCTTCCTGACAGGTGTAGTTGTAGTACACTTCCAGTTCCGGTGTCAACTCCGCTTTCGGCACCAGCCTGCCTTCCATCGTCAGGAACTCATTGACATCCGTACTGTCCGACTGCTTCACCAGCACAATTCGCCGGGCTATCGGGTTGTGATTGTAATCCAGACAGAGATACAGCCCTTTCAGCATCGCGGGATATTCATAATGCGGAAGTTGCAGGTAAATGGTGACGAGGGCGAATTGCGGCAAATCCCTTTCGTTGAACATCAGATAAGAGTTCTGATGGTTGCTGATGATTCCGCCTCCCCAATGCACCGATTTATAGGCATTTATCATTCCTACCTTTACATATTCGCTGTTTTCGGAAGCGTTGATCAGATACGGTTCTATTTTCAGGCTGTCGGTAGAAGAAGAGAGGCTGTAACTGAGATACAGTCCGCTGTAGTTGAAAACATCCTGTACCGAGTCCTTCATTTCCTTTCCCAGCAGTTTTACCAGCGGGTTACCGCTTTCCGCTTCGCTTTGCTGTTCGGGTTCCATTTCGAGCAGCAGCAGTTTCATCGCGCCTACATTATTTAATAAGCGTTTTTTGGAGACATTGTTGACCAGTGCCAGCGCTTCGTCCAGTGCGTCGTCCGGTGTGCGGGTTTTCAGCAGGTCGATGTAGGCGGGAAGTACGCTGGAGTACAAAGCAGACAATACGCTGGGCGCCATGTCCACCCGGTCCGCTATTTCTTTCATCTTCACTCCGTTGTTGCGCAAGTATTCGATTCGCTTGTATATTTCTGTCAGTTCGTTCATGATTTGTGGACTGTAAAATTGATTTCGTTGCAAAGGAATGACTAATGTATTATGAATATGTTGCATGAATATTACATTAATATTACACCCTGCCGGAAAGCGAATATATACGATATGATTCATTGAAATTCATTTTTTCACTCGTCGGGACGTCCTACTTTTGCACCGGAAACAAAAAATAACGAATCATGAATTTCAAAGAAAAACTGTCGCCTTCGACTCAAAAGAAACTTTCCGATCTACTTTTCATTCTCTATGCGGGAGGAGCGGCACTGCTGTCTTATTCATTGGTCTATGCACTCCGCAAGCCGTTCACTGCCGCCACATTCGACGGCATGGAACTGTTTGGTATGGACTATAAGATAGCGACCAGCATCATCCAGATATTCGGATATATGGTGTCCAAGTTTATCGGGATCAAACTTATTTCAGAACTGAAGAGAGAAGGCCGCCTGAAATTCATTCTTGTCTCCATTTTGGTTGCCGAGCTCTCTTTGGTTCTTTTCGGATGCCTGCCCCGTCCGTTCAATGTACTGGCATTGTTCTTCAACGGTCTGTCTTTGGGATGCATGTGGGGAGTCATCTTCAGTTTCCTCGAAGGAAGACGGGTGACCGACTTGCTCGCCTCCCTTTTCGGACTGAGCATTGCAGTGAGCAGCGGAACGGCGAAGTCAATCGGACTCTTTGTAGTAAATACACTGAACGTGAGTGAGTTCTGGATGCCTGCGTTGATTGGTGCGGTCGCATTGCCCCTGCTGGCCGCGTTGGGCTATTTCCTTGACCGGCTCCCCCGACCGACAGCCGAAGACAAGGCTTTGCGCGTGGAACGTGTGACGCTCGACAAACAACAGCGCTGGAACCTCTTTCGCAGCTTTGCCCCCGTGCTGACGATGCTTTTCTTTGCCAATCTTTTCCTGACAGTGCTTCAGGATGTAAAGGAAGATTTTCTGGTGAAGATTGTCGATGTGAATGCCGCAGGTTTCTCCTCATGGATATTTGCCAAGGTGGACGGAGTGGTCACGCTGATTATTCTGGCGGTCTTTGCTTCGCTGGCACTGATAAAGAGTCATGTGAAAGTGTTGTCCATCCTGTTGGCGCTGGTCATTGCCGGGGCGTTTACTCTTAGCTTCGTCGCGTTCAATTATGATGCATTGCAGCTTTCTCCGCTGGCGTGGCTGTTCATTCAGAGCCTCTGCCTTTACTTCTCGTATCTGAGTTTTCAGACGATCTTCTTCGACCGGTTTATTGCCTGTTTCCGCATCAGGGGAAATGTAGGCTTCTTTATAGCCATGATCGATTCTATCGGATATACAGGCACGGTGTTGGTATTGCTTTTCAAAGAATGCTTTAACCCGGATTTAAACTGGCTGGAGTTTTATAATACGATGGCGGGCACGGTCGGCATTGTCTGCTGTACGGCATTTACGCTTTCTCTGCTGTATCTGATACAACGCTATCGGAAAGAAAAACGTGGAGAGGTGATGGATAAAGAACTGGCTCCGGGCTTGATTCCCGTTGCCGAACCTGCCATACAGCCGCTCAGGGCACAGTGAAAAGTCTCTTGCCGGACCTGCATTTACCGGCCCGAAGAAGGAGACAAGTAGAACAGAAAGAAAATTGAATCAATAAATTATATAAAGCAAGAATGAAAAAGATTGAATGTATTATTATGGATTGGGCGGGTACGGCTGTCGATTACGGATGTTTTGCTCCTGTTGCCGCCTTTATGGAAGCCTTTGCGGAAAAAGGGCTGGTGATTGACGTCGTACAGACCCGTAAGCCTATGGGATTGCCGAAAATTCAGCATATCCGCGAGCTGCTTTCAATGCCCGAAGTGAACGGACAATTTGTGGCCCGCTATCAGCGTGCATGGACCGAAGAAGACGTGGTGGAACTGAACCGTCTTTTCGAAAAGCACCTGTTTGCCTCGCTCGAAAACTATACCGACCCTATCCCGGGTGTCATTCCGACATTGGAAAAGCTGCGTGCCGAAGGTCTTAAAATCGGCTCCACTACCGGATACACCCGTGAAATGATGGATGTCGTTCTTCCGGCTGCACAGGCAAAAGGGTATCGCGTGGATTATTGCGCTACTCCGAACCTCCTTCCTTCCGGTCGTCCGGCTCCTTACATGATTTTTGAGAATCTGACGAAGCTGGCTGTCCCCAGTCTGGATGCCGTAGTGAAAGTAGGAGATACGATTGCCGATATCAAAGAAGGGGTGAACGCGAAAGTGTGGAGCGTAGGCGTGATTCTCGGCAGTAACGAGATGGCACTTACCGAAGAAGAAACCCGGTCGATGCCTGCCGGCGAACTGGAGGCCCGCATAGCGGAAGTGAAAGAGCGCATGCTGGCCGCAGGTGCTTCTTACGTCATTCGCACGATAGAGGAACTGCCCGCTTTGATCGACAAGATCAATGCCGGAAGATAAGGAAAAGAACATTATTCATTTTAAAAAGAACATCACATTATGAAACCATATTTATTACTGACCCCCGGACCTCTTACTACCTCAACCACCGTTAAAGAAGCTATGATGACCGACTGGTGTACATGGGATGAAGACTACAATCTCGGCATTGTGGAGGAACTGCGCAAAGAACTCGTATCCCTCGCCACTCAAAAGACGGAAGACTATACCTCGGTTCTTCTGCAAGGCAGCGGCACCTACTGCGTGGAAGCTGTGCTGGGCGCAACCATCACTCCCAAAGATAAACTGCTGATTTGCAGCAATGGAGCTTACGGCGACCGCATGGGAAACATTGCGGAGTACTATCATCTCGACTACGACATGTTGGCTTTTGAAGAGACGGAGCAGGTATCTGTGGAGTATGTCGACGATTACCTGAGCAATAATTCAGATGTGACTCACGTTGCCTTCGTACATTGTGAAACGACTACCGGCATTCTGAATCCGATCAAAGAACTGTCACACATCGTCAAGATGCACGGCAAGAAACTCATAGTCGACTGTATGAGCAGCTTTGGCGGTATCCCGTTGGATGTAAACGAATTAGGTATTGATTTTCTGATCAGCAGCTCCAATAAATGCATTCAGGGTGTGCCGGGTTTCGGATTCATCATCGCCCGTCGTTCGGAACTGATGCGTTGTAAAGGTGTTGCCCGCTCGCTTTCTCTGGATATCTACGACCAATGGGAGGCGATGGAGAAAGGACACGGCAAATGGCGCTTTACCTCGCCGACCCACGTCGTTCGTGCTTTCAAGCAGGCTCTGACGGAGCTGATCGAAGAGGGTGGGGTAGAGGCCCGTTACCGGCGTTACTGCGAGAATCACCGTATTCTGGTGGAAGGCATGCGCTCTCTCGGCTTTGTCACGCTGCTTGACGACAGCCTGCAATCGCCCATTATTACCTCTTTCCTCTATCCGCACGACGGTTTTGACTTCAAGGCATTCTATCTGGCATTGAAGAGCAAGGGCTTTGTCATCTATCCGGGAAAGATATCGAAGGCAGATACGTTCCGTATCGGTAATATCGGCGACGTACATCCGGAGGATTTCCGCCGCTTGGTAGAAGTGATTCGTGATACGGAATATTAATCCGTATCCGATAAGAGATTAGTTGTCATTCAGTACGTAGTGAAGAGTCTGCTCTCTGTGTGTATGGGAGAGGAGATTCTTTGCTGCGCTACGGATGACATCTTTTTTGTCATGGCCGATTCGTTTCCCTCTTCAGCGTAGATGGTTGCGACAGCCGCAGGCTACTGACAACAGCCGCCACAGCGGCAAACCCGCTTCCAACCATCAGGCAGACAGCCGTACTCCGGTCGTGCACGACAAAACTGAAAAGCAATGCTACCAATGTAGTACCGAACGTTTGCCCCAGCAATCGTGCCATCCCCAGCATTCCGCTGGCACCGCCCGAGCGCTGTGTCGGAGCGGAAGAGATGATCGTGCTGTTATTGGGAGTCTGAAACAGTCCGAAGCCCGCTCCGCAAAGCATCAGACGAAGAATAATACTGATATCGGACGACTCGGCGGTAAGCCCCGAGAGCGAGAAGAGTCCGACGGCAAATAATACCATGCCGATGCTTCCCAATATCCCCGGATGGATGCGCTCTACCAGATAACCTGCCAGCGGAGCCGTCACAAGAGTTGCCAGCGGCCACGGAGTCAGCAGCAATCCCGTCATGACTTCGCTATGGCCCAGCGTATTCTGAAGGAAGAACGGAAGAGACACCATCGCTGCCATCTGAGCGATAAACGAACAGATGGATGTCAGAATGGACAACCGGAAAATCGGTATCCGCAACAGGTCCAGCGGCAGTAACGGAGTGGTTTGAGTGAGCTGCCTCCGTACGTAAAACGTTCCGACGATGGCCAATATAATCAGCTGCAAGACAAGGAAATCCATCTCTTCGTGATGCGCGAATCCGTCCAGTGTATAAATCAGTAATCCGAAAGTGATGGCATTGGCTATGGCACTTACGAAGTCAAACTTCCGCTTCGTGCGCTCTTCCTGTCTCGGCAAATGCTTGATGCCCAGCAGTAATGCTGTAATTCCCAGCGGTACGTTAATGGCGAACAGCCAGTGCCAGCTGGCTATCGAAAGAATACCGCTTGCCACCGACGGACCTGCTGCCGCTGAGATCGCCACTACCATCGCATTGATTCCCATTCCCCGTCCGATCTGGCTTTTGGGGTAGACGTAACGTAGCTGCGCCGTATTCACACTTGTGATAGCCGATGCGCTGAATCCCTGGAAGATACGTGCGATTGTCAGCGTCCAGAATGAATCGGACAAGGCACAAATCAGTGAAGTGATACAAAATAGACCGATGCCTGACAGAAACACTTTCCGATAACCGATAATCTCTCCCAAAGAAGAAAAAGACAGCAAAGAAACAACGATGGCCAACTGATAACCATTGATAATCCAAGTAGTTACGGCAGGTGAGGTCCCGAAATCGTGCGAAAGCGTGGGGAGTACAATATTAATAATATTGACATCGAGCACCGACATACAAAGAGCGAAGCCGATGGAGACCACTGCCCAGATACGTCTCGGCATTGGCAGTCCATCGGTTTCATCTATAGGAGTGGTATTATTTGTTTGTATCATAAAAAACTTATTCTTGTAGAACTTGATTTTGTCTGTAAATGTAAACAAAACAACGAACTACGTGTTTCAAGTTTCTTTGAAATATAAGTTTTTTTAGCGCGGAAGGTCCGGTTGTAGCTGTTCAATTATCTGGCTTTGTTCAGTTTCAGTATCCGCTGATTGCTGCTTCCCCGAAACTCCAGATAAGGGGAGAAGAGCGCCTGTTCGAAACGCCCGTCCACCAGTACATCTATATATGGCAGACTGGCATTCAAACGTGGATTGGCTTGGATCTCTTCATAGGTATATCCCGTATAGCACCAGATATTCATTCCCGTTTCCTCCTTCACCCGTTTGACGAAAAGCAGGAACGCTTCCGGATGATAAAAAGGATCTCCCCCGGAGAAAGTCACCCCGTCCAGCAGCGGGTTAGCTTTGATTTCCCGGATGATCGATTGAATCCGTTCCTCCGTCAGCGGTTTCCCGGCCTCCGGATTCCAACTTTTCGGGTTGTGGCAGCCGGAACAGTGATGGGAACATCCGGCAAGGTAAATAGAATACCGAATGCCTTCACCGTCAACGATTGTTTCGGGATAAGTCCCTAATAAATTCATAGCCTCAAAAAATGAAGAATTAAAAATGAAAAATTAAGAATGAAGCGCACAAAGAAATGAAGAATTAGGAACGAAGAATGAAGAGAACAAATTAATTAAGAAATTAAGAATGAAGAATACCCCTTGATAAACAGTTTAATACCATTACCCTGCAAAGTAATTCTTCATTCTTCATTTCTCCGTTTTTTTGTTCCTTATTTAATTCTCCTCATTAGTTTCCTCCGTGTTTTACGCGGTCCTTCTCTTCCGCCCGTTTGGCAGAGTTCCAGGAGCTGAGGTCTCCTGTCAGATAACCGGTGATGCGGCGCATACGCAAAATATTTTCGCTTTGGCATACCGGACACTTGTCGAAGATAACCCCTTTGTATCCGCAGTTGTGGCAGGTATCTACCGGGTGGTTGATGGAGCCGTAGCCTATGTTCTCATCGTGCATCACCTTTACAATTTTGGCGATGGCGCGTACATTCTTCTGGGCTTCTCCGTCCAGTTCCACATAAGTGATGTGGCCGCCGCCGGTGATAGCGTGGAACGGGGCTTCACGTCTGATTTTCTCCACGATGCTAATTGGTTCCTTCACGTCAACGTGGAATGAGTTAACGTAGTAATCACGGTCCGTAACTCCCGGAATTTTACCGTATTTTCTGCGGTCCATTTTGGTGAAACGTCCGGAAAGTCCTTCAGCAGGGGTGGCTAGCACAGAATAATTCAGGTTGTATTTCGCTTTATATTCGGCCACTACTTTGTTCATTTCCGTTACAGCTTCGTACAGCGTGTCCCAAGCCTTCTGGCTGTGTCCGTGACCTTCGCCGTAGAGGGCGACCATCGCATTGTGTCCACCGATAAAACCGATTCCCAGCGTACCGCTGCGCAGTACGTCGCCTACCTGTTCGTTCGGATTCAGTGCGGCTCCGCCTTTCCATACGTCATTGCCCATCATGAACGGGAACTGGCGGGCCAGAGCAGTACGCTGATACTGATACCGTTCGTAAAGCTGGTCGGCTACAAGAGTGGCCATATTGTGCACAGATTCCATGAAGATCTCTTTCGCTTTCTGCTCGATAGCATCCTTGTTGCGTTCGTCCTCTATCAGATTTTCCGCTTTGATGCGGGCTTCGATGGCAAGACGCGGCATATTCAGCGTAGTGAATGAAAGGTTTCCGCGGCCCAAAGAAGACTTTTCTCCTGCCACATTTTCAAATACGCGGGTACGGCATCCCATGGTTGCCAGTTCGTAGATGTAACGTTTCGGGTCATTGGCTTTCCATTTCTCGTTTTTGTTGAAAGGAGTGTCGAGGAACATGAAATTCGGGAAAAGAGCTTTTGCCGTTGTCTGGCAGGCCTGTAGCAGCAGGTCGAAGTTCGGAGCCTCGTAAGTGGACTTCATGGCGTCTTCGATCTTTTCCATTTTCATCGCTTTCTCGAAGTCCTTTTCCGAGTAGGAAACTCCATCCTTCACCTTGAATATCTGAATGGGGAATACGGGCACTTCGCCACGTGTTCCGAGTCCTTCGATGGTAGCTTTCAGCAGCTCTTCGATCACGAGGCGTCCTTCGGCAGAAGTATCCGTTCCGTAGTTGATGGAGCTGAACACTACCTGGTTGCCGCCGCGTGAGTGCATGGTGTTCAGGTTGTGGATAAAGCCTTCCATGGCCTGATGCGTATCTTTTCTTGTTTGCTGATAAGCCTTTTCTGCGATGCGTGTCAGGTGTTCCTTATCTATAATGATTTGCAGGGCTATCAAGGCGATGCGCAGTGCTTCGCGTTCTGCTTCTGTTGACTTGATAGACGACAGATGTTCTTTTATCAAGGTACGGATCGCTTTTTCGTCCGCCTGAGTTCCGTTCTCCATTGCCACATAGAAGTTGATGAACGAAGCCAGATGTTTGCGGAATGATTTAGCTACTCCTTTTGCCATGAAGAAGTCGAAGGCGGGGATTGCCTGTCCGCCGTGCTGCTCGTTCTGGTTGGTCTGGAAGATGATTGTTGCAAGCGTAGCGTAGCTTTGGATGCTCTGCGGTGTGCGGATACTGCCGTTTTTGGTGCGGAAGCCGCGTTCAAAGAGGTCGTCCATGTCGTACTGGATGCAGGTCGTCGTCTTTGTCGGATAATAATCAAGGTCGTGGATATGGATGTCGCCTAACTGGTGTGCTTCGGCAAAACGCTTCGGCAACAGATACTTATAGGTATAATCTTTGGTAACTTCCGAGGCGAATGTCATCATTTGTCCGGCGGGCGTGTGGCTGCTCATATTGGCGTTGCTCAGGTTCACATCGTTCTTGTCGATAGCGACGATGCCGTCCATCACATGCTTCATCTGGGTTTTCTTGTCTCTTTCCGTGTTTCTCCATTCGCGGTAGATGATGTATTTCTTCGCCACTTCGGGGCGAACCTTCATCAATGCCTTTTCTACTAAGTCCTGTATTTCCTCCACGGTGATTGTGGGGTTGCTGAACTGACTGATCACACTCATCGTGACGTCAGCAATCAATTGCTGTTCGTCCTGAATGCCTGTTGCACTGAATGCTTTGCTGATTGCATTCTTGATCTTACTGATAGAGAAATCTTCTCTTTTACCATCACGTTTGATGATACAAATTTCCGCGTAGTTCATAACTTTAACTCCCGAAAGTGATTAATAATATGTTTATTTGATTCCGGCAGGTCTTCTGACTTATCTCTCCCTCGCAGCGCCTTCCCACATTAGCTGATGCAGTGGCATCGTGTGCGGATTCATCGAGAATTACAGCAGCGGGTACTGTCGCCGATTTGCACAGCGTTCCCTCATTGACTAAACCTCTTTTTAGTTCCGAAACCGGATACAAAGATAGAAGATTATCCAATAGCTTGGATGGCTTTTAACATTAAATTTTGGGGAAACTTTTCTTTCTTGCTGATACAGAAAGTTTTCCGTTTTGGATAACTTTTAAGTTTCATTTTTCGGAAAAGCTTCTGCTTTTGTCTCTTCTCAGATTGAAATAATTCGACCTCTTCCTTAAGTAAGGCGGTGGTTATGAGTGTAGTATATATAGACTCACGTCTTTTATGAAATTGAAAAATATAGATCTAATGGAAAGATTAAAAGATTTGCATACTGGTAGAAAGAAGTTTTCCAGAGTTGAGCGGATGCATTTTTTGCAAGAGTTGGAAGAAGAACTGAAAGTTTATTATCTCTCTTATACTGAGACAGTAAATAGGCCTTATTCCGAACAGGAACAAGAGATTATTGTCCGGATTATCAAGATGCTGATTCGTCAGCTTCGGGGTACATCCAAGTTTCAGTTGTTTAGCAGGAGAGGTGCAAGACGTAAGTCCGAAGATCCGGATGATGTGGAAGAGCGGGAAGAACGCCGGAAGGAGCAGACAGACGAGATACGTTTGAAACATACTAACCTTTATTCGTACAATCCTCTTTCCAAGAAATATAAAGCGAAGAAGGAAGAACTGCTCCGGAATCTGAAAAGGGAGTTCTAGTCTTCCGGATGTTTCATTGAGAACGTCTGGGAGGTAACAGGAAGAGTAGACCGGCAAATGCGTATGTATTGTGAGTCCCTTGCGTTTGTTGAGTCTGCTCTTCTTTGTTTATCTTCTATTTATTCCTTTTCTGTTTTTTATGTTCCTGCTTTTTCCGATAGGCTTCTTCTAATGTATATTTGTTTACTTTCATTGTTGTTTTATATCCAAGGAATAATCCTGTTAAAAGTAACATCAGATAATTGTATAATATAGACTTAAACTCTAAACTGAAGGTTATATATATTACAAAATACCAGCAATAAATTTGCGGTATTATTATTTCGGAGTTCAAATATAATGTCCGGATCATTCCTTTTTCTTTCAGAGGCTGTTTAGGTGTCTTTATATATGGAAACAGATAACTCATCATTCCACCTATTGCAATAATTGCTCCCCAAAGCATGACTACTATTACAATAGTATGCTTTAGGTAGTAATATTTATAAAAAAAAGAGGAAAACATGAAGCAAGGAATTATTATGACGCAAAACCATGAAGTAAGTTTCTCATATATTGCTATAAAAAGATGTCTCATATAACTATAAATTAATCGTTAAAACAAATTATTTCCATCATTCTTTTGTGATTTTATATACCTTGATATGGGTTAATTATGTTCTAATTGCCCATATCAAGGTAGGAGACTGGTAAATCCTAGTGCATAAGAGTTATTTATTTATTTTCTTTTTACTAACTCGATTTAAAATATATAAGTTGGCTTTTATTGCTATTCGATTTCCAAGAAATAATCCTAGTAAAAGTAGCATTAAATAATCAATATATATGGATTTTCGAGCGAAGAAAATAATATATGCTGCTGCACAGTAATAATATAACATATCAATGTTTTGATGAAACTTGAAACAAGCTGTTTGAATAATATCATTAGTTTCTACTTCCTTTCCCTTTGGATGTTTATTCCTCTCAAAGTAATTTAATATCTTACCTATCAACCATATTATCCATGAAATTAATAATAATATCATGATAATAAACATAAACTCAAATTCTCCTAAGTCAGGATGAAAAAAACAATAGATAATCATTAAAATGCTGTTGAGTATGGTTATCTTCTTGAATATTTCTATAAAAATATTTCCCATATATTGTTTAATGTGTTAATCTTTAAGTTGTTCTATTATCCATTCAAAAATATCTCTTATATAGTTTGTAGAATATTCTTCCTTTCCGACAACTTGATTAGTATGAGCATCATATGCATCTTGAGTAGGATCGGGAGTTGTTAATTCTAAAGCTGTTCTGGCTATACCCGAACCTATTAAAACTTTTTTTCCTGCTTTTCCTATTTTACTTTTATCATTAGGATCCCTTTTAGGAGCCGGATCGCCATTAGGCATCATTCCTGACACGTTGGTATCTATACTGTTTGCTACGTTTGCCTGATTCTTGTCTAAATTTTCTTTAGCTTTTCTGTCTCTTTTCCTCTGATGATTGTATTCAGGACTGACAGCGCTCTTTACCTGATAATACAAGAGAGAGCCAAAGGTATAAGACATCTTAGGCGCATCTGTAATCATTTGCCCTAACTCCGCGAACTTGTCTGATGTATGCCTCATTATTTGTTGATCTGAAGGCAAGTTATAGCTTTGAGTTCTCGTCAAAGGGTAATAGAACGGGAGAGGACCATAGGGTGTCGGGATCGCTACTCCTTGTTTGCCGTCCGGATCTATATGTGTAACTGGATTATTAAAGCAATACCCATAAGGAGTATTTGAATAATTCTTTTCACTTGACGGATCTGCTACATGCCATCTTCCCAACGCTGCATCATACATTCTTGCCCCATAATCATACCAATCCAATCCATTCTTTCTGTCCAATTCTTTGCTATTATACTTAAAAGGTTGGACAGATGAAGTCGAAGCGAATACTCCTCCGAACGGATAATAATGATTAACCTCATCTACATTATTATTCTCGTCTATAACCACCCGATTATTTCCTTGATGGTCTTGCAAGAAATAGTGATGAACAGCATCCGCAAGGGTTACATATCCTACCTCTGTCAGCAGTTTGACAGGAATTCCATTTTCATAGATCACGTTGCCGCAATAGTCTGTAATAAGTGTATCCTTATCTGTCACATGTGTAGTACGAAGTTTGGCTCCTTCCGGACTATAGAGATAAGAAATGTTACTTCCGTTCTCAAACTTTATGAGGCTTGGCAAATTTAAGTAATTATATTGGATATCAGTAATTTTTTTGTTTAAATCTCTTTTTAGATTGCCACTGATGTCATAGGAATATTCTACAGATTTGTCAGCACCGTTTGAAAATTCGAAGCTACCTGCGTATGCCGAATTTGCAGCATTGTCTTTAACAGAGAGCAAACGGTTGCCATTATAACTCAGTGAGAGATCATCTATTAAACCATAATCATTCTGTGATGTTTGACCGAAACGTTTCAAGCCCAGAATATTTCCATTTTTATCATAACCGGTTATTTGTTCGTTGAAACGGTTTAAATTCATGCTGAGATTATTCCCTTCTCCGTATATTGCATCTTTCATTCGGTTTAAACCATCATAACTAAATTTATACCCGGATATTCCTGACGAAGCAGTCTGCCAAGTCATACTACTGACATTTCCATTATAACAGGGGGTTCCTGCCCCGTCTGTATAGTGCAACTTTTGTTTGAAGAACGGACTGTCAATACTTATCATCCAATTACGAATGTTGTAATCGTAGGTTAAAGCTGTTGTTCCATTATTCAGCTTCACGCTTTTAAGCCGGCACAGATTGTCATATTCATTTTCTGATAATATGGTGTCTTGTTCGCCATTCAGACGATATATCACTTGTTTCAACCGTTCTCCATTGTCATATACATAGTCGTAATACTCTGTTATTACAGTGTTTTTGTCAGAATCGAGATGTAGATGAACGTGTCCTTTTGTTAATCCCGTGAAAGTATAAGAATAAAAATCGATATTATATCCTCCCAGATGGTTTGTTCCTCGTTGCTGAATTATACGTCCTTTTTTATCATAATAGAGGGCTGTTAATAGATAGTTATTGTTATCTAGATAGGAACGTTTCCCTGACTGTAATCCGACAGGATTTAAAGTAGGAACAGAAAACTCTTTTTCTTTATTCTTCAACCATGATGGGAAATCCTTAAAGCTATATTCTAGGGATAACCGTGTAGGCTGACTTTCGAAGTCTGCAAGAAAACTATAATCATCATAATAGTTCACCTCTTTAGGGTTAGTAGAAACCATTCCTAACAGATCATGAATAATATAGCCGGTGTCCATGGCACCTCCTCCTTGGTGTCGTTCGGCATATACTAATACATTTGAGATTGCCGGGGCGTTGAGTGACGAACTAATGCCAATTCCCTTTATCACCTCGCGTCCCTTTTGGTCGGGGACGGAGAATATCCATTCAAATTGCCGTTGTTGAAGTCGATTTTGGAGAAATATTAATCGGTCAGCTTTGTCATAAGCATAGCGGTTGGTGTCTCCGGGTTTTTTCTTCATGATACAGTGATTGCGGTTGTCATAACTATATTGATAGGCATACAAACTCAAATCATGAGATTCCTGATACATGGGAGGCAATACATAACATAGATTCCCTTTAATGTCATACACATAATACGTATCATACTGTTTTGATCCATCCATTTCCCGATTCAGAATAGTCCTGTCTTCTTTGTCTATGAATGTGTATAATGACTTTCCGTCTTCATCCGTAGTCTGTATTACTCGCAGTTCTCCCGGATCATATACACTTTCTTCAGATAAAGTCCCTTCATCATTAATTTGATAACGGATGCAGTTTAAGGCTGAAGTCGTATCGTTTGCTAAATATTGTGTATGAACAGGATTTCTTTTCCATGCTTCTCCCACATCTTGCTGAAGTATAATTCTGCTTTCGGGAAAGTGGTCGTACTCGGTATATTGATAAGGAACATTGTCTGCATACTGTTTTACAGTACTGTTGAAAGGATCGGAAAGAAAAGCTCCGTTGTTTCCTTGAGCATGAAGCGGTAACCATTTTTTGGATATCCGGCCCATAGAATCATACGCAGAAGTAGATATCAAATCTCCTTTTGTGGGAGAAATTCCTTGAGATACAGTTTGAATAGGCTTACCTAATCCATCAAAATACTGAAACTCCTGAAGCATGGAATCGGCATTGGGAGAAAGCATCGTTTGTGTATGGACAAAGCTCCTGTTGACATTCAGCGAGTCTGCGTTAGTTGTTGTAAAGGGAAGATTCTCATTTCCCGATAAAGCCGAGCAAATCGGCAATAAAAGCATTAAAGCAAATATATTCTTCATAATTCATAAGCTTTATTTAATTATTATTTTCTGAACCGTAATGGTAATCATACCGAGAGATAACATTCTTGTCATTGTCCTTCACACACTGGAGCCGTCCTGCTTTGTCATATTCGTAATAAGTCTTAATCCCTCTGATATCGGTCACAGAAGTCATTCCTATTAAAGGCTTATACTCATATCGGGTTTTCAATCCATCTTTTTCTATGGTAACCGGATAGCGGTTATTATATCCCCAAACGTAAGAAGTGACACTTCTGTCTTTAGCTGTTTGCCGTGTTAAGTTTCCCCATGAATCGTATGCGTCATTGTGGAAGTCGGAATCAACAAAATCCAGATTAAAGTCTTTCCATTGAGGAAGTTGGTCATAGGCGGTTTTTCTTATTTCTTCCAGTTTTATTAGCTTGTCGTATTTTTTATATTTGTTATATTCTCCGCTTATTACTGTTTCAAAACTATCTGATTCTTTTTGAATAGTGAGTGCTTTTCTTACTGGCATACTGGTGAGAAAAGAGTCCACCATCATTTTTTCTATATCCGAAGGAGTAGTCATATCTTCCGGATATTCTATTCGCTCTCTTAATATATCACCATTGCTCAAAGTGGTCAATATACAATTCAGCCGACCGAGGGAGGACTTGAATTCGTATTCCCTTTGGGTTGTAAAAACTTTCCCGTTTGTATATTCTTTTGTCGTTTTACTACCGATCTGTGCTTTATCTACCACTTCTATGGCATCAATATAGAATACGTCGCCTGCTGTTTTTACATTTTTGATATTTTCAGTTTGATAACCGAATATAGGATGCCATTTTCCTCCTGGGTTCAGATAAGTAAATTCTTCTGAATAAATAGTATCTCCATTAAATGTTGTATAGAGTGATTCGAGAAGACCTCTTTTGTGGGCATTCGAATGAAGGCGGGAGAGAATAAATCTTGCCATACCGGAATTGGAAGAATTTATTCGCTGACCAGGAATGAAGTGGAGGCTTAGTGCATCTATCTGCGAGTAATCACCAATGAAAGGGTCGAAAGAATTTTTATATTTATATTCCGTCATACTACCATCTGATTTTTTCTCTACTACTCTGGCATATTCTATATGAGGACCCTCCAAGGAATAAGTTGCCATATCCTGAACATTTCCTCTGTTTATATAATAGAGCTGATTGGATATCACTGTGGTATAATCTAAACGATATCTAGGCATCTTTAGTAAAATGCCTGAACTGCTTCCGTCTAAATTCTGATATGTAAACTCCCGGCGGTTGCACTCACCGGTTTCCGTATAATCGCTGATCGTTTTTACTCGTACCCCTCCTGTCTGCTTGTCGACTGGTACTGATCGAATGACGTACTGATCCATTGCACGTTTGGAATAAGTATTACCTTCATATTCATAAGTGGTATACCCACCAGTAGGATATGAAATCTGTTTGAGCATGCCAAGCTGGGAATATAGAGCATTCGCTTCGCGTTGACTGCTTGTTATCACTTCTTTTTTATCCTTATCTGTTGTTGTAGAAGGAATGAAGTTGTTGATGCCGATTAATAACTGTCCATTATAATATCCCCAATGATCTACGGCACATGTGCCATTGAAAGGAAATACCAATATTGATGGAAACTCATCTACTCCTATATAATTCATTTTATAAATCTTCCCTTCTCCGAAATCAACCTCCTTTAAGAATAAGACTTTATTTTTATCCGCAGAATACTGATAGCTTAAATCGCAATGTAGTATTTGTTCTGTAGTCGGAGACAGGGAGTTGACCGTCACGGATGACAACTTTAGCAGTGCAGGCAAATCATGTGGATTGCGATCTGCTCCATATTTTTCTGACTGTTTTGAGGTATAGTCTAGTTGAATACGGCATACATCCCCCACTAAGATACTTTCCAGATAAGTAGGAAATTGAGACACAGTACTAGATTCATAGTATGAAGCCGATCCTCCGGATTGAGTCGATACTATCTTGTAATTAGGTGAGGGCATCATGTTTTTAATGATTCCCCGACTTGTATAGTCTCCTGATCGGTATATCAAAGATACTTTTCGTCCATTAGGTGCTATGATTTTTGTTAACTGCCAGGATATGACAGTTCGTTCCACACTTTTTTCTGAGATACTACATTCCCGATCATATAATCCGGACTGATCTCCTCCGAATATATATTTGTATCCATCATTGGTGGTGATTTCAAAAGAAGAAATTGGACTGTTTTGAAAATTGAATACTTTGATCTTAAAGTTGTCTCTTGCAGTGTTTGTATTGTAAATACATATTTTCTTGTTTACATCAAACTGAAAACTACCCTGATACCCCATAAAATTGAAGTGAAAAATGTCCGGAGTACTCTCGTACATAGCCGATGATGGCTTTGAAGGATCATACAGATAAACAAAAGGCTCATCAATAGTACTTATGTTATGAAATTGCTTTCCGAGTAAAAGAGGATTCGTTATGCTTTCATTAACAGGAACAGAACGATGGTAATCATAATAGCCGGCCATCGCGATATCATGGTTCTCATCCGGAATTCCTACTACTGTACGAGTGATAACTCCACCCGTATTCAGATACCATCCTTGCCCTAAAATGCCGGTTTGATGATTGGCAACCAAGCCATTGGATGCATATTCTAAACTTATGGGGATTTCAAAGTCGTTATCTTTATAAGTATAGACAGGAATAGAAACTCCCGTTGTACCCGTATATAAATCGACCGGATTATTTCCGTACCGAACAAAACTTTGAGTTTGCGGAGTCTGGATCGTTTCCTCTACTGATAATATTGTTTGTGCCTGAGCCGTAAGTACGAGACAACAGGACATACATAAAGTAATAAGTTTATATTTTAATAAATAATTCATATGTTATTATTTTAAAGATTGATACTATTAATACCTTGTGAAAAGGGAAGAAAGTCTTCCCTTTCACAAGGCTACTATTTTACAGATTCATCGCATTAGCGCCCAATACGCCCGCTACAGCCGAAGCTACTGCGATGACTACTTTGAGAATCATATCCCAAAGAGATTTTTTCATTGCCATAATTTTATACACCTCCTTTCCGAATGCTTTTAAATGGTTAGTTACTTCCCGAAAACTCTCTTTTTACTTCAAAGCAAGGACATGCCTTGATCCACTCTTCCGGTTCAATCTCCCCGTCTCCGTTCAGGTCCGGACTGAGATCCCGGTGTCCGCACACCCGGCAGGCGGGGAAGCATTGCTTCAGTTGGTTCACCAGCAGGCGGAGGGAGGCACGTTGTTCCGGTGTCCGTGTGTCTGCCGGGCGTCCCCGGCAGTCCAGACCGCCTTCATAGCAGATTCCGATACTCGACGCATTGAATCCCTTCACGTGTGCCCCGATGCGTTCGATGGGACGGGTAAGAAGTGTCGTGCCGTCTTTGCGGATATAGTAGTGGTATCCTGTTCCATTGAATCCCCGTCGCCGGTGCAGCGTCTCCAGGTCAAAGGCCGTCAGTGTCCGGTCCACCCGCGTTGCAGAGCAGTGGATCACGATTAAATCGATCTTTCTCATGATTTGGTGGAATTTGTAAATACCTGATTGACGGTTGCCTTATACCGTCGGGTCCGGAGCTTCTTCGTCGCCGTCGTCCGGGTCCGGCTTGGGCTTGGGGTTTTCCGGATCGGTCTTGTCTCCTTCGCTGCTTTCCGGTTTGTACTTGCTGAAGTCCAGCGTTTTCAGTGCGTCTTTAATCTCCTTTCCGGGGCGGAAGCGGACACGGGCGCCTTTGATCAACCCTTCTTTCACATCCTTCTGGACGAGTACACCGTTGCTGCGCAAGGTAACATAAAATGAACCGATGTTCCCCAGTCGGACGATCTCTCCTTTCTTGAAACTGTCGATCATCTCCGTGTGCAGTGCACGCAGCACACACACTACGTCTGCCCAGTTCACGGTACTCGAACGCTGGATGCGTTCCGCCATTTCGTCTATATCAATCTCACCGCTCGACTTGGCGAGAGCGTAATACAGGTCCGGTTTGTCTTTTTCCATCATGTTCTTGCGGAGCACGCTGGTGAATGAAAATACTTTTGCCATAATCTTTTTCTTGTTTTAAGTTTTTTGAATCATTGAAAAATAAAATGTTGGGGTCACAAGTGGTTCCTTGCTTGTGACATGACAAAAGTACGGTAGTGGGGATGGGCGATGTCTGTATTTGTCCGTTGATGTCCGCAGATGTCTTTTTTTATCCGGAAATGTCCGTGGATGTCTGTTCTTGTAGTGGTTTGAGGACGGGATTAAAAAGAAAGTCCCTGATGCGAGCTGAATAATACTGTTCAGTTCACATCAGGGAATTGGAACGATTCGTTCCTGATTGGGGTTCAGGACTATGTTATGCTATATCTTATTCTGATACTTCGATATGTTTGATAAGGCCCAGTTCAATACCTCTTTCGTCGTACTCTTCGGTGAACGTCAGCATATCAAAAATATAGGGATCTTTTAATGTCTCTTTTACTTGCTTGGCTTGTATTTCGGGAAGAGTGGCGGCGAAGTTACTGGTCAATGCTCCGTGAGAATGATAATAGTCCTGCTTGATTGCCTCGATAAGGAAATCCCGGCTCCAACCGTTTTTCAGACATTGGATCATGTACCAGTAGCGGGCTTTTATATCTTTCACTTTTTGCATAAGTGCTACATTGTTTCCCCAACCTATTTGTTTTTGACTCTCGGTTAGTAATTTGCCAATATCCCAATACATTGAAAGCATTTCTTCATTGGCTGTGTAAATTGCCTTTTTTGTGCAAGTAGTACTCTTGCTTGTACTTGTCTGAGTAGATATGCATAGTTGAATGCATCGTTTTGATTTTCCATTTTGATTTCGTCTGTTCCGCTAAAGATACTGCTTATTATTGGTTAATCGCTCCCCCTGTTCGAATTATTTTCTTTGCTTGTCTGTATTTGTCCGCAGATGTCCGCAGATATCTTTTTTTATCCGGAAATGTCTGTATTTACCCCAATAAAATACGCTTATTATTTTACAAATTGAACTTTTATTAGTACCTTTATACCATTGAATAATGCTAATAGAACAAGATTATGGAAGAATTACTTGAAGAGAAAAAGTTTGAAATGAGAGCTTATGACAAGGCAGAGCTGGCTCTGCTCTATTGTCCGGGCCGTTCGGAAGAAACGGCACTTAAAACAATGATGAGATGGATCAGGCAATGTGAGCCGTTGATGGAAGCGTTGGACGCTATCGGATATAACTGCCGGCGGCACCGCTTCCTGCGTCGGGAAGTGGAGCAGATTGTCCGTCACTTGGGAGAACCTTGAAAAGAGGGAACGAAGTACCTTCCCCTACTGCCGTACATACGTCTTTTTCCAGTTTTCAGTATATCATTCAGCAGGTTGTTGTACTTCTCTTTCTCTCTTCTTGTACTTGTCCGGTCCATTTCTTGTACATCACAGGCTCCGTTTCAGTACTTCTTTTCCCTCATTCCAGTACTTGTTCCTCTCCATTCTGGTACTTGTTTCCCTTCTCTCTTGTACCGGTTTCTGTTCCGTTTCTGCGGACCTCTTCTCTTGTGATGTATCTATTTTATACCAATTTATCAGCTCTTTGAGGCTACTGCCACTGACAACTGACACTTAACGCCTATTTGTCTGTGAATTCTTTTATTCTGATATATCTATCTTCTTGTTTATCAATGTATTTTAATTCTAAGAGACTCTTTAGATACCTACAAGTGCTTCTTTCACTAATACCTTTTGTCAGTGCTTTCTCTTTGATCTCTTTGTAAGTAAAAGTCGTTGGAAGACTTTCTACGACCGTCCGGATTCGGAAGTAAGATTTCAAAGGTTTTGATTTCACCTCATCTCCCGGCAGTGAAGAGGAGACGAGCAGGCTGTGATTGAGGGTGGTTTGCACGATCTGCATAGCTGCATGGAAATCTTCGTCCGTGCAGATGTACTCCTTCATGCGCATGGCACCTTCATATTTGCGCAGGGCAGTGAAGATAGAGGCTATGCGTGCCACCATCAGTGCACCACGGAGGACGATAGAGCCCGGTGCATCTGCCTGCTCACTGGCTACTTCGTTGAGCAGGCGGTCGAAGTAGGTGGTATGTTCCTCCCATTGGCTGTCGGTCAGCGTGACTTCCGTAGGCGACTGCTGAAAGAAGTAGTACATCTCCAGTACTTGCAGACTAAATTCTTTGTAGAGAGTGACATAGTCTTTTTTCCCCTTGATGGGGGCTGCCGAACGATATTTCCATCGTGCCCCACAGGTGTAGATGGTGAAACGGGGGAAAAGTCCGTTCTCCATAGAGTGCATGAAGTTGGGTAGTTGGTTGGGCGTGCCGGACAGGCAGAGTGCCAGGCGCGGCACTTCAACAAAGATGAGCTCACCGTCTACTTTGTAGTCTGTGGCTGCCGATTCATGATGGTATGCGGCACGGAATACGTCATCGTGCTTGCCGTAATCCTGTTTGATGGCACCGGAGATCATGTCCAGTTCGGTAGCGTTGATAATGAGTCCGAGGTCACCATTATTTTTCAGCCGTCGGATGATTTGGTTTTTGGAGGTGCTGGGAGCACCGCATAAGTGGTAATATTCCGGTGCTTCGGGCTTCGGGCCGGGAGTGGATGCTCCTGCGGTCTGCGTCCCCTTCTTGAAGCATTGATTGCTTCGTTCCCATTCCATGAGCTCCCGTTCGTAGGTATCCTTTTTCCGTTTGTTTTCTCCTTTCAGATAGTTTTCGATCTCTCGCGGAAGCATACCTGCCAATGTGAGAAGCCCTTTGCCGGTGGCGGAAGGAGCGATGATCAGGATGTAGAGATGAGGGCTGTAAAAGCGCTGGTCGAAATTGATGCGGACAAGAGGGAGGCAGCCGCTTAAGTTGGCAATCAATCCCAGAAGCAGCATATCACGTTCGCGTTGTGTTCGTGCGGGTATCAAGGCTGCTTTCAGAAAATCGGGGAGGTTGGCGTATACTTCGTCCGGAATGCAGGGGGTGGAACCTCGTAATTCTTCATTTTTTATGGACAATTCTTCTTCTTTTCCCTGGTCGTTTTCCACAGAAACAGGCATAAAGGTGTCAGTTGTCAGTACTGTCAGTGAACGGGGAGTCTCTTGGGGAATGTAAGACAGGTCAACGTATTGATATCCAGCTGATAAGTCTTTTTGCAGCTCTTGCAGCGTATAGCCGTTTCCCACGATTTCTACTGACATAACAGATGTTAATTTTTCAACCTCCTCTTTCGAAAATCCCTTACGTCGTGCGCTTCTTCCCATTGCCAGCATGGATTCGTGGCGATTGCCTTTTTGCCAGGGATGGTACTGGGCGAAGTGGCGGACGAAAGCTTCGATGTATCCGCAGGCTTCGGTAGGGGGAGGGATAGGAGAGGCTTTTCCGTTGTTATTATCCTTGTTGTTGCCATGGTTGCCGCTGCCGTAATTGTTTTTAGTTTGGAGCAGATGGGCCAGCGAAGGATTGGCGGCAAGTTCTTCACGCCACGGGTAGGGTTCGGGGGCAGGGTTGTAGTAAGCGTCGGTATCCCACACACAAGAGCAGGGCTGGGTGATGCGGGCGCATTGTCCGTCGCACGGGTGTCCGGCGATTTGTTCCAGTGTCTGCCGGCAGATAGCGTAGGCGAGGGGATACTCTTCCGGGGTACGGGCGTCGAGAAATACGATGACTTTGAGCCCTCTGCCGGAGATGCTGGTCTGTGTGTAAGGCACGTAGGGGAGAGCACGGAAAAGGGCTTTGACGGCAGATGTCCGTTCGTTCAGGTGGTCGAGGTCGTACATGGCTAGTCCGCTCATCTTTTCCAGATTGGCTGCGGCATGACTGCAATGCGGGCGGCAGATGCCCTCGATGATGACGACAGGCATGGCGCCTTTTACCATTTTGGCTTCATTGCTGCGGTCGGGACGGTCTTGCAGTTTCCGGTAGCATTCGGTTTGTGCCTTCCAGAGTGAGCTGATGGTTTGCAGGTAAAGGTTGTGTAGGGTGACGATGGTTGATTCTTTGCTCCAGGTGTTTCTAAAAAAAGAAAAATGAAATTGTAAATTTTTGCTTTGCAGTGAGTTTTGTCTTTCCATACTACTTTTTTTGTTTTTATTGATAAATCGATAGTATGAGATAAAGAAGGGAGGATAGTGCTTTCACTATTTACAGAATGCAGAATAGTCGGTTCTTTAAGTCGGCTGCAAAGATAGACCGGTTGTAAAGAAGCTTAAAGTGTTAAAAATAGCGTTTCTTTCGCGCTCTTTCTTTTATATTATCCGGCTACAACTACTTCTATGTCGTAATTGATGAAAAGTCCGCTTTCAATAACGCCCGTGATTGTTTTCAGCTGTTCTTCCAGTGAAGCGTCAATATAACGGAAACAGGTGTCGAGGATGAAGTTTCCGTTTTCTGTCAAAATAGGTCCGTCTTTACCATGGGCCGGTCGTAATGAAATTTTGGAGGCTCCCAGACGGTACAGTTCTTTTTCGACGTATGGCAGTGCATTCGGAAACACTTCCACCGGTATGGGGAATTTGCTGCCCAGCAGGTTGACAAGTTTGCTGGGATCGACGATGATAAAGGTTTTGCCGCTGCTCCTGATCAGCAGCTTTTCTTTGAACATGGCTCCGCCACGCCCTTTTATCAGATTGTGGTCGGGGTCCACTTCGTCTGCCCCGTCAAATGTCCAGTCGGGACGTTTGTTCCAGAGGGTGGTTTGAGGGATGCCCAGTTGGATGCAAGTCATGGAGATTTCCTGGGAGGCGGGGACCACTTCCAGAGGCAGGTGCTCTTCGTGAATCCGCTTGGCCAGTTCGAACAAAGTGAGGTAGACGGTGGAGCCGGAGCCGGCTCCTATTATGTCGCCAGCTTTGGCTGTGGCGGCAATCTCGCGTGCCACACGTTCTTTGGCTTCTCTGTTGGTAATTTCATTCGACCATTGAAGGTCTTTTATCAGTTGGTTTTCCCATTTCATTGTTCTTGCATTTTTAGAGTCTCTCTATAAATAACAAATCCGGGATTATGTTTGTTTCGTTTCAGTGCAGGTACGCACAACATTACCAGAAGATCACCTGTCCGTTTTCATAAGTAAAAATACGTTCTTCTTTTCCATCGGTGTTGTCCTTTAGCCAGAATAGGGCATCGCTTGGGACGGAGTTGAATTCTATTGACTCACCGGTAGCTTGTTGAGTGCTGATGGTTTTCCAGCCTTCTTCGTCATAAAATGATAATTCATATTCATGACCGGAAGTAATGCCGTTACCATCTGTTCTTGGTATATATTTCATCATTTTTATTTCTGCTCTTTCCCCCAAATCTATTCCCAGCCATGATGCCGAAGCACTGAAAGTTAATATATCATTATCAAAAGCATTGAATACAGATCTGTCATTTTCGTTCGAGCCCATTGCTTTGCCTTTGATTTGTTTTAGATTACTGTCAAAAAACTGCCAGTCACCAAGCATGATTATCTGATTGGGTTTGCATATTCTCCAGTAACGATAGGAAGCCGGTTGCTTAAGTATGATTGTATCGTAGTTAAGGTCCGGATTGGTTCGGGTGATTGTGTATATTGTATCTGCATTTTTGAAGT
This sequence comes from Bacteroides faecis, assembly GCF_020091505.1. Classification (NCBI taxonomy): domain Bacteria; kingdom Pseudomonadati; phylum Bacteroidota; class Bacteroidia; order Bacteroidales; family Bacteroidaceae; genus Bacteroides; species Bacteroides faecis. The sequence continues at coordinate 6,044,572 of NZ_CP081916.1, read as the reverse complement.
CCGGATGATCGGATGCCTCTATATAACATCCTTTTAAACTTTCCGCCCAATCCATTTTGTAATCATTCAACGGATATTTGCGTGTTATTTTTAAATGGATCGGGTGTTTTTTGTCCGGAATAAGATTTCGTACTTTGCCATTTATATCCAGCAGGAAAGGAAATCCGTTATTTATGATGCATCCACCGTTATAGTAGGTGGGGAGATATACGATGTCGCGTCCCATATTCTGAAAGGACGCTTTGTTTTCTTTTACTGCACTCCACGCTATCGGTTTCCAAGCCAAGTCATTGAAAACTGACAAGTATAGATAAAGGGGAGTGGAATCGGATGATTTCTTCCATTCGACTTCGATGTCAGATACCTTGATATATTGCTGTGTGACATCCTTTATAAAAGGATTCTGGAAGAGTGGAGGAATGGAGTCTTTTCCATCCGAAACAGGTATAGGATTGTGGGAATAACTCATACGATATACCTTTGCTGTCTTGGGATTCTGCATGTCTCTGCTATTATCATTCGCATAGATAGGGTCTATTGTGACACGCCAATAATGTTGTCCATTTCGATAGGACCAGCCGGGAATGAAATCAATGGCAGCAGGAATTCCTGTTGTACGCAGCCGGCTTAATTCATAATAACATACGTCCAGACAGTCGAATTTGTAATTCGAGTCGGACAGAGTCGGAATTTTGATACCGCGGAAGTACATATCATCACTGTGTCCAAGTAAATTTCGCTGGATGGATTTTACATCGGATATGGAAGTCGGGACATAGTGGTAGTATTTAAAGCTTTCCAATACTGTTTTCCACGAATACAGGGTGGAATCGCTTTGAAGAAGTGGCTCGTATGCAGTTCTATAAGGTAGTATATACTCGCAGAAGTCTTCAAAGGATAATTGGCGGAGCCAAAAGCATTTGTTCCACATTTGTATAGAGTTATCAATGTGCTGAATCAGGTAGTTACCTTTAATGACCTCAATATCTTCTATCTTTTTCAGTTTTCCATGCCTGTTCAGATTTTTGAGTGGAATGTTATAAACTGCCTTTTTCATCACATTCGACATGTCGGGATATAAGGAATCCATCGTATTAATGTATCGGGTAATGGACTTATTTGTCAGCATATGATGCCCCGGCATATTTTCGATCAGGAAGATGGCGGCTTTTAGCTGCAGGCTGTCCGATGTACTTTGAGAGTAATGAGACAGTACGTACTCTAGCTCATGTCGGTTTTCACCGCTTAATTCCAAAGCTTTTTCAAGCTTTGAAGGTTGTGTGCTACATCCAATGAGGACAAACGCACAAAATAAGGTTTGATAAATTCGGTACATCTTGCTTTATTTTGAAAGATTTCTTGTTTTGAGTAAATAGTCGTTTAACTCTGATTTTGCATTTATGGTAAAAGAGTTTTCAACTTTTAATGGTTGGTGGAGTGCTTGTCTGGCAGTCCAAACCGCTTTCACAGTATCTCCTTTTTCCAGATACAGGCGCCAGAGTTTATATTGAGGTCTCAGTCGGGTAGGGACCATGAATGAGGCTATTCGATAGGCTTCTTCCGCTTGCTCATTCATCCCTATTCTCCGGTAATAATCGCCTAACCAACAATAAGTTTCTGTACCCGGAATAATTTCTATTATTTTAGGTATGTCTTCAGGCTTGCAGGAGTGTTTGGCTAACCATCCGGCATAGAGCATATTGAATTTGATGTTGGACTTCAGTTGAGAGTGATAAGTATTGGCAAATTCCAATGCCTTAGTATTATTTTCTTTGGATAAAAAAGATAATTCATAGGAGGCTTTCTGATAAAGATGTCCTTGAGTATATGCCCATATACCTATTGTCAGATACATTGCGGATAGTGAAATGACGGACAAGCGGTTGGTTTTACAGGACAATATGCTTCTGCAATGTAAACAGCCCGATAATAAAGGAAACAATAACAGAACGGGAAATATATCGGTTGGATAGGAAAACATGGAAAAGAGCAGCCAGCTTGTTATTCCGGCTCTTGCTATTGGCTGGGGTGGGTGTTGAGAATCGCTTTTCATGTATACGCCTGCAATAACAAATAATGCGAATAATAGTCCTGGGATACCCGTTTCTATGGCTAAGTGCAACAATTCATTATAGGGGTATGCTGCATTGTCCGCTACCATCATCTCTTCTGTATGGTTATTGTTTTCAAAATGATGGGCTTGATAAAACATATATTGTCGGGGAAATGAACCAACTCCATGCCCTGACCAGGGGCGGTCGGTCAGCATTTCTGAAGAGACTTTCCATATTAGCAAACGGGCATTGCCCGATTGTGGACGATACAGATAGAGTAGTGCTCCGAATAAGAGAAGAAAGGACGTACTTGTGATGAGGATCGTCTTTTTATATTTTCTGAATAAGGAGTAATGGGATGAGAGCAAGAGAGTGCAGCCGGCCACTAATCCCATGATGGCAGCACGTGAATCTGCTAATATAAGTCCGATGGTCATAAGTGTGACGGCAATCGTCAATCCGGATATCGACCACCATTTTTTGTTCAAGTATCTCTCCCACAACAGATAAGATGCAATGATCAGGCAAACGGCCAGATAGCCGCCTAATGGTCCGGGATTTCCCAGATGTCCGGTGACCTCAAATTGTGTGTGTCCACTATCCAATAGACTCAGTTTCTGTCCGATGGCAGTCATTGCTTCTTCAGTGCCGGAGAAGACTAATGCATAGAATACTACTTTTTTATTTTGCAATCTACAGATTAGTATGTAGACTCCGATGGTTGTCCCCCATTTACAAATATCTGAATTTCCTATATATGAAGAGTCTGTTGCATATATCAGAATGAGGTTATACAAAAAGTAAAGAGTGATGGCTATATCTAAAATTGTGATTGATATCGTTTGTTTTCTTTTGCTACTAATCGTTTTTGTCAACAAAACTAAGCACAACAATGCCAAGGTATAAGAGATTGTTGTCTCCCAATGAAATAACTTGTCGGATGAAGCATAAACTATTGGAAGCAAAAGTATAAATAGTATGATGAATATTTGTGATTTCATATTTATCCGAATATATCCCACGGTTTTTATTGTGTGTCTTTCTATCCTTTTAATAAAATATTAATACCAGTTACTCTGCACATAAGGAATAGGAGGTTGCTCTTTGGGATCACGAGTCTTTTTCCTATCAAGGATATAGCCGTAGTTACAACCGAATAAAACTGATGCCGGTTCTCCCGTGTCTGCCCAGATTTTGACTTTAGCAGCAAAGTCTTCTTCCAATCGCTCTTTTGTTTTGTCATACCAATATATGATCGTATAAAAAGCTCTCCCCACATTTGTTCCTTCCGGATTTGTTTCACTGGGTGGTACTACTATTCGTTCGATTGTAGGAGCCTTGTATTCTCGGTAATATCCAGGTCCGTATCTTAGTATGATTTCCTTGCTCTTGGCTTTAAGGAGTGAATCACGTTTCTCTGTTGGAAGATTATCCAGATTCTGTGCACATAGAGTGATGTAGATAGTTAGAAATAAAAGTATTGATAATATTCGTTGCATGGGTTATTGGTTAATTTTATTTTCTTTATAGGCGTAAATAAAAAAGTACTTTAATTGATTGATTCTGAATACAAGTAGTTAAAAGCATATGCAATGCTTTTAACTACTCAATTTATTAATGAGAGTATTATTACCAGTTACTCTGCACATAAGGAATAGGAGGTTGCTCTTTTGAACTACGCGTCTTTTTTCTATCAAGAATATAACCATAGTTACAACCGAACAAAACTGCTGCCGGTTCTCCCGTATCCGCCCAAATTCGAACTATTGCCGCAAAATCTTCTTCCAATCGTTCTTTTGTTTTATCATACCAATATGTAATCATGTAATAAGCTCTACCCACATTTATCCCTTCCGGATTAGTTTCACTGGGTGGTACTACTATTCGTTCGATTGTAGGAGCCTTATACTCTCGGTAATATCCAGGTCCGTATCTTAGTATGATTTCCTTGCTCTTGGCTTTAAGGAGTGAATCGCGTTTCTCTGTTGGAATATTGTCTAAATTTTGTGAGAATACTGTAATCGTATATCCCAAAAGAATAGATGTCAATAAAAGGATTTTTTTAATCTGTTTCATAACTTTATTGATTTAGTTCTTAATTTGTTGGAGTTGACCGTTTTGTTGGACCTGTTCGGTAAACTTTGGCTGAGGCATTAATAGAATGTCCAGCAATGATTTCATAATATTTTCCATTATTTATGCCAACATAGTCATATACAAGAGCTGGAATTTTTCCATCATTATATGCCCAATTACTATCAGTACTTGATGGTCCTGTTTGTCTTGATCCACCATCTGTACAATACGTTAAAGGGGTGTGAGCATGGAAAAAAGCAATATAATATTTTCCTCCTAATAATGGAGAATCCGGTGCTTCATCTACTTTATATGTACTCTCATAAAGAGGGACACTTCCGTGTGTTCCTATCGATCCTTGAACCAATTCTCCAGTAATAGTAGCACCATATTCATATTGTCGTGTTGTCGTATTGATATATATCCAAAATCCTTTTTCACGCCTTCCGGCACTTGAAGCTGCATTTTTTGTATCTTGCCATATAGCATCCATATGGCTTTGGGTGGCTTTTTCTATACTAATAACGTTAGGGAATTGTACTTCGATGCTTTGTGTTTGTGTTTTAATCTCACTGTTTCCAATTGTAATACAAGCATAAATGTCCCATTTTCCAGGCTTTAAAGCTAGTAGATCACATCGTAATATTGTTCCAGTTTGTAAAATCCAATATTTTGTATCAGATTGATCTTTCCAGCCAATTCTAAACTCTATCTTTGTGTTGGCTGGTTGTGTTGGTTTTATACTTACAGAAAAACCATAATTATCGAGTAGATTAATACTCTTTTTGTCCCTTTTTAACTCGGCGGTATAAACGGTTTCAACAGGATTTTCCGGATCTGTAGTACCTCCTCCTTGTCCACATATACATGGGTTCTCTCCACAGTTGGGGCAGACTACGTCAGGAACATCCACCCACTCACATTGTTCTTCCCATTCAGTCCAACTGTCTACCTCTTCACAGGTTGTCTGTATCAACTCACCGCCAAGATAGGTATCGGTACAGTAATATTTATAATGTTCAACTTCCACCATCTCGCATACATACTCTTGTGATCTGGTTTGTGCTATCGTTCGTGTAGAGTCGCAAGGCGATATGGTGCCAATAACCTTTCCTTTGTCGTATTTACGTCCGGAAATTAGCTCTCCATTCAAACTGTAATATCTGACTATGCCACTGAAGTCTTTTATGGTACTGAAACTAACACTTAACGGCCTCTTCTTGTGACGTTTCAGATAATCGCCTCCGACAGTTATTCTTGCTATTGTAAAAAAGATATCTCCATTTGTACTTTTTTCAGCGATTAGTCTGATGGCTGTATTACACCAATGTCTTTTTTGAGAAATAGAGTCATTTGGATTCTGTTTCATGTGCATGAATTCACTGGGGCCTTCTATCGGAACTTCCACTATTTTTCTTTTTTCAAAATCTAATACTGATGCTTTGGCCCAAAGAGGAATAGATAATAGTTCTTCGTCAGCCTTTCTCGTTACTTCGCTAGGAGAGAGATGGAACGTTTTCGCTGAAGATTCAAAACTTTTCTGTGCTTCTGCTACTGTAATTTCAGAACCAGAGTTTTCTGTTTGTGTCTCATCATTTTCTAGGCATCCTGCGAGAATTGTGACGGATAGCATCCCTGTAAAGATGAGAAATTTTGTTTTTCTTTCCATTAAAATTTTTGTTTAATTCATAATGGCTGGTAACTGTCTGTCGACGTCTAGCAAGCATTTATCAGCGATAATATATCTAAAACGTTTTATTCGTGTATTTTTTTATATTTAAAAGAATGACGTTGGTTGACAAGAAAAGTACTCACTGTTTTAATAATAAATTGATGAAAGGTATGAACAGCGAAAGAAATAGGTAGTTCAATGAAAACGGGAGAATAAAAAAATAGATGGATGATTGCTTGGAATATAGTTTTTAATAACTATTTTTGTAACCTAAAGGTTTCTTTTTGGAACCTATGGGTGAAACTTGAAGATAAGAATATGGACTAAATTCTATGGTTATGGAAAATTTTACGATTGAAAAGATGGAGATTAAAAGGTTTAATGCTCTATTGGTCCGGACTATTGCATCGGCGTTGCTTTTGGGAGTATTAATATGGGAGACATTCTGTCTGGATACCAGCAGCAAGGGGTTTATAGGAGGAATATGGTATATATTTGTATTTGCAGTTTTGCTGTTTGTTGTTGCGGCTATAAGGGCTGCCGATGTCCTGGAAAGAATAAAAAAAGATAAGAAGTTGATGGGAGCTTTGGATAGTGAAATTTATTCGGAATACAATTTCAAGGCTTTGACTGCAGGCTTTTATGCGGCTATACAAATGGGATTGTTAGTGTATTGTTTTGGAGATTTTTTTAATCTTTCGGTACGTATGGGTGCGCTGATTATAGTGACCGTGACTGTGCTTATCTCGGAAATAAGAAGACTGCTTCTGTATAATCCCTATAAAGATGGAAAATAAAGAACTGCTGAATAAAATAAAGGTGTACAGGGCGATGAAGAACATCAGTCAGGAAGAGCTGGCTGTAGCTATTGGAGTGACCCGTAAGACAATAAATACGGTAGAGACAGGAAAGTTCATCCCCTCTACGGTTCTTGCGCTGAAGATAGCACGTTATTTCGGAGTTCCGGTGGAGGAGATTTTCGTGTTGAATGACGACCTGCTGTAACTTACAATATCAACCAGATCGCTATCATATGTCCGATGCTTCCTCCCAGACAGAACAGATGGAAGGTGGCATGCATGTACGGTTTGCGCAGCGAATAAAACACCGCCCCGATGATATACGAAGCTCCCCCGCCTATCAGCCACCAGAAGGCCGGGGCGGCTCCCATCTCTGTTAAGTTATCCATCAGAGGTTTCATGGCCACCAGAATGCTGGCTCCCATGGCTACGTAGCAAACCGTTTCCAGATTACTGTGTTCTTTCAGTTTCTTGAAACTCAGTATGAAGCCGACGATAGCCGACAGCCAGACAAAAGAGAAAATGCCCCAGCCCCAACCTCCGGCATGCCTCATGACAAGCAGTGTGAACGGCGTATACGTTCCCGCAATGTGCAGGTAGATCGCCCCGTGATCGAATTTGCGAAGCAGCTCTTTCAATCTGCCCGGGTGATTGCCGTGATACCATGTGGAACTGACATAAGAAGAAAGCATGCCAAACAGATAAACGGATACACAAGCCACCGCCCAGTCCGGTTCGGTGCTGGCCGCCGCTTTCGAGAGCAAGAAATACCCGGCTATGACTCCAAGCAGAATACCTGCCCCGTGACTGAGCGTGTTTGCCCATTCTTCGACGTTATTATATCTTTTATTTTCCAATGTCTTCTTTCGACTTTTGTTATGTTAGAGCCGCAAAGGTACACTTTTATTTTTTCTTGAAAGCCAGACTGATTTTCTTTTTAATAGGTTGTATTTTCTTTTTATACCAACTTTCCTTTGCTGAAGGAACAGCCGATTTATCTTCGGCATTGGATGATTCTATCAAAAACTTTCTCATCTGTTCTTCCGGTGGATAGATCCATACAAAATCAGTATCTTTGTACTCAGGATAATCATCCATAAAAAAGCCCCAGTCTTCAGTGTCAAAGTTATAGTAACCAAGATTGGTTATTCCGCGTTTATCGCAGGTTAGTACCGTGAGAGAAAATTCTTCTTTACCGTCCCGTGCAGGGAGGTCTGTTTTTTTGTGTATTTTCATTTTTCCTTTAATTTGGTTTTTTCTTTAGTATGATTTTCCCGTTATATTGCTCTGCTACTTGTTTCCGGAAGTCGAGGAAGGCCGCATATTCTTCGGGAGCATAAATCCCTTTGCGCATAAACAGGTTGTGAACAATCCATATCTCGTTCTCATTCACTCGAACCGAAGAATGGAAATTGCCGAATTTGCTTTTCAGGTCAGCCGGTCGCGGAAGCCCTTCAATGGTATATCCTTCGGGAAGCTGAATGCGGATGCTGTCGGCATCCGAGTAACCGAAATTGACGTGGATGGGGTGGGTGCGCTTTGTGATATGCGGTACGCTGAACCCTTTGCGAAATACATTGGCGGGGATAAACAGGCGGTTTCCCGTCTTGTTTCCGTACTGGTTGCTGCTTGCCGTATAGTCGAATGTGATAGACGGATTTGCCTCTTTGCATTCGCTGATGTGCAGGCGCAGGATATCGGCCTGCGAAAGGTTGATGTCCGAGCGGATGCGGTCTTTCTGCTTGTTGGGTTCCAGGTAGACTATCCCCGCTTCGTTTTCGTATTGGAATAGCCGGGATACTTCTTGAACTTCGATCTTCGCTTCTGCGGTGGGCGAGAGTGAAATCCGTGCGGTGATCTGTTGCGTATTCAGCGAGTCGGGATAGGCGGGCAAGCGGTATATGCTGCCCCCGGTGGGCTGGATGAGCAGGGCGTCGTGTCCGGCAATGTCCTGATGGACATAGCCGAAAGGAAGCTGCGGATTCGTGCATTCCAGCCAGAGTGTATCTTGCGGGAGAGGCACTTGCAGAATGACGTGGTTCATCTGGTTGGCACTGGAGAAGTCGGGCAGCAGCCGTTCGTTGGTGGTGCTGATCACCGTATAGGTGGACGGGATACCCAGCTCGTTCAGCATGGCACGGGCGTAGTTGGAAAGTCCCTTGCAGTCACCGAATCCGGTGCGGCAGACGTCGGTGGCGGTAATGGGCTGCAATCCTCCGATACCCAGTTGGATGCTGACGTAGCGGGTGGTCTTTGCCAGATAATCGTAGACGGCTTTCACTTTTTCGCGGTCGGTTGTGCAGTTTGCTGTCAGTTCGTGCAGCTTGCTTTTGAACGGTTCGGTGAGCAGGTCGCGGTCTTTGAGAAGGCTGTACTGCCACTCTCCGTACTTTTGCCATGTGCTCATGTCGCCCTGCTTCTTGTCGAAACTGAAAGCGGAAGGGGCGAAATATACGCGCGGGAATAGTTCGGCAAAGCTGGGTCCGAACGGTTCGCTCACGATAGGCGGCAACTGGGCGGCGGACACTTCCAGAATCTGCTGTCCTTCGGGACCGGTGGATTCCTTCACTTGGATATTTTTCCCGTCAGTGTTCAGTGTCCGGTATCTGCATTGCTGTCCGGCAGGCAGTTCGATGCGGTAGGAAGCCTTCTCTACTCCCTGGCTGAAATCCATTTGCGGCATGAAGGTAGAATAACCTATCAGTCCGTTATTGCATTTCACTTCCCACACATATTTCACGGTGAAAGGGAAGGAGGGATAGTTGCATTCGTAATAGTAAAGATAATCGTCCGTGGTGAGCGAGGAACTGTATTCGCTTTTCACCAGTTCCGATTTTTTGATCTTCCGCACGCTTTCTCCCGAAGCGTTGATAAGCTCTCCGGAGAACTTCTGCAACGAACGGAACATATCGCAGCTGCAGAAGAAATGTGCCGCATCGAGTCCCTTCTTATTAAGGATGGTGACGGTGCGGGTTTCTCTCTCGACGGACTGGGTCATCGACTTGCAGATCACTTCCGTCCGCGCGTCTACGATGAGGGAGTTGGAATTGGAGGCTATGTCCTGGGCACGGACAGGCAGGAGGCAAAAGCAGAGCCAAGTGCAGAGCAGTCCGTATAGTTTGGTTCGCGAATAATGGGTCATCAGCTTCATGTTATTATCATTGTTTCTTAAGCACTATCAATTCGTTATTCTTCTCGGCGACGTTTTCCCAGAACATTTTGACCGTTGGGTATTCGGTAGCGAGATGGAGTAACTTGTTGGCAATGAATGTATATGTCACGTTGATTGTGTTCCCCGACTGGCTGATGTTGTACCGGACGATGTCTTGTCCGTCTTCCGTTTTGAGATTGAGCGGTTTGGGAAGTTCTTCTACCGCATAGCCTTCCGGGATGGTCAGCATCGTTGCCTGCAGGATATGTTCGGTATATGGCATTTCGAGCGGCAACTGCCTCTCTGTCTGAATGAACGGACACTTGCTGACGTGCAGGAAAATCATGGGATTGACATAGATAAGGTCGTCATTCACCGTCGCCTGTTTTTCAAAATCGAGGAATTCCGTTATTCTGGGCGAGAAGACGTTCAGTTCTCTGGTCTCGAACTTCTTGACTTTGATGTTTTCTTCCGTTTCCAGCTGATTGATATATTCCGTGCTGTCTTTTGCCGCGTAATAACGTCTGCGGAGGTTGGCTGCATACTGCCCCATATACACTGCGTTGCGGTCGCCCGTGATCTGTCCGTCCGGATGAATCTGCGCTCTGACGGTGGCGCGTATCTGGTTTTTGCCGAGTTTGCTCAGGTTCATCCATCTGCCTCCGGCTGTTTCGCTGATGAGGCGTGCGCGGTTTACCATCAGTACGGGCGGCAGGGTATTCATGTAGCCGTTGATCACCGAGCCGTCGAGGAATACCAGTGTGCTGTCCGTATCGGCGATGCCGACAATGAAGGTGTTCAGCTTTTGTATCGAAGGATAGCTGTAAGGGAGGATGCCCCTGTCTTTGCGGCTCATCACTGCCGGATAGCAGGGAATCTGCGCGTCACGCAGCATGCTCATCAGGATGAAATTGATGTCTGCGTTGCTGCCTGTCCCGTTCTTGACCGCTTTCTTCACTTCGTTGCCGTATAGCCCGTATTGGCCGTTCCACGATATTTTCTGTTTGAGGAAGGTGTAGATGGCAGCGATCCGGTTCTGACGGTCGGGCAGTTGGTCCAGTGACAGCGAAGCCATCTCGTCCCGGTAAGGGTTGCGCATCTTGAGCATGGCGCCGAAGTCTTCGTCCTGTAGCAGCATTTGGTCGATCTCCTCCCAGGTGTGGGTGAAAGACCGGTAGAACGATCCCGGAAAGTCCACTCCCCGGAGTTCGAAATATACGCTGCTCATATAGTCGTTGGCACACCACACATAGTTGTCCGGACGCAGGGCGGGGAGGTGTTCTCCGGTGAATATCATGTGGCGGCCGTTGCAGCTGAGCATTTCTGTCTGTCCGCCCGGGAGGCTGAGGAGAAACGTAAGAGAAGAGGTTTCGTCTTTGGACGCCATCGGGTGAGGGCCCCGCATGTCGAGGTTGAACTTGAAATATTCCGGTATGGTGATGTCATATTGGGTGAAGATCACCGGGATGTCTCTTTGCGCCTCCCACAGGTTGATGCTGTAGTAGAGGTCGGAACTCAGCTGGTATTTGTATTCGAATACGGTTCCTTCCCTGACGGCAGGTATCGAGAATTTGAGCTGCATGTATTGTTTGTTGATGCGTTCCGTGAAGACCAGGTCGCGCTTCATCTTGGTGCGTACCATCTCTCCGCCTTCCATATTGTAGGCCGAAGCGTCAAGTTGGCTGATGCTTTCTTTCAGTGTGATGACGGCATTGCTTTCGTTGGAGTAGTAGGGAATCCGGATGTCGGCATAGGACGCTCCTTCGGATTTAAGTACTTTGATTTTGACCTCATAGTTGTAGAGGATGCGGAAATTGTTGGCTAACAGGTCATAGCGGACTTCGCACTTCGAATAGAGCACGACCGCTGTCGCGGAGGTGTCCGGCGCGTAGGTGGTCATGGCGAGTTCTTCTTCCGAAGGTTTGCCGTATTTCATGCTGGGCTTGAAACTGTCTGTCGCTGTCTGCTGGGCGAACCCTTGGCACCCTAGCAGTAAAAGAATCCAAATCAGTGCTGTTTTCATCGTCATTCAGTTGTTTGTGGTGAAGAAAATCTATATCTTTTTGAGAACGATCAGTGCCTGATTCTTCTCGATTACTTTGGTCCATATATCCTGTAGCTGGCTGTACTGGTCGGGAAGGAGAATGTGTGTCCGCAACTGGAATACATAGTTGAGGACGACTTTGTTGTCAGTCCTCTGAATCATGTACCTGCATTGCAACTTTCCGTCATCGGTTCTGACGGAATACGACTCGGGTATCTCCTCTACCTCGTATCCGTCGGGAAGCATAAGCGTGCATACCAGGTTGTATTTGTACGGGTACTGAAATTCGACAGGGAGTATGCGCTCCGTCTGGATAAACGGATTCCGCTCCAGTTGCGGGAAGACCATCGGATTGACGTAAAGCCGTCCGCCTGTGGTTTCGGTATCCATCAGGAAGTCGAACTCTTCTTTGATCTGCGTGGGGTCATAGGCATCGTTCTCCTGCTTTAAGTTCTTGAAAGCGAACTTTTCCTTGCCGGCATCCGACGGAGTGAAAATCAGCGAGTCTTTCTTCTGGCGGAGCTGTTTCTTTTGGTATTCTACCGCTTCCTGTCCTTGCAGTTGCGTCATGCGGTGTCCTCTGATCTGTCCGTCCTGCACGGTGGCATTGATTTGCATGAAAGCTACATTGCTGCTGAGGTTGATCAGGTCTACCCATTTCTTCTCTTCCGGTTCGTCGGGAGAGAGGATACGTGCTTTGTTGACACACAAATCGAGCGGCAGCGCATTGAGAGCCGGCAGCTCCATAGAACTGTCGAGGTAAACGTAGCCTTGGGTGTCATTGTTGTAGGCGGCGACAAGGAAGGTGTTCAGCTTTTGGAGCGAAGGGAAGTTGAAAGGCAGCACTCCCGTCGAGCGGCGGCTCAGTACGACAGGATAGGAGCGGATGCCGTAGTCTTTGAGAATCCCCATGAGGATAAAGTTCAGATCGGCATTGCTGCCGTTTCCTGCTTTGATCACTTTGTTGAGGTCTCTGCTGTAAAGCTCGTATCTGCCGTTCCAGGAGAGCTTTTGCTTCAATACCCGGAAGGCGGTGATGACTTTCTGCTCGAATGTCATTTCGCTGGTAAAGGCGGCTATGGCTTCTTCTTTAAAAGGATTGTTGAAAGACAAGTGCTTGCCGAAAAGCTCGTCTTCGGGCTTGGTCAGTTGCTTGTCCACGTCTTTCCACTCCTCGCTGAAGGGTTCGTATTCTCTGCCGGGGAAATGGGTGCCTTGCAGGTCGAAGCTGACCTGTATTTTATAATCTTCGGGACACCAGCAGTATGACTCGTCCTGCCGGATGGCGGGGAGGTTCTGCGAGGTGAAGGTCATTTCGCGCGACGGGATGGAGAAGTCTTCCGCTATCTTTGCTATGCCGCTTTGTTGGGTGGTCGTTCCGTGTATGGAGGTCTCTTTTGCTTTGCTGGTTATCCAGTCTTTGCCGCGCAGTTCGATGTTGTAGATGTAGGCGTGGGGGATGGTGATTTTATACTGGTTGTATATCATCGGAAGTTCGTCCTGCATCATCCAGTTGTCGATGTGGGCGAAGTAGTCGGAATAGAGTTTGTAATGGTATTCAATGACGCTGCCGACTTTGACGGAGGGGATCGAGAATTTCAGCAGGCGGATGTGCTGGTTTACCCGTTCGTCGGAGATATGGTCCCGTTTCAGCGGTGTTTCGATGCACTGTCCGTTCTCCAGATGGTAGGAACAGCCGTTTATTTCGCTGGCTCTTTCCTGCCCTCTGTCTTTGTCGGAAGGGGAGTAGTAGGGGATAGTCACATCGGCGTAGGATACGCCCTGGGGCTTCAGTACTTTGATGCGCACCCAATGCTCGGTCACTAACTGGAAGCCGTCTTTATATACGAATTTGCTTTCGCCCATGCGAAACAGGTAGATGGCGGTGGCGGTGGTATCGGGGGCATAGCTGTTCAGAGAGAGCTCTTCCTTCGAAGGTTTTCCGTACTTCAGATTCGGTTTGATGGTGTTACCGGACTGCTGTGGGAAGGTAGTCGATAGCAATAATAACAGAAATGTGGAGAATATGAATAGTCTTTTCATATGGAGTGTGTTTTTCATCTCCGACAAAGATAAAAAAAATAGAGAAAGGTGTACTCCCTTTCTCCATTTTTATTTCAATAGGCGGATAAAATATTATACCAAGTGTCCGATCCACTCTTCACGGTCGCCCGGAAGGAGGTCGATCACCGGAACTTCCACCATCGTGTAGCATCCCGGTTGCTGCTTCATGGAAGCGCGTGCCACGCATACAAGTACCTGCGCGGTGAGCGCAGGATTGTTGATGCGCATGTTGAACTCGAACAACTGGTTCTGTGTTTTACCGGAAACTCCCTTGCGAGTCAGATTTACACCGTGCCCCATATCGAGCAGCGCGTCTACGCTCGGCACAAGTTTTACATGTGTCTCGTCGTTCACGAAGTAAGGGTCTGCTTTGATGGCTGCGGCTACTTCTTCAAATTTGTATCCGTCTTTCAGCTCGATGTACACCATGCGGCGGTGGATTCCCGTTCCGGTAGGAATGGTCATGGAGAGGGCGGCTTTCACTCCGTCGATTGCTTTAACGGCAACTGTGTGTCCCATGCTCATGCCCGGGCCGAAGTTGGTGTAAGTGATTCCTTTCGGAGCGATTGCTTCGAGCATGGTGCGTACGATAGAGTCGCTTCCCGGGTCCCATCCTGCGGAGATGATAGATACGGCTTTGTGCTCCTTGGCGGCTGCATCCAGCGTGCGGCGCAGGTCGACGATGCCTGTGTGGATATCGAAGCTGTCTACCGTATTAATTCCCATTGCCAAGTATTCTTTGGCGTATTTCTCAACGCTGCGGGTCGGCGTGCAGAGGATGGCTACTTCTACTCCTTCCAGTTCCTTGATATCTTTCACTACTGCATAGTTTGCCAACTCTTCCGGTTTGTTCTCTGCTCCTGCACGACGAACGACTCCGGCAATTTCGAAATCAGGCGCTGCCTGCAGCGCTTCAAGTACATAGTGTCCGATATTGCCGTAACCGACAATAGCTGCTCTTACTTTTTTCATTCTTTTATTGGTTTTATATGAACATTTTTCTTTAATTCTGCCACAAAAGTAAACAAATTACTAGGAAGTTTTGTTTACCGCCTGCATTATTTTTAATTTTTTCACCTCTGCCTGCAAGGAGGAAATGTTACGAAAGTCTTTTCATCTGTGGTGAATTTATCTTATCTTTGCTCACACTATGATAGAATATGTAAGAGGCGAACTTGCCGAACTTAGTCCGGCAACCGCAGTGATCGACTGTAACGGGGTAGGCTATGCCGCCAATATATCCCTGAATACTTATTCGGCTATTCAGGGGAAGAAAAACTGTAAGTTATATATCTATGAGGCTATTCGCGAGGATGCTTATGTGCTCTACGGATTTGCCGACAAGCAGGAGAGGGAGATTTTCTTGCTGCTCATTTCCGTGTCGGGCATCGGAGGCAATACGGCGCGTATGATTCTTTCCGCCCTCTCGCCTGCGGAACTGGTGAACGTGATCAGCACCGAAAATGCGAACTTGCTGAAAACGGTGAAGGGAATCGGACTGAAGACAGCGCAGCGTGTGATTGTCGATCTGAAAGACAAGATTAAGACGATGGGAGCGACTGTTGCCGGCGGAAGTGCTTCTGCCGGCATGTTACTGCAGACTGCCAGCGTGGAAGTGCAGGAGGAAGCGGTAGCTGCCCTGACGATGCTCGGCTTTGCCGCCGCGCCTTCGCAGAAAGTGGTACTGGCTATATTGAAGGAAGAACCGGATGCTCCGGTAGAGAAAGTTATTAAATTGGCTTTGAAAAGACTGTAATAGTGCGGGAAAAACTAAACAAGCAACAGAAAAATAATGAAACAAGGGAAAATTTACATGAAAGCATGGCTGGATCTTCATGGTCGTGCGAAGGTGTTGGCGACGGATCACTGGTATCTCGAATTTGCTAATCTTTTATTACCTGTCGTCAGCGAATCTTATTTATATAAATCGGAGACACAGGAGAGCCAGAATCAGGTGACTTTGATGCTGACTCTTTATCTGGAAGATTGTGTGACGGACGGAGGCAACTGGCGGCAGTTTATCCGCTGGCATAAACGAAATTACGGACGTTACCTGCCTTTTTACGAATTGTCGGAAGATTATCTGGCTGATGAGATCAATAAGGAGGACATAGCTTTCTTGCTATGGGGAATCAACTCGCCTGTGGGCGATGATTTCGACGGGGTGGAGAATCCGCTGGATGCGGACTTGCTGGAGTTTGCGGATGTGATTTATGCGCAGCTGGAAGCGGTTTTCGAGACAGCGCCTATCAGCGACGGGCTTGCCGGCGACTGGTTGATGGAATCGGAACTGATGGAGAAGAAGCGGACTGCTTTGCCTGTTGCTGCTCCGGGCGATCAGTTGCCTGTGAATGTGGAGCGCTTCCTGAAAGCGAGTGGTGGCGAGCCGTTGATGTTCTTCGATTCTTATGAGGCTTTGAAACTGTTCTTTGTGCAGGCACTGCAATGGGAGGATGAGGAAGATTCTCTGTTGCCTGACTTGAAGGAGTTTTCGGATTTTGTGATGTATGCCAATCCGAAGGGATTGCTGATAGGTCCGGATGTGGCTCCTTATTTTGCCGATAAACGGAACCCGCTGTACAATGCGGAAGTGGCTGAGGAAGAAGCATACGAACTCTTCTGTGAGGAAGGACTGTGCCCGTTCGACTTGCTGAAGTACGGCATGGAACACGAACTGCTGCCCGAAGCGCAATTCCCTTTTGAGAACGGAAAAGAACTGCTGCACGATAACTGGGACTTTGTGGCTCGCTGGTTTTTGGGCGAGTATTACGAAGGAGAATGATCGTCTATTGAGTTATGCCAATCAAAAAAAGTAACAACCCGTTTGCCGGAAAGGCAAAGCCTGCTGCCGGAAAGAAGAAGGTGTCGGGGAAGCGAATCGGTAAGTCTAAGGTAGAAAAGGCTAATAATCAGTTGAATAGGAGGGTGAAATAAGGCTTGGGAGGCTACGCCCTTTCTACCTGTCAGGCTGCGCCGTTTTATGTAGCTAGGTTGTGCCTTTTCCAGATACCAGGCTATTCCGTTTCTCTGAAGCAAGAGGATACGAACAAGGGAATGTGGGTATGCTCCTTTAAAAACAGAAGGAAATATGGTTACAGATTGCTTGTTATAGCAAGATTGAAAACCGTATCTCGTATTGAAATAAAAAACGGTAAGCGATGGAAAGACGAATGTGTTACCTCTAATGAACACAGTCATTCATCGCTTACCGTTTTAATTTATTTTTCCGGGTTTTATTGGTTCTTTTCCCGACTTTACTTATTTCTTCCCGACTTTATATCTTTCTTTTCAAATCGGTCGGCTATGTGTCATTCTCCGGACCTTTTTATTCTTTCGGAAAGCTGTGACTCAGAAAAAGCAATTATTTCTCGGTTGCTTCTTCCAGTGCTTTCCGCTCTTTCTTCTTATTGATAAATCCGATTTTCAGGTTGGCGTCCTCCTGTTCTTTCTTGATTTGCTGCATAGCGGAAAGAATTTGTGCCAGTTCGTAAACGCCTGCTACTGCCTGACGGTCAGCCGAGGTCATAGTCGTGGTGTATTTACGGTCGCCGACAAATTCCACACGGATATTCTTGTCTTTGTTGAGGTTCAGAAATTCGATCACACTACCGTCTTCTCCCAGTTTGTAATCGGCTTTCTCTATTTTCTCGTTCATGTCCGTTGTCTCGTAGCTGTCCTTCGAAGTCGGAGTTTCAGCAAAACTGCCGTCGGGAGTCGTTACTTTGACGCCTACGTGGTGGATATTGCTGGCTCCGCAATAGATGGAAGTCATGCTCATAATGCCCTGTTCGTTCACTTGAAAGCGGAGGAAGGAGCGGTGTAGGTTCTTTTCGATGGCTTGAGTAGGCCAGATATAGTTGCCCACTTGTTGATATTCGGCATCTTTTTCCAGCGTGTACTTGTCTTTGATGGCGTCGAACGCTTCTTGTTTAGACTGAAGGGCACTGTCCAGATAAGCAAGAATCTTTTGTTGTGCCTTGAGTTCCACGTCCAGCATCAATTCCTGACCGGCTTTGCGGGCTTCGAATGCTTTGGGATACAAAATCTTGATACTGTCGATTTGTGTCTTTGCTTCTTCGTAGTCGCCACGTTCGTAGGCAGCGCGGGCAACTGTCAGTTTTTCATTGGCTTTCTTTTCGATGCCGTTTCCGCAGGCTGTCAGTGCCAGCGTGCCGCAAAAGAAGATAATCAGTTTTTTCATCATACCGTTTACATTTTACTATTAGATGACCGGCGATTGAATAGCATTCATCGTTTGATCGCTTACCTTTCACAATTTACGATTCGACGTTTGTTGTTACTTGTCAGTTCATCGCCCATCGTTTACTTTATAGCGGCAAAAATACAAATTATATCCCTTATTTTTGTAATTTTGCCCCCTCAAAACTTGTATTAGTGATAAGTGCCCGGTCATTAGCGGTTGCTAACCGGCTTTGCCGTTGCGCATCGATTGTTTATCACTGATCGTTAAGCACTAAAAAAAGATGATAGAGTTGACTCAAGAGGAATTGAAGCAGCATTTTAGCGAACCGATTTTCGGACAGATAGCCGAAACAGCCGATGCACTCGAATTGGAGTGCTATGTAGTAGGCGGTTACGTTCGTGATATTTTTCTGCAACGTCCCTCTAAAGATATAGATGTAGTAGTAGTAGGCAGTGGAATTGCGATGGCGGAAGCACTTGGAAAGCGATTGGGACGTGGTGCGCATGTCTCTGTTTTCAAGAATTTCGGTACGGCACAAGTGAAATATAAAGGCACGGAAGTGGAATTTGTAGGCGCCCGCAAAGAGTCTTATCAACGGGACTCACGGAAACCTATTGTAGAGGACGGAACGCTGGAAGACGACCAGAACCGCCGTGATTTTACGATTAACGCGATGGCTGTCTGCCTGAATAAAGCGCGCTTCGGTGAGTTGGTAGACCCGTTTGGCGGCATGGAGGACATGAAGGAAAAGACCATCCGCACACCGCTCGACCCGGATATCACGTTCAGCGATGACCCGCTGCGTATGATGCGCTGCATCCGTTTTGCCACGCAACTGGGATTCTATATCGACGACGACACTTTCGAATCGCTCTGCCGTAATAAAGAACGGATTGAAATAATCTCCCGTGAACGCATTGCGGATGAACTGAACAAGATAATTCTTTCGCCCATCCCTTCAAAAGGTTTTGTAGAACTGGAACGAAGCGGACTGTTGCCGTTGATTTTTCCGGAACTGGCTGCCCTGCAAGGTGTAGAAACACGGAACGGCAGATCGCACAAAGACAACTTTTATCACACACTGGAAGTGCTGGACAATATCGGCAAAAAGACGGATAATCTCTGGTTGCGCTGGGCAGCGTTATTGCACGATATAGCCAAGCCTGCAACGAAGCGCTGGGAGCCTAGAGCGGGATGGACGTTCCATAATCATAATTTTATCGGTGAGAAGATGGTTCCGAATATCTTCCGGAAGATGAAACTGCCGATGAATGAGAAGATGAAGTATGTGCAGAAAATGGTCAGTTTGCACATGCGCCCCATTGTGATAGCGGATGATGTGGTAACGGATTCCGCCGTTCGTCGTCTGCTCTTTGAGGCGGGCGATGATATCGACGACCTGATGACTCTTTGCGAAGCGGATATCACTTCCAAAAATATGGAGCGCAAACAGCGTTTTCTGAATAACTTCCAACTGGTTCGCCAGAAGTTGAAAGATCTCGAAGAAAAGGATCGGGTCCGTAATTTCCAGCCTCCGGTGAGCGGGGAAGAGATAATGGAAACTTTCGGCTTGCAGCCTTGCCGGGAAGTCGGCTCTCTGAAGAGTGCGATAAAGGATGCAATTCTGGACGGAGTTATCCCTAACGAGTATGAAGCAGCTCACGCTTTTATGCTGGAAAGGGCGGCAAAGATGGGATTGAAACCTGTGAAATGAGTTCTTTCTTAGCGTAAAGATCAGCTTCAATATAATTGTAAATTAAGATTTAGGCACGGATTCCACGGATTTCACGGTTTTAGTTAATAAAAGAACCGTGAAATCCGTGGAATCCGTGCCTATTATAATCTTGAATATCTGTATGTTTGGATACAGCTTCAAATCATGCAGAAACTGCCTCAAAATCATGCAGAAACTATCTCAAAATGTTGATAGGCTTATCATTGGTAGTCAGCATCACTTAAGATAAATGAAACAACTTAATAAAGTCAGCAGACTATTTTATCATTGACAGTATCATGATATGCCGTTTCTGGCTTTGAGACAACTCCTTAACTTTATGACAGTTCTACGATTTCTTCGTTACAGTTGGTCAGTTTCTCTATCCCATCGTTGGTCACTACCCAAGAGTTTTCGATACCTACGGGACCTATGCCCGGAAGAACAATCTTTGGTTCGAGGGCAAAGACCATGCCCGGTTCCAGTTCCTGCTTGATGCGTGGAGCAAGTACAGGCGCTTCATTGATTTCCAGTCCGATGCCGTGACCGATGAACTTGGCCTGTTGTCCCGTTCCCATGAATCTATCGGCAAATCCTGCCTGAGCAGCCATTTCGATAGCTGTGTTATAAAGCGTTTCGCAAGGAACACCCGGTCTGGCGATTGAAGCAATCTTTTCTTGAATGTCAAGGCACACCTGATGAGCGGTGTAGGCCTCTTCCGACAGTTTGCCGATAGAGAATACACGGCTCATATCGCCCATATATCCGTTAAAGTTACCTCCCAGATCGACCATAACGCTTTGTCCTTCTTTTAGCGGAGTCTTGTCAGCACCTCCGGGCAGGGCGGGATCGAGTCCCCGGCCACCTAAAGCGAAATCGTAAGGAGACGGATAGCCGGCATTATCCCCGGTCAGTACACTTCCCATAAAGATTTCCATGCTGCGGCCAAACACACGGAAGATGCCAAGACAGCCTTGAAGACGCATCAGGCGCTCAATTTCTATCGAGAACTCAATGTCTGTCATTCCGGGACGATAAACGCTCGGAATCAGCTCATATGCCTTTGCATGC
Organism: Bacteroides faecis; assembly: GCF_020091505.1. Taxonomy (NCBI): domain Bacteria; kingdom Pseudomonadati; phylum Bacteroidota; class Bacteroidia; order Bacteroidales; family Bacteroidaceae; genus Bacteroides; species Bacteroides faecis. The sequence goes on along the minus strand of NZ_CP081916.1, from coordinate 6,023,722 downwards.
GCCATTCCCGAACGACGGAACATTTCAATTTCAATAGCTGTCTTTACGCTGCGTGCCTGACGGATCAGCGGTGTCCCGTTCACGACTTCGGCTTCGGGAAACAAACCTGCCAGCCGGACATATTCCGTGTAAGGAAGTTCGTCACCTTCCAGCATCAGTTTAGTGGGCAAAGGCAAACCTTTTTCTTTCAGAATATCGACAATCTGTTCCGGTTTGCGGATGGAGAACGAGTGTTCTCCGGTGATATTGTTAGGCCGCTTGAAAAACAGCAGTGCCGGTGAATGAAGAGGGAGATAAAGATAGCCGCTGACTACACAGCCATACGTGTAAATTAAATTTGCATTACAAGTAATGAGGGCGGCATCAATGCCTTGTGACACCATCAGACTGCGAATCTTGTCACGGCGGAGTTTTAATTCGGGTTGTAGCATTTTTTATTGTTTACGAATTATTAATTACAAAATCATGAATGATAACTCATTCATTACGAGTTATTTATTTTCAAGAACAAACTCACGAGTAATTATTTACTGTATGATGCTACAAAGATAATTAATTCCATTGAAAATAATGTTAATCTCAAAAAAATAGCGCTACCCGCGTCCTGTCACAGGAGGCGAGCAGCGCAAACCACAAATACAAATACAACTAAACAAAGTCTCTTTTAAATAACGCCTTGTCCCATCATTGCGTGAGCTACTTTCATGAAGCCGGCAATGTTAGCTCCCTTCACATAATTGATATATCCATCGGATTCTGTGCCGTATTTCACGCATTGTGCATGGATACCGTGCATGATAGCGTGAAGTTTTTCGTCCACTTCGGCAGCACTCCAACTCAGGTGCATGGCATTCTGAGACATTTCCAGACCGGAAGTAGCAACACCACCGGCGTTGACTGCTTTACCCGGAGCATACATTACTTTCTTTTCGATAAACAAGTCGATCGCTTCCGGCGTACATCCCATGTTGGAAATTTCTCCAATGCAAAGAACGTTATTTTTTATGAGATTTTGTGCATCTTCTCCATTTAATTCGTTCTGAGTAGCGCAAGGAAGTGCTATATCTGCCTTTACTTCCCATGGACGTTTGCCTTCTACGAAGGTCGCACCCGGATACTTTTCAGCGTAAGGAGCAACAATGTCATTGCCCGAAGCGCGAAGTTCGAGCATGTAATCTATCTTTTCTCCGCTGATGCCGTCCGGGTCGTAAATGTATCCGTCCGGTCCGGAGATGGTGATTACTTTGGCACCCAATTCGGTTGCTTTGGTAGCAGCACCCCAAGCTACGTTACCGAAACCGGAGATCGCCACTGTCTTGCCTTTAATATCGATATTTTTTGCCTGCAACATTTGGTGAACGAAGTACAAACCGCCGAAACCGGTGGCTTCCGGACGAATCAGCGAACCGCCGAATTCAAGTCCTTTTCCGGTGAATGTTCCCGTAAACTCACGGGTCAGCTTCTTGTACATACCGAACATATAACCTACTTCGCGACCGCCTACACCGATATCACCGGCAGGTACATCCATATCCGGACCCAAGTGGCGCCACAATTCCAACATAAATGCCTGGCAGAAACGCATGATTTCCGCATTGCTCTTGCCACGGGGGGAGAAGTCCGAACCGCCTTTACCGCCACCCATAGGAAGCGTAGTCAGTGCATTCTTGAATGTCTGCTCGAAGCCGAGGAATTTCAAAATAGAAAGGTTGACGGAAGCATGGAAACGGATACCGCCTTTGTACGGACCGATAGCGTTGTTGAATTGTACACGATAACCGAGATTGGTCTGAACTTCCCCTCTGTCGTCTACCCAAGTGACACGGAAAGTGAAGATACGATCAGGCTCTACCAGTCTTTCGATGATCTTGGCTTTTTCAAATTCGGGATGCTGATTGTATATATCTTCGATTGAAAGAAGAACTTCTTTCACTGCCTGAAGATACTCTAATTCACCGGGGTGCTTTGCCTCCAAAGAGGACATGATTTTCTGGATGTTCATGATATTATAGTTTAAAAGGTTATTCTGATAAAATGTAAGCTTGTTGCGTTGCAAATATAGGAAAACTTTTCAAATGTGAATGATTTCTTGTCTATATTTTGATTAAATAATGATAAAATGATAGTTTTTCTGTCGAACAACATATCTGTCTTATCCACTTTAAAGTTACTTATTCACGTGAATAAAGTCGCTTTAAAGTAAAATGGAGACTTACAAATCTACAAAATAATAAGCGATAAACCAATAAACTTTATAAAGAAGATGGTAGAAAATGAGATTTAAAAAATTAACTTTGCAAAGTAAATATCAAGTAGATAGTAGTGTGAATAATTTCATGATGGAATAAAAAAGGAAAGTAACTATGCTCAGCAAATATAAATTAAACCAGCTTTACTTCAAAGATACGCAATTCGCTAATCTGATGACACGGCGAATTTTCAATGTTCTTCTGATTGCTAACCCGTATGATGCTTTCATGCTGGAAGATGACGGACGCATTGACGAAAAGATATTCAATGAATATACTTCTTTATCACTTCGTTATCCGCCCCGTTTCTCGCAGGTATCAACGGAGGAGGAGGCATTGGCGCAACTGGAAAATATGTCTTTCGATCTGGTGATCTGTATGCCGAGTACGGGAGATAATGACAGTTTTGATATCGGGCGGCATATCAAAGAGAAATATGAACATATTCCTATCGTTATCCTGACCCCTTTCAGTCATGGTATCACAAAGCGGATTATCAACGAAGATCTGAGTGCATTTGAATACGTGTTCTGCTGGCTGGGCAATACGGACCTGCTGGTTTCTATTATCAAACTGATGGAGGATAAGATGAACCTCGAACACGATGTGCAGGAAGTGGGTGTGCAGATGATTCTTTTAGTGGAAGACGGCATCCGGTTCTATTCTTCCATTCTTCCGAACCTTTATAAATTCGTGTTGAAGCAGAGTCAGGAGTTTTCTACCGAAGCCCTGAATGCGCATCAGCGCACGCTTCGTATGCGGGGACGTCCTAAAATCGTTCTCGCCCGTACGTATCAGGAGGCGATGGAAATCTATGGCAAATATCAGAATAATATATTAGGGGTCATTACCGACGTCCGTTTCCCGAAAGTGGAACGGGGCGAGAAAGACGGTCTGGCAGGTATCAAGCTTTGCGCCGCCATTCGTAAGAACGATCCGTTCGTGCCGTTGATTATCCAGTCTTCCGAATCGGAGAACTCCTCGTATGCCGCTAAATACGGTGCCAGCTTTATCGACAAGAACTCTAAAAAGATGGATGTTGACCTGCGGCGTATCGTTTCCGATAACTTCGGTTTCGGTGACTTTGTGTTCCGCAATCCGGAGACAGGAGAGGAGATCGCCCGGGTGCGGAATCTGAAAGAGCTGCAGAATATCCTGTTTGCCGTGCCTGCCGAGTCCTTCTTGTATCATATCAGCCGGAATCACGTGTCGCGCTGGCTCTATTCGCGTGCTATGTTCCCGGTAGCCGAGTTTCTGAAGCCGATCACATGGACCAGTCTTCAAGATGTAGATGCACACCGCCGGATTATCTTTGAGGCCATTGTGAAATACCGGAAGATGAAAAATCAGGGAGTGGTTGCCGTCTTCAAACGTGACCGTTTCGACCGTTACTCCAACTTTGCCCGTATCGGTGATGGTTCGCTGGGAGGAAAAGGGCGTGGTCTTGCTTTCATTGATAATATGGTGAAGCGGTATCCCGAATTTGAGGAGTTTGAAAATGCGAGAGTAGCCATTCCTAAGACGGTGGTACTGTGTACCGACGTTTTTGACGAGTTTATGGAGACTAACAATCTCTATCAGATTGCTCTTTCGGATGCCGACGATGATACGATCCTAAGATATTTCCTGAAAGCGAAATTGCCTGACCGGCTGGTAGAGGACTTCTTCACCTTCTTCGATGTGGTGAAATCACCGATTGCCATTCGTTCTTCTTCTTTGTTGGAAGATTCGCATTATCAACCGTTTGCCGGAATTTACAATACGTATATGATTCCTTATCTGGACGATCGGTATGAAATGCTCCGTATGCTTTCCGATGCGATCAAAGGGGTTTATGCGTCGGTTTATTTCAGAGACAGTAAAGCCTATATGCAGGCTACGTCGAATGTGATAGACCAGGAAAAGATGGCAGTCATCTTGCAGGAGGTCGTGGGAAATCAATATGGAGACCGTTACTATCCATCGATGTCGGGCGTGGCACGTTCGCTCAATTATTATCCGTTAGGAGATGAAAAAGCGGAAGAAGGTACGGTGAATCTGGCTCTTGGACTAGGAAAATATATTGTAGACGGGGGGATGACACTTCGTTTCTCTCCTTATCACCCGAATCAGGTGCTGCAGACCAGTGAAATGGAAATCGCTCTGAAGGAAACGCAGACCCGTTTCTACGCTTTGGACTTGAAAAATGCAGGGCATGATTTCTCTATCGACGACGGCTTTAATCTGTTGAAACTTCACGTGAAGGAAGCGGAAAATGACGGCTCGTTACGTTACATCGCTTCTACCTACGACCCGTATGACCAGGTTATTCGTGATGGTTTGTATCCCGGTGGACGCAAGGTGATAACGTTTGCCAATATCCTGCAACACGATGTCTTCCCGTTGGCACGTATCCTGCAACTGGTTTTGAAGTACGGTGAACAGGAAATGAGGCGTCCGGTAGAGATTGAGTTTGCCGCTACTCTGAGCCGCGAACAGGATAAGACGGGAACGTTCTACCTGTTACAGATTCGTCCGATTGTAGACAGCAAAGAAATGCTGGACGAAGATTTGACGCTGATACCGGATGAAGATACGATTCTTCGCTCCAACAATTCATTGGGGCATGGTGTCATGAACGATATTTACGATATTGTCTACGTCAAGACGGACGGATACAGTGCTTCGAATAACCAGGCTATCGCTTGGGAAATAGAGAAGATGAACCTGCAATTTCTCAATGCAGGAAGGAACTACGTGCTTGTAGGTCCGGGACGCTGGGGCAGTAGCGACACATGGCTGGGCATTCCGGTGAAGTGGCCGCATATCTCTGCAGCCCGCGTGATAGTGGAAGCCGGTTTGACCAATTATCGGGTAGACCCGAGTCAGGGAACTCACTTCTTCCAGAATCTTACTTCGTTCGGGGTGGGGTATTTCACAATCAATGCCTTTATGAATGACGGAGTTTACAATCAGGACTTCCTCAATGCACAGCCTGCCGTAGAAGAAACGAAATTCCTGCGTCACGTCCGTTTTGAAAAGCCGATGGTAGTCAAGATGGATGGTAAGAAGAAGCTCGGCGTTGTTCTGATGCCGGGGATTGACTGATTCTTTAAAAGAAATAAAAATGGGAATTATTCTGTTGATATTCAACTGGTTACTGTCTTGCCGAAAAAAAGAGCATGAATCCTCATGGAAACATGCTCTTTCTTTTACAAACGATATACTGTTCTTTTATTCTTTTAAGGCTTCTTGCAGATCAATGCCTAATGCTTTGGCAACTCCGGCACCGTATGCCGGATCTGCCTTGTAGCAGTTGCGTGTGTGGCGTTGTTTGATGAATAGTTCCGAATCACCCATGGCACGGGCTGTGTTTTCAAACAACAGTTGCTGTTCGTCTGCCGGCATCAGTCGGAACAGGTCACCCGGCTGGCTATAATAGTCATCATCATATTCGCGTTCATTGTAATTGTAAATCTCGCCTGTTACTTTGAGAGGCGGTTCTTTCATATGAGGAGAGTCTTTCCATTCTCCGTAGCTGTTGGGCTCGTAGCCTTTGGCTGCGCCGTAGTTGCCGTCTACACGCATCGCTCCGTCGCGGTGGTAAGCGTGGAAAGGACAGCGGGGTTTATTCACCGGGATCTGTTCCGAATTTACTCCGAGGCGGTAACGCTGCGCGTCACCGTAAGAGAACAGACGTCCCTGTAACATCTTGTCTGGTGAGAATCCGATGCCATCTACGGTATTGATAGGGTTGAAAGCGGCTTGCTCTACATCTGCGAAATAGTTTTCCGGATTACGGTTCAGTTCCAGAATACCCACGTCTTGTAGCGGGAAGTCTTTGTGTGGCCATACTTTGGTCAGGTCGAACGGATTGATGCGGTAATTGTCCGCTTCCTCTTCCGTCATCAGCTGAATCTGGAACAGCCATTTCGGATAGTCTCCCTTTTCGATGCTTTCAAAAAGGTCGCGTTGATGAGATTCACGGTCTTTGGCAATGATAGCTTCCGCTTCCTGATCGGTCAGATTTTTGATTCCCTGCATTGTACGCAGGTGGAATTTTACCCAGATACGTTGGTTGTCCGCATTGATAAAGCTGTATGTATGACTTCCGAATCCGTGCATGTGGCGGTAAGAATAAGGGATACCGCGAGGACTCATGGTGATAGTTACCTGATGTAAGGCTTCGGGTAGAAGCGTCCAGAAATCCCAGTTGCTGTTGGGACTGCGCATGTTTGTTTTAGGGTCGCGTTTGATGGCATGATTCAAATCGGGGAATTTGAGGGGGTCACGTAAGAAAAACACGGGGGTATTGTTACCGACTAAATCCCAGTTACCTTCTTCGGTGTAGAATTTCATTGCAAAACCACGGATATCGCGTTCGGCATCTGCTGCTCCGCGCTCTCCGGCTACGGTAGAAAAACGGACGAAACATTCTGTTTGCTTTCCGACTTCGCTAAAGATAGCTGCACGGGTGTACTTCGTGATGTCATGCGTGACGGTAAATGTTCCGAAAGCTCCCGAGCCTTTGGCGTGCATACGTCTTTCCGGAATTACTTCACGATCAAAATGAGCAAGCTTTTCGATAAGCCATGGATCTTGTAACATGACAGGTCCGCGTTGACCTGCGGTTTGCGAATTCTGATTGTCGGCAATGGGACGACCATTCGCGGCAGTTAGTTTTTTTTCTTCCATAAAATAGATGTTAGTCGGAGGAAAAGTTTAAATAAACCGAAGTCTCTTTATTCTTTTATCCGGGTTTATAATATGTAACAAAGATAGATCGATTTTGCTTGCTTGTCAAACTGATATTTTCTATATAAAGATAGAAAATAACTATGAATAATCTTTAAAGTCTCCGATATTTTTTTTCAAGTACATCTTTCACCCGGACCGAGTACTTCATTCACTTCTTTCTTCTACATCATCCATAGAGATGAAGTACTTCCTGCCGTCTGCTCTTCTATATGCTTTCCCGCACTCTTCTACATGCTTTCCTGCACTCTTCTACTTGTTTTTCCACTGTCTGCATTGGGGTATGAAAAAACTCCCGCTCTTCCTTTCGGAAGGCGGGAGCCTTTATCTTAAAAAATGACTATAGCTTTCTTATATTTTGCTGATTATACGATACCTTGAGCCATCATAGCTTTCGCCACCTTCATGAATCCGGCTACGTTAGCACCTTTCACATAGTTTACATATCCGTCGGCTTCAGTACCATACTGAACGCAGGCTTCGTGGATATTCTTCATGATGCTCTTCAGCTTTTCGTCTACTTCTTCAGCGCTCCAGCTCAGTTTGATAGAGTTCTGAGTCATTTCAAGACCTGATACAGATACACCACCAGCGTTAGCAGCTTTACCCGGAGCGTACAGAATCTTAGCGTCCTGGAATACTTTGATAGCTTCCGGAGTAGAAGGCATGTTTGCACCTTCAGATACAGCCATACAGCCGTTTGCTACCAACTGACGGGCGTGGTCGCCGTTCAATTCGTTCTGAGTGGCAGAAGGCAGTGCGATATCGCATTTTTCACCCCAAGGTTTAGCTCCTTCTACATATTTGCAGCCGTATTTCTCTGCGTATTCACGGATACGTCCACGGTACAGATTCTTCAGTTCCATGATGTAATCCAGTTTTTCGCGGTCGATACCGTCCGGATCGTAGATGTAACCGTCAGAGTCGGAGCAAGTTACTACTTTACCGCCCAGTTCGATCACTTTTTCGATGGTATATTGAGCTACGTTACCCGAACCGGAAACGAGACATACTTTACCTTTCAGGTCAGTACCTTTGGTTTTCAGCATTTCCATCAGGAAGTAGATGTTACCGTAGCCGGTAGCTTCCGGACGAATCAGTGAACCACCGAATTCACGGCCTTTACCAGTGAATGTTCCGGTAAATTCGTGAGCCAGCTTCTTGTACATACCGAACATGAATCCTACTTCGCGGCCACCAACACCGATGTCACCGGCAGGTACGTCAGTTTCGGGACCGATGTGACGCCACAGTTCCAGCATGAATGCCTGTACGAAGCGCATTACTTCAGCGTTTGACTTACCACGTGGAGAGAAGTCGGAACCACCTTTACCACCACCCATCGGCAGTGTAGTCAGTGAGTTTTTGAATGTCTGCTCAAAGGCAAGGAATTTCAGGATTGAAAGGTTTACAGATGCGTGGAAACGGATACCGCCTTTGTACGGGCCGATAGCGTTGTTGTGCTGAACACGGTAGCCCATGTTGGTCTGAATATTACCTTTGTCGTCCATCCAAGTTACACGGAACTGAAATACTCTATCAGGGATACACAGGCGTTCGATTAAGTTTACTTTATCAAATTCCGGGTGTTTGTTGTATTCTTCTTCAATAGTAGAAAGTACTTCCTCTACTGCCTGATGATACTCTGGTTCATTGGGGAACCTTCTTTTCAGATCGTCTAATACCTTTGCTGCATTCATAATCTTTTTTTCTTTTATTGGTTGATTAAATTTCGATTATCTATTTCTTTTATGCGGTTGCAAAAGTAAAGATAAAAATTGAACTAGCAAACATTTTATAAAGAAAAATGCAATAAAACATCAAATTTGATATTTTATTGCATTAAAACTCGGAAAAAAGATATTTATTTATTCTTTTTTATCGACTTATAGACGGGAATAAAGACTAATGCTGCCGAAATGACAAGCATTACTATCGTCATACCGTCAATACGTTCGGCTTTTGTCAGAACTAAATAGCAAAGCGCCAGCCAAAGCAGGCTGACGCAAACTATTTGTGATTTTGATAGCGGTCTTCTCATTTGCTTTCCTTTTTCTTCTTGTCAACGATAGCGTCAATCACGGCTACGGCTGTGATGTTCACGATGTCGCGGACTGAGCTTTCAAAGTCAGTGAAATGAATAGGCTTGTTCAGTCCCATCTGGATAGGGCCGATAAATTCTGTATCGGGGTCCATGGCCTGTAGCAGTTTGTATCCGGCATTGGCGGAGCTCAGGTTCGGGAAGATCAGCGTATTCACGTCTTTACCTTTCAGGCGGGTGAACGGATACTTGGCGTCGCGGAGTTCGCGGTTCATGGCAAAGTTCACCTGCATTTCACCGTCGATGGCCAGTTCGGGATATTCCTTCTGCATGTAGCTTACTGCTCCGTGCACTTTGACAGGACTGCCGGAAGTATCGGCGCCGAAGTTGGAGTACGACAGCATCGAGATGACCGGTGTATGGTTGAAGAAACGTACCGTCTTGTCAGCCAGCTTGGCGATGTCGATCAGGGTTTCCGTATCCGGGTGACGATTGATTAAGGTATCTGCCAAGAAGTAAGTACCTTTCTTGGAGTTAAGAATGTGCATCGTTCCGAAGTGGTTGAATCCGGGCTGGATGCCGATTACTTCTTTGGCCACTTTGATGGTATTGCTGTATCTTGTATAAAGTCCGGTGATAAATGCGTCTGCGTCTCCGGTTTCTACCATCATCATACCGAAGTAGTTGCGTTCGAACATCTTGTCGTTGGCTTCTTCGTAAGTAAAGCCTTCGCGGGCACGTTTTTCCGCAAGGATACGTGAGTAGCGTTCGCGGCGTTCCGATTCGTCCGGATGACGGAGGTTGACGATTTCGATGCCTTCCAGACTCAGGTCGAGTTCTTCGGCAAGTTTACCGATTGCTTCGTCGTTTCCTAACAAGATAGGGTGGCAGATGCCTTCGGCTTTCGCTTCGACGGCAGCTTTCAGCATGTTGGGGTGGATACCTTCGGCAAATACGACACGTTGCGGGCTGCGGCGGGCAGTGTCATAAAGCTGGCGGGTCAGTTTGGATTCGTATCCCATCAGTTCGCGCAAGTGTACGCAGTAAGCGTCCCAGTCTTTGATTTCCGTGCGTGCCACTCCGCTTTCCATGGCTGCTCTCGCTACGGCACAGGAAACTTCGGTGATGAGGCGCGGGTCTACCGGTTTCGGGATGAAGTATTCCGGACCGAAAGAGAGGTTATTCACATGATATGCTGCGTTTACTACATCGGGTACAGGCTGTTTGGCCAGGTTGGCGATGGCGTGTACTGCTGCGATTTTCATTTCTTCGTTGATTGCTTTCGCGTGCGTGTCGAGTGCGCCACGGAAGATGTATGGGAATCCGATCACGTTGTTGATCTGGTTGGGATAGTCGGAACGTCCGGTGGCCATCAGTACGTCGGGGCGGGCGTTCATTGCTTTTTCGTAAGTAATTTCCGGATCGGGGTTTGCCAGTGCGAAGACGATCGGCATCGGAGCCATGCTGCGCACCATATCCTGGCTCAGTACGTTGCCTTTGGACAGGCCGAGGAACACGTCTGCGCCTTTGATTGCTTCTTCCAGCGTGTGGATATCCGTGCGGTCTGTGGCAAAATATCTCTTCTGTTCGTTGAGGTCGGTACGTGTCTTGCTGATAACGCCTTTGCTGTCCAGCATGACGATGTTTTCGAGACGTGCCCCCAGCGATACATATAATTTAGTACAAGATACGGCAGATGCTCCGGCACCGTTAACAACGATTTTTACATCTTCGATTTTCTTTCCGGCTACTTGCAGGGCATTTACCAGTCCGGCACTGGAGATGATAGCGGTTCCGTGCTGGTCATCGTGCATCACAGGGATGTCGAGTTCTTCTTTCAGCCGGCGTTCGATTTCAAAACATTCGGGAGCCTTGATGTCTTCCAGATTGATTCCACCGAAAGTAGGGGCGATTGCTTTTACGGCAGCGATGAATTTCTCAGGGTCTTTTTCGTCCACTTCGATGTCGAATACGTCGATACCTGCGTAGATTTTGAAAAGCAGTCCTTTGCCTTCCATCACCGGTTTGCCGCTCAGTGCGCCTATATCACCCAGTCCGAGTACGGCTGTACCGTTCGAAATGACAGCTACCAGATTGCCTTTTGCCGTGTATTTATAAGCGTCTTGCGGGTTTTTCTCTATTTCGAGGCAAGGCTCTGCCACACCGGGAGAGTATGCAAGTGATAAATCGGTTTGTGTACTGTAAGGTTTGGTAGGAACTACCTCGATCTTACCGGGTTTGCCCTGTGAATGGTAGAGCAAAGCGGCTTCTTTGGTTATTTTAGCCATGGTATTGGTGTTTTTATTAATAAGTTATCATTTGGCTGCAAATGTAGGAATAAAAGTTATACATTGTAGTCTTTAGATGATAAATTCTATTAATTTTATAGCAAAATGACTGATTCTGAACAAACAAACGTTCCGGAAATAGTTTGTTTTCCGGCAGATGGCGGAAGGGAAGCGCTATAAGCCGCAGGTTATTTTCTGCTATAATATAAAGGAGTACAAGGTGCTATCCGCCCATCTGTACTCCTTATATATATGATCGTTATTTTGAGAAGGTAATAATAGTTATTCCTTTTTTCCGGGCGGTGTATGTGTGGTGCGCCAGAATGTGTTTTTCACTTCACGCGCCACGTCTTTCCAGCTCGGCATGCTCTTCAGAGAACGGCGGACCGGGAAATCATAAAGTAGCAACAGCAGAAACAGGAAGATGCAGGCATAAGCCACCCATCCATAAATCTGTTTGATACTGACTTCCATCATCTGACTGATAAATTCTTCCATGTAATGACCGAGATTGAACGGATTGCTGCTGAACGACACGTGATCGATTGCCGATCCGTAACGTGCCAGATTATCCGGGACGTAGTAAGCCAGTCCTTGTGCATAGACTGCGCAGCCCAGTACGCCTCCGACTACCATGTGGAGCATGTTGAACACACCTAATCCCTGAAAGAAATGCTGGAAAGTCATGATCTCTTCCAGACACACCATAAAGGTGGCGCTCAATACGGCATAAGCGAAGCCACGGCAGATGGTCGGCAGGTAGAGTTGTGAAATATGTATGTCGGTGGAAAGCGTCAGATAAAATCCTGCCAGATAACCGGTCAGTCCGATGAATCCGACGATGACGAGACGTACATAATTATACCGTTTGATATGCATCCACCAATAGGAGAATACGCAACCGGCTACGATCCCGATGATGGCGAACCAATTTAGCTGTACACTTACCAGTTCTTCATACTTCATTACTTCTTCGTAGAAGACCTCTTCCAGCACATGCTCGGTTGCCAGAAACGCTTCCACCAGCGTGACCAGTCCCAGCAAAGGCCAGTAATGGCGATAAGTCCACATTTTAGGTTCGAGAAAGGGATGGCGGATGGTCATCATCCGCCAGATGCAGAATCCCAGAGTGATCAGGATAGCTATCGTCAGTTGACGGATCACCGGACTGTTCCACCAGTCGTACCAGTCGCCGTAATTAAAGAGAAAAGCGATTTCGGCAAGTAAGGCGGCCCAAAGTGCTCCGCCCAGCCAGTCGATGCCGAACAGCGGAAACTTGCGCATGAACCGGAAATGCTTGATACAAGTGGTTTGTATCAGTAGAACGATCAGCATCAGTCCTGCGATGAACAGGTTCATGTAAGTCCAGTGATAATGAAACATTAGATAGGTCGTGATCAGGTCGGACAACTGGATACTGCCGAGAATGACGATATGAAGCCACGGAAAGAAAACTGTGAAATCACGCTTGGGCGTCATCCATAACTGAATGTTGGACATACATTCGAAAGTTCCCTGAATCTTGCACATTCCTTCGATGAAGCATATCAGCCACAACAGCGGAAGGAAAGTGATGTGCGGCGCTATCAGGTTGCAGAGTAGCACTCCCAGTGCAGCGGACGTAAGCAGTGTCTTGTTGGTAAAACGGAACTTCATACGGAACAACAGAGGGAAGTAGATTGCCATTCCTGCCAGATTGGCGTACATACACATCAGGATATCCTCGCGCATCACTGCCATGCCGCCGATCATATGGTTCAATGCCCCCAAATATACTCCTCCCGAAAGCTGGAAGGTGACGGCGATGAAGAGATAGATCCACGGTTGCATCTTCCGCGGCACAAAGCTGCGGAACATCGGCATCACGAAAGGACCATTTAAAACAGGTGCTCCCATACGTTAATATTTTACCTCACATTCTATGTTAAAACCGGCACGCAAGCGTTTCAAGTCTTCCGGTTTGTTTCCTTTCAGACTGATACGGACCGGAATACGCTGTTCCACTTTGACAAAGTTGCCGGTAGCATTGTCTTGCGGTATCATAGAGAAGGCTGCCCCTGTCGCGTCGGAAATAGATTCTACACTCCCCCGAAAAGTGACGTCGGGCACTGCATCTGCCGTCATCTCCACTTCGGCACCTTCTCTGATGTTGGAGAGTTGTGTTTCGCGGTAGTTGGCTATCACCCACAGGTCGCGGCTGTCTACAATGTCGACCATTGTTTGTCCGGGCTGAACCAGTTGTCCTTCCAGAATCGCTTTCTTTCCGGTGGTACCGTCACATGGAGCGGTGATTACGGTATACGAAAGATTCAGGCGGGCAAGTTCTAATGCCGCTTCCGCCACACGGACACCTGCTTCATTCTGTCCCAGTCGATGAGTCTGCTCGCTCTTGACCAGAGACGTTGACTGCTTGGCACGGGATACTTGCTCGTAGCGTGCTTTGGCGGCTTCGTAAGCGGTGTGTACGTTGTCATATTGTTGTTTGGTCACTGCATCTTCTTGTAGCAACTTCTCGAAACGGTTCAGTTCTCGTCTGGCGTTCTCCATTTGTACGCGTACCTCTTCGATACTTGCGTCGTTCACACTCAGATTGTTCTGGGTGGTGGCGATTCCTATGGTGGTGGCTTGCCGTCCTGCGGTTGCATTGGCAAGGTCTGCTTCCGCCTGAGCCACCCGGAGGCGGAATTCGGTATCTTCGATGATGACGAGCGTATCGCCTTTGCGTACCTGCTGATACTCTGCGAAACATATCTTCTTGATGAATCCCGGTACACGGGTGTTGATCGGGGTGATGTGTTGTTTCACCTGTGCATTGTCGGTATATTCGATATTTCCCAGATGGATGAATCGGGAACAAACATAAATGATACCTCCGGTGAGGAAGCAAAGAATAAGAATATTGTATATCAGCTTTTGAGCTTTTCTTGCAATCATGATGAGTCTGTTTTTAAGGGGTTGAATTTGACTGAATTATTCTCTGACGAGATGTTTCTTTAAAGTGTATGAGTAATGTATTTCATCTTGTAGTAACTGTAGACTACGTTGATACGCGCGTTGACCAGTCCCAGGTCGGCACTCAACTTCATGTTGCTTGCATCGAGCATATCGGTGAGCAGGGCCAGGTCATTTTTGTAGCGGTTGCTGGTCACGTTGTAGTTCTGATTGGCCAGTTCCACACTTTTTTCCTGAGTGCGGAGGTCGGTGAATGAGGTCAGGAAATTGACGTAATTAGCCTGCACGCTGTTTTCTATCTGCTCTTGTGCCAATGAATACTCTTCCTGTGCTTTTCGCATATTCAGTTTTGCCTGACGCACCTTTTTATTGTTTTTGAACAACGAAGAAAGGTTGTATTTTATCCCGACTCCCACATACCAGTAGTTGAAGTTATTGTCCAGTACGGGAACTTCGATAGTAATGGGTCCGTCCAGATGTTCTCCGGCTACGAGCGCTATTTTAGGAAGAAGCTCCGAGCGTTCCAGCTTCACTTTCTGCTTGTTCATCTGAATGGCCAGTTGTGCCTGTTGCAAACCTACATTGCTTTGGGTAGCCAGCAGTTGCCAGTCATTTTCCGCCAGTGCCTTGACTTCTTCGTCCAGCAATGTAGAGTCGGGGACTATTTCTGTGCCGGCTGGCAGGTGGAGGGTAGTCACCAATTGGTGGTTTATAATCTTGCAGGCATCCTGCACTTTGGCGAGTTGTAGCTTCAGCGTTTCTTTCTGGAGTTCATAGCGGGTGATATCATTTTTTAGAGCCGTTCCTTGCGTACGTCTGGCTTCCATGTTGTGAATCACTTGCTCCGTCAGATCAAGGTTTTTCTGTAATACTTGAATCTGATTGTTCAGCTTGTATAAATCCAGATAGTAACCGGTCAGAAGAAAACGTATCTCCTGACGATTTTTCTGCCAGTCCAATGTAGCCATCTGTTGTCCGAGTTCCGCCAGAGTGATGCTGCTGTTGATAGCTCCGCCCGCGTAAATGACCTGTTGGGCTTCCAAGGCAAAGTTGTTGCCGAAGTGAGGCATGGGAATGTTCTGTCCGTTTTTAAAGTCACGGTCCCACAGATATCCGTCGCCCAGATAGCTGAACGAGAGCGAAGCTCCGATGTCCGGCAGTCGTTGGGACTTGGCGGCTTTCAATGCTTCATCCGCCGTTTCTTTTCCCGTTTTATACGTTTGAATACTCTGACTGTTCTCGTCTGCCAGACGGAACATTTCATTAATGCCCAAAATTTTCCTGCCAGGCGTTTGGGCAAACACTCCCTGGCTGCACAGTGCTGCGCATAGCGGCACTATGAGCCATCTTTTTTTGCTCATAAAGTGAAAAAGAAATTTAGTTGATAATGGTAAATATACGCTCCTATATCACGTGACTCCCTGAGAAGGAATTATCGTTTCGCGTCGTGGCGAGTAGTTTTATGAGAATTATCAAATCTGTGCAGATACACCCCAACCGTGGAAATCATGCATTTTATTCTTATAACGAATGGCTATTTGATAATATCTTAGTTTCATCTTGATACCTGTTTTCTGTTTTTCGTTTTGCAAAATTATGAAAAATATCAGGTAAGTTGTAACGCTGTATATATGTAAATATAATGTTTTTTAACGATTGTGCGGAAAGATATGATTGGGGGAAGAGATGGACGAAAAACATAAAAGTGTTCTGAAAAGGTCCGGTTTTGTTCGCATTATGTTTGTAGAAAGATACCGGGAATCATCTACCTTTGCCCCCGGAATAAAAAACAATAGATTATGACTGCAATAAATAAAGAGAACTCAAAAGTGTTTTTGCTGACACTGTTAGGCATGTTATCGGCATTCGGTCCTTTTGTGACGGATATGTATTTACCTAGTCTGCCGGCCATGGCAGACTATTTTTCTGCCAGTTTGCCGATGGTTCAGATGGGACTGACAACCAGTATGATCGGGCTGGCACTGGGACAAATCTTTTTTGGTCCGTTGAGTGATAAATATGGCAG
The DNA here is from genome assembly GCF_020091505.1 of Bacteroides faecis. Lineage (NCBI taxonomy): Bacteria > Pseudomonadati > Bacteroidota > Bacteroidia > Bacteroidales > Bacteroidaceae > Bacteroides > Bacteroides faecis. The sequence goes on along the minus strand of NZ_CP081916.1, from coordinate 6,007,432 downwards.
GCGCCCGTTATTATTAGTTTCGATGGTGCTGTTTATTGTGTCCACGCTGCTTTGTCTTTTTGCACCGGATATTTATTCGTTTGTCACTTTACGGCTGATACAAGGTGTAGCAGGGGCGGGGGGAATTGTGATTTCCCGTTCGGTAGCCACCGATAAGTTTTCGGGAAAGGAACTGGCTAAAATGCTGGCTGTGATCGGAGCGATCAATGGAGTGGCTCCTGTGGCTGCTCCGGTCATCGGAGGATTGTTGACAGGAAGCGTAGGCTGGCAGGGTATTTTTATGATTCTGCTGTTCATCGGGATTTTGCTGGGTATCGGATGTATCCGCTTTAAGGAGTCCTTGCCCACTGAGAAACGTTCCAAGACGGGTGTCTTTGCTACTTTCCGGAGTTTCGGCATCATTGTTCATAACCGTCGTTATATGCTCTATGTACTTCAGCTGGCTTTTGCGCAGGGCATCCTGTTTGCCTATATCGCCTCTTCTCCTTTTATCATCCAGCAACATTACGGGTTTTCTCCTTTTGCCTTCAGCATCTGCTTTGCCGTGAATGCTGTGGCTATCGGAGTGGCTGCCGCCATATCAGTGAAATTCCGCCGGACCGAGAATGGAACACTGACCGGATGCATTGGTATGCTGGTGTTTGCGATCCTTCAGATGGCGGCACTCTATAGCGGCTGTGGCTTTTGGACGTACGAACTGCTTATGTTTGCATTGCTCTTTATGATGGGACTGACTTTCACAGCCTCTACCACTCTGGCGATGGATTGCGAACGCAGATATGCGGGAGCTGCTTCCGCTTTGCTGGGTGCACTCTGTTTCGCATCCGGAGGCATCGTTTCTCCATTGGTCGGACTGGGAGATATCCTCCTGTCTACCGGAGTAACTTTTGTGGTTTGTGCTGTTTGTTCACTGCTGTGTGCATTGTGGGCAGTGAAACGAACAGCGTTGAAGGTTGCGGTATGCCGTACTTAATCCATCCTACATGGCATATTTATTTTGATATTCTCTGGGTGATATTCCTTCATGCCGCTTGAAGTATCTTCCCAGATACGACTGGTCCGGAAAACCGAGCTGGTCGGCTATATCCTGCATGGTCAGATCGGTTGACTGGAGCAATACCTTTATCTCCAGAATAGCAAAATCATCAATGATCTTCTTCGCTGAATCTCCCGTCACGCTACGGCAGATGCCTGTCAGATACTTGGTGGAGATACAGAGTTTATTGGCATAGAACGTAACTTCCCGTTGCGAAATACAGTTTTCGTGCACTAATGCGACGAAGTTCTTGAATATTTCATCTTGGCGGCTTCCTCCTTCTATTTCGTGTTTATCGAAGTAGCGATAACATTTGTCGTAAATATCGAGCATGAAAGATTGAAGATGATTTTTCGCGATTTGGTTTCTGAAACGATTTTCGCGGTCGTTGTAGATAGCAGTCGTTGCGCGTATCAATCCACGGATAGCTCCGGTATTTTCTTCGGGGAGCACGTAGCAGGGATGCTCTTTTATAAACCGGAAGAAGATAGGCTCGAAGCGGAGACAGGCTTCCCGGAACATTTCTTTAGGAAATCCGAAGAAGGAAGCGGTGAAGTCACTGCTGCTGCCATTGATACGGATAATGGTTCCGGGCAGGAGTACCAGCTGGGTATTGGGCACTATTTCATAATCTTTCAGATCAATCGTGACATGAGCCCAGCCGTTATGGCAAAAATAAATGGCTCCTCCTTCCAGCTTCCATAGATGGTGCATGATTGGAGATAAATTTTCATCAAGTCCGGCAGCGAACGGTTCGCGCATGATAGCAAGGGTAGAGTCTCTCCGTTTCATATCTTCTTCTCTTTTTGTCGGTAAAAATAGGACTTTTTCACTAAATATCGCTCATGTTGTTCTGAAAATGAACAAAACTGGAAACACTAAGACCAGTTTTCTATGGTGGAAACAGTCTACCTTTGCCGCGATCAAAAATCTTAATAGGTAATAATAAAATGAGTAAAAAGGTATGTAATGTCAAGCAAGGGCTATTGTTGCTCTGCTGTCTGGTTGCCGCTACAGGTTGTAAGCAGGCATCACCCACACAAATGGAAACAGAATATGAAGTGATGACTGTTGCTCCGGCAGACCGGATGATTTCGAGCGCTTATTCGGCGGCTATCCGTGGACGTCAGGATATTGATATTTATCCGCAGGTAGGAGGTACGCTGACGAAAGTGTGCGTGACGGAAGGTCAGCGCGTAAAAAACGGACAAACGTTGTTTATAATTGACCAGGTGCCGTATGAAGCTGCATTGCAGACGGCAGTGGCAAACGTAGAGTCCGCTAAGGCTTCTCTGGCTACGGCACAACTGACTTATGAAAGCAAAGAGGAACTGTATAAGGAGAATGTAGTTTCCTCATTCGATCTGAGTACGGCAAAAAACTCTCTGCTGGCTGCCAAAGCGCAACTGGCGCAGGCGAAAGCACAAGAAGTGAGTGCCCGTAATAATCTGTCTTATACGGTAGTGAAAAGTCCGGCGGACGGTGTGATAGGTACATTGCCTTATCGGGTAGGCGCATTGGTTAGTTCCAATATCGCCGAACCTTTGACCACCGTTTCCGACAATTCGGATATGTACGTTTACTTCTCGATGACGGAAAACCAACTGCTGGGATTGATCCGCCAGTATGGTTCTAAAGAAGAAGCATTGAAGAATATGCCGACTATCAGTTTGCAGCTGAATGATAAGTCCGATTATCCGCAGCAGGGCCAGATCGAGTCTATCAGTGGCGTCATCGACCGTTCGACGGGTACTGTCAGCCTGCGTGCCGTATTCCCCAATAAAGAGGGATTGCTGCATAGCGGTGGTGCCGGTAATGTCATACTTCCCGTGCAGAAAACCGGAGCTATCGTGATACCGCAAGGAGCTACGTTCGAAATCCAGGACAAGAGATATGTATACAAAGTAGTAGATGGCAAGGCACAATCCAATCAGGTGCAGGTGACCCGCGTCAATGGCGGTCGGGAATTTATTGTAGATGAAGGACTGGTTTCGGGAGATGTGATTGTAACGGAAGGTGTAGGATTGCTTCGCGAGGGTACGCCAATCAAGGCAAAGACAGCTCAGGCCGCTACGACAACTACTGAAAATTAAACAAAGGAGGAATTATCCATGAATTTAAGAACCTTTATTGAACGCCCGGTATTATCGGCAGTCATTTCTATAACGATTGTCGTTGTGGGCATCATCGGGTTGTTTAGTCTGCCCGTTGAACAATATCCCGATATAGCTCCGCCTACCATTATGGTGAGTACCACCTACTATGGTGCAAGTGCGGAAACGTTACAGAAGAGTGTTATTGCACCTTTGGAAGAAGCCATCAATGGGGTGGAAGACATGACCTATATGACTTCTACAGCAACGAATTCCGGTACGGTAAGTATTACCGTTTACTTTAAGCAGGGGACAGACCCGGATATGGCGGCTGTCAACGTGCAGAACCGTGTATCAAGAGCCACAGGACAGCTTCCGGCGGAAGTGACGCAGGTCGGTGTAACGACTTCCAAGCGTCAGACGAGTATCTTGCAGATGTTCTCTCTGTCCAGCCCGGACGACAGCTACGATGAAAACTTCCTTTCCAACTATATCAGTATCAACCTGAAACCGGAGATTCTTCGTGTCTCGGGTGTAGGCGACCTGATGGTGATGGGAGGTGAGTACAGTATGCGTGTGTGGATGAAACCGGACGTGATGGCACAGTATAAACTGATTCCGTCTGATATCACCACCGTACTTGCCGAACAGAATATCGAATCGGCTACCGGTTCGTTTGGTGAGAACTCAAACGAAACCTATCAATATACGATGAAATATAAAGGACGTCTGATCACTCCGGAAGAGTTTGGAGATATTGTCATCCGTTCTACGGACAACGGCGAAGTCTTGAAACTGAAAGACATTGCCGATATACAACTGGGACAGGATAGTTATGCTTATCATGGTGGCCTCGACGGTCATCCGGGTGTTTCGTGTATGATATTCCAGACGGCAGGTTCCAATGCGACCGAAGTCAATCAGAATATTGACAAACTGCTCGAAGAAGCTCGCAAAGACCTTCCGAAGGGAGTGGAACTGACACAGATCATGAGTTCGAATGACTTCCTTTTCGCTTCTATTCATGAGGTGGTGAAGACTTTGATCGAGGCTATCATTCTGGTTATTCTTGTGGTATATGTCTTTTTGCAGGACTTCCGTTCTACCTTGATTCCTCTGGTGGGAGTGATTGTTTCACTGATTGGTACGTTTGCTTTCATGGCTATGGTAGGTTTCAGTATCAATCTGCTTACGCTGTTCGCGCTTGTGCTGGTGATCGGTACGGTGGTGGATGATGCGATTATTGTCGTCGAGGCGGTGCAGGCACGGTTCGACGTAGGGTACAGGTCGTCCTACATGGCAAGTATCGATGCCATGAAAGGTATCAGTAATGCTGTTATCACCTCTTCACTGGTGTTTATGGCGGTATTTATTCCGGTATCTTTTATGGGAGGTACTTCCGGTACGTTCTATACCCAGTTTGGTCTGACGATGGCGGTTGCCGTTGGTATTTCCGCTGTCAATGCGTTGACGCTGAGCCCGGCACTGTGCGCATTGCTGCTGAGGCCTTATATTAACGAAGACGGTACGCAGAAGAATAATTTTGCGGCACGTTTCCGTAAGGCTTTCAACTCGGCTTTCGATATCATGATAGAGAAATACAAGAATGTCGTGTTGATCTTTATCAAACGCAGATGGTTGGCATGGTCGTTGCTGGCTTGCTCCGTAGTGTTGCTTGTATTCCTGATGAATACGACAAAGACGAGTCTGGTGCCGGACGAAGACCAGGGTGTGGTATTCGTCAATGTAAGTACAGCGGCAGGTAGCTCGCTGACCACGACCGATGAGGTGATGGAACGCATCGAAAAGCGCCTGATGGATATTCCGCAGATAGCACACGTGCAGAAAGTGGCCGGTTACGGATTGTTGGCAGGGCAGGGAAGCTCGTTTGGTATGTTGATTCTGAAACTGAAACCGTGGGACGAGCGTCCGAATGATGAGGATAACGTACAGGCAGTCATCGGCCAGGTATATGGTCGTACGGCGGATATCAAGGATGCCAGTGTCTTCGCTATTTCTCCGGGTATGATTCCGGGTTATGGTATGGGTAATGCGCTGGAACTTCACATGCAGGATAAGATGGGCGGTGATATCAACGAGTTCTTTACCACTACCCAGCAATATCTGGGTGCATTGAACCAGCGTCCGGAGATTGCGATGGCATATTCTACGTTCGACGTACGCTATCCGCAATGGATGGTAGAGGTGGATGCTGCCAAGTGTAAACGGGCAGGTATTACACCGGATGCTGTGCTGAGCACATTGTCGGGCTATTATGGTGGTCAGTATGTGTCCAACTTCAATCGTTTCTCTAAAGTATACAGGGTGATGATTCAGGCTGACCCTCAATTCCGTCTGGACGAATCTTCACTGGATAATGCTTTTGTACGTATGTCGAATGGTGAGATGGCACCGCTGAGCCAGTTCGTAACGTTGACACGCAGTTACGGTGCAGAGTCGCTGAGCCGCTTCAATATGTACAACTCTATTGCGGTGAATGCGATGCCGGCAGACGGATACAGTACCGGTGATGCTATCAAAGCCGTGCAGGAAACGGCGGTACAGGCTCTTCCGAAGGGGTATGGCTATGATTACGGAGGCATCACCCGTGAAGAGAACCAGCAGAGTGGTACGACGGTGATCATCTTCGGAATTTGCTTCCTGATGATCTACCTCATCCTGAGTGCGTTGTATGAGAGCTTTATTATTCCGTTCGCCGTTCTTCTGAGCGTACCTTGCGGATTGATGGGAAGCTTCCTCTTCGCATGGATGTTCGGACTGGAGAATAACATTTACTTGCAGACAGGTTTGATTATGCTGATCGGTCTGCTGGCTAAGACAGCTATCCTGCTGACGGAATATGCGGCGGAACGTCGTAAGGCAGGTATGGGACTGATTGCTTCTGCTGTCAGTGCGGCTAAAGCCCGTCTCCGTCCGATTCTGATGACAGCGTTGACGATGATTTTCGGTCTGTTCCCTCTGATGATGTCCAGTGGGGTAGGAGCAAACGGTAACCGTTCGTTGGGTACAGGTGTAGTCGGTGGTATGACTATCGGTACATTGGCATTGCTATTCATCGTGCCTACCTTGTTTATTGCCTTCCAGTGGTTACAGGAACGTTTGCGCCCTGTGCAGAGTGCCCCTACGGAAGACTGGCAGATTGAGACAGAAATCAAAGTAAGTGAAGAAGAGAAGTCTAAAGCAGGAAAGGAATAATTGATAATGAAGAAAATAATCATCTTATCCGCAGCAACGCTGGTACTAAGCAGTTGCGGTATATACAATAAATACAAACCGGTATCGGAAGTTCCCGAGGGACTCTACGGCAGCGAGACAGTCGCTGCCACCGATACGGCAAACTTCGGAAACCTCTCGTGGAAAGAGGTGTTTACCGATCCATATTTACAGAATCTCATTGATTCGGCTTTGGTACGCAACACCGATATGCAGACTGCTCATCTGCGTGTGAAGGAAGCGGAGGCATCGCTGATGACATCCAAGTTATCTTATCTGCCTTCGTTGTTTCTGGCTCCGGAAGGGGCTGTGAGCAGCTTCGACCGTGGAAAGGCTACGCAGACTTATTCGTTGCCGGTGACTGCTTCGTGGGAACTGGATATCTTTGGAAAAGTGACTACAGCCAAACGCCGTGCAAAAGCCGCTTACGAACAGAGCAAGGAGTATGAACAGGCAGTGAAGACACAACTGGTATCTTCCGTGGCAAATACTTATTATACTTTGCTGATGCTTGATTCTCAATACGAGATTGCAGCTGCTACCGAATCGGCCTGGAAAGAGAGCGTGAGAGTGGCCCGTGCCATGAAGAATGCCGGTATGATGAACGAGGCAGGACTGGCACAGACAGAGGCTACCTATTATAATATCTGTACGACGGTGCTCGATTTGAAAGAACAAATCAACCAGGCGGAAAACTCAATGGCTTTGCTGTTGGCGGAAACACCTCACGGCATACAGCGTGGAAAACTGGAAAACCAGCAGTTGCCGGAAGACTTCTCCGTAGGTATTCCTCTGCAGATGCTTTCCAATCGTCCGGATGTGCGTAGTGCGGAGTTCTCACTAGCACAGGCTTTCTATACAACGAATGCTGCCCGTGCCGCTTTCTATCCTTCTATCACGTTGAGTGGCAGTGCCGGATGGACTAACAGCGCCGGAAGCATGATTATCAATCCGGGTAAGTTTCTCGCTTCTGCCGTGGCTTCTCTGACACAACCTTTATTTAATAAAGGGGCTAACATTGCCCAGCTGAAAATAGCGAAAGCACAACAGGAAGAAGCCCGCCTCAGCTTCGAACAGACACTGCTGAATGCGGGAGTGGAAGTCAACGAAGCACTGGTGCAATATCAGACAGCGCGGGACAAGGCCGCTTTCTACGACAAGCAGGTTACTTCTTTGCAGACGGCAGCCAAGAGTACCAGCCTTCTGATGAAACATGGAGACACCACTTATCTGGAAGTGTTGACAGCCCAACAGACGCTGTTGAATGCAAAACTTTCTAAAGTAGCGAATCGCTTCACCGAAATCCAGGGTGTGATTACTTTGTATCAGGCTTTGGGCGGCGGTAGAATGTAAAGAGGCATGTATGCGCTTTTACGAGGACTTTTTTAAGTGGATGGTATTCGTTATATTGACGGGCACCTAAATACTGATAAATTCAATGTTTGTGTATTAGAGAAAAGGCGTGCCTGTTATTAACAGCGCACGCCTTTTTATGATCATCCGGTTATTCATGTAACTGATAATCTCCGGCTTTATCTGATACGACTTGTTGCAACTCTTCAAGCGGCATTTCGTCTTTATCGAACTCAACAGTAGCTACCGGAGGGTTCAGTGTTACGACGGCTTTTACTCCATCGATGCTGTTAAGTGCTTTTTCGACATGTGTGCGACAGTTGTTGCACATCATTCCTTCTACTTTAAAATTCTTCTTCATGTTTTCTTTATTTATTGGTTCAACTTCATTGATGGGTACCACTTCTTTTTCTGCTGGTGGCACCTCTGTCTTTCTCTGGATTTTCTTCCCTTTCAGACGCAGGCTGTTGACCACCACACTTACGCTGCTGAATGCCATGGCAGCACCTCCAATCATCGGATTCAGAAGGAATCCGTTAAGCGGGTAGAGGATACCTGCCGCAATGGGCACTCCAATCAGATTATATATAAATGCCCAGAATAGGTTCTGATGAATGGTTCTCACCGTGAGCTGGGATAAGCGAATCGTTTCCGGGATTTTCATCAGATCGGACGACAGGATAGTAATCATTGCGGTATCCATTGCTATGTCACTTCCTTTTCCCATGGCGATACTCAGGTCTGCCTGTGCCAGAGCTGCGCTGTCATTAATACCATCGCCTACCATCGCCACCTTCTTGCCCTCCTGTTGCAATTGCTTTATAAAGAGAGCCTTGTCCTGTGGAAGTACACTTGACTTATAATGTCCGATAGCTGCCTTCTGCGCTATTTCTCTGGCGGTGTCTTCATTGTCTCCTGTCAGCATGTAGACTGTAATTCCCATTTTCCGTAATCTGCGGATGGCTTCTTTTGAAGTCGATTTCATCTGATCTGTTATAGCGATCACCGCTATTGCTTTCGTAGAATGACCAAACCAGATAACCGTTTTTGCCTCTTTATGCCAGATGTCTGCCTGTTGCTGTAATTCTTCATCCGGATAAACTCCGTTGGCAATCAGTAAATCAGAGTTTCCCACATAATAGGTTTCATTATCGACCGTTCCTTTTATACCTTTTCCCGGGATATTCTCAAAACCTGTGACGGGGATGGCTGTCTCATTCTTCCATTCATTTACAACAGCTTCCGCAAGCGGATGTTCGGACAAACGTTCCAGACTATATAATATATTTCCGGTCTCTTCCGTTCCTTTGCTCCATAAGCTGTTTACAACAATGGGATGACCTTCGGTGATGGTCCCGGTTTTATCGAGCACCACTGCATCTATCTTCCGTGCGACTTCCAGGCTGGTGGCATCTTTTATCAGGATTCCCTGTTCCGCTCCCTTGCCTATTCCTACAATCAGTGCCGTCGGAGTGGCCAGTCCCAATGCGCAGGGACAGGCAATTATGAGTACGGTAACCATTGCCAGCAGTCCGTGTGTGAAGCCTTCCGTAGGTGCAAACAATATCCAGATGATAAACGACAGAACCGCTATTCCTATAATGACAGGTACAAAGATTCCTGCGATTTTATCTACCAGCTTCTGGACCGGCGCTTTACTTCCCTGCGCATCCTGTACCATGCGGATAATCTGTGCCAGCATCGTGTCCGATCCTGTCTTATCCGTCCTGAAACGAAAAGCTCCTTTCTGATTGATAGTACCTGCATATACCTTTTCGCCGGTCTGCTTGTGTACCGCTACCGGTTCACCGCTCAGCATACTTTCATCTACGTACGATTCGCCGATTGTCACTGTTCCGTCTACTGCTATGCGTTCTCCCGGCTTGACGGCAATGATATCGCCGATACGGGCTTTTTCAATCGGAACAGTCCGTTCGCCCGATTCGGTGATGATAGTGACGGTTTTAGGCTGTAGCCCTATCAGCTTTTTGATGGCGGTCGATGTGTTTTGTTTAGCCCGTTCTTCCAGTAATCTGCCTAGCAGGATGAAGGCGATAATCATACTTGCCGCCTCAAAGTAAAGATGCGGAGCTACGCCTCGCGATAACCAGAAATCGGGGAAAAGCAGGTTGAATACACTGAACAGATAAGCTATTCCGGTGCTGATGGCTACCAGTGTATCCATGTTTGAAGATCCATGTTTTAATTGTTTCCACGCATGGACGTAGAAACTGCGTCCGAAGCCCAGAACCACGATTGTAGATAGAATCCACACTATATATTTCATCAGTGTGAGCTCGGAAAACCACATGCTGATTACCATAACAGGCACTGCCAATGCTACCGCTCCGATTGTTTGGGTTTTCAGTGACCGGTACCTTTTCGCATGTGCTTGTTCCGCCTCTTCGTTGGTGTCATTGCCTGTATCTGTCAGCAAATCGTATCCGGCATTCTGTACCGCTGTTTTCAATGACTGATCCGAACATTCGTCAGAATCATAAACTACCTGTGCGCTGGCTGTTGCATAATTGATAGTTGCTTCGCATACGCCCGGCTGGGCATTTAGTACCTTATCTATTCTGGCTGCACATGACGCGCAGCTCATTCCTGTGATCTGATATGTTTTTTTAGTTTTCATACGCTTTCCCTTTTTTTATTCTTTGCAAAGGTAAGGCGTAAGATGCGGAGGGTTGTTACAGAATTATGGATATGATTTATATCTTATATTTCATCCAACGGTTCCCGTTTATGTTCCTTGAGCTGCTTGAACTGGCTGGGTGTCATACCGGTCACATTACGAAATTGTGTACTCAGATGTGCAACGCTTGAGTATTGCAGCAGGTCGGCTATTTCACTGATGGAGAGTTCATCGTAGATAAGCAACTCTTTGATTCGTTCCACTTTCTGGGCAATATAGTACTTCTCTATGCTGACTCCGTTGACTTCGGAAAACAATTTGCTCAGAAAACTATAGTCGTAGTGGCATTTCTCTTTTAAGTATTCGGACAATTTAAGTTTGGAGGCATTATCTTCGTAATGTACCAATTCGATGATTGCAGTCCGAATCTGTTCGATGATGCGCATACGTTTATCGTCAATCCATTCGAATCCGTATTTTTCGAGCGCCTCTTTGATGTTTTTCCAATCATCGGGTTTTAGCTCCTCTTGTACGACAGCCTTGCCCAGTTCCACATTGAGAGGAGTGAGGTGCAGTCCTTTGAGCATTTCCGTTACAACCAGTACACAACGGTTGCAAACCATGTTTTTAATCAGGATAATGTGATTCTGCTCTGCCATAATACTACCTTCATTTAATTAATCAGATTCTAAAAGATGCGTTTCAGCAAGTTTGCAGGAAACAAACCTGTCTGCAAAAGTACGGATTTAAAAAGAAAATCAGCGTTTTTACTTTGAGATACTCCGTATTTCATTCTTTATTCGTCTCTTTTTTTGCAGAAATACCCAATGTTTGATGAACAGGTGAATTACAACTTGGAAACTCCTATAAGAGTACTTCCGGATAAGTACAAGACTTGCTTGTGAGAAGTACTTAAGTTGTATGGTGCTAGTACTACGTTTGAGTCGGAGATGTACAACATTTGCATGAAAGATGTACTACTTTTACTCCGTGCTATTATACAGCTATTTTCTGCATTCAGCCGCTATCCCCTTCTATGAAGGCATTTGCGAATGAAGCTGAAAGGGCTGAATGCGAAGTGTCAGTACTTTGCTAGTAAATGCACCTTTTGATGTAGCTGATCTGATACCGAACAAATTTATCTCTATCTTTGTCTTATTAATATTTGGAGAATAGAAAGTAAAGGTACCGTTGGAGAAGTTGCGGGAAAGGGAATTAACTTCTTCAAAAATGGTCTTTAGTATTATCTTAACTAGTAGAAAAATGGGGAATTTAATTTCATTTATGAAAGAAGTAGCCAATGGGCTGCGGGAAAGTGGGAATTATGGGACTGCCCACATTTACAGAAGTAGCATGAGTGCTGTCATTTCATTCCATGGAAGTGATAAACTTCCTTTCAGGAAAGTTACTCAGGAGTTTCTTAAAAGTTTCGAATCGTATTTGCGGGGAAGAAATTGTAGTTGGAATACCGTTTCTACCTACATGCGTACATTGCGGGCAGTGTATAACCGGGCGGTCGACCGCCATATTGCGCCTTATGTGCCCCATCACTTCCGGTATGTTTATACAGGAACGCGCGCGGACAGGAAACGTGCACTCGATAAGGAAGATATGGAACGTTTGATGAAAGAACTTCCGAAACGATTGTGTCAGGAAAATAAAGAGTTGCAGCGTACGCGTGCGCTATTCTTTTTGATGTTTTTACTTCGTGGAATTCCGTTTGTGGACCTTGCCTATCTGAAAAAGCACGATATGGATGGAAACACAATCACTTACCGTCGTAGAAAGACCGGTAGATTATTGACCGTAACTCTGGTGCCGGAAGCCATGAAGCTGATAAAGCGGTATATGAACACCGATCCGGCTTCTCCTTATCTTTTTTCACTGATTACCAGTGGAGAAGGGACAGAAGCAGCCTATAAAGAATATCAGCTGGCACTGCGTAATTTTAATTATCAGTTAATGATTTTGAAACAGGTTTTGGGATTGACTTCAGAATTGAGTTCATACACCGCCCGCCATACTTGGGCTACGATGGCATACTATTGTGAGATACATCCCGGCGTCATTTCTGAAGCGATGGGACATTCTTCCATCACCGTAACAGAGACGTATCTGAAGCCTTTTAAGAATAAGAAAATTGATGAAGCGAATGTGACGGTAATTTCTTCTTTAAGAAAGACTTTTTTGAGTAGTAAATTCTTGAATTAGAGTAGTGTTACTTTGTAGGTAACGGGAAGAAAAGACGCTGCAAATATGAACATATTTTGGAAAACATGCAAACAAAAATGATATTTTTTCTGATAAACTACTAAAAAAAGGAAACACACAGAATAAAACTGCGGATTTTTTGAGAAGAACACGGCTTGCTCTTTAATTTTTGCAAAAGATTTCCCTCCCCTCTGCCATCGTCTGAGAGCAGGGGTTAAAAATATTCTTTACTTATTTAATGAATGTAGCCCGCAGACACCTCTGTCGGGGTGGAAAAACATGCTTTCCTGTTACCTACAAAGTAACGGGAAGGTGTTATTGAAACTTAGTGTTTAATAATATATTATTAATGTAATTTTTAAGTAGTTATGAAGAAAAAATTTATTAGAGTGATGTTTTTCGGAGCATTAGCGCTTTCAACTGTCACCTACGTAGGCTGTAAGGACTACGATGATGACATAGACAATCTGCAAACTCAGATTGACGCAAACAAAGCTAGTATCGAAAGTTTGCAGAAGTTTGTAGATAGTGGTAAGTGGGTTACAAATGTGGAATCTATTGCAGGGGGATTCAAGATTACATTTAACGATGAAAAATCTTATGAAATCGTAAGTGGTGCCAAAGGTGACAAGGGAGATAAGGGAGACAAAGGAGATACAGGTGCGGCTGGTACTCCGGGAGCAGCAGGTGCTGATGGCGCTCCAGGCTCAAAAGTTACTATTGATGAGAAAACCGGCGAATGGCTGATCGATAACGAACCTACCGGATGGTTTGCAAAAGGAGAAAATGGAAAGGATGGTAAAGACGGACAATCGCCTTTTATCGGTGAAGATGGATATTGGTACTTTTGGGATGCAACTGCAGAAGGTGGTAATGGTAAACTTGTACAAGGAGCTTACGCACAGACAAGTGTATATATTGTAAAAGGAACAGACCGCCCGAATTGGGTACTTCACGTAGGAGCTCAGAATGCGGATGGTTCATATACTGACCAGACTGTTATTTTGCCGTCTGCTGACAAAATTTCAAGCATGAAAGTAGTAACGCTTATTGGTAATAAAATAGAGACCCCGACTACTGCTACTACTGTTAATATGTATTATGGACGTGTTCCCAAAGATTTTGAATTCAACGGAAAAAAATATATTGCCGGTGATTTATTGACTTCTAAAGGAGCTACAATTAATGCATTAATTAATCCGGTAGATCTTGATCTTAGTGCATATTCTCTTGATTTGACAGATTCTAAAGGCAATACAAACTATACAATCGCTGAAGTTGCTCAGAACGTAAGCGAAAAACCGTTAACTCGTGCAGATAAAACACCTAATAAGGGTGTGTTCGATTTAAGTATTGCTGTTGCTGACGGAGTAGCTTACAGTGATCTTCCAGGCAGCAATGATATTGCATATGCTTTAACAACAAAAGATGCTTTTGGAAATGAAATTATATCAGACTATGCTGTAAAAGTGACGGCTAAAATGCAGGCAATGTCATGTACTGGTCCTAGTGTAGATGCTGTTTATCGTACGGTACATAGTTTGGATGAACTGGTTGGGGACAGAATGAATGCAGCTGTTGATTTCTATTATACTATTGAAGGTGCTGATAGAAATACTGCAGAATTATTAGGTGTCAAACTTGATGCGGATGCCAGAACAATTTATGCAGAAAAAGAAGGAAGAATGCCTGTGACTATTCATTATCTGAAAACAGATGGAACAACGGCAACTACTACCATGAATATTGATTTCAAGAACATTGTAGTTGATGTAACTGTAGCTGACATGGAATGGACTATCACACCGGATGTGAAGAACCAATGGACTTCTTCTGATGTGACAGCTATGAAAGACTTGCTCAGACAAGGCCGTTATAATATTCAGCTCAAAGAAATAGCTTATACTGACGGTAAGATCCGTGTCAATGGTAAAGATTGGGAATATAATTTTGCTGATAAGAGCATCCAATTCGAACTGCATGCTGCTGATATTGATGGTGAACCTATCACAATTAATACTGTAGATGATTATGCTAAGGGTATAACGTTTAGCGTGGTAGCTCGCTTTAACCCTGCTAAGGTAGCTGCAACATCTCACGATGTAACATTGAATATTGTAGATACGAAGGATAACAATAAGGTTGTATATTCTACTAAGTTTAAAGTTGTAGTTAAACAAGATAATGATGCAATCTTTAAGTTTGAACCGTTATCAGCATATTTCGATGCTACTAAGACTGAAGCTACTGCTTTTGGTGAATTGAATGGTGCTGGTGATAAGATCCTGTATAACCTGAATAAACTATTCAGTGTATCTGCAGCGGATGCTCAATGTATCACATTTGAAGAAACAGTACCTACATTCAATGGTGTGAAAGCTGCTGCATGGTTGACTGGTGCAACAGATGCGATAAGTGTAGACCCAATGAAGGATGTTAAAGAAGCTGACGGCGTAGCTGACGAAGATAATGCAGGTGCATACTCTGCACGTAAGTTTGTCTCTACTTATCATCCGTTTAACAATGAACGTTTGGCTACTTATAGCTATACTTACAATTTGACTATTAAGTCACCGATCAAAGAAGGTAAGCAGAAGGGTATTACTGGCAAGTCTCTGTCTTTGGATAAGAAGAGCTTTGACTTTACAATGAACAATACTGATATTAAGTGGCAAGATGTAAATATGAGTGGTAATACTTATATCAATTGGGCTACTGAAACCAGAGTCAGCAAATACACAGTGGCATTAAGTGAGGTTGCTGCCGGATATATGACAATTCAAGTAGTAGGAACGGGAGTTCTGCACGAAGGTACCGAACCTGTTGAAATTAAGGCAGGTGACAAGGTTACAATTGCTTTGAAAACGAGTGTAACTGACATCAAGAATGATGTAGCGGCAACTGATAGTTATGTTACTTTGTCTGTTCTGGATAAATGGGGTGCAACAAGTCAATGCAAAGTTGATGCTCCGCTTAAAAAGAGACAGTAACAGTAGTTCAAAACAGAGAATAATCTCGTTGGGGTGAAAACCCGGACTTATGAATAACTCTAAACTGAGAGCATCCCTTTTGATTCAGCAGGGATGCTCTCTCTTTAAAAGAAAAGAGATAAGTATGAATAGAAAGAAACTGTGGTTGACTGCATTTGTCTTAGCTTTAGGTGGAACAGTATCTTTTGCGCAGGAACAGAAAATCAAAGAGGAAGGTAAAATAGAATTTAAACCTCATTGGTTTATGCAAGTGCAGGCAGGTGCTGCCCATACAGTTGGAGAAGCTAAGTTTTTTGATCTTATTTCTCCGGCTGCTGCTGTTAATATCGGTTATCAGTTTGCCCCTGCGTGGAGTGCACGGGTAGGAGGCAGCGGATGGCAGGCGAAAGGTCGTTGGGTTACTCCACAACAAGACTACCAGTATAAATATTTGCAAGGCAATGCTGATATTATATCAGACTTGAGTACGTTGTTTTGTGGCTTCAACCCCAAACGGGTATTCAATGGCTATGTTTTTGCAGGTATAGGTCTTAATCGTGGTTTTGATAATGATGAAGCGGTTGCAATTGATGCAAACGGTTACAAAATGGATTATCTTTGGACGGAAGGAAAGTTTCTTGTGGCCGGACGTCTGGGCTTAGGATGCAATTTACGTCTGAATGATCGTTTGGCTATCAATATTGAAGGTAATGCAAATATTCTTTCTGATAAGTTTAATTCCAAGAAAGCAGGAAACTCCGACTGGCAGTTTAATGCTTTGGTTGGCTTGAATATTAAGTTCGGCAAAGGATATAAAGAAACCAAGCCTGTATATTACGAACCGGAACCGGTTGTAGTGGAACAACCGAAGCCTGCTCCTGTGATAGAACAGCCACAGCCAAAGAAGGAAGTGGTAGCAGTACAGCCAATGAAACAAGATATCTTTTTTGCTTTGAATTCGGCACGTATTCAAGATGACCAAAAGCCAAAGATTGATAGATTGGCAGAATACTTGCAGAAGAATCCATCAGCAAAAGTACAGGTGACCGGTTACGCTGATGTGAATACCGGTAATGCGCGAATCAATAAAGCATTGTCCGAGAAAAGGGCTGTTAACGTTGCCGATGCTTTGAAGGCAAGAGGAATAAGCACCGATAGGATGATTGTTGATTCTAAAGGTGACACTGTTCAGCCATACAAAACACCCGAAGAAAACCGGGTAAGTATTTGTATTGCCGAATAGAAAGTAGGTAGAATATAACACATGAAAAATTGTTGTATTTTCAATATGTAGTGATTGAATATGACTACTTTTCGGTTATATATCTCTGTGAAGAGGTTTATAATCGTGTTTCCCACTAAGGATTTTCCCCACTATGTCCTTAGTTTATTTTAGTGAAGAGAGAAAAGGTCTGCACTTGTGAAAGACCGGGCTTTTACTAACTCTCTATACCCAAGGGACGTTCCTGATTTCCCCTTTTTCCCTGGGAACGTCCCATTTTTATTTTAAGAGTGATTAGTCCGGTTATCTCTTTATGTATTCCTAAAACTGTTTTTTTATGGTATACTGAACAATTATATCGTTATATTTGTAATTCATAGTTTTGGGAAATGGAAAGAAAAGGCACTGTTTTCAGGAAGTATGGGAAAAGGGAACAAACTTCTTCAGAAAAGCCTTTTAAAGTATTATTTAAATTAATAGAAGATGGGGAATTTAATTTCATTTATGAAGGAAGTAGCCAATGGGCTACGGGAAAGTGGGAATTATGGCACTGCTCATATTTACAGGAGTAGTTTGAGTGCTGTGGTTGCATTTCATGGAAGTGATAAACTTCCTTTCAGGAAAGTTACTCAGGAGTTTCTTAAAAGTTTCGAATCGTATTTGCGGAGGAAAAATTGTAGTTGGAATACCGTTTCTACCTACATGCGTACGTTGCGGGCAGTGTATAACCGGGCAGTCGACCGTCATATTGCGCCTTATGTGCCTCATCATTTCCGGTATGTCTATACAGGAACACGTGCGGACAGGAAGCGGGCACTGGATAAGGAAGATATGGGACGCCTGATGAAAGAACTTCCGAAACGATTATGTCTGGAGAACAAAGATTTACAGCGCACGCGTGGCCTTTTCTTTTTAATGTTTTTACTTCGTGGGATACCATTTGTAGACCTTGCCTATTTGAAAAAAAAGGATATGGATGGAAACGCAATCACTTACCGTCGCAGAAAGACTGGCAAACTTCTGACTGTAACACTCGTGCCGGAAGCTATGAAGCTAATAAAAAGGTATATGAATACAGATCCGGCTTCTCCTTATCTTTTTTCGTTGATCTCCAGTGAGGAAGGGACGGAAACTTCTTATAAAGAATATCAGCTGGCATTACGCAATTTTAATTATCAGTTAATGATTTTGAAACAGGTTTTGGGATTGACTTCAGAATTAAGCTCATACACCGCCCGCCACACTTGGGCTACGATGGCATACTATTGTGAGATACATCCCGGCGTCATTTCTGAAGCAATGGGACATTCTTCCATCACCGTAACAGAGACGTATCTGAAGCCTTTTAAGAATAAGAAAATTGATGAAGCGAATGTGGCGGTAATTACTTCCTTAAAGAAAGCTTGTGTGATCAGTAAGTTCTTGAATTAGAGTGGTGTTACTTCTTAGGTAACGGGAAGAAAAGACGCTGCAAATATGGACATATTTTGGAAAACATGCAAACAAAAATGATATTTTTTCTGATAAACTACTAAAAAAAGGAAACACACAGAATAAAACTGCGGATTTTTTGAGAAGAACACGACCTGGTCTTTAATTTTTGCAAAAGATTTCCCTCCCCTCTGCCATCGTCTGAGAGCAGGGGTTAAAAATATTCTTCACTTATTTAATGAATGTAGCCCGCAGACACCTCTGTCGGGGTGGAAATACATGCTTTCCCGTTACCTAAGAAGTAACAGAAAGACAGACCACCAAGATGAGATGGATTATGAAATGACAGCAAACAAATTTTTTATTTATTAATTGTATAACATTTAATTTACTTTTATGAGAAAATGGACGTATTTGGTCGCAACCTTGCTAATGGCGGGTACGACAGCTACATTCACGGGATGTATTGATACCGATGAACCGGAAGGTATCGTTGATCTGCGGGGAGCAAAATCAGAACTGATTAAGGCACAGGCTGCGGTAAAGCTGGTGGAAGTGGAATGGCAAAAAGCACAGGTGGCTTATCAGGAACTGGTAAACAAATCTAAAGAATTGGATAATCAGTACAAAGAGTACGATGTTCAGATGCATGCTTTAGACGTGAAACTGAAAGAACTGGAAGTAGAACGCGCACAAGCTGCTACCGAACAAGCAAAAGCTGAGGCGGAAGCTAAGATTGCTGAAGCTAACAGAGACAAAGCTTACTGGGAAAATAAAATGGCTGAAGAAGCTGAAATCTTCAAAGCAGCTATGTTGAACTATCAGACTCAGACTGCACAGGCACAAGAAGCTTATGATAATGCAATGAAACTGATTGAAGCAGGAAAACTTCTGCTTTCTGATGGAGAAAAAGCTATTATTGATAAAGCACAGCAAAGACTTTATGTTGCTTCTGCTAGCCTGAACCAATATTACGATGCTTTAAAGACAGCTCAGGATAATTATTATGATGCATTGGTTAATCCTGATCTTCCGACATTAGCTAGCTTGCAGGCTGAATTGAAGTTGGCACAGATTGCAGTTGAAAAAGCAGAAATTTTATTGGATGAGAAAAATAATATGTTAGCTTTGGCAGAAGACTTTGATGCAGCTGCATGGGATGATAAGATTCTGGATCTGAAGAAGAAGAAATCTGAATATGAAAGTGAAAAGAGCAAAGCTGATGTTGAGATCGCTACTATTAAGACTTCCGCAGATTATAAAGCTGCAGAACAAAAAGTAGCCGAAAAGATAAAAGCGCGTAAAGCTGCTAAAGAGGCATATGATAAAGCTGTAGCAGACTCTACAACACAGGTTAATACTCAGCTTGATATTGCAGCTTATAAATCTGAACCTATTAATGAAGGATTGAGGACATTATTTAGTAGTAGCAATGATTTTACATCTTTAGATGGATATACTGTTAGTACAGGTGTGTTTGATTATCTGGCTGTTCAGTATACGCAAACTGAGTACAATGCCGATTTGAAGATAGAAGATGTAACAGCCAGAACTAGTAAGGCATCTCTTACTCTGATGAAAGTGAATGCCTGGATTGATGCTTTAGGTAAATATTCTGTAGACGAAAATGGAGTTGAATGGAATAAGTTGACTTTGGCAGAAAAAGAAAAGGCAGCCAAAGATGCTAAAGAAAAATTTGAAAAAGATAAAGCTAACTGGGAAATTTCTGCAAAAGCGGTAAAAGGTACAGCAACTACAGTACCAACTACTGATTTGAAAGAGGTGACAGATGCTTATAATTCTTCTTATGCCGCAGTAGAATCTGCAGTGAAAGCTTATAATAGTGCATGGGATGCCGTATATCAAGCTGCTTATGATGCTGCTGTAGAAAAAGAAAAAGCTTCGGTATTGGAGAAAACATACCGTGACAATATGATTACCGCATTGTCTCCTACTAGTAAGGCTGCATGGGAGGCATTGACTCCTGCTGAACAAACTACCAGCAAACTGGAAGCTATATTGGACGATACAGTGAAACAAGCTAAAGCAAAGGCTGATGCTAATGCTACTTTGGCTGAATGGCTGAAACTTGATCAGACTGTTGCTGATTTGGCTGCCAAAGGTGAAGCTGCAGGAAATCAAGCTCTTGCTGATGATAAAGATAAGAAAGTAGAAAAGGCTAAAGCTGCATTGGTTAAAGCTGCTGGAAAGGCTGCTACTGCTGTTGCTAAGGTGGCTCCTGCAATTAGTACTTATTCTGCTCTTGCTGCTAATCCTTACGGTCAGATACTGGCTAATACAGTTAGTGTTGAAGATATGACAGGCAAAGATGTTTTCTATAAAGAAGAGGAAAAAGATGGTAAGAAAACTGGCCACATGCAGGCATTACGCTCTGATATTTCTGCAGATGAGTTTACTAAATTAAGTGCAACTAAGTTAGATCGCAATACAGCTGAAGATGCTTTAGAGTATACCTCTGATGCTACTTTTGGTACTGTGATTCCTGGCGAAGACAGACTTGTTGAAGTAACAGAAGCAATGGTCCGCGCTTATATTAAGCAGAATAATAGTGCTGTTTTGACTGACTTTGGTACTTTGGGAGCTATGATGGCTGCTAATGACGATGTACAGACTTGCAAAGATATGATTGCTGCTGCCGACTTGATTAAACCATTGAAGGCTCAAATGGAAGGTGTACTTGCCGATCTGAATGCAGAAATAAATACGAATACAGCTTTAATGGATCCGTTTATTGCAAAAGCTGACGAGACTCGTATTGCTCTGAAGACTGCTAAAGAAGAGGTGAAGAAAGCACAAGAGGAACAAGATGCATTGACTGCTGAAGCTGAGGCTAATAGTAAGAAGTTTGCTGAATTGATCCAAGATTACGATGGCTTGATTAGTGTTGTTCAAGATCAGATTGATGGTATCAACGGTGGTGTAGTCACTGGTACTGTGGTAACTGTAGAATCTGTTCTGAATTATTGGAAGAATGAAGTTGCTACTCAGGAAAAATCAGTTGAAGAAGCTAAACAGAAGGTTACTGCAGCAGAAAAGAGCATTGAACTGTTCAACAAGGGTGAATATAAGGAAGCTTATGTAATAGAACAGAAGAAACTTGCTTTGGAAACAGCTCAAGAAGCTTATGATGTAGCGAAAGCAATCTATGATACTGCTCTTGCACAAGTTAAGGCTGTATTGGAAACCTTGAGTAAGTAATTTCTTAATCACGTAAAAGTAACAAGATGATAAAGAAACTATGCACATTACTTTTGCTGACCTGTATAACAGCTGCGCCTTCATTGGCGCAGCGTTACAGCAGCAGTGATGATGCGTCGTTTGCCCCGAAGAAAGGACAGTGGCAGGTTTCGGTTTTACTTGGTAGCGGGAAGTTCTTTAATGAGAACACTTCTTACCTGCTGCCCAAGTTTACTAATACCGAAGGAGTAGTCGGACTTCCCAATGGAGGAACGGATAACTCCGGCAATCTGAACCGCTATCTGAACATCGGTAGTCTGAACAATAATAGTCTGGTCAATATAGCCGGAATCGAAGGAAAATATTTTCTGTCTGACAACTGGGATCTTAATTTTCAGTTCAGCATGAATATCAGCCTGACTCCCAAAAAAGACTATGTAGAAGGAGATAACAGTGTACCCGATATGATTATCCCTGCGCAAAGCTATATCAATGCGCAGATGACCAATAACTGGTATATGTCTGTCGGCTCTAACTATTATTTCAAGACTCGCAACGAACGTATTCATCCATACCTGGGAGGCGCGCTTGGCTTCCAGATGGCACGCATTGAAACAACTGAACCATATACCGGAGATACCTATAAGGACAGTGACGACTCGGAAGAACTTCCTTCGCAGGTTTACACCTCAGGAAGCAAAGCCGGGCAGATGTACGGTTTCAAAGTAGCTGCCGTAGCAGGTGTCGAATATAGCATTGCCAAAGGATTTATTTTCGGTTTCGAGATGCAACCTCTGGCTTACCGCTATGATCTGATACAGATTTGTCCGAAAGGGTTTGATAAGTACAATGCTGGTCACCATAACATCAAGATATTCGAAATGCCGATGGTGAAGCTTGGATTCAGATTCTGAAGATAAATGATTATACAAATGTATAAATGAAAAGTGAAAGCCGCTCTGCTGACTATTGGCGGGCGGCTTTTCTTTCTTTCAAGAAGAAATAAGAGTTCAATGAAAAGATATGTGGAGCTATTACCCTTTTTCATTGGGGTATTGGTGATGGGAGCTTGCTCTCAAATGAAAGGTTATAAGATTGAAGGCAGTGCACCTCTGGCTGAATTTGAAGGGAAAATGGTCTATATGAAAGATGCCTCAACCAACAGTTTGATAGACAGTGCAAGAATTGTAAATGGAAAGTTTGCTTTTGCAGACACGACCAATGTAGAAAGACCGGTAATTAAAATTTTATCCATTCATGCTAGCAAGACAGGACTGGAATACCGTTTGCCTGTAGTGATTGAAAATGGTACTATCAAAGCTAGCATTTCTGAGGTGGTTTGTACAAAAGGCACATTGCTGAATGAACGGATGCAGGATTTTCTTCTGGCTGTTGATGAATATTCTGCTACTTGTACAGATAAGCCGGTAGAGCAGATCAAAGTCGGTTTTACGGAATTACTGAAAAAATATATTGAGATTAATAACGATAATGTGATTGGCTCCTATATCCGGACAGCTTACCGGTCATCACTATAATGCGATGAATATTTGTCAATACAGAGATTGCTGAATAAACAAGAATCCAATCATAATAATCCTTCTCATGATGTCTCCCGGATTAATGCACTACTTCTTTATGAAAAGGAGATGTTTATAACGTGAGAAACAAAAATGTGCCCTTGTGAAAGTCCCTGTTTTTGTATTATTATGTATTCAAGGACGTTCCTGTTTCCCACATTTCCCCTTTTTCCCTCGGGAACGTCCTTTTGATTTTTACTTTTCAACGAATGTATTCAGTGAGTGAGCCTGCAGGGTAACACATAAATAGCGATTTCCCAATTTCACAGTCACTTCCTTAGCTTCTCCATTGAAGTTTCCGGCTATTACTACTTGCTTCTTTTGCGGAGTCATAACTATCATTACCGGTGTCTTGTCATCTTTGCCTGCTTTATAAGACAGTATCTTTGATCCTGGAGTTATGTAGTGACTATAATGTTTTACTGCATAATATTCAGGGGTATATGTGGCTGTTCCGGCTTTTGAATCGACATGAATCAGCGCATTTTGTTTCCAGCCCCAACCGCTGAAACCTCCATCATACAGAATCGCATTCCAGAAAGTATACTCTTCACAACCATTACCCAGATAATGATTCATCAGACCGAAGGTATGTTCGGCTGCTTTCCAGTCAAAAGAGCCCCAGCCGCACTCACTTTCTGTCTGTACATATTTGTATTGCGGATATTTGGCACGAAGACGAGGCAGGATCTGCCCGCCTTCCCACTGGAAGCCGACTCCTTGTATTGTCTCCGGCATTCGCGGATCGGATAATACCTGATCAATGATGTCATAGCGGTTGGTATTGATGGTGCCTAAATACACCTTAACTTCCGGATGACGCTTCTTTAAAGTGGGAGCGAGATACTCAACATTGAAACAGATAATACCTTCCGGCGTCCAGGCACAGCCCGGATAGTTTGTGTA
Source organism: Bacteroides faecis (assembly GCF_020091505.1). Taxonomy (NCBI): domain Bacteria; kingdom Pseudomonadati; phylum Bacteroidota; class Bacteroidia; order Bacteroidales; family Bacteroidaceae; genus Bacteroides; species Bacteroides faecis. The sequence goes on along the minus strand of NZ_CP081916.1, from coordinate 5,983,561 downwards.
ACTCCATGATTCGTTCTGGAACATGACCATAGAAACGGGAATGCCTTGTTCTTTGTACGCGTCAATGAATTTGCAGAAATAGTTGGCGTATGTTTGCAGATAGCGCGGGTCCTGTATAAAGTAATCGTTCACTGCCAATTGGTGTGGGAATACTCCATCTCTCTTTTCGGTGTTATTTTCAAACAGAGCTACGTCTGATAGCGGAGACATCTGATTCTGATTACGGTCACTACGTACTGAATAATAATGGTTAATCTTCATCCAGGAAGGAGGTGACCAGGGGGATGTCCAGAAAGTCATATTCGGATTATACTGTTGTGCCGCTTTGATGAAAGGAATCAATGTCGTTTTATCCCGGTTGATATTGAAATGCTTTAACTGGAAGTCACCGGATACTTCGTCGCAACTGTACCAGTCACGGGCGTAGTCATTGGCATTCATGGAAAAACGTCCCATATTGAATTTCAAGTCTCCTTCGGGAGAAAAGAGTTGCCGGAGAATTGTTTCCTGTTGTGTTCTTGGGAGCATGTTAAGCGCGTCCCATCCCAGCTCATTGAAGCATGTTCCCCAAGCTTTGAAGGTAGTGCCGTCTTCCGAACCGTCTATATCAAGCACAGGAGCCTGTGCGGCTTTCGTCTGTAGTTTGATTTTGGCTTGTTGCCAGGTGTTTCCTTCCGTACTGCTGATCCATTCGTAGGATTGTGCATATATATTGCTTATGGAGAGTGTCAATGCTATCCCACTCATTAAGATTGTTTTTCTAATGATGTTCCTCATATTTCTATATATTCATTATTGGTTATTATTCATAGGTTTCTATGGAAATATTTGCCTCCGGCAATCCTTTTGCGGAGACAGTGAGATGAATGTTTCCTTCTTGTGTATCGGGTTGCACGATAACTATTGCTTTTCCACGGAATGTTTTGGGAGTCAGGGAACGGAAACTTCTCATATCATCGGCACTTCCGTTTCCGGAAGCGATGACCGAACCTTTTCCGCCGGATTTGATCTCCAAAGGAATCTCACAGTCGGGAATGACTCTTCCGTCTTTATCCAAGACTTCAATTTTTACGTATGCCAGATCATTTTTATCGGCTTTTATCTTAGATCGGTCAGCAGTCAGACGGATACTTGCCGGATTTCCGGCAGTGTTGAGTGCTGCTGAAGCGGTTTCTTTCTTTCCTTTCACGTTGCAGGCTTTTAATTCTCCCGGTTCGTAGGGAACTTCAAAAGAAGCGGTATAAGTATCGGGTGTTGTTTCCTTTTCACCTATCAGGCGATTGTTCAGATACAGTCGTACTTTGGGAGAACGGCTATAAACATGTACGGTCATCGTTTTGCCTTCCATGCCTTTCCAGTTCCAGCTTAACAGTTCGTTTTTCCATCCCCAATAGTTGATATCTTCTCTTTTTCCATTGGCTACAGGCGGTTGAACAGCCAATGAAATATCTCGTCTGTTCCAAAGTATGTCCCGATAGTAAGATTGTGGTTTCTTATCTCCGCAGAGATCGATATCACCGCACCAGGCATTGTACCAGGGCCATCCCATGAATTGAGGACTGTGTTCTCCGGGAGCGAGTTCAAGAGTATGTGCCAAACCGGCTTCACCCAGATAATCGATGGCTGTCCACACAAAGTCTCCAATCAGATAGGGGTTCTTGTCAATCAGATTCCAGTTTTGTGCCGCTTCCTTGGGAACAGATTCGCTGCCGTACATCACTCGTTCGGGAAAACGTGCGTGATCTTTCTCGTATTCTTTCCATTGATAGTTGTAGCCGGAAACGTCGAGATTGCGGAATGCTCTTTCCGAGTCTTTTTCCCAGCTGAAATGTCTTCTGTCCCAAAATGCGTTGACTGCGGCGGTAGAGGGGCGGGTAGTGTCATATTTTTCAATGGTTGCGATGAGTTTCTTTGCAATCACTTCTCCAGTCGGTTCGTCTGCACGTTCGGCTATTTCATTACCGATGCTCCACATGATAATGGATGGATGGTTTCTGTCTCTGCGGAGCATGGTTGTCATGTCATGTTCGCTCCATTCGTCGAAATACTGGTGATAATCCTGCGGACGTTTGGCTTGTTGCCATTGGTCGAATACTTCGTCAATAACAAGTAATCCCAGTTTGTCACATGCTTGCAGGAAGTATTCTGAAGGCAGATTATGAGAACATCTGACCGCATTGAATCCGTTCGCTTTCATCAGTTCTACTTTGCGTTCTTCTGCTCTGTCGAGAGCTACTGCACCCAACAGACCATTGTCATGGTGCAGGCAACCGCCTCTTAGTTTCAGTGGTTTTCCATTTAGCAGGAATCCTTCTTTTGCATTGAACTCAATGGTACGTATGCCGAAAGGGACCGTTATCTGATCCGATTCCTCTTTGTCTGACCGGACGGAAATATGGGCCGTATATAAATGAGGTGAATCGACGGACCATAACTCCGGTTTCTTGATTTCAAAGGAGAGGGAGAGGGGAGTATTTCCTTCTCCTGCTATATTCACCTGTTGGGTTGCAGAGTAAACTTCAGCGCCCTGCGGGGAAAGAATCCGCACGTTCAGATGACTGACAACTTCTTCTTTATGGGCGTTATGCAGAATGGTGTGAAGATTGACTGTTGCTTTTCTGCCTTCTACTTTAGAAGCGTCTACGAAAGTATCCCATTCGTCTAAGTGGACTTTATCTGTTTTTATCAACCATACATGGCGGTAAATCCCGGAACCTGCATACCAGCGGCTGTTCAGTCCTTCATTAATGACTTTTACGGCGATTGTATTGGGAATGCCGGGGGCATTACAGTATTTATTAATGTCGATTCTGAAAGGAATATATCCGTAGGCATTGAAACATGCCTTTTGTCCGTTTATCCATACTTCCGTCTGGTTGTAAGCACCTTCAAAATAGAGGGAGAGGATTTTGTCCGTATCTCCCGGTTGGAGGATCAGTTCTTTTCTGTACCATCCTTCACCGCCTACGGTCTGTCCGGTATCCGGTCCGCCTATGCTCATGCGGGAAAAAGGACCGATGGTTATACCTTCTCTTTGTACGGGTAGAGGTTCCACACTCCAGTCATGGGGAATGTCAAGCACTCTCCATCCGCTGTCGTTGAAGGAAGGTTGTTCGGCATTTGCAATGCATCCGTGATAGAATTTCCAATGTTGGTTCATGTTTATCTTACGTTCCGAAGCAGAAATGCTTGTCGTAAAACTTAACATGGAAAAAGAAATAGCCAATAAGATGGCTGAGAATCTGAAATGTTTGTCCATAGCTTTTGTCATTCATTTGATATGTGGACAAAGGTAGGGAAGAACATCAATCCGGCAGAACAACAATGTAACAAACTACTGCAATAAATGTATCAAAATCTATGCTGACATATTTGTAGCAGGTGTTTGATGTAATTATACTCGTCGACTTTACATATCTTATTTATGATATTGAGTAGGAAGTACTCCGAACATTTCTTTAAAACATTTGCTGAAATAACTGGGGGTGGCAAATCCTACTTTTTCGGATATTTCAACAATAGACAGGTCTGTGTCCGTTAATAACCGGGCTGCTTTCTTCAACCGGATACTTCGGATAAATTCTGTCGGCTTTTGTCCGGTAATGGATTGAAGCTTACGGTAAAGATTCATTCGGCTCATACACATGTCGTCGCTGAAGAGTTCTACGCTATAATCGTTGTTATCCAGATTCTTCTCGACGAATGCCACCGCTTTTTTCAAGAACTCTTCATCCACTTTTGAAGTGGTCAGGTCTTCCGTATTCACTTCTATTTCTGTCAGGAATATCTGTTTACGCTTCTGTTGCAGTGCAAGCAGATGATGAATGCGATTGTCCAGAATTTCCATGTTGAAAGGCTTGGTCAGATAACAGTCAGCTCCTGATTTATAACCTTCCAATATACTCTCGTCGCCGGTACGGGCAGTGAGCAGTATGATGAAGAGGTGGGAGGTTTTGACATTCTGTTTCAGACGATGACATAATTCGAACCCGTCTATTCCCGGCATCATGACGTCACTTACCACTATATCCACTTCTTTTTCGTTGGCGATGGTTTCTGCCTCTTCTCCATTGGAAGCTTCCCACACCTGATATTCCTGTGATAGTTGCTGGTACATGAATCGGCGGAATTCTTCGTTGTCTTCTACCAGAAGAATTGTCCTGCGATTATTTGATGATACTGCTTCCTTGCTTTCTCTCTCTTCTCTTGGCGATAAACGTTCATCTGTCAGATGGGTTGGGAGATAAATGCGGAATTCACTTCCCTTATATCTTTTGCTGTCCACTTCAATGAATCCGTGATGCAGACTGACATACTCTTTGACGATGTGCAACCCGATACCGCTTCCTGCTGTGGCTTGTCTGTTTTCGCTTGCGTCGATCTGATAATAACGATCGAAAATATGAGAAAGAGCTTCAGACTCTATTCCTTTTCCTGTATCTTCAATTCGAATGCATATATACTGTGTTCCATCTTGGGTTATGGTATCCGCAGAAACTGTAATGCTTCCGCCGGGCGGAGTAAATTTAAATGCATTATTCAGTAAGTTGTAGAGGATACGATGCACCTTATCCCGGTCAAAATACATATGTACCCCTTGTCGTGGCAGTAAGATAGAGTATTCAATTTGTTTATTGGTGGCATACGCTCCAAATACTTCACAAGTTGATGAGACAAATTCGTAGATTTCTCCATTCATGAGCTGTAGTTTCTCACCATGCACTTCTAGTTTCCGGAAGTCGAGCAGTTGGTTTACTAATTGAAGTAATTCCTGTGCGTTGCGATAAATGGAAGATAATTGTTGCTTCAATTTGCTGTCCTGAATATCCGTTAACAGGCTGCTCAATGGAGTGATGATGAGTGTCAGAGGAGTACGCAGTTCATGACTGATATTCGTGAAGAAACGGAATTTCATTTGCGTCAGCTGTTCTTCCATCTGTTCTTTCTGTTTTTTGTGCAGGCGGTTGAAGTATAACTTTAGTGATCCTGTCATGACTAAAATGATGGAGATGATGCCCAGTGTATATGCCCACCAGGTCTCGTACCATGCGGGGAGACGGTGAATTTGTAAACAGGAGACAGGTTGTGCCCAGCAGCCGTGAATATCTGTTGCTTTTATTTCCAGCGTGTAGTTACCTTTCGGGAGTTTGGTGAAATAGGCTGTATTGATTCCCGGTGGCAAATAATTCCAGTTGGTGTCCCATCCTTTCAGGCGATAAGCATAACTGATTTGTCCGGCATGCAAGTGTTCAAGGGTTGAAAAGGAGAGTTCTATATTTACATTGTCGGGAGCCAGTTCGATTAGTTGTGTATCTATGCCCATGATTCGCCTGTTTCCATCTGTTTTGATAGATGAAATCACCGGCTTTATGTCGTTGGGAGATTGGTCTAATTCCGGCGATGGGGTAGCAAGGCAAAAAGCGCCGATTCCTCCAAGGCAAATCGTACCGTTTTCTATTTTCCCTATGGAAAGGAAGTAATCTACCTGAATGAAACGGTCTGAATTGTACAGGATTCTGAATGAATGATTTTTAGGATTATATTCTTTTACATACTGATCGGCCAATATCCATAAATGGCCGAGATTGTCCACGGTCATACTTTTAACCGCATCTCCATTGGCATTACACGCATTGTCTTCTTTGGCCAGTGTTTGCAATTGTGGGTGGTAACTATATACATTTCCTTCTAGTGTGGCAGTCCATATCTTATTGTCGGGGGATATGATGATGGAAGAATAGTTTTCACCTTTGTGGATGGAGTGTACTTGTCCATCCGGGGGAAGGCATGAGAATTCCAGCGTTTCGGTGATATAGTAGATAGCTTTATCGGGAGAAATCGCTATACCGTTGATTGCGCCCGTGTCCTTATGAATTCTTCTCATATTCCCGTCCGATATGGAATATTGATAGATTGCATTTTCTGTTCCAATCCATAAGTTCCCCTGGTCGTCTTCATGCAACACGCGAATCTGACGGGCATCCGGAATACGGATTTCTTGTATGCATTTCATTTTCATGCTCTCATGCTGTAGGTGTACCACACAGGCATTTCCACTGGCAGCCCAGATTCCCGGTTGTATCCGGCATTTCTCTATACATTTTATAATATGGTATTTGCCTGTATCGTTCGGAAAATCGGAGGCGAAAGAAATCTGTTCAGAAGCCGGATGATACAATGATAGTCCTGTTCTCCCCTGCCATATCCAGTAATACTCTTCTTCCCGGATAGTCCTGTCTGCCATCACCGGGTAGCCGGTGATGGCAGACATAGCGGGGGTAGGATAGCGTTTTATTTTATTGGAGTCAAATGAAAGGATGAATGCGGAGAATATCCCGGTACCCATACGTTGCCGGAACGGTCTTCTATGATCCGGTCCAGTATCTTTTTGCCTTTAGGCAGGAAAGCTTCGGTAGAAACCGGATGAAGTTTATTATTTATAATTTGATAAGCATACAGGTCATTCATGGCTGAAACCCACAATACTCCTTGTCTGCTGTCTTTTAATAGTCCCAGTATCTGGCTTTTATGTGGATTATGCTCACTGCCTTCTAAAGTGGCTGGTTGCAATGTGCAGTTGTCCGTATCTGTTTGTATATTAGCAGAAGGAGTAAACCGCACGACTCCTTTTCCCCATGTGGCTATCCAATAACAGTTATTCTGTGCATCTTCTATCATTTGTGTAGGTGATGCGCCGCATGTCCATGGATGTGGTAAGAAGTGATCTGTTGCAGGATGGTATTCTAAAAGCCCTCCCCACCATTGCATTATCCAAAGGGTATGTTTACTGTCCTCGTAAAAGTCTGAAACATTTTGTTTATGTCCTTTCCATTGCGAGGGATAGCTGCCAAGTAGTTTGCTGTCATTGGAGTAATGGTAGATCATGCCATCTGCCGCCACCCAGATTGTTCCGTCATGGATGGCCCGAATGGCATTAATGGCTTGTTGCTGAAGTTCTTTGTTCGTTATTTCCGTTATCGAGTAATTTCTTTTATCCAGTTTGTATAGTCCCCGTTTGGTCCCGAACCAGATATGATGATTGTTGTCTTCTGTCAGACAGGTGATATCGTTACTTGATAATAAGTTAGGGGTATTCAGGTCGGAACGGAAGACATCAATCTGATAACCATTGTCACGACATAGACCTCCTCCTTCTGTCGCATACCACATATATCCCTCACTGTCTTGCAGTATATGATGGATATGTGCTACCGGTAACAGCTTTTGGGTAGGTAGTTCGGTGACGACTACCTGCTGGGCTGATACAGATAATGTAATTAAAAAGCTAATGACAAATATGCAATATTTCAGTAATATGCCTTTCATATAATAATATAATAGCGGAAGTTTTTATGTACTTCCTGGGCAAAGATAGCTTTTTTACTTCATAACAAACGTAACTACTGATCTTTTAGGTATGGAAATGTAATTTCCTGCAACTTCGTTGACAGGTATTACTGAAGATGGAAAGCCCTTGAAAAAGAGTAAAGGGATAGAGTCTATAAGTATGGAAGGGAGGAAAGTAATATTGAAACTCTCTTTTGAAGATTAACTTTCTTTTGCAGGAAACAAAAAAGCACGGTGATGTTTCATCCCGTGCTTTCTTGCTATTGTCATTGTTCTGAATATCAGTTGTTATGCATTCAGTGCCTGTTCGATATCTGCGATAATATCTTCTGCATTTTCGATACCTACGGACAGACGGATCAAGTCCGGACGTACACCTGCTTCGAGCAGCTGTTCGTCTGTCAGCTGGCGGTGAGTGTGGCTGGCAGGATGAAGCACACAGCTGCGTGCATCAGCAACGTGAGTAACGATGGCGATAAACTCCAGTGAATCCATAAATTTGATGGATACGTCACGTCCGCCTTTCAGTCCGAAGGAGATAACTCCGCAAGAGCCGTTCGGCATATATTTCTGCGCCAGAGCATAATATTTGTTATCCGGCAGACCGCAATAGTTTACCCAGGCCACTTTCTCGTTTTTGGAAAGGAACTCGGCTACTTTCTGTGCATTGCGACAGTGCTGTGGCATACGGAGATGCAATGTTTCCAGTCCCAGGTTCAGTAAGAAAGCATTTTGCGGGCTTTGAATACTGCCGAGGTCGCGCATTAACTGTGCGGTTGCTTTTGTGATATAAGCTCCTTTGCCGAATGCTTTCGTATAAGTCAGGCCGTGATAAGACTCGTCCGGAGTACACAGGCCGGGGAATTTGTCGGCATGAGCATCCCAGTCGAAATTTCCGCTGTCAACGATACATCCGCCTATGCTTGTTGCGTGTCCGTCCATATATTTGGTTGTGGAATGAACAACGATGTCCGCTCCCCATTCAAACGGGCGGCAGTTAATCGGAGTCGGGAATGTGTTGTCTACAATCAAAGGTACCCCGTGATTGTGTGCGATGCGGGCAAACTTCTCGATATCCAGCACTTCGAGAGAAGGGTTGGAAACCGTTTCTCCGAACAGTGCTTTAGTGTTTGGCTTGAAAGCTGCGGAGATTTCCTCTTCGCTGGCATCCGGAGTGACGAACGTTACGTCGATGCCAAGCTTTTTCATTGTCACACCGAACAAGTTGAAAGTTCCACCGTAGATAGCGGAAGAACAAACGAAATGGTCTCCTGCCTGGCAGATATTGAAAATGGCATAGAAGTTGGCTGCCTGACCGCTGGAAGTCAGCATAGCGGCTACACCACCTTCGAGGGCGGCAATCTTAGCGGCAACAGCGTCGTTCGTCGGGTTTTGCAGGCGGGTGTAGAAGTAACCGCTGTCTTCCAAATCGAAGAGGCGTGCCATTTGCTCGCTGGTATCATATTTGAAAGTGGTACTTTGGTAGATGGGCAACACGCGTGGTTCGCCCTTTTTCGGCGTCCATCCTGCTTGTACGCACAGGGTTTCGGGCTTGAATTGTTTTGCCATAATGATATCGGGTTTAATGATTTATTGCCAAAAAAAGTTTTAACGGTGCAAAAGTAAGGAAAATAATTGTATTTTTGCCCTGTTTATGAGTGAAATGATACCCTTGTGAGGGAGATAGCTAGTGTAAATATGAAAAATAAACTCTACATCCTATTATTTATAAGTTTCCTCTTTTTGGCGGGCAGCGTGCAGGCTCAGCAAAAAGCGACTCCGAAGGCAGGTGAGGGAATTTCTACTTTCTTGTTGCGCCATAATCGTTCTCCAAAGAAATATTACGATGATTTTGTGGAACTGAATAAGCAGAAGTTAGGGAAGAATAATGTTCTGAAGATGGGGGTAACTTATGTGATTCCTCCGGTAAAACGTTCGTCAGGAACTTCGGCTAAACCCGCTCCGGCAAAAAAGACTGCGAGGAAGGAGGTGTCGACGGAGGATACGGTCACTAAATCGAGAACTTCCGGAGCGAAGAAAATCGGTACAACCATCAACGAACCTTTATTCGGGAAGAAACTGTCGAGTGTGAAAGTTTCTTCCAACCGGCTTGCAGGTGCCTGTTTTTATGTAGTCAGCGGACACGGTGGCCCCGATCCCGGAGCGATCGGATGGGTAGGCAAGCATGAACTTCATGAAGATGAATACGCCTACGATATCGCCCTTCGTCTGGCACGAAATCTGATGCAGGAAGGAGCTGAAGTGCATATCATCATTCAAGACGCTAAAGATGGTATCCGCGATGATGCCTATCTTTCCAATAGTAAACGTGAAACTTGTATGGGCGATCCCATTCCGTTGAATCAGGTGCAACGTCTTCAGCAACGCTGTAACAAGATCAATGCTCTTTATCAGAAGGACCGTAAAAACTATACTTACTGCCGGGCTATCTTTATCCATGTGGATAGCCGGAGCAAAGGAAAACAAACGGATGTGTTTTTCTATCACTCCAATAAGAAGGCTGAGAGTAAACGGCTGGCCAATAACATGAAAAATACTTTTGAATCAAAATATGGCAAGCACCAACCGAATCGTGGCTTTGCCGGAACGGTGAGCGGACGCAATCTGTACGTGCTTTCTCATACTACGCCTGCTTCTGTTTTCGTAGAGCTGGGCAATATCCAAAATACATTTGACCAACGGAGACTGGTGATGGATTCCAATCGCCAGGCACTTGCCAAATGGCTGATGGAAGGCTTTCTGAGAGATTATAAGGGAAAGAAATAAACTTTTAATTTCTCCTTTCGTGAACAAATCAGAAAGGGGAATGTTATATACATGCAAATCGCCTGAAATACTCTTGTAGGTATGCGAATATATATAAGTCAGTAACATATGCCTCCCCGGCATAGACAGGATGATTGCATAGTAGTTTTGTCGTGTTTTATTTTGTGTTTGTGTTGTGACGGTGCTGCGATGTGAATCGGGGTACCGTTTTTTGTTAAAAAGCGAAAATCATTCCATTTTTTTCGGACCTCTGTGAACAAAATCCGTTCAGATACGTTATTTATTATGCAAATCACCTGATAAAGCTTCTTATGGGTATGCGAATATAGATAAGTCAAGCAAGGCATGCCTCCCCGGCATCACAGGTAAGATTGCATAGTAGTTTTGTCGTGTTTTATTTTGTGTTTGTGTTGTGACGGTGCTGCGATGTGAATCGAGGTACCGTTTTTTGTGCAGGTTATTTGGAATTTCTTCTGCGGTAGTCAGAAATGTTCTCTCCCATTATGTGTTTGAAGAAGCGGCTGAAAGTACATACGTGCTCGAATCCGAGAATGGTGGCAATCTCTTTCACGCTTGCCGGGCTTTTCAATAACAGGCGTTTGGCTTCTGTGATTATTCGTTCGTGGATAATTCTGAGAGGAGAAGGGAGCTGGTAAGAGGCGAAAATATTACTGAGAGTTTTGGGCGAGCGATGTAACATTTCCGCATAGTCGGCAACTCGTTTTTTTTCTTTGAAATGTTTATCTACGAGGATGGAGTATTGCCGTATGATATCAAAGCCGCTTTCCTTTTTCTGCGAGTCGGAAAAGTGCTCTCTTGCCAGGCGGGTACATAGTATGATAAAACGTTTGAGTAGCAGGCGGAGCATTTCTCCTTCAAGGCTGTCATTCAACAGAAATTCATCTCTCATTTTATCAATGACTTCATAAAGCTGTCTGATGGTAATCTCCGGAAGTTGCATGTTGACAATACGAGAAGTTCCATTGAATAATAATCCGTTGCATGAGACTTCTTCATCGTGCTTGTAGATGCTGTAGAATTCTGAATTGAATAAAAGTCCGATATATTTCCCTTCTGCTTTTTTTATTTTAATGTCATGCAGTGGGCTTAGAGAGATAAATTCGTCTTTGCCCAAAGTTTTTTCTACATGGTCGACAACAAGAGTTGCTTTTCCTTCTTGTATCCAGATAAATTTGTATAAGTCATTCGTCTTATGACCTGCCAGAACTGCTGGTAAATTGTTTGTCAGTAGGATAATTCCTTTCAGTGAATTAGTGTAATAGTGTGTCATAAGAGTAATAGATAAAAGGGGGCGATGATGCTTCTTGTATGAGTTTACATAAATATAAATTTCTTTTTCAGTAAATTCTTGATCTTGCTTTTTAGTGATTGAGAGATGATCGGTTTGGAAAGATAGCCGTTAAATCCGTTTTGCAAGATACGCTGTTCATCTCCCTCCAAAGCATAAGCTGTGATAGCTAAGATCGGAATGTCTTCTGATAATTTTCGTATTTCGGTAGTTGCTTCATAACCGTCAAGAACCGGCATTTTTATATCCATTAGTATCAGAGACGGTTGTGCTTCTTTGAATAAGTTAATAGCTTCCAGCCCGTTCCATGCGTGGAGCAAGGTATATTCTTTTTCCAGTATAGTTTTAAAGAGTTTATAGTTGCTTGGATTATCTTCAGCAATCAGTATTTTTACGTCTTTAGGATTGTTGATACTCAGTTGCTCTTTTTTTTGCTCCTCGACTTCTTGTTGAGGAGGTAAAACGGGTTGGCAGGGAATCTCGAACCAAAACTCGGAACCTTTGCCTACTTCGGAAGATACTCCTACGTGTCCGTCCATCTTTTCTGCAATCATGGAGCAGATGGATAATCCTAGTCCTGTGCCTTGCTTGAAGTTATCCAATTTGATAAAGCGCCCGAAAATCTGCTGCTGTTTTTCTTTGGGGATTCCACTTCCCGTATCCCTAACGAAGAACCTGATTTTATCTTCTTTCGGAGGGTAATAGCCGAAATGGATGTATCCGGAAGAAGTGTATTTGATTGCGTTGGATATATAATTGTTGATGACTTGCAGTACACGATTCTTTTCGGTGTACAGCATACATTCGTCAAGAGCCGGCAGGAAACGGATTTCTACGTTCGGACCCAGGTCTAGTTTCAGGCGTGTGGCAGATTCTATCTCGTTAAAGCTGCCGTTGACATCCATATCACCATATACAAATTCCAGTGTACCGGATTCTATTTTGGATATGTCGAGAATGTCGTTTATTAATTGTAGCAGGAGTTGATTATTGCTTTCGATGATGTGGACATACTCTTTGCTTTCTTCGTTCGGATGTGTATCTGCGAGTAGAGCGGAGAAGCCGACAATAGCGTTGAGAGGAGTCCGTATCTCATGGCTCATATTGGCAAGAAACGCAGATTTCAACCGGTTGGCTTCTTCTGCTCTTTCTTTGGCATGTAGCAGCTCCTGGTCTAGCTTTTTCCGTTCATCAATCAGTCGGGTGGCTCCGACAAGTACAAGCGGTTTGCCGTTTCTATCCCGTTCGCTGACGATTGCAAAGGTTTCTGCCCAAGATGGAACATCATCTCCTTCATAGATAATCTGGTACTCCTCGTTGAAAGGAGAAGGAGTTCCATTCTTTAGATTATCGAAAGCTTGACGTATCCGTTCACGGTGCTCGGGGATAATCTGTGAATAATAATCATCTCCTTTTTCGATTACGGTGCCTGTTGCTGCATGAGTTTTCGGTGTGAAGTAGCTGCGGTTACAGGTTATTTCGTCTTTTCTTAAGTCCCATGTCCATGATATCAGGCCGATAGCTTGCATGACAAACATATAGTGGCGGTTCATTAGTTCTATCTGTTTGCGTTGCATTTCAAGTTCGGTGATATCCAGAGAGGAGCTGACCAGCCAGCGTTCGTTGCCTTTAGGAAAGCAGACTAATGCTTTGTGGATAGACAGAATTTTAGTCTGACCGTCTCTGTTGGTAAAGCGTTTGATGAACGATTTCGGTTTGCCGTTTTCAATCACTTCTCTTTCTGCTTCAACGAGGAAGTCAGTACGTTCCTTGCCGATAAAGTCTTCCTCTCGTTTCCCTATGATATGGGAAGCATCTGTATTTACCATTTCGGCTGCTTTCTTGTTCCATACCAGATATTTGCCTCTGTCATTAATATCTTTCACAATAGTAGCAATAGGAAGATTGTCAAGAAGGGATTTGAGAAAAAAGTTAGACCTCTCGTTGCGGATACGTTCATTTTCAATGTCAGAGATATTACGTACGAATCCCAGAACATGATTTTTGTCATAATAAGCAATATGTACTGATACGTAAAGAGATTCTCCTTGCATGTTTTTTATCTGAGTCTTGATGTGCAAGTTTTTTTTAGTTTTCAACACCTGCTCTATTGCTTCCATATTCTTTCTGAATTCCTCATCGTCCGTTATTATCTGACGGATTTCCATATGCTCCCCTTTTTTGATGCTTTGCACGTAATTTTCTTCTGCGGGAGTGTTTAGAATCTGTTCTACAATTCCATGTTTGTCTACCAGATAAACTGCCACATCTAATGAATTGATGATACGTTTATTCATGTTCTTGTGCTTCTTGCCGATACGGTAAAAGTAATGACGCATGACGAAGATAACCAGTGGAATGAGAATGAGTCCAAGAATGTTTTTCCAGTATTTTTCGTAGAAACTGACTGGTTCATTATAAAGGTGAATCTGGTCGGGACAGAGCTGTGGAGATATGTTGAACCATTGTAAATCGAGATAGTTAAAGTAGTTTTCAGGAGTCGATTGTCCGGCATCGGGTGGAATGTCGGATGCCGGTTTGCCTTCTCTTATTTCGTCTATGATTCTCATACAGTCGGTTGCATAGTCACTTGCGCTGACGTAGTAGCCTCCACCAAAGTAGCCGTCCTGTGGGTGTAAGTCTTTTAGCGTGAAAAGAGGGGAGTTGGCAAAGCCTGTAAGTGTTTTGCCTATATTGTCGGTAAGGAAACTGTGACTGGGCATCTGTTGCGGCTTGTGCCAGGAGAAATACAGCAGTCCGGTACTTTTGTCGTAGCTGCTGACTGTGTCGAGCAGTTGTTCCAGGTCGAGTTCTCTTTGTGAGAGCCATATAAGCTTCAGGTCGGGGTAATGCTGCCGGACTGTTTTTTCTACTTTGCTGAATACCATGTGGCTCATATAGAGACTATCTGAAATAAAAGCAATGTTCTTCATTTCCGGCTGGAGAGCACGCATCAGTCGGAGGGTTTCTTTGATATAAAGCTTTTGCTCCAGAAAGGTGATGTTGTAGTGTTTCTGTAATTCTTTGATGGTGGTGATATGGAGAGAGTCGGGTGCTTCATATGCCAAAATGCTTTGCAATGAGTTAGGCAATGTGGCTAGCGGATGGCATAGGATTACAGGAATGTCTTTCCAAGTGGTTTCGAATAAGTGAGAAGTGATATGCCATCCCATTGCACCTATGATGACAACTGCTTTAGGACGATTCGAAGCATATTTCTGCAATATTCGGGCGCATTGTTCTTTAGAATCTTTTTCCGTGTCTGCCGACGGAAAGGACAGGGTATAGGAATCTAAGTATAAATTTGATCGTTTATGACAATGATCTTGTAACTCTTTATTGAAGTCTTTATCCCAGGTTCCATTAGCTAAAGTGGAATTAAGTATTAAGATAAATTCCTTTTCAGTCTCAACTGCTTGGGTGCTGATTGCGATTAATAGACTTACTGTGAACAATATGATTTGTTTCATCTTAGTATTGCTTGTCCTTTTGTTATACAAAGATAGTCTTTTTTGCGAACTAAGGATATATAAGAATATGAAACGGGAAATATTGTTATCACATAGGGAAAAATTGTAATTGGGTAGGGAAGGCGAGAATAAGCATCTTTGCAGAGAAGGTTTTGCTGCTTCTGTATGGGGAATAAACAGTGTGCGGTAACTTCTGAAAGGGTTGCCGCACACTATAATGATATGGTATATACTGACTGGTATTTAATACACGCTTGCCGATTTAATAACGATATTTTCGAGCAAAGTTTGCATCTTTTCGATGACAGGTTCATTTTCCAGCCCATAATTGGCTGCCATCGGTTTCATTAATGGGAAGGTAGCCCATACACTGCCGTTCTTGTCTTCCCATACAGAGATTTTCAATGGCAGTTCGATAGATATGCTTGGATTTTCCTGCATCAATTTGGTGCCTACTTTGGGCGAACCGAATACGATAACCTGATTGGGGCAATTGGTTTTCATACTTCTTCATAAATGTTCCTCCATTTTGAGCTAGTATCGTTCCCGAAATCAGCAATACCATAATTGTTAATACATTCTTTCTCATAACATTCGCTCCTGGTTGTTTGTTGATTAATTATTATGTTGCAAAGGTAAAGGATGAGAAGGCAGAAGAAAAGCCCTCAACGAGTTTAAATATGAGTTTTGCTCTCATGCTCTCACGGTCTGCCTGTATCCCTTTATTCATCGGAGTTGCAGTGATGGTAGCAACTGTGGTGGCAAGTATGAGGGCAAGCGTTTGCTCTCACTTTGTTTTTGTTCTGCAGTATATTGTTTTTCTGATGTTATTTGTTGATTTATAATGTGTTAATACTTGATGTGTCAACTATTAATGATTGACGTCCCGGCTATTAATAACTGATAAATCAGACGTTAATAGCTGAGACTTCATATATTATTGACCGATAAATGGTTCAAGCCTTCTGAAAGAACAGGTGAATTGAAGCAACAGATCCGGTCAACCTGACCGGATGGTGCGGTTCGTTCAATTCTATCGACAGGTGTTTCAAAAAGTTTCAAGCGCTTGAAACACTTTGTTTCGCTGTATGAAACACTTTGTTTCATTGCTTGAAACAGTTTGTTCCAAGGCATGAAACAAAGTGTTTCAACGGTTGAAACTGATCCTGGAACTATTTGAAAATGAAGAATGAAATAAGAGAAGGGAAATAAGAACGGACTTACAAAGATTCTGAAATAATATGCCTTATTATTTATAGTAGAATCTATGTAAGTCCGTATCATTTCCGGTACCTTCAAAAGTACCTTATCGGGATGTTATAAAGGCATGTTACCGTGCTTTTTGGGCGGATTGGTCTGCATCTTGTTTTCCGTCATCTCCAAAGCCTGTATCAGGCGTTTGCGAGTCTGTCTCGGATAGATGATTTCATCAATGAATCCCAGTTCGGCAGCCTGATACGGGGTGGCAAACTTTTCTTTATATGCCTCCAGTTCTTTAGCTTTCGTTTCTGCATCTGCCTTGCGGAACAGGATATTGATTGCGCCGTCGGCACCCATCACTGCAATTTCCGCACTTGGATAAGCAAAGTTTACGTCGGCACCTGTCTGCTTGGAGTTCATTACGATGTAAGCGCCGCCATAGGCTTTGCGGGTAATGACTGTCAGTTTGGGTACGGTAGCTTCGGCAAATGCATATACGATTTTAGCACCGTGGCGGATGATTCCGTTGTTTTCCTGTGTATATCCCGGCAGGAATCCCGGAACATCTTCAAAGGTGATCAAAGGTATGTTGAAGCAGTCGCAGAAGCGGATGAAGCGGCTTGCCTTATCACTGGCATCGATATCGAGCACTCCGGCAAGATAGGCTGGCTGATTGGCAACGATACCTACCGAACGGCCTGCAAGGCGTGCAAAACCAATGATGATATTCTTTGCAAAGTTGGGCATTACTTCGAAGAAATAGCTGTCGTCTACCACTCGTTCGATAATGTCCTTCATGTCATACGGCACATTCGGATCGGCAGGTACTATCGTATCTAAAGTGGCGTCTTCGCGGTTCACTTCGTCCGTACAGTTCTGTTTTTTCGTTTCATCCATATTATTCTGAGGCAGGAATGAAAGAAGTTCGCGGATGCTCATCAGCAATTCTTCTTCTGTGTTGCACATAAAGTGCGTTACACCACTCTTGCTGCTGTGAGTCATCGCACCGCCCAGTTCTTCTTTGCTTACCTCTTCGTGAATCACCGTTTTTACCACGTCCGGACCTGTAACGAACATATGGCTCTTTTCCTTCACCATAAAGATGAAGTCGGTAAGGGCAGGAGAGTAGCAGGCACCTCCAGCGCAGGGACCGAGAATGGCGGAAATCTGCGGAATCACTCCGCTTGCCATCGTGTTCTGATAGAAAATATCGGCATATCCCGAAAGACTTTCGATACCTTCCTGAATACGCGCGCCACCCGAATCGTTCAGCGCAATAATCGGAGCACCGTTCTTCAACGCCAGCTGCTGCACTTTTACGATTTTCTTGGCATTGGAAGCTGACAGCGAACCGCCATATACCGTAAAATCATATGCATAAACAAATACCTGGCGACCGTCAATCTTTCCGTAACCAGATACGATACCGTCTCCCGGAATCTTATTTTTATCCATACCGTAGTTGGTACAGCGGTGAACCATCAGTTTGTCCAGTTCTACAAAAGTACCTTTATCGAGCAACATCTCGATACGTTCGCGGGCAGTCATCTTGCCGCTTTCGTGTTGCTTCTCTATCTTTTCCACACCTCCGCCAAGAGAGGCGATGCGGTCACGTTCTTCAAACGTGGCATATGCGTTATTCTTTTCTTCCATAATGCAATCCGTTCTAAATATTATGCAATCGGTTCTAATGTTATTAATGTCTGCTCACCGGTGATGTTATCACCTTCCTGAACCAGAATTTCTTTGATGCGGCAGTCTGAAGATACTTTATAGTTACTTTGCATCTTCATGGCCTCAATCACGATGGCGGTGTCTCCGGCTTTCATTTCCTGACCGACCGTTACGGGTATTTTCACCACCTTGCCCGGCATCGGAGAGGTGATGCAGTCGTTTTGTTCCTCTTCGCCTTTCTTGCGCATGCGCAGGTATTTCGCCTGGCTGTCCACTATCTCTACATTGAAACTGCTATAGTGGGTATTTACCTTGTAGTTTTTACCATTCTCGCGGCGAATCAGTTGCGCGTTCGAACTGCGGCCATCCATCAGAATGTTGCAAGTACCGTTTTCGGCCATTACGACATCTGCTTCAAATGTCTTTCCGTCGATGGTAAGCACCACTTTATTATCTTCCTTGCTGACCAGTTCCACTTCGGCCACACGGTTTCCTATATGAATTTCCATAATTGAATATTCTTTGTTAACGTTAGATTCTCAACACACCTTTGTGCAATCCGAACTCTTTCCACTTGCTGATGGGGCGGTTGTCGGTTGCCATGCCGCTGTTATTCTCTTCAAGATTCATCAGATAGTCCATATATGCGGCAATCAGAGCTACGTTTTCGGAGCGTTCGCTGGTGCGCATGATGCACTGTTGCAGGTATTCGCCGTTCTTGGCGATGAATCCGGTATCGTAATGACCTTCTACAAAGTCGGGAGTATCCATGATGGCACGCAGGTAGCTGATGTTGTTTTTCACTCCGGTGAGTTTATATTCGTGGAGCACGCGGCGCATCCGTTCGATGGCATATTCGCGGCTGGTGGCCCATACTATCAGTTTGCCGATCATCGGGTCGTAGTAAATAGGTATCTCATAACCCTCGTATACATAGCTGTCGATGCGTACACCGATACCGTTCGGTTCTGTAATCTGCTTGATGATTCCCGGGCTTGGCATGAAGTTCATTTCTGTATCTTCGGCACAAATACGACATTCGATAGCGTGTCCGCGTTGCTGAATATCTTTCTGCTTCAACTGCAGTACTTGTCCGTCGGCTACCTTGATCTGCTCTTTTACTAAGTCGACGCCCACTACCTGTTCTGTTATCGGATGTTCCACCTGCAGGCGGGTATTCATTTCAAGGAAGTAGTAGTTACGGTGTTTGTCTACCAGGAACTCGATTGTTCCCGCACCGATATAGTTGACAGCTTTTGCCGCAGCTACCGCTTTCTCTCCCATATCTTTGCGCAATTCCGGAGTGACAAAAACCGAAGGAGTTTCTTCTACAATCTTCTGATTGCGGCGTTGAACGGAACATTCACGTTCGCAAAGGTGAATGACATTTCCGTGTTTGTCACCCAATACCTGAAACTCGATATGGTGAGGCTCTTCGACGAATTTCTCCAGATAAACCGTGTCGTCACCGAAAGAAGACAAGGATTCGCTCTTGGCAGTCGTATATGCTTCTTCTACTTCTTCGGCACTGTGGATGAGGCGCATACCTTTTCCACCGCCACCCATAGAAGCTTTCAGCATCACCGGATAGCCGATCTTGTTGCAAAGTTCTACAGCTTCTTCTACGCTCTTCAGATTCTCTTGTGTACCGGGAACTACAGGGACTCCTGCTTCTATCATTTTTATGCGGGCGGAAATTTTATCTCCCATCGCTTCCATTGTTTCCGGATTGGGGCCGATAAAGATGATGCCTTCTTCCTGGCATCGACGGGCGAAAGTGGCGTTTTCGGAAAGGAAGCCGTAACCCGGATGGATAGCGTCGGCGTGACTCGCTTTGGCCACTTCGATGATTTTGTCTATATTCAGATAACTCTCTTTGGATGCTGCCGGTCCTACACAATATGCTTCGTCTGCGTAGAGCACGTGCTTCGCGGTCCGGTCTGCTTCGGAGAAGATAGCAATGCTCGTTATCTCCATTTCCCTGCAGGAACGCATCACCCTTACGGCGATTTCACCGCGATTGGCTACTAAGATTTTTTTTATCATACTTCTTTCATTTAAGTACATACTTATTTAATGTCTTCCCATCTGACGGACATACTCCACCTGATGAAAACACAGTATTTTCTTGATTTGGGGCTTAACAAATGATGTTCTTTACTCCTAATCCACGAGGTGCAAGAACGCTTTTACGCGAAGTGGCAGGTCTTCTGACTGACTCTTGTCTTATTTGCCTTCCCGAATTAACATCAGTGGCGTAAAATTAGTTCACTTATAAGACATTTAATAGAACTTCACAGCAGCGGGACTGTCCGGGATTTACACCCGATTCCCTTTTAATCATCGTCCGTTGGATACGGATTCCGAACCATTTCGGGGGGCAAAGATAAATAAATATTGAATAGAATATCTTTTTTTTGCACGAAAGTTTCATTTTTGTGCAATGATTTCCTTCGGTGTACATAGGCTATCCGGTTGGATAGGGAGAGCTGACCGGTAAATACAAACAGACTTAACCGGGCTCTTTGAACTCCTTTTTTAGTTTTCCAATAGAACTAAATCTCTGTGTATTAATGTTTATCTCCTAAACCTTCCTTCTTTTATGTTGTTGAGACTTCCAATCATTAATTTAAAAAAGGAGAATCAATCATGAAAGAAAAGAAAATAGCCCGTGAGGCAAGAAACAAGGAGAAACTAGCCGGTGACGACTGGGTAATGGCAGAATTTTATGCAACGTGGTGCCCTCATTGCAAACGCATGGAACCTTTGGTAAAGGAGTTCAAAAGAGAAATGGAAGGTATAGTTGAAGTGGTGCAGGTCGACGTAGATGAAGAAAGCGAACTGGCTAATTTCTATACGATAGAATCTACTCCTACATTTATCCTTCTCAGAAAAGGGGAACAGTTGTGGAGGCAATCCGGCGAACTGTCTTTGGAAAGACTGGGAAGAGCCGTGAGGGAGTTTAAATCTTGAAAAAGTATTAATAAGAGGGAGTATTTCCCTCTGAAAGTTTTAAATCATGTTATGAAACATGCTTTTTTATTTGGATAATTTGCGGATATGCTAAAAGTCCGTATCTTTGCACTGTGTTTTTCATAGTATTAGATTTAAGGTTAACAAAAGGTTGGAGCAAGGCGTTGCTCCTTTTTTTATGCTTATACGTTTGCAGGGCTTTGGCACTCTTTTGTTAAGTAAGTCCGAAAATCCGGGTAATCATTGATTTCCGGTCAGCCTCAATTCATATAGACAGGCTTGTACTTCCTCAGGGCTACCGGTATGCTTTCCGGCATCATCCGAGAGTTTGATACACTCTCTCCATTCTTGGTTGACATTCATCTTGCATTGTGTCAGTTTCATGACGATATTGGAAGGAGTGAATCCGGTATCATTGGTGAGATTGGTGCCGATTCCGAAAGAACAACGGATCTTGCCTTTGCAGTAATCTTGTATGTCGAGCGCTTTAGTGAAGTCGAGCGCATTGCTGAAGACTATTGTCTTGGTGGTTGAATCAATGCCCAACTCTTTGTAACGGGCTACCAGCTTATCGGTAAAATCAAATTCATTTCCCGAATCGCACCGGACACCATCAAAAAGTTTAGCCTGCTTACGACTGAGGTTACTAAGAAATATACCGGAAGTGTATGTATCCGAAAGCGCAATGCCTAAATCGCCGTCATAGACATTTACCCAGTTTTCGAGTGCCATATAGTTGGCATGTTTGTATCCGAATTGAGCCCCGTGAAACATGAACCATTCATGCGGATGTGTTCCCATCATTTTCATGCCGTACTTCATCGCGAAATAACAGTTGGAAGTTCCCGTACAATACCGGGCCGTTTCATTCAGCCTTTTGATGACTGTTTCCTGTACGTCGATGGAAAACCGTCTGCGTGTGCCGAATTCCGAGAAACGTAGTTGGTGCTGATTGGATAATTCAACCTTTTCTGATAGCTTGCAGAGTATCTCGCCCATATCGGCTACATTACCGGTGAACCGATTCTTAATCTCGGATACAATGGCGAGCAGAGGGACTTCGTATAGCGTGACTTTATACAGGAAATCACTCACTTCAATGTGTAGATGACCGGCTTCGTCCAGATGGATAGCGATCTTCTCCGGGTCGAAGCGGAAAGATGAAAGCCATTCCCAATAAACTCGTGGAAGAAACCGGCAGTTGCGTGTCATATAGTTCAGCTCATCTTCCGTAAGCCTCAACCGGCTCAGTTTATGAAATTCGCCTTTGAGGGTTTCCAGGAACTCTTCCGTATATTCGGTTTCATTTCTATCATTGAAACTGAAAGTACCCATTGCATAGGGAAACAATTTAATATAAGCATACGAGGTGGTAAACTTATAGAGGTCTGTATCTAGTAATGTTTTAACAATCATGCTATTCGTTCTTTATATTTAAAAACGTTGTAAAGTTAGCATTTGTTGAACAAAACGACTGCTTAATTGCCAATAATTACTTCTTGGGCTTTTTCTAATACGCCAAATCTATCCTGTCGGTAACATCGTGGGAAAAATATATTTTTTATTCGTTAATTCGGTAAATACGTTTTTTTGAGGGGCGGGTGATCGTCTGATAGAAGTGCAGACAAAAGACGGTACATTGCCGTGAGAAGCAGAATGTACCGTCTTGATGTTTTCTGTCAGAGAGACTTTATGATAGTTCGACTGTAGGATTATGAATGGTCAGTCCACCGTCTACCACAATCGTTTGTCCGGTGATGTATCGTGCATCGTTGGAGGCCAGAAATGCAATGGTGGCTGCAACGTCTTCCGGTTCTCCCAGATAAGGAGTGGCACATTGACCTAAAAAGATATTGCGGACGTCTTCATTGAGATTGTTCACAGCAGCGGGAGTGAGCACCAGACCGGGGGCTACGGCATTGCAACGGATATTTTTCTTTCCCATTTGGGTAGCGATATATTTGGTCAGGTTGATAACACCGGCCTTGCTGGCTCCGTAGAGTGTTCCGTTTGCATCGGCTGTTATTCCGCTGATAGAAGCTACGTTCAGGATATTTCCGCCGCCATGGGCTGTCATGATGGGAATGACTTGTTGCGAGAGATACATGGTACAACAAAGATTCAGGTGAAAGGCTTCATCGAAATAATCGATGTCCAGTTTCTCAATGTTCAAATCACGTTTGGGGTCGGTTCCGCCTACATTATTAATTAGCACGTCCACCTGCCCGTATTCTTTCATTGCGAAGTCAATCAATTCTTTACAGCTCTGGAGCTCTGTAGCAGAGAAATATACAGAACGTACGTCGGCTCCTGATTGGGTGAGTTCGGCAGCAAGCTCATCGGCTCTCTCTTTCGAATAATCGGCAATGACTACTTTGCCTCCCTCGGAGACGATACGACGTGTCGTTGCTTCGCCAATACCGCCGGCAGCACCGGTGATGACGACTACTTTATTTTCAAATCTGTTCATATAATGGAAATTAGATGGTTATCTTCGGTTAAATAACAGATAATAAATGAATTTGTTATGCACTGTAAACCATCTTTAATAGTAATCGATAGCAGATTCGAAAACTTTTGCATCTAACTTAGTTTTATTGACTAAATATTTAAGAAGACTGTTAAATGTTAATGCCTGACTGCTTATTTGTTAATGCGCTTCTTATTCTATTAAACCATGTTATAAGATATCCTGTTTGGGCTTTAAAATTTGGAGATATGCAGAAAGTCCGTATCTTTGTACTGTGTTTTTCATAGTATTAGATTTAAGGTTAACAAAAGATTGGCTGTCTGGGATAGATAGCCTTTTTTTATGCCTTAAACTCAAGGGTGAAAGAGGTAAGTTTTAGAACAATGAGTATTGTCCGTTCCTCAGACTTTTCATATCCCGTTCTTTCACCACGTCGTCTTCTGACAAATTTCCGATAAGTAGGGGAGAGTGTTTATCATGTTTCTTCATATTGTATTCCACGCTGTTATAGTTACCTTTGATGGCATAGCAGTAAATGCATCCGTTGAGACAACTTTCATAAGTGCCTATATCGATACTTTCAATGCAGTTGCAGATGTTGCGCTGATTCTTATCCTTTTTAGCAAGAATCGGATAACCGGTAATTCTTTCAATCAGTTCTTTGTCGACACATAGCCCCGCAGGAATGTTCAGATGTCGCAAGTCAACTTTAGAGGTACAGGTATCCAATTGGAGGGTTGGGTATGCATCCATCGTTTGCCTGAAAGAAACGGCTATCTCTTCTATTTCTTCTTTTGCCGGCGGCTTGATGTTGAACTGTCCTACAGCGGTGCGGATGTGCTGATAGTGATCGATGAACCCCAGCATACATTTTTCAGTATGATCTTTGAGTCCGTCGGCAATACGGGCAAACGCTTCTTTGTGGAAGGAGACGTTGAATTCTTCGTTCGTCAATATCGGGTCATAGCGCCAGATAACTTTCTCCCTCCCTATTTTATCGGAGAGACGTTTAAAGATGTCTATTCGTTTAGCAACAGAAGGCAGGTTGTTTTCTAATTTTTCTCCATATGGATTTAAAGTGAACTGGAAGTAGTATTTGTAGTCTTCCAGTTTATCCAGCTTCTCAATCATCGGAGCCGGATTTTTTGTCCAGAATACAATACAGTCTATTACGGCAGGATTTAAACTGACCTTGCTGATCATCTTGGAATTGAAAGGATTGGGTACTAACACATATCCTTCCTTTATCCGGTTGAAGAACCATGGAGAATAAAATGCCGGAATATCTGTCCGGCGACTGGCACTGATTATCATATATCAAAGTTACGGTAAAACAACCGTATCCCAATATTTTTCGGGTGAAAAAATGATAAATGGAATGGAGATTGGTAACCTCCTTACTTATTGGCATCTGTCAGCAAGGGAGTATATTGAATAAAGATGCTTATATTATATGTTGGAATGTCACTTTGAGGAAGATTGTGAATGAATATGTTAAATGTTAACATGAGAAGTCTAAAATGTTAATAGGATTTCGAGACTATTAAACCGTGTTATAATATCGTCTGTTTTGGCTCTGAAATTTGCTATTTACCTGAAAGTTGGTACTTTTGTACAGTGTTTTTTTCATAAGTATTAGATTTAAGGTTAACAAAAGATTGGTTGCTCGCGATGAGTAGCCATTTTTTGTTTTTATACGGTTGCAGGTTCTTTAATCATGGTCAGCAGCATTTTAAATCTTTCTGCTGCCGTAAGGGCATGCGGAGCGTTAGCCGGGAATACGATGCTTTCTCCTGCTTTTACAGTAAATAGTGTTCCGTTTACGGTAATATTTGCACTGCCTTCCAACACTTGTACGAGTGCGTCGAACGGAGCACGATGTTCACTGAGCCCTTCACCTTTGTCAAAAGAGAATAAAGTGATGTTTCCTGCCGGACTTTTAATTAACTGTTTGCTGATAATGCCTCCTTCTGAATAATCGATAAGGGAAGCTAAATGAAGTACTGTTCCTTTTTGAAATGATTGTTCCATAATTTCCAGTTTTTAATGAATATAAGATATAACAGTTATCGAAAGTGTATTGTTTGTTTATAACAAAACTCGATTTTTATTGTTATAGTACGAGTTAGTTATCGCATGGCTTATTAAAGAAGCGAATCGTTCTATCTACAACTTAAAAACTTAACATTATGAAGAAAAAAATCTTATTGTTTGGAGCACTGGTCGGTGTTCTGCTATTGTCTTCCTGTTCGGGAGGGAACAAGAAACAAACTGTGTCTTCGGAGAGCCCGGAGGAATTGGATAACGCTAGTAAAGTGATCAATTATTATCATACGTCACTTATCGTATTGAAACATATTGCCAATGCGAAAGATATAAATGCGGTATTGGGATATATGGAGCAGACAGGTAAAGTGCCTGAAGTAGCTCCGATTGCGCCTCCGGAAATTTCTGCACGAGACACTGCCGAACTAATGGACCCGGGAGATTATTTTAATGCGGAAGTCCGTCAGAATCTGAAACAGAATTATGCCGGATTGTTTCAGACAAGAACACAATTCTATGCTAACTTTAATAAGTTTCTGTCATATAAAAAAGCTAATGAGACGGCTAAAGCCGGTGCGTTGCTTGACGAAAATTATCGGTTGAGTGTGGCATTGTCTGAATACAAACAAGTTATTTTCGATATTCTGAGTCCTTTGACAGAGCAGGCGGAAAAAGAAATTTTAGCCGACGAACCCTTAAAGGAACAGATAATGGCCATGCGCAAAATGTCCAATACAGTACAAAGTATCATGAATATATATTCCCGCAAACATACGATGGACGGTCCGCGGATTGACCTGAAAATGGCAGAGTTGAGAAAAGAATGGGAAGCTGCGAAAAAACTTCCGGCAGTGACAGGTTATGATGAAGAAATAAAAAACTATCAAAGTTTCCTTTCTACTGTAGAGTCTTTCATGAAAGATATGCAGAAAGCAAGGGATAAAGGCAAGTATTCGGCTGAAGACTATGATGCGATGTCAAATGCCTATGAGTATGGGTTATCCGTGATTTAATAAATGAAATGTCTCTTTTTTACAATACATTTTCAAACGAGGGCTTTACTTTTGCATTTGAATAAAGAAGTAATATCTTTGCTGTATGCAATCATTTCAGATTATAAAACCCTGCACCGCGTTAGCACCTTATATCCGGCATTACTGGATATTGCAGGATGACGCGGTGTTTCCTGTTGCCGAACGGGTTTTGCCTGTGGGTTGCATGCAGATGGTATTTCATAAAGGGAGACAGCTTCTGTCACTGAGTGAGTCGGCATTACAGCCGCAATCTTTTATTTCCGGTCAGTCGGTCGGATTTTCCGATGTGCAGTCAACGGGAAAGATTGAGATGATCACTGTTGTTTTCCAGCCATATGCGGTCAGACCATTGCTCCATATTCCCGGTTATTTATTTCATGGACAGAATATTTCTACTGATGCGGTGGAAGATGTGGAACTGTCGGATTTAGCCAAACGGGTGACTGATACTTTTGATAATATCGCTTGCATTCGTTTGATTGAGCAGTTTTTCATTCGCCGTCTGTACTCTTTTGCGGAATATAATATGAGGAGAATGTCTGCCGTTTTCCACGAAATAGACCTCCAGCCGCAAATTAGTATTTCGCAGATGTCGGAAGTGGCTTGTCTGAGCAGCAAACAGTTCGGGCGGATTTTTGCCGATTATGTGGGAACGACTCCTAAGGAGATGGTTCGAATTGTTCGTATGCAGCGTGCATTATCAGTGTTGCAACAGAATATGGCCGCTCCTTTTGTACAAGTAGCCTATGAATGCGGGTTTTCAGATCAATCTCATATGATTAAGGAATTCAAACTCTTTTCCGGCTATACTCCTGCAGAATACCTTTCCGTTTGTGTTCCCTATTCCGATTATTTTTCGGATCTCTGAAGATGTCCTTTTTTTCCTATCGGGACTTATGCGGTTCTCCTACTTTTGCATTGTCTTTGCAAAGGCTTAGTAGTAACCATAAAAAAAAGAATGAGATGAAGAATTTAATTGCATTTTTTGAGATCCCATCCACTGATTTTCGTCGGGCAGTCGACTTCTATGAAACTGTTTTGGAAACCAAACTTTCTGTATTTGAATGCGAAAAGGAAAAAATGGCGTGTTTTGAGGAAGAAGGTGAAACTGTTGGAGCCATTTCTTATTCCTCAGAGTTTGATTTCCTTCCTTCGGAACATGGAGTTCTGATTCATTTCAATTGTGAGGATATAGCGCAGATTCTGGAGAAAGTACTTCAGAAGGGTGGAAAGGTAGTGATTCCCAGAACAAAAATCGAAGTGGAAGGTAGGGGCTGGTTTGCTGTATTTACTGATTGCGAGGGAAACCGGATTGGTATCTATGCTGAAAAGTAACTAGTCTGTACCGCAGTATTGTGAAGTTCGCCCCAAAAGTCAGATATAAAGCTTTTGGGGTTACTTCATTTTCTTTCTTCTGTTTATTCTATAGGAATATAGATTTCCGTCAGTAATTCTTCGGGGGCTGTATCACGCGGATTATTCAGATAACGTTCGGCACTAGCCTCGTCACGTAGTGTACATTCCATTTCGGGCAGATATTTTCCATAAATTGTATCATATACAGCTTGCAGGTTATCATACGATCCCTTATAAAGAAAGATTGCATAGCGTCCGGCGGGGAGCGTTTTGAATCCGATATCGCCTTTCGGGGCAGTTTTTATGGGTAGCACCATGCACACATCCGTACGTAGTTTCTCTGTTGGTGTTACTTTCGGGTCATCATGGTAGATACAAAGAGGGCTACAGTCCCCCATCGGCAGGTTTTGTTCTCCGATAAACTGGCACAAGCGTATCCAGGTACCACAGTAGTCATTTTGTTTATAGTCACCTGAAAGGCGGATATAGATCAGATTCCGTTCGGGTACATTTTTTATTTCTCTTTTCAGTTCCAGGTCTGGCCTGATAATCGCTGGTTTCATAATTACAAAGTTTTTATTGTTTCGATACTCTAAAGGTGAAATACCATAAAATTGCCTGAACACTTTAGACAATGAAGAAGGCGAAGAATATCCGATCCGATAGGCAATATCGGCTATGGGAATATTCGAGTAACGTAGTAGCCGTGCAGCTGCTTCTGTCCGCGTCCGGACAATAAACGTGCCGACAGGCTCACCAAGGAAAGCTTTCATAATCCGATGGAAGTAGAAAGGAGAGAAATTTGAAATTCT
Organism: Bacteroides faecis; assembly: GCF_020091505.1. Taxonomy (NCBI): domain Bacteria; kingdom Pseudomonadati; phylum Bacteroidota; class Bacteroidia; order Bacteroidales; family Bacteroidaceae; genus Bacteroides; species Bacteroides faecis. The sequence continues at coordinate 5,955,083 of NZ_CP081916.1, read as the reverse complement.
GGCCAGTGATTTCAAATCAATGTCTTCTCCCAAATGCTGGTTGATGTATTCAATGACGGCATTTACACACTTCTGATATTCTTCCTGGGTTGTCTTTTTCTGTTGCATGGGCTGATTTTTATTTCACTTCGCAAAGGTATGGGTAAAAAAGGTAGCAGACTTGTCCGATGTTGCTAAAATATATTTTTTCTAGTAAGATTCGAAATTTGTCATGTCGGGCTTCCGGGAATCTTTTTTGATAAATCACTGCTCTTCCAATGTCGTAATGGCATAAAATTTGGTCAATAGGTCGACAATTGATAACGGAATAATTTTCAACGTTTAAATAACGTTAATCTTACGAATAAAAAACTCTATTTTGTAACAAACTATTTCTAAAAATGTTATCTTGCTTTCGAATTATAAATAAAGAATAGCCATGGATAAAAGAATTGTAGGGACTAATGCCGGGAAAGTCTGGCTTGCCCTAAAAGAAATTGGTGAAATTTCGATACCAGAGTTGGCGAGAAGATTAAATTTGAGTGTTGAAAGCACAGCGTTAGCCGCCGGCTGGTTAGCGAGAGAGAACAAAATCTGTATTCAGAGAAAAAATGGACTACTTGCTTTATCAGATGAAAACAGTTTCCCTTTCAATTTTGGATAATTGTTGATTTTGTCTGTAGATATTCTTGTAGTTCCGCTAACTTAGAAGTAAGGAAATATCTGTGGAATACCATAAGTTGAGCTTGAACCTGAATAGATTATTTTTTTTGAAAGAGTTACTTGGTTTGCCGGGTAACTCTTTTTGTTTTTAATAAGGCTTGTTTCTTTATTATTAATATACGAAAAATATGTACTTTTGTGTCGGAATAATATGTTGAAACTGACAATAAAAGAAGTTTATGGGCAAATTTTTGCTTATTCTGGGGCGCGGAGTTGGTCAGGTGATGTTTCAGAATAATGCGCTTTCAGGGGCGCTAATGTTGGTTGGAATTCTTTTGAATTCATGGCAAATGGCTTTGTTGGCCGTTGCAGGTAATGTGATAAGTACGTTGACCGCCTATATTTCCGGTTATAGTCGTGAAGATATAAATAATGGGCTATATGGGTTTAATGGTACTTTGGTAGGGATAGCGGTCGGCGTGTTCATGTCGGTTACTGTCGGCTCTTTGATATGGTTGGTGCTTGCTTCCTGTTTATCTACCTGGATTGCCCGTCTTTTGGGGTTGCAACGTTTTTTGCCGGGGTTTACGGCTCCTTTTATTCTTGCCGTATGGATATTGCTGGCTGTTTGTGCCTGGATGTTTCCTGCTTTGTTGCTGTCTTCGGGAGATGCTTCCGGAGAACAAAGTTTGGCATTTTTCCGTGCATTTAGCCTGAATATAGGACAAGTAATGTTTCAGGGAAGTAGCATAGGACCGGTGTGCTCTTTCTTTTGGGAATTTTGGTCAATTCGCGTGTGAATGCTTGTTATACGGTTTTGGGAGCGTTGCTGCCTATTCCTGTAGCCATATTATTGGGAGTCGAAACGACGGCAATGAATGCAGGATTGATGGGATATAACGGTGTGTTATGTGCCATCGCTTTAGGTGATAAGACGTGGAAGGGAGGAGCATATGCCATATTCTCTGTGTTATTATCTGTTATGTTCCAACTTTGGGGGATGAATGCCGGAATCACTACACTGACTGCCCCATTTGTACTTTCTGTCTGGGTAACTCTTGGTTTACAGAAAGGAATGAGGGCTGTTACCAGAATCTGATGAACCCATATATACTTTCTTCCGGGAGGAGAGAGTTAACGAATTTATTTCTATATTTGCAGTCGGGACAGTAAATAAAGAATCATTCATCTGCTTATGAAACTCTGTATATAGCTACGCTCAACGGATAGCGCATTTTTTTCTATAATGAAGCTATTCTGCTAATCCGGTAGGTCAAATCTATCGGGCAGAGAATTCTTATGTTTTTTTTATGAATTTGCGGAGTTGTGTATTGTATCGGATGCAGTACGCAGTTTCGTGTTATTTAAAGTTGAGCAATGAATAATTATACTTATAAGCAAATCTGGCTTATCAATTTTCCTGTAATGATGAGCATTCTGATGGAGCAATTAATCAATATTACTGATGCTGTTTTTTTAGGACACGTAGGGGAAGTCGAGTTGGGGGCGTCTGCACTTGCAGGGATTTATTATCTGGCAATATATATGCTGGGATTCGGATTCAGTATTGGATTACAAGTGATGATTGCCCGTAAAAACGGAGAGCAGCATTATCAGGAGACCGGACGAATATTCTTTCAGGGATTATTGTTCTTGTCGGGGATGGCAGTCTTGCTTTGTTGTTTCATTCATTTTGCTTCTCCGTTTATTCTAAGGCGGTTAGTTTCTTCTGATGAAATATATCAGTCAGTCATTTGCTATCTGAACTGGCGTAGTTTCGGATTGTTGTTCTCGTTTCCTTTTCTGGCTTTCCGGTCTTTTCTGGTAGGGATAACAAATACCAGAGCATTGTCGGGAGCAGCTATTGTTGCGGTTTGCATTAATATTCCCCTCAATTATTGGTTGATATTCAAGTTGAATTTGGGAATTTCCGGAGCGGCGATGGCATCTTCTCTGGCAGAGTTCGGGGCTTTCTTAGTGCTTCTGGCATATATGCGGATGGGAGTAAACAAGATAAAATATAGATTGAAGTTTGTCTATGATAGGAAATTGTTAGCGAAGTTATTGGACTTGTCGGTATGGAGTATGCTCCATGCTTTTATCAGTGTTGCTCCCTGGTTTCTCTTTTTTGTGGCAATAGAGCATTTGGGGCATACGGAACTGGCTATTTCTAATATTACCCGTAGTGTTTCTACTTTATTTTTTGTAGTGGTGAATTCATTTGCTTCTACGACCGGTTCATTGGTCAGCAACCTGATTGGGGCAGGACGTGGGAAAGAACTTTTTCCACTTTGCCGTAAAGTTCTTAAGTTAGGATATCTGTTCGGACTTCCATTGGTGGGAGCGGCTCTTCTATGTAGTCAGTGGATTATAGGATTTTATACGGACAATGACTGGTTGGTAGAACAGGCATTTTATCCATTTATGGTCATGCTGCTGAATTATATCTTTGCCTTGCCCGGATATGTATATATCAATGCTGTCACTGGAACGGGAAAGACAAAACCGGCTTTTGTCTTTCAGCTGATAACGATATTATTATATTTGAGTTATTTGTATCTTTTGAGTGAATGGTTTCATGCCCCTTTAGTAGTGTATATGACTGCGGAGTATTTGTTTGTAATCATGCTGGGGATACAATCTCTTTTGTACCTGAAGAGAATATTGGATAAGAATATGTACTTTTGCACCTCTGATGATTGATACTTTTTTTCGAAATGACAGAAGATATAAAAAATAAATTGTTAATGTGTGCGGAGATTTATCATTGTGCCGGATTTATTACAAGTGATCCGGTGCAATTTCCGCATCGTTACACACTGAAACAGGATATAGAGATAAGTGGGCTGTTGACCGCGATTATGAGTTTTGGTAATCGCAAGCAGATATTGAAAAAGGCAGATGAACTGCACCGGTTGATGGGAAGCTCACCATATCAGTACGTATTATCATGCCGATGGAAAGATGATTTTCCTGCGGGCGTGACGAATAGCTTTTACCGGATGCTTTCCTATGCCGATTTTTACGGATATTTTCAACGTTTGTATTTGGCTTATTCTCAGTTTGAAAGTTTGGAAGATGCTTTGCACACGTATCCCGGGATACCGATGGAAAAGTTATGTGCCTTTCTTGGAGTTTCTGCTAAAAGCCCTCAGAAGAAACTGAATATGTTTCTTCGTTGGATGATTCGTCGTGATTCGGAAGTTGATCTGGGCGTTTGGAAGAGTTTTGACCGTAAAGATCTGATTGTTCCCTTAGATACACATGTTTGTCGGGTAGCTTATTACTTCCAATTGACGGATGCGGAAACTTTTTCCTTGAAAAATGCCCGTAGGATAACTGCAGCATTGGCTGAGGTCTTTCCGGATGATCCCTGTCTGGGTGACTTTGCTTTATTTGGATTGGGGGTGAATGGAGAGATTTAAGTTCTGTTTACCCGGCTTTTTATTTTTTGGTCCAGATTCGTGTGTTAAGATTTAAATCCTCTATAATGGAGACTAATGCATGAATCATACTGAAATCGTTCTTGAGCTGGCTAAGGTCATCAATAGATTTCCAGATGCTGGCTTCAAAATGATTCCTGGATTCGGGAATGGCGATCAGGATATTGGAATCTTTGAAACTAATTGTAATGTTTTTATTGAATTCTCTGTCTAATGCGAGAAGACGTTCCATCATTGAAGGAGAAAGGAGATAACGTGCTTCAATTTGGTCTGTGGAGTAAACATCGAATGTCTTTTCAAAATCCGGGTTTTCCAGCTTTACCCGTGAACCGCTGAAGCTTAGTTTGAACAGACTGTTCCTTAAAACAGTGGTGTGCCCCTGAAAATCTTTCTGAAAATCGGCGATGAAAAGGAAACCTTTGAAAATATCTACCCAATAATGACTCGTTTGTCCTTTCGAATTGACACGTGTTTTTCTTTCTTCGGCATGGACTTCCGCACAACTAAAGTCAGTTTTTCCTACCCGCCCTTGTATGAGATCTTCTGTATGATAACGGTCGGGCGAAGTAAACAGGCCGCAGCTCCGGAATATACCTTCTTTGATTCCCTCTTCCGGTGTGAAGATGGCATTATCACAAAATGATTGCAATACTTGTGCGATAACCTTTTGTTTATAATACGAGGATAATTCCTGAGATTTGGCGTTTACACAACTGTAGTATGCCAACAAAGCAAGCCCAGCTGCAATACCAACTCCAATAAGTGCAGCGTTGATATAAACTGAAAATGCAGAGACAATCACGAAAACAACCCCTCCTACCCATATTCCGGTGGACTGTCCTTGCTTTTTTAGTTCTTTGCGTTTTTGCTCGAGGCTTTGCAGGGTGGGGGAAAGGCTTTGTGTTAATGTTTCAAATTGCGGGTTTTCTGCCATATTTTATATTTGTCTTTACTGTTTCAACAGGTTATTAACATTTGGAACAGCACGTTCCTGTTCGGAAATGGAGAACACATTTTTGCGCGTGAAACCAAACATTCCGGCTAACAGATTTGACGGAAAAGTCTGTACGGCATTATTATAGTCAGTGACACAAGCGTTAAAAGTCCGGCGTGCTGCCGAAAGTTGTTCTTCTGTTTCATTAAGCGCACGTTGTAGTTGTTCAAAGTTTTCAGAGGCTTTCAATTGCGGATAGTTTTCTGCAATGGCAAAGAAGTGTGTGCAGGCCTGTGAGAAAGCAGAGTCCAGATTTTCTTTTTCCTGACTGGAGAAAGAAGCATACGACTTGTTTCGCATTTCTGTGATTTGTGCGAATGTACTTTTTTCGTGTTCTGCGTATTGTTTGACTGTAGCTACCAGATTAGGAATCAGGTCGTATCTCTTTTTTAGCATTACATCAATGGCTCCAAAAGCATTTTCAGTCTCATTCCTTTTTCTTACCAGCGAGTTGTAAATAGCGATGAAAATCACTGCAATTACAGCTATAATGATGAATATAGTCATAACTAAGTATCTGGCATCCTCTTGCCGCTTTCTATTTTTGTGAATTCAGAGTTATTTTGTTGCGTCAAAGATAAAGAATAAAACTGAAAAACGGAACAGCCTTTTCAGTAAAAATGTATGGTAGAATATTTGCTGAATATATCTGATGGCAGCCAGATAAAAGGGAAATTCCGGTTATAATCGAAAAAAGTGGATTCAGAATCAACTTTTACGGTTACAACCGGAAATTTAGACAGGTATCAGGATGCTTGCATTTTGTTTGTGTATTCTTGCCAACCGGGTGCGGTTTTATATTTTTCTATGGATTCGGCGGGAACGCGAATGACGGTAATGTCATCCGGAAATCCGTACCATACCTTTTCAAATACTTGTGGAGGAGTTCCTCCTTCTACTTTGACTTCTTTAATACCTGTATTATTGAAAGCTGAAAAATTAATCTGTGTCACATGCTCCGGAATGGTCAGTTGGGTGACTTTTCTGTTGCCACCCAATAATCCCTGTCCCAATATTCGGATACTTTGTGGAATTTCGAAATGTGTTAATTTCGGGCATCCTTCAAAGCAATAAGCTTGAATTGTTGCATAAGGGTCATCATTGGATGTCGGTCCATAGGTTGTCACTTCTGTCAGTTCCGGACAATAGTAGAAAGCTCTGCTTGCTATGTTTACAATACCATTAGGCAGTTTTACAGTGACGATACCACTTTCCCGAAATGCTTCCAAACCTATTGTTTTAACACGCTCAGGTACTTCTATCAGCTTGAGCCGTGAGGTATTTAAGAATGCTTGTGCACCGATTTCTGTTAGCATATCAGGCAATAGAACTTCTTCAATACCGGCATATACAAAGGTGCTGGCAGGCAGTTTGGTTATCTTTGTCTGACTTAAATCCACCTTTTTCAAGTTATAGCAATAGTAGAATATATCTTCTTCAAGTTGTTCCAGAGTCGAGGGAAATATGACTTCTTGAATGGTAGAATTGAAGAAGGCCATATTTCCTATAGATTTTAGTCCCTCATTAAGTATTACCTTGTTTATTTTGCTGCCGTTAAAAGCATTTTTGGGAATAGACTTCACGCTATTGGGAAGCGTGATTTCATCGTATCCTTTCAAAACCTCCGTCAGAACTCCATTTTCTACGCGGACAGGTGAAACCTGAATAGTGAAGCTTCTTTGCTTTCCTTCTATCGTTATGGTTACTTCCTGTTTGTCGACAGGGATAGATGAAGAGAAACCACTGATCTGTTCCGGGGCAACACTCACAGGTCGTTGTTTCCCATCATCATATTCGCCTGTCACTTTGAGTCCAGTTAAGTCTATACTCTCTCCTAATGCATAAATCGTTTTTGCAGGCAGTTGGTCAATAGAAAAATTTTCAAGTAAGGCTCCTGTCGGTTCAGATGGTTTTTCCGTCGGAGGTGAATCCTTTTTATATTCATCGTTTTCGGTGCTGCAACTTATTAATGTAAATCCTGCTACCATTTGCAGCCAAAGTATTATAATTATATGAAGTCCGGTTTGTTTCATTGTAATCAAGGTTTAGTTAGGGAATTGGGTCAAACGTATTTCTATTTTTACGACTTTTCCGGCTTCTACGCTTCTGCCGGAAGACCATATCTGGTAATTATCAGGGCCGCCTCCTTCTTGTACCACGAATGTAAAGAACCGTTGCGACTGTGCTGCGAACCATTCTTCTTGTGGTAAAATAAAGGTGGCTATCCCGCTTTCATTGGTCCGGGCAACCGCAGTAGGTAAGGTCAGATTATCTTTCTCAAATACTTTATAATCTTTTTCATTATACATCTTTACGGGAATACCCGTTGCAATTTTTCCATTCTCATCATAAACGACAACCACTACTTTAGCTTCTCTCACTTCTTCGTTTCCTTTTTCACATGCTATCATAAAAAGTATGATACCTAGTAGAATAACAATTTTTCTCATAATCTTTTTTTCAATTTTAATCGAATGCAAAAGTAGCGAGATTGTATCAATTTTGAGTTATGATACAACCTTATAAATCTAACACCTCTATTTGGAAAATGTTGATATTCAGATTGTTATTTTGTGTGGTGCTTCAGCTTTCTAACACAGGTCTAACACCTATCCGAAAAGTGATAAAAACAGGTCCTTGTTGGTTGTTTCCGCTGATTTGATACGTGATTTGAGCCGTGACTTGCGGGCATATACATTAGCTACTGTATCTTTTATAAACAGACTAATTACTTGTGGGGAAAAACCGACAAAGACATAACATAATAATCGGATGTCTGCTTCTTTCATTGCAGGGAAGTCGGTACGTAGCTTTTGCATGGCATTATCATGACAGGTATTTACAATTAGTTCCAGTTCTTGCAGCATCTCATTGTTCTCCGAAAAGTCGGTGATGATCTGCTTTACTTCCTGAAACATGGCAGCCTGTTGCGATGAGGTGTTTTCGCGTTCATAATAGGTTTTTCCTAGTTTGTCGATGATGTCAAAACGAGAAGCAATCAGTCCTTTTAAATGATTTTCTGTGTCGCGTTGTCCTTCCATACGCTCTGTCAGGGTTTTATATTCGGAGTTGGCTTCTTCTACTAATAGCAGATAGTGGTCGGTACGTTCGCGTTGCAGTCGCAGGCGTTGGCGGATGATATAATAGCTTATACCTAGCAGTAGGATAATGATACTTATGGAGATGATTTCTAAAGTTGTGCGGTTTTTCATTCGATACTCTGCAAAAGCCGATTGTTCCTGAAAGTATTCTCGTTCAACCATACCAGCAGAAAACTGCATGTTTGATCGTGTCAGCGAATCGGTCAGGTAGATATAGCGGTGTATATTTTCGGTTGCCTTTTCAAAGTTTTTGGATTGTGCTTCAATACGGTATGCAGTGTATTGTAAGTCTGCCATATCGCGGATATCCGTGGTATTAGCTTCCGCCAGTTTCAGGTAATGGCGTGCGCTGTCTATCCGATTCTTCAGTAGGTTTACATCCACTAGTGTGTGGTATCCATATAATGTATCTTGCCGGGCGGAAAGTTCGATACGTTGTAGTAAGTCATGAGGAATCTGTCGTTTGCCAGATACCACATAAAGCGAGGCAAGGTTGGTGAGGCTGGCTTTGGCTAAATGATCGTTCTTTTGTTCATCAGCTAAATCAAGAGCTGCAGAGTAGAGACGTATTGCTTTCTCTATATCTTTTGAATGAAAAGCTGCTGCTGCCATATCAAGTGTCGACTCTGTTTCTTCACGAACATGATCCGACTGTCGGAAGTTATTACGGGCTTCATGGAAATAATGGTAGGCCCTGCTATAATTCATCTGTTCATAATATACTTCACCGATTTGACCGTATAACAGTCCTGCATAATAAGGCTCATTAGTGTTTTTCAGCTTTTCTTCAATTTTGAGAAAAAGGCGCAATGCTCCCGGTTTGTCTCCTGCACGTAGCTTGATACGTCCCCAGTAGTAGAGGGTTCTGCATTGATTGCGTAAATTCTTCGGGCGGTGTGCATAATAGCTCCATGCTTTTTGAATAAGTGAATCGTCGGTTATTTTAATATGATTCTTATCTAAAGCTGCAGAATAAAGCAAAGCATATTTAGCCTGTTCGGCCTGACTGCCTTCCCTCTTAAACTGCTTTAATATTGTTAAGGCACTGTCCGGTTTGTTTTGTAACAGAGCTTCCACTTCGTCAAGCCGGGAAATATATTCTCTATTATAACATCCTGTAAAAAAGAGAATTGCTGATAATCCAAGTATAATTCTGTATTTCATGTTGTGAATGTAGTAAAAATCTCCCGGAATTATTAAAAACTGGAGTGAAGAATTTATTTTTTTGCTGTTTCCTGTTGTTACTTTATTGATGGTTGCTTAATTGATGCTTGCTTATAGTCCTGTCAAGGCACAGGACTGTGCTGGCAAGGTAGGTGTTCATACTTTTATGACATTGGTGCTTCGGGGGATATTTTTAGTACGAAGATGGTTGCCAATAATCACTCTTTCCTATCTCTCACATCATAGTAAGTACATAAGATGTGGTCGCTATATCTGTTTAAAACCAGCAGTTGTTTGTATGTTAAGTCACTGTATCCCATATGTTATCCTATATATATTATTGTATTAACTAACCGACATCTTCATCGTTCCACCCGGGTGAACGGATCATTGCACAATAATGAACTAACCTGTCTACCAACGTGATAAAGACTGCTCACCCGGGTGGAACGATGAAGATGTCGGTTAGTTAATACACAAACTTTAGTTGATAAACAGGTTAAGTCAGGCTATACTACATGCAAAGAAGCGGTAAAGTATATCTCATGGAAAGTACATTTCAGCGGAAAGGACAGGTACTTATGAATGAGATGAGAGATAACTCTAAATGTAATGAGAGATAACCGAAAACAGGTGCTTTTTGATGGGTAAACAGTAAGCGTCTCGGCGATGCCGTCTTTTCTTTAATTCTACTTCTTCATATCTTTGCTTTCATATTAATCAATTCCTACTTATATGACTGCACATGCTTTATACACTCAAACCCTGTCTGAGTATAAATCCCGTCTGATATCTTCTCCCTGTTTAACTCTTCGTAGTTATTGTCATGAGTGTCATGTTAATTATCATGGTATGGAACTCTGGCTTTCTCGGCACGGCATTCGCATTCGTGAACTTCGTTCTTCCCTTTCGGCTTCTTCCTCCGAAAAGCCGGTGCCCTGCTTCAGTCCTTTGGTTCCCTCATCTGCGCCTTCGGCCCGTCCGTCCTCTTCTTCGGATATGCTTTATGGTATCAATATTACTTTTCCGGATGGGGTGATTATTTCCATCAAGCAGGGAAGTTCTTTTGGTATTCACCGTTTTATTGACCTTTATAACCGTAAGATACAGGAGGAGCAGTCATGTTTGCTTTAACCGAAAATATGCGTTATTACCTGTACCAGCATTATGTCGATATGCGTAAAGGTATGACAGGACTTTATCAGCTGGTCAAGTCCGACATGTCACTTTCTCCCGTTTCAGGAGATGTTTTTGTTTTCTTTTCCCACAAACGGGACATGGTTAAAATTTTACGTTGGGATACGGATGGTTTTATTCTTTACCAGAAGCGCCTGGAAGAAGGTACCTTCGAAGTCCCGCGTTTTAATCCTTCTACGGGTGCTTACGAGCTTTCCTGGAAGAGTTTCTTTTTGATTATGCAGGGCGTCTCCCTCCGGTCAGCCAAGTGCAGGAAACGATTTCGGCTGAAGTCATAGAAACACCAAATGATTGATAAACAATGTGTTATAACGTAGATTTATAATAAAAAGCTTTGTTGCCCGGTTCTTTTTTCGTATCTTTGAGGTATGAAAAAAGACCGGGTCATAGAGCTTCTGGAGGAACAGAACAGACATTTCAAGGAACAGATTAAAGCTGCTGACAAGCGTGAGCAACAAAGTCAGCGTCTGATCTGTGAACTGACTTCACAGGTTAAGCAACTGACCGATGCCGTTCAATCTCTGGAAGAAGCGCTGACGCTGAAGAACGGCAAACTGAAAAAGCAGGAGAACATTAGCCGCAGTTTGAGTAAGCTTATCAGCAATGAGTCTGAAAAGCAAATACCTGATAAGCCGCAACCCGCTTCTGAGACGGCTCCGTCCCGTCCGTCCGCTTCCCCCAAAGAACGGGGGAATAACAACTCCAAACGTAAAGAGCATTTTGAACTGGAAGAAAAGATAATCGAAGTCAATCCCGACCATCCCCTTTTCAGTATGTCTCTTGCCAAGTTTATGGGATACCGTGATTCTATCCGATATGTCTATATTCCGCCAAAGTTCATTAAGTACATTTATCGACAGAATATTTATAGCTTTAATGAAACGGTCTTCAGCGGTTGCGCCCCCGCCGCCCCTTTTCTGAATTCCCAATATGACGGTTCGTTCGTTGCCGGTTTATGCCAGTTGCGATATATCTACTCCATGAGTGTGGAACGTATCGTTAACTTCTTTCGGGAGAACGGGTTCGAACTCGAGAAGCCCACCGCCCATCATCTGCTGGGTAAAACGGCTGTTTTGTTCGAAAACCTCTATGAAGCACTCAGGGAAGTGGTGCTTGAAGATCCCTACCTCTGTTGTGACGAAACATATCACAAAGTACTGGTTCCGGAAAAGAACAGTAAAGGCAAAGGGGTACGAAAAGGGTATATCTGGGCAGCGGCGGCGGCGACCTTAAAGCTGGTGTTCTATTTCTATGAGGACGGATCACGCAGGCAGGAGGTGCTTTTTGATTTCCTCAAAACCTATAAAGGAACAGTACAAAGTGATGCATACGCCCCATACAGGAAACTGGAAACCGACCAATATCACAATATCACGAGGATCGCATGTCTTCAGCACGTCAAACGAAAGTTTCTTGAACAGGATAAGGAACCGGACGCCCGAAAGATAGTTGAAATGATAAACCAACTGTACCAAAAGGAACATGAACATCGGACAGGCTATCAGGGATGGACAATCAAAGACAATCTTGCACATAGAAAACAGTATGCCCCGCCAATACTCAGGAAGATAAAAAAGAAATTATTGAGCCTGCAGGCAAAGCCGGACTTATTACCGAAAAGCCAAATGGCGGAGGCCATTAATTACACACTATCCCAGTGGAAGGCCATAGAGGATATCTTTACCAAAGGGGAGTATTATCTGGACAACAACCTTGTCGAGAGGTATAATCGGTATATATCACTATCCAGAAGAAACTCGCTTTTCTTCGGAAGCCATAAGGGAGCTGAAAGAGGGGTAATACTATATTCATTGGCATGTTCGTGCAGGATGCATGGCATAAATACATTCGAATATATAGCCGATGTGATTAACAAAGCGGCGAAGTTACCACCAAATACAGACAGGAAAATATATAGAGATTTATTGCCACACAAATGGAAGGAAAACAGAAGTAGAATCTGAAAAGAAAAGGATTATCAGATTTTTTGAAGAAAAACACGGCATCGCCGAGACGCTTACGGTAAACAATGAGAGATACCTTTCCGAATAGGTATCTCTCATTTACTATATTATTGACTATAAATATATTACATATCCAACAATGAGACCGTGAGACTAAAATTATTTTTTTCTTTCTAAGAGCGATTACCGGTCAACCGTCTTCGTACCAAAAGTGGAAGACTTTACCGTGGAGGATATTTCTGGATTATGGATTTATTTTCGTTCAAATTCGGATATTCGCCTCTTTACAGGACCCACAACTCGTTCGGATGGATTGAAATTTAAAGACTTGGACCACATTAATGATTCAGGTATTAATGACCTGAATGGTGGAGATGAAGCACCTGATCTTATTGTATAATGGATACTTTTTGTAAGATAATATGCAAACGCCCACAATCTTGGTAAGGAATTAACCGATAAACTGATTTTGTATCCCGCTATAGGTCAATGTAATTTTATGCATCGCCCTTGTCACTGCCACATAAAGCATATTTCTATCTATCGTAGAATGATAGTTTTTATTATCAGCCTGTGGAATGATTACTTCATCAAATTCCAGTCCTTTTGCCATATGTGCAGAAGTAACAACAACTCCTTTTGTATAAGCTGAACTTTGACTTGACAAAAGCGATATGTTATCTGTATGGACTTGGAGTTTTTGAGCAAGCGCTTTTGCCAGAGTTTCTGTTTTGCAGATTATTCCCAAAGATGTATATCCGGAGTTTCTGAAGTCCGATATCAAATTAGCAATACCTGTAGTTTCTTCTTCTGTATTCTTAAATTGAAGAATTTCAGGCTGTTCCCCATGTCGCATAATGGGTTCCAGCTCCTTGTTTGTCTGAATTTTCTGTGCCAGACAGGTAATTTCAAATGTAGAGCGATAACTCTTACAGAGTTTCATTATTTCTCCGGTGATAAACACTTTTTGAATCATGGCAGCAGTTGAAGAACCATAGGGATTGACAGATTGAGAAGCATCTCCAAGAATTGTTTTCCGGCAGGGATAAAGTTTTTGGATCACTTTGTATTGTATGGGAGAATAGTCCTGCATTTCATCTATCAGAAGATGTCTGATATGAGTTTGAGTTTTATTTCCATCCAATGCGAGATGCAGATAAGCCAGAGGAGCCATATCTGCATATTCCAGCATACGATTCTTTCGCATCTTGAACATTTCAGGTTTTCCGGCCCATTCGAAAAAATCTTTATAGATCTGAAGGTCGTTATTTCCTGAAAACATATTCTTAATTTCTTTTCTCAGCAGATTTTTCTCAGCGGTAGTGACTGTAAGGTTATACTGGATTTTCATCATTTCCAGAATGTAATCCGTCATGGTTTCAAATCGTTGGCGTATGGGGTAACGATGGAATCGTTTGAATTGTTCCCCTATGAATTCAGCGGGAATAGTGATATACTTGGCAATTTTTACATTAGTCGCTTTGAAATAGTGATTTTCCATATGGAGGATGAATTTGTCGAGTCGGGAAACAAACTCGAAAGAGGCTTTGTATTGTATACGTTCGATAAAATCCGGAACCGGTTTTTCCAGTAGTTCCGAAACTTGTCCGAAGAAATCCTGATACTTATATTTGTTGTTGAGGACGGTGGAGAGAATTTGTTCCATGCTGGTTTCCGGTACGGTTGTTTCGCCAAGTTCCGGGAGGACATTGGAAATGTAATCAGCAAACACTTTATTGGGAGAGATAATCAGGATATCTCTGGATGCAATCTTTCCTTTTTGCGCATAGAGCAGATAGGCGATGCGATGTAATGCAATAGATGTTTTTCCCGATCCGGCGACTCCCTGTATGATGAGCACAGGCGTATCTTCGTTACGGATAATCCGGTTCTGTTCGCGCTGGATAGTCGTGACGATATTTCTCATCTTGTCGTCTGCATTGGAACAGAGCTCTTTTTGCAGGATATCATCATGAACAGTGACGGAACTTTCAATCATGTATTCCATCTTACCTTTACGAATGCGATACTGACGTTTGAGTGAAATCTTTCCATGCACTTCGCCTGAAGGAGAAGAATAAGTGGCCTCATCTGACTCATAATCATAAAACATACCCGAAATAGGTGCCCGCCAATCGTATATCAGGTTTCTTTTGCTTTTGATATCAAAGAATGTATGGATACCTATGTATATAGGGATGTTTTTGCTGTCGCTTTTATTTTCCTTAAAGTCGATTCGTCCGAAGTAAGGAATATCCAGTATTTTACTCAGGCGATTGCGTTTGTCTATCACATTCTCGCCTCGTGCAAAATGATTCAGGATACTTTCACGCATGGAACGGATTTCGTGAGGATCGATGTCCTTATTGGACCATAGATAATCTTTGTATTCCTGCAGAGTGTCTACATGCTCTTTTACTGATTTGTCTGTGCTGTTTATCGTATCATTGATGATATCGATCACCTGTTGCAAATATTCTTTTTCCTGTTCTTCTGTTCCGTTGAATATCATATATAAATTCAGTTTGGGTATTAAAAGTTGATTGAAAGGCTGGCAAAGTTAGTTGGATTCAGTGTGGTATTAAATAGTTATTTATAGCTATATCTAAAGCCTTTTTCTTATTTTTGTACGCTCATTTAATCAAGAAGAAAGATGGATATCCTCGACATTGCAAGAAAAAATCAACAGAAGGCATGGGAAATAATAAAGAAAATCAATGTAATTCCGATATGGGAGGGTATTGGTGCACAGATTAATCTGGTTGGCTCTCTTCGTACGGGATTGCTGATGAAACACCGGGATATTGATTTTCATATATATACGCCTTCTTTAAATTTAGCCGATAGTTTCAGGGCAATGGCGAGACTGGCGGAAAACACGTCAGTGAAGAAGATAGAGTGTGTGAATCTTTTGCATACTATTGAGGAATGTATTGAATGGCATGCCTGGTATCAGGATTCGGATAATACACTCTGGCAATTTGATATGATACATATCCGGAAAGGTTCCCGGTACGATGGATATTTTGAGAAAGTAGCTGAACGTATTTCTTCCGTCTTGACGGATGAAACTAAGCGGGCAATTCTTCAATTGAAAAATGAGACACCCGAAAGTGAAAAGATTATGGGGATAGAATATTACCAGGCTGTTATACGGGATGGAGTACGGACTTATGTCGGGTTTGAAGAATGGCGAAAAAAGCATCCGGTGGCAGGAGTGTTGGAATGGATGCCTTAATCAGCTCAATATGCCCGACTCATATCCTATGCGGATAGCTTCGATGGAATTTTGCACCCCTAGTTTCCTTAACAGATTTTGTCGGTGAATATTGACGGTATGAATGCTGACGCACAGTTTGTTTGCTATTTCCTTACTCAACAGTCCTTTTTGGATGAGGTGTAATATTTCTGTTTCCCGTTTGGTGAGAGGGTTAGGGACATGAAGCGATAGAGAAGGGGAGAATATAGCTCCATTTTTCAGATTGAGTACAGTACAGTCTACTGTTTCGGACTCTTCCTGATCGGGCGAAATATCGATATTCCCGATTACCAGCCATGCTTTTCCATTGACTGTCTGCTCCAGAACCTGATGCTTGCTGACGACACGTATGTATTGTTGCTTTGCATTAAGAATACGAAAACTGTAAATATTAGAATAATCGTTTCGTTGTTCCGGAGGCAAGTTGTAAATAAACTGACTTAATTTAATTTGTAAGGTGAGCAGTTGTGCACGGTCGTCCGGATGAATCCGTGACTCCAGATAGTCTCCCTGTTTTTCCAATGTTGCTATCTTATGGCTGTCATATCCCAGTAAATCCACAAAATTCTGAGAGGCATAAGCGTATCTGCATTTGTATACATCAACTACAAATGTACAGTTGCCGCTTATCTTGGAAAACTGGTGAAGCATGGATTTATCACGCTCCCATACGGTGTAGTCTATGTCAGTAAAAGACAAGCGTTGTTTTGCCCACAATTCTTCCCGTGTGATATCTATAGACTTGGTTTCTGGCATTTGTGGAATTGTTTTTGGATTGAAGTATGACAAAAGTAGACATAATCCGGGATATTATCAAGGAAGGAGAGGAGATTTACTTATTCTTATTGTTTCATACAACAATCGTGCTAACAAATGATAATAAATGAACATCTCTTGAAAAATAAATAATAAAAAGATAGTTATCTAATTAATTGTATTATCTTTGTTCCCAGAGTTTGAGTCACGAATCATTATTGTGTAGTTCTTCTTTATAATATATTATTAGTAAGTAGTCCTCTTCTGTAATTATCCTCCTCACTCCAATTTAGTATTTATTTTTAATAAAATTTTAGATGAACATTTACATTTCAGGTTTAAGTTATGGCACAAATGATGCTGACTTAACAAATTTATTTGCAGAATTTGGAGAAGTTTCTTCTGCCAAAGTTATTTTTGATAGAGAAACTGGCAGATCCAGAGGATTCGCTTTCGTAGAAATGGCGAATGATGCAGAAGGACAAAAAGCTATTGACGAATTGAACGGCGTTGAATATGACCAGAAGGTTATTTCAGTGAGCGTTGCACGTCCTCGCGCAGAAAAACCGTCATATGGTGGTAATCGCGGAGGTGGTTATAACAATTCAAGAAGATATTAATATCAGCATAAAAGCAGAAGATGATGTCTTCTGCTTTTATATAAATTGTTCCGTTTCATGATTTAACGGAGGTGTTTCTGTTATACAGAGAAAACGAAAAATCATTTTACATTTAAGTTCTGCTAATTCTGCCTCTTTTATGCGCAATATCAGGAATATATAATCCTGCACTTTCCATTCTGACAATAGATTTATTAGACTTTTTTGTAATACAATACTCTTGAAAGAACCAAGAGTGAGAGTTTAATAACTAATATCCAATCAGGCAAATAGTCAATGATGAAGGCGACTTTGAATACTTGAATAAATTATATTCAGGTTGTGACGACTTTGAAATGGCCAAACACAGAATGAAATATATGAAATCATTTTTTATAGGAAATATTGAAATAAAGGTACCTGTTATACAAGGTGGAATGGGAGTTGGGATATCATTGTCCGGTCTGGCGTCGGCAGTAGCAAACGAAGGAGGAGTAGGAGTTATATCATGTGCTGGTCTGGGACTGCTTTATCCTAGAGAAAAAGGTACTTATACCGAGAAATGTATTGGTGGCCTGAAGGAAGAGATTCGTAAATCACGCATGAAAACAAAAGGCATTATTGGTGTGAATGTCATGGTTGCCTTGTCGAATTATGCTGATATGGTGCGTACTGCGATTAATGAAAAGATTGATGTGATATTTTCCGGTGCCGGACTTCCGCTTGATCTGCCTTCATATCTGATTCCGGAGAGCGTAACGAAACTGGTACCTATCGTATCTTCTTCGAGAGCTGCCAGAATAATCTGTGATAAATGGCAAAAGAATTATAACTATCTGCCGGATGCGATAGTAGTTGAAGGACCCAAAGCTGGCGGGCATTTGGGATTTAAAAAGGAACAGTTGCAAGATCAGAATTTTGCCTTGGATGTATTGATCCCTGAAGTAGTGGCGATTGCGGCCAACTATAAAGAACAGAAACATATTCCGGTGATTGCCGCCGGTGGGATTTCGACGGGTGAAGATATTGCTCATTTTATGGAACTGGGAGCTTCGGGAGTACAGATGGGAAGTATTTTCGTGACAACTCTCGAATGTGATGCTTCGGAAACTTTTAAAGAAGTGTATATTCACTCCAAATCCGAAGATGTACTTATTATTGAAAGTCCCGTTGGAATGCCGGGACGGGCTATTGACGGAGAATTCATTCATAGCGTGAATGATGGTCTGGAAAAGCCAAGGAAGTGTTCATTCCATTGCATTAAGACATGTGACTATACGAAAAGTCCTTATTGCATTATTAAGGCGCTGTATAATGCAGCCAAAGGAAATATGAAAAAAGGCTATGCTTTTGCCGGTAGCAATGCCTTTCTGGCAGAAAAAATAAGCAGTGTGAAGGAAGTAATGAATACACTGGAAAGCGAGTTCTTTTTAGCGACTCACAAACTGGCTTAATCTCTGAGACCTTGCATTTCCGTGATTGGATTTGTCCGAGTCTCTCACTATATATAAAATTAACCGCTGCTTCGAAAACAGCAAAAACAACATTTATGACATTTAAAGAATTAAATATAACCGAACCTATTTTAAAAGCAGTTGAAGAAAAAGGATATACTGTGCCTACTCCTATCCAGGAAAAAGCGATTCCTGTAGCATTGGTAAAAAGAGATATATTAGGTTGTGCGCAAACTGGAACCGGAAAAACCGCTTCTTTTGCAATACCTATAATACAACATTTACATCTCAATAAGGGAGAGGGCAAGCGTTTGGGAATTAAAGCTCTGATTTTAACTCCTACGCGAGAACTCGCATTACAAATAAGTGAATGTATTGACGATTATTCAAAATATACACGTATTCGTCACGGAGTCATTTTTGGAGGTGTAAATCAACGCCCACAAGTGGATATGTTGCATAAGGGAATCGATATCCTGGTTGCTACTCCGGGACGCCTGCTCGATTTAATGAATCAAGGGCATATACGATTGGATAATATTCAGTATTTTGTTTTGGATGAAGCAGACCGTATGCTTGATATGGGCTTTATTCATGATATTAAGCGGATATTACCGAAACTTCCGAAGGAAAAGCAGACTTTATTTTTCTCGGCTACGATGCCTGATACAATTATTGCGCTGACTAATTCTTTGTTGAAGAATCCGGTGAAGATTTATGTAACACCGAAATCATCAACTGTAGATTCTATAAAACAGCTGGTTTACTTTGTGGAGAAGAAAGAGAAAAGTCAGTTGTTGATTTCAATCTTGCAAAAATCGGAAGATCGGTCAGTACTTATATTCTCGCGTACAAAGCACAATGCTGATAAGATCGTTAAAATATTGGGTAAAGCAGGTATTGGCAGCCAGGCTATTCATGGAAATAAGAGTCAGGCAGCACGACAGTCTGCGTTGGGCAATTTTAAGTCGGGAAAGACGCGGGTGATGGTTGCTACTGATATCGCTTCTCGAGGAATTGATATTAATGAGCTGCCGTTGGTTATCAATTATGATCTTCCTGATGTACCTGAGACGTATGTGCATCGTATCGGACGTACAGGAAGAGCTGGAAATGAAGGAACAGCACTTACGTTCTGTTCTCAGGAAGAACGTAAATTGATTAATGACATTCAGAAGTTGACAGGCAAGAAACTAAATAGGGCTGACATTGCAATTTAAGAGCAATCCCTTACATTATTCATTAAAATATAGTATAAATTAAATATAAGTTCTATGGCAAAATCCATTACGGTAGGTAAACGTGAAAATGAAAAAAAGAGACTCGCTAAACGAGAAGAAAAACAAAAGAAAAAGGATAGTAAGAAGTTATCCAGCAAAAGCAGCTTCGATGATATGATTGCTTATGTCGATGAGAATGGAATGATAACTTCGACTCCTCCGGCTGAAAATGTAAAAAAGGAAGAGATAAATCCGGATGAAATAATTATTGCAACTCCAAAGAAAGAAGATGAAGAACCTGTTATATTAAGGGGGAGAGTTGAATTCTTTAATGAGGCAAGAGGATTCGGTTTTATTAAGGACCTTGCCGGGGTTGACAAGTACTTTTTTCATGTTAATAATGTCGTTGGCAATATCTCGGAGGGTAATATTGTAACATTCGATCTAGAACGGGGTGTGAAAGGTATGAATGCGGTCAATATCTGTCTCGAAAAGAAACCGGTGGAGAATTAAAATAAAACAAGATAAATAAGTATTGAAACTTATTTTATAAGATACATTTGCTTGAGTGCAATCTGATAAAATAAAAAAATCCCTTGAGCCTCAGAGGTCCAAGGGATTTTTTGTGCGCAAAAACAGCGTCGTGTATGAATGGTAAAATAGAGAATTAACAGGAAAAGAATACAGTATAACGTACAAAAATGGCAAGAAATAATTGTTCATTATCTCTACTATTTCCTACCTTTGTCTGCTGAGGCTGAAATATTATTAACTTTTAAACGCAGAAAACATGAAGAACTTATTGATTATGGCATTTTTTCTTGGCTTGACTTTGCAACTCTCTGCAGGGACCGGAGGAAACAATGCTGTAATTGTAGAAAAGACTACGGCAAGTCCGATGGAAAAGACATCTGTTAATTGGCAGAAAATGGCAGATGGTATGTCAAAAGCCCTTATAAAGCATTTTTGGGGTGCAAATTTTAAAGGGTATGAGAACCGTTATTATTTCAACTATGGTAGTGATCTTTCTAATATGACTACCAATCATTATTGGCCACAGGCGCATGCTATGGATGTGATGGTAGATGCGTATATGCGTACCGGAAGCAAACAGTATCTGAATATTTATCCGTTATGGTGGGAGGGTGCACCGAAGTTCAACTTCTCAGGCAGAGCCGAAGATCCATGGTGGAATGTATTTGTTGATGATATGGAATGGATTGCTTTGGCACAGATTCGTATGTTTGAAAGCACTAAGGACACCAAGTATCTGAAGAAAGCCAAGCAGATGTACGATGATTGGATCTGGTCTACCTGGGGACCGGAAGATGAGGCTCCGTGGTTTGGCGGTATTACCTGGAAGACGGATGTGGCAAAATCTAAAAATGCCTGTTCTAATGGTCCTGCTGCTCTGATTGCTGCCCGGTTGTATAATTTCTATGATGCTATAGGCAAAACGAGGGGAAAATCAAAGCAGGCCTATCTGAATGAAGCCATCAAAATATATACCTGGGAGAAGAACAACTTGTTCGACCGTCAGACCGGGGCAGTATATGACAGCATGAATGGTGAGGGTAAGATTACTAAATGGACATTCTCGTACAATGCGGGTACTTTCTTGGGAGCAGCTCATGAACTGTATAAGATTACAGGAGATAAACAATATCTGGCAGACGCGGTGAAAGTTGCTAATTTTGTGATTGATCATTTGTCAACAAACGAAGGTGTACTCCCTGATGCAGTAGGTGGTGATGGTGGTTTGTTTCATGGCATTTTCTTCCGTTATTTTGTGAAACTGATTAATGAACCTGCGTTGGATGGTACTAATTATAACAAGTTCCGTAACTACATAACTCATTGCGCTACAGTTATGGCAGAGCAGGGAGTGAATGGGAAGACTATGCTGTACAGTGGTCGTTGGAGAAAAGCACCTGCCGATGATGAAGGTGTCGGGTTAACGTCCCATCTGACCGGCTGTATGCTGATGGAAGCTATGTGTGTGCTAAAGCAGAGGTAATAGAATAAGAAAAAGAGATAAAATAAAAATCCCTTGAACTTCTGAAGTTCAAGGGATTTTTATTACTGAGTTGATAGTGGTGCCACCAGGAATCGAACCTTTTGCTTCGGTTTATTCTAACTCCTTGAGTGACTGCACATTTTTTGCTTTATCTTTTATGAAAACCATTGAATTGGCCTTACGCTAAATTCATTGTTTTTCTTTACTAATCTGACAAAATTTGTCTCTTTGACACTGCAAATATAATACACAGGTTCGATTTCTGCAAATATTTTCATTCCTTTTAATTATAGTTTTCAACAAGAGAAAAAAATAAAAACATGTGCTAAATCAAATGCATTAAGAATTTATTTATTGTTTGGGGTGTTGACTTTAAAGTTGGAAATTTTGCTTCGCAAATCATTAGAAAGATATACCCCTTGAATCTTTATTTTGCATGAATAAACCAAAAGCACTAAAAGAGCAAAAATACAAATGACGACTATTTCACTAGGCGCCAAAAAGTTTGGAACTGACTTGGGCATGAAGGCACCTGCAAAGAGATCTACTAAACATAAGATTATAGCTCCCACCTTTCCTAAAGCACTCTTTACCTTTCTTGATTTTTGTATCTCTATATCGCTTACAATTTGTGCAATCACAGTATTATTGGTTTTCATTGCATATTCTTTCAACGTAAATATCGAAACTTCTTCATTATTAAATAGAAAAATATATTTCCCAATTAAGGGTACTGCTAGTGTACATAATGCAAAGAGGATACAAGTAAAAAATTTCACAGTCCAAATACAGACAATACCTAATATTACGAATGGAATCAGGTTTATTAGAGTTAAATCCTGAAACGTAATTCCAGGTTCTTTTTGGGGACAACACACACCTAAATACAAATCTGTAAACACCAATAGAATAAGGAAATTTGTCCATATATCCGTATCATAAATCTTGTGGTTGTCAAATAACGCAATCAAATCTTTCATGTTGTTCATAAATACTTTTTTAAATTAATAGTTTATAGTAAAGCGGCAGTCAACATTTTAAATTTCCACTGTATTAAAATAGAGCCTATACTGAAAAGGAACAGGGCTATTGGTTATCAATACCCTAAAACCTTATTCGATATAATGTCTACAGATTATACCATTCAAATATATTATGTGTTATTGGATTTTACAAATATACAGATACTATTCAGAATGTCATAACTTCTCCATAAATATTATTTTGTACAGTTTTTTTACTTATAATTCATGCCTTTATCATACTTTGCGGCATTGCTGCATGAAGGAGGTGTGCATGCCAAAACAGAAAAGTTTTTGAGCCATTCATGTAAAAAGGATATACAGGATGTCATCTGATGACTTTTAATGACATCTGATGACACTGCTTTTTATGTTTCGGATATAAAGCGGTTCTTTGTCGTGTATTAATAGTGAACTAATCCATGAAAATGAGATGCCATGAACATACAAGAAGCAAAGAACATCAGGCTTGTTGATTTTTTAGCCGGATTCGGATACAAGCCGGTAATACAGCGTGGGAACAGCGTATGGTACAAATCGCCCTTCAGGACGGAAAAGGAAGCCTCTTTCAAGGTTGACCTCCATAAGGAATTGTGGTATGATTTCGGTCTGGGGAAGGGAGGGGATATTATAACGTTGGCCAAGGAGATTTATCGGACACAAGATATAGGTTATGTACTACAGTGTATTGAGGATAAAAGAGCCGTACTGAAACCGGTTACTGTTTCCTGTCCGTTTGAAAAGGCATATCCCGCCTTTCAAGATTTGAAAATCATTCCTCTTGCCAACCGGATACTGCTTACTTATCTGAAGGAACGGTGCATTGATCTGGAAACTGCCCGAAAAATATGCAGGGAAGCCCATTTTAAACGGAATGGGAAGAATTATTTTGCCATCGCTTTCCCTAATATTTCCGGAGGGTACGAAATCAGGAACAGGTATTTCAAGGCTTGTATTGCTCCCAAGGACATCAGTCGCATCATTAGCACGCCGGAAAGCAGGATTTGCTATATTTTTGAGGGGTTTATGGATTTTCTGTCTTTCAGACCGGCTTTTCCATCTTTGGAAGAGGGGGATTATATAGTGTTGAATTCTGTCAGTAACTTACAGAAGGCTTTTTCTTTCCTTTCACAATATGACGGCATCCGTTGCTGTCTGGATAATGATACCGCCGGGAAAAATGCGGTGCAGGCATTAAAGGACAAATACGGAATCCGTATATGCGATTTTTCGCATGAATATTCCGGATATAAGGATCTGAATGAATATTTGTGCAGGAAGAACAATCTGCTCCATATCTAATAGATGTATTGAAAAGACTGCCTGATGATATACCCTTGTTTCTTTCCTGTCATATGTGGCAGGAGGAAACAAGGGTGATTTTTCATGTGGTGATACTATGTTAATAGTAGAATGTGGTCAGATGCGTTTTATGGTCTTTTACAATCTTTACTTCATGCATCTGTCCGTATATCTCACGCATGGATACCGGACAATCCATCTTTTCCCATTCTTCCGGGGAAATCCTCATGTCGGAATGCCTGAAACACAGCATGACCATTTCCTGAGAATCCTCTTCTGCGAATATGGTACCTTCATGGTCGTTGACAAACTGTTTGAGTCCATCCTCATCCTTACAGGATATTTCTCCGACGTACATATCCTCGCTCGGCCGGGTGTTTTTGCGGATATGGATTTTGAACCATTCCCGGCTTTCCGGCTGTTCAGGTGCGCCACACTCCCACAGGGCTATTTTCGCATCGTAGTAAACCTCCCCGTTTTCACATGCCCCGTAATGCCCCCAATGCTTGAAACGGCCGGTAGTCCATGCCTTGAACCTTACATCGCCTGCCTTTACCAACAGACACTCACCGCCATGCATATCGCATTTGATACCCTCTTTGTCACGGGACACGAATGGAACACGGGAAAAATCCCGGAGTATAATGTTATCTCCATATACGGCATCTATAAAGAACAGCCGGGAACGCTCACCATAACCGGAAACAAAGAACAGGTTGTCTCCTGTCCGTGGATACTGGCCGGAGCGTGTCTTTTCGATGTGTTCCACCATGGTATTCACTTTATCTATATCTTCCTGTACAAGTCCATATATCCGATCATACCAGTAGTTCAGGCGGATGAAAGTTTCTTTGCTATACTTGTTTGTTGTCTGAATCATAATTTCCTTATTTTGTGATTAAACATTTCCGGCTTTGGCAAAGCCGGTATTTCTATCTCTTACATGTCAGACATTTGTCTTTTGCTCTGATAGTGCAAGGCTTGGCGAAAAAATACCGCAGCGAAGCGAGGATGATTTTTTCAGCCAACCAGTCCGAAGGACCGCCTTGCGCATCAGAAGCAAAAGGCTACCTTTACATGTAAGAAATAGAAATGCTGACCGATATATGATTCCAAAATAAAAAAACGTATAATCTGCCGGTTCTGTAATAAGAAAGCCATGAAACCCTCTCTTTTTATCGTTTCCATGACTTTCTTATGTTTATGTCGTGATACTTGGAAACGGGTATTACCAATGATCAAATGTTTCCACCCTGTTTTTTTCCAACAGAACAAGAATGTCCTTTTCCTTATATAATAATTTGCCTCCTACTTTGTAATAGGGCAGCCTGCCGTTCATTCTGTAATCAGCCAGCGTCCTTCGTGTCAGCTTCAATTTCTCCGCCAACTCGCTGTCGGTAATGTAACGCTCTCCGTTCAGGACCGGACGAAGGTTTTTCTCCTGATCATCCAGCATTTTGGACAGGGTGCTTATGTTCCGAAAAAAACGTATAATCTCAGGGCTTTCTTTGGTCAGTATGAATTGAGTCATAAGGATTCGGGGGTTACATGGTGAATACTGTTTTCCAAATAACGTATAATATCCTGACGCCTGTAATATACCTTGCGGTCTATATGGCTGTAAGGGATAATCCTGCTTCTCCGAAGTTGCAACAGCTTTCGGGGCGAGACATTCATAAGCATACACGCTTCCTGGTTATCAATCCAGTCATCCATACTACAGATGCCTCCTCCGCATGTTTCACGCATTCTCTTTTCAACGGCTTCCAAAGCCTCATTCATTTCCATGAATGCCTTAGCTTCGATACATACAAATTCCATAAACTCTGCTTTTTTTGTCCGGCACGAAAATACGGGAAGTAAAAGTCATGGGCAAAAGGATGTCATCAAACGGCATCAGATGTCATCAGATGTCAGAGACCGCTCTGTTTGGGGAAGCAAATTAAAAGAATGGCTAAAAGTCTGTTTCTTTACCGGAAAAACAGTATTTTTATCCCGGACAATCTGTCCGAAAATAAAAAAACAGGAAATATGGAACTGATAATCAATGCAACATTATTACTAACGGCTATCGTTCTCTGGATATACGGACAATACTGGAGAAAAAAGTGCGGCAAGGTGCTATGCCAATATGCAGCAGCCTACGATGAGCGGGAAGACAGGGAGAAACCGCTACGTCAAGCCATCATAGCAGGAAATCCTCATGCACCGCTGTTATATGCGCTGACTTGTCCTGAGCTGTTTGATAAAGTCCGTCCGTTGCGATTGTTCTCATTCGGGAGCATTCGCTGCGTGTTTGCCGGCTATTATTTTCCCAAACGCTTTGAAAGCTGGCTTTGTGATGACCAGTTGGCATTCGTGCAAAAAGTATATGATTTCAAGGATGGAAAAGACAGCTGTACGGAATATTTTTCACAAGCATTCCTGCTTCTTTCCACTGATGAGGATATTACTGCCATGTTTATGCCGTGCAGCACATCAGACCGCTATTACAGACGTTTCTCAGGTATTGCCGGTTTTCTGGAAACGCATGGCTATGTCCGTTCAGGACTGGATTTAATATGCATTACGGAAAGCAGGGAGTGTAAACACGCCTCAGAAAAACGCTCTGAAATAAATACCGCCAACTATATGATGTCAAACGATCTGTACGGAAAGCGCGTGGTGATTGTCGATGATTTGCTGACCAGCGGATCCAGCCTGATGGAATACGCCCATAATCTGGAAAGGGCCGGTGCCAAAGTGGAAGGTGCTGTATTTCTTGCCCGTACCTTTCAGATGCCTTCGCCGGCAAAAGTAAAACGCCTGGTATGGAAACGCCATCTATCAGTCCTGATCCGGAGAAGGTCTGACGACCTGTAAATTGTAAAGTTTACATTCGGATTTTACAATTTTACACCTCGAATTTTTACATTTCAATTTCCCCTATACTATTTTTATATCTGTATTTTATTGATTTGCAGTGTTATATAATTCCCCGTCCAATATAAACGGATAATGTGGCATACATTTTTCACTGAACATGGCATATACTCTTGAAAGTGCGCACAAGAAAAGGGTATTCCAGTAATAACCTTTAAAAAGACAGGAGAAAATTGCCATGATGTATATAGACAATGAAGTGCTTGAAAAAATGATAATGACCATAGTGGAAGGTTTTGACCGTATAGAAAAGAAACTGGACAGGATGGGACGCGTGAAGGACTGCCTGAATGGAGACGAGCTTTTGGACAACTATGACATTGCCAAACTGCTAAACGTGTCATTGCGGACAGTCGCCCGTTACAGGGAAAAAGGGCTGATCCGTTATTACCAGACGGACGATAACGGGAAAAACTTCTACAGAAGCTCGGAAATACAGGAGTTTTTACAGAAACGTGGGAAAAAAGATAAGGGCGGGAATACCAACATGGGAAAGTTATGCTAACTTTGTTTCATAAACAGTTGTTATGAAGACAAATGCCAATTCAAGATATACCGTTGCAGTCCTTATTGACGGGGATAACGCATCCTTTGAGAGGATGGAAGATATAATGGGCTTTGTTTCCCGTTACGGGGATGCCGTTGTGAGACGAATTTATGGAGACTGGACGAGGAAAGCGCTTTCCGCATGGAAGGAAAGTGCCAGGGAGCATGGATTCAGGCTTGTACAAGCTTCCTCCCATGTTCCCGGAAAGAACACGACGGACATTGCACTGGTCATAGATGCGATGGATATTCTTCGGGACGGGCAGGTGGACTGTTTCTGCCTGGTGGCCAGTGACGGTGATTACAGCCTGCTTGCCCAACGGATACGGGAAGCCGGGGTGAAAGTGCTGGGATATGGGGAAGGAAAGACCCCGGTGTCATTGGTACGGTCCTGTTCCGTATTCCTGTATGCCGACCGGAAGGAAAGCAAGGCAGAGGAGAACACTCCCGAATTCTTTATCCGAAGGGATATGGAGTATTTCGACAAGGCTTTTGAGCAGGCGGCTGACGGCAAAGAAGAGGTTTCCCTTTCACTGATCGGCGGTGCATTGAAAAAAATGATGCCCAAATTCAAGGTCAGGAGATATGGATGCAAGACATTGGGCAAACTCTATGAAAAGTTGGACCGGTATGAGCTGGTCATGACGGAAAAGGGAGTGGCAAATGCCGTACGGCTGAAATATTAAACCGCATAGCAGGAGTGTTCCAAAACGTCAGTTTCTCCTATACATCGTTTTATGTATCAGGAGAAACTGACGTTTGTGTTCTATACCGGGATGGGGTTTACCCGTAATGTGTCAAGATTGAGATAGGCTCCCCGGTAGAACGTTCTTCCTTCCCTGAGCATGCGCCACAGGACGTCGCATCCGATTTGTGCCAACATGGAATTGATGAAGAGATCCTGTTTTTGCAATGCCTCAGTCAGCGAGCAGCTCGGTCCTGAATCCTTCTCCCTGATGGTGGAATAAGGGACTTCCTCCGTTATGACGTTCATCTTGGGTATAGGCAGGTATTCAGTGGAGGAGGGCTGCGGTATCTTGCTTTTGACATTACCTATCAGTACTTGTCCGGTGGTCTGGGCATTGCCGAAATCCATCCAGTATATCGGTGATTTCTCGTCATCGTATGAACGTTCCCTATGCTTTTTCAAAAAACGCCACAGACCGGTCCGTGAACGGGTGGTGTCCGTGCAGGTGATGATGATATTCGCCAAAACGGAATCTGATGTTCCTGACGGATAGCATTGCCCTTTTGCTTCCCATGAAAAGCCGAAAAAGCGGTTGATACGGGTTACAAGTGCCACCGCCTTGTTCAGTCCGAGCTCGGATTCGCTGAACAACTGGCGTCCGATGTTCGCTTCCGTGACAGTATCGGGGTCAAAAACCGTCAAGTGCAGGCCCGGATGTCCGAGTGCCTGCAATGCGATACTCATTCTTGCCAGATTGGTGGCCACCTGCGATCCGGTTCCGCCCGCACCGATTACGAAAACGGTTACGGGATGGTGGGGATTGAGCAGGTATCTGTCTGTATAATGAATCTTTTTCATATCAATAAGTCTTTAAGTTGTCTGTCCATAGGTTTCAATTCGTTATAGTCAAACGGATTGGTCCGTGCCTTTTCCGTCACCGAAACCAGATTGCTTTCGGTGGGATTCCTGCTTCCTCCCAAATGGGAAAATTCACTGAGCCAGAAGCGTTTTTCCCAATGCTCAAGGAGTTTTGAGAAAGTCATGTTTTCCGGAGGAGTCAACGAGGCATTTCCCAGGCAGACACTGCTTCCCGTTACATTGAAAAACGGGGCAAGGAAAAGCGGGCTGTCTTCTGCCGGTGCTTCTCCCTTATAGGCAAAAATTTCCAGTCTGTCACCGGAAGCCCTGTAAATGACACCGGGTACATGGAATGTCCCGTCCGGAATATTCAGCCTTTCGGAAAAGAACATCTGCCGTTTTCCCGGAGGATTGTACCAGATGTACCTCTCGTGTCCCTTGCGTGTATCGCACCACAGCATATTGGTGGGGATTTTCCCATGCGGTACATCCTGCCGGTTATCCGTATAGTATTCCACAAGGGAGTCCATAAATTCATACGTAACGGGGACGGCAGCCTCCATCCGGCCTCTGTCGTTGATCGGATGCAGTTCGAGATAATATGTCCCGTGTCCATAGCGGCCATCACTGTATTCGTAAGCAATCAGTGCCGCTTTGGGAACCATCACCTGTTGAAGTTTCTTAGTCAGTTCATTCATGTCATTCGTTTTAAAAGTTGTCATCAATATAGCCTGTAAAACACACCAACCATCTGGAAAGCCTTTCCGGATAGTCATCCATCTGAAAAAGACTGTCCGTTTCCGGTGTCAGTAGCTTGTAAGTGACCGGAGTAAGGGCATAGGTTTCCTGATAATCCGAATTCATATACCCCTTGACACACTCCGCCAATGTATCATCAGCAGAATAGACCAGTATGACCTGGCTTTCCATTCCCACCGGGGGAAAATCGCATTCCTCTTCATAAGCCCAATCGTACTGGTAGCCTGTCAATACCGGGCTTTCCGGAGTAATCAATGCCATGCCGTCCTCAATCAGTTCCAACAGCTTCAGCTCTTTTTCCTTTTTTGTCCGGTAATTCCGCACAGCCTCCTCCAAAGACTTGCAGAACGGTTTGCCCGACATCCGTCTGAGTGCTTTCATCCGTTTTCCAGACTGATAGGAATCTGCCAGCCGTTTGTTCGCCCTGATTTCCTTCGGGGAAGCATCGGAATCCCGGTTTCCCCAGTCTTCCAGTTCTTCTATGGCAAAGTCATAACAAAATGTCTCAGTAATATCGTACAGTCTGTGGTGTCGGACAAATAGCCGGATGAACTCCCTGACAATGTTCTTCAATGATGCCGAAAGCCGTTCGGTAAAATCAACCGGAATCCAAAACAAAGTAGGTTCCGGCCAGTCATGATGGCGGAACAGACAGAAATGCAGCCTTCCGTCCTTCTTTTCCAGATTGATACACTCCGGTACACACTCTTCCATAACTCTGTACAACTCGGTAATATTCAGGCGGGGGCAACCCCCTTTCCTGTATCGGAAAGGGAGTTTTATACCCATAAGTTCCGCATATCTTGATGCCGACCGGTAGAGATAGTCAAAATTTTCCGGAGTCGTGAGATTGACCGGAGAATCATTATCCATATCCTGATGCCAATAATCCGGTGCAAGGGGTGTGATTCTACCGGTCAGAAAAGCATTGTGCTTCCCGGTGGCAGAAGTATCCTTCTTTTCCGTTCCGAGGTTCCCCTTCGGATGTGGGACGAACTTACTGAGAGAATAATCAGCCGTGCCAGTCCATCCTTGGCTTGTTCTGAAAGCTGTCTGCATGTTTCCTTATCCTTTTTTTTCTTGTTCATACCGCTTACCCTTTCACTCCGATGGTTGTCTTGAAGCGGTAAACCGCCTTGTCGTCCTCCCACTCAGGACCATGTACCGTTGCCGTAGTCAGTTCAGGGTAGGTCATGGAATAGAAGTCCATCACCTCGTTTACGGACAGTTCGCTGTTCGGATCATCCAACACGAGCTCCACGGAGTCCTTCTTGAATTTGAATACTCTCTGCAATCCTTTGATTTCAAGTGCCATATTATTTTTCTTTTATAGGGTTTAACAATATACCATATCCATTTGTGCCATATCCGTCATGCGGCATTCCTTCGGAAAGTCCGGATATTCCGCATAAGGGTCCTCCCTGAGTAGCTCCCGGTCATCCTCGTAATCCTTGTCGAAGTTATACATTGCAGCCTCCTGCACCGTTGCATACTGTGACGGAGCCGGTTGTTGCATCCAGCGATTGTCCGCCAATTGCGGTTGCGGCACCTGTACCGGTTGATGGAACTGGATTTCTTGCGGTTGTGGAGCAGCCTGCTGAGGAACCGGTTGCGGTGCAGGTTGCCTATATTGTACGGGCTGTACTTGCGGCTGTGCAACGGGTTGCGGAGCCGGGGCAGGCTGTTCGGGCATGGACATCGGAACTTGCTCTTCGCTCCGGTATTGTGGCGTCTGGGCTGCCATCGGTTGTGGAGCCGATTGCTGCAAGGATGGCTGTGGATCAGTTACCGGCGGCTGTACCATGTCGAACAGACTTCCCTCGGATGCCTTCTTCTGCACTTCCGCCATTTTTTTGTCAATGTCCGCCTGTTTGTCCGGCTGTGCCAGTACCTTAGCCTGCCTGAGCCAGGTCAATGCTTCGGAATAATGCTTTCCTGCCGTGGCATCCTCAGCTTTCTTCAGCAGTTTTTCCATCTTTTCCCGTTTTTCACGGGCTTCCTTGGACTCCTTTTCCACCGTAGGCTTGGAGGTTTTGCTTTGTGAAACCGCCTGCTCTGCCTGCTTCTCGAACGATTCCAGGTTGGTAAGGATACCTTGCGCTTTCTGTACGGGTGCACCGACAGCCTGCAGGAATCCTGCATCCAGTTCTTCCGGCGTACCGTTCAGGATGAGCGGGACAATGCGTTCGCCGGCCTTTACTCCCGACCGTCTGGGAACGACGGCAACCGTCAGATTGTCGTTTACCCGTCTGATGTTGATACTCAGGTCTGTGCCTGCCGTAATCATTTGGTTGATTGCTTGAAAAAACATAATGGTAAAATTTAAAATGTTATACATAAGTTTCCTTGAAAAAATCCTTCAGGATTCTCTGCCTGTCCGGATTCGAGGCGATGCCTTTCAACGGTTCCAGATAGTAGCCGATACGTCTGGGCCCGTCTGTCGTACAGGGAGGCTGTCTTTTGACAGGTGTTGTCCGGTTTGTGGCAGGCCATGCAGCCGGCATGACCGGAGCCGAGGATGTAAATGTGTAAGTTCTCATATCTTCTGCATTTGATGGTTATACAAGCATGCCCATGACAATCAGGACAAGGATTGTTTTCAAGACAAAGGTGAATGTCCTGAAGGCGAGACGGACCAGTGTTCCGGACATAAGGAACAGGACAGACAGGTACACGGGAATGACGCCCTTGCAGTAAAGCAGGCATATTCCCGTAAGCAGAACCAGTGCGACCACTTGCCTGCAGATGTTTTCGATGAGTTTCAGTTTCATGTCTTTAAATTTTTAAGAATGAATAATCCCATCGGGATATGTTTTCCCGATTTTATAGGCCTCCGGCCCTTGGATTGCCTTTTTGCGCAAGGCTTGGCAAAAGAAAATACCGCAGCGAAGCGAGGATGATTTTCTTTTAGCCGACCAGCCCCTGAAAGGGGCCGCCTTGCGGCAAAAACGAGGCAATCCAAGACCTTTGCCGCTTAAAAGCGGAAAAACGTATCTTGTACATATATAAAAAAGAGGCACAGACCCCAGTCTGCACCTCTTCTGTTCCGTACCTTCCGCCCAGCCGTCTATATGGAACCATGCGGCTGTCCATCTTCCGAAAGTTTCCGGAAAATCTCACCGGTAACCTCATTTACCGTTTCCAATACGCCATCCAGAAATTCTTTCTGTGTGAGTTCTCCCTGTTCAATCCGTGCCAGCTCCGCTTCCCAGCCGGAGGTGAGGGAGGCGTCAGCCACTTTCATTCCGCGTACCGTTTCATATAAAAGAAGACCTTTTGGGGTCGGGATAATGTATTTGCCCGAATACCGGATATATTTACGCTCCAGAAGCGTACGGATGATATTCGTGCGCGTGGATGCGGTTCCCAGACCGGTCTTGTCCATATAGTCCGCCAGTTCCTCATCCGTATAAGGGGCAGCGGGCAGCGATTTCCTGTGTATAAGGCTGCATCCCGTTACCGGCAGCTTCTCCTCCCGAAAAAGTTCAGGGGGTACGGGACAGAGGTCGTTGTCTTCCGCGACAAGCCGTTCCCTCTGAAAGATACCGAGCCACCCCGCTTCCAGAATACGGTATGTACGGATTCGGAACTTGCGTGCGGCACAGACCGCTTCAACCGTCGTATATTCCACCTTGCAGGGCGGCATGAACGTTTCAAGCATCCTGCCGACAACAAGGGTGTAAACCAGCCTTTCCTCCCTGTCCAGTTCCCCCGGCTGTATGCCGGTGATGACAATGGCATGATGCTCCGCCGTGTCCTGATTTCCGGTTACGCCTTTCCTTGCAGCAAGGTCGATCATACCGGCATATTGACGGAATTCCTTGCCGGACAGCAGCTTTTCCATAACCGGAGGCAACATGTCATACACGTCTCCGGGCAGCAGACGGCTGGAAGTGCGCGGGCAGGAGATCAGTTTTTTCTCATACAGGCTTTGGGTAATTTCCTGCACCCGTATGGCTGTCAGGTTATGGTAACGGTTCGCATCCTTCTGAAGCCCGGTCAGGTTATAAAGGGCAGGTGCGGTGATTTCCTCAGTCCGGCTGTTGACCGCCGTGATACGGGCATATCCTGCCGCCTTGCAGTCCTCGTAAAGTTCCAGGGCATCCCGGCGGTTGCAGAAATCTTCCACATGCCGCATCTTTATTATCTTCCCGTTCTTGCAGAGGCTGACGAATACGGGCCAGCTGTCTGCGGGAATGTGATTTTCCCTTTCCCTGTACCGTCCGCTTATCGCTGCCAATACAGGGGTCTGTACCCTTCCAAGCGAGTTGTTCCCGAAACCGACCGCCTTGCAGACGGCATAGCTCGAATTGACTCCAAGAAGCCAGTCGGCCTTGTTGCGGCTGTCTGCCGCCAAAAACAAGTTGTCGAACAGGCTGCAGGGACGAAGGTTTTCCATTCCTTTGGCAATGGCTTCGTCCGTCAAGGAGGAGATCCACAGGCGGAGGCAAGGTTTCCTGCATCCCAAAAAACGATAAAGATACCGGAACAGCATTTCCCCCTCGCGGGAAGCGTCGGTTGCCGCAACAATGGTGTCACACGCATCGAACACCCCGGCTATCACCTTCAACTGGAGCACCGCATTGATGTCGGGATTCCATCCCGTGTCCGTCTTTACATGCCGTACCGTCAGAAAAGGAGGCGGCAGCAGGGGGAAGTTCTCCCGCTCCACCCATGCCGTACCGGTATCTTTCGGCATCGCCAGGGAAAGCATGTTGCCGTATGTCCATGTTACCATGTATCCGTTTCCGCTCATATATCCGTTCTCTTTTCTGTCAGCTCCCAAAACCCTTGCTATCTCTCTGCCCACATTGGGCTTGTCAGTCACTATCGCTATCATATTCTTTTTCCTTTTGATGTTCCGTACCGTCAGGAACGGCACGGAACGTGAGTTATACTTATTGTTTCCCGGTCAAACTGCCGCCTCCTCCTTCTGACGGAGACCGTTTATTTCCATAACCGGTCTGCCGTTGCCGTCGGGTACCAGCTTCAGCGTGGCATCCATTGTCAGGCTGAGGACCGAAATATGGAGTTTCAGCGGAACGATGCCCGTTTCCTTTCCTTGCAGCAACAGTTCCATGTTGCCTTCCGCTTCCAGTTGTTTCTTACTGATACCTGCGGCCTTCAGACCGTCCCAGTCGATATCTTCCGTCTTATAAATATGACGGGTATTCTGATCCGTATTCATACGATTCGTTTTTTTAGGTTTGTATGATTGATTCTGTTTCTCTCCGGGCAGGTCTATACTGCCTGCGATGCACCCTTCTTCTGCTCCTGCTGTTGTCCCTGTGCGGTCTCCGTCTGTGCGGCACGGCGGGAAGTGTCCCTGCGGATGTCCGGATTTTCCTGAAAATACTGCAACTGCCCGGAATAGGGATTGACTTTCAGGTAGGAACTGAAGGTCTGCCCGTTGTTTTTCAGCCCTTCGACAAGCAAAGTCTTGCCATCCTGGAGGTTCGCTTTTTCCTGTGCCGTGAACACGTGCCCGTAAACCTCCGCCGGAATACGCGGTGCCTGCTGCTCGTTGAATCCGTTCGGCGTGCGTGAATACATCGTCCTGCCGGTATTCATATCCAGCTTGACGAACGAGGAGAATTCCTCCCCGTTGCGCCCGATCATGTTTTCCAGATAGACCGGCTGTCCCTTGCGCAGGGTTTCCCTGTCTTCGGCAGTCAGCTGCACGTTGCAGATTTCCTTTGGAATATAAATCTCTCCGGTTTCCGGATTGTGCCGCGTGTAGTTCGGGCGCCCCGTAACCTTGTCTATCGTTACAAAGGACGAGAAGGTGTCATTCCTGTTCCTGAACTTCATGTCTTCCACCAGAATGGTATGTCCTTCGCTGAGCATTTTTATCTGGGTGGGCGAGAGAGGCACGCCTCCGATGGAACGTTCGTTGAAAATCTGGTTTTTCGGAAAGATGAATTCCAGTCCCCTGCGCTCGGCACTGTACTGGAGTGTGGCATCGAATTCCTTGCCTGCTTTGGAAGTCATACCCTCCACTTTGACAGGCTGTCCCTCCTTCAGCAGCCTGATCTCCTCTGCGGTAAGTTTGACCCCGCTCACTTCCTGCGGGATGTAAACGTGCTCCTGACGGACGGCAACCAGCTCGTTGGTGCTCTTGTCGATGGAAATCAGACAGGGGGTATATTCACTGCCGCGCAGGTTGAGTTCTGCCACACGCCCCATGTTGCCGGTCTCACGCAGGTTTTTCTTGTCCTCCTCGTTAAAGTTAAACCCGAAATAAGGACGCTCCAACTGCGGTTCCTTGCGTATGCCGTGAATGGCCAGTCCCACCTGTCCGTCCTGTTGCGGGATGAGTGAGAGCCTTGCATCCAGTTTGGCTGTCAGCAAACCGGAAAGATGGATGGTCAGGGGCACCAGTTTGTTGGTCTTGTAGCCCTTCAGCATGGAATCAAGGAGTCCCTGCTGTTCCAGCGAAGCCTTTG
Source organism: Bacteroides faecis (assembly GCF_020091505.1). Classification (NCBI taxonomy): domain Bacteria; kingdom Pseudomonadati; phylum Bacteroidota; class Bacteroidia; order Bacteroidales; family Bacteroidaceae; genus Bacteroides; species Bacteroides faecis. Next base: position 5,918,730 of record NZ_CP081916.1, on the reverse strand, counting down.
AGATTCCGACCTTTTCCAACTCCTCCCAGTTGACCATGTTCTCATTATACCGGTAACGCGGTCCTTGCGACTCCTGCGCTGCCTGTTGAGCCTGGGGCTGCTGCTGTTGCTGTGCCGCCTGCTGTACTTCGCTCTGTTGCAGGGGTTCCTGCGGTTGTGTCTCTTTGTCTGCCATAGCTGTTTTTTCTTTTTGGTTTACACTTTGTTCCTTCTTGTTTTCTCTCGGACGGATTTCGTAGCGTTTGAGGAACTCTTTCACCGCATCCGTCTGCTTTCCCTCCGACAAATCCCTGATGGCCTGCTTGTTCACCTTGTAGTCGTGGTAGGTCATGCGGAGCAGGCGGAAATGGGTAGGTTCCTTGAGCTGGCTCCAAAAATTCTTGATGAAGTTTTCGAGAATACTCGAATTCTTGTCGAATTTCAGGAATGAGTTTTCATTCTTCTCGTCCGCCGGAACCGTCTTCGCTTTTCCGTCCTTGTCAATTTCACTGACAGCCTGTACACCGAATTTCGGATCGTTCTTGTTATGAACAAGCATCAATTCCGTAATCTGTTCCACCGGAAGAGCATCACTTCCGGCCTTCGGTTTCCGGGTCCGTTTGGGCTTTTCGTTCGGGATCTTTTCTTGTGCCATACCTTTTCTTTTAGGGGTTAATGAATTGCTTTGACGCTTCAAAGGTATGGGGTATTTCCAAATAATATGCTGATTTTCAAAAAGGTGTCATCAGATGTCATCAAATGTCGTCAGATGTCATAAACATGACTGTTCCCAACGGCTAAACCGTGAACGGAGAAGAAGGGAAGTGAATAAACGGAAAGAGAGAAGATACGTGAGGCAGAAGGGAAAAAGCCTGCGCATCCGACACCAGAAAAGAGCAGGCGGGCAGGCAAGACAAAACCATGCAGAACAGAGGGAGCTGAAGCCCCCTGTCTTCTCATGCCTTCCGCTTTTTTACAGCAAGACTTTCATAAGACCTGTATTCCGGCTGGATATGTGGAATTTCATGGATTATGAAATACGGCCTCTTCAAGCAGCCCATATCCTTTATCCATGCGTCACATCGGTCGCAGTTTGCCCCTGTAATCGTTTTTCAAATCGAATCTGGATTGCCGCCGCATTCTTTTTCGTGAAAATTTTCCACGGCGAAGCCGCAAGGAAAATTTCCACGAAAAGATTCGGCAAATGCGGCCGGCAAGACAAATTCGATTTTCCTTTGATGAGGGGGAAAACTGTATCGCAAACAAACCTATCTGGAAATTCCGTGCAGGCTCATTTTCTTGTAAAGGGTCGGGCGGCTGATTCCCAACAAGGCCGCTGCCTGTGTCAGGTTCCCTTTAGAGATGGAAAGAGCCGTCTTGATCTGTTCTATGTTTCTTCTTTCATCTTTCTGCAAACACTTGTCTATCTTCTCTTTCCCCATGGGGTCAGAAACGGGCTCTCCCGCATATTGGAGCCGTAAGGAATTGGGGGTAATCAGTTTTCCTTTGCATATCAATACCGCCGCATGAATGACCTGCTTCAGTTCCCGTACATTTCCCGGCCAACTGTATCCCAGCAGCATCTTCTTTGCCGGTTCGTCAAAATCCAAGACCTCTTTCCGGAGCAATCCGCAAGATTGCTCCCGGAAAAAATCCGCCAAAGGCAGTATATCCTCCAGGCAATTATGCAATGCAGGTACGGTGATGGTAAAATCCTGAAAGCGATAAAGCAGGTCCTTCCGGAAACGCTTTTCCGCAACAGCCTCCTGCAAATCCTCATTGGTGGCCGCAATGATGCGCACATCCATCAGCCTGTCCCGTTGTCCGCCTACCGGACGATACCGCCGTTCCTCCATGGCACGCAACAGCATCCGCTGCGTTTCTATCGAAAGGTTCTCCACCTCATCCATGAACAGGGTGCCTCCCTGCGCTTCCTGAAAATATCCTGCCTTTTCCTCTGTGGCTCCGGTAAACGCCCCCTTGACATGGCCGAAAAAGGCGGAAGGTGCCAGCTCTTTGGACAAACTGCCGCAATCGACCGTTACATACGGCTTGCCGGATCTGAGGCTCTGCCTGTGAATCTTTTTTGCCAGGTGTTCCTTTCCCGTTCCGGTGCTTCCCAATATCAGTACCGTCATATCCGTCGGCGCTACCATGTGAATGTACCGGTTCAACTCGCAAAAAGGGGTGCTTTTGCGTTCATAGATTACCTTGGTGAAAGCCTCGTTCACCGTCCTTATTTTTTTGATTACGGGCAGCAGCCTGGTTTCAACCAGCGGTTTGAGGATATAATCTTCCGCACCCAGCTTCATGGTATGAACCGCAGAATGTATCTCTTCATAATTAGTCATCATGATGAACGGGTGCATATAGCCGTTCTCCCTCATCCACTGCAACAGCGTGGTACTTTCCCCGTCAGGCAATCTTAAATCCGCCAATACGATGTCATCCTCACGGACGGATGTCCCAATGACCTTCTTAGCCTGTGCCAGCCTGTAAGTCCTTACAGTATCCAAATCCGCCTTCTGCAAAAAATTGCAGATATAATTACAGAACAAGACATTGTCCTCAACAACAATTACTCTCATAAGCTTTCTTAGCCTGTTGTGCCAAACATATTATTTCTTTTCCTTTTTCCAATACCTGCTGTACAGTCCGCCCGAACTCGTCCACAGAAAACTCTCCCGAATCCTGAAGCAGTGCGAACAACTCATGCAGCGGCTTGCCGGCATGAATGATCTCCCATGAGCCTGTCAGATGATGTATCCATTCTTTCAGTGCCTCATGATCATTCTTTTCTGCACATTCAGCCATAGCCTCCATATCCTTCCTGGTCTCCCGAATCAGGGTATCCAGCATCTTCCGCCTGTTCCCATATTTCAGCAGGGCATCGAGGTCTATCTGTTCAGACTGCCTTTCACTTCCCAGACATTCCGTACATACCTGCAAAAGTTCTTCGGCGGAAAACGGCTTTTTCAAACAGCCCGAAAACCCTGCCGCATACAAATCCCCCGTATCGCAGTTTCCCGATGCGGTACTCGCGATAACCGGAATGCTCCGTGAATTTCCCACATTGGCCATGCGCAGGAGCTTCAACACCTCGAATCCGTTTGTCCGGGGCATTTTCAAATCCGTAATCAAAAGGTCATAACTACGGCTGCGGACATGCTCCATCAGATCACGCGTGTTCTCACATACCGTGCAAGCCACCCCGTGATACGCAAACATTTCCCTGATTGCCGCCAGCAAAACGGTGTCATTGTCCAATACCAGTACCGTATAGGACCGTACGGAAATCCGGCTCCTGCCGCTCTCCGCCATCGCTTCCTCTGCCACAGCCAAAGGAAGACAGACAGTGAACCGGCTGCCCACCCCTTTCCGGCTTGCCACTTCAATCCTGCCGTCCAACAATCCGACCAGACCTTTTACTATTGAAAGTCCCAGTCCGACCCCTTCTTCCGCAATCGCATTGGGAAGCCTCTCGAATGCAGTGAAAATGCGTGTCTGCTCCTCATCGTCCATTCCGGTGCCGGTATCTTCCACGATAAGCGTCAATACGCCCTGGTCAAATTGTGTGCGAACCGTTACACTTCCCCGCTCCGTAAACTTGATTGCATTGGACAACAAGTTGCTTCCTATCTGTATTATCCTGTCCCTATCTCCTATAACAACCGCATCTCCGGCACTCAGCACGTTCAGCAAAAGGTTTTTTCCTGCCGCCAGCGGCATAAAATCCGTTTCCAAAATCTCGGTGACGGAACATAACCTGAACGGGACAGGAACGGCCTTTTCCCCGCCACTCTCCAACCGGAAAAATCCCAACAGGGAATTCAGCATGGAAGACATGTGTCCCGCCACCTGCCGTATGTTCCGGCTGTATTCCCTGCACTTCGACACTTCTCTTTCCGTGGAAAGCAATTCCGCATAGCTGCTGATAGAAGCAAGCGGCGCACGCAAGTCATGGGTTACGGCCAGCATGATTTTCTTTCTTGCCTCAATCAGTTCCTCGTTTTCAAGAACGGTCTGCTCCAACTGACGGACTGTGCCTTCCAGCCTTTTTTTATAACGGTTTATACGCATCATATCCCGGTGTATCACCATATAGGACCATATCAGCAGCAAAACCATGAATGCCGTCAGACCGATGACCGTGGCAAATGACCGTTTCCCGGCTTCCGCAACTTCTTCTTCCTGTCTCTTCAAGTCCGCTTGTACCGTTCCATCCATATTCTCAATCATCTGCCGCAACTGCACATTCAGCCTTCTGTTCATCCCATCCAAGCTGTCCGTCCGTTCTGCCAGCTTCCGGGCATACGCCTGCTGTCTGCCAACCACGCTCCGATTAAGCTCATGAAGCATGGAGGCGGCAGAAGGAGAATCCGCCCTGTGGCGTTTTGCGAACAACCTCTTCAGGAATCCCCCTTTTGGGGCATTTTCCCGTTCACTCTGTCTGGCAATGGCCGGAATCTTCGCTGCAATTTCCCGGTCGGCTTCCTCCTGCCTGTGTACCCAATATATGATTTCCCGCATATACCGCTCCTTGGCTCTCCACAAATTACGGATGCTGTCTGTATGTGAGCCGGAAGAGGAGTACCTCAAGCTACACAACAGGCTGTCAATGTGCCGTCTCCGTTTCTGAAATGATAAAAAATCCTGCTCACTCCACTCCATAAAGGTTTCACAGAAGAAAGAAAGCCTGAGCATTTTCACGTATATATCATTTATCTCATGCTTTTTCCGGTTAATCATCCGTACTTCCATTTCCCTAGCCTTAGTCTCTTTCCATTCGCAGATGCCAACGTAAGCAATACCACTTATGACTACAATCTTGGCCATATATCCTACCGCTATTTTGGCAAGAAGCGGTTGCAGGCGCAAAGATTTCAACAATTTATTCCTACTTTCCAATTATTCACTTTTTAATTCATTATATTCTATTAAAATTCTTTGCAAAATAAACCGACTGGTCGGTTTATTTTGCAAAGATAAGCCTTTTCCAAGAATAATGAAAAAAAACAGGTTCCAGCAAGTAAAGTTTTATCATTTATCAGTCTAAAAGACAACGGAATGAACTGAAAGGGAGGAAAAGGAAAGGAATGCGGGCTTAAATTTCTGAGAACATCCCCAAGAAAGTCTTACCAATAGAAGTGTTCAATGCCTGTCTGCTGAACGCCTTGGCATCCTTCAAACTTATTTTATGACCATAAGCCACATTGGAAAGAAAGTCCTGTTCCCGGACAAGAAGTTGCTGATACATTTGTGGAAATTCGTCCATATATTCATGGGCGGAGGAAACAAACTGCATATAACATATCAGGAGATTGCCATTCAGATGTTCGGGAAAACTGTTTATCACCCGTTCTATCGGATTTCTGTATTGCCTTAAAAACTCATTCCAATCCTTGTCAGCCAAAGAATACATTTCACAAGAAATCTGCGAGTCGGGGAAAAAACGCATTCTGACAACCGCATCAATCAGTTTCTTTTTGGAAGGAAAGTAGTGTATGACAGCCCCTTTGGATTTATGCACGGCAACAGCCACATCACAGAATGAGGTCTGCTTCATTCCTTTTGTGATGAATAACCTGTATGCCTCCTCTATAATCCGCTGTTTCAAATTCGGGTCCATCCTACTGCCTATATTATAAAAAAATAGCACAGACGCAATCAACATCCAAACATGGTAGTGGAATACCTAGAGACGAAGTGACGCACCTGTGCTATATATTTTAATATAGCGCAAGCTGTCATATTCCATCTTGTCTCTTTGAAATTTTCCACTTTTCGTTTGGAAGATGATATATGATACTATACTATGTCGTTTTAACAGCGCAAAAATACGTTATTTATCGTTTATTTCCAAATTTATACGACACTTAATAGCACTGTTCCATAAGAAAAGCGTCCGCTTTCAGGGACAAGCAGCAGTATTTTTTCACCGGATTTGAGTTTACGGGTAGAACAGAACTCATCCAAGGCAGCCAGTATTGCTGACGATCCGATATTTCCCACCCAGGTAAGATTGGTAAACCACTCTCGTTTGTACAATTCAAAACTCTCGTTTTTCATCGCTTCAATGAGATTACCATAAATAACCATTGACGAAGAGTGAGGTATTACATAATCCACATCGTCAGGAGTCATGCCATGTTTATTCAGACATGATTTAATATGTCTAATCCATAACGGCATCAACTTCGTCCCTAAAAGTTTAATGTCCTGTTTAATAACCATAAGGGACTCATCGACCAATTCCTGACTTTCAAAAGATTTCCAGCTTTTCAGTTCACCGTCCTCCCTCCGGACAGCTCCGGCAAACATACAGGTAGGGGTTTCATTGGCATATGAATCCATTTCTATCCATTCAATCTTTAAAGATACGCCCTTTTCTCCCGGATGATTTTCCAATAATGCACAACTCGCACCATCGCTTAACATAAAGCGCAGGAAGTCCTTTTCCAAAGCCATATATGGATTGGTGCCCAAATTGCAGCATCTTTCATATTCGATATCGAAGTTTTTGGATAAAAGCATTGCTGACACCAATTCAGATGTGCTGCATATTGCATTCTGTTTTTCTGATGCAGCTATGCTCAAATAAGCTATTTTCAGCGCTTGCAGACAAGACAGACAAACTCCAGCAGAAGAGAATATTTCAACAGGTTCTTCCCAAAGCCCATGTACCATAGACGCATGAGAAGGCAGAATCTGATCAGGGGTCGCAGTAGCACAAGCAAGCAACTCAATGTCCTTTTGGCTCTTATTGGTCAATGCCAGCAACTTACGTATAGCCAGCATCGCCATTTCTGCATTTGTATGTGTGATTTCTTGATTTTTGTTTAAGGCATAGTATCGCCGTTTAATTCCATTTTGCTTTAAAACTATCCGTTGCACTTTGGAATGTTTTCCAGAAATGAGTCCCAAGAACTCTTCCATTTCATCATTGGAAACAGGAGAGTTCGGAAAGAAGCTTGCAAGCCCAGTAATAAAAACATCTTTCTTCATTAGTTCAATTTTTAATTAGTTCATATTGATTATAAAGAACTACTTTCAGTTCTTCTATTCGCAATCCATTCACCAATGCATCCTGAAAACATTTTCCAAACAGCAGGATTCGAAATGTCAAAGCCAATGTAGAAGGATTAACATCGGATCTTATTTCTTTTGTTTCAACAGCCTTCACAAATATTCTTTCCCATAATTTAATCTCCTTATTTGTTATTTCGTTGAAAGCCTCGTTAAATCCCGGATAGAAATATTCTGCCTGCAAAATCAAGTTAAGATATGCACGTGTAATATTGGTCTTCTCTTTTTCTATGAGATAGATCCTCATTGCATTCATCGTTTCCTCCACCTTCTTTATGTAATAATCAATAAATTCAAGCAGAGAGGTGTGAGAAATGTCCTTGAACTTATTTTTGGCATCTTGTTTGTGAAAAATGTAAAAATCAATCACATCAATAAACAGTTCTTGCTTGCTTGGATAATGATATGACATACATCCTCTTGATAAATTCAGACTTTTTTCTATCTCCTTCAGGGGAACCGTGTTGTAATCTTTTGTCAGAAACTGTTTGTATGCAGCTTCCCTGATTAATCTTTTTGTTTCTGAGCCTTTTACTCCTTTCATAACCTTGTTTTTTAGTATCATACAAAAGTAGGTCTTTTGAGTGAAAACACGTTCATTTTTAGTATAATTAAATATGTCCTACCCAATTACCATTAAATCATTTATGACCATACATACCAGTTTATGAAATAAATGCCAACGATGCCTTTTTCTTTTTTTTCTTATACATATATTATTTTTTGCTTATATTTGTCTTCAAATAAGCCGATTAGTCGGTTTGTTCGGCATAGAGGAACCCAAACAGAAAGTGGAATTTCAAAACAGAGATGTTCCTCTATGTCTTTGTTATTCCATCTTCTGGCAACCGGATTCTATCCCTGTTCCACCATATCCCTAAAAAATACCGACCGGATGGTATTTTTTACGGCAAAAGTATAAATATATACCATAAAAACAAAGGGAAAGGCCAATTATGCATTCTATCGGCAAAGAAATGCCTATGAAATATACATAATCCGCTTTTCCCTATGAGAAACATTATGTTACCGGCTTATCTTGAAGGCATCTTCATCTTAACCTGCACCCCCTGTGAGTTTAAAACACGAACCGGTGTCTTTTCTCCGGCTTTCAAATAGAACAGAATATAATCCTTCGCACGCTGGGACTCGAAGAAACCTTTTTCGCGATATTCGGCAATCCACCTCTGAATCATCGGAATCTGCCAACGGTTCATCAAAATATAGTAGCCGAAATAATACTCCAAATCGCTCAGGAAAATATTGAGTTTCAAGTAATCCCACCAGAACTGTTCTTTCTTTTTGCTTTTGGCATTGAGTATGATAACCTGATGTTCATAAGTGTCACGAGGATTTTCCCAATCCTGTTGCGAAACAAATACATCGGGAACCACATTATCGGCATGATCCTTTGCCGGAATAAAGGGAAATAAGGATTCTATTGAATCCTTTATCTTTCCATATAAGGACGGTTCGTACTCCTTGTTGTACAGCATAACATCCCGCAAACGGGTGGAAGTGAGATGGGTTACCACGGAACGTCCTACCACACAATGATCCGGAACAGTCATTACCGATGCCAGACGTTTCATAAATCTGACTTCTGCTTTTGCCTGTTCTTCCTTATCCGGTCTCTTGAAAGGATAATCTGACCAGGCAATCTTCCGCATCCCCCAATGCAGGTCTGTAAGTTGCAACCCCGCATAAGCACAGAAAATGGAAGCACGAATTATCTTGAAGATAGGGGTACGGTCACCCTCGTGGGCCACGTAAGGCAGGTCTTCCACGCCAAAAAGCATTTCATTTTCCGCTATCAAATCGGCAGAGACCGTCTTGCCTTCTTCCAAGCGTCCCTTAATCTTGAAGTTACGCTTTTGGTATCCCCAAGTGTGAACAGGTCGCGTAGCTATCAGTGCCACACAATAATTGCCGTTTTGCGGCATGAAATCTACATTTTGCGGTGTTGCATTGAGCATCAACTCGTTCAGCAACTTAATCTTTTGGATATAGTCCATAAATCAACAGGTTTTAAGTGAAACATTTTGTTAACAGTGCAAATGTAGGCATCAAGTTTCGTACCGGAGTTCCGTTTTTCGCCGAAAATCACTGCAGGGTCAACCAATTATTCAATATTTATTCTGTTCTCGATTCTCAGTATATAGTTTGTTTCCGAGAAAAAGCGTTCCATACGTACTGCCTGACCGGTTCTGAACAAAGGTTTTTCACTATTGGCTATGTAGGCTTTTTTTATGGGAAAATTCCGTGCCTCTTCCTGTTGTTCAAAATAACCAATGGTAGAACGCAACTGCTGTTCGCCGTCTTTTATCCATTGATTACCCTTGCCTTTTCTTTGTTTCAACTCTACAAATATAATCGTATCTCTATAAAACAGGCAGCCGTCGCAGCGGTTGTCCATACTCCCGTCCGCCCTGCGCAGTTCAATGCAATGGTCAACCGGTACGAAATTCACCTTTACCTGAGGATAATTGTCCACTGCCGCAATCCAATCCTGCCCCTGTCTTTCTGCAATATATGCTTTTTCAGCGGCAGGAGCCGGCCGGTCGCATATACCGAATTTGCGTCTGTTTGATGATGATATATGTTGTGTCGGGAAGAAGTCAATCATAATTCCTGTTGTATTTCCAATAAATCGGCAAAATCTTCGTTTGTTCTCTCCAGCATCCTGTTGAGGAAGTTCTCATCGGAAGGAAGCCCATGATATGTGTCCAGTACTGTTACTGTCCCTTCGACCTCGTTGAACTCGTAAATAGCGATTTCGTCAGGGTGTATGGCAGCTTCTATGGGATAAATAGCATTTATCCTTTCTTGTACCTCACAGGAAAGATTACCTACAGCCAACAGCATACCGGCTTTGACAGCGACGGTCAGGCTATTAATAAGGTATGGGCTATGTGTTGTAACTACCAAACGGTTTGTTTCCAAAGCATTGTTAAAAGCCAGCAACTGTTTCATTATCATCCATTGCGATTCCGGATAAAGGTTTTGTTCCGGTTCTTCTACAATGTTGACAAATGCCGATTTGTTGAATCTGGCAGAAACGGCTGAAAGGGCAATCCTCCGTTGCTCGTCCGTAAGGTTCGGTATGTTCCATATATTCGCAACTTCCGCTTCGAAGCGTTTCGCTTCATCGCTGCTCATCTTCTGGGCACTATTCGCCTGACTTTTTACAGATTCGGACAAATGTAAAGAAACCAAATAAAGCGGTACGATGGATTGGAATCCGCTGGACGCTTCCATCAACTTCACCTTATAGTCCTCACCTTTGACATAAACAATGTCATTTTGTTTGTTATATTCCAGTTGCGCATGATTGATAGGCAGTTCCAGACTACTCTTAATGCGTTGTTTGGCTTTGTCATATTCCGTAAGAAAACCTAGCAAGGCATCCGGCAAATCCTTAATCAGATTCGGTTTGTTGACCATGCTGATGAAATTCCGTTCGGCAGGAACGTACATGATTTGAGGAAGGGCATAGCTGTCCAATGCATTCTCATTCTTTTCTATGACAAGTTCGCCTTGCTTCGTGTAGGTAAACTTGTAGGAATCCCCTTCGTAGAAAATCTCAGTCTGTTCCTTTATGAAATAATTGGAAATACGATGGTAACCGCAATACTTGTTCTTGAACTTGGCGGCGGTAAATTCTTTCTCCTTGAAATCACCCCGTGTCAAGACCTTCTCCATCCATGTAAAGGTGGAAACCAGTTTGGCAACCGTACTTTTACCGCTACCCTGGTTACCCGTAAAAACGGTTACTTTCTTTATATCTATCCATCCGTCCGTTACAGATGCTGTTTCTTTCAACGGACCGAAGTTTTTAATCTTGATTCTACTCATATATTTATTGTATAGACCTGTTACAAAGATAGTGTTTCTAAATGAAACGACCTAATGAATGTTGTGTTTCATTTGCAGTGAACATAGAGGTCTTCCCAATTCTTTGTTTTTCCAATTTTTAACCTGTATGTTTTATGATGGTTTTCTAATAGTCAGAAGTGTCATTCTGATATCCGAATGTGTATCAGTCGGCATTGAACGGACGGATTTCGGAAAGATTTTCATTGCCGCTGTCAATAAAGCGGTCGAGCACCTTAATCATGACAACAGGTATATTCTGCTTCCATAGTATCTGTGCGTCCAGCTCTGTACAAACCAATGCCATCTGTTTCAATTCTTTTTCCAAGTATGCTCCCGAACTGATATATTCATTCAGAAGAGGTTTGTTTTCGGATAATTTGATTACAGAGGCATATAACTTGTATTGTTCATTGATACATTTCAAATGAAACTTGTCCTTTAGTGTGGAAGGCGGATCAAGTAATTTCAGTTTGGGCAGGTCTGACTTGTTGAGAATAATCACAGTATTTGTAAATTCGACTGTATGATCTCCAGGCAGACTATACAACAATCTGTTGTCAGGGGATTTGAACTTATACTCGTTTTCCTTTCGTAAATTCTGAGGATAAGCATTGTACCAGTTGAAGTGGAATCCGATGATTATCTGTTTGTCGGTCAATCTTAAAGTCTGGAAGGCCTTGTCAAGATTCTCCGGAAAAACCCTATATTCACTTTTAGGCTGATACTGGAAGCTTCGGAGCCAGCAGTTTTTGAAAGAGTATAGTGTAGCAGCACTGAAAGACTCCTTAAAATTGACATATCCTATTGTTTTATCCGTACAGAATGCCTCTGCCGGCATCAGCTGACGTATTCTTCCGACACAATTGAACTTGTTACAGCTTTTGTACTCATCATCAGTTATGACAGAAACTTCTGTAATCCACTTCATTTCTCTGCCAATACTATCTGATGCTATTTGGTAAAAATCCTGAATTTCATCTTCAGACAGCTGTTGAGTAACTTTTTGATGTTGTATTGTTGAAGTAAGCGAATTGGAAAGGGACTCCAGTGCATTCTTCAGCTTATGTTTAGCCCTGTATATGCACGACTGATCCAATGGCAGTATTGTTGTGATGTCTTCCAGTGGAATGGAATTCTGCTCAATCTGTTTCAGGATAATCGGAACATTTTCCAGCCATTCGTTCTTTTCGGATAAGGATTCAGGAAGAGCCGGCAGTGAATAAAAATCCTCGTAAACATAGGTGCGGTTAAGTGTTGCCAGACGTAACATTAGGATATACAAGTATTTCTGTATCCAGCCATTGATGATGCTATTGTTGCGTACGCCAGCCTGAAGACCAAAAAATGGATATTTTTGCTCGTATTTGTACATTGAATCGGGACTGAATGAGAGCAAGTCCATATACAGTGGAATAATTTCAGCCAGTGAACTTGGAATCAGTACATAATGAGGGGGTTGGCTATTAGTGTAATACAATATTTGATTTAAAAGTTCATATTCTTTTCTATATAACAAAAGTCCACCTAATGCGATATGAAACTCCTTAAATTCTTTCCGTTCTTTCTGCCTAAGCTCTACCATTTGGCTGTTTGCAACAGTTTGTCCAGATGAAGTGTAGGGAACGTTTATACGTTCATCAAGTTGGAAAGATGTAAGATGAAGAAACAAGTGTGAATGGGCTGCACCCCAATATTTAAGAATCCATTCGCTGCGCTTGTAAAACAATTGCTGGTTCAAACAAGTCCAAATCGTACGGTAGGTATTCTGATGCATTATGGTGAACTGAAAATCATCCAGCATTGCATTGACTATATCATTTCCGTTCTTGATGGAAACCGCTTCCTTTTGTTGCATGCACAGCTGCTCATTAATGGAGACAATGCCTTCGTATAACTCCGGCGGATATTCCATTAACGTCCATTGTTTACCTGCACGTAAAGATATGATCCAGTCATACAATTCCTGATAGCAATCGCGCAATACATCCACATTGTTCTGTTTGAGCATGGCAATAAAAAGTTCGAACCACGCTTTTCTGGTATCTTGTGGGATATTGTTTCTTTTTATCAAATGCTTTTGCAGCTTTTCAGGTACATTATAGATATAGATAAGCCTGAAAATCATAAATATACTGAATGTTAGCAGTACACAGAATATTGTCGCGAGAATAATGGCAGAATAATCTATGTACTTTGTAAGAACTCCGAAATCAAAATAGTTAGGTGGAGCGACCAATTGATAGAACAGTAAAAATATGGTAATAGCGAGCAAGCCAAGAAAATGCTTTGTGCTTCTTTCGTTCATAAAGAGTTGTATCAGGCGGGTAGATTCATACTTATCGTCTATCCGCTGAATAACTCCAATTAACAAGGGAACGGCAATGCCCAGTATGGCTGCCGTTATAGGTATAATAATTTCTTTAGAAAAAATGTCCATAATATAAAAAATGTTCAATAGTTGCTATGGTACTGGAGGAAACTTTATGCGTCCTTCTTTATCGATGGTACAAGATAAGGCTTCCCCTTGAATTTTTTTAGCTATACGGTTATAATTTGTTGCTGTTCGTGTTTTTAAATCTACCATTTCTTTCCAATCAAAGGTATGCTCTATATTAAAAACATTCTGTTCATTTGCTGAAGTAAATCGCATGGATGATTTTACATGGATATTACCCTCTTGAGACCGGACATTCCAGTTAAATCTGGGATGATATTGTAATTTTGCAGCGAGGCATAATCTTTCGACTGTTGCCTGAATTATACCTATAGTCGTGTTTAAATCTTTCAGACTTTGGGAGTAATACCATTTGAATTCATCATAGATTTGGTAATCCAAGGGATTCTCAAAAGGTTGGAACAACTGGTAAATTTTGCTCAAAAATGATGAATCATAGTCATGTAAAAATGCCGGAACCTCCTGATCCATTAAAACACGGCAGCCTTTGGCCCCAGCCTGTTCCAATTTGACAGCCTTACTTACAGCATTTCCTAGCAACATTTGTCCCAAATTAGTGTTGTTATCTTCAATGATATCTCCGTATGCAATACCACCACGACATAGAATACCATTTTGCAAACAATCCCACATAATAGTATGACATGAAAGTATGACATCTTTCATGTTTTCAGACCAGACGAAAGCGCAATCGGACAACTGGGTGAAATTTACTGTAGGGTATTTACTCTGGCAGTTTGCCAAGATTTTCCGAAAAATGATCAAAATATTGGCTGCAAATTCCTGATTCCCTGAAGTCTGAAAATGTTTAGAGACCTGCCAAATATTAAAATCGTCTTCTGTAAGCTGGATTTTACCTTGTGTTAAAGCTGAAAATCCTAGTATATCCACATAGAAGACAAAACCTTTTAGATTATTCATGTTCATAATGTTATCGTTTATAACTGGTTGAATTTTTTTTGGACATTTTGAGCTATACTGATGAAACAGTTGGGAATTGTAACATATTAGTTGTTGCTTGTCACAAAGATAGTATATCTAAGTGAGATGAGTTAATGGGGGCTTTGTTTTATTTTTGATTTTGCCAATAAATGGTATTTCCTAAAATAATTTTGTATAGTTCTTCATTTTTATTGTAAAACAAGTTATATTCTTCTTTATGTTTCCATCTTGAGGCTGTTTTGATGACTTTAATGAGTTTATTATTATCATAAAAGTATTCTATAGTTGAACTATCACCATAAATATTAACTCCAACATATATTGAATTCTCATTATTTACTATTTCAAATTTTGATATAGATATTAAATTAATTACGGGTGTATTTTCATTTTCTGTTGGGTAATATTTGAAATAGGTTTTGTTATATCCATGTTTAGAATATTCATATAAACTGATATATAAACCTTTTCGTATATCTGCATCTATATGTTGCTCTGAAATAATCATTTTGTTATTTTCATCGAAGCCAAATCTGAACAAGTCCTGATAATTCCATTTTTCAATGGTCATGTTTTTTAAAAGTCTACCTTTTTTTTCTTTATTAAGTAAATGATAATAAGGTAGTAGATTATAATATTCCTTGGTCGAATATTCCCATCTATGTACATTTTTTAAATATTCTTTTATAAGAAGAATATTATTCTTTTTTTGTAAACTTGTTATTTTTAATTTTAAATCTGTTAACATAATTGTCGATATTTAATATAAATTACTTATGAATTAATGGGTTGAATTGTTCCATCTTCCACTTTCTATTTCTGTTCCAATTTTTTGTAATTGTTTTCTGACATAATTGTCTTTTAAATTATCGCTTAATTTATTGTCTATCGCATATTTCTCAGCACTCTCTAATAATTCACATATTCGTTTATCACTTTCAAGCGAATGTATGTACCCTGCATGGTAAGTACCAGTAGTTCTGGCAGCTTCTCTTCCTGGATGTCCAGATTGAGTTACTTGAGAATTAGCAGTACCCCATAGAGCAACTCCATTTTCGGCATCATTAATTCCTATGTGACACCTTTCCAATACGGCTTTGGATCTGTTTACATATTCATTATTCCGATTCAATTGAACAATATGATGTGGAGTCTGTCCAGCAGCAACAGGCCTATAGGCATTTTCCATAGCTTTTTTTAATTTATAAGCATGAGATAAGCCTAAAATATCAAGTGCTATGTTAGTAGAATTAACATATCTATATATTGCTAAAATACCAGATTTTAATCCTATAGGATCTTGACTCATGTAACTACCAATTCTTGGTTCATAATACCTAAAACGGTTGTAGTATAATCCCGATTCCTCATCCACATATTGCCCTTGAAACCTGAATGGACAATCAAACTCCATTCCTTTATTTACAGTAATCACTTTTCCATAAATATCTAGTGTACAATCCCAAGTTTTGTTTCCTTTTTCATCGTACATCTGAATAGGTGTACCCAAATAATCGGACACAATAGAATATTGCTTACCATCCTGTATCTTTGCTGTTGGTACAAACGTGCCTGCTTCGAACACCCAGGTGGTAACATCTTCTGCCGGTTCTTTTGGAAGGATGTTTTCCTCTTCGTCCGATTGTAAGCCAACGGCTTTATAGCTCCATTCGTGTAAAGGTACGTTTCCGTCCCACACCCAGCGTGTGACCTTTCCGAAATACTGTTTGGCGGTGCGTCTTCCCAACGCATCGTAACGGAACTCCACCGGTCTTCCGTCCGGACGTATAACCTTCTTTAGCATACCATTGGAACTCCACTCGTAGAGCCATCCCGTACCTGTAGCCAGACAGCGGACGCCGCGCTCCTTCTCCATGCGCTTGCGGTCATACCTTACGCCCGTTTCCTGCAACCGTTTGAACTCACGGAAAATGAGGTTTCCTTCGTCGTCGTAGTGATAGAAACAATCCGGGTCTTCCAACAGTTTTCCCCCGGGACCGTATTTGCGGTCTTTTTTGTCCGGTGTCTCAAAGAGGTTGCCCACGAAGTCCGGTACGCGGTAAATCACGTCCGTTTCCGAGCCCTGGATGGTTTCCTGCCGGATAAGGAAGTCGAAACGGTCGTAGTCGTAGCGCATGACCGTTCCCGTCAGCTCGTTCTCCTTGGCGAGCAACCGATTAGCGACGCCCCACTCGTAGCGGTACGCCCCGCGCTCGATGCCGCCCGCGCGGACGGACTTGCGCACCTCGCGCCCGAAACAGTCGCGCTCGGTGCTGACGGTTACGCCACCGGAGAAGGTGCGCTGCACCTCCAGCCCCGTATTGTCACGCACCCACGATGCCTGCCAGCTCTCGCCTGCCTGCATGGTCTGCAGGTTGCCTTCCCGGTCATAAGTGTGACGAATGTCCGCTCCCAGACTGCTGGTGATGCGGGTGCAGTTGCCTTCGCTGTCATAGGTACGGCTGACGGTGTATTCTCCCTGCCTTTCCTCTGTAACCAGTCCCGTCTTCCTGTCACGGGTGAATTCCAGCAGGTTCTCGCTGTGTTTCGCCCTGACGAGCATGCCGTCCTTGTCATACGTGTAGAGGGAGACCTCCCCGTCATACTGTTCCTCCTTCAGGATATTGTCCAGTCCGTCGTACTGGTATTCCGTCCATTTTCCTCCGGGACGGTTCACACGGGTGACACGACCCGCGCCGTCGCGCTCGTACTCACGCCGCAGACCGTCGAAGCCGGTTTCCGTAACGACCTGTCCCAGCCCGTCCAGCTCGAAGAAATAGTTGTCGCCCACCTCATTGCCGATGCGCCGGAGCTGCAACTCGCTGTTGTAGCCGAATGTAATCCAGTGCCTGTCCTGCTCGCGGCTTTTCAACACCCCCAGCGCCCCATAGGTGAACCTGACCTCGCGGATGTTGTCGCTGGCATGTACCATGTTTCCCATGGCATCGTACTCAAACCGGTGCACGTTGCCGTCCGGTTCTTCCAGCCGTATCAGGTTGTCCGCCCGATTGTAGGCATAACGGGTAACATTGCCTTTCACATCCACCGCCTGCACAAGCCTTCCCCTGCCGTCGTACTCCCACCGGCGGAACAGCCCGTTGGGGAACTGCAGCAGCTCCAGGTCGTACCTGT
Organism: Bacteroides faecis; assembly: GCF_020091505.1. Lineage (NCBI taxonomy): Bacteria > Pseudomonadati > Bacteroidota > Bacteroidia > Bacteroidales > Bacteroidaceae > Bacteroides > Bacteroides faecis. Next base: position 5,901,260 of record NZ_CP081916.1, on the reverse strand, counting down.
CGTTGAACGTGAGCGTGTAAACCCGGCCCTGTCCGTCCGTTATGGTACGCAACACGCCTCCCTCGTAGACATATTTCACAGTTTCTCCACCCGGTGTGGTCCGGCTGACGACCCGATCCTGTCCGTCATAGTCCCATGAAAGCCTCTTTCCGCACGGAGTGTAGAGCGAGACCAGGTTGCGGTTGTTGTCATAGTCCAGGAAGGTGTCCTCCCCGTTCTCGTCCGTTATCCGGACCGGCAGTCCGAACTCGTTGTAGGAAGTCTTGCGGGTATAGCCTTCGGGGTTGACCGTTACCTCCAGCTCCTGAAAGCTGTTGTACTGGCGGCGGGTAATTCCCCCGTTGGCATCCACTATCTTGTAGATGAGTTTGTCCTCACCGTAATAATATTCGGTTTCGGCATTTTCCCCATTGCGGATATGGGTATATCCCTTACCGTAACGGATGAAATATTCCATCACGCCTCCATCGCCCCATGTATGCACACAGCGGGCATTCTCACCCTTACCCTCGTATTCCCAATGGAAGGACATACCCCCTTGGTTGGTAAGCTGTACCAGCAGGTGCCCGCCGGAATAGACGAAATGCTTGCTGACATCCAGCGCGTCAATGGTTTCCACCATGTCGCCCCGGTCATCGTAACGGTAGCGGACCAGCTTCACCTCCTCACCGTCCTGATTTACGGAAACGCAGAGCACCCGCCCCGACTCGTCGGTTTCCACTTTCAGGAATTCTCCCCGTGAGGATATGATTCCTGCCAGCCTTCCCCCCGAAGCGTATTCGAAGCGGAGCCGGAATCCGTCCTTCGTGGAAATGCCCGATACCATGCGGTAACCGGAGCGGTTTTCGGGACCGTCAAAACGGTATTGCAACCCCCGGATGTCCGTAAGCATGTAACCCCGGCCATCGAGTGTCCATGCCAGCTGTTCCCTGCGGTCAAAATGGGATTCTCCAAGTTTCAGCGCAGGCAGGAAGGACTCCCGTCCGTCAGCATGACGGAATGCGAACGCCCCTTCCTCCAACTGCCGTATTCCCAGATTGTAGCTGTGGTGCCAATTGTATCCCAACGGACCGTCCACGGCGGCATCACTGTAATAGGTACGTTCCCATACGACGGGAATCGGACCCGGAAGCTCGAAGTCCACATTGGTGTGATAGACCCTGCCCGTAGCAGCGTCCACCGGCTCACCGAATATGATGCAAGCTGTTTTCTTGAGAATCCTGGCAAGCCGGGGATTCAATCCCGCCTTGTCTATCAATCCATGCAGCAGATGGGATATTTTTTTCCCGAGCTTTGACAATCCTTTCAGCCCCAGCTTCATCGCCAGCGCAAACACATCAATGGTAGGCGGTCCTCCCACAAGCACGGGATTTCCTACGGATGTGATGGTGGAGAGCATGGAAGTGGGGGCAAGCAGGGCCTTGCTCACCTTCCTGGGCTTCCCCTTGCGGGGAATCGTCGGTATTCCCACAATGTTGCATGAGAGTGCCGGATGTGTGAGGGAGGAACAGGGCGCACCGTCCGCCAGGACAGTGGAACTGCCCATCCACATCTCGGACTCGGACATACCGCTGACCAACGGGGCCGGATGCAATACAAATGCCGGCAGATGCACGATGCCGATACCTGCCTGCGCAATCCACTGGTTATGCACCTTGACCGACGGAGCCATGCTCTTGAGGATGTTGCACGCCACTCCGGCCACTCCATCAGCCGCAGGCGGCATGGCAGCCGCCATGCCGGCCATGAGGTCTGCCATGAGGTCGTACACCTTGCCTACATGAGGCACAGGCATGATGGGAGAGGGAGGGGTAACGGTAGGATGCATGTCTATCCCGATGGACAGGTCGCCGAACTTGGCGACAGGCATACCCGGCATGGAAGGAAGGATTCCGCCCAGACCCGCCTGAATCTCGTCCAAAGCCGCCTTGGAGGCTGAAAAAAGGTCGGCAAAGCCCCGTCTGACGCTGCTGCTACCGGCGGCGTCAGCTATATTCTTGAACACATCCGGCATAATGAAACTTTTTGATTCTTGTTTTTAAACCGATTGGTCGGTCTGCTTTTTGCAAATGTATCATTTAAAATCAAAAAAGAAAAACATTCTCCTACTATTTTCTATCAAAAATCATAAGACAATCCATAAAAGGCAATTGATTTCAAGTCATGTATCAAAAAAACGTCGTATATTTGCATCTGTTGAAGAAAAAAGGAGAGTAAATGGACTTTGAAGGAGAATATACCATACGGACGGCTTCCAACCAGCAGACATACGAGCCGAATACCGTATATCCGGACGCAGTGCTAAATATAGCCCGCGAATCGGCTTCCGTGTTCCAACTGAAGCGGAAATGGGAAAAAACTCCTCCGATGCTGAATCTGACCCCTGATTTTCAACGGGGACTGGTATGGAAGACCAAACAGAAAAGCGAGCTGATAGAATCCATACTGATGGGTATTCCTCTACCTCTGATTTATGTGAAGGAAGATGAGAAGGGAGTGTATCTTATTGTAGACGGCAAGCAGCGTCTGAGCACCTTGTTCAGTTTTATCAACAATGAATTTGCCTTGGACAAACTCACTATCCTAAAGGACAAGAACGGTTCCCGATTCGCAGATTTGACTCCGTTGGAGCAGAATAAAATAGAGGACTGTTCGCTTACCTTGCATGTGATTAAGGCACCTACCAGTGACCGGGTTACCTTTGACTTGTTTGACCGGGTGAACCGTGGCGGGACGCGGCTTAACAATCAAGAGATGCGCAATGCGCTCTATCAGGGCAATGCCACGAAACTGATCAACCGGCTGGCCAAGAAAGAGGTATTCGTTGAAGCTACAGAAGGTTCCATTCCAGACAACCATATGAAAGACAGGTATCTGGTACTCCGTTTTACGGCTTTTTATTTGTGGCAGCAGCATATCACCATAGACCCGGACACCCATGAGCCTCTGGATTACCGAAGCAATGTAGAGGATTTTTTGGGGAAAACGATGCGTTTTCTCAATCAGCTGGAGCCGGAAAACGGTTTGTTTAAAGAACTGGATAGCCGGTTTACACGTGCCATGGAGCTTGCCATACAACTGCTTCCGTCAGGCGGCTTCAGGCTGCCTTCGTTACCCGGCAAGAAACGGCCGATAAACATGGCTTTCTTTGAGAGTTTCAGTTATCTTCTGTCAAGATTGAACGGAGAAGGGGAACAATTCCATCGTCAGGTTCAGGATACTTATATGCAATTAATGTGCAATGATGCCTATCTGGATTCTCTCACACGCTCCGTGGATAGCGGAAAGCAGACCTATAAGCGTTATGAAATTATCAACCGACTTATTCATGAACTGAATTTATGCTAAACAATCTGACTGTCAACAATTATAAATGCCTGGTGGAATGTTCGTTGGAATTAAAACCTCTGAACCTGTTCGCAGGTCCGAATTCATCGGGAAAATCTACCGCCCTGCAAGCCTTGCTGATTGCTTCGGATAACGTGACGGAGCAAAAAGGCAAACACGGTCTGAAGAACCGGAGAACAGAAGCGTCGAATTTCAATGATGTAAGGAACTTTGTGACCAATGCCAAGTCATACGAAATCTGTATTTCGTATCATGGAGAAGATCCGACCCGGCTTTGTTTTACTCCGGGCGATGACTCATTCCAAACCACTTTTGTGGAACAATCGGCTGACGCATCTCCGAACCTGCTGGGAGTTCTCGGAAGCGAGAACCTGCTGTACCTGCCTGCCACACGCCCCGGTGGGGCATATATGCATCCCGTTAATCCCGATTCGGAAAACAAGCTGGGGCGTAACGGGGAATTTGTGATAGACTATTACGCCAAGCACCGTCTGGATACGCTGGATGCCGCATTGATCCTGGCTCCCGGCACTCAAACCCTGGAAGGTCAGGTGAATTATCAACTGGACAGGCTGACCGGTTACCGGCTGGTGGTGGAAACAGTAGGAAGCAATCATTACGTAAAATATGAAACGCGCAGCGGCAAACAGCTTCTCCCTTACCATGTCGGTACCGGAGTAAGCTTTATGACGGAAGTCATCATAGCTTGTTTCGCGACCCCGAAAGGCGGCATGGTGATTACGGAGAATCCAGAAATCCATCTGCACCCCAAGGCACAAGCCGACCTGATTGATTTCATGGCAAAGATAGCGAAAGCCGGTGTGCAAATCATCATAGAGAGCCATAGCGACCACCTGTTTAACGGTATCCGGCGCCTGATCAGTCAGGAAAAGTTGGCCTTGTCTGACGTTGCCGTGTACAACTTCAGACAAGACGGGAATGGATTGACCCATGCCGAACCTGTGGAATTTACCCCACAGGGAGGAATCCAATCCTATATTCCCGGCATGTTTGAGCAGTTTGATATTGATTTGGATGCCATTTTAAAGCTATAAGACTCTATGGACGGTATCATTATCAATGAATTGTCATTGAACGGACAGTTTTTGGACAGCCGGGATTTCTGGAAAAACGGAATGCCTCCGTTTCACAAGGCATTGCAGGATGCCCTTTCACATGGAGTGGGATATCTGTTCAAACAAGGAAGTTTTTTTGCTGCGCAAGCCACTCCCGACAAGACTTTACACGATTTGCTGACAGCACCGGAAACCCGTATCATCGATGAAGCCAGGCTGTATAAAAGTACATTGGCACGTGCCATCTGTAATCCGTTTTGGGATGAAGCTCCCCAACAGGATTCCAATGCCCAATATTCAGTAGGTGAAACCGATGTATCCGGCAGTTCAGTTGCCGAAGCAGCAGCCCGCTCGGTTTGTCTTCTATCATTTATTAGATCCAGGTATGAGAAGCATCTGGTTGCCGTAACCAAAGATGAAGAACCAATCGAGGTTGGTAATATCTGGAAAGAGAAGCAATTGTACTCTATCTTGTTTGAAAGGGGTGAACTATCTCTCGAAAAGTATATTACCATTCGTTTCAGTGGAGGCAAGCTTGATTTCAGCCTTATTGATGACACGCTGGGTTTTTCCCTTATTGACGGCGAGAATCAGAACGAATTTATTGATTCATTCCATAAATTTGAGGAGTTGGACTGGAGTGCCATTGCTACAGATAATGGATTGGATTATAAACCGTATAACAAGAACAAGAAAAGCAAGCGCTATTTTTCGGATGACCTATGGAAGAAAGGCATTAAAAAGTTCAGAATCACTCAGCGGAACAGGTGTTTCGGCTATGTGGAGAATGGTGTTTTTTATGTGTTGAGGTTTGATTTGGACCATGAGCTAAGCGATGTTGGATAATGTTTATAGCCCCTTGGCCTTATTTTTATAAAAATAGAAAGCTGTGCAAATTTATAAGATTGGCATCTTGCTTATCTCCATATACTTTCAGTCGGAAATTCAAGAATTACAAATCCTAATACTTATAACCGGCGGATTTATAATCCGCCGGGACGGGTCTTGTAACTTAACAATAAAGGTAGTGTTCCAATAATTAATATGTAATACATTTGTTTTGATACTACCTGCTATTGTACTAAAAAATTAAGAATACTCCCAATATGCAACAAAAAGATTTTCAATATTTTCATTTTCTATTTTACCATATACATATATACTTCCACTCATAAATTCTGAGATGCCTCTCATTCCAATTTCGTTGATTTGAAAAATGAAATCATATCCATCTTTTGTTACTTTTCCATCATTATCCAATCCCCATTGTATTGGTATAGCTTTTCCTCCAAATTTGATAACATTATTTTTTTCTGGCCCATCTCTGTCTTCTCCTATTTCATATAAGGAATAAATATCATCAATTTCGGGATGTTTAAATTTAGTACAATTACTCTGTTCGCTTATTTCATGTTCAATTAGTAATACTTTGCAATTAGGATATGAATTGTATTCTAAGGAAGTATCAAAATCTGGAGTAAAAATAGAGTATTGTCTTTCTTTATTTAATGGGCTTTGCAGGGTTAAGTAGAAATAATATTTTTCCATATTAGGGAAAGAAATATTATCTAATATTTTAGGAGCATTACCCCCAACCCAACTATTACAGTTTTCTTTATATTCACATATATCATAATATAAAGCGTCTTCTCTAGTCTTTAATATCTTTTTTATGTTCATAACTATTTTATGATTTACATGTTATTAAATTATTTGCTTTAGCATGTGCTATTGCATCCTGTCTGAGTTTCTCGACTAATGCGGTTGCTTTTTCTTTCGCAGTTTTTCTATCCATGCCATCAGCTATTAACCCTTCCATTATTCCTCTACGTGTTAAAGCTGCATTTTTGTTTATATTTTCTAGTGCAGATTGTCCTTTCAAGTTTTTACCTTTCATCCCATATCTATTTTGAAGAGCGGTAATTCTATTGTGTATACCCTTTTCTCTTAATGCAATAGAAGGGTTTTCTTTAGAAATTAAATCAACTCCTCTATTTTTACTTGTGGGAAGTTTATTGTTCTGTTCAAGCCATGCGTGTTGAAGGAGTTCGTGTGCTGTTAAATTGTCACCAATATTCGCCCTACTGCTAATATTGCCATAAGTATCGATGTCAAATTCTTTGGCTACAAGTCCAAAAATATCAATACAAAGATTGACATTTTTGACATAGCTATAAAATCTTTCACCTGCACTTAGTCCAATAGGGTCTTGACTTATATAATTACCAATTTCTGGTTCGTAGTACCTAAAGCGGTTGTAGCATAATTTAGTTTCTTTATCCACATACTGCCCTTGATAGCGGAAAGGACAATCAAATTCTGTTCCCTTATCAATGGCAAGCACTTTTCCATAGATATCCAGTGTACAGTCCCATGTCTTGTTTCCTTGTTCGTCGTACATTTGGATGGGGGTACCCAAGTAGTCGGACACAATGGAATATTGTTTACCTTCTTGTATCTTAGCTGTAGGAACAAAAGTTCCTTCTTCAAATACCCAAGTGGTAATGTTTTCAATCGGCTCTTTCTGAAAGGATTCTCCTTTTTCATCTGGTTGTATTTCTGTAGTTTTGTATCTCCATTCATGTATAGGCACGTTTCCATCCCATATCCAACGTGTGACCTTCCCGAAGTATTGCTTTGCCGTGCGGCGCCCCAACGCATCATACCGGAATTCCACCGGCCTTCCGTCCGGACGTATGACCTTCTTCAGCATGCCGTTGGAAGCCCATTCGTAAAGCCATCCCGTTCCCGTTGCCAGAAAATGGATACCCCGTTCCTTCTCCATACGTTTGCGGTCGAACCTTACACCCGTTTCCTGCAAATGCTTGAACTCTCTGAAAATGAGGTTCCCCTCATCATCGTAGTGATAGAAACAATCCGGGTCTTCCAAAAGTTTTCCCCCGGCACCGTATTTGCGGTCTTTCTTATCCGGTGTCTCAAAGAGGTTACCCACGAAGTCCGGCACACGGTAAATCACATCCGTTTCCGAACCTTGGGTGGTTTCCTGCCGGATAAGGAAGTCGAAACGGTCATAGTCGTAGCGAATGACCGTTCCCGTCAGCTCGTTTTCCTTGGAGAGCAGGCGGTTGGCGATTCCCCATTGGTAGCGGTAAGCCCCTTTCTCTATGCCGCCTGACCGTACCGACTTGCGTATCTCCCTGCCGAAACAGTCGCGTTCCGTCTTGACAGTCACACCGCCGGAGAAACTTCGCTGCACCTCCAGCCCGGTATTGTCACGTACCCAGGATGCCTGCCAGCTTTCACCTGCCTGCATGGTCTGCAGGTTGCCTTCCCGGTCATAGGTATGGCGGATGTCCGCTCCCAGACTGCTGGTGATGCGGGTGCAGTTGCCTTCGCTGTCATAGGTGCGGCTGACAGTGTATTCTCCCTGCCTTTCCTCTGTAACCAGTCCCGTCTTCCTGTCACGGGTGAACTCCAGCAGGTTCTCGCTGTTCTTCGCCTTGACGAGCATGCCGTCCTTGTCATACGTGTAGAGGGAGACTTCCCCGTCATACTGTTCCTCCTTCAGGATATTGTCCAGTCCATCATACTGGTATTCCGTCCATTTTCCTCCGGGACGGTTCACACGGGTGACACGACCCGCCCCGTCGCGCTCGTACTCACGCCGCAGACCGTCGAAGCCGGTTTCCGCAACGACCTGTCCCAGCCCGTCCAGCTCGAAGAAATAGTTGTCGCCCGCCTCGTTGCCGATGCGCCGGAGCTGCAACTCGCTGTTGTAGCCGAAGGTGATGTGGTGCCGTTCCTGCTCGCGGCTTTTCAGTACCCCCAGTGCCCCATAGGTGAACCTGACCTCGCGGATGTTGTCGCTGGCATGTACCATGTTCCCCATGGCATCGTACTCAAACCGGTGCACGTTGCCGTCCGGCTCTTCCAGCCGTATCAGGTTGTCCGCACGGTCGTAGGCATAACGGGTAACATTGCCTTTCACATCCACCGCCTGTACAAGCCTTCCCCTGCCGTCGTACTCCCACCGGCGGAACAGTCCGTTGGGGAACTGCATCAGTTCCAGATCGTACCTGTCGTTGAACGTGAGCGTGTAAACCCGTCCCTGCCCGTCCGTTATGGTGCGCAGCACGCCTCCCTCGTAGGCATATTTCACAGTCTCTCCGCCCGGTGTGGTCCGGCTGACGACCCGATCCTGTCCGTCATAGTCCCATGAAAGCCTTTTTCCACCCGGAGTGTAGAGCGAGACGAGGTTGCGATTGCCGTCGTAGTCCAGGAAGGTGTCCTCCCCGTTCTCGTCCGTAATCCGGACCGGCTGGCCGAACTCGTTGTAGGCAGTCTTACGGGTATAGCCTTCGGGATTGACCGTGACCTCCAACTCCTGAAAGCTGTTGTATTGGTGACGGGTAATTCCTCCGTTGGCATCCACTATCTTGTAGATGAGTTTGTCCTCACCGTAATAATATTCGGTTTCGGCATTTTCCCCGTTACGAATATGGGTATATCCCTTGCCGTAACGGATGAAATATTCCATCACGCCTCCATCGCCCCATGTATGCACACAGCGGGCATTCTCACCCTTACCCTCGTATTCCCAATGGAAGGACATACCCCCTTGGTTGGTAAGCTGTACCAGCAGGTGTCCGCCGGAATAGACGAAATGTTTGCTGACATCCAGCGCGTCAATGGTTTCCACCATGTCGCCCCGGTCATCGTAACGGTAGCGGACCAGCTTCACCTCCTCACCGTCCTGATTTACGGAAACGCAGAGCACCCGCCCCGACTCGTCGGTTTCCACTTTCAGGAATTCTCCCCGTGAGGATATGATTCCTGCCAGCCTTCCCCCCGAAGCGTATTCGAAGCGGAGCCGGAATCCGTCCTTCGTGGAAATGCCCGATACCATGCGGTAACCGGAGCGGTTTTCAGGACCGTCAAAACGGTATTGCAACCCCCGGATGTCCGTAAGCAGGTAACCCCGGCCATCGAGTGTCCAAGACAACTGTTCCTTGCGGTCAAAATAGGAATCTCCGGGTTTCAGTACGGGCAGGAAAGACTCCCGTCCGTCAGCATGGCGGAATGCGAACGCCCCTTCCTCCAGCTGCCGTATTCCCAGATTGTAGCTGTGGTGCCAGTTGTATCCCAACGGACCGTCCACGGCGGCATCACTGTAATAGGTACGTTCCCATACGACGGGAATCGGCCCCGGAAGCTCAAAGTCCACATTGGTGTGATAGACCCTGCCCGTAGCAGCGTCCACCGGCTCGCCGAAAGTCTTGCACTTGATGGGCTGGAGAATGTCCGCCAGCCTGTTCATGCCTTTTTTCCTCAGCCTGTCGATTAGGTTTTGGAAGCGGTCGCCTATCTTCTTCCACATCTTGCCCAAGCCTTTCAGTCCGAACTTCATCGCCAGCGCAAATACATCAATGGTAGGCGGTCCTCCCACAAGCACGGGATTTCCTACGGATGTGATGGTGGAGAGCATGGAAGTGGGGGCAAGCAGGGCCTTGCTCACCTTCCTGGGCTTCCCCTTGCGGGGAATCGTCGGTATTCCCACAATGTTGCATGAGAGTGCCGGATGTGTGAGGGAGGAACAGGGCGCACCGTCCGCCAGGACAGTGGAACTGCCCATCCACATCTCGGACTCGGACATACCGCTGACCAACGGGGCCGGATGCAATACAAATGCCGGCAGATGCACGATGCCGATACCTGCCTGCGCAATCCACTGGTTATGCACCTTGACCGACGGAGCCATGCTCTTGAGGATGTTGCACGCCACTCCGGCCACTCCATCAGCCGCAGGCGGCATGGCAGCCGCCATGCCGGCCATGAGGTCTGCCATGAGGTCGTACACCTTGCCTACATGAGGCACAGGCATGATGGGAGAGGGAGGGGTAACGGTAGGATGCATGTCTATCCCGATGGACAGGTCGCCGAACTTGGCGACAGGCATACCCGGCATGGAAGGAAGGATTCCGCCCAGACCCGCCTGAATCTCGTCCAAAGCCGCCTTGGAGGCTGAAAAAAGGTCGGCAAAGCCCCGTCTGACGCTGCTGCTACCGGCGGCGTCAGCTATATTCTTGAACACATCTGACATGGTGAGAATTTTTTAGAATGTGAAAAAGAGACAACCGGGTGTTCCAACCGGCACACTCCGGCTGTCCCTGTAAGGACTTACCTATGCATCCTGTGCATAGTCGCTGTTCCAGTCGTTCTCGTCATCCCCTTTTGTACCTTCCAACTTGATGACAAAACTCTTTGCCGGGAAATAAGGAGTCAGGTGAATGTCGAGGAAAATACGGTCTTTCTGCTTCGGATCGCGCTCGAAACGAAGAATCTTGAATTTCTCAATCAAGCGTCCGGGACCCTGTATGCTATCCAAAAACTTGCTGATCTGACCACGCAAATCCCTTTCCGCCTTGCTGTTCCAGTTCTCAAAGGCACGGCGGTTGAGGAAATCCATCAGCACTTTCGTTACCCAATCGAACACACGGACTACGGAATAGGTCTGCAATCCCAAGTTGTCCCCGTTGAACAATGTCTTGGCAGAGAAAGCCATCACCTTGCCGTATTCCTTCACCATCGGAATCAGGCCAATCTTCTCGATTTCGGAAATCTCGCTTTTTTTCAGGTTGAAAGCAACCCCGTCCACCTCGCTCATGGAACCATACTTCTTACCGGCGGTAACCTGTGCCATTACCGTCTTGTACACACTGCCGGCCAATGCCGCAGAAGGAGGAATCAGCAAGTCTTCGGTTTCGCCCAGTTCCGCATAGCGTCCCCGTCCTACCAGATAGTTGCAGGTCATACATACGTTGGACTTGTACACATCGCCTCCCGAAAGATTGGAATCAAAGAACATTTCAATGACATCATCCGGTTTTTCCAGATCAGCGAAATCCGTGTAAATCATCACCTTGTTGTCATGCGCAATCTTTGCCCATTTTTCAACAACCTTGTTGGAACCCAAATATCCCGGGATAACCAGCAGGGAATAGTTGGTACGCAAGTCCAAACGGTCATAATTCGCACGAAGCTCGTTAGCAATGGCATCGATAAAGAAGGAGTTGTCCAAATCGGTAAGCTGGCTCATCGAAGCGTTCACAATGGAGATATTCTTGATCTTGTCGGAATCCGTATTCTTGTAGAAGAGCATGACCGTGCGGTAGGACTTCTCCAACTGCCTGACCTCTTCCACCGCTTTCAGCTGGTTCTGGGATAGCAGACCGGACACCGCCGCAGACTTCTTCTGGCACAGTTCCACCATCTCGCTGATGGATTTGTTGCCTTTCAACATATCGACCCACATCTCAAGCCGTTTTTCCAGTTCCTTGCGCTCAGCCGCCCGTTCGGGGTCGGAAAGGAATATGTTCCGCCGTGCCTTGCGCTCCGGATTCATGTTCTGTATGCCGTCCACGGAAGATTCCAAGACATTGAAACCGCCAAACTTAGCCAGAATCTGCAATTCAGCGTTCAGATTTCTGGACTGCGCCACAGCCTGTTGCTGCTGTACGGCTGCTTCTCTTTGTGTATTCTGTTCGCTCATAACTATCATTCATTAGTGGGGTTAGACTTCTCATTGTTCTTCAAATCGTCCAAAATGGCAGAAATCGCATTGACAAACGCTCCACGTGTCTCCGGATTTTCCAGCACCCGTTGCAGCACCTTGTTGGAACGCAACGACTTCTCCATCCTGTCCGCAAACTGCTTTTCCGCATTCAGGCCGGACAAGAATGAACTCTGTTCCGTCATTTTCCTGACAGAAAAATCACCGACATTGTGGAAACGGAAATTTTCCTCTACGGGAGCACCGTCCGCATCCGCGAACTCGATATCTATTTCCGGCCGGAAATGTGCAAAGACTTCGTCAATGTTGGTCAGACCGGCAACCACTTCGGGAGCCACCGGCTCATCCTTCGTCAGCTGTTCCACCAATAAGGTTCGATTTTGTGGAATTTCCGCAATACCTTCGGAAGCGTCAATCTTCACTTCGTTTCCGCCGATTCCATAATTACCAAGATCCATACTTATTCAATTTTAAATTTAAAATATATATTAATTAAATCTCGCTCAACTGAAAAAACTTCCCCTTCTTCTGGCCTTCGCCTGCTGCATATCCGGATTGTCCACCAGTTCCTTCCAATCCTCCCCAATCCATTCGCAGAGCTGCCGTTCCAATATCCCGACATCAATCGGAGCACGAACCAGCCTTCCTGTATGAAGAGCCAGATACGCCGCATAAACGAACGTGGAACTCCGCCTGATTTCGGCAGAAAGGTAGCTGCCTCCTGCCAGGGCAAGCAAAAAATATTCGAAAGCCTGTTCCATCTTTCCATCCTCATAGCGCAGGAAACCACACATGCGATAGCCTTCCATGACATAATAAGGGTCCTTTTGCATGACGGCTTTTTTAGCCATCATGTCATACAAGGCAACCGCTTCCTCCCGTTTTTTCCCGGCTGTCAGAATGGCCGCTTTCATGGAAACAGCCATTTTCCAATAACTATATCCTGCCGTTTCACCGCCCTGCATCGCCTTTTCCGCCTCCCGGACGGTTTCGTCGCTGTATTTCATGCTATGCTTATATTCCCTGATAGCATAACATGCCTCGGATGCGATAAGCAGAGCGGAAATCCGGATATTCGTATCCTTTATTTCCTGTGCAATATCCAACAGTTTTCGGATTTCTCTGTCCAATAATTTCCAATCCTGCTTTTGTGTAGAATCCATGACAACCGTAACCTGCTGCTTGAACCGATTTTCAGGTGCAATCAGGTCGTTACCGCTATCCGACCGTGCCATCCGGTTATGCAAAGCCGCCGCCATATCGAACTGCGGGCGTATGCAAACCACTTCCCGAGACTCACCCAGCCGGATACTCCTGTTCTTTTTCAAGTCAATGGTTGTCATCCGGATTCCCTGCGGGACACCTTCTTTCAGCACATTGCCGAACCATCCTGTCCGGGAATACCCCCTTTCCTGTTCCGGAGGAAAGTACAGACAGAAAAAGGCATCATCCAACCGGGAGATACATGCCTTGAAACGCAACATCTCTCTCCACAAGTTGCCCGCCGTATGCTCAACCGACACATCAGGAATGTATTCTTCCTTCAGCAGCCCGTCGTGCCTCAGAGCCCTGAGAATATCATACTTCTCCTCAACCTTTTCTGAAAACCAACCCGCATATTCCTGCCAGAGCTGTTCAGTGTATTCCTCGTCATCCCCCCTGTACGGCGTATCAAAACGAAAGAATATGTCATCGAACTGCCCTACCGGAGAACGTTCTATTTCCAGAAACCTGTCCACCAAGTCCACATCATTCTGCCCGACAATCCATACAGACAGTTTCCAGTCCCTGTTGCCGACTATGTCCGCCCAGTAATCGACTGCTTTGTAATATTCCTGTATCACAGATGCAGATGCTCCCATAGCCAACCGAATTATGAGTTAAACTTTACTATTCCTCCCGAAACCGTTACGTTTCCCTTTCCCTCTATCATCAGATTTACACCGTTGACCGTTCCGTTCTTTGCAGCAACATCGTAATCCTTTGCCGCCTCCTGTTTGATATTGGTACCGCTGCTGCTAATTATACTCTTTTCGCTGCTGAGCACCATACATTCGTTGCCGGACAGCAATGTTACACTTTTCCTGCCTTCGAGAGCAATGGTATCGGCCTGCAAGCCTATCGACTTATCATCCATTACGATGACCGATTCCGCCTCGTTGGTAAGGGTAATGCTTCTTTTCGCCATGACGGTAATGGCATCCGTGCCATCCAATATGATCAGCTGTTTTCCCGTCTGGTCGGTAATAACGATGCTTCCCGTCTCATCGTCGAAAACGATGGCATTGCCGCTGCGTGTGATAATGCTCTTGACCTTGTTGTCCTTGTCCCCTCCTTTACCTGAACCGGAATGGAACACCGATCCCGTAACATAGGGGCGGTCCGGGTTGCCATGCTCGTAGCTTACCATAACCTGATCGCCGACTTCCGGAACAAATACCCATCCGCGATTCTTGGAAACCGCACCACTTACTCCCGCATTAGGAGTCTGCACCCTGATCCAATTGGTTGTCTTGCCGTTTTTCTGCCAGTCGAAAGCCACTTTCACACGTCCCTGTCCCTTGTCGTCGTTGTTTTCCTTCACCGTAGCCAGTTCCGGCAACGCCAACGGTCGCTTCACATCGGGAACAGGAATATGTACCGTACCGTCCGGCACACCGACAAAACTATTGGAGTAATGTCCGTCACGGCGTACCTCATGCTCAATCCCGACAATACGGAACTTGCCTAAAGGAGGCAGTTTCATCCTGTCAGGGAAAGAAACATCGATGATTTCACCAATCCTTATCCGGCAAGTCTTTCCTATGCCTTTGATGTTCAGAAGATTGGCACCAGACGCATTCTTTACAATCCTCATCTGTTCGTCCAGTTCCGCCTTGTCCGTTACATGGGGGTCGGCAGCCGAGGTCGTTTTTGCAGTATATGCCTTCTCAGAGCAGCTGTGTGCAATAGACTGAAGGTCGTTCATGCCATCCGGTTTGGCAGGCGTATCCGCATTATGCTGTTTGTTCTCCTGCGCTACATAATCGTATCTTGCGGATTTACCCGGTACCAGATTGGCAACCAGACGTACCTCCTCCAAATCCATGTCATAAACAATCTTCTCCGTATTGTCCCTGTCAGGCTTGCCGAAATACACTTTCGTCCCGTCATAATAGAACCACTCCCCATAAAGAGCCGAAAGGCGATTCATAAAGTCAAAGACACTCTCGTTATACTGCGCCATGTAGGGTATGGGCGCCGCATACTTGGGATTGGAAACCAAATTGACCTTTCCATACTCCTGCGTCACCTCCTTTATTATGGTAGAGAGGGACTGATCCATCCAAGAATCGAGTGTCCTGTTGTTCTCATACAGTATCGTAGGGCTTGTTCCGTGAATGGCCACTCCGCCTGTCTCGCCCATGCTTCCAACCATTTCCACTTGAGTGATGATTCCCTCGAAGTCATAACTTTCACCCGTCTGCCTATGGACAAATGAAATGCTGGCTGTCTCCCCGATGTAGCCGATGAATTTTTCCGGGGTCTGTTGGAACGTATTGTTAGGCGACAGATAATTCACCACCACAGTGAAGGTGTGATGCCGGTTGAAACCCTGACGGAGATGCAGTGAAACGAATTTCTGTTCTTCTCCTTTCACGGTTACTTTAGTAGCCACCAAATTCAGAAAACTTGCTCCCATACTATCTTAAACTATGATTTTAAATAAATAATCCGACTGGTCGGTATGTTTTTTGGTGCCGAAATAACCGGAATTGGTATATTCCGGCACCTTAAAACTTTGATTAGGAAACAACCATTAGTTGTTTTCCGGCCAATCCTGTACAAATGTAGCCTCGTCCATCTTCACGGTCTGTGCAGAAATGGCGAACTTGATTGTCATCGGATAAGGGTTAGCCACATTCAGTGCCTCTTCGTAATCCACCACATAACCATTTTCGAACACCAATTCCTTCATTTTGGCATCTTCATCCGCTTTCTTGAAGACGATGTTTCCGTTTACGGGCTGGTACTGCTTGAACATCTTATCCAGCACAATGGTATCGGGAGTTGATTCGATTTCCACATAGATTGTGCCACCATAAATGTCAGATGCCGGACGGCCTTTGGGGTCCACATCACGATTGAACTTAACTCTCCAGGTCAGTACATCAAACTCTCTTGAGTCCGAAAACTTAAATGACGCTTTAAATGCCATATTCTCAAAGTTTTAAATTAAAAAATAAGTTGATTTTGAAATATCCGGTCAAAGGAGGCCTGCTACAGTCCTATCTTTGTCCTTCAATTTCTGCGCCCAATATATGGCATTTTCTGAAAACTACAAAGAACTTTTGATGATTTTTTCTTGTTTTTGCCGAAAATATGCCCATAAGCATAAAAAAAACACTGCCAACAATAGCCGAATTATTTTTTTTGCCTTATATTTGCAATGTTCTCCTGCGCAATTTTTAAATCTTACGATTATGGAAACAGGAGTTGGTTTCATCAATCTTGATGATTCTGTAAAAATTGCGCTTAACATAGCACTTGCAGTGGCTCGTGAAAATGCGAACGAGTGTTATACACCCTCGCATTTGTTGAAGGCTCTACTTCATAAAGATGTAGGGTTAAGAGATTTTATAATAAGTATAGGCAAGGATTTAGGCTATCTGGAGGAATGGGCGGACGTGTATATCGAACAATGCCCGAAATCCACCCAGTTGTCCGAAATCAAGCCTTCGGAACGGATTGACGCCGTTTTCCGTGCCGCAGACGATGCACGAATCCAGTTCGGGCTGTTCGACATCAATCCCATCTGTGTGCTATTGGCACTGGCAAAGCCCGGTGTCGCTTTTTCCAGCGACCAGCTCAGGTCTTTCCCCATTCTGGAAAAGGATATCCATTCCATATATATAGGTAACGGGCAGCCGGCATGTCCTTCTGCCACTACGGAGAAGTCCTATGCCCCGACTTCCGCCTCATCCTCCTTCTTGGGCAAATACTGTGTGGATCTAACCGAAGATGCGGCCAACAAGCTGCATCCGGTCATCAACCGCGACCGTGAAAACCGTATGGTCATGGAGATACTGGGAAGCCGGAGCAAGTCCAATGTCCTGATTGTCGGTGATGCCGGAGTAGGAAAGACAGCACTGGTTTACGGACTTGCCTGGGAGATAGTCAGCCATAAAGTGCCCTCGTTTCTGGAAGAAACCCGTGTATTTGAACTGGACAACGCCTCCCTGATTGCGGGAGCCACCTACAAGGGGGAAATCGAGGACCGCCTGAAAAACATCCTGAAAGAATTGCGGAATATCGACAATGCAATCCTGTTTATTGACGAAATCCATGTATTGCTGGACAACCGACAAGGAAATACCGGTGCGGGAAATGTATTGAAATCCGAACTGTCGCACGGCGACCTGACCGTCATCGGCGCCACCACCATTGACGAATACCGCAAAATCATCGAGCCGGACCATGCTTTCAGCCGCCGTTTCGAGGTCATACAGGTAAGCGAACCGGACATAAAGTCCGCTATCCAGATGCTACACTCCGTGCAGAAACAATACGTGGACTACCATCATGTAAGAATCAGCAACGAAGCCGTAGCCGAATGTGTCCGTCTTGCCAAACGGTATATCAAAGACCGCCGTCTGCCTGATTCCGCCATCGGTCTGCTGGACATGACGCTCTCCGCCATCAAGATGGTCAATGAAACAGGAAAGAAGAATGTGGAGACCCTGCTATCCGGGCTGGATGAAATAGAAAAGGACGAAAAGGACCTTCAGGAAAAGACCGAAGAACTGAAAACGCTGCTTTTCGTAATGCACAACAAATTAAGCCCCATCCTTTTAGGAGTCATACCCGATGAAGCGGATATCCATGAATTGCAGGAGTATGAAGAACTGACCGGCTATCTGAGAAACGCATTGAACGTCCTCCTCCAATTTGCAGAGAAGAAAATAGAGGAGGTGGGTATCTATGAGGTAGCCGCCGTTGTCGCCAGCAAGACAGGCATCCCTATCGGCAAGATACAGTCGCAGGAAAAGGAACGGCTACTCAATATGGAAGATTATCTGAGGCGACGCGTCGTCGGACAGGACCAGGCCCTGAAGACATTGACGGATGCCATCCTGGAATCCCGTAGCGGCATGAACAAGCCGGGACAGCCCATCGGCTCCTTCTTCCTGCTGGGACCCACCGGTACCGGCAAGACCGAACTTGCCAAAGCACTGGCGGAAGCCCTGTTCAATGACGAGAAATCCATGATCCGTTTCGACATGTCCGAGTTCAAGGAAGAACACTCCGCCGCCCTGCTGTACGGAGCGCCTCCGGGATATGTGGGATATGAGGAAGGCGGCATGCTGGTCAATAAAATACGGCAACAGCCATACGCCGTTGTCCTTTTTGATGAAATAGAGAAAGCGCACCCGTCCGTATATGACATTTTCCTGCAAATCATGGACGAGGGAAAACTGCATGACCGTCTGGGCAAGGAAGGGGATTTCTCCAACTCCATCGTGCTGTTCACATCCAATGTAGGAAGCGAGTGGCTGACCAAGCAACTTGAGTCCGGCAATGTTCCGTCCACCACCCAGATCATGGAGGTGATGGGGCAGTATTTCCGTCCGGAGTTTCTGGCACGCCTGTCTGAAATCGTTCCGTTCTCCCCCATCCGCGAAGACATACTCCTGAAAATATTCGACATACAGTTCAACGGAGTCAGAAAACTTCTGGACAAGCAGGGTATCGGCATAACCATCACCGATGATGCCCGTAAGATGCTTGCACACAAAGGATTCACACCCAAATACGGTGCCCGCCAAGTGGCCGGTGTAATCCGTAACTATCTGCGCAGACCGATTTCACGGCTTATCATCAACGAGGAGCTGGGCAAAGGAAAAAGTCTGGAGGTAGGTCTGGACGAACAGAATGAATTAACCTGGAATATTCACCAATAATCAAGTACACTATGTTTGGATATACCGTATTCTTAAAGATAGGCAACCTGGCTGCCTCCTCACTGACCGACATGTACAAGGACAGCTACCAGCTCATCGGTTGCGAATTCGGATTTGCCCAAGGGATAGATATCAAAGGACAGGCACAGACCGAGGTAAAAGGCGGCACGTTTTATGTAACCTACCCTCATCTTCCCAACCGTGACATGATCCAGTGGATGCTGGATGCCCGTAAATACCAGAGCGGAGCCATCGTAGTCCATGACAACCAAGGCTCCACACTCGAAAAGATACTCTTTGAGAAAGCGACCTGTGTGGATATGGAAATCAGCTATATCCGGCAGGGCAAAAGCTATATTGCGACCAAACTGACCGTACAGGCACAGAAACTGGCATTCGGTACAGAAGAGTTTGAAAATCAGTGGGTGTTTTAAAAACAGCAGCGTTATGGGACTTTTTAATTTTCCGCAAGTGGACAGCAACGTGAATGTCATATTCAGCGTTGACGGCGACGAATATGCAGTGGAACAGTTCAAAATAGGTTTTCACCAGCCAGTAGATAACCTAAAGAACCAACCGGAAGGCGAAGTGCGTGGAGGACGAATCATGATAACCCTTTCGCAGACGGTGAAAAGCAACATCTACGGATGGGCTGTGAAACCGTGGGTGAAAAAGAACGGGGCAGTTCTGTTCAAGACTGGAACGTCCGGAATCGTGTTTGAGGTGGCGTTTACGAATGCATATTGTGTCAATCTGAGACGGGTTATAGAGGCTTTGGGACAAGGATTGTCAACAAGTCTGATTCTATCTCCAGAGAGTGTAAGCGTGAATGGTATTGAATTTGATAATCGGTGGGTAAAGTAATGGGCGATATTCTGAATAATAGAATAATAACTCTAGAGGATTTTGAGTTTCTAAAATCAATAGGAGTTCCATATACAGGTTATGTCAAGGGTATTGGATATACCTGTCCTGTGTATATGCCAGCACAGGCTTTCAGGATTACAGATGGTAATGTGCAATGGAGCAGTTGTGAGTTACACCCTCTTTTTTATCAAGCTATAGATGATAGTCCAGAGCGCATCTTTTTGAGCATGGGATACACTACTGAAGATATAATTGAAAGAATAACTTATGATAATGGTAATGGAACCATAACTGTTGCTGTGGGAAACCGGTCTGTAACTTTTCCAAAAGAACAAGGTAAGGTTAATGTGTATTTGAATCAGGAAGGTGGTAATTATTTTATTTATATAGAAGCTACAGATTCAAAAGGAAATATTCTTTTGAGTGATTCAAAAACGATTCGTTCTTATATACATGAGAAAGGAATTAAACAAGATTTTGACATTACAGATGGAGTGGGCTTTAATAAGGAAATTCTTGATAATATTAATACAGGAATTGGAGCTTTTGGTATTGGGTTAGGTGCGAAAACTGAAATAATAGATTATGGAATAAGAAGTTTTCATGGTTATTCTTGGAAGCAGTTTAATTCACTCGATAAAAAGCAGCAGTTACTTAAAGAGGCTCAAGCAATTGGAAAAACCGGGACTAAATATTTAAAAGGTATGAAAATGCTTGGAAACTGGAGTTCGTATGCTTCTGCTGGTTATTCTGTTTCCTTAATATTTGTAGAAGATGGAAGAACATTGGAAAAGAAATTTGTTAAAGCAGCATTAGATGTGGGATTTACCTATATAGGTATATTGGGACCATGGGGATTTGCTATTAGTTCTATTTACTATTTGGTGGATACAGCTACAGATGGCTTTGGATATTTTAATGAATAAAGTTATGCATAAAATCTTAGAATATTTGTTTTATAAAATTCAAGTATTGACTCGATATATGGACACAAGTATGTATTTAAATATACATGTTCCATTTATTATGTCTACAGTCTTATTATTCTATTTGGCAGATATTGCAATTATATACTATTATATTATAATGGGATATTCACCACAAAAAAATCCAAGTAATGTGTTTTTGGTGGTTTTCATTATTATGATTTTATTATGGAGTAGTCTCTATTTTTATTATCGGTATAAACATAGAAATGAACGAATTATGGAAAGAAAAATTTATGAACATAGTTCTAATGTATGGGCATATCTTTTCATATTTACTCCTTTTATTGTATTATTAGGATTTGCTTTATTTTTTAGGGTGTCCAGTTCTACGCTCTCGTTTTTGGTATTGATTTAACAACTTAAGATATTGATTATTAACTATAACACTATTGTTTTTAGGTACAATTTTAACATACAAAAAAGCATAGCTAATTCATTGAATCAATATATTTTAAAGAGATATGATTATCAGCACTTTGGAACTTGCATCATATCTTTTTTGAACTAAAAGCTGGAACATCAAACTGGACACCCTATTTATTTTTTTAATTTCATTGTTTATGAAAGAGTATAAGGTATTAATAATTTATACAATCTCCAATGATCAATCAAAAAAGTCATTTGAAGAAGAACTGGAGAGATACGGTCTGGAACGGGTCGGGACGCAAGATATCTTTGCCCTTCCCTTAGAGGAATACCGGACAAAGGTACAGGCATTCAAAGCCTACCTGCGAGCCTATGTACGCAAGCATCTGGACAGCCAAGACACGGTACTGTTCGTTGAATCACGCATGAACGAGGAACGGACCCTGACCGCCATGCTGCAAACCAATCTGATGAGTGAAGAAGAATAAAATAACATAAGGATATGAGTGCACAATCGTATATCAAGTTCTGGACAGCCGAACCCTCGGAGCATGAAGAAGTGCAGGCATACGACCTGCTGGGCTACGAGTATGACTTCCGGAAAGAAACCACTCCTAACGGAAAGGTAACCGGGAAGACCTACGGCGGTAAAATACGGGTAAGCATTGCCGGATTTCCTACAGAGGAACTCTTGGAATGGATGTTCAATTCAAGAATCCTGAAGGACGGAGAGGTGATGAACACTTCCGGCCTGCCCGGTACTCCCAAAGAGATCATCCGTTTCAAGGGAGCAAAATGCCTTGATTTCAATGTGCATTCAACAACCAAAGAGAGCCGTACCTCACTATTC
Organism: Bacteroides faecis; assembly: GCF_020091505.1. Lineage (NCBI taxonomy): Bacteria > Pseudomonadati > Bacteroidota > Bacteroidia > Bacteroidales > Bacteroidaceae > Bacteroides > Bacteroides faecis. The sequence goes on along the minus strand of NZ_CP081916.1, from coordinate 5,879,292 downwards.
ATCCACTTCCGGGAAATGGAGACCGGCGATTCGTGTCACTTAAACTTATAATCATGAACTGGTTCACTTCATTGTTCAGAAACAAAAAATCCTCAATGCCGGATGACCGCTACGTGATGCGGCTGTCCGTCTGCCATGAGACATACAGCATTGAAGAGTTCGACCTGCAATTCAAGCGGAATACAGACCGTGACGGATTGCCTGAAGGTGAGGCATACGGCGGATTCGTCACCTGTACCCTCAGCGGGATGCCGGGTGACGAGCTGTTGAGATGGGCCGCATACAGCCACTCCCATGAAGACGGCGAAATACGGATCTACCTGAAGGAGCAACCCGACCAACAAGCGGCATTTGCCTTGCGCTTTGTGGAAGGGAACTGCATCCGTCTGCAACGCAAGGTTGACCGTATCTCCAATTCCAGCAGCATCGTCCTTCTGTTTGCCGCAAGAACACTAAAATTCATAGACGAAGAATTTGAAAACGAATGGCACTGACAAGTATGGAAACAAAGTTTTGCAAATTGCCCCTGGATTTTGAAGCCTTGCTCAGCGAGGATGTGGAAAACAGCCGTCTTGCATCCTGCTCGGAAATCGAGTCCATCGACCAGTTTATCGAACTGCTGATCAGTACGGCTCCCGGCGAACATGCCTTTGACAAGGAGTTCGGCTGTGAGATCTTTTTTCTCGACTTTGAAAGCATTGTCTCACACACCCGTTGGGAAGGACAATTCTCGGAATACATAACCAAGGCAATTACCCGGCACGAGAAGCGGCTTACGGGTGTAAATGTACGTGTCATCATTGATGACACCACCCGACAGGACAATGTATTTGATGCTCCCGCCGTAAAGAAACGTGTACAAGTATATGTATATGGAACCCTGGTACATACCGGAGAAAAACGGTGTTTCTATTATGTAATCTATTTAGGACCGATTTCAACCCGATGAAAGGATTATGAGTACAGAAAAATACAATAAAGAGCAAATCAGAAACCGTATGCTGAAATACGCTGCGGCTTTCTGGGGAATAAAAAAGGCGGAAAACTTCGACCCGGTTGTCAAGCTCCTGCTGGAAGCATTGTCCAACGAGATATATATGCTGGGAGAGGATTTTACCGCCATCGAGACAAGGCTGCTGGAAAAGACCGCCCGAATCCTTACCCCGGACATCCTTACCTCACCCTTTCCCGCACACGGCATCGTACACGCCTATCCCATAGAACCGTGTTACCTGATAACCCGGGAATCGGGCATGTATTACGAGAGCGACTCGCTTACCCGGAAGCTATCGACCGGAAGCGTATCGTTTTATCCCGCCTGCGATACCCTGCTGCACAAAGCCGACGTGAAATATATGGTCTGCGACGACCTTCTCTACCGGATAGCCCCTACCTTGGAGAAGACCATGATTGCCCGTGCAGAGACAAGGATGTCTCCGCGTACCGTCTGGTTAGGAATGGCGGTGGATGAATCCATTTCCGACCTTGAAGACTTTTCGTTCTATCTAGATTTTCCCAACCTTACGGAGAGCTATGAATATCTGCTCCTGCTCCCCTGTACGGAATGGTCCGTAGAAGGGAAGACAGTCGTGATGGAAGGGGGAATCCATGAAAAGACAACCATACAGAAAGAACCAACCCGTGCCTTTTTCCAAGACTATGACGTAATGTCCGTCATAGACAAGGAAGTCATGGATATTTACAGCAAACATTTTCTGAAGGTATCGCAGTCCTTTCCACTCGACGGTTCCTGCAGGAAAAACCTTCCGGACACCCTGCGGTCCTGTTTCAAAGAGGCCGTTCTGGAGAAGATGCAGGACAAGCTGGTATGGGTGAAGATACAGTTCCCCGCCCATTTCACAACGGAAGTCCTTGAAGAACTTCATGCCGGCATCAACATCGTGCCTGTAGAGAACAAGACGCTTCACGAACAGACGACCACCCTTGAGGAAACTTTCAGGGTGATACCCTTGCGCACGGGCAGCTACGAATCCCTTCTGTCCGTACACAGCGTGAAGGATTCTGACGGAAAGAACTACCATGAACTCCTCTATTCCGCAAAGGATTCCACGGAAAGCTATGGAACCTACTCCATCCGCAAAGGAGGATGCGAGCGTTTCGACTCCCGTTCCGCCAAGGAGCTGCTCGGCTATCTGTCCGACCTGCTGGATGACGAGACCCATGCCTTCAATGCCGTATCAAGCATCAAGCTACAGGCACTTACCATCCAGATGGAGCAGCTGATGGCGCAAATGAAACAGACAGCGGACAACATGAACGAGTTCAGGGAAACACCTTATTACCTTATGATTGACGAATTGTCCGGCAAGGGGCAGATTACCGTCAAATACTGGACAACCAACTGTGAGGTAGGAAACCGGATACAGGCAGGCGTAAACCTGTCCCCCAATGCCACCACTTACCTGGACCCGAAGACACTGGCTCTGGTCAGTACCACCTACGGCGGGAAACAAGCCCCCCAAAACAGAGAACGGATTGACATCTACAAATACGCCTTCATTTCGCACGGCCGTGTCCTGACACAGAACGACATAGCCAGCTTCTGCAAAAAAGAACTCGGAGAACTGCTGGTGCGGACAGAAATCCGGAACGGGGTGGAAATCAGCCCGATGCCGCACGAAGGACTGATCCGAACCAAAGAAGTCCATCTGATTCTTGGAACGAAACTGGATGAGCCTTCGCAGGAAAAACAGATAAAAGACAATCTGCGTACCAAACTCTCGGCCTGTTCGCCGGACACATTCAACTACCGGATATTCATAGAATACAATAAAGCATAAATACCATACTTATGAACCCAGTTACCCAACATCTCATTTCATCGTACCTGCTGATGCCGCTGCTGACCGTGATTTTCGGAATCGCGGCCTATTTTATCGCACGCAAGAACAAACTGCTCAACAACAAAAAACTGATTGCGTATCTGCTGCTGTGCGGCATAATCCTTGCCCTGCCCGGCCTGTCCGGATTCATGGACTATAACTTCATGCCTTATGCCTACATCCTGCTGGTCATCCTGTACTGGACTGCCGGATATTACAACCGGCTCATCCTTCGCAAAGTGTTCGCGTCAAGCAAGGAAATGCCTTCTTTCGGCATCCAATGCCTGCTGACGGTTACGGTCATGCTTCTGGGAGCCGGACTCTTTTCCGTAGTGTTCAACCTCTGCAACGAACTCCAGTACGGCATCTGGGCCTCCACCTGCCTGCTGCCCTTTGCATTTCCACTCCTGTATTCCCAAACGGTGAACAGCTATTTCGACATACCCATTGAAATTTATAAAGTATGGAAATATTCGGAGGAATATGACTCGGATACCTTGTACATCAACCGTGAACGGAGCATCGTAATGGATGTGGACATATTCCGCAGGGTGGATGACCCCGCATCGGAACGCATAACCGGCAAGGCATCCGAGGATGTCATCTTCGGGCAGTGGTTCCAGCGCATGATTGACGACTGCAACCTCAAATCACCGTCTTCGCCCATCGTATATAAGAATGAAGGAGGAGCCTATTACGAATGGGTATTCTATACCAAACCGTCCTTTTTCAAGAGACGGCGCTATATAGACCCCGACGTTACACTTGCCGGCAACAAGCTGAAAAGACACGATGTAATCATAGCCAAGCGTGTGGCAAACGAACTTATAAAGTATAACGAATATTAAATAGAAACATTATGATAGGAAAACAGAGCCAAAAGAAAAAATATCCGCTGGTAAACTGGGCGGACGGAATGCCCGTCAACAAAGGGCATTTCACCCAACAGGAAGACCACTTTACGGACCGGTTGTGCGAATACCAGTCGTTTCATCTGAACCGCAATACCTACGGACTCCTGCCATTCAAGAAAGGAGAACCGGTTTCCGGCGATTTCAGCATTACGGAACTCGTTACAGGCACCTTGGAAGTCCGATTGAAACGTTGCCACGCCCTTACTTCCGGAGGTTACCTGATAGATTATGATGCCGGTGAGGATGACGAACTCACCGCCAGTTTCCATATCCCTACAGAAGAGGAAGAAGAAAAGGACAAGCGGTGGGATGTCATACTGATGGCAGACCCTTTCGAGCATCTTCCTTCGGGTATTCCGAACGAGAAGGAAATCAGTCCACGCCAGCCCAATGCCTTACCCAAATATGCGTTGAGCGTGCTGCCGAGCGGACAGACCGACGGAAGCGAGCTGGGAAGACACTTTCTGCTGATCGGCCGCCTGCGCAAGAACGGAAACCGCTGTGAAGTGGACGGAAACTTCATCCCGCCATGCACAAGCATGTCCAGCCATCCGGACCTGAAAGGCTACTATACCAAATTCGGGCAACTCGTGGATTCCATAGAAAAAGCTTCGTTTGACATCCTTGCCAAAGTGGAGAATGCAGAAAAACAGACCAGCCTGGCCACCAACATCGGTATGCTGTGCCGCCATGTCATGCTGTTCATATCCGATATCTACTTCTCCTTCCGCAACGAGGGGCAATACTATTCACCGCTACACTTCCTGAATGTATTCTCCACATTGGCTCACCGCCTGTATGTATGCCTGAGTTTCATGGACAAGGAAGACAAGGAGGACCTGCTGAAATACTTCAACGAATGGAACGGCATCACTCCCGGTGCCTACGAAGGCCTGCTGAGGGAAAATTGCGGGCTGCTGTACAACCACCACAATATCCGCCAACTGATGGTTACGGCGGAACGTTTCCTATACCTGTTCAATGACCTGTGGACAACCCTCAGCCGTCTGGAATATATCGGCAAGCACAAGGAAAACATCGTTGTCGCCGAACGCTCCAGACAACCGAAAGAATCGAGCGAGTCACGCTGGAACATACTGGACTAATCCCCTATAAGCGAACGGACATGACGGAAGAACAAGATAAAATAGTACGGTTTGACGAACATTCCCATTCATTCAACCTGCCGGATACCGACTTCAAGGCGGAAGTGGTGGCCAGCGGACTGAAAGAGGCCGGGTATGATGCAGAGCGTACCCTCATATTCAGACGGGGAGACATCCGGCGCGGATTCTCGAAAGACATCCATGACATCCACCCGGAATATTCCCATTATGACCTGACGGATTACCTGTATCTTTATGTGAACAGGAGAAGCCTTTATGACGAGCTGCCCGAAGGCATATTCCACAAGAACCTTTACCAGTCCGAGAAAATATCGAAGGAACAGGTGCTGGACGAAATCCGCATCCACCGCGAAGAGGAATTTTTCGCCCGCCGTTTCTTCAAGCCTTTCGAAATCTCCCTGGACCATATGCTGGTAGCCTTCCAGAATAAGGAACGCCGCATTGACGAGATGAACGTACATCCGGATTTCGTAAGCATCTTTTCCGGTCAATGGCCCGTACTGGAACTGCTGCCGACCCATCTGGCGGTCATGCTTATCCATATGCTGGCCTATATGGAACAGATTACAGCGAGCCTCTCCAAAGCCGGCGAGTGCATGACCATTCTGACCGGTGTGCCCGTGCATATCAAGAGAGGAGACAAATGCGTGGTGGAAGTGGATTCCTGCCTTATTCCCAAATTGGGAAGCTGCATTCTGGGAGACGACATGGTTCTGGGAAACAGTTTTGCCGACGGCACCTACCAGATGCTGGTAGAAATCGGTCCACTGTCCGCCCGACGGATGGAGAGCTTCTTTCCCGGCGCTGCCGACAGTAAAATACTGAATGCGCTGACAGAACTGTTCCTTCCCTCGGACAAGGAGATACAGATCCGCTACATCATCCAGCAGGAAGATGCCCGGTTCAGGCTGGGAACCCCAACCGAACAAGGCGCCTATCTGGGTATCAGCACCTATTTATGAATATAAAACATCATCCTATATGAAACCGAAAAACAACACAGAAGTAAGGAAAGCCTATCTGAGATTCGCGGGCTATCTGACATGCTGCACCATCCTTGCGGTAAGCATCTTTGCCTGTTTCCTGAAAACCTCCGGCATAGAAGTAAAGCGAATCACGGAGCAGGCACTGGAATATGACCATATCTATGCCAAAGAGCTGTCCCTGTCGAACAGCATGGACTCCATCTACCAGTACATGAAACTGATGAACACTTCACCGCAAATAAACGACAAGCTCCTGCAAAGCGTTGTCAGTACGCGCAAGATGAACCTGCTCAAATATGTCCAAGGCATGGACACCAAAGATTGCAGGCTTTACAGGCAGCTGCTGGAAAACCTCAACATCTTCCTCGGGGTAAAAGACTCCATCCGTCTGCTGAATATCCAGGAAGAGATGGTGAAGAAAGACCTGATGCAGTGCATCCAAGACAACTGGAAAACAAGGCGTAACCTGAATGTGGGTTCCGGCGGCAACAAACAATAAAACGGAAAGCCATGGACAACAACAGAAAGACAATGAACAAACGGGAAATATTCATGGGACATGCCTATGTATTCCTGTTCTTTTTCCTGACAACCGTAGCGTGTTGTCTGGTAATCTTCATGTGGAACTCAGATTTCAAGATGTTTGAACAGAAAGAGTTCGTAAAGATCAAGATGAACCGCATCAAGGATTTCCAGCAGGAACAAGCGGAAAGCCAGTTGCCGGTGGACTCCCTGTTCCGTAAAATAGAAACATTTGAACCGGGCGTTTACGCCCAGTATGAAGAAGACGACATCCATTATCTGATAAACAACCTGCGGAACACATACGAAAGGAACAGCTGGGACAAGCGATACAAGCTGTTCATGCACATTGCCGACTTTTATGCCATGTGGCTGTCCGACAGGAAACAGCTATGGAGTATCGGACAAAACATAAGTCTGTTCAAAGCCAATCTGGAGGAGTGCGAGATAGGCTTGCAGAAAAAGGAGGAAGACTTGCGCTCAGGAACTAAAAACAAATGACATGGGAAAAATTTATACCAGAAAGATTCTGTTCGTAATCGCAGCCATGCTGCTGTGCATCCTTGTCGCCATACTGATCCGGCTGTTCTTTTCCAGCCGCACCGTGCGTATGACACTGACCCCCATAGAGGTGGAAACCGGAGAAACGGTCCATTATGCAGACAGCACCCGCAACGCACGCTCCTGGCTTTGGGAATTCGGCAACGGGGACATATCACACGAACGGAGCGGAGAATACGTGTTCAAGAAACCGGGACGCTACCAAGTGCGCCTTCAAGTGGACGGAGGACTGGAAAGGAAACAGATCATCACAGTACACAGGAGCCGGGATGATTACGGAAGCGACGAGCTTGTCAGGATGAAAGCACCGGCAACCGCCTTTCAAGGAGAAATCGTATCTTTCAAAGGATACGGTCCGTCGAAAGAATGGCGCTGGCAGTTCGGAGAATCCGGAATTGTCGATTCGCGGGAGCAGAATCCACTCTACGCCTATACAGAACCCGGCATATACGAGGTTCTGCTGACTACGGAGAATACCCAATATCCGGTCCGGCACACCATTGAAATCCTTCCCCAATATACGGAGAACGACTCGACAGACGTGCTTGTCATCATCGGCAATGACATCCGTGAACACTTGCAAGCCATCGTGGACGGCAAGCCGTTCAATACCCATTACAATTATATCCTGAAGAAATACCTTTGCGGAAATCCGGACATAGCGGTAACCGTCAACAACAGCAAGAAGAATGATTTCTATTCCTATTGCCAAGGACTGAAAATCATAGCACGCAGGAAAACCCTTATAGACGAGGTGTTCGTCGATATGGGAGACAACCTGAGCAACGAATGTGTGATGCAGCTGATGGTAACACAGCACGAACGCTTTTCCGAACAAAAAAACAAATGAGGCATGAAAAAGAATTGCATATCGACACTCATAAAAGGAGGATGGATTTGCGGGTGCATCATCTGTATGGCATCCTGCGGACCGGTACACCGTTTTATGCGGATAAAGAATGTACCCCGTGAATATATGCGAAACTATTCCATAGAAGGGGTAAAGGCTCCCCGCAGCCAGACACTGCCCAAGCATACCCCGTGGATTGTCTTTGCCAATGAAGCAGGAACATCCTATCTGAGTCCGAGCGGAAAGAACGAGATGCAGTCTGTGAAATACATGGACGCATTTCTCGTCATCAAGCGAAAAGGAGACTGGCTCAGAGTCATTCAATACGACCCAGCCATTCTGAAAAACGGGAAACTGAAAGAATGGAAACAGGCAAAATACTGCGGATGGATCAACCAAAACGACCTGTTGCTGACCCGGAGCGGCTTTACCGACATTGTTACCGGATTCAAAAACAAACAGGTGGTCATGCTGAACGACAGCGTGGCATTGGCCACCCCAAAAACGTATTTTGCCAACGACTCCGTAAAACTGTTCAAAAATACAGACCTGACACAAGAGGCTGGCAAGATTCCATTTTACAGTGTCGTATATCCTTATCAAATATCGGAAGACAAAGGATGCACCCTCGTGGCAGACAAGCCGCAGCTTGACGCAGACAGCATAGGGCATGCTGTCATCGGATGGATAGACGAACGCCTGCTGACCGCCCCCGAACAGCAGCTCCATATAGACATAACCTCGCTGCCGGACAGCACGCTTGTTTTTAAAGACAGGGAACGGAAAGACACCTTGCCGCTATCATCCAACGACCTGAAGCGGAAACTGCAACTTTCGGCCAGCCAGCCTGCTATCCGCTACAGCCCGGTACTGTCCTACCGGAACAATGACACGAGCTTCTGCTTCAAAACCCGGCTTCCGATGCCGGTCATCGACAAACGGGAAAGCTATGTGCTGAATGTCAACGGCAATCCAATCTATTACGGGACTTTCAAAAACAAGATAGAGAAGGACCTGCAAAAAATAAACCTCATGTTTGTCCTGGAAGGAAAAGAGAACACCATCCAACGGTTTCCAGCCGTGGTGAATGCCATCCAAGGACTGCAATCGCAACTGGTGAATGACGACAGCTTTTCTTTCAGGTTCGGTGCCGTGCTTACCTTCAACGAACCGGACAGCCGGAAAGACCCCATCTGCAAACTGACTCCCGACTACATGGAGCTGCTTGATTTCCTTTCCGCCAAAGCACGTAATGCCGAGCAACTGAAACCTACATACGGACGATTCGGCAGCTGGTCCGGCCTTCGGATCGGAGTGGAGCAATTCAACAAATGTCCAGATGAAACCAATATCCTGGTTGTCATCGGCGATAAAGGGTTCAACAGCGAGTGGGCAGACTCCACCTTGGTGAACAAGCTGGTAAAAAACAACTGCCGCATGATCGGCTTCCAGCTCTACGGAGGAGAACCGGATAACTTCAACAACTTCGTGCTGCAAATCGGGAACATGATAGATTGCTCGGCACCACGCATCAGCCGGAAAAAACGGGAACTGATTGTATATCCCGAACAAATCAGAAATGAAAACGAATATGCGGAGGTGAACCATAACACCTATTGTCTGGACTTTCCAAATCGGAGCATGACACAGGGATGGCTGGTGTTTCCGCAAAAGAACGAATCGCTGGAACTGGAAGGACTGACCACCGCCGTGGATTCCATGCTGATACAAGTGAAGTTTGACAATACCCTGCTGAGCAACAGTCTGGCAAGGGCATTCGACGAAGTGGGTACACACCGATATAGGACAGATTCGACAATGACAGCTTATTACCATATCCGCCAGTCGGGGGTACACCCCATGCTATCCGTACTTCCGGATACCGAACCTGCCTGGAGCCTGCCTGCACAGCCAATCGTACTGCCGGACTCGCTGTCCTCCACACTGGACTATTATCTGCTTGTCAACGAAGAGGAGTTCAAACGGTTGAGAAAGTATGTGGAAGCACCCTCCAAGCTGATCGTTGACTATAAATACGAAGCGGTCAAAAAGAAAAAGCAAGCGAAGGTGGATATCTGCGACTGTCCGGACGACTACCTACAGGCAGATGCCGAAGAATCTACCGTACGTGTAAAGACGGACAGCCTGAACGCACCGGAATATGCCTCAACCCGCCGTGCAAGGAGAAAACTGGTCAGACATTTCCTTTCAGAGCGCAACAGGGACAGATATTGCAAGGTAGGGAGAAAGACTTTCCTGAGAATGCCCCTATCAGAGGTCTTGCAAAGGTTTACCTCCTGCCCGACCGACTATCCTTTCTTTGAAGTTTACCGTGTCAAGGACTTGCGGAAAAAGAAAATGATTACGGATGCGGAGCTGGACATGCTGATTGAATATTTCAAGGAAAAGAAAAAACTGCTGGACGAAGCCGCCGGCAAGCCGTTCCAGTCCAACGGGCAGACATACTATTGGATCAGCCGTGACCTATTACCATAGTCATTCACCTGAAACTGTATTATCATGATTTATGAAACTATTCTGAAAATAAGAGGAATGGAGGTGCCGATACTCTATTATAACTATCGGTGCCACATCCGGCACTATGATGACCCGAATCTGAGAAAAATCATACAACTCCACATCCAAGTATGCGAGGAAATCGGCAATCGGGAGTGTCTGCCGGTCGAGGGAGACCTGATTACGCTTGCGTTTGAGTGCAAGGGTGAAGAACAGTTCTTCTATGACTGGCTGAACGAAGGAGCCATGCACAACGGGGAAATCCATTTCATCTACAACGAAGTGGAGATTGCGGACATTTTCCGGTTCTGGGACTGCTTCTGTGTGAAAATAGAAGAGTATATGAGTGTAGGAAACTCTCCGATGATGATGGTGCTGTATTTGTCACCGGGGATTATCAAAAGGAATAATCTGGAGGTTAGGGAGAAGGTGTGGAAGGTGTCGGATGTTTCAATTATATATCAAACTTCTACCGAGAGGAAAGATGATTCGGTTAGCAATGATTCAAATAAGAAAAGTCTTTCTGTAATTTTTGTAAAACCTCCATTTCAATTAAAGAAGAAATTTCAAAAAGATCCATTTTATGAAATTGAAATGAGGAAGCAATTGCAAATGCAGCAGGATGGAATAAATAATATGACTATATTTGAGTGGCTGAAAAATAGGGAGAATTTTAAAAAATATGGGCGTAATCCTAAATCTAAGAAAATTCAAGAAGATTTTAGGGATAGATATAGGAATGCTAAAATTGATGAGTATCTTTTATTGTATGAAGATATGGATATTAAGGCTATAGAGGCAATGGTTGACTCAGAATTGGAAGGCTTAGCAGCATTACATAATCCTGATCAGATAGCAGGAGGATATGTTGATGTGGTGACTCAAATGGGAAATAAAAGAATAAATTCGTCCATTGGGTCACAATGGGGAAGTATAGAAAAAGGTCGTTCTCTTAATATTGAAAATGAATTGTTAAAATTAATAACAGACCCTCCTCCTATAACAGAAGAGGAGCAGAAAAAAATAAAGATGAATGTAAATTTAGTTGAAAACTTAGAAATTGTTAAGTAGTATGTTTGAGAAATTTTTAGAAAGAAGTGGAAATTCTATAAAATTGGAAGAGTTTAGTGAGGATTATATCCGACAATACAATAATTTGGTTTCGGAAAAACTAATTTCTTTTTGGAGAATAGCTGGTATTGGCATTTATTGTAATGGCTTGTTTAGAACTATTATACCGAATGACTATCAGTATATTATAGAGGAATGTTATCCTATGTATGATTATGAAACAGTGACTCCATTTATGATAACTGTTTTTGGAGATATTTTTGCTTATGTTAAGAATCATGTAATTGGAGATTACGTCGTTTTTATTAATATAAGGTATGGAACTTTTAAAATTCTATCAGAAAATATTGACATATTGTTAAATATAGTAATTTTCAATAAGAGTTGTCTTGAAAATTGGTTTTTATTGAATGAATATAATACAATAAAGGAAGTGAAGGCGATGCCTAAGATAGATGAATGTTATGGCTATGTTCCTGCTTTAGTTGCAGGTGGAAAGGATTGTATTGATAATATTCAAATAGTAAAGATTGCTCCTTATATTGATACGGTTATTCAATTAATGGGCGATTTAAAAAGAATTAGATAATATCAAATCAACACATATGTTACAGAATGTTTTTAAGGTTGATACAATAGTTTATGTTTCAATTAATTTAAATTATGATTATAGTATATCTTATATGGAAAATATAGCCCGGAACTTCACGAAGAAGTATCCAAGCTATCTTATCCATAAGAAAAGCGAAGACAAGATAAAAGCCTTTCTGACCGACAGGGTGAAGACCAAAGTGGAAACCTTTGTGAATGCAGAGGCAAAGAACGTGGCAGTAACCGAGGTGCGAGAAATAGCAGACCTGATAGCGGAATATGAAGGTGCAGAAAGTTCTTCATCTTTTGGACCCCATCCTACGGATTCCCCCTCTTTAGGAAACACCGGAGTGGAGCTTGCCATGAGTGTAGACACAGGCGCATCGGACATCCGTCCTGTCAATGTAGCCAAACCCACGGGGGCAACAGGAAAACCCAAGATAATGAAAAGAAGTGTCATCCGTGTAACCATGGAACTGGAAGTGCAGATGGAAACCAAACAATACTTGCAATTCCTGCAACAGATTCCAGACCTGTTCAGCCTGCATGAATTCCCCAATTTGAGATGCCGCGTGATATGCAACCAGAAAAAGGCAACAATCAACGAAGAGCCAGCACCGGTTGAAGTGAAGGTTTTGGATGACAGAAAATACCAGCGGTGGTTTGTTGCCTTTACACTGTTGATGGTATGCTGCATGGGCGGAATCATAGCCCTGTTCTTTTCCATTCCGAACCTGTACAAACAGGACATCCACTTCCTGCGGAACGATACGATTCATCAGGAGTTTTCCATTTCCAACAGCCGTATTGACTTGAAGGATGTAAGCCTGACGAATCATGGCGGGAAAGACACACTTGTCATCAAGGATAAAAAGATAATCATAGCCAAATAAAAAGCAATGGAAAATTCGATTCAGATACAAGGGATAAGAAACATGCTATCCCATAGCGGATGCCCGGAAGACCTGCTGGAAAGTTACCTGCAATTCCTACAAACCGAAGGCCAACAGGTGCAGATTGTCAGAGGAGAAGTCTTTATGATGTTTGAAAAGGAAGCGCAATACCGCAAGAGAAGGAATGAAAAGATGAAAGGAACCGTAACTTTCTGCAAAAACACGAAGAACGATACAGGGGAATACAATACAGGAGTGTTCATCGGAATGGAATTTATCCAATGCTGCTTCAACCATGGGATTCCTGCACGGGTGCTGAATGTGCGGAGAGTACATGGGGAAGTGACGGAGATTGTCGTGGAGTTCGGGAAGTAGATGAAAGGAATACCCCTATTGCAGAGCTCCGACCTAATAATATGTGGGGGAAATTGATGGGAAAATCCCCCCACACACTTCATCTTGATATTTAATGAGAGGAAGGATTACTCCTTCTTGGATGTTTTTTCATTATCCAGCCCCAATCGCTTGCATAACTCCGGATCGTTTTTGATACGGCCCATCTCTTCGTTGATGATGGCCTGCGCGTCCGACTTGATCTGGTCGTAGTTACGCTGAATCTGCTGCATCATGATGTCATTACCGTCCTTGTCCTTGAATTCGTTGATGAAAGGGATTTTCCTGTAGGCCTTTTCTTCCGCACTGACCGCCGCATGGTCTACAACAATTTCGGCATGGAATATTTTCTGTTCTATCTTCTCGCCAAAATTATCCGCCACAGCCCCGACAAACGTACCTTGCGACAGATTGGCAATCTTGGATGCCGGGATAAGCGAGTCAAGCTGCGTGTTGATGGAAGTGGAAACATCCTGACGGTTGATGGAAACGGACTGACGCTGCTGGAGCACCTTGCCGAAGCGTTCAGAAAGTGTCTTTGCGGTTTCTCCGACCACCTGCCCGCTGAATATATTTCCTACCGTGTTCTGAATAACCTTGGACTCCTTTTCACCATAATCGCGGGTCAGCTGGCTGAAATCCTGAAAACCCAAAAGTACGCCCACCTTGTTGCTTCGTGCCGTTGCAATCAGATTGTCAAGCCCCCGGAAATAAATGGTGGGAAGCTCATCGATGATTACGGCACATTTGAGCTGTCTTTTCTTGTTGATAAGTTTGACAATACGGGAATTATATAGTCCGAGTGCAGCCGAATAGATGTTCTGCCTGTCCGGATTGTTGCCGACACAAAGTAATTTGGGTTCTTTCGGATTGTTGATATCCAACGAAAAATCATTTCCTGTCATCACCCAGTATAGTTGTGGGGAAATCATACGCGTAAGGGGGATTTTTGCCGAAGCAATCTGGCCCTGGAGCTGATCCTGCGCCCCTCCTTTCCATGCATCCATGAAAGGAGAAAGGTAGTTTTCCAACTCCGGATAGGAAGTCAGGACGGTGAACAGGTCCGAATAAGGCTTGTTCAGTAATTCCACCGCATGCGGGAACGTACAATAAATCCCGTTCTTGTAAATCTTCAAATACCAGATTATTGCAGCAAGCAGAATGATGGGGGATTCTACAAAAAAGTCACCCTGCTTTTCAATCCAGGTGCGATTGAGGTTGAGCATTATCGTATAGCTCGCCTCGTACGCATCGGAAATGTCCGTCATAAATTCCGGATTGATAGGATTGCATCGGTGAGACCTGCGCGGATCGTCGAAATTTATGACATAGAACCGGGGCTTGACCTCGTACTTGTCCATATTCTTCAACAAAGAATTATAGGCTATGGTGGACAGGTCATCAAACTTGTAATCGTAGATGTAAATCGCAAAGCCCTTGGCTATAAGCTGGCGTATGTAACTGTTGACTATCGCATAGGACTTGCCGCTACCTGGTGTCCCGATAACCATGCAGGCACGGAAAATATTGACAATATTGACAAATCCGTTATTCCAGCGTTTTTTATAATAGAATCTCGTTGGGAGATTTACCGAATACTCATTCTCCATCAGTCGGGTTTCCTGCATGAAACTCTCATTTTCCATATTGAACACATCTTCCATGAGGTTGTGCCTGTAAAGGCGGCTCATCCATAGCCCCGACATCAGCAGGGCGAGATAGCCTGCCGTAAGAGTAAAAATATAGAATGCGGTATTTGCCGCGTGCGGCAATGGCAGCTCAAGCAACCACCAGTTTAGAAAGAACAGTGCGCATCCTGCCACCAGCGCCGCATAAATTTTAGGCCAGGTTATCTTTTCACCTTTGACTCCGTGCGTACCCAGACAGGAAACGGCCAGCAGAAGCACTGCCAACAGTTTGCTCCAGAGAATGCAGTTGAAAATCCCGGTCGTATTATTGAAATTCACCAGAATCCTGTCCATCACCGCAAGGTTCAAGTGCCACGTGGTGATACTCGGATAACAATACACATAGACGTGTACCACCAAAAGAAAAATACTCACGGCCCTGCCAAATTCCATGATCTTGGCAAGCGCCCTCAAATCGTCTTCCTGCTGCATAAGAATTGTATATAAATGGGTTGATACTTGTTTTGTCTAAATGCCACGTTTGCGTCCGGTCTTCTTCTTTTTCTTCATGCGGCGTGCAAAGGCTTCCTCCTCATAGTCACGCGGGTTGGTTTCCATCGAAAGTATGCCCGCCGCCAGTTCGAGCGTGCTGCCGGATTCGTGGCGGTGATGCTGCCGAAGTTCTGTAGCGGAATGTCCGCCCCGTTCCTTTTCGGGTATGTTTTCCAACCATTTGAAATAGTCGTTGAACACATTGGCGGAAAACTCCTTGCCCATGCGTGAACCGTTGAACACTTCCCGTCGGTCGTGGTCAATGAAGGTGACACCGTAGATACGTCCCCGCTCATTCTCACGGAACACCACATCGATATTTTTTTGCCCCAGCAGTTCCACAAACCGTTTCCGTGAATCCGCCTGCCGCAAGGCACGGGCGATGTCCGCCTGTATGGAGGGTGCCCATTTCCCCTCTTTGAGAGCTTTCAGATTCATCAACATCCGCTTTTCCAACAGTTCATTCCCGAAGCGTTTTCCGAAACGTGAACTCTTGAACGGCGGACTGACCACCTTGCCGGTATCATCCGTGGCAGAATAGACAATGCCGGTGTAGGGTATGCCGGTGTACTCCCCCCTGACCTGTTTCGCCTCGATGTTGAGTGTGGAAAGCAGTGCGCTGTATTCCCCGAAAGTCTGGAAACGGTAGCTTTCCAGTACGGCTTTAAGGGTGTTGCCTACCTGATGGCGGACATCCCCCAAGGAAGCATCCACCTTTTTTAGTTCCGCTTTCGGATTCCGCCTTTCCGTGTCCGCTCCGTTGCGCAAGCCGAAATCCGTTTCCAGTTCCCGACAGGCGGTCATGGAACGGCGGTGCTCGTAGGCGTCACTGATCTTTTTTCCCTGTCCGTCTACACAGACACTGACGATATGAATGTGGGCATTATGGGTATCGGCATGTTTGTAGGCTATGTACGGCTGATTCCCATAGCCCATTTTCTGCATATACCGTTCCGCCAACTCTACCAATTGCCCATCAGTCAGCTGGTCTTCCGGTGCCGGAGAAAGGGAGATATGCAGGACGGGCTTCTCCGTATTGCGGTTTGCCAGCAGGTAGTTCTCAAAAGAGAGCAATGCCAGACGTATGTCCTCACTGGGCAATCCCAATCTGTCGGAAATCATGCGGTTGCCCGAAAGAATCTCGGCGGTACCTGCCGTTACCTTGTCGTAGTTATAGGCAAGTGCTCCGTAAAGGCTTGTTCCGTGACTTATTTTTGCAACCATTTCCGCTCGTATTCCTGGGTTAGCACCATGACTTTTTTACATACAAGCATCAGTTCGATGCTCAGTTTCTCCAACCTGTAGAGCAATGCCATCGCACGTTTTTCCCCGAAATTGTTCTTCAAGGTCCGGACAACCTGATTGTAGTTGTTTCCGACGGCCTGAAACTGCCTGTGGAATTCGGTCAGTTTGATGTAGTAGTCCATTGTCGCCTTGTCGATTTTCACAACTTTAATCTGTCCCGAAAAGATGGATTTCTTGATGAACAGCGTGCGGTCCCCGGCTCCCGAATCCGCCAGCAATTTTTCAAATCTTGTGTTCTCCTCGGCGTTCAGGCGGAAGCTGTACTTGCGGTCCGCCGGATCACTCTTGGGCTTTCTGCCCGTCCTTGTCCCTGTTGTTTTCTCCATGCACATGAGATTTTTGGTTTGTACTTTTTTCTCTTCCGGAATCCGCGACTTTGGAGCGGATTCCCCCGGCTTTTAGCCGGGCTAGTTGTTTTTGTCGGACAAAAGACTTTTTGTCGGACGAAAACACAACTTGCTCTGTTCGCTTGAACAGAGAACCCTCCTTCGTCGGATTGCTGCGCGACGTTCACGGAACGCTGTGATCCGACGAAGTCAGTTCTTTTCCATCGTCTGATTCCGATTTTGCAAAATTAGACAGTGATAACCGATTGGTAAACAGCGTTTGATATGACATTTGATGACATCTGATGACATCTGATGTCAGGTAGGGGAAATGTTGGTGGAAGTTTCAAAAATAGCCGCTACTTTTGGCACAGTGCATGAGGGCATACATTGAAACATTGTCCTGTAAGGGGTATTGCTTGCCTGCCACAGGTGGTGCATGGTGTGAATGCGGCATCATCCATATATGTGCAATGCCATATATGCTGCACGACAATCCTGCATGACGGAATACATTGCATCCGTGCAATGCAGTATGGGATACATTGAACCCCATATTGCATGAATGCAATGCACCTTATATGGCAATGCCCATCGGCAACCGGTATTACACTGGTGCAATATGGTATGCAATGTATTCATGCAAACCGGCAAACAATGCGTCATTGCCGTATACCAACGGATGCATTGCCGTGTGATGAAACGAAAAAATCCGGACAGATATGAAACAAATTATACACTCTAAATTCAAGCCTATGAAGAAAGAACCTTTATTTGTCGCTTTGAGCAACCAGAAAGGCGGTGTGGGAAAATCCACGTTCACGGTATTGCTCGCCAGTTACTTCCATTACCTGAAGGGGTATAACGTACTGGTGGTGGATTGTGATTATCCACAGCACAGCATCAGTACCATGCGGAACTGGGAAGTGGGAAACATTGAGAAGAACGTGCATCTGCAAAACCAGCTGGTGGAACAGTTCGGAGCAAGCGGTAGGAAAGCCTACAGCATCCTGAACTCCACTCCGGAAGAAGCCCGGGAAACGGCCGGACGCTTTCTTGAAAAATCGGAGCTGGATTATGATCTTGTCCTTTTTGACCTTCCGGGTACCGTAAATGTGCCCGGTGTATTCCAGTCCGTAATCAATATGGATTATGTATTCACCCCCATCACGCAGGAAAGAATGGCAATGCGGAGCAGCATGTCTTTTGTCCTTGCCATCCGGGAATACATGCACCGGCATAAGGATGTACCCTTGCGTGGTATCCATATGTTTTGGAACCGGATGGACAAACGTGTTTCCAAAGACCTGTATAACGGCTATACTGAAATTTTCCGTTCGCTGAAATTGCCGGTACTGGAAACCGTCATTCCCAGTGCAGAACGTTACAAAAAAGACTCCGGAATGAAAGGGCCTCTGTTCCGCAGCACTTTGTTCCCTCCATCTTCCTCCGCAATGAAAGGAAGCAGTCTGGACCTGCTGGCAGCGGAAATAGAAACCATACTGAAACTTCAATAAAAACAATTATGACTACCAAAAGAAGAACGGATTACCAAGTGGATGAGGAGGCATTGAAACGCATGATGGCAGGAGATGTGACCGCTTTGGAAAGAACGGTTCCTCCGGAAGAGGAGCCGGAAACAAAAAGTCAGGCTGGACCTTGTTCGGAGAAACAGGAGAAGAAAAGCGGTTCTTCCAGACAGCAAATAAAAAAAGCACCGGATGGAGCGGCTGATTCAGATGAATACCGGAGCCGGTTTCTGAAAGTGAAACTGTCGGGAGCAAGAAGGCAGACCTATATTAACGATACATTGTACAGAACTGTTGCCAAAGTATTGCCGGTCATTGCACCGGAAATGTCTGTCCCCATGTTTTTAGGAAGTGTACTGTCAGACCATCTGGAAAGGTATCAGCATATCATCAATGAAATATATAATCAAGAAGCAACTCAAAAGCCAATAGAATGGAAGAAATAGTTTATTTATCAATACGGTTCGGCTGTACCGCTTATCTGTTATATAAGGTATGGAAACAAAAAGAGAGAATAGGTAAAATCTGTGATCTGCTTTGTACTCCTCGCAATCGGCCACAAGCAGAAAAAGACAACGGTGAACCGGG
The DNA here is from genome assembly GCF_020091505.1 of Bacteroides faecis. Lineage (NCBI taxonomy): Bacteria > Pseudomonadati > Bacteroidota > Bacteroidia > Bacteroidales > Bacteroidaceae > Bacteroides > Bacteroides faecis. Next base: position 5,860,096 of record NZ_CP081916.1, on the reverse strand, counting down.
AAATGCACAGGATGTGATGGGAGCTACCCGCTTTGTCTATCTGGACGAGAATGCCGGGAAGACCGTCGCCCCTTACATGAGCCAGCAACTGGAAACCGGAAGTGATTTTATCGGAGCGGATAAGGATATTCCGGAAGATGAAGTGGAATGCAAACTGCCTTTGGAGGAGATGAGAATGCTGAAAGATGAACAGGAGGAACTGGACAGCCGCTCTCCCGAAACGGAAGCCATTGCTCCGATGGTTACTCCTGCTGACCTGCTCAATGTAGGCGACGTGCTGCTTAACCTGAATGGCGCCGGCTCGGACGAGAACAAATCATACAGGGCGGCCATGACACTGCATTCCATCCGGGAAACGGACATGTTTGAACTGTTCTCCTCCCAGGTGGAGAACAAGAAGCTGATTGAGGAACTGATGGGGAAGTATGTGGATAAGGAAGGGAATGCGTTGCCTTTGAAAAGAGAGAGGAAAGAAAGCAAACATGTTACTGACTGGAGGAATCTAGTCTGAAAAGGCAATATTTATCATGTTCGGAAAATCCTGTATGCGTTAAAGTATATGGGATTTTTTATATGATGTACCCATTTAACGAAAACATGCAACAGGCATTCTTCCAAAGTGGAGGAAACCTGTTTTTTCTTTTTCATCCGTTGTACGGCAAAGACATCTGATGACATTTGATGACATCTGATGACACCTCTGAATCATAGCGTATTATCCCCATTTATCTTTGTTGTCGAATTCAAATTTATGTCTTACCCAAACGATTCGACAATGAAAAGAAGAATCCTTTTTTCTGTGATGTGTGCGGTCATCGCCGCAAACACCTTTGCGCAGGGCCAGGGCCTTGCGGGTATCAACGAGGCAACCAGCCTCATGACCTCGTATTTCGATCCCGCCACCAAACTATGCTATGCCATCGGTGCGGTGCTTGGTCTGGTAGGCGGTATCAAGACCTATGGCAAATTTTCCAGCGGAGATCCTGACACTTCGAAAACCGCCGCCAGCTGGTTCTTTGCCTGTATCTTTCTGATCGTAGCCGCCACCATCTTACGTTCCTTCTTCCTCTAAAGCCTATGGAATATCCGGTAAACAAAGGTGCCGGCAACCCCGTCGAGTTCAAAGGACTCAAGTCGCAATACCTGTTCGTCTTTGCCGGAGGGCTTGCGATGGTGCTCCTTATGGTAGTCTTTCTTTACCTGACGGGGGTGGACCAATGGATATGCTTATCCTTCGGAATCCTGTCCGGCAGCCTGTTGGTGTGGGTGATATTCCGTTTGAATGCCCGTTACGGTGAACACGGGCTGATGAAGCTGCTGGCTGAAAAACGACATCCACGCTATCTGATTCACCGCAAGAGAGTTTTCAGATTATTCACAAGAAGAAAAAAACAACAATCATGAGAAATGTATTAAAGGCGGAAACGCTGGAACGCAGATTCCCCCTGCTATCGGTAGAAAACGGCTGTATCGTGAGCAAGGATGCAGACCTGACCGTGGCTTTCGAAGTGGAACTGCCCGAACTGTACACGGTAACGGCAGACGAGTATGAGGCCATGCACTCCTCCTGGATCAAAGCCATGAAGGTATTGCCGGAACATAGTGTCGTCTGCAAACAGGACTGGTTCGTCAAGGAAACCTACCGTCCGAAGACCGATGACGGAGAACAGAGCTTCTTGACACGCAGCTATGAGCTGCATTTCAATGAAAGACCTTACCTGAATCACAAATGCTACCTGTTCCTGACGAAGACAACCCGCGAACGCAGCCGTCGGAAGAGTGACTTCAATACCCTTTGCCGGGGATTCCTGTTGCCCAAAGAGATAACCGACAAGGATGCTGCCGCCCGCTTTCTTGAGGCGGTGGAACAGTTCGAGCGTATTATGAATGATTCCGGACATATAAGGCTTCGCCGTCTGGAAACAGACGAAATCACCGGTACGAAGGAACGTCCCGGACTGGTGGAAAAATACTTTTCCCTCTCGCTGAAGGATGAGACCGCCGTATTGCAGGACATCTGCCTCAAGCCCGGCAGGATGCGCATCGGTGACAAACGCCTCTGCCTGCATACCCTTTCCGATACGGAAGACCTGCCCGGCAGACTTTCCACGGACATGCGCTACGAGAGGATGTCCACGGACCGCAGCGACTGCCGCCTCTCCTTTGCCGCACCCGTAGGACTGCTGCTGTCATGCAACCACATATATTCGCAATACGTGTTCATCGACGACGCACAGGAAATCCTGCAGATGATGGAGAAAAACTCGCGCAATATGCTCTCGTTGTCAAAATACAGCCGGAGCAATGCCATTAACCAGGAGTGGACGGAGATGTATCTTGATGAGGCACATACCAAAGGAGTGCTTCCCGTCAGATGCCACTGCAACGTCATCGCCTGGGCGGAGGATGCGGAAGAGTTCCGCCGCATCAGGAACGACACGGGCAGCCAGCTGGCCATGATGGAATGCACGCCAAGGTATAACACCATTGACACACCGGTCATCTATTGGGCGGGAATCCCCGGAAATGCAGGCGACTTTCCATCTGAAGAATCCTTTTATACCTTCCTGGAACAGGCCGTATGCCTCTTTGCCGGAGAGACCAATTACAGGAGCTCGCCCAGTCCGTTCGGCATCCGGCTGGCAGACCGCCAGAACGGGATACCGGTGCATGTGGATATTTCCGACCTGCCCATGAAGCGAGGAATCATCACCAACAGAAATAAGTTCATTCTTGGGCCTTCGGGCAGCGGAAAATCCTTTTTCACCAACCACCTTGTCCGCCAATACTACGAACAGGGAGCGCATATCCTGCTGGTGGACACTGGAAACAGCTACCAGGGGCTGTGCAGGATGATCCATGACCGTACCAACGGGAAGGACGGGATTTACATCACGTATGAAGAGGACAATCCGATATCCTTCAACCCGTTCTACACCGAATCCGGAAAATTCGATGTGGAGAAGCGTGACAGTATCAACACGCTGATACTGACCTTGTGGAAACGGGAGGACGAGTCGCCGAAACGTTCGGAGGAGGTCGCTCTTTCCGGAGCAGTGAACGCCTATATCCGAAAGATTTCGGAGAACCGGAACATCAGACCGGACTTCAACGGTTTCTATGAGTTTGTCGCCGATGACTACAGAAGAATGATTGAAGAGAAAAAGGTGCGTGAGAAGGATTTTGACATTGACGGTTTTTTGAACGTTCTGGAACCGTTCTACCGGGGCGGAGATTATGACTTCCTGCTGAACTCCGACAAGGAACTGGACCTGACAGGCAAACGGTTCATCGTATTCGAACTGGACAATATCAGCAGCAACAAAGTGCTTCTTCCAGTGGTGACACTGATCATTATGGAAACTTTCATCGCCAAGATGCGCAGGCTCAAAGGTATCCGTAAGATGATATTGATAGAGGAATGCTGGAAAGCCCTGATGTCCGCCAATATGAGTGAATACATCAAGTACCTTTTTAAGACCGTCAGAAAATATTTCGGCGAGGCTGTGGTGGTGACACAGGAGGTGGACGACATCATCAGCTCCCCGATTGTGAAAGAGGCCATCATCAACAACTCTGACTGCAAGATCCTGCTTGACCAGCGGAAATACATGAACAAGTTCGAGCACATCCAGCGGCTGCTCGGTCTGACCGAGAAAGAGAAAGGGCAGATTCTTTCCATCAACCAGGCGAACCATCCCGGGCGCTTCTACCGGGAAGTATGGATAGGGCTTGGAGGAACCTGCTCGGCAGTATATGCCACGGAAGTGAGCGAGGAAGAATACTTCACGTTCACGACCGAGGAGTCGGAGAAACTGGAAGTACAACGGATTGCCGGAGGACCGGAGGGCAGTCTGGAAGGAGCCATCCGCCGTCTGGCGGAGAAAAAGCGAGAGGAACAGAAACAGGTATCAAACCCGAAATGAAAACGATTATGAGAAACAGACCCCTTATGAGGCTGGCGGTATGTCTGATAAGCATGGCCGCCATGATATTACAGAGCTGTTCGGAAAGCGGTATCGACCGCGACAAGATCTGCGGAACGTGGACCAGCGTGGAAGGCAGACCTGACGTGCTGGTATACAAGGAAGGAGAATGCTATAAGGTGACGGTGTTTTCCCGTAGCGGGAGAACCCGAAGGCTGAAGCCGCAGACTTACCTGCTGGTGGAAGAAAACGGAAACCTGTTTGTCAATACGGGCTACCGTGTCGATGTGTCCTACAATGAGGCAGTCGACGTGCTGACATTCTCACCGGGCGGAGACTATGTAAGGAAGGAGGAACGGGCATGAAGGCAAGAACGCTTCTGATCGGAACGGCATTTGTACTGGGCGTTACCGGAGCACGCGCCCAATGGGTGGTGACAGATCCCGGCAATCTGGCCCAAAGCATCATAAACATGTCGGACAATATCGCCCATACCTCAAAGACGGCAGTCAATACGGCAGAAAGCTTTGCCGAGACAGTAAAGATCTATGAGCAGGCCAAGAAATATTACGACCAGCTGAAATCGGTCAACAACCTGATACAGGATGCCCGCAAGGTGCGTGACATCATCCTGATGGTGGGCGACGTGTCCGACATCTATGTAACCAACTTCGGCAAGATGATGAACGATGAAAACTTCTCACCGCGCGAACTGGACGCCATCGCCTTCGGTTACACCCGCCTGCTGGAAGAGAGCAACGGCGTGTTGCAGGATCTGAAACAGGTTATCAATGTCAGTACCCTGTCCATGACCGACAAGGACCGTATGGACGTGGTGGACAACTGCTATTACGAGATGCGCCGTTACCGCAACCTTGTGAGCTATTATACGAACAAGAACATAGCCGTAAGCTACCTCAGGGCCAGAAAGAAGAACGACCTGGAACGTGTGATGCGGCTCTATGGGAATGAAACCTCCAAATACTGGTAGCCATGATGCCGTTGTCGATAGATTTTGCCAACCTGCACACCATACTGGCAACCCTGTATGACGAGATGCTTCCCCTTTGCGAGGACATGATGGACGTGGGCAAGGGACTTGCCGGACTGGGTGCGTTGTTCTACGTTGCCGTCCGTGTATGGCAGTCGATGGCACGTGCCGAACCGATAGATGTTTATCCCCTGCTGCGTCCCTTTGCCATAGGCATCTGCATCCTGCTCTTTCCCACGCTGGTGCTCGGCACGCTGAACAATATTCTCAGTCCCATCGTGCAGGGCACACACAAGATGCTCGAAGGACAGACGATGGATATGGAACAGTACCGGATCCAAAAGGAGGAACTGGAAAAGGAGGCCATGCTCCGCAATCCCGAAACAGCATATCTGGTAAGTGACGAGGAGTTTGACCGTCAGCTGGATGAACTGGGCTGGTCAACCATAGATACCGCCTCCCGGCTGGGCATGTATGTGGAAGTCGGGATGTATAATCTGGAAAAGAAAATCCGGGATGCATTCCGCAGCCTGCTGGAGCTGATATTCGCAGCGGCATCGCTGCTGATAGACACCGTGAGGACTTTTTTCCTGGTCGTACTCTCGATACTGGGACCGGTAGCGTTCGCCTTCAGTGTATGGGACGGATTCCAGTCCACGCTCGGACAGTGGTTCACGAGATATATTTCCGTTTACCTGTGGCTTCCGGTCAGCGACCTGTTCAGCACCCTGCTTGCCAAGCTTCAGGTACTGATGCTTCAGAATGACATTCAGGAACTGCAGAACAATCCGGACTACTCGATAGACAACTCGAACAGTGTCTACATCATCTTTATGCTGATCGGGATTATCGGATACTTCACCGTGCCTACGGTAGCAGGCTGGATAGTGCAGGCAGGCGGTGCCGGAAACTTCAGCCGTAACCTGAACCGTACAGCCACCAAGACAGGGGGGCTTGCAGCCGGAGCAGGCGGTGCCGTATTGGGGAATATCGGAGGCAGGCTGAGGGGCAAATAAACCCTGCGGAGCCTCCTTCCCATGAGTCGGGCAACCCAAGATGACGGGTCCGGTGACTTGTCGGAACGGGATGTCCCGTCATACCGGAAATATTTATTCATTCAAACCAGACATCAAAAAAATGGAATTCAAGTCATTGACAAACATTGAGAGCAGCTTCAAGCGCATCCGCCTGCTGCTGGCGGTCTTTGCCTGCTGCTGTGCGCTCGTTACCGGATATGCGCTGTGGAGCTCATACCGCTTTGCCGAGAAGCAACGCGAGAAAATCTATGTGCTTGACGGGGGCAAATCGCTGATGATGGCCCTTTCGCAGGACCTCTCACAGAACAGGCCTGCCGAGGCGCGGGAACATGTAAGGCGCTTTCACGAACTGTTTTTCTCGCTCTCACCCCAGAAGGATGCCATCGAGCACAATATCAACCGTGCCCTGCAACTGGCAGACAAGAGTGCCTATCACTACTATGTGGATTTTGCCGAAAGAGGGTATTACAACCGCCTGATTTCAGGCAACATCAACCAGGTGGTGCATGTGGACAGCGTGGTGTGCGACTTTGCCGCCTACCCTTACAAGGTGCGGACATACGCCCGGCAGCTGATTATCCGTGAAAGCAACGTGACCGAGCGCAGCCTCGTAACTTCCTGCTCGCTTCAAAACACAGGACGTTCGGATGACAATCCCAACGGATTCATTATCGAGCAGTTTACCGTGCTGGAGAATAAGGACATAAGAAGTGCGGAACGATGAGGGGAAAACGCGGATTCTTCGGCCATGCGGACAGCCGGGTACGGCTGTTCTGCCGGCGGCTGACAGGAAAGCAGCGCATCCTTCTGGCAGGCACGGTCTCGTTCCTGCTTGCTGCCTCCTGTCTGTACTCGATTCTCTCCTGTGTATCCCGTTTCGGGGAGCCGGGCCAAAGACCGGCAATGGGACATATCCGTTCCGTCGTGTTCCGGTCGGAAAGAACAAGAAACATTCATTCAAACATCCATAAACATGAAAATGGACTTTCAGAAAATCAGGGAACGGCTCGGAGTGTCAAATGACAAGCCGCTGACTCCCGAAGAGAAGCGCCGGCGCGCAAAGTATATTGTCTATCCGTTTCTCTGCCTGCTGTGCATGGGGTTCCTCCTGCTGGTATTCAGTCCGTCGGAAAAGGAGAAGGCGGAAATGGAAAAAGGCAAGGGTTTCAACGTGGAGATGCCTTCACCGGAAGATTCGGAAATGGAGGGCAACAAGGTAAGCGCCTATGAGCAGGAAGCACTGGCAAAAAAGGAAAAATGGCGCAGGGGAACCTTCCAGGAGATGTCCGAACTGCTCAACAAGGGCGGTCAGGATACTGCCGGTCTTACTGCAGGAAAAGCAAACATGGAACTTCCGCCGGAACCGGAAAAGGGGAAAGCCCCCGGCTCCATCCGTTCCTCTGCAGAAGCCTACCGGAATATGAACCGTTCGCTGGGCACTGTATATACCCGGAATGAAAATCAGCCAGATGCCGATCTGCTCCGCCGTATTGAGGATCTGGAAAAAGAAAGGAAGCCGGCGGAAGAACAGGCGGAAGGCCAGACCCTGGAAGAAAAGATGGCTCTGCTGGAAAAGTCCTACGAGCTGGCTGCCCGCTACAACGGGAAAGAGCCTGATGCTTCCTCTACGGCCAATGCCCCAAACAGCCGGAAAGAACGGACGGCTGTCCGGCCTGTAAAACGGGTACAGAACCGGATGGTGTCATCACTCGCCCAGCCTGCAGGCAATGAAGACATTGCTTCCGGATATGCAGGCGAGAGAAATACCGGCTTCCACACCCCGGTAGGCAAAATGCCATCTTCCGGCAGGAACACCATCGCCGCCTGTGTGCATGGCACGCAGACCGTATCTGACGGACAGGCACTGCGTATCCGCCTGCTTGAGCCGATGGCAGTGGACGATCTCCTTATCCCCAAAGGTACGGTACTGGTCGGCGGTACACGTGTCGAGGGGGAACGGATGGGAATCCTGATCGAGACAGTGGAGTACAGGGGCACGCTGTTTCCGGTGGAACTCGAAGTGTATGACGCTGACGGGCAGCAGGGAATCCTTGTACCGAACTCGATGGAGTATGATGCCGCACGTGAGATTGCCGCCGGCATGGGCACCTCTATAGGAAGCAGCATCAATATCTCAACGGATGCCGGAGCGCAGATTGCCTCGGATGTGGGCAAGGGGGTGATACAGGGTATGTCACAATATGTGGGCAAGAAGATGCGCACGGTGAAAATCACCCTGAAGGCCGGACACCGGCTGTTGCTGCATTCTCCTGAAAAATGAAGGAGGAAAGGAAATCAACCATTTATTCACCAATCAACCAAGAAACACACATGAAGAAGATTCTGATGATGCTTGCCCTGATTGCGGGCACAGTGGCTGCATACGCGCAGCAGAGCAGCGGGGATTATTATGAAGGACTGAGCCGCAAGATCGGATTCAGCCGGATGATTCCCCCACACGGTCTGGAAATCACATATGACAAGACCGTACATATTATTTTTCCCTCTCCCGTGAGATATGTGGACCTGGGTTCGCCCAATCTGATAGCGGGCAAGGCGGACGGTGCGGAAAATGTGATCCGTGTGAAGGCAACCCGGAAACATTTCCGGAGTGAGACAAACATGAGCGTAATTACCGAAGACGGCAACTTCTATACATTCAACGTCAAGTATGCCGACGAGCCTTTGCTGCTGAATGTGGAAATGTGCGACTTCATCCATGACGGAGAGGCCGTGAACCGTCCGAACAATGCGATGGAAATCTACTTGCAGGAACTCGCCGGGGAGTCTCCCCGTCTGGTACGGCTGATCATGAAATCCGTGTATGAACAGAACAAACGCAAGGTCAAGCACATCGGCTGCAAACGGTTCGGAGTGCAATATCTGCTTAAAGGACTTTATGCGCACGGCGAACTGATCTATTTCCATACCGAAGTGAAGAACGCCACGAACGTGCCTTTCGACGTGGACTTCGTGACCTTCAAGATCGTGGACAAGAAAATCATGAAACGTACCGCCATGCAGGAACAGGTCATCTATCCGCTTCGTGCCTTCAACTATGTGACCCGTGTGGACGGGAAGAAGAACGAGCGGACGGTGTTTGCCCTGCCCAAGTTCACCATTCCCGACGACAAGAAGCTGATAGTGGAAATGTATGAGAAGCAAGGCGGCCGGCATCAGTCCTTTGATGTAGAGAATGAGGACCTGGTACGCGCAGAAACCGTCAATGAACTGAAAGTCAGATGAACGCCATGAAAAGAAACTCCCTCTTTATTACCCTCCTGCTTGCCCTCTTTACGGGGCAGGCAGAAGCCCAACGCCGCCTGCCGGGAATGAAAGCCGTCCGCTTCACCACTGAAATGGCCGACGGATTTTACAGCCGGGCAAACCGTCACGATGCAGGCTATGCCTTCTCGCTGGCTGTATCCACCTGTACCGGGAACAGAAACCAGTGGATGTTTGGCGGTGAGATGCTGAAACGTAACATCCCTTACCGGAGTACGCATATACCCTTGTCGCAATATACGGGGGAAGGCGGTTATTACCATACGTTCTTTTCCACCCCCGGCAAGTCCTTCTTCCTGAACCTCGGCGCTTCCGCCCTGTTGGGCTATGAGACCGTGAACGAAGGAGACCGGCTGCTGGATGACGGAGCCGTTTTGCAGCAATGCGAGTCTTTCATCTATGGCGGCGCGGTAACGCTGGAAGCGGAAGGATACCTGTCCGACAGGGTTGTCCTGCTGGTGCGTCTGCGTGAGCGTTTCGTGTGGGGCAGCGCCTCGGGAATCTGCCACTTCCAGTATGGAATCGGAGTAAAATACATTTTCTAACCTTAAAAGAATACATACCCATGAAAAGAAAAATCCTTGATTTTATGCTGACAGCCTGCTGTATGGCATTCTCCTTTCTTGGTCTTGTCGCTTGTGACAATGAGCTGGATATCAAACAGGAATACCCGTTTGCGGTAGAAGCCATGCCGGTAGCGGATGAGATTACCGATGGGGAGACTGTGGAAATCCGGCTGGAAATCAAGCCGGAAGGGAACTTTACCGGAACCGTCTATACGCTAAGGTATTTCCAGCCGGATGGTAAGGGCAGTCTGAAGATGGAGGACGGAACGGTACTGAAGCCCAATGACCGTTATCTGCTGAACGAATGGAAATTCCGTCTTTACTATACTTCGCAAAGCGGCAAGGAATCCCAGACCATAGACCTCTATCTTGAAGATAATTGGGGGAATCTGCAACAATTGACATATGATTTTAATGGAAAGGATACGGATGAAGAAAATAACAAGGAGGCTGCATGAAAAGAATACCGGCTGTTATGATCTTTCTGTTACTTGTCTTGTACGGCAAGGCGGAAAATCCCCCGTCTGACAAAGATAAGGCGGTAGCCTGCATCAAGCGGTGGGAAGGCTGGCACCGGGGGAAAATGCCTTACATCGGTTACGGACACCGCCTGCTTCCCCACGAGACGCTGACCGAGAACCTGAGTGAGGCACAGGCGGACTCACTTTTGAGATGCGACCTTGAACGGTGTTTGAAGGTATTCCGAAAATATGGGAAAGATTCGCTCCTTTTAAGTCTGTTAGGCTTTAATGTAGGCTGTTACCGTCTGATCGGCAACGGCAAGATACCTAAAAGCAAACTGATTCAGAAACTGGACAGCGGCAACCGGGATATTTACAAGGAATATGTATCGTTCCGCTGTTATCGGGGGAAAGTCATTCCAAGCATAGAGAGAAGAAGAAAAGAGGAGTTTGAACTGTTCTATATACCGTAGATTGCTTGTTGATAAAGGTTTGGTTGTTACGAGACGACCGAATCTTTTTTATTTGTCCGGTATGAACATATCCCTAACAGGTGTTGTATTTTAATGTAACCGAAAGACATAAAATGTGTTATTGAGCATATGGTGCATAAAAAATGCTCTTTGAACATTGTCTTTCTTGATTTTTTGCTAAGTTTGAGATGTAATGTCAAATGCATAAAACAAGTCGTCATGAATTCAGAAATAATATTGGAAATAAATGGCTACAAATGCAATCTACTAAAGTATAAATACTGTTTTTCCCGTAATATAGACCGTAAAGGAAGACCTGTAACAGGAATGTTAGGAGGAAACATATATATAGAAATGGAATCTAATGGCAGCAATTGTATTTTGGATATGATGCTTGTTGATACGGATCGGCAGCGTTCCGCTTTCTTTTCTCATGCAGAACCTTTTCCGGTTTGGGGGAAGATACTGCATAGCATAGACGATATGATGTTTCGTGAACTTTTACTTCGTATCGTTATATCATTGAAAAGTTTACGGATACAAAAAACGCCTAAGCTATCACCTAATTGTGGCAATTTGCGATGAAACCTTTCTGAAAGTAAGTGTAACCGCAAAGAATGCTTTTCTTCGTCTTTATACTCGAATTGCTTTTCAAACATAATCTGATTGTTCTGTTCTCCTTTGACAATGATAGTGGCTTCCTTACCATTGTGGGCTTGTACTTCAATTGAAATTATTGTTCTGTTCATACTTACAAATTTTCTTTATTCTATATATAAAACTTTGGGAAAGATATATGAGTGACATTTTGTCAGAATAGAGATATAGGCATACCTCTTGTACATATAAAAGTGTCCCCTAATATTCGTAGTATCAGGAGGAAAAGGATTCGTTTAACACTGTAAAATTGAACAAAATATGGTATAAATATTGGATTGAATTTACCCCATAGGGAATAAGACAAAAGCTTATTTGGTTAGAGAAGTGATTGGTAATAAACTTGCTCTTACCGCACCCGATTATACTCGTTTATACTTGGGTATGTCTGAAGTTGAAAAGATAACGGACTGTAATGTGTTATTTAAACTGGGAAAAATAGATTTTTAAATATTGGAATATGAAAGAAGAAAGATTTATTGAAGAAGATTTTGAAGGTTTTCTGGAGGACTTGATAAAGTCTGGTCGTTTAGATGACAAAGAAGCTGGTATAGCTAAAAGGATGTTGGACAAAGGATATGACAATTTATCTGATAAACAAAAGTATGTCTTTAATAAGATGATTAGGAATAACAGCGTTGAGGAATGTCAAAGATGTGCTTGTGATATTCCTTGGTCTGAAATGCTTGAAGCTCTTGATAATGGCGGTTATTGTAACTACTGTCAGCATATGATGGAGAAACTGGAAAACGAGTAAGAAAATAACGGGAATAGCTATCAAGGTTATTCCCGTTAATGTTTAATCAGTTATTATAAATCAGACAAGCCTATTTAGGGTATTGTCGTAAATACTCACCTCATATAAATAATAAATAAGGACATTTTTCCCAACCATATTATGATTATATGAACGAAAACCATAAAGACACATTACATATTGAAAGTATTCAGCAACTAAAAAAACAAGAATCCTGATTTAGTTGATGCTTTTCTGGAAGGAGATAGTCTTTTATTTAGAGTGCACTATAATCAAAATTTAATTCCATATACTTACCCTGTTCAAGTTAAATAACGAGCAAATAGCTGCTTGGATAAAATGACTTGAATAGTCAAATTAGATACATTTACAAAGCGGGCAGAGTCATAAAATGGGAAAGGGCTAAAAACAGAAACGCCACAGGTATGATGTGATATACATCACCTTGTGACGTTTCTGTTTTTTTAAGATGTATTTGTCTGCTATTCTTACTTTTGAAGCAAGTATTCCCCTATTGAAAGATACCGGTCTTTGATTGTGGCATTTTCATTGAATCCATTCAGACAATGGAGCAAGGCTTTCTCCAAAGTGGTGTATCTGCGGTTAAAACATTGCGGATTGTCCAGGCAATAGGCATTCAAGGCATATCTGTATGGGGCATATTCAGGATTATCCTCTTTTGTGATTTTCACATGCCAAGGAAAGTGTATCCGCAGAGTGAATGACCGTGTTTCCCCTTTTGTAATCCGTTCCTCTTCCTCCAGCATTTTTTTCACGAGGGACCTGTCCAGCAACGGATATCCATATTCCCTGTAATGTTTGATATGGCAGCAATACTCCGTTGCGTATTGCTTCAATTCTTCCGGTCTTATACCATAGTGCTTCCCATAGAAAAGCAGCACTTCCCTGCCTGTTACGATAACGGGCTTTCCGTCCGCTTCATGTTTAAATACCTGCCGTTCCATCTTTTCCCTGTCTGTCAGCAAGGCAAAACCGAAACATTCCGTAAGGGTGAAACTTTCCCTGCCGGGAACGGACAGCCCAATAAGGCTTTCCAATGTGTGGCAGTAAAAGAAAATACCGTCATCGGCCATACCGGTGTCCGGTGAAAGCATAATTCTTACATCCTTGACCTGACCGCTGTCCCTTTGGACAATCCGGCAATTTGCGTAATGTGGCTCACAAGCATTCTCTTTCTTGAACCTGTGGTATTTCTCCAAAATTTCGTTCCGGATTTCCTCCTTGTCGGTCAGGGCAACTCCCAATCCGCAGTTTTCGCACCACCCGTAATAAAAAGCTTCGTCCGTGAAGTGGTCGAACTCTTTTGTGTTGGGGTTTACCATTGCCTCACACCTGACATTGGCCGATCCGCATCTGCTGCACACTATATTATTTTCCATTGTTCTTCTGCTTTACGGGCGACTCACGGCCGCCCTTGTCATACAATTCGGTTGTTATTCTCTTAATTTATCTTTACCCGGTTCATCAGCTGTCCCGAAATTTCATGCAGTTCCCGGCAGCGTTCTGGCTGCTGTTCCCTTGCAAAGGCGGTGATTCCCTGTGTCAGTTTCCATAGCGTGGCCCCGCCTGTAACTCCGTCGTCAGGATTGTTGTTCATCAGCAGTTTCTCGACCTCACGTCCCTCGTTTTTCAACAAGGCTCCTTTCTGCACCAGATTCTTCAGTTCCTTGTCGAAATCCACGTCTATCTCCGATGCTCCTTGAATTTCGATGGCCTTCTGCATGATGGTGTCTTTGCTGTACAGTCCTTTGGTCAGGTCGGAAACAGCCGATACGGTGGTCTGCGTGTCCAGTTCGTAGGTCTTTTGGGAGAGGGACAGGGATTCCGGCAGTCGGCCTCCAAGGTGTATCTGCCGCATGACGGACTCCCTGACCATCCCGTTCAGGCACGCCCCGTTGAGCAGGAACGACCGCATATCGACCGATCCGTTGCCATAGTCGGATGTGGAGAAGCGTGCTCCTGCGAAGATGATGACCGTTCCGTTCTTACGGGTGGGTATCTCTATCGGAGTGGGCAGGATTGTTTCACACCATACTTTCGTGTCGTTCATATAGGCATCGGACACGACCGCTCCCTGTCCTCCCGCCTCACGGATGAAAGCGGTCAGTATATCCACCGAGTTCAGCCGACGGTAGGAGTCCGACAATACGCCCCGGACTTCCATTCCTACCGCCCGTATCAGTACCCGTGTACGCTCGGTCCATCCCGAATGCTCGTTCAGGATGGTGGCGCACAACTGTTTCTGCCAAACATCCCCGGCGGAAAGCTCGCGCAGGTATTTGGCGGGAATGCCCATCTTCTCCGAAATCTGGCTTATGGCGTTGCCGTGCAGGTTGAAGTTCCCTTCGGGCATTGCCATCTGTACCCTTCCTTCCGCTTTGAAAGAGATAACGGGGCGTTCCTTGCTACGTTGGCTTACCCCGATGGGAGCGATGAAATCCTGCGCGATCCGTCCCTCACTGAGCAGACGGTTAATGGTGTCCATGACACCACCTTGCCTGCCTTCTATCATCCGCTGTACCTTGTTAATGACTACCTGGTTGAGGCCCTGCTGCTTCTGTACCGATGCAGCTGCCGGCATTACTGTTGTTTCCATAATACTATGTTTTTAATGTTGATGAATCAGAATTTATTCTTAGAGCTTGTCTTGGTTGTTTTAGCATGTCCCATGTATTTTTCTTCTGACAAACGGATATAATCCTCTTCGCTATATCCGGTCAGCCCGAACAGTTCATAATATCCGGGGAAAGTTTTTTTCCCCGCTTCCGGTATATGCATGCTGGTTCCCTTGTGGCAGCAGATGATATGCCGGACAAAGCGGTAACACTTGCAAAGATCAGCCACGACGGTATATTCGTTGTCCGTATGAGGT
Source organism: Bacteroides faecis (assembly GCF_020091505.1). Taxonomy (NCBI): domain Bacteria; kingdom Pseudomonadati; phylum Bacteroidota; class Bacteroidia; order Bacteroidales; family Bacteroidaceae; genus Bacteroides; species Bacteroides faecis. The sequence goes on along the minus strand of NZ_CP081916.1, from coordinate 5,845,050 downwards.
TCGTAATATCCACAGGAAAGATTGATACAGGATACTTCCAGACCGTTCCTTTTCAAAGCCGCCACATCTGTATTCAGTCCCTGTGCCGGCTTGTAGCCGTACTTCCGGACATCTATAGCTGAAATGAACTCGTTGGAGCAGAGCTTCATCCCATTGATTTGTGTTACCATATCCCCGTTCCCTTTCCGGTCACACTGAATCACGAAACGGCAATCGGAAAAGAAGGACATATCGGCATGGCTGCTGCCTATGCATCCCACCTCCTCCTGTACGAAGAAGGCACATTTCACCGTCTTGCAATCCTCCAGGCATTTCAGGCAGATCCAGATGCCGTTCTTGTCATCCGCACCGATTCCGGTCATCCGTTTACGCTTGTGATCATAGCCGACAATCATCGAGTCCGCCACAAGATGGGCTGCATAAGAGCCTGTCTTGCGCCGGTGTACCTCATCCATGTGCGCCACGACACAGGGGTAGCTTTCCCGGTTGCCTTTGACCGCATAGATGTTTCCGTACCTGTCTTGCCGGAAAGGAATCTCCATCCTTTTGAGTTCCTCTATGATGAATTTAGCCATCTTCCCCTCTCTGCCAGAGGGGGAAGAAATGCCGTAAAGAGCCATTAGTTTTTCCATGATAATGATATTTTAGGAAATGAACAATTTTTCGATTTGCAGGTATCGTCTGAATTCCGGTACGGGACGCCCTTTACGAAAGAGAAAAGACGGATATTTCTTTCCTTTATATTCCACTGATAATCCTTTCAGGACTTTCCCGAATACGGTAGATACATAGTACATATCCTGACAGTTCTTGCAGAATGCCGCATCCGGGAAGATATGTATCTTCCCGCATTTGGGACATACATATTTTTTCCTGTTTGCACACCCTTCCGTGCTCCGGCAGGTGGCTATGCTCGTGTCGCCCTCCGTATTTCTCAGTTCCAGGTTACCGTCCGTCAGATGAAGGCTGTAGAACGTGTCGAGGTAAGGCACCCCTTTCTTGTGCCACCTGCAGGCGGGCACTTTCACCGTCAAAGAGACCTGTATATTATCTCCGGCCGCCCATTCCTGCCCCTCAATGGGATTCAGTACGGTGAAATCCGTCGTATGTGTATAATCGTTGTATCTGCGTCGCAACAGGATGCCTGCCTCCTGCGCCTGCTTGCGGATCAGTTCGACGACGAATGCGTGTGAGGAATAGATACGATCCAGCAGGGAGGCGGCAATCGGTGTGTTTATTGATTTCCACAATGTTATCTCGTTCCATACAATGGCCCGTCCGACCACATTGCTGCTGTCATCCCTTGCCACGAGTATTTTGGCTCCTGCGAAATTGGCATAGAAATCCGCTGCATTACGGGCCTTGTCTTCATATCTCATACAGGAGTTGTGCAGGCTGGATTCGCTACCGTCAGATATGGGACTATAGTTGCTTTCCAGATAAGCCTCCATAAAATCGTTCATACTGTCATGCAGTCTGATTGTGACCTTGCTGTCCAGTGAGATGGCGCTGCAGAAATAGTTGATTTCATCGGGCTGGTACGGTCCCAGATTTTTGAACAGCTCGATAAACGTGGACGGTTCCAGATCTGTCCGGTTCTCCGGAAACCAGGGTGCCTGCGGATTGTTCCGGTCCGGGAAATTGGGATGGCCCAAGTCTTTGTTGCATGCCGTGAACACGATCCGGATTTTCTTGAACGTGCCGGCTTCCGTCCGTTTGCGTTTGGTGGAGAAAAAATTGTAGGACCCCCGTATGACTTCTTCCACCGGTACATTCTTTTTTACTTCCGAAAGGATATCTTTGGCTATCACACTTCCGTTTTCCGCCGCATGGGTCAGGCGGGATTTCAATTCGTTGCTAACATTCAGTTTCATAATCATTCGGTTTATTGTTTATAAATTCTGTTGTTTATATGGCAATTGTTTCTTGCCAGGCTGCATTTGGCGCAATTTCTCTTTCCGCTTTCTGAGCAGGTCAACGGACATGTTCCTGCTTGTCCGATATTCCTCCTCACTCATCCGGCGAATGGAGGGAATGCCCGTCCGGGTCAGCGTATGGTTTACCATCCAGCCGTCCATGAAGTTTTCGGGGCAGAGGCTGTCATGGTGGATGACCTCACCTATGCAGCCATGTACGAGCATGTTGCAAACGGTCATCAGGCAACAGGTACGGCTGACATCCTCTGCAACCAGATAATTACCCAGGTGGCGTACATGATATGCCAGCAGCAGCCTTCCGCTTCCGCATGTCGGGTCACAGATACGTTTTCCTGTCGCTGTCTCCCCCGAATCGGTACATAAGACCATCAGGTCGCAGATATCCGGCGGAGTGAAGAACTGTCCGTTCACCTGCCGACCGCTTTTGGAGGATATTGCCATGAAGAGGTCACCGAACGCATCAAACCATCCGCCGGATTGCAATTCCCGCTGCATGAGCCGTATCCATCCGGTAAGCATTTCCATAAAATGCCTGTTCTGCTGCCGTTTGTATTTCCAGTCCATAAGGGGCGGTGCGCCGGGAGAGAACCCGTGAATGACATAGCGCAGGAAATCGTTGAAAACGGATATCGGATCGTAGCCGTTCGAATAGGCGAAATCACAGACCATTTTCTCAAGCGGACGTATCGCCTGCGGTGTGTTGTATGGTACCATATTACTCTGATTTTTTATAGATTGTTACTATATGTCTTTTATGGTCAGTCTGTATCCTGACGGGAGAAATGCCAAGGAAAGAGAGATGGGTGTCCGCTTTCAGCATGTTCCATTCCCATGCGGGAAGTTCCTTCCATTCCATACGGTATGCCCAGAGTATGAACAGACCGGGACGGAATCCGTTGAAAAGCTTTCCGTGCAGAATCCCGACCAGCCGTTCCAGTTCTTCCCGCGAGTAAAGGGTGAATGCCTCATTCCGATAGACAAAGGCATCAGCCGGTTCAATATCCGGCTGACACTCGATGAGGTATCTCTTCCATTCTTTTGTGGTGTACTTTCCGTACAGAGGATCGGGTTCCGTGTATTTCCATGCCCTGACGAATGTGTGGAAGAGGACGGCACCGTTCCTGTGCCTTCCGGTATGCCCCCACATCCGGAACTGTTTGCTGCGTATGCCATCGGGAATCAGCAATTCCGGACCGGTTGTAACCCAAGGGCCTCCTTCGGTATTGTAACCGGTACACTTTTCATTTTCATGGCAAAAAGGTGTCTGTGGGAGAAGGCAGATATGAACTTCCCGGTCATCGCCCCTTTCAATGTGTGCCTGCGGATAATAGTCACCGCCACGGGTGATATAAGTGACAACGTCTCCTGCAGTCGGTAAACCGGCTCTTTCCCTGTCCTCCCGCATCCTTGAAATCAGCCGGTTCACCTTCTCCACATCACATTCCTTTATGGAGCAGGCACACCCTTCATGCCTGTTGAGCAGAGTCAGACTTTCCAGGTCATAAAAATTACCGTACTTCATATTGAGATCGTTTTTGTTGATACAATTTGACCTGACGGGCAACCATGTCGCAGAACTTCTGTCCGTTCTCCTTCTCGCTTCTGAAATAGGCAATCATGTCCCAGAGATTCCGATTGAAGTAGCCGGTCCATTTTTCGTAATAGTGACCTCCATAGACCTTTCCGAACGTTTCCTCGAAAAGTGCAGGAGTCAGCCCTTCATCCCCGTGGTGGTTGTATTGCCACAGGGAGACAAGCAGCAGCTGGTTATAATCCAGTGTTTCCATATCTGTTCTTTTTTAAGTAAAACATCGGCCTACATGGGTAGGCATTTTTATTTCTTGATGTCTTTCCTGTCTGTTTTCCGGGGATTGCGGCAAGGCTTGGCGAAAGAAAATACCGCAGCGAAGCGAGGATGATTTTCTTTCAGCCAACCCAGCCCCTGAAAGGGGCCGCCTTGCACAATCAGCCCGGAAAACGGCTATCTTTACAGCAAGAAATGAAAAAGCAGACCTCGGATTCTCTGTTCTGAAGTCTGCTTTTCGGTCATTGTCAAGTTTCATGTTTTTCAGGTATGTATCTGCCATCCGTGGAACGGCTGCAATGTTACGGCAAACGACCTGTCAGGTATTCCATGATAGAGCAGACCTCCCACGATACCTGTCCTTCCGTCGGGATAGTGCTGTGTGAAGCCGAACGAGTACGGGGCATGGTCATAGTAGAGTGAGATTTCGCAGGGATAATCAGGATTCCCTTCCCAACTCTTCAACCGTTCCAAGCACTTTTGAAGTGAGGTGTCACCGATGGATTCGGCATAGCGCTTTACGTTCTCGAAATGTTCTTCATTCAGGATTTTCATAACTTTTGTATTTTTATCAGTTAAACACGTCCGGCTCCGGGAGCCGGTATTTTTATTTCTCGCCTGCCTGACAGTCCCGTGGCCGTACCCGCAAGGTTTGGCGAAAGAAAATACCGCAGCGAAGCGAGGATGATTTTCTTTCAGCCAACCCCGCAGGGGCCTGACCTTGTACGGGTACACAGGACACGGGACTACCTTTGCAGGGTGGGAAATAAAATATACGGTTGTTTTTTGTTGTGGGATTTTGTGTGGATTCCTTAGATAATCTTCCTGATTTGTTCGCCATTGCCGGACAAATGCTGTATTTTTGCAATTTCTAATTTCAGGATTATGGAAAACTATGTAAAGAAAGCGGCGGATGCTTTCCTTGTGGAGCGTCCGTACGGTATGCGTGTGGATTACAGGAAGAAAGGATTCGTGCTGTTTAACCGTAACCTCAATGTGTTGGGAAATGCGGAACAGACCCGTCTGGAAGAACTACCTCTGGAGCGGTTCAATGTGGAGGAGATTCCGTTGGAGGGTGAAGTCGTGGAGGAACACGCGGGATTTACCGATGTATTCTTCTATACCGATCTGACCAATCCCTATGCCGGATATGTACTGAATTTGCAAAAGCTTAAAGCCTATAACCGGTTGATGTTTCCGCTGGCAATGGCGCTGAACCGTGAATTGTGAGGCCGGAAGCCGGTAGCGGTAACAGCTGCATGGAGCAGACCGTTACCGCCCCGGATTTAATTATTTGCCCTCTTTTTCTGTTATGAACGCCAGATAGACGGACACGGCCTTATGGCATCCGGTAAAGTCCGGAGTCCGGCAGCCCTTGATTTTCCGGAAACTGACGGTTCCGTTCCTGTCAATGCCCCTCACATGCCTGTTGAATGTCCCTTTGGTTCTGATATGGATGTCAAAACCGTCCCTTCCGGTGATTTCAAGGAACATTTCTCCCGTGATCCGTTCCCCGTCCAGGAATTTCTGTTTCTGTTCATTGAGCAGCCGCTGATGTTGCTCTTCCTGCACTTTGCGCTCTTCCGCCTCTTTCTCCTTCTGCTCCCTGCGTTTCTGCTCCTGTATTCTTTTATATTCCTCACGGGCTTGCACCAAGGGGGTGGTGTCAAGTCCGAGAGCTTCGAACACGCGGACGGAGATCAAATTGACGAAGGCTCCTCTTTCCGCACTTTGAAGCGTATCCGCAATCCAGTTCCTGCAATAGGTGGCGGCTTCCTCTCTGCAACCTTCTCCCTTGAGGAACCGGCGTGAATACTGCCCGCTAGAGAAATAAACGTTTTCAATCCGGCAGACCACATGGAAACAGTCATCGTCTTCATTCCCGTATTCGTTCTTTCTCGACAGGGAGAGATATACATTCTCCGCGTACGGCTCCAGTTCCATATAAGGAGCCACGACGGTATTCCCATCAGACTTGTACTTGAATACTTTTGCTTTCATACTATCGTTCAGTTTGTCGGTTGTTGCATATTTCATCTATAATCTCTTTCCCGCTTCTTTCACCCTTCAGGAAGGCAAGGAAGCGCCTCAAAAAGAGCCGGGCACAGTCAGTTCCCAGCTGGAAGCTTTCACCGTCTTTGGTAGCACATACAGCAAAACGCCCCAGTCCGAAACTGTCCTGTTGTGGTACGATGTGGTAAGACAAGTCCTCGCTTGCGTTGATGTGCAACCCACGACGGAAAACATAGAAAGTTTTCGGGATTCTTCTGTCGGTATCGATTTCCATACGCTTGTAACCGTGATGTTCCAATAATCGGCCCAGTTCCCTGTTTGTCGGAATTGTATGTCCGATCCAGTCCGGCCAGCTTATATTTTCTATTGTGTGTCCGTAATTGTCATATAATATGTTGAACTGTTCCTGGTATTCATCGTAAAATTCCCCGTTCCCGTTGCACATTTCCTCCAACGCGATGCCGTTTTTACGGACAAGGGCAAGGTCGCCCAGTCCGCACGCGATTTCATTGAGCAGCGTGCGTTCCTCATCCCTGTTCTTTGCCGTTCCGTAAATTCTAAGCCGGGAATATCGGTGTAGCGCCGAACGGGACGGCATATCCAGTTTTTCCCATATTCCATCGTTTCCTATAGCCTGTCTGGTGTTTCCCGGAAGTCCGTACCACCACTTGTCCAAATTGTTTGTATCCATAATTTCTGAATCAGATTGTTTTCAAATTCTGTTTTGAGTACCATGCCTGATACGCGGCGGCATACTCCTGACGTTCCCGTTCCAGGGAATTTCTCATTTCAGGGGTGTACCCGAGCAGGCGGATGTATCCTCCGTTATAGCCGGTGGGTTCGCACTTTATTCCGGCTTCCTCCAGTTTGTCGATGCGTTTTTGGGCCATTTTTGCGCTTGAATATTCCTTCGGCCAAAAATAGACTTCGCCCCGTGAGCCGAAACAGTCTTCCCCCAGAATTATTTCCCCGGCATACTTCCGGCTTTCGATGATGCCGAAACGCGCTTTGCCCAATGCCTGGCGCATTGCCTTGTGTGCCGGACCTTCCGGATGCTTGAATACCTCCGGCTTGTCTTTGCTGCCGAGTTTGGGCGGTTCCACCTTGTACGGCTGTTTGTAACTTCCGATTCCGAGCGTCAGGTAAAAGTTGGTATGAAAATAGTCCGTCATGGGGGCGCTGTCATCGAAATTGTACGACATGACGAAATCGCAGATATTCATCATTACATCCTTTGCCCTGTCCGTCAATGATTTGTCTGAATGGATATGATGGTGGTTGACATCGCCTTGAACTTTTCCGGACTCTTTGGTGAACGCCTCGAAATCCGCTTTCATCAACCGGATATGGATGGAGTGGTAATTCTCCCGTCTGGCAGAGAACTTGTATCCCGGATAGGTCTCCTTGAGCCATGCCCGTACCAGTCCCACGATTTCCGGAGCGTGCTGCCCCTTGTAATTGCGGCCTTTCCAGCGGTATTCGTTATACACATACCCGGTGTATTCCTTTGCCGTGGCTCCCGGATAGTCATATTCATATCCGGTTGAGGTCGAGGGAATATCCGGTTTTTCTTTCCAAGCCTCAAAAAGCCTTCCAAACTCGGTGGTCACCTGTTGCATGATTGCGGTGTCACCACCCTTGTCCGGGTGGTGCTCCAATGCCAGCCGGCGGTATTCTTTCTTCAAGTCCGCCAGAGAGTGTATGTTCTGAAAATAAGTCATAGCCATAAGTTTTTTATGCCCCTGCGAGGCGGTTGATAAAATATTCCCGGTAGTCAAGCTCAAGACCGAGGTTGAGACAGGCCGTTTCCATGTCATCTTCTCTCAGGTCGTCCGCCTCCTGCAATTCGCGCAGGTACCGTATTTCGGAGTCCAGGTATTCCTGTGCTTCCGTTTGACCGCAACCGCATGAGTTGCAGATCAGACTGATAATGTTTCCCTGCATGCTGTTTGATTTTTTATGTTTCTGTTCCTGTTTCTGAGGCCTCGTCCGTCATATATCGAGACGGCCCGTTCCACCAGAATCCTGCGGTTGTCTTCCGAGAGTTCCAGGTAGAACCGTTCCGCCGCGCCGAATGTGCCCTTGTCTGTCGCCACGCACCATTTTTCCCAGAAATGCGGGTACATGCCGCCATACACGGCTTTGCATTCCTCCTCGCTCCAGGCGTTCCACATGTAGTAGAAGAAACTGGAGACGGTATTTTCCGCTTGATATTTCATGGTTCTTCTATTTGTGATTCTACATTGTTTGTTTCTCTCAGTTGATGCCACACAGCCTCATACATCTCATGAAGCCAGTCTATGTTCTTTGCGCCGAGTTCAAACGGGCTGTGACACTGCACCTCGTCACCGCTTTCTTTCTCTTCGGCAAGGACGGTCAGGCTGTCCGCCGTTACCCGGAGTCCTGTCACCCTGCATTCATATGGTTCTCCGTTCTTGCCAAACCATATCACCCAGACCGGATCATAATCCTCTTCCGGAAGACGAATTTCTTTCATGCAGTGAGCATGGAGCAACTGCCGTATCGCGTCGATGATGTCCCCCCGCAGTTCCTTGATCCTGCCGCTGAAATCAACGGCTTCTGACGGTAAACTTCCTTTTCCGCCTCTTTCCTGCAAGGAGAGAATCCGCGTGTCGGGATGGATACAGAAATCCCACTCCAACACTTCATCGTCATCGCGTGTCGTGTGGATATCGCCGCCCAAAACAAGACCGCAATCGTCATTTACCATTCTTTTTGCTTCATCGCGGTCTTCTGCCGCTACCGTGTAAGTGCCCTCGAAGGAATACCTTACTCTTATGTCATATCTTTTCATGATTCTTTCCATTTGATTGTTGATACCAGATTCATTGCCCGGAAGGATTACCGGATATTCAATATTGCGCTAAAGACATGTGGGTCAAGCCTGTAAAACGTCGGAAGGTTAAGTGTGACCATCGGGTAGCTTACCCAGCCGCTCTGACGTTTATAGCCTGTATCCTCAGCCAATTTGTTGGACAGAAGGAACTCCATGGCATCAGGATTGTTGTTGATGTCCACGAATGCCCTGTCAGGCAGTGAGAATGCCGCCTTATCTTCCAGGTTAACCGTCAGGACCGTGTATATCTCATGGGTCACGGGATCTTTCAGAGACAATGCCGGCCAGCCGTTATGGTATATTTCAATCACGATTGAGAGACGGCTTTCCTGATACAGGAAAGTCTCTTCCATGGACGGATGGTCGCATTTGATAATTTCAAAATCATCCTCCCCTTTGGTAAATGTCACCATCGGATAGGATACATCGACAAAACATTCCTCTTCCCGGTAACAGAGATGTTCTTTTCCCTCTGAACGGATTATAGCCAATCGGGTGTTCATATTCGTAACTGGTTTTAAAATTATTGACTTGCAAGTTAATTGGTCGGAATTCACCTGCTTGTTTCTTTAAACGTGTGATTGTCACCGCCTGCGGACATTTGGGAGAGTTGCTGTCTCACCGCCTTGATTTTCCCGATCAGTTCGTCCTCCCTTCGGAATGAGGGGGTACATTTGGTACGCCTCATCCCGGCTCCCCAGGGGATGCCGCCGCATACTTTTCTCAGGCGTGCCTTTTCGCTTTCCAAGGCCGACTCCAGACGGGCCAACCTGCGTCGCAACGATTCTTCGGTCACAGTTCTCATGATCTCATTGTTTTTTTAGTATGGTGACGGATCGGAAAGACAGTCACCATACCGTCGTTATGTGTCACGTTATATTTTAGCTTTTTCCCTTTTGATGCCTCTCAGGACGTACAACAGGTGTAGGAACAGCTCCCTGTCGTAAATCCGGAAGAAGAACGGCTCGCCTGTTTCCCTGACCGTTCCGGTAAACGACACGGACTCCCGGTTCACGGGATATTGGAAGAAGTTGCCGTTTGCCAGCAGGGTGTGCTTTTTCTTCATCACTTCGCCTAGGAACCTGTCCATATCGTCGTTTCCCTCATAGCCGGAGAAGTAGAGGAAATGATGACGGCGCAGGCTTCGCAGGATTTTGGCGGTTTCCAGCCTCACATCCCTGCCTGACGATTCGTCCGTTCCTCTCATCAGGTTGCAGATGAACTTTTTCTCGCCATTTATGTCAAGAAACAGATAAGGAACTATAATTATAGAGGCATGCCGTGCGTGGCCGGAGATGACCATCGGCTTTTCTTTCTGGATGTCTCCTTTGAAGGTAATGTTCCGGTAATGGTTGTCCATCTGCCGTTCCAGCTCCTTCCTTGGCGTGGTAACGGAGCGGAGTCCCGTGAAGTAGCGTCCGCCCGCCCGGAAACAGAACCGGTAGATGTCCGCATGATAAGGCTCTCCCAGGAAAAAGAAATTCCGGGTATGGCGGATGGGGGGCAAGACATCCATGTAGTCGAAATATCTTTCTTCCGTAATCTCACTGAACGGGGCGCAGAGGGATTGCAGGTGGATGCGTATCATTTTGCGGACGGTATTTCCGGACACGGCTGTGAGACACGGGTTCTTTTCCCTGTCTCTCAGTTCCTCCAGTGTCTCATGGTGGTAGTCGCCGTGTATTCCGTCAGACATGGTGGTCACGCAGCTGCCGTCAAAACTGCGTGAATCGACTACGAATTTCAGTTTGTCGTTATTCATGGTTCAGATGTTTTGAAGGTTCAACACTCTTTTGGCGGCACTGAGGGCATTGGAGGTGAGCTGCCGTTGCCATGCCTTGTTTTTGGGTGACCAGCGGAATCCGGAGGATTTCAGTTCCTTTCGTCTGCTGTCTTCAGGAATCCTGTCAAACAGGATCTGAAGGCGGTCTTCCCCATAGTTCCATACAAGTGTCCCGCCCTCGAACGGCACTTCCTTGTTTTCCCGGCTTTGCATCGCTTTCAGCTTTTCGCGCATCCGTTCCGCCAGTTCCGGCAATTGGAAGAATTTGTTTCTCGGTGTGATGACGGGTTTCTTCACCCTTGCGTTATATTCGGAAATGAAGTCCACGGCCCTACGGACGATTTCCACTTCCCCGTGATTGGCCAAAGTGGATACCTTGTTCAGGATGCTGCTGACAAACAGGGCACGGCTATAGCCCCGGCATTGTCCGGTATCAATCCCGTGGATGGTATCGGCACTGCTCTTGATGTCGCGTTTGAGCGTCTGCCATGCCTTTTCCTGTTTCTCTTCCTCCGGTCGTGCGGCTTCCTTTTTCCGTCTGACGGTTTCAAGAACTTTTTTCCGCCAATTGCGGAATTCTTCGTAACGGTTCTGATAGCTTCTGTTCGTTTTTTCCTGCCTGTAGTAATCAAATCCGCTCCGTCCCGTCACCATCGGGTTGGCACAGCGGGAGAGGACCGAGAGCTGGGCGGACAACTTCTGCCGGTAGGCGGCGATGTATGTATCCCGTTCCTCTTCCGGCATGAGTTGCAGGTCGTTGTGCAGCCCCTCTCCGTAAATCATGATGTCCGTCTCGCCGCGAATCTCCGGATTGAAGGAACTCCAGGCGTATGCGTCGCAAGCCTGTTTCCACATATCATCCAAATAGGCAGGATGTTTGAATGCTACGGCTTCCCAGTCTTTGAAGTCCTTGGAATGCAATTCATTGTGATCTTCCGGATTTCCGTACAGGTGTACATAGTTGCCCGTTCCATGATGCTCCTTTCTGAAATGGAACGGTACGGGGGGATAGTCCGTACCTTTTTTCCGGATCATCGTGACCCTGTGTGCATTCTCTATGGTAAGGTCTGCTACTTGCTCTTCGCAGACCTTTGCTGTTGTTTCATTCATAATCATTACTTTTTTAAATGTCAGCCGTAAATCATTTCTTCCAGTTCATCGTCCGTCAACAGGCGGATCTCTTCGTCCGAACAATAGTAAGCGATTTCTTCGTCCAAATCGAATGCTGTCGGATCAAGGCTTCTGATGCCATCCAGCAGTTCCTGTTCCAGTCTTTCTACGGAAACCAGATAGTTCCCATCTTTGCCTTGCACTTCCCGTGCAGGATAGCTCATTTCCCGATAAACCAACATCGTCATTTCCGGATTGGCTTCCTGCTGTCCTTTGCTTGTCGTCTTTCTGTTCATACCTTTATTTTTTTAAGTTTGACATGATCGGCTCCATGGAGCCGGATTTTCGTTTTCTTACTTGCCTGGCTGTCTTTTGTCGGGGATTGAGCAAGGCTTGGCAAAAGAAAATACCGCAGCGAAGCGAGGATGATTTTCTTTTAGCCAACCAGCCCCTGAAAGGGGCCGCCTTGCGCAATCAACCCGACAAATGGCTATATTTGCAGGTAAGAAATTGAAAGGACGGCAGGATATTGTGAATTATAGATTACAAAAAAAGCCATCCCTAGGGGGACGGCTTAATGACTGAATTTGTATACTTATTGTGCAAGACGCTCCTTCACGTTGTTCATTGCTTCTTTCAGGCTGCTGTTCATGACCCGTGCATAATGCTGTGTCATACGTGTGGAGGCATGGCCGAGCATGACGGAAACATCTTGAAGAGGCACATTGTTGGCAAGCGTGACCGTAGTCCCGAAAGTGTGACGGGCAACGTGCGTGGTCAGATTCTTCTTAATGCCGCAGAAATCGGCTATTTCCTTGAGATAGCTGTTCATCTTCTGGTTGCACATGACGGGCAAACAGCATCCTTTCTTAATGCAGGTCGGATGTTCCTTGTATTTCTCCAATATGGCCAGGGGTACGGGCAGCAATGGAATATTGCTGATGGAAGAAGCCTTCCTACGGTGTTCCAATTTGACCCTTCCTTTTCTTATCCACCAGTCTCCGAGATTGTCCTGTACCAGATTCTCTTTGTTCAGACTGGCAACATCGGAGAATGCCAGACCGGTGAAACACGCGAAGACAAAGACATCCCTGACCAGTTCAAGCCGTGGAATGGTGAATTTCTTTTTCATTACGGTCTGCAACTCGTCATAGGTCAGGAATACCGGATCGGTCTCGTCCTGCTCCATCTTGTAACCGTAAAAGGGATTCTTGCGCATCCATTCCTTTGCCAATGCCATATTGGTAAATTTCTTGAAGCATTTCATATAACGGACTATCGTGTTCCGGCACAGTCCCGCCTCCGTTTTCAGGTAGATGTCAAACGCACGGATGAACTCCGGTGTCAGCTCATGGAAAGTGACATCCTCCTTTCCGTAATAAGAGGGGATGAGCAGCTGTAATTTCTTCACCACGTTCTTATACCGGTTGATCGTGACGGGAGAGTAGTCTATACCCGCCAGTATTTCCATTTCCTTGATGCCTTCCCTCATGGTGCCGAGCAGTGTACGCATTTCGGTGTCTTTCCCGAAAACACGTTTAAGAATCAGTTTTGGGGTAATCAGGGCCTGTTCCAATACCAGTTCCTTGTGTTTTTCCAAGGCGCGTGCGTGCAGTTCGGCAATATAGGCGTTCAGTGCCACTGATGCCCTGTCCCTGCCTTTACTGCATCCTTTGGCGGCGTTCCATAAGTTCAGGGGTACGCTTCTTTGGATACGTACATCGTCATAGTCTCCATTGATGGTTATCCGCATCAATACCGGTGCCTCACCGTTTTTCAACAATTTCGTTTTAAGCACGAAAAACAGAATGTTCATTGTTCCTTGTTTCATCACTTTTGTTTTTTGAGGTGTTACATTCAATTGTTTCGTCAAAACCGGATGGCATGAGGACGTGGAGCGAAATGTTAAATTCGGTGGTTTTTTTGAGGGACTTGTGGAAAAGCCATAAAAATCCCATTTTTCTCAGGTTCGAATTGCCTTTTGTATCCCGGGTTCGATTCCTTTTTTTTATCCCGATGGGAAATACCGAATTTTTAAATTTCTTTCACTTTTTCGACTTCATCCGGTCATGTGTGCAAAATTACTTTTTCACACCGGAGATTGGAATTGTCAAACAGCTGAAAAACAATGAAGTATGGTGCGTATTTATGGCTTTTTCAAAAGCCTTAAAAAAAGCCACTGAATTGGCGAAATCCAACTTCACAAATATGTAGCGGAATGCGTAGTGAGGGTAAAAAAAGAACCCTTGAACTATCTCTAATTCAAGGGTTTTCATGTGTGAAAAGCATTTATGTACTTTCTTTGGTGGTGCCACCAGGAATCGAACCGGGGACACAAGGATTTTCAGTCCTTTGCTCTACCAACTGAGCTATGGCACCGTAATGCTAATTCAACTCAGTTGTTTCTCTTTTGCGGTTGCAAAGGTAGTTAAACTTTTGGATTCTGCAAGGGTTCTATAAATAAAAAACACTGATAAAAAGCTAGTTTGCTTATTATCAGTGTTGTATAGAATGAAATATTTTTCTGTAATATACCGAAAAAATCTACTTATCTTCTTTCAGTGGATTCCATCCTTGGGCTTTCAGTTCAAACTCTTGCCCGTCGCGAGTAATCAATGCACAGCCAAGTTCGGGTTTGGTGATGTGTCCGATGAGGCGGATGCCTTCCATTTGTGATACTTTCTCGTGATCGGCAATAGGGACGGTGAAAAGTAATTCGTAGTCCTCGCCGCCATTCATAGCACAAGTGGTCAGGTTCATGTTGAATTCTTCAGCCATAACGGCTGTCTGATAGTCAATAGGAATATGTTCCTCGTAGACACGACATCCGGCGTTACTTTGTTTGCAGATATGCATTAGTTCGGATGATAAGCCATCGGAAATGTCCATCATGGATGTCGGGACAATGTTGGCAGCCGCCAGCTTTTCGATAATATCTTTACGGGCTTCCGGTTTTAACTGGCGTTCCAATAAATATTCTTTGCCGGTGAAATCAGGCTGGATATCCTTTTCACCTTTCAGGACAGTTTTCTCACGCTCAAGGAGTTGCAGTCCCATATATGCAGCACCCAGGTCACCGCTGACACAGATCAAGTCTGTTTCTTTGGCTCCGTTGCGATAGACCACTTTGTCTTTGTCAGCATCTCCAATGCAGGTAATGCTGATAGCGAGTCCTGTAAGAGAAGAAGAAGTATCTCCTCCGATAATGTCTACATGATACTGCTGGCATGCCAGACGAATACCTGAGTAAAGCTCTTCCATATCTTCTACGCTGAAGCGTTTGGAAAGAGCGAGTGAAACGGTAATCTGCCGTGGAGTACCATTCATTGCATAAATATCGGAGAAATTGACTACAGCCGACTTATATCCCAAATGTTTCAGAGGTACATAAGTCAAGTCGAAATGTACACCTTCCATTAGCAAGTCGGTTGTCACCAATATTTGTTTCTCCGAAGGGTAGGAGAGGACGGCAGCATCATCGCCTACTCCATATCGGGTAGATTCATTTTCTGGTTTAATACCCTCGGTGAGGCGGTCAATCAGCCCGAACTCGCCGAGAGTCGCTATTTCTGTTCTCATAAATAGAGTTTAGTATTAAGCACGGTTGATAAGTTCACGCATGATAGTAGTCATTTTAGGTTGAGCTGCGTCAGCCGCTTTCTGAACTTCTTCATGTGATACTTCTACGATTTTTCCTTCTACTCCCAAGTCTGTGATGACGGAGATACCGAAGACTTTGATTCCGCAATGGTTGGCTACGATCACTTCGGGGACAGTAGACATACCGACTGCATCGGCACCCAGGATGTGGAATAGTTTATATTCAGCAGGGGTTTCAAAAGTGGGGCCTTGCGTACCGATATAAATTCCATGTCGTACCTTGATGCCTTTTTCTCTGGCGATCTCGTCAGCCTTACGAATCAGTTCTTTATCGTATGCTTCACTCATATCCGGGAAGCGGGGACCATAAGGAATGTTCTTGCCACGAAGAGGATGTTCGGGGAAATAGTTGATATGATCAGTGATAATCATCAGGTCGCCAATTTCAAAGGCTTCGTTTGTTCCGCCACTGGCATTGGATACAAACAGCGTTTTGATACCCAGTTCACGCATCACACGCACAGGGAAAGTTACTTCTTTCATTGAATAACCTTCGTAGTAGTGGAAACGGCCTTGCATGGCCATGATGTCTTTGTTGCCCAACTTACCGAATATCAGTTTTCCACTATGACCTTCGACAGTAGATATCGGGAAGTTAGGAATATCCGAATACTTTATTTCATACTTCTCGGTGATTTCGTCCGCCAAACTGCCAAGTCCGGTGCCAAGAATGATGGCTGTTTCAGGACTGGTGTGCATCTTCCCTTTCAGAAAAGCTGCTGTTTCTTGTATTTTCTCTAACATAGCCAATAATGTGTTGGTTAAATTTATCTTGTTGATTTTGTAATATCTCAATTTCAATGGGCAAGGCGTAGATAAACGGTTTCAATTCCTCACTCAAAGCCGGATGATGGATCAGACGGGTCGCATCTTTCTCGGTGGTGACAATCAGTTTATGTTCGCCTTTCAGTCTCTTGAATCGTTCCTTGATCTGTAGCATGTCCCGATGATTGAAATGATGATGATCTTCGAATGAAAACAGATCGATCTGATCGGTATATGTTTTCAACTCTTCGAGCATGCGTGCGGGGGATGCAATGCCGGTGACCAGCAAAATATCCGTATTCACCAAAGCACTCAGAGGTAATTCATTGGTTAGGGAATCAGCCTTCGGAGCTACCGATGGGAATACCGGCTGCAGATTTCCATAGCGGAACGATGAGAAATATAACTGCTGATAGGGATAAAGGTTCAGTCGTTTCGTGATAATATTATAGTCGATAGGCTTAATGTCTTGCGGACACTTTGTGACAATAACGATTTGTGCCCGGTTTTTACCGTTGACAGATTCGCGTAGACGACCTGCCGGAAGTAAAGTATCGTCGCAGAAGAGGCGGTGATAATCCGTCAGCAGGATGCTTAATCCAGGTTTGACATACCGGTGTTGGAAAGCATCATCCAGCAATACCACTTCAACAGACGGTTCTTTGATGGCAAGGAGCTGTTCTATGCCATGGCAACGGTTCTCATCGACTGCCAGTGTGACAGACGGGAACTTGGTGTACATCTGGTAAGGCTCGTCACCGATGCTGTGCGCGGTGCTTTGGGAAGTTGCGAGCACATATCCCCGGCTATGCCTTTTATATCCCCGGCTCAATACAGCCACATGATAGCTGTTACGAAGTAACTTTATCAGATATTCAGTGTGCGGTGTTTTTCCTGTTCCGCCTACAGACAGATTGCCGATGCAGATGACAGGAACGTCAAAACTCTTTGACCGGAGAAATCCCCAGTCAAAGAGTTTGTTTCTTACTGTTACCACTGCCCCGTAAATCCACGAGACAGGGTAAAGCCACTTATGTATCTTGATAAAGTGTTCGTCCATGTAGTACGGTTTACTTAATATTTAATTCGAATGGAATGCGTGCCTGAATCATGGAACGCTCTGTTAAATTCTTCAGCATGCCGAATTGTTGATAATACTCGCCTAACTTGCTTTTCAGTATTTGTGCTTCCACATAATTGGTAGGCTTGGTGTCAAGCAAGGAAGATAAAAAGTCTTGTTTGGCTGGATAAGATACTACTGTATATCCTTCTATTCCAGCTTTCTTTACAGCAATTTCCAAGGCAGTATCAATGCCTCCGAGTTCATCCACCAGTCCAAGTTCTTTGGCTGCTTCTCCTGTCCATACACGACCTTCGGCAACTTTTTCGATCGCTTCTTTAGTCATGTTTCGTCCTTCAGCACAACGACTGACAAATGTATCATAACCTTGTGCAATCATCATTTGCATCAGCGTTTTTTCGTCCTCGTTGAAAGGGCGCATGATATTTCCGAAATCGGCAAACTTGTTTGTTTTTACTACATCATAGGTCAAACCGATCTTTTCGGATAGTTCCTTTGCGTTTGGTATCATACCGAAGATTCCGATGGAGCCGGTCAATGTAGTCGGCTCTGCAACGATGGTGTCGGCTACACAAGAAATATAATAACCTCCTGATGCAGCATAATCACCCATAGAAACAATCACAGGTTTCTTCGTTTTCAGTTCCTTCACCGCATGCCAGATTTGTTCGGATGCAAAAGCGCTTCCACCCGGAGAATTGACGCGGAGTACGACAGCCTTTACATCGTCGTTATCTTTCAGTTTGCGCAGGTCACGGATCACTTTAGTACCTACAATACCCTCTTCGGAGGCGGAAGAACCGCTGTAATCAGTGATTTCTCCGGATGCATAGTAAACAGCTACGATGTTACCGCTCTTATCTTTCGGCATATTCTTCTTTACATTGATCATGTCGTTCAGTCCTAATACCGGGAGACGATCATCTTCTTTCAGATCCACCCACTGCTTCAGATAATTGCGGACATCATTGCGGTAAATTAATGTATCTGCCAAACCGCATTGTACACTCTCTTCTGCCGGATAGAACATCAGCATACGGTCAGCATAAGCGTTCAGTGAATCGACCGGAAGACTGCGGGAAGCGGATACTCCTTCGGTTACCTGTCCCCAGATTGAGTGGATGAAAGCGGTCACCTGTTCACGGTTGGCAGGGCTCATCTCGGTAGAAGTGAACGGTTCTACAGCAGATTTGTAAGTGCCTACTTTGAAAATCTGCATTTCTATTCCGAGCTTTTGCAACAAGTCTTTATAGAACAGAGGAGCAGAAGCTATTCCTCGCCATTCAATCATTCCTTTCGGATTGAGCAATACCTTATCCGCTACACTGGAAAGATAATACAGTCCTTGTGTATAGCTGTCTCCATAGGCAATAATGAACTTTCCGCTTTCTTTAAAGTCGAGTAATGCGTTGCGGATTTCCTGCAGAGATGCGTATGAAGTTCCAAGCATGCTTGCTTGCAGATAAATGCCTTTGATATTTTCATTCTCTTTTGCCTTTTTGATGGAAGAAAGAATATCGTCCAGTCCATATGTGTTGGAGTCGTCGCTGAACAACTCTGATAAAATGCCTAACGGACTCTCCTGAGTGCGTTCGACTAATGTACCGTTCAGATCGAGCATCATCACAGAATTCTTTTTCACTACTGTCTCGGTATCCGAAGTAGATACGATGCCGAACAGCGTTACCATGCCGATAATAAATAATACGATGCTTGACAAGATGATACCGGTCACAGTGGCAAGCGTAAATTTCAAGAAATCTTTCATTATACTATTGTTTTTTTAGCCAGCTTATTTTTAAGCTAACAAAGATAAATAATTGAGTTGATATTTATTCAATAAGTCGTGCGAATTTTTGTTTTGTCACAGTCAATCAATATAATTATTCGGACCTTCCTCTTTAAATAAACATACTATACCATATACTATAAGAGGGATTTTTTTTATCTTTGTCGCTGTCATCATGCGACATTAACTTAACATCATACTTATCATGAAAAGAAAAATCCCTCTTATGGCCGCTGCTCTGGCGGGTGTGTTTTTAAGCACATCTTGTGATCCGGTAGAAAAAACGGATACAAAAGACTACACTCAATATGTGAACACTTTTATTGGTGCAGCTGACAATGGTCATACGTTCCCCGGTGCCTGTTATCCTTTCGGAATGATACAGACCAGTCCGGTGACAGGGGCAGTCGGCTGGAGATACTGCTCGGAATATACTTATCAGGACTCTTTGATCTGGGGTTTCACTCAGACTCACCTGAACGGAACCGGCTGTATGGATCTGGGAGATATTCTGGTAATGCCGGTTACCGGTACTCGTGCCCGTGCATGGGATGCTTACCGCAGCCACTTCCCGAAAGACAAGGAAGCTGCTACTCCGGGATATTATACAGTAGAATTATCTGACCCTCAGGTAAAAGCAGAACTGACAGCTTCTATCCATGCGGCTCTTCATCGCTATACATATCATAAAGCTGATTCGGCTTCCTTATTAATAGACTTGCAGCATGGACCCGCCTGGAGAGAAGAACAATATCACTCGCAAGTGAATAGTTGTGAGGTGAACTGGGAAGATGCCCAGACACTGACAGGACACGTCAACAATACAGTATGGGTTGATCAGGACTATTTTTTTGTGATGAAGTTTAACCGTCCTGTTATAGATTCTCTTTACCTGCCGATGAGAGAAACAGAGAAAGGCAAACGGATCATTGCCACTTTCGATATGAAACCGGGAGAGGAACTGATGATGAAGGTCGCTCTTTCAACTACCAGCGTAGAAGGAGCGAAGAAAAACCTGCAGGCTGAAATTCCCGACTGGAACTTTGACGGCGTGAAGCTGGCTGCCCATGACGAATGGAATAGCTATCTGAGTCGTATTGATGTAGAGGGTACTGATGATGAAAAGACGAATTTCTATACTTGTTTCTATCATGCATTGATTCAGCCTAACCAGATTTCGGACGTAGACGGTATGTATCGTAATGCTGCCGATTCGATCGTGAAAGCCGGAACAGGAACGTTCTACTCAACATTCTCTTTATGGGATACCTATCGTGCCGCTCATCCATTCTATACATTAATGGTTCCCGAGCGTGTGGATGGTTTTGTCAATTCATTAATCGAACAGGGTGAAGTGCAAGGCTTCCTGCCAATCTGGGCGTTATGGGGAAAAGAAAACTTCTGTATGATTGGCAATCATGGTGTATCTGTCATTGCCGAGGCTTACCGCAAAGGTTTCCATGGCTTTGATGCTGAACGTGCTTTCAATATGGTGAAGAAGACGCAGACCGTATCTCATCCGCTGAAGTCTGATTGGGAAGTGTATACGAAGTACGGATATTTCCCGACAGACCTGACAAAGGCAGAGTCCGTATCTTCAACCTTGGAATCGGTATATGATGATTATGCGGCAGCTGACATGGCACGTCGTATGGGAAAAGAAGAAGATGCCGCTTACTTTGCGAAACGTGCTGATTATTATAAGAACTTGTTCGATTCGCAAACTAACTTTATGCGTCCGCGTAATGCTGACGGGGTATGGAAATCTCCGTTTAATCCCAGTGATGTAGGACATGCGGAAAGTACAGGTGGTGATTATACGGAAGGAAATGCATGGCAATATACCTGGCATGTGCAACATGATGTTCCGGGTTTGATTGCTCTCTTTGGTGGAGAAAAAGCATTCCTGAACAAGTTGGATTCTTTGTTTACAGTGAAACTGGAAACAACTCAGGCTGACGTAACAGGGCTGATCGGACAATACGCACATGGCAATGAGCCAAGTCATCATGTTACTTATTTGTATGCCTTGGCAGGTCGTCCGGAACGTACACAGGAACTAATCCGTGAGATATTTGACACTCAGTATAAGAACAAGCCTGATGGGCTTTGTGGAAACGATGACTGCGGGCAGATGTCTGCATGGTATATGTTCAGTGCAATGGGCTTTTATCCGGTAAATCCGGTCAGCGGTGATTATGTGTTCGGTGCTCCTCAGTTACCGAAGATTGTGTTGCATCTGGCAGATGGGAAGACCTTCACTGTAATTGCAGAAAACCTGTCGAAGGAGCACAAATATGTGGATAGCATCATGTTAAACGGTGAACCTTATACCAAGAACACGATTTCTCATGAAGACATTCTGAAAGGTGGTACACTCGTATATAAGATGAAATAGGTCTTATATATAATAGTATAAAGAACCTCCCTCTAAAGAAATTTTTCTTTGGAGGGATTTCTTGTTTTATATGCATTAAATTCGAATAATTCTCTAAATTTGTGCCATTAATCCGGCTGATACATAATGGAGAATACTGAAACTTTAATAGTAGAACAACTGAAGGCAGGCAATGAAAATGCTTATCGTTACCTCTATGATCATCATTATGCCCTGCTCTGTCATGTTGCCAATGGTTATCTAAAAGATCAGTTTCTTTCCGAAACCATTGTAGGGGATACTATCTTCCATTTATGGGAAATACGTGAAACGTTGGATATCTCAGTTTCTATCCGCAGTTACTTGTTGAGAGCTGTCCGCAATCGTTGTATTAACTATCTTAATTCGGAGCGTGAAAAACGGGAAATTGCATTTTCAGCTCTGATGCCTGATGAGATGACAGATGATAAAATCATATTATCCGATTCGTATCCGTTGGGCACTTTGCTGGAGCGTGAACTTGAAAACGAAATATATAAGGCGATCGATAAATTGCCGGATGAATGCCGTCGGGTTTTTGCCAAAAGTCGTTTTGAAGGAAAATCATACGAAGAAATTTCCCGTGAACTTGGAATATCTGTCAATACAGTTAAATATCATATAAAGAATGCTTTAGCTTCTTTACATGTTGATTTGAGCAAGTACCTGCTCTCTCTATTACTACTTTTTTTCAGGTAAAGCGAAAAAAAATCATTTTTTGACTACCCTCAATTAAAAAGCAACTGTCTCCTTTATAGAAAGCATAAATATGGAAGAAGAAAATAGACATATTGATGAACTGATTGCCAGTTATCTGACTGAAGGTTTGGATAAGAACGCTCTAGACGAACTGAAAACGTGGATTGTCGCATCGGCTGAGAATCGGCAATATTTTATTCAGCAGCGGGAAATCTGGTTTTCTGCTGTAAATCGTGAAGCTGCATCTGTCTATAATAAGGATAAAGCGTTTGAGAATTTTAGAAACCGCGTTGAAAGCCGGAAGAAAACTCAGAGCACTTCCCGTCAAGGTTTTAGCTTGTCGGCGATATGGCGTTACGCAGCAGTGGTTGCAATCATGATAGCTGTGGGATGTATTTCTTACTGGCAAGGAGAAGTCAATGTGAAAGATACCTTTGCGGATATTTCAGTAGAGGCCCCTTTGGGATCGAAAACCAAACTTTATTTGCCGGATGGTACACTGGTCTGGTTGAACGCCGGTTCACGAATGACTTATTCGCAAGGTTTCGGGGTTGACAACCGGAAAGTGGAATTGGAAGGTGAGGGGTATTTCGAGGTAAAGCGGAATGAAAAGGTTCCTTTTTTCGTAAAGACAAAAGATTTGCAGTTGCAGGTGCTGGGAACAAAATTCAATTTCCGTGATTATCCGGAAGATCATGAAGTAATCGTTTCCTTGTTAGAGGGTAAAGTCGAATTAAATAATTTGTTAAGGAAGGAAAAAGAAGCAGTTCTTGCTCCTGACGAGAGGGCGGTGCTGAATAAGGCGAACGGACTTTTGAAAGTAGAATCGGTTACTGCATCCAATGCTTCTCAGTGGACTGACGGTTACTTGTTTTTTGATGAAGAACTTTTGCCGGATATCGCAAAAAAACTGGAACGTAGCTATAATGTGAAGATTCACATAGCCAATGATTCTTTAAAGACATTCCGTTTTTATGGTAATTTCGTCCGCCGCGAACAAAGTATTCAGGAAGTGCTGGAGGCATTGGCGTCTACGGAAAAAATGCAATATAAGATTGAAGAACGCAATATAACTATCTATTAACCGGTTACCAGAGATTATGATGCTATGATTGTTTAACCTTAAAAAATGAGCAATATGAATAAAGAGAAAAATACAGAATGATCTTTAGCTGACTAATAAGGAGAGACAACTAAAAAACCGGAAGATTTCGGACATCTCCCGGCTCCTTTAAGTCTCTTCTTTCAACAAACATCTAGTGTGAATATGTTTTCAAAAGAGAATATGCAAAGTTAGCAAAATACATCTCTTTTAAAACGAGTTATTCAAGTTTTAATTAATAATTTGTTTATTTTATGAATTACAGGAAGAAGGCCATATTAATGGTCATGGCTCTGTTTTGCCTTAATGTAGCAATACTGGCCCAGGCTGTTTCATTGAAAATGGATAACGTTTCAGTGAAAGAAGCAATGACCCAATTGAAGAATAAGAGCGGATATTCTTTTGTTTATAAAGTCGGAGATCTGGATACAAAGAAGATTATAACCGTAAGGGCAAAAGAACTGAATGAGGCTATTGATCAGATTTTGTACGAACAGGACGTTGTTTATGAAGTAAAAGGGAAGAATATAATTGTTCAGAAAAGACAAGCTAAACAGAATACTTCAAAAGACGGTAAAAAACGTAAGATAACAGGGACAGTGAACGATGTGAACGGTGAGCCTATTATTGGTGTTACTATAAAAGAAAAAGGGACGAATAACGGAACTGTATCAGATGTGAATGCGAAGTTTACGTTGGAAGTATCGCCGGGAGCAGTATTGGAACTATCTTATATCGGCTATCAGCCTTTGGAGGTGAAGATTGGAAATCAAACCGATTTATCCATTGTTTTGTATGAAAAGCAGGAACTGCTGGATGAAGTGGTAGTAGTGGGATACGGTACTATGAAAAAGAGCGATCTGAATGCATCGATTGTTTCTGTAAAGTCGGAGAAACTCAATAAAACAGCTTCACCTAACTTCTCGGAAATGTTGATGGGGCGTGCGGCAGGACTTACTGTAAAACAAGGAAGTGCACAGCCTGGTGGTGGTCTGGAAGTATTAATTCGTGGTGCGGCTTCCACCGGTGCCGGCAACGATCCATTGTATGTTGTCGATGGCTTTCCCATAGTGAATGCAGGGGTCAATCCGGGAAGCGGCAATCAGTGGACAGCCGGAAATAACAGTCCTTTGAGCAGTATTAATCCTAACGATATCGAATCCATTGAAATCTTGAAGGATGCTTCGGCAACTGCCATTTATGGTGCGCGGGGTGCTAATGGAGTTGTATTGATTACGACAAAAAGAGGTACTCAGGATACGAAAGTTGAGTATAATATGAATATGTCTTTTCAGACAATAAATAAACGTCCCGAATTGTTGACAGCAGGAGAGTTGATGGCAACTCAGAACAGTTACTATAAAGAGCAGTATTTAATGCAGAACCTTGTGTATCCTTATGGAAATACTGATCCGAGTGCTGTCAGTCCTTATGTACCTGTGTACACAGATGAAGAAATAGCAAAAGCAGGTAAAGGGACGAACTGGTATGATATGATTACCCGTACCGGGCTTATCCAGCAACATAACCTGACAGTCACTTATGGTAATGAGAAAATGAAATCATTGATTTCCTTGAACTACTTCGACCAGAAAGGGGTTGTGAAGACATCCGGTTACAAGCGTTACAGTTTTCGCTATAACCTGGATCATAAAATAACTAAATGGTGGGATTATGGTATCTCTGCTACAGCCTCTTATGTAGTCGATCAAAATGCGACATTAGGGGGAGGATATGACAGTACGGCAGGTATTATTGAATCGGCTTTAAGTTATAGCCCGACAGTGAAGGCAGAAAGAGACCCTACAACCGGCAAATGGATTGAAGACCCTAAACAGGCATTACTCAATCATCCCTTGTCCTATCTGGACATTGAGGATGAGACAAAGACCAAGCGCTTTCTGGCAACAGCATTTACGAATTTTTATTTTATAAAAGATGTGTTCTGGCTGAAACTGTCTGCCGGGGCGGATATTCGCGACGGAGTGCGGCATAGTTATTATCCGATGACTACAAAATATGGAAGTAGTGTGAATGGAGACGCGAATATCAATTCCGCCAACCGCGAAGATTATGTGGCAGATATGGTTTTCAACTTTCAGAAGACTTTCAAAGAGAAGCATAAACTTCTTGCCTTGCTGGGATATTCCTATCAGGTGCAGAATGATGACGGAGCGTATGCACGTGCTATGGGATTTATGTCTGATGCACTGATGTATTACAAACTACAGGCAGGTGAAACGCGTCCGGTTGTCAGTTCTTACAAGAATAAACACGTGCTGGCTTCTTATTTCGGTCGTGCTCAATATTCTTTCAAGGACAAGTATTTGTTCACTTTTACAGCTCGCATTGATGGCAGCGACCGTTTCGGCAAGAACAATCGTTATGCCTTTTTTCCTTCGGGAGCATTTGCGTGGAGAATGAATCAGGAAGATTTTCTGAAAGATGTAAGCTGGCTTTCCGATGCTAAATTGCGTGTCAGCATGGGGCAGGTAGGTAACGAGAATCTACCTAACGATGCCGCTTCCGAGTATTTTTCCTTCGAAGGAAGAAATTACTATCTGGGCGATGTCGAAAAGCGCGGGGTAAACCTTGGAAAGTTCGGTAATCCTGACTTGAAATGGGAAACCACCACAGAAGTTAACTTCGGACTGGATTTCGGCTTTTTCCGGAATCGTATCAATGGTAGTGCCGATATTTTCTTTAAGGAAGTGAAAGACTTGCTGAGCTGGCGTTCATTGCCGCATACAGCTGTCACTACCGGTATATGGTCCAATATTGGAAAAACAAGAAGTACCGGTTTTGAGTTGACATTGAATACGGTGAATCTGGAAGGTCCGTTGCATTGGGAATCGACTTTGACGTACACTTCCTATCGAGACAGATGGAAAGAACGCGATCCGAAAGTAATTCTGGCTCCTTATGTGAAAGAAGACGATCCGGTGAGTGCTATCTATACATTGATTCCGGACGGTATAAAGCAGGCAGGTGAAGATACTTCTGCCATGCCGGACCTGTTACCGGGACAACGCAAATATAAAGATGTGAACGGACTCGACGAGGAAGGGAATCTGACGGGAAAGCCTGATGGTAAAATAGATCAGGCAGACGTGGTATATCTGGGTACACGGGCACCGAAGTTTACGATGGGTTTTTCGAATGATTTCCGATATAAGGGCTTTGATTTGAATATCTATCTTTATGCTTCAGTGGGCGGATATTCATATCCTTATACCCAGGTAGAACATGGGGTGTATGGTGGAAATGGCATTCAACGCCTGAAAGACAATAATAACTTTCTGGCGGATATAAAAAATCGCTGGACTTCCGATAACATGGGGTCTGCTATGCCTAGTGGAGAGGTGAACAGCTATGATAGTTACGGTGCTCCAAACTGGGAAAAGAATACATATTTGCGTCTGAAGAACGTGACGTTAGGGTATGATTTGAGCAGACTGTTTAAAGCAAATAAGTTGAAAGTAAGATTTTACTTTTCCGGTCAGAATCTGCTGACGTTTACCGGATATAAAGGACTTGATCCGGAAGTCGAAAACGATCGGGCGGCGTATCCTCAACAAAAAACTTTTTCATTTGGGCTTGATGTGAAATTTTAAACTGGAATGTCATGAAGAAATTTGTCAAAAAACTAATATTACTATTTATAAGCATTCAGTTTGCAGCCTGTGAGGGTAATTTGGAACCTCACTTGTACGGAGTAGTAGATACTGGAAATGCGTTTAGTACTCCTGCCGATCTTTCGGCTGCCACTGTTGCTCTTTATTATGAATTGCGCCAAAAAGGCTGGGGACCTTATTTATTCTGCGATGGAAGTTCTTTTGTGATGGACGAAGTTTCAACAGAAGAATGGACTACCAAATGGTCATGGGTTGCTTTTCTGAATGGCACGTGGACGGATGCCGATCAGATGGTGAAAGGATTCTATAATTGGACGGCACCTAATATCACCCGTTGCACTTATACAATAGCGAAGATGGAGGAGTCTCCGGTGACACAATCGGTGAAAGACTTGTATATTGCGGAAGTTCGGGCACTCAGAGCATTTTTTATGTTCGATTTATATAGGCTTTATGGTCCTATGCCGATGATTCTGGAAGCCGACCAGGCGATTAATCCGGACCCGGATTATAAACCTTATAGACCGACGGCAGAGGAAGTCGGGACTTTTATAACAACAGAACTACGGGCTGCCGCCGACGCGCTTCCGATAGAACAAGCTGAATACGGACGTATCACAAAAGGAGCTGCGCTTCATTATTTGCTGAAATATTACATGCACGAAAAACTGTGGCAGAATGCTTTGGAAACAGCCAATGAAATAATCGGTTTGAATTATTATGAACTGGAAAAGGATTATGCAAGCATATTTTCTGCCCAGAATGAAGGCAATAAGGAATTGATGTTTGTCGTGAGGGCGGAACCGCTTGCCGATTATGGTAATCATACTTATGCCAATATCTTGCCGGGAGACTATGCTTCACCTCATGGAAACATTGTGGAAGGATGGTCCGGACACCGGATGCCATGGGAGTTCTATGATACGTTTGATGAAAATGATCGCAGAAGAGCTCTGGCACAAGCCGAATATACTTCAAAATCCGGTGCTACCATTGATTTGAGGGCAAGCGGTGATGTAGGAGCTCTGCCTTTGAAATATGGGATTGATCCTGAAGCCACCGGTACTTGGGCAGGCAATGACAAAGTGCTCGATCGGTATGCGGAAGTGTTGTTGTTTAAGGCAGAAGCATTGAATGAACTGAATGGTCCTAATCAGGAGAGCGTTAACTTGATTAATGATATCCGGAAACGTGCATTTGGTTTCGGCACTTCTCTGCCTGCGACTCCCGTTTTCAAAGAGAGTTTTGACGGGGAATTTGCCGATGATGTAATAGGTATATTCTCAATGAATAATTATGATCAGGCCGGTGGATCTGCCTGGAAGTATAATGTGGATAAAAACAACACGTTGAACAATGGAAATTGCTTGCATGTGGAGGTGGAATCTTCTGGTACGGAATTCTGGACTTTGCAAATGCGGACAGAGCCTTTGGTGGCAAAAGGACGCAAGTATTCGATAAAGATGAAGCTGAAAGCCTCGAAAGACGTTCAGTTTGAAATTCGTATTGAAGGACCATTGAGCCATATGGAAACTATATCTTTGAAGGCTGGCGAAGTTAAGGAATTCTCAACGCAGACAGGCAAGGCTACGGAAGATAAAAACTGTGCCCTGTTCCTTGCCTTGGGAAATTCAGGCAGCGGCTATGATCTTTGGATTGATGAGATAGAGTTTACAGCGATGGAACAGGCTGCTGAAGGAGGAGAGGATGTAATGAAGCAATTGTCCGATTTTCCGGATAAGGAGTCATTGCGAGACTGGATCCTGAAAGAGAGAGGCTGGGAGTTCTGGTATGAAGGAAAACGGAGGGAAGATTTGATTCGAATGGGGAAATACGTAGAAATCGGTAAGCAATACAGCAGTAATTTCTCAGAGAAGAATCTCCTGTTCCCGATACCTACTTCGGTCATTATTGAAAATTCTCATATTGAGCAGAATCCTCATTATTGATTATGAATTTATTTATCAGTATTCAATAGGTAAGTAGATAGGGAGTTGTAGCAGGTAGCTTTTCTGCAAAGCGATGAAGCATACAGGCTTCAGCTCCCGGTTTATCCGGTATAGGATTGTAAATAAGAATTTTACTAACTAATCATTGAGATATGAAAAAATTAAAGCATTCTATTCTTTCGCTCTTGCTGTTGATGGGAGCATGTATTGTCAGTTGTAGTAATGATGATGGGGAGACTTCCTCTGCCGGTCCGGGTGAAGCGGAGGAAGAAAGTTTCACTATTCCTATATCGAGTCTGCGTTTGAGAGACCCGTTTATTCTGGTCGACAAGCAAACTTCGATGTATTACCTTCATTTTAATAATAACTTGAAAATCAGGGTTTATAAAAGTAAAGACTTGTCAACGTGGAAAGATGAGGGCTATTCTTTTATAGCGAAAAGTGACTTTTGGGGACAACAGGATTTCTGGGCACCGGATGTGTATGAATATGAAGGACGCTATTATTTATTTACCACTTTCAGCAATACAGGAGTGAAGCGGGGTACTTCTATTTTGGTTTCCGATAGCCCGAAGGGGCCATTTACCCCGCTTGTAAATAAGGCGATAACTCCTTCCGGCTGGATGTGTCTGGATGGCTCTTTGTATATCGATAAAGAAGGAAATCCCTGGTTGCTGTTCTGCCGTGAGTGGCTGGAGGCTGTAGATGGTGAGATTTATGCTCAACGGCTGGCGAAAGATCTGAAGACGACCGAAGGTGATCCGCATTTGTTGTTCAAAGCTTCAGAAGCTCCCTGGGCAGGTACTATTACAAGTTCCGGAGTGACGGGCTATGTTACGGATGCTCCTTTTATTCATCGCCTGGATGACGGCAAACTAATTATGTTGTGGTCCAGTTTCCGGAAGCAAGATGGAAAATATGCTATCGGACAAGCGATATCAGCGTCCGGTGACATTCTGGGACCTTGGGTACAGGAACCCGAAACATTAAATAGCGATGATGGCGGACACGCGATGGTGTTCAAAGACCTGAAAGGCAGGTTGATGATTTCTTACCATGCACCGAATTCACAAACGGAACATCCGGTGATAACACCAATTTATATTAAAGATGGAAAATTTGTAGCTCTGAATTAATGTGGCTTTTTCTTTCTGAACCGTCTATAGTATAGAATCAGTTGGCAGAGATAAATAATCTATTTTGTGAATATATGTCTCATTATTTAGAAGGAAGTGTTAACTTTGGCGAAATAGATGCTGCTGACAGGTACAGTCATTATTATACAGAAGGTTAAGTCAGAAAAGTAAATAAATAATTTGAAGAGCTTATGAAAATAAGAAATCTGGTGTTGGGTGCCCTTTGTGGCATAACATTCTTTTCCTGTTCGGCGTCCGGTGGAGGAAAAGATGCGGAAATGGATCGTTTTATAACGGATCTGATGGGTAAAATGACTATTCGTGAGAAGTTGGGACAGTTGAACCTTCCTTCCGGTGGCGATTTGGTGACAGGCTCTGTGATGAATACCGAGCTTGGCGATATGATTCGCAAAGAGGAAATAGGTGGCTTCTTCAATGTGAAAGGGGTTAAAAAGATTTATGACCTGCAACGGCTGGCTGTAGAAGAAACCCGGTTGAAGATTCCTTTGATAGTCGGAGCGGACGTCATACATGGTTATGAAACGATTTTTCCGATACCGTTGGCACTCTCATGCAGTTGGGACACGTTGGCTGTTCAGCAGATGGCGCGAATTTCTGCTATTGAAGCCAGTGCGGATGGCATTTGCTGGACATTCAGCCCGATGGTAGATATCTGCCGGGATGCTCGTTGGGGACGTATTGCCGAAGGAAGCGGTGAGGACCCTTATCTGGGATCACTGTTGGCAAAGGCTTATGTGCGTGGTTATCAAGGGAATAATATGCAGGGAAGAGATGAAATTCTTTCGTGTGTGAAACATTTCGCTCTTTATGGAGCTTCAGAAGCCGGTAAAGATTATAATACGGTCGATATGAGCCATCTGCGCATGTATAATGAATATTTTGCTCCTTACCGGGCTGCTGTTGAGGCAGGTGTCGGTAGTGTGATGAGTTCCTTTAATATAGTAGATGGTATTCCGGCTACGGCAAATAAATGGTTGCTGACAGATGTACTCCGTGACGAATGGGGATTTCAGGGACTTTTGGTTACAGACTACAATTCCATTGCTGAAATGGCCGTTCATGGGGTAGCTCCTTTGGAGGAAGCTTCTGTCCGCGCTTTGCAGGCGGGAACGGATATGGACATGGTTTCCTGCGGCTTTCTGAATACATTGGAAGAATCACTGAAAGAAGGAAAAGTCACTGAAGCACAAATTAATACAGCTTGCCGCCGTGTGTTGGAAGCCAAGTATAAGCTGGGCTTATTTGCCGATCCGTATAAATATTGCGATACACTGCGTGTAGAAAAAGAACTTTATACGGCTGATCATCGTGCTGCTGCACGTGAGATTGCAGCAAAGACGTTTGTCCTTCTGAAAAATGAAAAGAATCTTCTTCCACTGGAGGAAAAAGGAAAAATAGCTTTAATAGGTCCGATGGCAGATGCACGTAATAATATGTGTGGTATGTGGAGCATGACCTGCACTCCGTCCGGACATGGCACATTGCTGGAAGGAATCCGGTCGGCTGCAGGAGACAAGGCAGAAATTCTTTATGCCAAAGGCAGCAATGTGTATTATGATGAGGAAATGGAAAAAGGAGCTGTCGGCATCCGTCCGTTGGAACGTGGCAACGATCGGCAATTGTTGGCCGAAGCATTGCGTACGGCTGCCCGTGCAGATGTGATTGTGGCTGCTGTGGGCGAATGTGCCGAAATGAGCGGGGAGTCCCCTTCCCGCACTAATCTGGAGATTCCCGATGCTCAGCAGGACTTGTTGAAAGCACTGGTGAAAACAGGCAAGCCTGTGGTGCTGCTTCTGTTTACCGGTCGTCCTTTGGTGTTGAACTGGGAGAATGAACATGTTCCTGCTATTCTGAATGTATGGTTCGGAGGCAGTGAGACAGGAGATGCCGTTGCCGATGTTTTGTTTGGTAAAGTCGTTCCGAGTGGTAAGTTGACCACTACGTTCCCTCGTTCGGTGGGACAACTTCCTCTGTTTTACAATCATCTGAATACGGGACGCCCGGACCCGGACAATCGTGTTTTCAACCGATATGCCAGCAATTATCTGGATGAGAGTAACGAACCTCTTTATCCTTTCGGCTACGGTTTGAGCTATACCGATTTTGTATATGGTGACCTGCAACTCAGTTCGGAAACCTTGCCCAAAAACGGGACTCTGACAGCTTCTGTTACCGTAACCAACCGAGGAGATTGTGACGGCTATGAAACAGTACAAATCTATTTGCGTGACATTTATGCGGAGGTAGCGCGTCCGGTGAAGGAACTGAAAGGTTTCGAACGCATCTTCCTGAAGAAAGGAGAGAGCCGCGAAGTGAAATTTGTGATTACGGAGGATGATCTGAAATTCTATAACTCCGGATTGCAATATATCTACGAACCGGGTGAGTTTGACGTGATGATCGGTACGAATAGTCGTGATGTACAGACGAAGCGCTTTAGTGCGGAATAATTATTTTGAAATCTAATATATAGTTACAACCATGAAGAAACTTACAATTCTATTGTTATTATGCGTATTGTGTACGCTTTCACTGCAAGCTCAAAAGCAGTTTACCCTGGTCTCACCCGATGGAAATCTGAAAACGACGATTAGCATAGGTGACCGGCTGACTTATGATATCACTTGCAACAACAGGCAGATTCTTGCTCCTTCTCCCATATCCATGACATTGGATAACGGGAATGTCTGGGGAGAAAAAGCGAAATTATCCGGAACCTCCAGAAAGAGTGTGGACGAGATGATACCTTCTCCTTTCTACCGTGCCAACGAATTGAGAGATCATTATAACGAACTGACATTGCGTTTCAAAAAAGACTGGAATGTAGAGTTTCGTGCATACAATGATGGTATTGCCTACCGGTTTGTCAATCGGGGTAAAAAGCCTTTCCACGTTATAGATGAAGTATCCGATTATTGTTTCCCGTCGGATATGGTTGCCTCCGTGCCTTATGTAAGAAGCGGCAAAGATGGTGATTATAACTCACAGTTTTTTAATTCTTTCGAGAATACGTATACAACAGACAAACTGTCGAAACTGAATAAACAACGCCTGATGTTTTTGCCGTTGGTGGTGGATGCAGGCGAAGGTGTGAAGATTTGTATCACGGAGTCTGATCTGGAGAATTATCCGGGACTTTATCTTTCTGCCGAGAAAGGTGGAAACTGTTTGAGCAGTAAACACGCTCCTTATCCGAAACGTACAGTGCAGGGTGGACACAATCAGCTTCAGATGTTGGTAAAGGAGCATGAAGACTACATTGCAAAAGTGGACCAGCCAAGAAACTTCCCCTGGCGTATAGCTGTGGTTACGACAACCGATAAAGATCTTGCCGCAACCAATCTTAGTTACCTGCTGGGTGCCCCTTCCCGTCTGAGTGATCTTTCGTGGGTTAAACCGGGAAAGGTGGCATGGGACTGGTGGAATGACTGGAATCTGGATGGCGTTGATTTTGTTACCGGAGTAAATAATCCGACTTATAAAGCATATATAGACTTTGCTTCTGCAAACGGAATTGAGTATGTGATACTTGACGAGGGATGGGCAGTGAATTTGCAGGCGGATTTGATGCAGGTCGTAAAGGAGATCGATCTGAAAGAATTAGTGGATTACGCGGCGTCCAAAAATGTGGGTATTATTCTTTGGGCCGGTTATCATGCGTTCGAGCGGGATATGGAAAATGTTTGCCGTCATTATGCTGAAATGGGAGTAAAGGGCTTCAAAGTAGACTTTATGGACCGCGATGATCAGGAAATGACCGCATTCAATTATCGTGCTGCTGAAATGTGTGCTAAATATAAATTGATTCTCGATCTTCACGGCACTCATAAACCGGCTGGTTTGAATCGTACTTATCCGAATGTGCTCAATTTCGAAGGAGTAAATGGGCTGGAGCAGATGAAATGGAGTGCTCCTTCGGTAGATCAAGTAAAGTATGATGTGATGCTTCCTTTTATTCGTCAGGTTTCCGGACCGATGGATTATACACAGGGAGCGATGAGAAATGCTTCCAAAGGTAATTATTATCCTTGTTATTCGGAGCCGATGAGTCAGGGAACGCGTTGCCGTCAACTTGCTCTGTATATGATATTTGAATCTCCTTTTAATATGTTGTGTGATACTCCGAGCAACTACATGCGTGAACCGGAATCAACAGCGTTTATTGCTGAAATACCAACCGTGTGGGATGAAAGTATCGTTCTTGACGGTAAAATGGGAGAGTATGTTGTGACAGCACGACGGAAAGGAGATGTCTGGTATGTAGGTGGAATTACAGACTGGACTGCACGTGATATTGAAGTTGACTGCTCTTTCCTGGGCGATAAATCTTATAATGCTACTTTGTTTAAAGATGGTGTGAATGCCCATCGGAATGGTCGTGACTATAAGTGTGAGTCTTTCCCGGTAAAGAAGGGTGGTAAGTTGAAAGTCCATTTAGCTCCGGGAGGAGGCTTTGCCCTTAAGATAAAATAATATTGTTATTTCATATAGTTCTATTACTATCTGAAAGCTTGAGATAGATTCGATGCTGCTTCGGAATATTCTGGTGCAGCATCGTTTTTTTGTATTAAGTTTTGAGTGGTTTGTTTCTTTGTGTTCATAAGATACCAAGCAGCTTTAAAATATGATAGAATGTGCAAAACAGTGCGGCATTGCGTAAATCTTACATGCTTTATCTGCAATTATGTGTATAAAGTATTCTTATGAAGATACTGATATTCGGAAAAGCTGATTTTGATGTCGTTCAACTCAAAGAGAAACTCAAAGTGGAACTCAAAGAGAGCCGCTTTGCAGAACTTGAAGTAAAGTATCGGATTCTCCCTCTGGATTTCTTAGATAGTAACTTTTCTATAAACTTCTCTCTTTTATTTTCAAGTTAGCGATTCTATCTGACTGAGATGTTTTATTTATAACTAGAATTTAGCAGTTTTTTCTCTCCAAGTGAATTTAGTATATGTTTTGCTCCCATGCTCTCACTTTTTGCTTGTATCGTCTTATTCATCGTTGTTACAGCTGTGATAGCAAGTGTGGTAGCAGTGTGGTAGCAGGCATTTGCTCTCACTCTATATTCATGCTTTAATACACATTTTTCTTGATGTTATAGTTTTATATTCAGTATGTTAACCTCTTATCTGTCAACTATTAATAATTGACGTTCCATCTGTTAATAATTGATATATCAGGTATTAAGATCTGATACTCCCTCTATTATTGTGTGATAAATGCTTTTTTCGCTTATGTCCATACTCCTGTTCTTCCTAAGAGAACAGGTTAATCGGGACATTGTTATGGTCGGGTTGGTTGAATCGTGCGGTACTTTTACTCCACTCGTGCGTTCATTTCACTTCAATCATGCGTTCCTCCTTATCCACTCATGCGGTCCTCTGCTCCCGTCTCCGGTTGTTTCCTGAGGTTTCTTGCCTCTTGAAACTCCAGTTCCAGATGGTTTGAAACTTTAGTTTCCCCTGCTTGAAACAACAGTTTCCTCCGCTTGAAACAAAGTATTTTTAAAAGATGCGCAAAGATAACGCAACTATGCTAAAAATCAAATAGTTATAAAACATTATTTTTAGCAAGGTGGTAAAAGGAAAGCAAAGGAAAGCACATTTAGAGGTGAGTTACGTTACCAAATCGTAACTCACCCCCAATAGCAGCAATATATGGTTTAATAGTTTAATTTTCAACCTATTGCCTATTTCTGCATAACCTCAAATAACTCAAGAGTAATTAAATTTGTAACTAAAAAAATTGAGTTATGAGAAGTACATTCAAGGTGTTATTCTACACCAAAAACCAGTCAGTAAAAAATGGTAAGGCACCGATTATGGGCCGTATCACCATTAATGGAACCCAAGCAGGTTTCAGTTGTAAGAAAGAAGTGTCCCTTACTTTGTGGGATGTCAAAGCCAACCGGGTAAAAGGTAAATCCGAAGAAGCCCGCACGTTGAATCAGGAGCTTGATAATATCAAGGCACAAATTACCAAGCACTATCAGTATATTTGCGACCATGACAGTTTTGTTACCGCTAAGAAAGTCTATAACCGCTATGTCGGTTTCGGAGATGATTATCACACTCTGATGGGCCTGTTCAGAGAACAGCTTGAATCCTACAAGGAAAAGATAGGAAAAGGAAAGGCGGAAAGTACTTATCGCGGACTGGTTGCCGATTACAAAAGTCTGTTGTTGTTCATGAAGAGCATGAAGAATATAGAAGATATTGTCATAGACGAACTTGAAAAGTCGTTTATTGAAGATTATTACACTTGGATGATCGGCACATGCGGTTCGGCAAACGCTACGGCTTTCGGCCGTGTCAATACCCTGAAATGGCTGATGTACATCGCGCAGGAAAAGGGCTGGTTGAGAATCCATCCTTTCACATCTTTCGAGTGTAAGCCGGAATACAAGAAAAGGTCTTTTCTTACCGAAGAGGAGTTGCAGCGGCTCATTCATGTGGAACTGAAATACAAGCGCCAGCGTGCCATGCGCGATATGTTTCTCTTCATGTGCTTCACCGGACTTGCCTACGCAGACCTCAGGGCCATTACTTATGACAATATCCATACCGATTCCGACGGAGGCACATGGCTGATGGGCAACCGTATAAAAACCGGAGTAGCCTATGTCGTGAAGTTATTGCCCATAGCCATCGAACTGATTGAAAAGTACAGAGATGCGGACGAGAAGAAAGACTCCCCCGATTGTGTTTTTCCGGTAGGCGAATACAACACGATGTTTCTCAGCCTCAGAATTATCGGCAAAAAGTGCGATTGCCATACCGAAGTCACCCCGCATATCGGACGCCACACATTCGCCGTTCTGGCCATCCTCAAAGGGATGCCACTGGAAACCCTGCAAAAAGTGTTGGGGCACAAATCCATCCTTTCAACACAGGTATATGCCGAACTTATCAATCCGAAAGTAGGCGAAGATACAGACAAGATATGCGAGAAGATAGGCCATGTTTACAAACTTGCCATCTAACATGACATGAAAAGAAACGTCCTCTAAGCTAAGCCATAGCTCAGAGGACGTTTCTTTTCCTTTTCTTCTCTTTCTTTATTTCCTGAACCGCCTGAAATCCCTATAATTCTTTTTCAGCACTTCATACAGTCCGCTTTCCGGATAGAGCAGTTTTCCGCCGATGGTGGTATAGGGCACCGCCTTCTCATCCCTTAATGTTTGCAGCGTGCGCCGTGAAATGTGCAGCATGGCACATACGTCATCCCCGGTCAGGTAATGTTCGTCGGCAATCGTCGGACGTATCCGTGCCGTCGCATCCTCTACCACTTTTCCTGTTCTCCTGATCCATCCGGTCAGTTCTTTGAACTCTTCCGAATCCCTTGTGATAATCTCCGCCATATCCTTATTTTCTTCTGATTGATCCGTTTTCCAGAATCTCCTGAATATCCGTTTCCCGGTAAAAGAATTTTCCTCCGACATTCGAGTAAGGGATAATTCCATTGTCCCGATAGTTTTGCAGGCATCTTTTCGATATGCCCAGAGCGAGGCACACGTCCTGCGCATCCATTCATTTGTCCAATGCGGGCGGGGCAATCTTTTTCTGAAAATCACCCATTTGCACGGCCAGCGTACTGACCAGCCTTCTCAACTCCTGATACGCGCTTGTTTCAATAATCGTCAGTTCCATACTAAAATCATTTTTAAGTTTCTGAATATGCGCAAAGTAAAGCATATCTTCCGTCCCTTCCAAACCACTGAAATCAAAGTCACCCATTGGCGTGCATTGGCCTGATAAGACAAAGGCCCATCCCTGCATCCACGCAGCAACGGGCCTTCACCTCTTTTTACCAGTTTTTTTTGTTATCCTACATCTTTCTGCCTTTACTCTTTTTCGGTATTTCCTTTTCCACCTGCCGCATATTGGGGAAATGCTCCTTCAGCAAACTTTCCGCCAGTTTCTTCGCCTTCTCCTGCATCTCGTCATAAACGTCCCATCTATCCTTGCCCAGCAGCTTGTTTTCAATCCTCTCAAACTTCTCATGGAAACTGAAATTGTCCGGGTACTCATCTATCAACCCGTTTCCGGGATAACCCTTGTCCATAATATACAGCAATGTCATCCGGTCGTAATTATCCACACTCCGGGCCAATCCAAGTCCTTTTTCATTATCCGTCAGCCGGGCATAATTCTCTCATGTAGGCGAAAGATCATATACCTCTTTATCCGTAATACTCTTCAAAACCTCTTTATCCAGATAGGCATCTGCCGGAATCTTCTCCAATGGCAACAAACTGTCATAATCATCATAACAGCGGTTTATCTTCCCTGCCATCAGTGAAGGCCATCCCTGAAGCTCATATACCGTCAGCGACTTGCCTTCAAAATCCGGTTCAAAGAAACGCCTCTCGATATTTGCTTCCATAAAGGCCCCGTATTGGTGGTTCCCTTCATAGTTCCGGCTGAAAAGCAATACCCCCTTGTCCGTTTCAACACCCGTATAAAACTTATTCCCATGCTTCAAGTCATCCAGCATATCCGCCACTCCCACAGGTGATGCCTTTATTTCCGACCACATTTTCGGCGTAAGCCAGCGAGTATAAGTCTCATCCCTCGAAAACGGGTCTGTCTCATTTCACAGACAATACACCACTTCCGACAGTCGCTGGTATCTCTGCAACTTTATCCCATGCTCGTCCATCGCCTTTTCCAGCCTTTGCAGATAATCTTCATTGTCACCTTCCTGTAAGGGCGGCACAATGCCCATATCGGACACATTATAATACATCAGGCCCATAGTCGGCATTTCCTCGCATTTCAGAGCCTTTTCCACGTCTTCCTGCATAAACTCCTGAAAACCTTCCTCACCCGTACCTTTCATGCTGATATGTACCGGATTGAAAAATTTGTCCACCGTTATATATACGCTACCCTTTATCGTTCCACTCTGTTCCTTTTCCATCCATCCAAAAATTAAATGTTTATACTCTGTCCCTTCTTTTTAAACGGTACCCTCGTCTTCATTTCCACGTCCGGGAACCGTACATTATCCGGCCGTGTCACCAGCAGCGAAACAATCCGTTCCTGCTCCTTTGTCAATGGCGCACGCATCAGTTGCAGGTTTCTAAGTCGGTTGAAGTTTCTCAGTGTCGATGCCATGTCGCAGCGTTTCGTGCAAATCCCGTATCGCAATATATCCGGTGAGGCGGTTTTGCAGTCTCCGATTTCCATCCGGTACTTCGCATCCAATGGTGCCACCTCATGAAATCTCAGTTCCTCCGGTTTTCGTTTTCCATCGAAAAAGTGCCCGGTCAAATCGTTCAGAAACTCTTCCAGAACCTTGTCCCCTTTATCGCTTTTTCCAAAAAGTAATACTTTCTGTCCGTATTCCACCGCCGTACACGTAGGAAACGCTGCCAGTCCGTTCCTTATCACATCGCCATCCATTCCGAAACGGTGTCCCAGCCGTATGTAATCCTCATTCTCCGTCAGAGCCGTATGCGCTGCCGATGCAGACAGTTGAACGATGCCCCTTTCCTCGTAAAAAGCCGCGTCCCGCAGCCTCACCACTCCCGACGGGTGAATCTTCTCCCGTTCCAGTACCGGACACAGCCATTCAAGGTAATCCGCATTGTCTGTTCCAAGTATGGGGGGAATCATGGACTTGTCCCTAAAGTCGAAACGGAACATTCAATGGTCGGGAACAAACTCCCTGCCTGCGGCATGAAACCCCACATTGTTACCGATATAACGGGCGAACCCATCTTCGCCCTCTCCCCGCATACTCAGATACACGGGCCGGTAGAAAGCGTCCAGTGTCATGTACAGACTGCCGCTTTCCATTCCGTCTGCATTCATCTTCTTTTCCATAAATTATGTCTATATGATCAGTTGTTTCTTTTCTTTCTTCTGTGGAGTGACTGGGGGCACATGTTTGGCGGTCTGCCTTCCTTTGCGTTCCTCTTTTTCCGGCTTTCCGTCCGGCAAGTTGTCTTCCGAGTGGCGATGGGGTGTCAGCTCCGGTATCTCCACTTTTTCAGTGATCCGGTTTATCCGTCCGCCCAGCCTGAATTGTCCGTCCGTGATATGGAACTCCGATTGCAGGATGTCATGTGCCATCGCCTTCGCTTCCGTCTGCAAGGCCGCATAGCCGAAGTCGTGTGCCGAGAGCGGTGCTTCCCGTCTCACCTTGATGCAGTCTCCCAACTTTTCCGCCAGTTCCCTGAACTCATGCTGATAGCTGAACGGATGGAAATAGTCCGCTTCCATAAGGCCGGCATATCCGTTCTCCGAGATATACAGCAGTGCCGCCACGTCATAATTGCGGGGAGAGATGCCCAGATTGAAGTCCTTTGTCAGGCGATCAAAGTTATTGAAGTCGGGACGTAAGTCGTATTTGTCGGTGCATACGCCACCTACCAGCATCTCCTTTCCCGCCATCTTTTCGGGCGTGAAGCTGCATGCCGATTTTCTCAACTGCGCGTCATCCCTGCGCAGATCCGCTTTCGAGAGCTTGTCAATGCAGTTGTCCGCCAGTTCTGCCATTGGGCGCATGGGAATCTCTATCTCGTACAGTTTCAATGTTTCCGCTTTTTTGCTGAAGTTGAAGAAGCCATCCGCCAGATATTGCAGGTAGGTGTTGCGTGCTTTAATCCCCTTCGGGCTGTCCGAGAAGAACAGCACCCCTTCGTCCGTTGCCGCAGCATACATCCGCTTCTTTTCATCGTCCGCTGTGACGGACACGCCCGCCTGTTCTGTCGTCCCACGTCCCGGCAGGAGAG
This sequence comes from Bacteroides faecis, assembly GCF_020091505.1. Lineage (NCBI taxonomy): Bacteria > Pseudomonadati > Bacteroidota > Bacteroidia > Bacteroidales > Bacteroidaceae > Bacteroides > Bacteroides faecis. Next base: position 5,804,549 of record NZ_CP081916.1, on the reverse strand, counting down.
ATAGCCAGCGATCCGCCCAATCTTTCAATAGTCCCATAACTTGATTTATTTACATGGATTCATGGTTGCAAAGAAAATGCTTTGTCCGCCAATCCGCAACATCGCATATATGCAAGTCGTCCGTTGGCGTACATTGGCGTGCAGCGTTTACGCCAATCTCTTGTCCAGCATCCGGTTATAACTCACACGCAGGGAGTCGATAAACGGGGTGGTATCCGTACAACGGTCAAACACCTTTCCCCGTTTGGTGTACAGCGCGTTTATTTTCAGATGGAACATTTCCTCGAACACCCGCACAACATCCGCCACCGTCAGTTTCCTGCCTTCCGCTGAAGTCACGGCACCGGCAGCCATCAATGCCGCCACCAGCTCTATCAGGTCGCTGTCCGTACCGTTCCACGTCAGCGTTACAGAGCCCTTCTTCCCGTTCCTGCATATCGCCTCTTCCTTCAATTCCGTTGCTGCCGTTCCGCCATGCCGGAGCATCTCTTTCATCATCTGTTCTTCCGCATCCAGCAATGCGAGTGTCTTACTGATGTAAACATCGAACAGAACGTATCTTTCCGTTTCATTCATAGAAACGGTGTCCTGAATCCCTTTCAATTCTATTTTCGTGTAGAACAGTCGGCGTAGCTGCGCGCAAATGTTTGTCCCATCTGTCGGGAGTGTAGCCAGCAACATGGCAAAATCATCATAGGCGGCAGACAGCTTCTCCGCACCGTTACGGACTCCGTCCGCATAAGAGGCGAACAATCCGAACAAGAGAGTATCTTTCAAGATTTTCATGGCAGTAATTGTATCTGTTTCATTTATATGCCATAGAAAGGCAAAAAAGATACCATCGTACGGAATTGGTTGGTAGTATTAGAAGTAAATCACTGTATTACAATCACTTGTGCGTTTTATAAAAGAACATGTATATCAATGTGTCGTGTAAAAGCCGGACACGTGTACGGAGGTCGGACACGCGGTTATTGAAGGCCGTACTTCCGCAATTTCTCGTAAAGCGTGCTCCTTGATATTCCCAGCAGCTTTGCCGCTTCCTTACGGTTGCTCCCGGTCTGTTCCAGTGCCCGCATGATGCATTCCTTCTCTTTTTGCGCATCATTCAGCGCAAGCATCCTTGCCGCACCCGTCCCGTCCGCTTCCCGGACGGAAAAAGCCAGACTTCCGGCGGCTACCCGTTTTCCATCAGGCGTAAGCAGTACGGCACACCTTACCGTATTCTTCATTTCCCTTATATTTCCCGGCCACTGATAGGCCTCCAGTCTGCTCCGGGCCTCCCTGTCGAAACCTTCCGCCCTTTTGCCCAGTTCGGCATTGGCCTCTTCAAGAAAGAAGTCCGCAAGCGGGAGTATGTCCTCCCTGCATTCCGCCAGCAACGGCAGGCGTATGGTAAATTCATTCAGGCGGTGGAATAAATCCTCCCTGAAACGTCCCTCCGCAATGGCCTTTTCAAGATTTTCATTCGTGGCGGCCACCAGTCGTATGTCAAACGGGTATTCCCTCGTATCCCCCAACGGCCTGTACCGTTTTTCCTGCAACGCCCTCAGCAATATGACTTGTGTCCGGTACGAGAGATTCCCTATCTCGTCCAGAAACAACGTACCCCCGTCAGCCGTGCGGAACAGTCCCGCCTTGTCGCTCTCCGCACCCGTAAACGCCCCCTTCAGATGTCCGAAGAACTCCGATGCCGCCAGGTCTTCCGGGACCGTCCCGCAATCGACGGGAACATACGGCTTATTCCGTCTGTGGCTCCGTTCATGTATTTCGTGTGCCACATGTTCCTTTCCCGTACCCGACGCGCCCCGCAGCAATACCGAAATGTCGGCGCACGCTATCAGTTCTATCTGTCTGTACATCTCCTGCGCCTTCGCGCTTTCACCACGGTAGAAAGATGTCTTGCCGCTGTCCCCTTCCTTTATTCCGATAATAAGTTCCAGCAGGATGTCGGGCTGCACGGGCTTGCGCAGATAGTCCGCGGCCCCCAGCTTGATAGCCCTCACCGCATTTTCCACTTCCCCGTAGTTGGTCATGATAATGACCGGGACCATGCACCGCTTTTCCCTCATCCATTCCAGCAGGGACAGGCTGTTGTCATCCGGCAGACGCATGTCGGCCAGTATCAGGCTGAACGCCCTACCGGCAATCGCCCTGCGTGCGTCCGTTATGGTCGTCACGCACTGTGTCTTCATGCCCTGCTTCACCAGCCAGTTGCTTATGGTACGGCTGAAAACGATGTCATCCTCTATAATCAGTATGGTCTTCATCTGTTTTCTCCCTGATTTTTCTTGCCGACTCCGTCAGTCTTTCCGCTGCATGGATTATTTCCCCGATTTCCAGATATTGCTCTTCCTCCCACACAGCCGCCGTGTGTGTCACCAGGTAGCGCAGGCGGGCCATCGGGAAGTCCATCCGCACCGTTTCCCATAACGGAAGGTTCTTATGCAGCACCTTCCGTATCGCATCCCTGTCACGCCTGCAAAGCGCATTCTCTAATGTATGGATGCTATCTTCCGTTTCCCGGATAAAAATATCCAGCATCCCTCCCTTGTTCTCTTCCCCCGAAAGGATGAACGAGAAATCGGGTTCTTTCTTCCCCGTTTTTACCGCCAGACGGCTTACGGCACTTATCAGTTCGTCCATCGGGAACGGCTTTCGCAGGCTACCCGCAAACCCGCAGGAAATATAATATTCTTCATCGTCGGCGCAGGCCGTGACCGCCAGTACGGGTATCATGCGCGCGTTCTCCATGTTGGAGGAACGCAGCAGGTCAAGAATCTTGTAACCGTCCATGTCCGGCATCTGTATGTCCGACAGAAGCAGGTCGTATTTTCTTTCCCTCAGTGCCGCCATCAGTTCCTGCACCGTCCTGCAACATCCGCACCGCACCTTGTACCTCATAAGCATCCTGCGGGTTACATCCAGCTGTATCCGGTCGTCATCTATAACCAGCACATGTATGCCTTCCAGTCCGTAGTCCTCCGTATGTCCGGTTTCTCCGTCATCCTCATGTTCCGCCACTTCCGGCAGGGGAAGGGCCACCCTGAACAGACTGCCCGTCCCGGAACGGCTCTCCACCGTGACGTGCCCGTCCAGCAGTTCCGTCAAACGGGAGACGACAGCGAGTCCGAGGCCGAAGCCGGGCAGATGCCTTGCATTGTCCAGACGCTCGAAGGCCCTGAATATCCTTTTCTGTTCATCCTCCGTCATGCCCGGTCCGGTGTCTTGCACGCTGAAGCACAATTCTCCCTGCCCGTATGCCGCCTGCAGGCTGATTTTCCCCTTCCGGGTGAATTTTATAGCGTTGGAAAGCAAGTTGTTGGCTATCTGCATGATGCGCGGACGGTCTCCTTCCACCACAGTGTCAAGTCCCTCGAAATCCGTACAGAGCGCAAGCCCTTCCTTTCTTACCGACGGCGTATGCAACTTCACTATCTCATCGAAAAGCGACAGCGGACGGAAAACCGTCACATTCATTTTCCCCTTGCCCGCATCCAGCAGATAAAATTCAACTAATGAGTTCACGAGTCCTATCATGTAGTCGGACGAACGGACGATATGCACCGCATACTCATCCGTCCGCTTTCCATCCGCTTCTCCGGGCAACAGCTCGGCATACCCTCTGATAGCTGCCAATGGTGCACGCAGGTCGTGCGCAATGGTCAACATCATGTTTTTTCTGGATTGCAGCAGTTCCTTGTTTTTCAGGTCGGAAGCTTCCAGTTCCCTGCGGTACCGGAGGCGTCTGTTTACGTCGCGGTGCAGGATGGCATACAATACGATGGCAAGCAGGAATACGAAAAGGGCAAGCATCTCCGCCACGTTGTAGGACGCTTCCCGATCTGTCACGATGGCATTATATCTCGTTTCTAACCGTTCACCGGCCGCCTTGTCGAAATCACCGACCAGCCCGTTCAGCCTCTTGTTCAGTGCCTGGCTGCTAAAATGCAGGCTGTCCATCTGGGCCGACAGTTTTTTCCGCTGTTCCTTCTGCTTTTCGCTCACCTCGCGGTTTAGCGAATGCAGTAGATGGACTGTGACGGCGTTCCCGCTGTTTTGAGTCGTGGGTAGCGGTATTTTTTTCTCTGCCGCCCGTTGCTGCTCCCGTTGTTGCCTATAAGCGGATTTTTTCTCTTTTCCGCTGAAAACCCTCTTCAGAAAACTTTTCTTCTTCTCCGGCGACTCTTCCCCGGTAACTTCTTTCCCTGCATGAACTTCCTTCACGGCAGCGGTGGGGATATTCCTTGCCGGTTGCCTGCGCACCTGCCTGACGATAGCCGGAACTTTTTCGCCCACCGTCTCGCCGATGCTCTCCTGTTCGTCAAACGTGCTCATGGCTGCCGACAGGAGCATCTCTTTCTGTTCAAGCAGCAGACACACCGAATCGATGCGCTCCTGCTGTTCCGGCATATGTACAAACTGCCGCAGTTCTTTCAGGACATCACACGTCTTTTCTCTTTTTTTACGGTATAGTTGTAAGTCGCTTTCACTCCAGATGCTTGCCACTTCGCCTTGCGACGACAGTTCCAGCAGGCAGCCGTAAGCCTTGCGTGTAAGCTCGCGCATCATGCCCAGTTCCTTCATTTCGCGTTTCAGCTCATCCCGCTTCACGCGTTCCCCCCGGAACAGATAAATAACAAACCCCAACAGAAGTATCAGCATGGCATATCCTATGAATATTTTAAACTTCAATCCCATTTTCCCAATTGCTTTGTTCTATTCCTCGTCCTCATTCGCTTTTCTGCCCTGCGCACTGCCTCCTATGCATACAAGGGTAACGAAAGCGCTCAAGAAAACACAGACGGAAAACACGACTATGACCACCTGCCAACTCATAAGTCCTCGTCGTTTTCACTTGTCCCGATAAGATGTCTCACCAGCACGTTCCCCTCATCATGGATAGTAAAGAAGATGCACCAGGTGATATGCTGCACGGATTGCATCTTGAACCGGGTCCAGAAGGTATCTTTTCCGCAATACCGTTCGAAAACCCTTGGGGTTGCCGCCTTTGCCCGCGGCACGGGGGTCAGGGCACGGGCTATACGATGCAGCAGCAAGTCCGGAAACTCTTTCTTGATCACACCCGCCGGTTGGGTATGCGGATTTGCGAACAGCCGGTCTATTTCGGTCTGTATCTGTTTTTTCACTTCCGGCAGATAGCGCACATGCGATTGCGCTTTTCCGCTCGCTCCATAGGTTGAAGAGATGTCTTCCCCCGTCACCGAACGAGCCATCTCGTTCTGTTCCAGCGAGGCAAGCCCGTGGGCACGCATGAACGAATCCATTTCCGTGCCGTGCACCCGCAGGTCGATGTTTACTTGCAGCGGGGTTCCGTTCTCGTCCCGCAGCAGGGTTATTCCGTTATATTGAATCATTTGGTATTAAATGTATATGATTTTGTTTCCTCCCGGGATTGCTACCACACTATATTTTACAATTCATGGTTTTCTTGTCGTGCCTCATCCAACCTTTTTTCTTTTTATTTTTTAATCCACTCCTTCATGGTCCAGTCCCCGTCCTTGCCTGTGTCCGGGGGCACCGAGCCGCAATAGCCCGTCCGTTCAAAGAAAACGTCCCATTGGTAGTCGTCCGGCTTCACGTCATGTTCCGGTCCTACTGTATTCACCTGCATGTAGTCCGTTCCCGGCATACCTCTCAGTTCACCGCGATAAAAGCGTACCGTCACTTCATCCGTTACTCCCGTTTCATTCGTATCGCTGTTGACAAGCGTCAGCAGACTGTAGGCCGAGACGGTCAGCGGATAACACTGTCCATGCACCTTCGTGCTGTGCGCTGTCGATAGGTTGGCTATCACCGGGTGTGTATAGGGCATCAGGTTCTCCGTCCGCTCCATCCCGTTGCAACTGACCACGCTCCACACGCTTCGCGGAGTGGGGGCCGTAGCTTTCACATATTGCAGTTTTCCCGTATATCCTTCGTTGAAGCACAACCCGTTTTCCTCCGCACCCGTGGCTATGAGATACCGTGCATTGGCTGTGCCGCCGTTGAACACGAAACCGTTGTACGCGCTCCGGTAACTCTGGCAATGGTCAATCACCGTCCCCCGGCCCGTGGCGTCGAAGGTGAATGCGCCTCCTCCGGCTCCCGCATATTCCACCCGGACATACCGCAGGATGCCCGAATTGTCGTTTTCTTCCGTTCCGCCGTAAGAGATGTCCGTCCCGGCATCATCACCGTACAGTGTCGCTCCCTGATAGCTCACGGGAGCCTTTCCCAACAGCGTAAGTCCGTCCCAGCTTCCGGCCTGCTTGACGGATGCCGTCATTACAATAGGGTTTTCTTCCGTCCCTTCGGCCATGATCCGGCATCCTTTGGTGATGACGAGTGCGGCTTTTCCGTAACCCACCGCCGGAAGAGCTTTCAGCAAGGCTCCCGGCTGTATGGTCAGCGTGGCCCCATTGGTCACGAATACGGGCTTACCCAGCAGATACTCCGTATCGGCATACAATGTCTTGTCCGCACTGATTACCGCAGGCAGTGTTTCCACCGATTCACGCTCAAACATCCCGTCCTCCTGCGAACACGAGGTAAAAATGCTCAGACACATGGCGGCCACCAAGAAAAGGAAGGCGGCAAGTGCCTTCCAGCAGAGAATTGTTTCTTCCTTTGTCATGACATGTCCTATTTTAATCCCAATCAGAATTTTACCGGCACAACATCCGGCTACTTGTCAAACGCCAATGGTCCCAGTCTTATTTCAGCTTCTTCCCGTTGTAGGTAATCTGCCCCAGCACCTGCCGGGCATACTCCACGGCCTTCTGCGGCAGCGGCGAATACAGCACCTGCGTGGTGATAGCCTGCGCCTGCGGGCCTACCAGCCAGTCCAGCAGCTTTACCGTTTCTTCCGATTCCTTCTGTGTGCGTCCCCCGTAGTTCTGTTCCTGATAAAGCACCACCCAAGTGAAGCAGCTGATAGGATAGGCGTCCGCTACCGGAGAATTGGTAATCATCCCCGTAGCGTCCCCGGCACTTGCGGCGGCGGTGATGCTCTGTCCCGACGGCTGCACGAAGTTTCCGGCTGCGTTCTTCACCCACGCGCTCTGCGTGCCGAAGCTGACGGCATATTCCGTTGCCACATAACCGATACCTCCGGGGATTTTACCCACCAGTCCGGCCACGCCCTGATTTCCGGCAGCAGCCACGCCACGCGGAAAGGTCAGCAGCTTGCTTGTTCCCATTGCCGCCTTCCAGTCCGCACTTGTCTTTGTCAGGTAGTCGCTGAAGACGTAAGTCGTTCCGCTGCCGTCCAGACGGAAAACCGGATAGATTTCCTTGTCGGGCAGCTGCTTGCCGGGGTTTACTGCGACAATCCTTGCATCGTTCCATTTCACGATTTTGCCCAGATAGATGTCCGCTATCAGTTCTCCCGTCAGGTGCAGGTTATCCACGCCTTCCAAGTTGTAGGCAATGGTGATGGCTCCCATGCAGGTGGGCACCAGCACCGTCTTGCCGGGCAGGCTGTCCAGTTCCTCCTTTGTGGGCGGCACGTCAATGCCCGCAAAGTCAATCTGTTCGTTTTTCAGGCTCTTGAAACCCTTTTCTGTGCCGATGCCCGCATAGGTGACTGGAATATCCTTCTGTTCCCAGTACTTCTTGAACGCCTCGTTATAAAAAGGCAGCGGCAATGTGGCACCTGCGGCGGTGATGACCGGCTTGCGCCCGGCAGCGGTATTCTCCGAAAGTTCTTCCACCAGCTTTCCGCTGGTAAACAAGGTAGCTATCGCCACCAGTCCCGTTACGAATGACAGGCCTATGATGCCTGCCTTGAAAAATCTCTTGTTCTTCATACTTGTTCTATTTTATATGATTGATTAATAGAATTTCCCCAGTTCAATGAAACCTTGTTCCGCAAGAAAACGCTCTCTTTCACGTGATATCGGTCCCGCACCTTTGGCCATTTCCTTGCGCTTTTCCGATTCGGCAATGGCATTTTCACACTCCGCTATCAAGCCATCCAGCCCTTTCGGAATATTATACGGATTATCTACATAGCGGTCAAGTTTGCAGAGCTTTTCCGCATAATCCATCCATTCCAGCAGTTCCCCGTGCAATGCGGCATAGTCCGTGCGCTCCAAGTCGGGTACCGAAGAGTAGGGCATCCGCTTCAAGCCCTCGATATGGCAGAACAGGTTGCTGTCGTCCGTCAGCAGAAACTGCACGAAATCGTCCAGCACTTCCAGCCTTTCACGGAACCGTTCCCTGACCTGCCCGATGCCAATCATTTTGTCAAAACTTTCACCACCCTCCGGATCATACAGTTCATGGCCTTCCACCCGGTATGCCACCGACTCTTCCACATAGTCCGCTATCCGGCGGAACTCTTGAGCCAGCAGTTTCAAGGTTCCGGCAGGTTTTTCATAAACCCACTCGTTCCATAGCTGTTCGCATCTCTTTTCCAGTTCCCGGCATATCTCTTTCTCGCCGTCCAGCCCGCCTTCAATGGCATTCTTCGGCACGAAACGGTCAAAAAGCGCGATGTCGCACCATTTCAGCAGCCGTCCGCAGGCTATTCCGTAAGGAGAAGGGATGTATATACGGTCTTCACAGATGCAAAGTCCTTGCGGAAAACACGCGTTCCCGAAATAATATTCGGCGCTCTCCATTCCGCCCGAAGGGTTATCGTCCAGTTTTTCCTCCACTATGTCCGTAAAATCCCGGAAGAAAGCCGGTCTGAAAATGGTCGCCTGCCGTTTCCCGTCCGGCAGCGTGAGCACCGTATATACCCGCACGTTTTCCGGAGTGATGATGCGAACTTCATCCGTCCCCGTCCCGAAGTCAAGATTTTCATTCACAATCAGGGGCAGGACAAATCCCTTTTTTTCATCCCATTCATTGCGGTTCTTGTATCGCACGGCCAGTGCCGCTATTCCTTCCTCGGCAGACGGTACGTATGTCCTTTCCATGAAAGCGAACGGAAAGCGTACGTCACCCACCCTCTCATATATGTTCCGGATGCTTTGCAGGCTCTCCTTGAACTCGTCTTTAATCTCATCGAAGATTTCCAGAATCTTCTTTCCGGTAATATCAGTCGTTTTCATCACCTTTCTGTGTTAACACTACTATATTCATTTTCATCCATTCGGGATAGCGTTCCTGATACAGTTTATCGTTATACCGTTCTTGCAGTATGGTAATGGGCGGCATCCCCGTTCCGGCATTCTCCGGGCGCGGCTGTGTGTACCAGCCCTTGCCTTCCATCGGTTCCTCCACCGTTCCCAAATCGTAAGACAGTCCGCGTATTTCTTCCGCATATTCCAGCCATCCTTCCGGTGTGGAAGGGATGCGGGCCTGCCAATCGGGGAAGTGGCGTGTCATTTCCGGATGTACCTTAAGGCATAACTCCAGACATTCCGTCATGTACTCCGTGCGGACCTTCACTTCCTCGTTCCAGACCGCTTCCTTGCGCAGCAGAAGAATCACGTCCGTGGCCAGTACGGCAAGCGGATTGGACGGAAGTCCCCAGCGATACCGTTCACTGATGCCCGTCATCACGATAAGGTATGCCTTCTTGTCCGTAAACATCTTGTAAGGCTGGTCATTGAACTTGAAATACCGGTCAAACACCACTATATTGCCTTTTTTCTCCCGGCCTATGGCAAACGACCATCTGTCGGCCATCACCTGATGCTTGCCGATGCCCAGCACCCTTTCGGACGAATGGCATAGAAACTCGTCGTCCGTCACGCCTTTTCCGTAAAAGATGCCCGCCGTTTTCTCGTTGTGGGGAATCGGCAAGGGCATCATTACTGCCTCGCAGGGTTCCCTCCCGTTTTCCGGACAGTATTGGCAGTGCATGTATATCCGTGTTTCACGGTCACTGCATCCGGACTCGAAATCACTGCGGCTCTTGATGCGCAGTATCACGATAAATCGCCCGTTGTTTTTCGTACTGACGTCAAAGCGCCTGAATACGGGAAATTCGGAACGAAGCTCATACAGCCCGTCTCTCATTTCTTCCTTCACGCGTTTCACGTGAGCGGCGATTTCGTCTGCCGCGTCAAGATAGCGTTCGAGCAGGGAAACGCCTTTTACCTCTGTCATTCCATGAATTTTTCCCATGATTCTTTTTTGGTTTATTTGTTTTAAACAGGACATAAGACTGATGCCGTCCGGCAGGGCCGCGTGCTTCCGTCTCACGTCTGATTCTTTCCAGTCTGCGCTGTTCCCGTTCCTCCGCCTGCAGGGCATACATCTTGTCGAAGTGTGCCAGCAGGAATTGCAGCATGTTTTCGCTGAACATCATTTTCCATTTGTCACTTGCCTGTGCTGTGGCCGTTTCCGGCAACCTCTTCAGCAGTCCCTCGGAAAACTCCTTCAGCTCGCTACCCGGAATTTGTCCGGCTCCGCCGGAGAGTTGGCTCAGCAGCGTTTTCCTCTCTTTCTCTATGCCTTGCATGGCCGCCCTCAGTAGGCCGTTCTCGCTGAAAGCCTTCCAAGCAGGTTTGGCATCCTCGTAGGTCACTTGGTGCGGAACCACCGCCTCCGGCTGGAACCGGTAAGGATGCATCCCTTGGGGCAGCGCGAGGTTGCACAGCAGATGGCAGGCGTCCAGATACGGTTGTATGTCCTTGCTCCGGTAGCTGCACATCCGGCATTTCGCAACGGGATGCTTTTCTTCATACAGTTTTCTGTAGGGGCATTGTTCGTACTCGTCCAGCACGTTGACGGCATATTCCAGACTGCGGTTCAGTTTGAGCGCCAGCTTGCACATCTCTCTCAGGATACGGTAGTCCCCTTTGGGCGAATACCCTCCCATAGAGAGCAGCAGCCGCTTGCACATCAGTTCGCCGTGCAGGAATTTCAGCTCTTGATCCTTGAACGCCTGTTCGTGCGAGACGAACGAGCGTATCAGCGCCACTTCGTCGCACTCCACCCACGCCAGTCCCACGCCGTCCACCGTTATCAGGTAGATGCGCTCCCCGGCATGGGCGATGCTCCCCGGTTCCGGCTTGTCCTGCGCGTCGATGAAGTAAGTATAATTGCGTGAGAAAAACGACTTTATCTGCTTGATGCCCCAGAACGGCATTTCCTCTACCACCCGTTCCTCTGATCTCCCCGTGAAATGGGGCTTGAACATGAACACTTTCTTTTCTCCCCATTCCAGCGGCATGAACAGTATCGGGTAAGTTCCCCCGTCATCCCCCTTGTGCAGACAGACGTAGAAGAAATGCTCCTTGTCGGCCTTCCGGTAATCCCGGTGCTGGTTGGCGCGGAAAATCACCAGCCATGTGTTTCCGCCTTCCACCGTGTGCTCCACACAGCGGATGAGGGGAAAAACCACGGCGTGCATGGCCTCCCGGCGGAACTCCTTTTCCTTGGTGGCGGCAAACGCTCGTACCTTGTCGTGCTGCCTGTTCACTTCGCTGAACAGTTCCTTGCCGTCCATCGTGTCCGTTGTCATTCCTTGCCTCCCTTCTTCTTTTCACCGAGTGGTATATATAATAGTGCCGAAGCTTTTCCGGTAGAGGTTTTCCATGTTTCAGCCAGCCATTCCTTCCGTTCCAGCAGTCTCTTGCAGACTTCTGCGGGAGCGTCAATGCCCGGTCTCATCGTTTCATAACGGATTTGTTGTTCAAAGCGGTAAACGGGCAGTCCGTATTTCTTGTTGTCCCCGTAGTATTCTCCTTTCAGGAAAATGTCCGACATCGGGACATACACTTCCTTGCCGTTTTCCATTACCCCGTTCATATCCATATCGGCAAGGACGCCCAGTGTCACTTTCATGGAGTCGTCCGTCCTTTCCAACATTTCCGCAAATCCGTTTATGCTTCCCAGATAGAACGCGAAAACGGCGTATTCATCCCGCACCGGCAGGTGATAAACATGAATCGCGAACGCTTTCCAGTTCTTCTTCGTGTCTATGCGCAGCACGAAGAGAAAAAACGTAGTGTCAGAATCATTCTTCTCCCATGCTTCTCGGTCACGGTATTCCATAATCATTCCCCATGTGCATCCGGGACGGGGGGTACATTTTATTCCCACCCGAATCGGGAAGGGATCATCGCTCATGACTATCTGCTGTTCTATCATCTTCCGCAATTGCGGAACCATTGACTCCAGCGCATCCAAGTCATCGTCAAAATACAAATAGTTGTTTGCAATCCACCAGTTTTTTTCTTCCATAATGTTTATTCGGTTTAATGATTTTACTTGTCCGGAGGCTCTTTGCGGCTCCCGGAAACGACATGTAACTTTCATGTTGATAAAAAATGGCAAGAATCTTTTGATGCCATTTCGGAGTTTTACATTTGTTCTCGTTCATAATATTTATATTATTATTCATAAAAAAACACGTCATCAAGTAACATTATACCTCTCAACTGTCCGGTGTGATACCGGATATGGAATAATGTTTTCTGAAAAAAGGAAGCAGTGTGTTTCGCAACATGGCTGCTTTCCTTGTTTTACGCTCTGCATGTGTCTGAAATTGTTTATCTTAATATCACAGTTTCACAGCCAGCGGTTGCTTTGCTTTTTTCAGTCACATGTTAAACGAGCGATGTTGCTTCATATAAATTTGCTACGTTCGGCAGGCTTGTCCTTGTCGAACGGGTGACAGCTTCTCGGTATGGCGTTTCTCGGAACAACCGGAGTTGCCGAGTTTTCATCCCGTTCTTTTCGGACTGATTTTCCAAACGTTTTAATGTCGGTTAGAGATAAACTTCACCCGTCCATGTTGTATTAGTAATAATAGAATCGTTTACAATAGTTACGATACACGTATTCGCCTCTATAGGTACAGTCGTTATACATCCCTCTCGTAAGAAGTCATAAACAGAGGTTCTGTTACATAGCACGTTAGATATGCATCGTAAGATTTTCATCTTATCACTGAACTATATTATTACCAAGGAATTTGACTTATTGGTTTGCATAAAACCATGTTGCCACCTTGATGATTCTCAGAAGAATCCTCAAGCCGAAATGTTAGAAATTTGTAGTCTGAGTTTCCAATAAAAATACCAGTATCTAGATCACTCATACTATCAACTATATAATTCCCATTTTCATCAATCAAATCATATACTCCATTTACCCCATCTTCACTAAAGGTTTTATTATCTATTTGGATAAATTCCGACATCTGCCCTGCTTTCAACTTGATTGTTATTGGGTCTGTAAATTGGTTAAAGCCTAAATCTGACAGATAAACTAACAATTCTAATTTGTTATGTCCGGGAAAAGCATCAGCAGTATAGATAAAACGAATTTTAGTATATTGACTTGATTCAGGATCAGATTCTCCACCACTGGTAGACAGATTTACAAAACTCTCTTCTCCCAACTCGGTTATATTAATGGTGCTTTCCGGCACAATGGTCATGTTTTCTTCATAAAGGATTGAGCCATCGGAATTGCGAATGATTTTTAATGTGCCTTCTAAAGCATCATTTGCAATCTTATTTTCATTACGCAAGTTTAACTTCTCATCGTTAAAAGTGACGGTATATTTGTCGAAACCATTAGAAAAAGTAATATAGGGAGTGAATGTTGTATATTCATCCTCACTAACAGAAGATGCAAATGCAATGCTCCGACCTAATATTTTTAACAGTTCAATCTTCTTTCCGTCTGTCAAGGTTATTTCTTCTGATATTTCAGGAGTATCTTTCCCTGTTTTATATACTTCCAACTTTCCGGTACTATTTTCCTTACCATATATAACAAGAGCGGTCTTTTTCCCGTTATATCTAACTTCATAACCATCTGATGATCCTATAAATACTACGGTCGCTTTTATATAGGTTGTATCTATGTATTCATCATCCGTGTCACAACTTGCAAAACCAAATAAAACAACAAAAGATATAAAATAATATAGAATTTTATTCATCTTATTTCCAATAAAATAGCCAAATAGAGAAGGGGATAAATCCCCCTCTCATTTGGCTATAGATTTAATACTATTTTATTGCTTTACCCATGACTGAGTAGCCCAATTAGAACGTCCACCAATAGCACCTCTATAAGTAGTAGTAGTGAACCAACTATCCAAACCACTGAAGGAAGCACCGGAAATGGCTATAGAACCACTTCCAGGCATCAAGCCGTTATTTCCTCCCCATACAGAACCTAAGCCAATATGTGTTGCGTTATCAACAAATGAATTATTTGCTTGAGTTCCGGCAGTACCATCAATAATTTCATTACCTGCGGGTACAGAACTAATAATATTGTTAGAAAGTACGCTCGCACCTAATTGCGGAGCATCAGTGAAATAAATCCCCTTCGGGAATCCACACATGATACTGTTCACTAAAGTAAATTCAGCACCTCTACGGAAATTGGCAGCAGACTTCAAAGCAGAAGCGGCAGAACCCGTAGAAGTTCCTACAATAGTCAAGTTGCTCAATACCGGATGAGTGTAAGGAGTATGACTTGCATTAAAAGGCTTCTCATTATCACATTCAATTCCGTTAGGATCGGAAGAGTAAGTCTTGGATGCATCGATTGTAGCTACAGCAAACTGAATCTTACCAGTATAGCCGAAGTCAAAATCAAAGGCATCGTCATCAGAAGCTGTCGATACCAAATATTTAGCATTTACACAACCACCGAAGAATTCAAAACCGTCATCTTCGCCATGATAAGCTTGGCAATATTCAACAGTTGTTCCACGACCTACACCGCCGAAAGTGAAAGCGTTCAATTCATTGGCATCACCAATCGTAGCACCGGCATATTCAATACGGACATATTTCAAAATACCCGAATTATCATTGTCATCCGTACCACCATAAGAGGTATCTACTCCGGGGAAACTTCCGACTGCAATTCCTTCGATATACTGAGTCGTCGGCTGATTGATTCTTGCCTTACCCAAAATAACCAAACCACCCCAACCCAATGAAGGGGTTTCTGCAGTCATTACAATAGGATTAGATGCTGTACCTTCGGCTTTAATTTTTGCACCTTTGGTAATAACGATAGCAGTGGCATCCAAGTTATCAGTCTCATTTTCAGGAACCGATTTACCTACAATCTTAGTTCCCGGCAGAATAGTAAGTGTAGCATTGTTTGTTACAGCTACTTTTTCTTCCAAGAAGATTTCACCTGACCATTGGGTATCAGTGGTAATAAGACCGGAAACTCTCGTAACAGCACGTGTTTCACCACCGGGAGCCACTACCTGATCTTCATTGCTACAAGAGGTCATTCCAATAATGGAACCGCCTAAAACTGCGCATACTAATGCGACTTTTTTCAAAAAATGTTTCATAATGTAATTCTTTTTGAAATTAAAAATCTAAAAACCTTGTTCTCTCCCTATTTTACTGATGATAGGGTTGACATCTTTTGTTTGGACCAATCTTCTTTTTAAATTTCTCGACTGTCATAAGAAGTTTTCTTCACGTACACAATTGTAATAAAAGGTAGTCCACCCCTCTTAAATACTTACTCCTCAGTCATTACTTCCAATACATTTCTATATCAATTAAAATCTATAGCTTACCGAAAATGAATAGCTCGTACCTCGCTTATATTTGTTCAGCACCCAATCTCCTTCATTATAATTCATATCATCAGTTAAGTCTTCAAACTTTCGATTAGTATTACGGTATCTAATGAAAGGTTGATTCAGTAAATCACTGGCATTGAACTTAACCTCCAATTTTTCTTTCAAGAAACGTGCGCTTACCTGTATATCAAGCATATCACGGGAATTTTCAAATTCATCGAGTTTTTCATACGTACCGGCCATGAATAGCTTTCGCCCGTTACGGCTATAATTAATATTAGCTCCCAAAACATCTCCTTGATACATTAAACCTACGTTCACTAAATAAGGTGCCAGACCTTGTAAAGGACGTTTCCGGTCGAATGAATTGTCGGCAGGTACATAATCATCCCCAAATGCGAGTTTATTAATTTCGTCTTCCGGATTATATTCTACATTTCCCTTGATAATGCTGGCATTTGCAGTCAGATAAATATCTTTGAGAATACTGCCCGGTGCAAGGAAATCGAAAGATTTACGCAGGTTGAATTCCATACCCATAATGGAAGCCTTTTCAAGATTCACAGAAAACATTTCGTATGCGCCACCTCCCGGTCTTAAGTTTGAAATCATTTCTACCGGATCATTAAATCTTTTATAAAATCCGCTGATGGAAACCACTTCTCCCGCTTGGGGATACCATTCGAAACGTAAATCGACATTGTGGGTATAAGATTGTCTCAATGCACCCAAAGAACGGACGAAGATACGGTCATCTACATTATAATAAGTACCTACACTTAACTCACGGAAATCAGGTCTTGCCATCGTTTTGCTATAAGCGGCACGAACATTCAAATTATCCGTAATATTGTATACCGCAGTTGTGGCAGGTAGCCAGTCCGTATATTTGCGTGTGATAGTGGAATCTACGGGAACAGTAAATTCACCCTCTTTTTTCTTTTCGGTAGAAGTAAATACGCTCATATCCGTTTTCTCCATACGTACACCTGCCGTCAGATGAAGTTTCTTGAAAAATGAAAATTCTCCCATAATATAAGCAGCGTGTATGTCCTGCTTTCCATTGTAATAATCCTTATTCCCATTCAGTCCTCCGATTCCATAGCGCAGTTCACCGTTGGCAAACCGGTCAGGTGAAAATCTATCATCCACGGCAAGGCCTTCTTCGGTAACTATACCGTCACTATCAAGCATAGTCAAATACAATTGTTTGAAGTCTGCCCGTCTGAAAGAGCCTAAGTAACCTACTTTCATCTTTTGTTTGTTTCCTTCAACAATAAACGGATATTCAAGATTGGTTCCGATATTTGTTTTCTTTTCTTCCAAACCTGAATAATAAATATGCCCGTCATTGATACTTTGTGCAGAACGAGGAATCAGCCAGTCCACTAAATAATTATCATTGGGAGAAGGAACTTCTGATTTAATCAGACCTACTGTATAACGGTCGTCCGGAGCGGTACGATTCATTTTACTGAAATCCCCCATCCATGTAAATACCATATCCAGCGGCAATCTATGTTCGCCTTCCAATTGGGTTTGCCACAGACGGTTAATGAGGGGCTTACTGTATTGTTCCAATTGATAACAGTTATAACTATCGGCATCGTATCTGATACGTTCCAAATTATTGTGCGTAAACCGATTATTGAACAAGTTTCTCCATGTCACTTTATGCCCCGGACGTTCCCAACCAATATTGGCTACAGCTCCGGTTGACGTAACAAATCGGTATTGCTTCCCAGTATATAATGTATCACTTCCTGAATAGTCTATAGCAGCTAATAAATCATCCGTATTTTCTTCATGCCGATAAGTCAAGGAAGCAATGATTCCCAATCTGTTGTCATTTCCTAAATCAAAAGGCATACCTACTGTAATGGCATAGTTCTGAGTAGGCGAAGCTTTCTTCTTACCTAATCCCCAGTGGTTAGGGATGCGGGCATTCAAATTATGAATTAACTTCTTGCCTTCGTCGGTTAAAAAATTGTAATCGGCATATTGGGTATTATTATTATTCATGATTTCAAAGAAACGATCAGGATTCCAATCATTGCCATACCAGTCACGGCTATTTCCAAACAAGTAGTCACTCTTAAATCGTGTATTGCTCTTAAATTCCTTCCCCGTACTGATAGAGTTGAATCCCGTACCGATACTTACAGATACCAAAGGCTTTTCCGGTACGGAAAGCGTGTTCACCTGCACCAGTCCCCCTGTAAACTCGCCCGGCATATCGGGCGTAAAGGTCTTGGCAATCGTTACGTTGTCTATCAATGCGGTGGGTATGATGTCGAAGGAGAAATTTCGTCGGTTGGGTTCGGTGCTCGGCAGGGTGCTTCCATTTAGCTGCACGTTGTTATATCGCTCGCTCATACCGCGTACGGTCACGTATTTGCCGTTGTCAATTGTCACGCCCGACACGCGTTTCAGCACTTGTGCCACGTTGTTGTCGGCAGTTCTCTTTATCAGGTCGGAACTCACACCGTCGCTCATTGCCACCATCGCTTTCTGTTTGGCATAAAGCCCGTTGGCACTGGCTCTGTTATAGGTGGCGGTTACCACCACTTCATTCAGCATTTCCGTTTCGTCCTGAAGGATGACATCCAGCGGGGTAGTCTTTCCACCGTAAACCTTTACATCCGAAATCAGCATTTTCCGGTAGGAGATGCAGCTTATTTCTACCTTCACGTCCCGTGCCGGTATGTCTTTCAGCGTGAATTGCCCCTTGATGTCCGTAGCCGTCCCTTTCTCTTTCATCCCTTCTACAAAAAGGGTGGCGCCGGGAATGGGGAAGCCGTTGCTGTCGAGCACCGTACCACTTATCGTACCTCTGCCGCTTCTGCCTTTCGACTTGTTGTTGTCCTGATAAACGGTATAGAATCCTTTCTCGGCGTTCTTTTTATAGGAGAACTGCGTATTTTTCAAGCTTTCCGACAAGTCGTGTTCCACAGATTTCTTTTCAACGGCAGGCACCTCTACCCGGGATGTCAGCGCATTGTCATAAACCACATCCACTTGATAGGCGGATATGATGCGCTGAATGCGCTGATCCAGCTTTTCTGCGCTGTACATGCCTTTGGGCGCATTACCCTGCTTTTCGTTATCTGTCAGTGGAGTTTCAGCATAAGCGACTGTTCCACAGACTAAAGCACCGACTATGGCCAAGAATACGGCCATTGTTCTGATATTCATTGTTTTCCTCCTTTGTTTCATTTTTTAATGTTCAAAAAATTAAGTTCTATTTATGCTGCAAAACTGTGATTCGAAAGCTCTAATTTCCCTTCCCTCGCGGACATGACTCTGGCTGTTCTCCCTTTTCAGGAGAATACATTCCTCGTGCATAGGGAGTTTTCTTACCGTCCCTGCGCCATCATACTTTGTCCGATTTTAAGGGGTGTACACGTAGTCTTTCTATGGTGTACTTCGTATATCAATTCACCGGCTTATGACAATCCGGTTACCTTCTTCCTTGTATTCCGTTCCTGGATATAGCGTGCAAATCCTTTCTACCACGTCGAGGGCGGTAATTCCGTCTCTTTCGCTCGTCAAAGGTGCAGTTATCCGGCATTCCTCTGGGAATATCCCGTCTTCCACCTCCAATATCGCCCCGTACTGCTTCCTCATTTCCATCTTCAACTCCAGAAGCGACATATTGCTGAGCCTGATAGGCAAATCCCTGCCTTTCGTCCAAGCGCTTGCCCGGTCCGTATCCACCCTTTTAAAGCTGCATTCATAAGTCTTTGTGTCGAAAGTAATCTGTTGACCCACGTGTAAGGTGGCCAATAGCGTGTCTTTTCTCTGCGCACCACTCTTATTAATCATGCTTCTTACCTCAACCACACCTTCCAGTACGGTCAGTTGTCGTACATCTACGTCGGGATAGGCGCACATATCGTAAACCGTTCCTTTCACATGGGCGCTGATGCCCACACCCTCACTGATGAACGGAACCGGCTGTCCCTTCTTTACATCGAAACGTGCGCGGCCCGTCAGTTCCACACGCCGCTCATCCTTGTTATAATTTTCCGCCTGCTTCAAACAGCTTCCTTTTTCAAGTAATCCTGTGCTGCCGTCCGGAAGGCTGAACCCTTCGTTCTGCACCATTGCCACCAGTTCGGTATGGATATTGCCGCCGTCCGTCTGTTCTTCCGGGCTGTTCTGGAAATAAGAAAAGGCAAAACCCACCATGGCAGATGCCAGCATGGCGGCAACACCGCCCTTCGCGACACGTTTCAGACTATTTTTCCTTTTTTCTACCGCCATACATTTATCGTATAGGGGCGAAAGCTTTTCCAGCTCCCTGACCTGCCACTCCTGCAACGGAGCCTCTTTGTCGGACTCCATGTCGGGATTATCCAATATAATCCGGGTTATGTCCTCTGCCATCCGTTTTTCTTTCTCCGAAACGGCATCTTCTTCCAGAGACCTTTTCAAAAGCTTGCTCATATTCCGCAATGCACTTTGGTACATTTTCGGAGTGAAATCGCTTTCTTTTTTCATATTCCATCTACAGAATCCCATACGACATCTATTTTTTTATATTATTCAATTCTAAATCCTATTTCAATCTCTCGTTTCCAATCTCGCTTTGTCAACCTCACTTTATCATGCCCCTCTACTAATATTATCGTAAAAAGCGGGAGGAATCTCACGTTAATTAACGTTAATCAAGAAGTAATCTTTCAATCAATAGTGTATTAACCTATTGTAATTCAATGAAATATTATCGAAAAACTTTTTTTCGGCATCTTTCGTATTTGAACTTTTGAGCATCAAAATAAAATGCTCCCGTTCCATTTTCCCTCATCTGCCGATTTTCCGACTTTATCATTTCTCCAGTACCGTTTCTTCAATGCCACTTCTTCAACCTCACTTTATCAATCCCCCTTTATTAGTATTATCGTAAAAAGCGGGAGAAATCTCACGTTAATTAACCTTAAACAGAAAGAAGGCGTTCAAGTGCACTTCAATCACAAAATCAGTGCGTATCTTTTACGGACATACTCACGCCATCTGTTATATATTTGTAACACAACTACATATAAATCAATAAAAATAAAGCTTTTTTCTGATATGGGCGATTATTTAATAGCAATGACATATCTGTTTATAAGAGGTCTGTTATTTTTGCCGACAACAATAAATATCGTCATGATGAGACAGAGCAAGAATAATGACAAATGTATAAGCCTGACAGAAAATATGTCTGATGAGGAGCTATTACAGCGGTGGGTTAATGATGACAAGCAGGCATTCAACCTATTCTATATGCGTCATTCAATGTGGATAAGAAAAATTGTCCTCAAAAAGATTTCATGGTTTCAAGAGGAGAAAACGGAAACGGAAACGGACGACTGGACACAGGACATCTGGTTGAAAATCTGTTTGGATAGAGCTAAAATCAAGGTTGATGAGCAGGGTTCTGCCCGTCCCTTTTTGGCTACCTATATTGCACGTAAAATAATAAATTGCTATCGGGATGTATTGGCGAAAAGCCTTGATTTCGTTCCTTTAGAAAATAATTACGAAGCGGACAGGGCAGAGTCAAAAGATGCAAAAGTGGAAAGCATCATCGCCAAGAAAGAAATATTGAAAGTGATTCATAATATACTCGACAAATATCCCGATTTGGTGCAGCAATCTTTTATTGAGAGAAAGTTCAAGGGATTGTCGGCAAAAGAGGTCGGAAGAATTTTAAATCTGTCGCCCCGCACCATCGACAACAATATATCAATGGTGCTTGCCGAACTCAGATTGCAGTTGGGGGATGCGGTGATAGGCGCATTGATTGGTCTGTATGGTAGCAACTGGCTGGAACATCTGATGAATGGCCTATGAACTGTCGAACTGTCGAATCTGCATGAAACATTTTTATGTTTATAATATCGGCTGATAATTGCCCGTTTTCAAATAAAAGAAGTATCTTTGCAGTGGAAACAACTTATAAAACCAACAGCCATGGCCCGACCTATTAAAGAAACCCCGGTTCTGACCGGAAAAGACGCAAAACGCTTTGCGGAAAAAATGGCTAACCCGCGTCCTGTGACGAAAGAGGAAGTGGAAGCCGCCAAGAAGGTTTACGAGAAGTTCAAAGCCATTGCCTCATTTACATTATAGGAATGGCTCTGCAAGATTTTGATTTGCTGCCTTTAAGGGCAGATACAGCGATAAAACCGTTTAAGTGCAAGGATAGCGACTTAAACGGTTTTCTTTTGGAAGATGCCCAAAAGTACCTCGAAAACTTAATGGCGGTGACGTATCTTTTGGAAGACAATGCAAATGGTAAAACAGTGGCATACTATAGTCTTTTGAATGACAAGATTACATTCGATCCGGAGCAACGCTCCATTTGGAACCGGCTAAGCCGCAAAATACCCAATGCCAAAAGACGCAAGCACTATCCGGCTGTCAAAATCGGACGTCTTGCCATTTCCGAAAGTTATTCGGGGCAGGGACTTGGCAGGGACATTTTACGCCTTATCAAATATACATTCACGCATGGAAACAGAACCGGTTGCCGCTTTATCACGGTAGATGCCTACCGTGACGCTGTAGGTTTCTATGAAAATTGCGGGTTTGAGTTTATATCCGAAAAAGACCGTGACGATGCCACCCGGTTGATGTATTTTGATTTAAAACCGTTTCTGGATGCAGGAAAGCAATGATTCAGTACCGTTATTCTCCGTATAGGCGCGACCATTCCAATGATTCAAAATAGTATCTGTATTCATTGTGCGTTTTCCACTTGTCCAGTGGAATATAAATGCTCAATCCGCTGTATTTGCTTTGGTCAATGGTTACATCCTTGAATTTGGCGGTAGCTGCCTTAAAGAGCACCGTCCTCTGCAACTGCATCTCAAGCTGCGCGTCTTCCGTTGATTTGAAGTGATTCACCATGTCCCGCAAATCGAAGAACACCTGCGGCACGTCTTTCGTATGGTACACCTGCAAGCCGCTTGTATCCATGCTTCCCACTTCTGCCAAGTGACCTCCCAATATTCCATGCACTACATCATACAGCCCGTCCAGCTCGCCTGCATCCACCAAAGCAATAGTCGCTGAACGCAGCACATCATATTTCATCCCGTTATAGTGGTTATAATATGTCCGGCAAGCCTGCTTCAACTCTTCCGCACCGCCGAACATATACGGTAGCACCTTTGCATACGGAATGCCCGATGCGTCATAGTCCCCTTCCGCCAGCACCTCCGTAGGCGAGGCTATCAGGTAATCGCACTTGTTCCGCACCGCATACAGCCCTTCCACGCACCCCATCAGACAGACATCGAACCAGATGTATTCGGCTGCATGATCAGACAGGCTCTCGGCCAGTTCATCCATATCTATCATGTTGTCGGAAGTAGGGACATCGCCCGGATGAAAATCCGGCCCGATATACCGTGTATGCGGAAATTCCTGCTCCGCCTTGCTACGTGTCATGCGCAAGTCGGAAGAATACCCGTTCGGAAGCCATCCCATCGAATGTGACCAGAGCACCAGCCCGAACCTTTCCGACGGAACCAGTTCCTTCGTTTCTCCAATCACCCGTACCAATGTCTCCACACTGGCGGAGTTTTCTTCCCCATAGCTTTTCAGTGGCACCTCTTCACCCACTTGTGTGATTTTAAAAAGACGCGGTGTTTCGTTCATCCGGTCCACATACACCACCGCTGTTCCTGCACTACGCTTTGCCCCGGCTTTAAGCTGGCTGATACTATAGTCCACGTCGGAATCCATCGAGTTGTCGGCCATCATATATCAGCGTGGTATAAGAAATGGGAGCAGGCGGTAGCTCATCCTCATCATCGTCCGAGCAACCGGTGAATATACACAGCAACAAACTCATACCGCTTAAAAAGAACATGAAATAACCGTGAATAAATTTTCTGAATGCAGTCATCTTTAATCTGAATTTTGAGTTTGCCAAATATACGCAAATCATGCTATGCATTTAACTGGTTGGCAAAGAAAGCTCGCCTTCACACAGCATTTTTCTTCATCCGGTCCATACTTTGTAACAGCAGTGTAGCATCAGCAGACTGAAACCGTTAAGGAACAATAAACAACAGAATACCATACGTTACCCGTTTCTTTATGTCAAATACGATTTCTACATTTGTTCCGGCTTAATTTTGTAATAGTTATATATTGCCTGTTCGTGAGAACGAATACATTTATTATTTAGAGTTTAGGCTGATTATACAGAACTTCTATAAATTCAATAGGTATAGATATAAAATCAGCAAATCCGTGAGGACTTATTATTTGAAGACACACAACTAAAGAAGTGCACTATCCCCAAAGATAGAGGCACTTTTTTTATGGATATAAATATCCGGCTCTTTTTCCCCGATATAGAATCCGATTATAATCATATAAATAATCCGGTTGGCACAGCCTTCCGAATCTTGCCGTATTTCCGTTCTCTTTTTCCCATATAGCCATTTCCCCATTTTTATCACCCTGTCAGTAGCTTCACCTTGCGTGGTTCAGGGTGCGAAGCTACGGACGGGACCCCTAAAAATCTGCAAGCCCGCTTCGCGCCCTACGGGTTTTGGCGAAAATTTTTCAATCCGTCCAGCGGGGCGGTTGAAAATTTTTCACCAAAAGCCTTGCATATTTTCTCCCCGTCCGTATCTGCCCCCTGAAACGAGCAAGGTGAAGCCACCGACAAGGCATAAAAAAAAAGTCAATGTTATGAAAAAGAGAACTGAAATACAGCAAGATTTGAAACGAGGCTTCGGCTCCGCTCCAACTGGCATAAAAATTTTGGCAAAGTGGTCGTTGGTCGGCTTCGTGGTGTACGTGACGGTGCGTTTCGTGTGTGCCTTTGTCTGTGGTGTGGCGGTTGGTTTGGGCGGTGTGCTGCCCATGTTGGCCGTTTTGGCGGTGGTGGTTTTCCTTATCCGTGCCGTGTGGCGCATTCTTTCCGCTTTCCTTTCTCTTTTCGTGCTTGCCCTTTTCATCATCCTTTTATGCGTGATACTCTGAAACGAAATATTAATCATCTAAAAAACAATCCATTATGAACAAGTTACATTTATTGGGAGCAAACAAGAGTTACGACAGAGACGAACAGACCGTTTCAGTCAATCAAGTGGTAGTGTTGGAAGGTTACAGCTACGACAGCTATGTAGTGTATGAAGTGAGCCGCAGCAAGTGGGGAATAACCTATCATCTTATCAACTTGCGGACATACGAATTTCATACATCCGACCTTATCCGACCCTTGTCGGAAAAATTCGGGATAGGCATCTATTACGATGATGCGAACCCCAAGCTTTTAGATCCGTTGGAAACAGCCGCCCTGCTCACAAAGGCAACGGAGAAGAAAACGGAGGATGACAGAAAAGCGGAGGAAGAACGGCAGAAAAACGAACGCACCGCAAAAATCGGAGCGGAACGCTTGCGTCCCCTTATCCCGTCGGATGCAAAAGCCGTTATTATCGGTGAACTACGGGTGAGCGAGTGCGAAAGTTATACGGACTACTACGACTACCGTATAGAAAGAACCGTGATTTTAGGCTTTTCCACCCATACACGCAACCTCTTTTCCGAGATGCGCAAGTATGCCGCCAATTTTGAGGGAACGGCTTATTTGGCAGAGAACAACAAGGAATACGAACACCGTGAAAATTACAGTATGGGGGACGGCATGTATTTGGGCAGGAACAAGTACAGCGGTTGGACGATTTCAAAAGAGCCGATTTACAGCCTTGAAAAGTTTATCGAACAATACGCCCACACCGCAGGAGACGAAGCCAACATTTGTCTGAAAGCACCGCAGAGGGAAGCCGGAGCGCAGCAGCCGACAACATCCGCAGACCTTTCCCCGCTCAATCTTGAAATCGTGGAGTACAGCGAAAAGGCGATAGCCGTATTCGGGGACACCAAGCCGATAAAGGACATTTTGAAAGGTCTGAACGGCCTGTTCCGTGTGAACCTCACCTACAACGGTGAAAGGCGTGCAGGATGGATATACAGCCGGAAGCAGGAGCAGAAAGTACGTGAGACACTCGCAACGTGCATCCACGCATGACTATATTCAAAGTGTGGTGGAGTAATCCGCCACACTATCAAAGGACTTTTAAGCATGTAATGATATGAGAACAGAAACAAGAACATATACCCTTTATCAGATAACCGAGTTATCCGGTGAAGCCAAAGAAAAGGCGTATGATGAATGGTTATACAGCCGATACTATTACGGCTGGACGGACGAGAACCGTCAAACGCTCAATACCTTTTGCGAACGCTTCGGCATTGTGTGCGGTAATTGGAGGTATGACGCATCCCATTATAGCTATGACTATCGGAGCAGACAGGAAGACTGCATAGACAAGTTAAGCGGTTGGAGGCTGGCAACCTATCTGACAAACAACCATTGGAGCGACCTATATACGCCCAGATTCTATTGGAACGGAAGGAAAGGCAGAAAAAGCAGAATACTTGTAGATACTTGTTGCCCCCTTACGGGCTATTACATAGATGACTGCATTCTCGATCCGATTTATAAGTTTTTGGAATCCCCCACCGAAACAGTCACGTTTGACAACCTTATGAACGATTGTCTCGACAGCTTTTTCCGTGCTTGTCGGGATGATATGGAGAGTACCCAAACTTTGAAATTCTTCACGGAAGAAAGTAACGCCAACGATTGGGAATACCTTTCAGACGGAAAACTATTCAATTAACTATCAACATTAAAAAAATTACAATTATGAAGACGAACAAAAAAGTACAGAAAATGAACAACGTACAGAAATCAGAGAAAGAAACAGCAGTGAAAGTAACCGCTTTGGCAATCATTCCCAAACCGATGATATTACTTTCACCGCAGAATGTGCCCACCACTGCCGGAGTAACGGAAGCACCCGAAACGGTAACCGTTCCCACCGTTGTGGAAGGAGCACCGCAGCAAGCCACGCTTAAAGCACCGCTTGCAACGGCCACAGCCGAAACAGACCTTGACATTACCACCATACACCCAAGCGCGGACAATCATCGCAAGACGTTCAATGACACATCTTTGCAGGAACTTGCCGACAGCATTCGGGAAGTGGGCGTTTTGCAGGCTATCGCAGTACGCCCACGCACAGAAGGCGGTTACGAAATCATCTACGGCGAACGCCGTTACCGTGCTTCCTTGCTTGCAGGAGCAAAGACGATAAAGGCAAACATATATAATAATGTAACAGACGATGAAGCGGAAGATATGTCATTAAGTGAAAATTTGCAGCGTGAGCAGGTACGCCCCACCGAAGAAGCGAAAGCCTTCAAACGCCTGCTTGAAAAGGGCAGGTATGATATGTATTCACTTGTCAGCCGTTTCGGACGGAGCGAGAAATATATCTATACCCGTTTGAAACTGAACGAACTGTATGCGCCTATCGGTGAACTGCTGGATAATGAGACAATCACCGTCAGCGTAGCCGAGGAGATAAGCACCTATGAACCCAACATCCAAAAGGACGTGTACGAGAAACACCTCAAGGAAGACAGCGGAGATAATTGGACGGGATACACATTGAACCTTTTTAGAAAGCATTTTGAAAAATGCTATACCACCGACCTTGAACAATACAAGTTCGACAAGACGGAATGCAAGGCGTGTGTACACAACGCAGCGAATTATAACCTTTTTGCCGAGCATAACGGGTGCGGACATTGCACCAACCGCAAGTGTTTGGAAACCAAGAACGCAGCGCATGTGGCAAAGGAGACGGAGAAACTGTTGAAATCCGACCCTAAATTAGTGATAGCCCGACCTTATTACGGAAGCCGTAACGATACGGCACTCCAAAAATTGGACAAGAAAGGGCACGAAATCAAAGACTTCGATTATAACGTATCGGCAAGGGAATTTCCGAAAGCACCCGAAGCACCGCAAAAGGAACAGTTCACCGAACCGACAGAGTATGAACAAGCGGTACAGACCTTTGAACAAAGAAACGAGGAATACGCCCGAAAAGTGGAAGAACTGAACCGCAAAAAGGAAGAAGGCAGGATAAAGACGTATGTTAAGGTGGGACAGACCGAACCCGAACTTTGCTACGTGGAGATAAACAAGAAGGAAACCGCCCCCGTCACTATCGAGACATTGCAGGAACGGGACAAGCGTTTCAAACAACTTTCCGTTGAAAAGATTGTAGCCGACACAAAAAAAGTAGTCCGTGAAAACGACTATCCCGAAAGCCCGTTTACGCAGTACGAGGACGGAATGCTTTATTTCATCATGCTTACCAAACTGCAAAGAAAGCATTATCCGCTTTGCGGCATCAAAGACCAGCCCATCCGATTGGATGAAAAACAGCGGATGAAGATTGTAGCCAAGCTGACGGACGCACAAAAGACGGTCATCAAACGGGACTTCATCAACCATTTTCTTTGTGAGGACGCTTACGGAGACAACAGCGCATCCAAACTGTTAAGGGACTTCGCAAACATGCACTTCCCCGACCAGTACGGACTTGCCAAAGCCACCCACGAGGAAGAATATCAGAAACGGCACGAACGCTTGGAAGAGCGGATAAACGAAATAAAGAAAACGGAAAAGGCGGCAGCGAAGAAAACCGAAGCTATGCCGACACCGACAGCCGGAAAGCAGGAAGAACCACTCACCGAAGCGAAAAAAGGAAAAGCCGGAAATGACAAGGCGGCCTAAAAATGAACATGAAGCCATGCCGGAAATAAAATCCGGTATGGCTTTTCTTTCCAAGACCGGCAAGGCGGGCAGGGCCGGATGACCCCACCCACACCGCCACCGTAATTATCATCCCAACCATCCATATATGAACTATATCAGAATCTCCCCGAATGTGGAATATTCCACCGATACGGACTTCTTCCTTAAAAACCAGATACTCTGTATCGTGGACAAGGAGGGCACGAAGTTTTACAGCCTGATTGAAAACCGACTGTTCATGCGTGAAATCCACGAGGACATCTGCCGCCTGTACTATGGCGGCGAACCCGTGGACTGACCTGCCACACCCCACACCTGAACAGCTTCCCTCAAAAAAGTCGGGCAATCCTTACGTGATTGCCCGGCTTTTTTCTACTTTTGCGTAGTTGAATATAAAATCAAGAAAGTTATAAGATTAGAAAAAAGTTGAATGATAACATATTAGAATAGCTTTTAGCTGTTTATTCTTACTCTCGAAACGACCAAATTCATTGCAGGAGGATAAACGGGCGAAGTCCTTGTCATACGCTTATGGCACGGTGCTTACTCGTTTCCTGCATGGGTGCTTGGTCGTACCTGAGAGTAAAACTTGTAAAGTACCGTGCTTTTTTCTTTCCGGCACATAGCAAGAAATTACGGACAAGGCATTAATTAAAAACTATAGCAAGATGTACAACAAGAGCGTTGCCATAACAGGCAGTACCATTGAAAAGACAACAAAATACGACCAATTCAGGGAAGACAAGATCCGAATGGAACTCTATCGTATCATCCTCTCACTTTATGATGAAGGTTGCCGCACATTCACCTGCAATCTCCATTCCTTTATCGGATTATTAGGCGCAGACACGATAGTCATGTTGCGTGAAGCGGACAAATGCCCGGAGATTATATTTTCGGCGGTCATACCCGCAACACCGTATCCGGCAGATGCCGATAAGCTGTATCACGCCCTATCTGATGATTTGATGAAGCAGGCGGACAATAAAGAAGTTCCTTCGGAAAAAGACAGCACCGGAAAGGCATTTGCCGACTATCATCACATCGTCTGTTTTTATGACGACTTTTCCGAAGAAATCGGGCAGGTGCGTACATCCGGCGTTTCCTATACCAATATCTGCAAAATGATATAAGTACATATTTCCGGCTATATGTTACAGCTGTTTTTCCAGCCGTGCAATCCGTTTTTCGGTTGACGGATGCGTACTCATGATATATTCGGTAAAAGTCGGACGTTCACAGTAAACGTCTTCCGTTCTTTTCAACCGGCGGAGGAAAGAAAGCAGTCCTTCACCGCAGCCATAACGCACGGCATACGTGTCGCAACGGTACTCGGCATATTTATTGATATTCACGTCAGCTATCCGGCTGATACCGTAAATAATCCGATGAAGCAATTTATAAACGGCCCACCATATCTTCGCTATAAGCTCACCCACAAAACCCAATGCCGGAACTAATGCAGACACCATGCTGCCGATTATCCCGAATATCAAAGCCGGAATAAGAAATATACCGTAAAGGCAGCGGTAACCGAACGACTCCATCGAGAATAAAAGCACCTGATAGACAAAGTCGTAATGGGAGATATGTCCCACTTCATGACTGATGATACCCTTCAGTTCCTCATCCGAAGCGGTGGCGAGTACTCCGCCCGTCAATCCTATCGTGTTGAAACCGAATGCGGCGGCATTTACCCGCGCGTCATTGTTACGATAAAGTTTCAGTTTCCGGTTCATGCCCATTTCCGAAAGCAACCGTTCCAGCCTCATGCGGTCGGAACTGTTCAAAGGACGGTATCCTTCTTTTCTGCGTAGCATCCACACGTTAAGCGGAGAAATGGAATAAAGGATGAATGACAGTAAAAGATAGTACGGCAACGTATTGACTAAATAGGGAATCAGCCC
This sequence comes from Bacteroides faecis, assembly GCF_020091505.1. Lineage (NCBI taxonomy): Bacteria > Pseudomonadati > Bacteroidota > Bacteroidia > Bacteroidales > Bacteroidaceae > Bacteroides > Bacteroides faecis. The sequence goes on along the minus strand of NZ_CP081916.1, from coordinate 5,774,470 downwards.
TTCATCAAACAGACCCGGCATGTACGCCGGCCATATATGACGTAAGATTGAAAGCAGCAATGCGTAAAACACCGTAATAAAGACAAAATTCACTATCGTGACATAGGCCAGCAGCAACAACTTGCTGATAATGCGGAATATTCTGAGTGTTGTTTTCATGCATATATGATTGATTTACTAACTTCCGGCTAAATATAGAAACAAATTTTGTGCAATCCGGAACAATTACTTATTCATTTGTTTTCATTAAGCAAATTTCATAAAATAGGAGACGGCGGGATGCCCCGCCGTCCTTCCTGACAGATACTGATAGCGACTATTCTTCTGCCGTACCGCTTTCCACGTCAAATGTCACCGTCAGCTCCTTTTCCCTGCCGAAATTATCCCGGACAAAGAATTTCAATTCCGAGCGTTTGGCACTTGTCGAGCGGTAAAAGAGAGTGAATACCTGCCTCACCGGATTTTCGGTATCCAGTTCCGGCACTTCCGCCAGCGGCCTTACTTCCCGGTTGACGAGTTTCACACCTTCGCAGTCCGTCACCTCTCCCTTGCCTTCCATCTGAATGTAGCCTATTTCATACTCCGCCTTTTCATAGTCCCCTTCACGGTCGAGATAAAAGCGTATCTCCACCGTTTCACCCGTTGCAATCTGCTTTTGCAGATACCATGACGAGAGACTGAAATCATAATCCTGCCGGATGTCTATCTCATCGTTGCATGAACCAAATGCCAGCACCGCAAAGAGTGCGGCTATACATATATAAATTACGTTTTTCATTTTTATATTTCTCCTTTCTCTTTTCGTTAGTTGATAATAATGCGAATGCCCAATCCTATCTGTGTATGGAAATTCCCTGTGTCCGTTCCGAACAACGCCCTTTCCTTGACTTGCAGCAGGAAGACGATCCGGTCTGTCAGATAGACATCAAAGGCCGCCGTGAGTCCTCCGCCATAAATAAAACAGTCTCCGTTGGTCACTGCCGCCCCGTCAGGGAGCAGGCAGGTTCCCCAATTGACTGTCTCGAAGCCGCCCAGAGCGGAAAGTCCGATACGGAAACAGACGTTCCGTCCCTTGTCCGACAATACGGGGATAAAGTAGCCGAGTTCTCCGGTGAACTGCGCTTTCGGTATCGCCTTGTTCTCATAAGTATATTCCTTTATCTGATAGTCCAGACCGTACAGCCAATAGCTGCGGTTGCGGTTGGTACGGGTAAAGGCCAGCGAGGTGAAGTAGTGACGCTCGCCGCCGCTCTTCCATGAAAGGAAATGATCCACTCCACCGCTGGTGAGCTGTATGCCGGTCTGCCCCGGCAGGTCACGCTGCGCGTATGCCTTGTCCACTCCTAAGAGCAACGTCACGGCAACCGTCAATATGAATAGTATTCTTTGCATATACATTATATTATATAGGGGTTACTATTTCAGATGCAGTTCACTGATCGGCTTTGCCGCCACAAGGTCGGTATTCTCTATACGGAAGGACTGGTGACGGGCACCGCTCTTTTCGTAAATCTCCACAACGAGCAGTTTGTCATCCGGCAGGGTGAGCTTGGGCAGCACGAATATATTGCGTACCGTGGCTTTCCCGTCTACCGTTGTCAGGCGGTTGTATGTCCTTACCGGTTCGATGAAGTTCTCCTGTATGGCGGTGCGTTTGGCTACTTTTTTATCCACCACCTTGAAACGGATATAGTCAATATCGAACGATATATCCGAACTGTTGCGTAGGGAAGTATGCAGGTACAGCAGGTCATTGTTGATATAAAGCCCTTTGAGCAGTGTTTGTATGCCGTACTTTTTGCAGCCTATATGCCTGATGTCCCTTTTGTTCTTCTTATACAGCGTGTACATGATGCGGCTCACCACCAGCGGTGTTTCCCCGCCCAGTTCCTTCAGTTTCACGAACATGCGGTCACCGGCAATGCCGCCTTCGGGATTGTCCCGGAGCCAGTCCTCCATTTCGATGGAGAGCTGTGCCGGTTCGTCCTTGTAAACCACATTAAAGGAATAGAAACAACCGTCGGCAGTGATGACGGAGAAGTTCGTTTCCCCTTCAAAGCCTTTTACCGCCGCCTTGATGCGTACCACGTTTTCCGCTCCCGTCGCCTTGTCGGCGATGATGTCAAACGAACCCAAATCCACATATTTCACTTCGGAAGGGAAAAGGATATGCACGGTCTTCTGGAAAGTCACCTCAATCTGATGCGGTGCGATAATCTGGTTGGTGGGAAATATCTTTGTTTCCACTGCCTCCTGCGCTTTTGCCCCCAGCAGGGAGAAAAGCATGACTATTGATAAAATAAATCTTGTCTTCATCTGATTACTGTTTTTGGGATATGAATAAAAGTTGATAATTCGCTTTCACGGCCACCTTCACCTCACGCATCTTTGTAGCGAGGTATTGTGATCCGCCACTAAGCACGCCCCTTGTCACGTCCATGACAAGCTGTTGCGAGGCGCTACGTGCAAACGAGATGCTTGTCCCGAAACTGCCCCCGATATTGGCGGCGGCTTCCTTCATGGCGGTACGCTCTGCGGTATTCGGGACGAAAAGCCCGGCCTGCCCGTCCATGTCGTATGCCGCCAATTCTACCGGCAGGATATTGCCGCCGCTCTCTATGGAGTTTACCGTGACCGCCATCCGCTGCCCCTCGATACGCACTATGCCGTATATCGGGGTATTGGACGGCACAAGCACGCCGCCCACTTGCAGCGGTTCCAGCAGCCTGAATTTCAGTCATGCCCCGGTAGTCACCGTCTGGTCTTCAGCCACGCAGGCACGTATCGTATTGGCTCCGGCAAGCTGTCCGCCACCTACGGCAGTGGCAAAACCGTAATTGCGGGGTATCGTGTCGGGGGCCGGAGGTGCGGCCAGTGACGAAACCACATTCTCTGTGGCACGTCCGGCGGCTATGGCGGCAGGATTGCCGGATGAACTGCCCGCAGGCTGTATATTCTTCACCTGTCCGCCCGTCTGTCCGGGGAAATAGCGTGCCGCCATCTCATACGACTTCTCCATCAGTTCCAGCGGGTCTTCTCCCTTGCGCTCGCGTTCCAGTTTTTCGTTAAGCTCTTTCACCTGCCGTTCCAGTTCGTCCACCCTCGGACTCTCCTTCGGTTCCTGATAGAACGAGGTGATCTGCCTTGAAATCTGCCGTTGCTTTTCCCTGGACTTCCGGATAGCATCCGCTTTCGGTGTGTCTTCTTCCGGCTTCAGCCCGTCCGGCGTGTCCGGTGTCAAATCGCCAGCCATGTCCTGCAAGGTTCTTACCTTCTCCTGCCTGCGTTTCTTCATCTCTTCCAGTTCGTAAGCCTTCTGTTTGTCGGCCATCGTTTCGGGCGCGATAGCGTCGGGTATCGTGGTGTTGATGCCCGCTGTCCCTTCCACCGTGGCGGCCGCATCCGGTTTGAAAAGGAACCAGATAAATCCGGCACACAGCAGGGAGAGGAATGCCACCACGCCATAAAATTTCAGTTTCCCGGCGGTCTTGCCGCTTAACTTTTTCTCCTTGGAGGATGCAGGCTCCGCTTTCTGCGTTGCCGTCCCCCTTTCTTGCTCTTCTTTCTTATCGGATTGTGTCATTGGATACATTGTTTTTGAATGGTTGGATACTGTCCGTCCGGGGAAGCGCCACCCTTTGGAGATGCCGCACCTCAATCGGAAATTTGTCTGTCCCACAGAAACCACCCACGATGTAGGCAAGGTCGATGGCGGCGAAGAGTCCGAGCAGGCAAAGGATGATAATCCTCTGCTGCCGGTAGTTCAACCGCTGCCAGCGTCTGCGGAGTTTTGCTAATTGGCGGTCTTTCCCCGTTCTGAACGAGTGGAAGACCTTTTTTATCCCGTTATCTTTCATACTGTCCGATGTCCCTGTTTTCGATGATGGTAAAACCCTCTATCAGGAAACCCTGCGGATTGTTGTCGCTCCGGGTCACATTCCTCAGGCGGCAGGTGGTGACAAGCGACCTTTCGGTAACGCTGCTCGAACGGATGATGTGCTGCCGGCAATAGGTCTTCATCTCGTATGGATAGCTGTTGAAGTCTCCCCGTATGCTGTCCACCGTCAGGGTCTGCGAGATATTACCCGCTATCATCCGGTTGAAATACCCTTTCTCCTGCAAGTTCCGGTAATAACCGATGGCGCTTTCATCCGAGAGGTAAAGGGCACGCTGCACATTACTTTCAATGGCGCTCTTGTCGGGGGACAAGGTGAAGAACAGTTCGTGGAAACGCCTGATATGCTCCCTCGCTTCGACGGGGCGGTTCTGCTGCACGTCCTGTGAGAGGGCCAGCATCAGCGATTTCCCGCTGTCCAGTACATAGATTTTCTGCCGCTGCGCTTCCGCAAAGTCGTATGCCTTTCAGGTGGCGAAGACCGTTACCAGTGCGCATACTCCCAGGAATACCATTCCGAACAGCCGCAGCTGCCGGAACGATGTCTCGATGTTTTTTAATGATTTAAATTCCATGTCTTTTTTCTGTCAATTAATTATCCGTTAAAACATTTTCTTGATGCGTCCGGCCACTGATCCGCCGACCGCGCCGCCGACTGCCGCCGCACCGTTTCCGGCCATCTTACCGGCGCCGTTGGCCTTCTGCCCGTAAGCTCCCGCACCGCCTGCCTGTATAATCCACGAGGACACTGTGGGCACACAGAAGTAACCGATGATACCTATAATCATGAATATACAATATACGCTGTTCGACGCGTCCGGTATGAATGTCGGATCTTGCATCTGCTTGATGTCCTGCTGCAACATCAGTATCTGTATGCGTGAGAGGATAGCCCCGAACAGGTCGCCCACGGGTAGCCATAAGTAAATACAGATGTAGCGTGAGAGCCATGTGGTGAGCGTACTCTGGAATCCGTCATAGACGGCCAGCGCAAAGGAGATAGGCCCCAAAATCGACAATACAATCAGGAAGAAAGTCCTCAGCGTGTCTATCAGCAGCGAGGCCGCCTGGAAGAACAGTTCCAGCAGTTCCCGGAACCATTGCCGCACTTTCTCTCCCATGTCATACACCGCTTTCTGCCCGTACATGTTTATCATCGTGTCCATGTCACCCAATGACCAGCCGAGTTCGTCTATCTTCTTGTCAAACTCCTCGTCACTTACCAAAAAGGCCTTTGCAGGGTCACGCAACATCGCCTCCCGTTCCAGTTCGTCCTTCTCTTCCTGATACCTCTTCATGTCGAAAGTCTGCTGTTCGACCAGCGAGGAAGTCGCACTGCATACGGGGGAAAGTATCCCGTTGATCGTACCCAATACAATGGTGGGGAAGAACATGATGCAGAGTCCCAGCACGAACGGTCTGAAAAGCGGGAACACGTCTATCTCCTCCGCCCTTGCAAGGGACTGCCACACCCGGTAGGCCACATAAAACAGGGCGCCGATACCCGCCACTCCCTTCGCCACGCTTGCCATGTCCTCGCACAGCGGCATCATTTCATCGTAAAGCGAACGCAGCAACTCATGCAGGTTCGTCCAGTCTATTGATAGTAATACCATAGTTTATCCGTTTCTTTAATGATGAATGATTACCAGTAACGCTGGTCGTGTGTCCCGTACAGGGCGAGTACCCTTTGGGAATCCCCCTTCTTCTTGCTGCGCAGGTACGATATTCCGATATTCTTTCGGGTATAGTACCATGTCAGGTTCTTGTATTCCAGCACTTCGCCGTATATCCGGTTGATGATGTCCAGCCGTTCCTTGTCGGTCATCGAGAGTCCGGTAGCCGTGGTCACTTCCTTCAAGTCCAGCAACAGGCTGCTGCTTTCCTCAAGTAGCCGGTTATACCCGAAAGCAATGGCCGAGAGTTCCTCCACGGTGAAGTTCGGGTCGCCCATCATCGTATTGAAATTGGTCACGTAAATATCGCTGATGTCACCAACCAGTAAGATGGTCTGTTGGACTTTACGGGCGCCTTTTACAAGGTCGTGTACGGATTTCAAAGCGTCGTAGTAGGCCTTTCCCTGCTGGTAAATCTTTACGGTTTCCTGAAAGTTACTCCACATGTTCTGTGCCGTTGTGGAAGTTTGCACAATTTCATTGGCCGAATTTACGATGCCTTGGGCAAGGTTTGTGGGGTCTATCACCGCCCATTGCGCTTTGCTTGTCACCGGAAGGGAGAGCAATGCCATGAACAGAATCATTATTCTCTTTTTCATACGTCTATCTCCTTTCTTTGGTAAGTAAATACCGGCTGTCGTCATCACGGGCAAACAGCCCGTAACTGCCGAACAACATTACCTCACTTCCGCTGAAATACCCGATACATCCGGCATCCCTGTTCCCGTGCAGGAAAAGGCCGTCACCACCACGAAGCGGGATATTGATTTCGGTATAACTCGTTTCTCCGGCGAACAGTGTGGCCTTGTATCCCTTGAATCCGTCCGTCACATGGTTGGATTTACGGATAGTCAGCGTAGAACCGCCTTCCTTGTTCATTCAGTGGCCGCAGATGCGGTCATGTCCCAGTTCCTTCTTCATTTCCCCAATCAGGTTCAACAAATCCAGATTGGTCAGGGTCGCGTCTCCGAGCGCTTCCCTGCATTGGCTTAATAAATCTTTCTTGCTCATTGTCTTTATGGATTAAAATGGTTACTTTTTTTCCTGCCGCTTGCTTTCGGCAAGTTGTTTGATAGCTAACTCTATGTTTCCCCCCAACTTTTCAGTAAGCCGGGTAAGTTCCAGTTTCTCAGTCTCTTCGGTGGTATAGCAGTAGGCTAAGCACCCAGCGCCTTGTCATATTTCTATGATAGGTTTCCGAGTACTCGCCTCCGAACCGGACTTACAAGTCTCCCTGTATCCGGCTCTCCACTAATTAATTCAGTCTGATTCTTCGGTCGGGGTCTATCTTTGCATGACACTTTGAGCAGACAGCCAAAGTTTTTCGTCTTCGGGCTATCATTCTCTTTTCCCAGTCGGATTTACCTTTCAGGTCTTTAAGTTTGCGAACGTGATGCATTTCGAGTTTATCGGTAGCACCGCATAATTCGCAGACTTGGAGTTTCAGCCTTTCCATAAGGCTGTTACGTCCACCTGTTATGGAAACTGTCCGTGGAATAGTGTCACAGTAAATATTACCTGCAACCTTTTTGCGTTTGAAACCATCATGATAAAATGATTGGTAAAGTGTCTTACCCTTGCTATTTTCATATGCCACTTGGAAAACCTTATTCTTTTTATATTTCAGAAGGATTTTCTTTACAGATGATTTGTATTTGTTCGCAAATACCTTATACATACTGTATGACATAATGTGATAGAAAGAATTGATGACATAGCTATTATTGGCTATTGAGTAGTAATTATAGAACCCTCGGATTTCGGCATTGAACTGACTGACTATTTCCAAGTCATCCAAGTTCAGCATGTACGTTCTGACGATAGATTTCCAAACCTCTTTACCATTGACAACCGCTATTCTTGCGACCTTGTAATCAAAGAGTTTCTTCCGCATCGTTTCAAAATTCAGATACAAGACAGGCTTGTGTCCGAATGCCCTAACCGTTCTACCGAACTTATCCTTGCGTAAATCATTACACCTGCGGATAAATACGTCATATCCGAGAAATTTTGCTGGCTTTTGCGCATTGGTTATCAGTGTCTTTTCGTCTGACAGTTCCAGTTTAAGAGCTTCATTCAAATAGTTCTTAATATCCTCTTTTACTGTTTTACAGTCTTCCAGACTACCGGTAATTCCAATCAGAAAATCATCTGCGTATCTCACATATTTTAACCGTTTGATACTGCTGTCCATTTCATTACGTGCCGGATAGTTGTTCCGTTCTTCTCGTAGCCGCTTAATTTCAGCGGTCATCTGTTCCCTTACCTTTACATCTTTCTCATTCTTTTGCTTCTTTGCCAGTCGGTATCTCCGCTGTTCGTAGAGCTTGTATCGAGCATCGCCTTTTCTCGTTACCCCTTTATTAAACCGATTGGTGTATTCCTTGATGTACTTGTCGAGCTTGTCAAGGTAGATATTAGCCAGTATTGGGCTGATAATCCCGCCTTGTGGAGTTCCACTGTACGTTCTATGAAATACCCAGTCTTCCACATATCCGGCATTCAGGAACTTTCGGATAAGCCGCAAAAATCTTTCGTCAGCGATACGTTCCCGAAGAATATTAATCAATACGTCATGATTGATATTGTCGAAGAATCCTTTAATATCGCCTTCAATAAACCATTTCACGGCAGTGAATGTCTTTTGTATATCTATAAGAGCAGTATGACAACTTCGTTTGGGACGAAACCCATGTGAAGTATGTTCAAAACTGCCTTCATAGATTGCTTCAAGTATCATTCTAACTACTTCCTGTACCAGCTTATCATCAAAAGAGGGTATGCCAAGCGGACGTTTTTTCCCGTTTTTCTTAGGTATGTACGTCCTTTTGGACGGATTAGGCTGATAAGTCTCATTTTTGAGACTATCAATCAATTGTTCAACTCGGTCAATGCTCATTCCGTCAATGGTTTTACCATCGGCTCCTGCCGTCATGTTGCCTGTCTTGCTGTAAATATTCTGATAGGCTACATAAAACATTTCCTCATTAAACAGCACTCTATACAGCCGCTCAAACTTATAGTTCAAGTTACCGCTGTGTTTACTCAGACTGTTCAACACATTTTCTGGATTTCTCATGTCTCTCACATCTTCCTTTAAATTGTTAAACTTAATTAGCTGCTCCCCTTCGCCATGTACAGGACCTTACCCTGCTCAGACTACTATGGAAGCTCCGTTGCCATGCCGGATATTCAGGGGCAGACCCCATAGCCCTACAACTGGCTTTCCGGTTTAGGCAATCCCCGTTTAGAAATTTGACGACTATTTGGCTCGATAGATTGTCGGATACGACTTTCGTCCTTTACTACTTATGGTAGTTGCCTTGCGGTAAGTTTATGCTACTCCTGCTACCTGTCATCAGTGTAGTACCGCAACATAACGGTATAATTCCGAAGAATTATTCAACTGTCTTCCGTCATTGCCCAAGGATACGACTGCTCGGACTATCGTTCAACCAATACAGGCTTTATCCTCATATCTATCATTTTAACTTGCCATTCGGTCGCAGCCTGACAGTTGGCTGACTTATGGCTTTACCAACGTGCTATGTTCCCTTGTGGGGTTTTCCCCTCCGGTTAGCGGTTGTTAATAGGCATTCTAAACACTTGCCCAGTCGCTTGCCAAAGCGACATTCGTCAAATTCCCTTTTACGGGCGCACAAGATACTCTTCGCCCGAAACTTCTGTCGCATATACCGCGCTCTGTGTGCCGCCCAGTCCTATCCAGACCTCTTTATAAAGTCGGTTCGCCGCATTGGCAAGGTTGATCGAGAGTATCTGGCTGCGTTCCTTGTCCGTCAGGCCGAGCAGGTTCTGTATCTGGTCGAATTTATTTTGATACTTCCGCTGGTCGAGCAGTATCTTGCAGTCCGAGTTGTTGATAATCGTCTCTTTCACAACGGGGGAAGAGATAATATCGTCCACTTCCTGCGTCACCACAACCGCCTCTCCGTAAAACTTTCTGACCGTCTTAAGTAGGCTAAGCACCCAGCGCCTTATCATATTTCTATGGTAGGTTTCCAAATGCTCGCCCCCGAACCGGACTTACACCTCTCAGCGTATCCGGCTCTCCACTAATTTCAGTCTATCTTTCCGTCATGTATCTTCTTGTGACAACTTCTGCATACGGCAATCGTCTTGCGTTTGCGTGCAATCATGTGTCGTTCCCAGCCTTCTTTACCCTGTAAGTTCTTTAACTTCCTTACATGGTGCATAACAAGGTCATCTGTTGCTCCACATAATTCACACACACAGGCTTTCAACCTTTCAACAAGACTTGTCCGCCCCGCTGTGTAAATTGTTCGTGGCATAATGTCACATTCTGATTTATAGGTAGGTTTCTTTCGTTTGAAACCACCATCGTAAAAGTATCTTTCCTTTACACCAGCTTTCGTCATGTGTTTTACGATAAACCTACCGTTCTTACGGTATTTCTTGTTTATCTTACGTGTGCAACTTTTATATTTGCCTGCAAACGTTTTGTACATGCTGTATTCCATGATGTACTTGAAATTATTCAAAGCATGGGCGCAGTTGTTGGCTATGGAGTAGTAATTGTAAAAACCTACAATTTCCCGATTATAACTGTCAAGGATTTCAAGGTCATCATTGAATATCAATCCCGGTTTACATTTCGGTTTCCATATTTCCTTTCCGTTGCGGTTCGTTATTTCCAATACTCCCCAATCGAAAAGTTTCTTACGGACAGTTTCCATATTGACATTCAGGCAAACCCTTTTACCATAGGTTCTTCTCAGTCTCCCTATTTTATCCCGTCTTTGTTCATTGGACTTTCTTACAGTGATTTCATATCCAAGAAATTTGGCAGGTCTTTCCGTGTGGGTGACAAGCGTTTTCTCATCGGATAACTCTAACGTCAGTCTGTCAGCGAGAAAGTTTTTAATATCTTCTTTTATCTGCTGTGCATCCTTTTTGCTTCCAATAATTCCCACAAGAAAATCATCCGCATATCTCGCATACTTTATTCTTCTGTAATTAGTGTCCATTTCTTCACCGTTAGGATATTTAGCCCGTCCTTGTTCTATTGCTTTTAGTTCAAGGATTAACTTTGCCCTTTGCTTTTCGTCTTTTACGGACTTCAATCTTCGCACAATACGTTTTTTCGCGTTGCTAAAGTCCATGCTTTCTCTACTGAATTTTCGCTTCTTCCCCTTATCGAACTTGACAGTGTATTCCTTTATATACTTATCCAGCTTGTCAAGATAGATATTAGCCAGTATTGGGCTAATGATACCTCCTTGCGGTGTGCCACTGTAAGTATTATGGAATTGCCATTCTTCAATATATCCCGCTTTCAAGAACTTGCGTACCAAACGTATAAAACGTTCATCCGTAATGCGCTCCTTGAGGATATTTATCAGTGTATCATGGTTTATGTTATCGAAAAAGCCTTTTATGTCTCCCTCTACAAACCATTTTGCACCGTTAAACTCCTTTTGGATATGGGCTAATGCAGTATGGCAGCTTCGATTGGGACGGAACCCATGCGAGGTGTATTCAAAATTCCCCTCGTATATGGCTTCCAATACCATTCTTACTACTTCTTGTATCAGCTTGTCATTAAAAGTCGGTACGCCAAGAGGACGTTTCTTACCGTTTTTCTTCGGTATGTACACTCTTCTTGACGGTTGGGGCTGGTACGTTTCATCTTTTAGCGTACCAATCAACCTTTCAATTCGTTTCAGGCTCATGTTGTCAATAGTTTGACCGTCCGAACCTTTAGTCATGTTACCCTCTTTGGCATAAATGCGCTGATAGGCAACGTAAAACATTTCCTCATTGAACAAAATCCTGTAAAGACGTTCAAACTTGTAGCTTGAATTCTTACTGTGTTCTGATAGACTGTTTAATACTCTTTCTGGACTTCTCATAATGTCTCTCACATTTTCCTTTAATTGTATTAATAATTAGCTGCTTCCCTTCGCCATGTGCAAGACGTTACCTTGCTCAAACTACTATGGAAGCTCCGTTACCACTCCGAATTTTCATAGGTCGAACCTAATAGCCTTTCGGCACTTCGTGATAGGTAATCCCCGTTTATCACATCGTAACTATTGGCATGATAGATTGTCGGATACGACTTCCGTCCTTTACTCGCTTACTGCGGTTGTGTCGTGATAAGTTCTTGCTACATTCATACCTGTACACTGAAGTAGTATCACGATATGGCGATTGATAGTTACCTTACGCCATAGCCTAAAGGGGAACCACTCGGACTATCGTTCAATCAATGCGGATTTTATCCTCCTATCTATCTTTTCATCTCGCCATTCAGTCGCAGTTCGGTAACTAACTGACTTATGACTTTTCCGACATGCTACACTCCCTGCTCGGTTAAGTTTTCCCGAAAACAGATAAGTCGGCTGATGATAGGTTGTTTTCAAAGAACACTTTCCTAATCTCCTGCCAAAGAGATGTTTACGATGCAACCTTTACGGGCGCACACAAATATTTTATATAAGAAGCCATACCTTCCTTGGCGATTGCCTTTCATGCTTCCTTAATCAATATCATCTTACGGATACCCTGCAAACGTCGCATTTTATTTATAAACGTCTCCATAATGATAATCGTGACCACCGGAAAAAGGATGGGATTATCTTTCACTACATCCAGCTCGAATACGATAAATCGTTTGTTGAGCAAATCAAGTTCCTTGTCCGAGTTCAGCAGATAGCCGTATTCACCGTTCTTGTAATAGGGTTCCAGTACGTTCAGAAAACCGTCCACATCGAAATCCTTCTCCCGCACATTTTTGTCAGCCAGCACCTTGCGGTAGTCCTTCTTCACAAAGTCATAGAACGAGTTGAAGTTCGGTTTTATCTTCCGGTTCTTCTTTATCTTCTCGATATACAGGCTGACCGCATTCGAGAGTGCCACCTCTTCCGAACGGCGGGGCGGTTCGTCCTCCCTTTTCCAAAGAGTGAGTATCAATGTCTTGATACTGTCCCGTTTCTCGATGTCATACTGGTAGTCCTCGGTGAAAAACGGATTGAAAGAAATCGGGTCATTTTCCTTGTATGTAAAATAAATTCCGTCGTCCCCTCCGGTCTTCTGATGTATCAGGTCGCAAAGTCCCTTGTACGAATTACCGGTATCCACCAATAGGATATGGGTTCCTTGTTCCCAGTACTGTCTTACAAGATGGTTGGTAAAGAAACTCTTTCCGCTGCCGCTGGGGCCGAGTATGAACTTATTCCGGTTAGTCACCACCCCTTTCTTCATGGGCAAGTCCGATATGTCAAGGAAGACGGGTTTTCCCGTCAGCCTGTCCACCATGCGGATACCGAAGGGAGAGAGCGAGTTCCGGTAACACGTCTCAGCCGTAAAGAAGCAGAGCGCCTGCCCGGTGAAGGTGTAGAATGTTTCTTCGGCCGGAAAGTCCGCCTCGTTTCCCGGTATGCCCGCCCAATAGAGAGCCGGAAGGTCGGTCGTGTTGTGGTGCGGAGTGCATTCCATCAATGCCAGTGCGCTGCCCACGTCGTTCTTCACCCGCCAGAGTTCATCCCCGTTTTCCGCCCATGCGATGATGTTGCAATGGCAACGCACGGACTGCAATCCATTGGTATACGCCTCATTCAGGTATTCGTCCAGCCACTCCTTGTTTATCTGGTTGCTGCGGCTGTACCGGGAAAGCGACTGCATGTTCTTGGCCGCCTTCTCAAAACGGAAAAGGTTCTCGTTGCTGTCGTCTATGAATATCCACTGGTTGTAGATATGGTCGCAGGGCAGCATCACGCCCACGGGGGCGGCATAACTCAGGCGGCAGTCCGAGCGGTCGGTCGATAGGCGTTCGTACCGCCCGTCCGTCCTCACTTTACCCGGAAGGTCGTCAAGGTCGGAAAGTGTATGCAGGCAGAGACGCTTGTCACCGATACGCATCCCGTCCGGGTTCAGCTGCATGTCCTGCAACATGGTGGTTCCATCTGCCGAGAGCGTGAGGTATCTTTCGATAATGCCCGGTTCGTTTTCCGTTCCCGTAATCTCTTCCGTGGTCAGCCGCTCCAGCCTGATAAGCCCGCTGTCATTAATGATACTTTCAAACTGTCCCACCGCTTCCATGAAACGCTCCACCGTTTCCTTGTCCCTGATTTCCTTCGGCACCAGAAAACCACGGCAGAGCGTGTTCCAGTTGCTTTGCTGCCGGGAGCGTTCTTTGGTGGTCTTGGTAAGGAACAGATAGCAGGTGTGGTGCAGGTAGGGCCGTTCGTTGAAATGCCGCTCGAAACTGCGGGAGAGGAAACTCAGTTCGTCCCGGCGGATGTCAGGCTCGTATTTCTCCGTGATAAAAATATCCTGCTTGTGCAGGATTGAATAGTTCGGCAATACCTTGATTGCCTTCGCTCATGTGGCGTGCATCGCCTCATATTCTGCGGAGGATACCGAAAACACTTCCGGCAGTGTGACCCGGAAAGCGATCGTGATGTCAGCGTCCTTGCTGACGATGCAGCCGTGTTCCACCGCCATAATGGGAAACTTGCTTTCAAGTGTGGATGCTTTTAATATACTTCTCATAATTTACGATTGTTGTTTGTTAATCAGACGTGTGATACGTTTTCGTGAGAGGATTCTCCGGGGATGCTGCCGGGCCGCGAACAGTTTCATTAGCCCGTGGCTGCCGTATTTGCGGTTCAGCGTGAAGGTCAGCCATACCAGTACGGTAGCCGCCGACACCCCGAAACCGATACAGATTCACTGCCTGACACCTGCCATATACAGGATGACGAACATCACGAATACGGCAAGCAGGCCGGCGGCGAAAACAAACAGGTATTGTGCCCGGAGTCCTTTAAACTCCACTTCACGCCCCACACCTTTATTTATTTCAAAATCAGCCATAAGTTACTACCTTTCCTACGTTTTTAGAGGAAGAATGACCTCAGGATGGTGGCGGCGACTATCAGAAAGATGCAGGCCCCGAACCAGCTACTGGCAGTTTTACTTGTATCGGGGTCGCCCGAACTGAACTTCTGATAGACCTTAACTCCGCCCACGAGGCCGATTACCGCACCGATTGCATAAATCAGTTTTGTGCCGGGATCAAAGTAGCTTGTCACCATCTGGGTGGCCTCTGTGATACCAGCAGAGCCATTTCCCTGTGCCATTGCCATACTTGCTGCCGCAACAACGGCCAGCATCATAATCAATCTTTTCTTTTTCATTTATTTCCGTGATTTTTAAGTGGATAAAAAGCCACGGACCGCCCTCTTTCACTATCCCCATAAGGCAGCCCGCAGCCGTTTATGTTTTTATTGATTCAGGGGGTAAGTTCCGGCCGGAAATCAGCCGGAGTCATAATATGCCATTTGCATCGTCACTTGATTTGATGGTGAAACATTCTTATTAATTCTCTCTTGAAAGCGGAATGCGAATCATCCCGAATCGTAATATCCCTTCGTTCTCATTGTCTTTAATTTAATTATCAGTTTATTTCAGATATTCCCCGCATTTGAATCCTTTGCGGGGTGTATAGTCCTCAAAGGAAGAGGACTTGAACAGCCACATCCGGTTCGCCCATCGGGCAAGGTCACGCTCGTACCGCGTAGGTGTCCGTTCATTCCCATAATCCCGGAAAGGAATCACAAAGGGAGTAATCCCCAGTTCCCTAAGTACGTTTAACCGGAACAAGTCCTGCTGTACAGTCGAATTGAATCCTATCAGCACGTAGCAGGTAATCTTGTAGGGCTTCACATACTTGACCATCTCCTTCAAACGGTCTGTCAAATCAAGATGCGGCAAATCCCACGCAATATGAATGTTCTGTTTCATTTTCAGTCTGTTCAGATGCCAGGCTTGTTCCTCATCCATTATTCTGACGTCCACACCGTGCAGTTTCACGGGTTGCCGGGCTTTTAGCAGATAATCCACCGCCGACCTTCACTGCGGGTTGGCAAAGAAATTGTTGTCCAATACCTCAATCCATTTCCCTTCAGGGTTCAGTTCCACCGGCTCTACCGCCTGAATATACCCTTCTTTCTCGCGGACGAGGCAGAAAGGGCATTTACGGATACAGCCTCTTGAAAAGAACTGGAGGGAAAAGGGGTATTCGGGGTAAATGGAGTAATCCATCATCCGGCTGTGTTCCACAGCTTCGGGAAGCCTGCCGGCAATATCATATCCGGTTCCGCCCCTGACCACTTCTTTTGTGTCCAGCATGTTGTAATCATAGTCCGGCGTGAAAGTGAACACCTTGCTTGCCAGTACCTTGTCATACCGCCCTGCCGTTGCCGCTCATTCCACTTGATGTCCTTTTGCCTTGTAATAAGCCGAAAGGCGCATCAGCGCAAAATTGGGGAAGTTATGTCCGTCCACATCTACCAGTCCTATATTCATACGGATAAGATTTAATGGTGAATAGTTCTTGTTGCCTTGCCGGGTGAATGCCGCAAGCGGTCTGTCATCCCGAATCGTAATAGCCTTTTGTCATAGCCATGCTGTTTTATAAGTAAGTTACTTCAGGAATTGTCTCTTCTTGGTGGAAATGTCCCCTTATCAGACGGGAACATCAATTTATCATCCCGAATCGAAATAAGTCATATACATGCTTTGTCGGTTTATTCAGTCATTCATGCCATAGCGAATCTCTCTTTACAATGATACGGGCAATCAACCCGTATCAAAATAACCTCTTGCCATCGTTACCTCCTTCTTTAATTGATTAGTCACTGTCCGGAACAGCCTCGCTCAAATGTTCGGCTTCATCCAGAAATTTACTGATACGGCTGTCACTGCCATTGATACTTTCCAGTATCGAGTGTTCAATCCGCGTATCCTTTATATGGTGGATAGCCCTCAGAAGAGCCAGCCGTTTGTTCGTGGGAATCTCCTTGCCGTTACATAAGTCAATAATCAGGTCAATCTCTTCCGGCCCTATGCCGGTTGCGCCACCCTGATAATCGTCACGGCCACAGTTCAAATCTTCCAGTTCCTCATTCAGTTCGTCCGTATCCACGTCGTCACTGTTTTCAGTCCGTTCCTCTTTATCCTCAAGCCTGCCGGAACTGTCGGCTCCGGAAGCCCGCCACTCTTCCACACGCTTGTCCCGGAACAGTTCCGGTATGCGTTCCGGCGGCACTTGTACTGCCTTTTGTGACGCTGTTTCCTCGTTTCCGTCAGCAAATGTAGAGGCATTTTCTTTACCCGCAATAGCCCCGGAACCGGTGGCGTTTGTTGGCGGCTGTTGGCGTGTCCCGTAGCTTTTAGTAACGACAAGGCTGTCCGTTTCAGGCTGTTTTTGAGATGGAATTTCCATATTCCTGCTTTCCGCCTTTTCCTTGACTTCCGCCTTTTCTTTACCCTTCACTTCTGGTTTTACCTTGTCCCTCACTTCTGATTTCACAGCCGGGATGTCCCTCTTTTCAGCTTCGCGCACTATCGGACTCTCTTTCTTTTCCGTTTTTCCTTTCGTGCGTTTGCGTCCTTTCTTCGGTTCCTCTTTCGTCGGGTCGAACCATCCGGCAACGCCCCGCAACGCTTTTGCCATGCGGCGGCGTGCCTTCCCGAAGCAAATCTCGCCAAGCTGTCCTCTAAAAAGAAACTTGTCCATGAACAGATAGGCGAACAGCAGCCAGAACAGAACGATTCCGGCTTCATAGTAACCTGATTGTATATCCATAACCTAAAATATTTTGTTATAACTTTTTTGGAGGTAGGTCTTCACCTCTTCCGAATGTTTCTCGAAATGTTCCTTCAACACATTGTCTATATAGTTGCCGACCGTCAGCTGCCGTTTTCCCGCAATTCCGACAATAACTGATATTTTCTGGTGCAGTTCCTTGTCGATATATACCCCCTGTCTGCCTTCGCATTTATAGGATGTGAGAAATTTACGGATGAAGTCGGTCAGTGCCGTGCGTATCGTTTTCGGTGACGGCTTTTCCGTCACCACTTCCGAAAAACCGGTATCATCCGTAGCGGAAACACCTTTCACTGTTTCGTTCACGCGGTCATCCGCTTTTCCTTTTTCATCGGATAAGGCGGTTTCTCTATTTTCACCACTCTCTCCAGTCAGAGAAGATGTCGGAGATAAGGAAAGCTCCGAAGGAACGCCGGCCATCAGGCTGCGCAGGTACGCTTCATCCACCGGATTTTGTCCGCTTGTTTTCTTCGCCATGACTATTCGGTTTTAAGTATAGATATGATCTCATCCATAAACGTATCGAAACCGCATTCTTTGGTGAATGCCGCATCGGGAGCGAAGAGCGTACTCCGGTAAACGGGGCCGCCCGTAGCGGACAAGTCCTTTGTGAAGTTGCTGCGCACGGGAATGCGTGTTTTCAGGCAGTCCAATCCCAACAGGGAGAAGCCTTGTTGATACACATCATACAACGTGGTACGTTCCCTGCGGTCAACCATGTTCCAGAACAGATGAAGACTTTTCAAAGCGGACACACCGGTTTTTATCAGCCGATCATTAATGGTGGTTGCAAAGTTCAGTGTGCTCTCCAATACAAGGCGGTCTGCCTTGATTGGCACGAACAGATGATCGAGCGCACTGATTGCTGCGATTACCCCGTCGCTGCCCATAGTTCCGGGCAGGTCGAACAGTACAATATCATAGGGTATATCCGCCTTTTCTTCAAATGCCCTTCAGTCCGTCATGCAATTGGCCGGAGTGCTTCCGATGACCGGATAAGCCTTTTTCTTCAACCGCCCGGCCTGCTCTACCAGGAGGTTCTGATAAACGGGTGTGGTCTTCACCACTTCCATATCCCGTTTTTTCTGTTTGATGATTGAGTGCTGCGGATAGTCACAATCCACCACGGCCACATTCAACCCTTTCACATAGTGCAGTCATGATGCCGCATAAATGGTAAATGTTGATTTACCTACGCCACCTTTCTGGGTAGCGAACGAAACGAATACTGTTTTCTTTCTCTTTTCCATTGTTACTAATTTAAGTAAGTGAATAATCTGATTTATTGATAGCTAAGCAGATAGAAATCTGTCCACTTGTCCGTTTTGTTTGATAGCCGGATAGCTATGTAGCTACAAAGCTATCTGTCTATTCAGCTATATACTTATATAGCTACCCAATTATATAGCTATGTATCTATTCAGCTATTTAGCTATCCGGCTGTTTATATAAGCATCCGGATAATAATCCGTTTGCCTGTTCATCTATCCGAATATCTGTTTATCTGAATATCCGTCTGTTTGTCTATCCATCTTTATATATGTATAAGCGGATAAGCAGCCTTATGAATGCTTGTCTGAAAACATACTTAATCAAATGGCTGTCCAGATAGAAAACTGCCCGGATAGCTATTCGGATAAGCGTCTTTTTATCTATCCGGATAAATAGCTGAATAACTATCCGGCTGCAAATAAACCTCAAAAAGAGCATCCGTGAAGTATCCGTGATTTCAAAGTCATTTATTGGCGGCTGTTGGCGTGATGCCTGATAATGCCATACCGAAAAAACTGTCTACCTTTGTCGCCGGGAGAGCGCAGCCCGTTCTCGAAAGAGAACGTCAGACAAATCCTTCAGACCTATAATCCGGCTCAGCCGGATTTTAATATGCGTCAGCATATAGCGAGGTGTACTTTGAGGCCCTCACTTAAAGTTCAGGCCCTCAAAGTCTCGCCCGAAAGGTCTTTCGGGGGCGGCGGTTCTCCCAAGTCGAACCTTCTAAAATATTCATGTTATGAAGAGAAAAATGCTTGTCAGCAATGAAGCGGGGCACAAAGTGCTTGCTGATCCACGGGTGTATCGCCACTCTGTGCGGTTGAACAGTGAGGAAAATGAAAAATTCCTCACGATGTTTGAACAATCCGGTATGAAGAACAAGGCCGAATTTATCTTCGCCCGTATCTTCGGTTGAGAGTTCAAGGTAGTGAAGATTGATAAGGAAGCGCAGGAATACTACGCCCAGCTCACCGCTTTCTATCAGCAGTTCCGACGCATAGGCAACAACTACAACCAATGTGTAAAGACTATCCATACCATTTACGGGGAGAAGAAATCGCTTGCGTTTCTCTACAAACTCGCCGAAGAAACCCGTAAACTGGAAGAAGTATGCAGGCAGGTTATCGAACTTACAAAGCGGTACGAAAAGGAGTATCTTACTAAAAAGGAATAACGTCATGGTACCGAATATCACATCGGGCAGTTCGTTCTACGGAGTGATTGCCTATAATAAAATAAAGGTGGACGACGGTACGGCAAAGGTATTGTGACATCCGAAAATAGCGGCGGACACTTCCGGCAATGTGCCGATTGAAAATTGCGTGCAGGCTTTCGAGCCTTATATCGCACTCAACTCGCACGTCAGGAAACCGGTTATCCACATCTCCCTGAATCCATCCCCGAAAGACATTCTTTCAAAAGAACAAATGACCGTATTGGCGCAGGAGTTCATGGAAAAGTTCGGTTACGGGAACCAGCCCTATATCGTATGGCTACACGAAGACATAGACCGCAAACACATGCACATCGTTTCGGTACGCATCAACGAGAAGGGAGAAAAGATAGACCACAACCGGGAGGCTATCCGGGCACAGAATATCTGTCGGGATATGGAAGTGAAGTATGGCCTTCATCCCACACTCGGAGAACACTGTGAAAGGGAATTACTATCCTTGCAAAAAGTGGATTATCCGAAAGGTGACGTGAAAGCGCAGGTGAAGCATACCGCCCGTACCTTGCTGGAATGTTACAACTGCCATTCGCTTGCCGAATACAACACCCTTCTGAATCTGTATAATGTCACTGTTTACGAAGTCAGGGGAAACGTGGACGGAAAGGAATATCACGGCATCATGTACGGAGCTTTGGACGATGACGGGCAGCAGGTGGGAACGCCTTTCAAGTCCAGCAAGTTCGGAAAGGTATTCGGTTATGAAGCCCTGCAAAAGAAGTTTGCCGCTTCTGCCGAAAAGGTGAAAAGGAACAACCTTACCGAAAGGGCACGGCAAGAAATAGTCAAAGCCATGCAGGACATAAGTACGAAAGAAGCGTTTGCCCGCAAGCTGAAAGATGCGGATATAGAGGTGGTTTACCGTATCAATCCCGAAGGACGCCTGTACGGTATCACTTTCATAGACCATACCAACCGGACAATGTTCAACGGCTCGCGTTTGGGCAAAGCCTTTTCAGCCAATGTATTCAACGAACTGTTCAACAATCCGGATGCGGACCGTACAAGGTTGATACCGTCACCGGAGCAGGATACGCCCCGGAAGGAACGGGAAACGGATGCGGAAAAAAGACAGGAAAGGGAGGAATACCGGCAGCAGGAAAATCGAGGCAACTATCAGAGTGAACCGTCCGGCAGTCTGATTGATACGTCCGCACTCGGTGCCATTGACATTTTCTCCGTACTCATGGAAGATGACCATACGCACGAGTACATCGATCCGGCCTTCCGCTTCGGGCGCAAGAAAAAGAAGAAGCGCAGGCGCAAGTTATAATATAATAATGTATAGAAAAAGAAGTCTAATTTTAATAGTTACAATTATGCAGAATGAAGATGATTTAAGAGGTCTTGCCAAAGTCACGGACTTTATGCGGGCCATCAGTTTTTTATTTTTGGCGATACACATCTATTGGTTTTGTTACGGCTGGCTCCACGAAATGGGCTGAACGCTCGATATAGTGAATAAGATACTGTCCAATTTCCAGCGTACCACCGGATTGTTCTCGTCCCTTCTTTACACCAAACTGTTTTGTGTCCTCTTCCTCGGTCTGTCCTGCATGGGCAACAAGGGAGTAAAGAAGCATGAAATCACATGAAGGCAGATAATTATTGCGCCCATAGCGGGGGCTACACTCTTTTTCCTGAACTGGTGGTTGCTGTCCATTGACGCATCATCCGGCGTATGCGCCATACTTTATACCGCGACATTGGTCGGCGGCTTTTTTAGTCTGTTGGCATCGGGACTGTGGACAAGCCGTCTGTTGAAGAACAATTTATTAGAGGACGTTTTCAACCGGGAGAATGAATCATTCATGCAGGAAACACGCCTTATGGAAAACGAATATTCAGTCAATCTGCCGACCAAATTTTGGTATAGAGGGAAGACTTACAACGGATTTATCAACCTTGTTAATATTTTTCGGGCAACAATGGTATTAGGAACACCGGGCAGCGGCAAGTCCTATGCCATTGTCAACCAGTTTATCAAGCAGACAATCGAGAAGGGTTATGCGTTGTATATATATGATTTTAAGTTTGACGACCTGTCGGTTATCGCTTATAACCATCTGATTAAGTATAGACACCGTTATAAAATACCACCTAAATTTTATGTAATCAACTTCGACAATCCAAGAAAAAGCCACCGCTGTAATCCGCTGGCTCCCGAACTGATGACTGATATTTCGGATGCGTATGAATCCAGTTATACCATCATGTTGAACCTGAATAAAAGTTGGGTGCAAAAGCAGGGAGACTTCTTTGTAGAATCTCCAATTGTATTGTTTACGGCAATAATTTGGTTTTTGAAAATCTATGAAGGCGGCAAGTACTGTACGTTCCCCCATGCCATAGAACTGCTTAATAAAAGGTATGAAGACGTTTTTACTATCTTGACAAGTTATCCCGATTTGGAGAACTATCTAAGTCCGTTTATTGACGCATGGAAAGGTGGAGCGAGCGAACAGCTTCAGGTGCGCCCATAAGGGCATATAATAAATATAGCTTTGGCAAGCTATTAGGTTCGTGTTCTTTGAAATAATAACCTATCACCAGCCGACTTATCCATTCAACGAAAGACGATGGGGAGTGTAGCATGTCGGTAAAGCCACAAGTGGACTAACTGTCAAGTCTTGACCGAGTGGCGAGATGAAACGATAGATATGAGGATAAAACCTATACTGGTTGAACGATAGTCCAAGCGGCTCGATGGTTAAGCCTTAACGGAAGACAGTTACAAACGTTATGCTGTGATACCCAACTTCTCCTTGTAGGTCGATTGGGCAAAAGAACTTATCACAGAGCAACTACATAAATAGTAAAGGACGAAAGTCGTATCCGACAATCTATCAAGCCAAAAAGTTATTATATGTCTAAATGGGGATTGCCTAAGTGGGGTAACCCATATGGCAACAGAGCTTCCGTAGTAGTCCGAGCAAGGGAAAGCCTTGTACATGGCGAAGGGAAGCAGCCATTATCGTTTAATGTTAATTTTGGAAAATGTGAGAGACATGAAAAGAAATCCAGAAAAGATATTAAACAGTCTAACACAACATAGTTCCGACTTGGAGTACAAGTTCGAACGTTTGTATCGGATACTGTTTAATGAACAGATGTACTACATAGCCTACCAGCGCATATATGCCAAACAAGGCAATATGACCAAAGGAGTTGACGGAAAAACCGTTGACGGCTTCAGTATATCCCATATTGAACAGTTGATTGATACGCTCAAAAACGAGACGTATCAGCCTAAACCCTCACAGCGAGTTTACATTCCGAAGAAAAACGGAAAGATGAGACCGCTGGGTATTCCGTCATTTATGGATAAACTTCTGCAAGAGGTTATCAGAATGATTTTGGAAGCTATATATGAGGGCAGTTTTGAAAACACCTCACATGGTTTCAGACCACAACGAAGTCCTCAAACTGCACTCTCAAGTATTCAAAAGTCGTTCAATGGCACTAAGTGGTTTATCGAGGGAGACATTAAAGGCTTCTTCGACAACATAGACCATGAAGTATTGATAGCCATTCTCTCAGAAAGGATTTCCGATAACAGGTTTATCCGACTTATCAGAAAATTCCTGAATGCGGGATATGTTGAAGACTGGGTATTCCACAAATCATACAGTGGAACTCCGCAAGGTGGTATTATAAGCCCTATATTGGCGAACATATACCTTGACAAATTCGATAAGTATATCAAGGAGTACATCACAAAATTCGACAAGGGAAAAAGACGCAAGGATAATCCGATTGCAAAACAACTCGGACATCGTAAAGCCAAGTTAGTTGAAAAACTACGAAACACTGTTGATGAAACGAAACGTAAACAATTGTTTGCAAAAATTAGAGAAATAGTCAAAGAACGACTGAAATATCCTGCCGGTGATGAAATGGATGACAGTATCAAACGACTGAAATACATAAGATATGCAGATGATTTTCTAATTGGAGTAATCGGTAGCAAGCAAGATTGTATCCAAATCAAAGAGGACATAAAGCAATTTATGGCTGATAAATTGAAGTTGGAACTATCTGACGAAAAAACTCTGATTACCAATACAAGAAAACACGCTAAATTTCTTGGTTATGATGTCTTTGTGCGAAAATCCAATGATACACGCAGAGATAAGAACGGTCATTTGACAAGGTCGTTAGACCACAAGATAGTATTATATGTGACTACCGAAACAATGCGAAAGAAACTTCTTGAATATGATGCTGTTAAAATTACCAAGCAGAACGGGAAAGAAGTTTGGAAGCCAAAAGGTCGTCCATATATGAGATGTCTTGATGATTTGGAGATTATAAGTCAATATAACTCTGAAATCATGGGGTTCTACAACTATTACTCGATAGCAAACAACAGCCCCGTTATTGACTCTTTCTACAACATTATGGAGTATAGTATGTACAAGACATACGCCGCAAAATACACTACTTCCAAAAAGAAGATTATTGCGAAGTACAAGAAAAACGGTGTATTCTCCATACCATACACAAACAAGAAAGGGTATGAGGTCAGACGTGAGTTTTATGACAAAGGTTTCAAACGCAAGGAACTACCGAACCGTAATTTAGATGACAGATTACCTAACACAGTCGCTATAACGGGTGGCAGAAATGGATTGATTACAAGACTAAATGCACGTGTATGTGAAAACTGCGGTGCAACCGACAATCTTGAAATGCATCATGTTCGCAAACTCAAAGACTTGAAAGGTAAAAGTGATTGGGAAATAAAAATGATTTCCCGTAACCGTAAAACATTAGCAGTATGTTCAGTATGTCATCACAAAATACATTCGGGAAAGTTAGACTGAATGATAAGGTGGAGAGCCGTGTACGGGGAGACCTGTATGCACGGTTCGGAGGCGAGTGCTTGGAAACCTACCATTGTAACAAATGGAAAGGCGCCGGGTGCTTAGCCTATGGACAAATAGCAAGTGCTAAAATCCCGTTATCCAGATTGATAAGTCCGCAACTCTATTGGGTTATGTCCGGCAGTGACTTTACACTGGATATTAATAATCCCAAAGAACCGAAAGTTCTTTGTGTAGGTAATAATCCTGATAGAATTTCTATTTATGGTGCGGCATTGGGACTTTATAACTCCCGTATCGTCAAGCTAATAAACAAGAAGAAACAGCTGAAAAGTTGTGTGATTATCGACGAGTTGCCAACCATTTTCTTTAAAGGTCTGGATAATCTGATTGCCACGGCACGAAGCAACAAGGTAGCAGTTATGTTAGGATTTCAGGATTTCAGTCAATTAAAGCGCGATTACGGAGATAAGGAGGCCGCCGTTATCATGTCAACTGTGGGCAATGTTTTCAGTGGTCAGGTAGTCGGTGAAACAGCTAAAACGTTATCGGAAAGATTCGGGAAAATTCTACAAAAACGGGAATCCATGAGCATCAATCGCAGTGATACATCAACTTCTATCAATACCCAATTGGATAGTCTTATACCTGCAAGTAAAATCAGCACACTGTCACAAGGTATGTTTGTTGGAGCCGTAGCTGACAATTTTGGTGAAACAATAGACCAGAAAATCTTTCATGCACAGATTGTAGTGGATAATGAAGCTGTACAAAAGGAAACGGCAGCCTATCAGCCTATTCCCGAAATCAGCAGCTTTTTGGATGAGAACGGTAATGATACAATGAAAGAACAGATACAAACGAACTACTGGCAAATTAAACAGGATATTGTGGAGTTGGTGGAAAGGGAGTTGATTCGAATTGAAAATGACCCGAAGCTTAAGCATTTATTAAATAATTAAGTGTTAATAGAGGCTGTCAATGCAGCCTCTATTTTCGTTTAATAAATATAACTAAATCATATAATTATATTGTTTGTAAACTTGTTGAATTATAAAAAACATCAAAGCATTTCTCTCATAAATTCATATAAAAAGCGGGCACTAGCATAAGCACATGTTGTATGATGGTTATCTCCTTTTTTAGAATCAGCAAAGTCTGAAACTCCTTTAATCCATAATGCTTTTTTATCAAGAGTGTGAGCTGTTAAATACAAAGCGAATCCTTCCATATCAAGAGCTTGTAATTTACGTTCATCTTGTTTCAAGGCATTTACAATTGTTTCAGATGTCATAACGAAGGGGCCACATACGGTCTTTGCTATTCTAAAAGAAATATTATCTCGCTCTGCTTTCAAATTCATATCATGAACATTGTCATTAATGCGAGTTACATATTCGCGATTTGCAATAAATTCAGATACTTTTGCTACTAAAGAATGATTCGTTGCTATTTGATTAATTTCTTTAAGTAATCGAATATTTCCATCTGCATCTTCTTTTATTTTTCCCGAAGCATAATCATGAATAGATTCAGCTATAACAATATCATCTAAACGCAAATCGTCATTTTCAATACCGGCAGTCAATCCTGTCATGAATAATGTATCAACATGAAATATATTGTACATTACAGTAGACAAAATACTAGTGGCACAAACACCAGGTTTATCAGCACAAGCCGTAATTATACGTAATTCATGAAATTTACGAGTAGATAGAGTTGCGGTTTTGAAACAATATGGAAGTCCTTCAATTGACAAATCATGCCACTCCAATTTAGAAAAAGCTTTTATCATTTGCTGATATTCCTTACTTAAAGCACATATTATAGCGACATCATACTTATTCTTGCTTTCTATAGCTTCTTTCATCGTTTTTTTAAACTGCCCCAATTGAAGTATTTTAGATTTCAACATCTTTCGCCAATAGGTTTCCGTTCGTGAGTAAAAAAGCAAATACCATAATTTGTCTTTAAAATCCTTTTGCTGTTGGGAAAATTCCTCTTCATATTCTGTAAGACCTATTATCTGAATAGGAACTTTTATACTTTGATTTTCATAAATTTCGTTCAAATACTCAGCTCCGGCAGTACGATTTGCATCCTCCCCGTCATGTTCAGGCATAACCATATCAAGGATTAATAAGTCATAAGTTTTTTTTTGCATCTTGGTTCGGCCTGCAACTAAAGAATGAGCTACTTCTACCACTATTTCTCCATTTTGGAATATAGGAAATATTTCACTTTTGAGAGACTCTATTTTATCACTAGAGTCATCCATAATCAGTATTTCTATCATAATAAAATTGTTTTTATTTGTCTTTTAAGATGTTCTTTCCAATCAGATTTTTGAGATGAATAAAACACATATGATTTGTAATTTTGAGGATATTTAGATTTTAACTCTTCATCAAAGGCAGAAAGTTCTTTTCTGCCAAATACATTATACATGGTTACAACTATAACAGGTGTAGGAATGTTTCTTAAAAACATGCCTTCTAAAATATATTGACCTGCTGAAGGCTCAGGTTGTCCTCCACTTGCATCTGCTGTCAAATCGTATGTAGACATAGACATATCTAACAATATAAGAGCATATTCTTCATAATTATCATAAATTTCTTCTTGTGCAGAATTATAAGAAGTACGCCATTCTACATCCATAAAAGGAAATTCTGTATTTAAAAATATCTTTATATTTTTGGCTTTTTCTTCATAATCCTCCACCAATAGTATCTTCAGCATATTTTATCATATTTTTTAAATTGAATAATATATCTATAAAACACTTTCCAGCTGTAGCTTCAATTTTGAATGAATTTTGAATGTTATTAAAATCATATTTAATAATATTCATTGCTTTAACTAAACCGCTTCCTCCTTCTTTTTGAAGAAGATTGATCGCTTGTTCTTTCTCCTCAAATAATTGATTCAACTCATCCTCGTTCGCATTTTCTGGTAATTCATTTTCAAAATGAAAATGCATAATATCATTATCTATGACAGCTGTGTGAAGTATAAATTGATGTAATGGTTCTTTTCTGCTATACTCAAGCATATTACTAAAGATAATACTAAGCAAATCAAACATTGATGCGCTAAATTCTGATCGAATTAATATTTGGGCAGAAGTTAAATCTCCTTGTAATTCCCAATCAATATCTGGTACGTATTTAGCAGTAGATTCAAGTACCATCTTTATATAATCAGATAAAACAAAGTCTTCAAATTTTGTCTCTTGTCTATAAAACCAATTTTCAACTTTTACGAGTTTGGCTGTTAATTCTTCACGGGCATTTTTAATGGCTTCACACAAGTCTCTATGTAAATGATTCTGTTCTGATAAAGACTCTATATTAGATTCTAAATGTTGTAGATGTTCAAAAAATTTAGGTTTCAAATCATTTTTTATTTTATCTCTAATTATTTCTAATTTTTTTTCTGTTATTTCCCAAAGATAAGCCATTACTTGTAATGAAAATTCATCCACACTCTGTGTCTTTGATTCTATATCTAATAGTCGACTACAAATTTCATCGGTTGATATAATATAATTAAACTCTCCTAAATCCTCTTCTTTTAATTTAATTTGAATAACAGATTCCTTAAAAGAACTAATCAATGTATCAACTTCCATTGAAAATTTAGATAAATGCTTCGCTAAAATTTCATTATATTTAAGATCAAGACTATACTCTTTGCGCCAATAATCTGTTACAACATAGCTATTATTTTCAGTATTTAGTATCAAATTCAATCTTTCCAAGCCAGAACGTAATTCTCCTTCAAATATTCCATGTCGAATACGCGTGCTAATATACGTTCCAAGTCCAAATCGACTTTTTAAAAATGCATATCTTATGATATCAAATAACTGAATTGCCACTTCAGCAATTGCATTGTCAGAATAGGATACCGCATGTTTAATTATGTCCGATGAAGATGAATCTTCTGTAGTAGTAAAATCACTAACTACTAAATAAACTCTATTAGATTTAACAAGGACTGCTTGTTTCTTAAAACGTTCATAAAGATCATCAATATTAAGTTCATATTTTAAAACAGCGTCCTCGTTGACATAAATTTTACTATCATCCATTTTCTTCATCCCACGATATGCTATTAACTCATGCATTAATTCGGTACAGATATCAGAATAGTTTCGATTTTGTGGAAACATAGTTCTTAAAAACGTCACTATTTTTAATTTTTCATCAAGAACTTCAATGGTGCTTTTTAGTTTATAATAATGAAATAATATGTCATCGGTTAATAGGGTTAGAAAAAATATTTCTACTTTTTCTGGTTGCTTGCGTTTAAATACAGTAGTCAATTCTGAGGGATATGTTACACCTTCGTATTTGCAGTAATTTTGAAGAACAAATTCTTTTTGTGGATAGTTTTCTGCATTCAAAAAAATAAAAATTAAGAAATCTATGTCATTACTTAATCCTTCATATCTTGACTGCTTAATTTCTTTCATAAATTTTCGTGTGTCAATCTTTGCCACAAAGGCTTTATTATCAATATACTGTTCTACATAAAAATGTACAGCTTTTTGCCTATAGTCGGGTCCTAATTGACTAAGGGATAGGAAACCATATTCTACTGCCGTTTGAGCAGTCGGAATATAACCTTTATTGCCGGCAAGTATATTTTTCCATTGTTCAAATGCGCCAACATAATCAGCATTATCATATGTGATTTTCGCATTATCGACATTACGTATATACGCAACAACATTAGACTCCTCAGTGATGACTTTTTGTATACGACGCCTTTGATATTCAACTACTTCCGATTTAGGTATTTTACTCTCACCATAATTCAAATATTCGATTTTCTGAAAATCATCATTATATATATTAGTAAAGTAAGGATCAAACTGAATTAGTGAAAAAAGTTTGAGTATATGACTTCTCTTCTCATTTTGTTCTTCTTTAATAAAATAATCTAATCCAGCAGCAATTCTTAACCCGTAAAGATTTTTATTTAATTGATAAAGTCTATCTAAGTATGAATCATTATCTTTTTCTGTCATTGAAAGAAATATATAAAGAGCCATTTGATTAATAGGCGCATCTGTATTAGAACAAATAGGGCTATATCCATTATGCAAGAAAAGAAGGGCACGACTATACAATTTGATAATATCAAAATTTGACGGATTATGCTGTATGTATATTTTGCATAAATCGACTACTTCTCTATATCTACCTGTATAATATTTATCTAAAATTTCGATAAAATCAAATTCAAAATACGAATCAGGTACAGACTCCAAGCTGTCCATTATTAAAAAAGGTGTTAGCTGTTTATCCGAAGATATCTTGTAAAGTCTTTTTGCAAATTTGATTATAGTATCTATCTTTTTAGGTTCTTTGATATAATATGATCGAAGTACATATAATAATAAAATATATCTATCTACAACTGAATTCAACCCTTCCATAATAAGAGTGACTGATAAATCATCAATATCAAAATGTTGATAATAGTTCAATCTGAATAAATAATAGTTATATCTATCATTTTGAAAATCAGTCCTGTTTTTTTTATATCTTGAATATAAAGCACTATCATATTCATATGCGGCAATTTTTCGCTGACTTCTATTAAAAAGACTGGATAATATAGCTGTAACAAAGCCTATTTTATCTTCTTTCTTGCTTTGGTTTACATCACTAACAATACTGATACATTTCTCTAAATTATCTTGATAACCGGATATTGTTAGTTTCATTTCATAATACCATACAGAATACCCTAATTGCTTTAAGGAACTATTAAGATATTTTTCAGCCGTAAGGTAATCACCAACAAGAATAGAACGTTCTACTTCATCCCTCATTTGTACGAAATATAACAATTGTTCTTTGTATGGCTTTAGCTCATGCAAAATCCAATTAATTTCATTATCTAACGACTCAGGTTTAAAGAAATAACAATTTCCTCCAACACCTAATTCTTCTATAGTCTTCGGAAGGACATTGCCCCATATTATTTTTTTCATGTATGGAACTGATTTAAAAAGACGCGGAAGAACTCTACAAATAGCAAGATTATTATTGCTATTTTTAAGCTTAGCTGCCATCCTAGCTATATCTCTTTTTTCTCCTTTTTGTGCAAGAAAATTTGATATTATCTGATAGTCTTGTATCTTATTTTTCATACTTTATATTTTTTGAGCAATAATGCCTTCTACTTAGTTAAAAACAAAGCTTTAGAGCCTTATAGTAGCTTCAAACATACAAAGATAAGAATTAATTGAATAATGAGCAAAGAATGTTTTAATTTATAGAGCTACAAATGAATGTGTTACATATTCTCCATCTTATTCAGTGATAATGTCTATTACATTGAAGTGTTTAATAAAAAAGATTAGAGTAATTAATAATAATATGTGCAATCCAAGACCCAAACAGTTATTCTCCGATGACGTCCGTTTAAACAACAAAAGCAGCAACCTGCTTATTGTTAAAGACGACCACAAGTGCAAACCACAACTTATCGAGAGGAAGGAGAAACAGCTCGCCACCTGGGCTCATGCAAAATGAGATTTAGCGAGAGCAAACTTTCCATTGACTAATCTGCAAACTGTTATCCATACAATATACCCGATTCGCATGAAGCCAATCAGATACATCTTTTTAATCATTCATTCCCAACTTATTAAACAAAGTGCACGTATGAGCAAGAAAAGAAACAATATAAGAGAACTGCCACATTTTGTGACAGTTCTCTTCCTTTTTTAAAATGATAACCACCCCATATTGGTGGGCGACAAGTTTTTGATAACGGTACGTGCTGACGATACGATTAATACTTACGAGTGTATGATACGGGGTGGTTTTCCCGTTGCACAAATATTGGAGCTGGCAAACGCCGTTCTTTATCAAGACATGCGTTTCTCCAAACCTGATACTGTCTTTGAAGTCGTCTCGGAATGGTTACCCAAAGTGGAGCTACGTCAGCGCACCTTTTTCTGCCTGAAAGTATAGATACCCATCAAGGTCGTTTTGGGGAAATATCCCATAGAGATAATTCGGACACAACCTCTTCTCATTTCCAACACACACGCCATTTCCCGCTAGATACCGCCAACCATTCCTGACCTTTACAAATATGCATCAATTTGTCTTTTAATATCATACATTCGCACCGACGGGCTAAAGTTTACCCGGTATTGATTAATTATTGTATCACTTAAATTATTGATTTTATGGCTAAGAAAAAGCAAGAACAACAAGAACAGAGTCAGGACGAGCATGTAATGGCCATCCTTGACAAGCGAACGAACAAAACCGCAGTCGTTTCCAAAATGAACGAGCAGGACGGCAGTCTCGAAATCGTGCCACCCGACAAGAAGAACAGCAGCAGCTTCCTCAAACTGGACCGTACCTCACCGCTGGAACTGTTCTTCACCAATTTCAAGAACCAGTACGAAAATCCCACAAGTTTCAGTTTCTTCCTGATACCTCTCGCCTTATTGGACAAGACGCTGAATGCCGTAGTTCAGATCCGAAAAGGGGAAGACCCCGGAGTGGAAGACAAAAAACTGGTGGAGAACAGCGAACTCAACGATGAAGGACGTATCGCCAAACTTGCCCGCCGGTATAAGTTCGATGAACACCAGCTCCCGTGGAAAGAACTTGCCGCATTGGGAGTTGACAAGCAACTCTTGTTTGATAACCACTGTATGGGTGAGATGCTAAAAGGAAGAATTACCTCTATGGCTTTCCCCATCAGTAAGGAAGTGAACGGTGAAAAGAAGGATATGGGGGAAGCCTGTTTCCTCTGCGTCAAAGGGGAGGACGGCAAGGTGCAACTGAAAACTTTAAGCAGGCTTGACAAACCGCAGTACGACCTGCCTGCCTATAAAGGAGTGTTCACGGACGAGGAAAAGCAGTCGCTTAAAGACACCGGAACTTTGGGGGCAATCAAGGAGATGAAGGATACCCATACAGGAACCGTCTGTAACTGTTATGTATCTTTCCATGAACCGAGCAACCGTATCATTACCATGCCCGTGGATGCCATCAAGATACCCGATTATATCTACGGGAAAAGGCTGGATGACAAACAGAAGCAAATCCTTGCGTCAGGAGGCCGGCTTTCCATCAACGACATACAGCGCAAAAACGATACGCTGCTTTCCGGGGTTGCTTTCGTCGATCCGAGAATAATGGACATCGCATTCAAGCAGTCTGGTGAACAACTGAAGGTCAACGACACTATCATGGGTGCCAAAATCACGCCTGAGCAAAAGAAGATGCTCCAGAACCATGAAATGGTGTTCGTTGAGAATATGCGCTACAAAGGCAGGGTATTTTCCGATGATGTACGTTTCAGCAACAAGAGCAACCAACTGCTGATAGGACGCAATGCCCGTGAATACAAACCGAAGTTGGATGAACCGAAAAAGGGCAAACAACAAGAGACCAGGCAGACACCCCGGCATGCTACTGCCTTCAAGCCTAAAGGCAAGAAAAATAGTTTTTCTGTCGCATAGCCGACAGGGAACCGGCTTACTCTATTATATACCCGATTGTCGTTATGGATGTCGGGTATATATTTAATGTATCATCTAATAACTTAATAATTATGGAATTGAAAAAACAAAAGAATACCCAACCTTCTCCGGGGTATTCCGAATATAAATCCTTTTATAAATCAGTCGGAGGAAATGAAGGAGAAAAATGTAATTATCCGACACGTTTAGACCTTTATGGGAAAGGCTGTTATCATGATTGTTCCTATTGCTATGCAAAATCCTTGTTGAATTTTCGCAAACTATGAGATGCGGAACATCCGGCAGTCTCAGATATTGACAAGGTGTTAAAAGTTATCCGTAAAATTCCATCCGATTCCATTGTCAGGCTTGGAGGTATGACCGATTGTTTCCAGCCCATTGAAAGCCGCTGTCATATAACCTATGAGGCTATAAAAGAACTGAACAAACAAGGTATCGGCTATCTGATAGTCACCAAGTCATCAATGGTGGCGGATGATAAATATATCAGATTAATGGATAAAAAACTTGCACATATCCAAATATCCATAACAACGATGGACGATGACCTGTCACGGACATATGAAAGGGCCTGCGTGCCGTCACAAAGAATAAATGCGCTTGAAAAATTACAGCAATGTAATTTTGACGTATCTTTAAGATTATCACCTTTTATTCCGCAATACATAGATTTCAAGAAATTGAATACAATCAAATGTGACAAAATATTAGTAGAATTTCTACGAGTGAATACCTGAATAAAACAATGGTTCAATATTGACTATTCAGAATATACTTTCAAACAAAGTGGTTATCAGCACCTGCCGCTTGAACTGAAGATTAAATACCTCGGACAAATCAGCGGATTTAAGCAGTTGACTGTTTGTGAAGATGTGACGGAACATTACGAATACTGGAAAAACAAAATAAATCCGAATCCCCTTGATTGTTGCAATCTCAGCAAAAGATAACCTTAATATAGGTATGTTTCCCACGGCACATTGCTGTAACCCCCGGAAGCTACGCAAGCTCCACTTCCGCAGGTTACAGCAAAGAGCCGCTTTTTAGGAACGGACAAAGGCACGGCCGGCGCCCGGATAAATCCGACCTTGCCGGCCGTACCCTTGTCTGTCAGCCGCAAATCACATCATTCCTCTTCCTCGAAGGAAAAGCTTTCCACCTGCCTGTTGATTACCTTCCTGTCAATCGAGTCTTTCAGGTTGATAATGTCCACAATCGAATAATGCTTTGTCCCGTTCTCTTCTTCTGCAAAACGTAGCCTTCCGCTCAAACGCTGTTTCTCAATCTCTGCCGGATCGAGATTTATCAGTTCGCAGACTTCATCGGGCAGCATGGAAAGCGCCACGTCATTTTCCTGGCAGATATGTTGCAGGACGGCAAACATGTTCAACGACTTCTTATAACTTCTCACGAGTGCAGCGAAAGAACCGCTTTCAATTTTAATCATCTTCTTCATAACGCTTATTTTTTAGAGTGTTCTTCTTTTTCCAGCAGCATGGCACGGAGTACATCTGAACGGCGGTAATATATCTTCCCCTTGTCTCTGTGAAAGGGGAGTGTCCCGTCATTGCGTCGTCTTAAAAGTGTCCTGTCCGACATCTTGGTGAGCAGGCGCACGCCTTTTGAATCCAGTATCTCACTGTCAGGCAAATTATGTACGGCAGGAGCCAATAACTTTTCAATGTTGGTTACTTTGGCGAGGATGGCACTAAGCATGTGGGTTGTATGTCCACCCGGTGCAGTTCTTCTGTTATTCATAATGACCTTATTTTTATTGTTTATGATGCAATATTACGGAGATATTATAAGGTCGTTGGTTACTCAACCGTTGAGCAACCGCCAAAAAAAGACAGAAAACGCCAATTTGGGACAAAAAATAGCCAGGAGATACTATTCCCGGCTATCCAATAATAAATAGGCATCAATAAATTACACCTTAAATTCTTAATATATTAATAATCAGATTTATACAAAAATAAATAGCAGTATATTTTGCTATATTCCAAATATTGCCTACATTTGTACATGAGTTATTTGAAACTATGCAAAGCAGTGTAACCCGAAGCAGGACTTCCATATCCAAATCGTTACCTGCATCTTTTAAACTCTCTATATTTAATTTATTTTCAGAGAGTTACATCAAAATATATTGTTTCCCTATATGAAACTTTTGGTTTCAAGGTATGAAACTATTGTTTCCAATGCTTGAAACTAGAGTTTCTCCTATATGAAACCTTTGTTTTCCCCGCATGAAACTAATCCCTTGCCTGCATCCCCGTATTTCTTTATCGCTATCAGTATACTTTCGGAGTTACTTCTTTTCCTTTCAGCCGCCACTTTCCCATGAACGTCCCTTGTCTGTCTGCGATAATCTGTTCCCCAAAAAGTGACAATACCCTCACATGCTTTTCCTATTGTCACCCTGTTATCACCTCTATTATCACCTTATTGTCACTCTTAACCCACTGATAAATAACAGTTTGACTTGAAAAGTGACAAGTGACAATAGAAAAACCCTTTTCCATGAGAGTTTCTTCTCCGCTTTTAGTCCATCCATACTGTCTTCATGAATGACTCACCGCTATCCTTCCCTTCCTTCCTGTTGAAATCTGTTCCCTTCGCGCCCGCATCCGCGTGTGTGAATATAATAAGGTGTATCCCTTTCCCCCCTTTCTGCCATCCCCGATAAATTTATGTTCTACAACATCCTTCTGAATCAGCCCCTTAGCATGGATATCCAAAAATAATTCAAAAAAACAGTCCGATAAGTTTGGAGCATAAACTGAAAGCTACTACTTTTGCACCCGCTTTCCAAGAGAAGAAAGCCTTGATAAGTTGACTTAGTGTAAAAGCGTACGGCAGCTTAAAATAAGAACAAAAAAACTTCCGGAAAGTTTTGGATGTTATTGAATAAAGTTCTTATCTTTGCAGTCCGATTCGCAAAGAAACGCGGTTTGTTTTTCTTCTTTACCTTCTTTCCCTTTCGCAAGAGAGCCTGAGAAACGATATAAAAAGAAAAATTAAAAAAAAACTTCCGAAAACGTTTGGCAATTAAAATAAAACCCCTTACCTTTGCACCCGCTTTTGAAACGAAAGCAACCAAGTTCTTTGAAATATTGATAAACAATACAAGTAGTACAAGAAAAAATAGAACCGTCAATGCTTGTTGGATACATAGCAGTATGTATCTGATGACAGGTATTAATGAAGTCAATAAATTGTACGGCATCCTGAACAGAGCAAATACCATTCTTTCATAGGAATGATAACAATACTTTTACAATGAAGAGTTTGATCCTGGCTCAGGATGAACGCTAGCTACAGGCTTAACACATGCAAGTCGAGGGGCAGCATTCCAGTTTGCTTGCAAACTGGAGATGGCGACCGGCGCACGGGTGAGTAACACGTATCCAACCTGCCGATAACTCGGGGATAGCCTTTCGAAAGAAAGATTAATACCCGATGGCATAATAGAACCGCATGGTTTGATTATTAAAGAATTTCGGTTATCGATGGGGATGCGTTCCATTAGGCAGTTGGTGGGGTAATGGCCCACCAAACCTTCGATGGATAGGGGTTCTGAGAGGAAGGTCCCCCACATTGGAACTGAGACACGGTCCAAACTCCTACGGGAGGCAGCAGTGAGGAATATTGGTCAATGGACGAGAGTCTGAACCAGCCAAGTAGCGTGAAGGATGACTGCCCTATGGGTTGTAAACTTCTTTTATATGGGAATAAAGTGGTCCACGTGTGGATTTTTGTATGTACCATATGAATAAGGATCGGCTAACTCCGTGCCAGCAGCCGCGGTAATACGGAGGATCCGAGCGTTATCCGGATTTATTGGGTTTAAAGGGAGCGTAGGTGGACAGTTAAGTCAGTTGTGAAAGTTTGCGGCTCAACCGTAAAATTGCAGTTGATACTGGCTGTCTTGAGTACAGTAGAGGTGGGCGGAATTCGTGGTGTAGCGGTGAAATGCTTAGATATCACGAAGAACTCCGATTGCGAAGGCAGCTCACTGGACTGCAACTGACACTGATGCTCGAAAGTGTGGGTATCAAACAGGATTAGATACCCTGGTAGTCCACACAGTAAACGATGAATACTCGCTGTTTGCGATATACAGTAAGCGGCCAAGCGAAAGCATTAAGTATTCCACCTGGGGAGTACGCCGGCAACGGTGAAACTCAAAGGAATTGACGGGGGCCCGCACAAGCGGAGGAACATGTGGTTTAATTCGATGATACGCGAGGAACCTTACCCGGGCTTAAATTGCATTTGAATAATCAAGAAATTGGTTAGTCGTAAGACAAATGTGAAGGTGCTGCATGGTTGTCGTCAGCTCGTGCCGTGAGGTGTCGGCTTAAGTGCCATAACGAGCGCAACCCTTATCTTCAGTTACTAACAGGTCATGCTGAGGACTCTGGAGAGACTGCCGTCGTAAGATGTGAGGAAGGTGGGGATGACGTCAAATCAGCACGGCCCTTACGTCCGGGGCTACACACGTGTTACAATGGGGGGTACAGAAGGCCGCTACCTGGTGACAGGATGCTAATCCCAAAAGCCTCTCTCAGTTCGGATCGAAGTCTGCAACCCGACTTCGTGAAGCTGGATTCGCTAGTAATCGCGCATCAGCCATGGCGCGGTGAATACGTTCCCGGGCCTTGTACACACCGCCCGTCAAGCCATGAAAGCCGGGGGTACCTGAAGTACGTAACCGCAAGGAGCGTCCTAGGGTAAAACTGGTAATTGGGGCTAAGTCGTAACAAGGTAGCCGTACCGGAAGGTGCGGCTGGAACACCTCCTTTCTGGAGTGATGCCGTTACAATGACTTTCATCGGTTCTATAATTGTACTACTGGTACTTGTTTATTTATAACATATAGATCAACCATCTATAGAAGTATAGATAGAGATAAACAAGAGAAATAAAGAAGCCGAGTCTAACATATCAGGTAGACAAGGTTGAACTAGTCCTATAGCTCAGTTGGTTAGAGCGCTACACTGATAATGTAGAGGTCGGCAGTTCAACTCTGCCTGGGACTACTTCGAGAAAGAAAATGAAAACTGCAGTGATCGGCATATATCCTTTTCCTGCGTCCTTGTTCATTCTTCTTTATCTTCGGGGGATTAGCTCAGCTGGCTAGAGCATCTGCCTTGCACGCAGAGGGTCAACGGTTCGAATCCGTTATTCTCCACCATCTCTGAACATAGAGAAACGATCTTTGACATGATGTACAAAAAGTAAAATTTAGTAAAGAGCTAAAAGTATATATCGAACCGTACGTAACAGATATGGTACATGGCTGTTGAGAATGCAGAAGCATTTTCGAAATTCCATTCTCCATCATCGGTTAAGTAAGTTTGAAAGAAAGTAAGCAAGGGCGCATGGCGGATGCCTTGGCTCTCGGAGGCGATGAAGGACGTGATAAGCTGCGATAAGCTCTGGGTAGGTGCAAATAACCTTTGATCCAGAGATTTCCGAATGGGACAACCCGGCATTCTGAAGGAATGTCATCCATCTTTGATGGAGGCTAACGCAGGGAACTGAAACATCTTAGTACCTGTAGGAAAAGAAAATAATAATGATTCCCCTAGTAGTGGCGAGCGAACGGGGAATAGCCCAAACCACCCATGTTACGGCATGTGTGGGGTTGTAGGACCACGATATCGCAAGACATCTGATGAATAGAATCCTCTGGAAAGTGGAACCATAGACGGTGATAGTCCTGTATATGAAGTCAGATTAAGCGTAGTGGTATCCTGAGTAGCGCGGGACACGAGAAATCTTGCGTGAATCTGCCGGGACCATCCGGTAAGGCTAAATACTCCCGAGAGACCGATAGCGAACCAGTACTGTGAAGGAAAGGTGAAAAGCACTTCGAACAGAAGAGTGAAATAGTCCCTGAAACCGTGCGCCTACAAGCGGTCGGAGCTGCGTAAGCAGTGACGGCGTGCCTTTTGCATAATGAACCTACGAGTTACTTTTTCCGGCAAGGTTAAGCATCTTGAGATGCGCAGCCGAAGCGAAAGCGAGTCTGAACAGGGCGTCGAGTCGGAAGGAGTAGACGCGAAACCAAGTGATCTACCCTTGGTCAGGTTGAAGGTTAGGTAACACTAACTGGAGGACCGAACCGATAAGCGTTGAAAAGCTTCCGGATGAACTGAGGGTGGGGGTGAAAGGCTAATCAAACTTGGAGATAGCTCGTACTCCCCGAAATGCATTTAGGTGCAGCCTTGTGAGTTACTAATGTGAGGTAGAGCGACTGATAAGATGCGAGGGCTTCACCGCCTATCAAGTCTTGATAAACTCCGAATGCGCATTAGTTCTATCACAGGAGTGAGGGCATGGGTGCTAAGGTCCATGTCCTAAAGGAGAAGAATCCAGACCATCAGCTAAGGTCCCGAAATAAACACTAAGTTGAACTAACGAAGTCAGATTGCTAAGACAGCTAGGATGTTGGCTTGGAAGCAGCCATTCATTTAAAGAGTGCGTAACAGCTCACTAGTCGAGGAGTTTGGCGTGGATAATAATCGGGCATCAAGTGTTTTACCGAAGCTATGGGATCCGTAAGGATCGGTAGGGGAGCATTCCACTCAGCGTCGAAGGTGAAGCGTGAGCTTTGCTGGAGCGTGTGGAAAAGCAAATGTAGGTATAAGTAACGATAAAGGGGGTGAGAAACCCCCTCGCCGAAAGACTAAGGTTTCCTGATCAACGCTAATCGGATCAGGGTTAGTCGGGTCCTAAGGCTCAGCCGAACGGTGAGGCCGATGGCAGAACAGGTTAATATTCCTGTACTACCTTAAGGAGTGACGTGGAGACGGAGGCGTGACAGCGCCGCGGACTGACGGAATAGTCCGTTGAAGGGTGTAGATGTTGATTATCCCAGGCAAATCCGGGATAAGAGTCGAACCTGATAGTATGGAGCGTTCTTCGGAACAATCCAATAGTGCGTGTAATCATACTCCCAAGAAAATCCGCTAAACTTAATCCTTAAGGTACCCGTACCGCAAACGGACACACGTAGTCGGGTTGAATATACTAAGGCGCTTGAGTGATTCACGGTTAAGGAACTAGGCAAATTGACCCTGTAACTTCGGGATAAAGGGTCCCAACGAGAGTTGGGCGCAGAGAATAGGTCCAGGCAACTGTTTAACAAAAACACAGGGCTGTGCGAAATTGAAAGATAATGTATACAGCCTGACACCTGCCCGGTGCTGGAAGGTTAAGAGGAGATGTCATCGCAAGAGAAGCATTGAATTGAAGCCCCAGTAAACGGCGGCCGTAACTATAACGGTCCTAAGGTAGCGAAATTCCTTGTCGGGTAAGTTCCGACCTGCACGAATGGTGTAATGATCTGGACACTGTCTCAACCGTGAGCTCAGTGAAATTGTAGTATCGGTGAAGATGCCGATTACCCGCGATGGGACGAAAAGACCCCGTGAACCTTTACTATAGCTTAACATTGAATTTGGGTAATTGATGTGTAGGATAGGCCGGAGACTTTGAAGCGCAGACGCCAGTTTGTGTGGAGTCGCTGTTGAAATACGGCCCTTTGATTATTTGAGTTCTAACTCGTTGATACGAGGACACTGTTTGGTGGGTAGTTTGACTGGGGTGGTCGCCTCCAAAATAGTAACGGAGGCTTCTAAAGGTGCCCTCAGGACGATTGGTAACCGTCCGCAGAGTGTAATGGCATAAGGGCGCTTGACTGGGAGACTTACAAGTCGATCAGGTAGGAAACTAGAGCATAGTGATCCGGTGTTTCCGTATGGAAGGGACATCGCTCAAAGGATAAAAGGTACTCCGGGGATAACAGGCTGATCCCTCCCAAGAGCTCATATCGACGGAGGGGTTTGGCACCTCGATGTCGGCTCGTCACATCCTGGGGCTGGAGAAGGTCCCAAGGGTTGGGCTGTTCGCCCATTAAAGTGGCACGCGAGCTGGGTTCAGAACGTCGTGAGACAGTTCGGTCTCTATCTATCGTGGGCGTATGAAATTTGCGTGGCTCTGACACTAGTACGAGAGGACCGTGTTGGACTGACCGCTGGTTTACCAGTTGTGCCGCCAGGTGCATTGCTGGGTATCTAAGTCGGGATTGGATAAGTGCTGAAAGCATCTAAGTACGAAGCCAGCCACAAGATTAGATTTCTTAGGGTCGTTAAAGACGATGACGTTGATAGGATGCAGGTGTAAAGGTGGTAACATCAAAGCCGAGCATTACTAATTGCCCGTCCACTTTCTTCCGGCTTTGTACGGATTGGATATATACGTTTAGCGATCGTATCAGCAAGTTCATTAAATTGGATTTTTGATATCTTACTTGAATTTTACTTTTCATCATGTCATAACCTTATTGAATTCATTCAGGTGGTTATAGCACGAGGGTTCCACCTCTTCCCATTCCGAACAGAGAAGTTAAGCCTCGTCACGCCGATGGTACTGCGTAACAGTGGGAGAGTAGGTAGCCGCCGTTTTAAAGAGTCCCCGCCAGTCTTTATTGACTGGCGGGGATTTCTGTGTTTTGGCGGTTTAGGAAAAAAGTGCTATATTTGCCGGCGACAATTATTTTATTAAACGTTTAAAGCAAATTAAAAGGTATGAAAACAAAACTTTTTTTGGCTGCTGTAGCAGTAACATTTTCTTTCGCTGTGATTTCTTGTTCTGGTAACAAAACTAATAATGCTGCCGCTTCTGAAGGTGAAGAAGCAACAGTTGAAACTGTAGAAGCTGTTGCTGTTGAAGCAACTGACTCTTGCTGCCAGGCTAAAGACTCTTGTGCTACTGCTTGCGATAAGAAAGCTGATTGCGCAGAAAAGAAAGAATGCTGTGATAAGAAGTAATCTATTGATTTAGAACGATAAATTAAAGGGGGTATGGTGTGTCTGCACTATACCCCCTTTTTCTGTTTGACGAAATGCAGTGCTTAATTAGTGATACTTTTTTGCTAATAACCGACTTTAACTTATGAAATGAAATTATTTTCGATAAAAAAGTAACGTATTATTTGGTAGTATAGAAATAATCCATACCTTTGCACCGTCAAACTATAAAAGAGACAAAAAATGAATCAGATGTTTATACATATTCTACTATGCGGTATTATTATTCTACTATCAAAGGTTAGTGGAAGTGAGTGCTGCGCGTAACTGTGTATACTGAAAATATACGAAAGCCTTTCTCACTTCCAAGTGCGAAAGGTTTTTTTTTGAGCTAATAATAACATAAAATGATAGAAGATGGACAATAGGTTATTTATTTTTGATACCACCCTTCGGGATGGTGAACAGGTTCCGGGATGTCAGTTGAACACAGTGGAGAAGATTCAGGTAGCGAAGGCGCTCGAATCTTTGGGAGTGGATGTAATTGAAGCCGGCTTCCCTATCTCCAGCCCGGGAGATTTTAATTCAGTGATTGAAATTTCAAAAGCGGTGACTTGGCCTACTATTTGTGCGTTGACCCGTGCGGTTCAGAAGGATATCGATGTAGCAGTAGATGCATTGAGATTTGCCAAGCATAAACGTATCCATACAGGTATCGGTACTTCTGATTCTCATATTAAATATAAATTCAATTCCAATCGGGAAGAGATTATTGAACGTGCGGTAGCAGCAGTGAAGTATGCACGTCGTTTTGTGGATGATGTGGAGTTTTATGCAGAGGATGCAGGGCGTACGGACAATGAATATCTGGCACGTGTGGTAGAAGCGGTTATTAAAGCAGGAGCTACGGTGGTGAATATACCGGATACGACAGGCTATTGTCTGCCTTCAGAATATGGTGCTAAGATTAAATATTTGATTGACCATGTAGATGGCATCGATAACGCAATCATTTCTACCCACTGTCATAACGATTTGGGAATGGCAACAGCTAATACAATAGCGGGTGTTTTGAATGGGGCACGTCAGGTAGAGGTGACAATCAATGGTATCGGCGAACGTGCGGGAAATACTGCTCTCGAAGAAATCGCGATGATTATCAAGAGTCATCACGAAATTGATATTCAGACAAATATCAATACACAGAAGATTTACCCGACCAGCCGTATGGTATCGAGCTTAATGAATATGCCTGTTCAGCCGAATAAAGCGATCGTAGGCCGTAATGCTTTTGCTCATTCTTCGGGTATTCACCAGGACGGCGTATTGAAGAATGTGCAGACTTATGAGATTATCGATCCGCATGATGTAGGTATTGATGATAACTCGATCGTACTGACTGCCCGTAGCGGACGTGCGGCATTGAAGAATCGCCTTTCGATCTTGGGAGTGAACCTGGATCAGGAGAAGTTGGACAAGGTATATGAAGAGTTCCTGAAGTTGGCTGATAAGAAAAAAGACATCAATGATGATGATGTGCTGGTATTGGCAGGAGCAGACCGTAGCCAGAATCACCGTATTAAGTTAGAATACTTGCAGGTGACAAGCGGTGTTGGCGTCCGTTCGGTTGCCAGTCTGGGACTGAATATTTCCGGTGAGAAGTTTGAAGCCTGTGCAAGTGGCAATGGTCCGGTGGATGCTGCTATTAAGGCACTGAAGAAGATTGTAGACCGTCACATGACATTGAAAGAGTTCACTATTCAGGCAATCAGCAAGGGAAGTGATGATGTAGGTAAGGTTCACATGCAGGTGGAATACGATAATCAGATATATTATGGCTTCGGAGCAAATACGGATATTATTGCTGCATCAGTAGAAGCTTATATCGACTGTATTAACAAATTCAAGGCGTAAGGAATAAAGAAAGTGGTACTGAAATACGTAACTCGCATTAATTATAAATCATACATAGTAAAAATATAGATAACAGATGAATACATTATTTGATAAGATATGGGATGCCCACGTGGTGACTACGGTGGAAGATGGCCCGACACAACTTTATATTGATCGTTTATATTGTCATGAAGTGACCAGCCCGCAGGCTTTTGCCGGATTGCGTGAGCGTGGAATCAAGGTA
This sequence comes from Bacteroides faecis, assembly GCF_020091505.1. Taxonomy (NCBI): domain Bacteria; kingdom Pseudomonadati; phylum Bacteroidota; class Bacteroidia; order Bacteroidales; family Bacteroidaceae; genus Bacteroides; species Bacteroides faecis. The sequence goes on along the minus strand of NZ_CP081916.1, from coordinate 5,730,419 downwards.
TTGCGCCCGGAAAAGGTGTTCTGCATGCCCGACCATAATACTCCGACACATGATCAGGATAAACCGATTGAAGATCCGATCTCCAAAACTCAGGTGGATACGCTGACGAAGAATGCAAAAGACTTCGGTCTGACACATTTCGGTATGATGCATCCTAAAAATGGAATTATCCATGTGGTAGGTCCGGAACGTGCGTTGACATTACCGGGCATGACGATCGTTTGCGGCGACTCGCATACTTCCACTCATGGGGCAATGGGGGCAATCGCCTTCGGTATTGGTACCAGTGAAGTGGAAATGGTGCTGGCTTCACAATGTATCCTTCAGTCAAGACCGAAAACAATGCGCATTACTGTAGATGGTGAACTGGGTAAGGGCGTGACAGCGAAAGACATTGCCCTGTACATGATGTCTAAGATGACTACCAGCGGTGCTACCGGTTACTTTGTGGAATATGCAGGTTCGGCAATCCGCAATCTGACTATGGAAGGACGTCTTACTCTTTGTAACCTTTCTATTGAAATGGGAGCACGTGGTGGAATGGTTGCTCCGGATGAAGTGACTTTCGAATATATCAAAGGTCGTGAAAATGCTCCGAAAGGGGAGGCATGGGATCAGGCTATAGAATACTGGAAGACACTGAAGAGCGATGATGATGCCGTATTCGATAAGGAGGTTCGTTTTGATGCGACAGATATCGAACCGATGATTACCTATGGAACTAATCCGGGAATGGGAATGGGAATTACGCAAAACATTCCTACTACGGAAGGGATGGGAGAAGCTGCACAGGTTTCTTTCAATAAATCGATGGAATATATGGGATTCCAGCCGGGTGAATCATTGCTGGGCAAAAAGATTGATTATGTATTCTTAGGTGCTTGTACTAATGGTCGCATTGAGGATTTCCGTGCATTTGCTTCTCTCGTGAAGGGACGCAAAAAAGCGGATAATGTAATCGCATGGCTGGTTCCGGGATCATGGATGGTAGATGCGCAGATTCGTAAGGAAGGAATTGACAAGATATTGACTGAGGCAGGATTTGCAATCCGTCAGCCGGGATGTTCAGCTTGTCTGGCGATGAATGACGATAAGATTCCTGCCGGAAAGTACTCTGTATCGACTAGCAACCGTAACTTTGAAGGTCGTCAGGGTCCGGGAGCGCGCACATTGCTGGCCAGTCCGCTGGTTGCTGCTGCCGCTGCGGTGACAGGAGTGATAACCGATCCGCGGGAACTTATTTAATGGATAATTGATAATTGAAAATGAAATGAAGACAAAATTTAATATAATAACAAGTACTTGTGTACCCCTTCCTTTAGAAAATGTAGATACTGACCAGATTATTCCGGCACGTTTTCTGAAAGCGACCACTCGTGAAGAAAAGTTTTTTGGTGATAACCTGTTTCGTGACTGGCGTTATAATGCTGACGGTTCTTTGAACAAGGACTTTGTGTTGAATGATCCCACTTACAGCGGGCAAGTATTGGTGGCAGGAAAGAATTTCGGTTCGGGTTCCAGCCGCGAGCATGCAGCCTGGGCAATTGCCGGTTATGGTTTCCGTGTAGTGGTATCAAGTTTCTTTGCCGATATTCATAAGAATAATGAGTTGAACAACTTCGTTCTTCCGGTAGTTGTTACAGAAGAATTCTTGCAGGAGCTTTTTGACTCTATTGCTGCCAATCCGAAGATGGAGGTGGAAGTGAATCTTCCGGAACAGACCATCACTAACAAAGCAACAGGCAAGAGTGAACATTTTGAAATCAATGCTTATAAGAAACTTTGTCTGATGAACGGATTGGACGACATCGACTTTTTGCTAAGCAATAAAAATAAAATAGAAGAATGGGAAAACAAGGCGTCAAAATAGAGATCATGGACACAACGCTCCGTGACGGTGAACAGACCAGCGGAGTGTCTTTTGTGCCTCATGAGAAACTAATGATTGCCCGTTTACTGTTAGAAGACTTAAAAGTAGACCGGGTAGAGGTTGCGTCAGCGCGTGTGTCGGACGGTGAGTTTGAAGCCGTGAAGATGATTTGCGACTGGGCAGCCCGCCGCAATCTGCTTCACAAGGTGGAAGTGCTGGGGTTTGTTGACGGTCAGACTTCGGTGGACTGGATACAACATACCGGCTGCCGCGTAATCAATCTCCTTTGTAAAGGTTCGCTGAAGCATTGTACGCAGCAACTTAAAAAAACTCCGGAACAACACATCGCGGATATCGTCAACGTAGTACACTATGCTGACGAGCAGGATATCAACGTGAACGTATATCTGGAAGACTGGAGCAATGGAATGAAGGATTCTCCCGACTATGTGTTTCAGTTGATGGATGGCTTGAAGGAAACGAGTATCAAACGCTATATGCTGCCCGATACACTGGGAATCCTGAATCCGCTGCAAGTGATAGAGTATATGCGGAAGATGAAGAAACGGTATCCAGATACACATTTTGACTTCCATGCGCACAATGATTATGATCTGGCTGTGAGCAACGTGTTGGCTGCTGTGCTGAGTGGCGTTAAAGGACTTCACACTACTATAAACGGACTGGGCGAACGGGCGGGTAATGCACCTCTTGCGAGTGTTCAGGCTATTCTGAAAGATCATTTCAATGCTATAACCAATATTGATGAAAGTCGCTTGAACGATGTCAGCCGGGTAGTAGAATCGTATTCGGGTATTGTAATTCCTGCCAATAAGCCGATTGTCGGTGAGAATGTATTTACACAGGTAGCAGGAGTGCATGCCGATGGCGATAACAAGAATAATCTGTATTGCAATGACTTGCTTCCCGAACGTTTTGGACGTAAACGCGAATATGCGTTAGGGAAAACGAGTGGCAAAGCAAATATCCGCAAGAACCTTGAAGACCTCGGATTGGAGCTGGACGAAGATGCAATGCGTAAAGTAACGGAGCGCATTATCGAACTGGGAGACAAGAAAGAACTAGTCACTCAGGAAGATTTGCCATACATTGTTTCTGATGTGTTGAAGCATGGAGCAGTAGGTGAGAAGGTCAAGTTAAAGAGTTATTTTGTAAATCTGGCTCATGGACTGAAACCGATGGCTACTTTGAAAATAGAAATCAACGGCAAGGAGTACGAGGAAAGCTCGGGTGGCGATGGACAATATGACGCTTTTGTACGTGCATTGCGTAAGATATATAAGGTGACATTGGGACGCAAGTTCCCGATGTTGACGAATTACGCGGTAACGATCCCTCCCGGTGGACGTACGGATGCATTTGTGCAGACAGTCATCACTTGGAGTTATGACGAACAAGTGTTCCGTACCCGCGGACTGGATGCCGACCAGACTGAGGCAGCTATCAAAGCTACAATGAAGATGCTGAACCTCATTGAAGATGAATATGAGAAAGAGTAAGTGGAAGTTACTTGCCCGAAGAATGTTTTTATAAGTATATAAATAGATAGAATTGACGATTATGGATTTTAAGATTGCTGTATTAGCAGGCGACGGCATCGGACCCGAGATTTCGGTACAAGGTGTAGATGTAATGAGTGCCGTTTGCGAGAAATTTGGTCATAAAGTAAGTTACGAATATGCGATCTGCGGTGCAGATGCGATTGATAAAGTGGGTGATCCGTTCCCGGAAGAAACATATCAGGTTTGCAAGAATGCAGATGCTGTTTTGTTTTCAGCCGTAGGCGATCCGAAGTTTGACAATGATCCTACTGCAAAAGTGCGCCCTGAACAGGGATTGCTGGCAATGCGTAAGAAATTAGGATTGTTTGCCAATATTCGTCCGGTACAGACATTCAAATGTCTGATCCATAAATCTCCGTTGCGTGCAGAACTTGTTGAAAATGCAGATTTTATCTGTATCCGTGAGTTGACCGGAGGTATGTATTTCGGTGAGAAATATCAGGATAATGATAAGGCATACGATACTAACTACTACACTCGTCCGGAAATTGAACGTATTCTGAAAGTTGCTTTTGAATATGCAATGAAGCGCAGAAAACACTTGACTGTGGTGGATAAGGCAAACGTTTTGGCTTCTTCCCGTCTGTGGCGTCAGATTGCACAGGAAATGGCTCCGAACTATCCGGAAGTGACTACTGACTATATGTTTGTGGATAATGCTGCAATGAAGATGATCCAGGAACCTGCTTTCTTTGACGTGATGGTGACTGAAAATACATTCGGTGATATTCTGACTGACGAAGGTTCTGTTATCAGCGGCTCTATGGGATTGCTTCCTTCAGCTTCTACTGGTGAAAGTACTCCGGTATTCGAACCGATTCATGGTTCATGGCCACAGGCGAAGGGCTTGAATATTGCGAACCCGTTGGCACAGATTCTGTCTGTAGCTATGTTGTTTGAATATTTCGATTGCAAGGAAGAAGGTGCGCTGATTCGTAAGGCGGTTGATGCATCACTGGATGAAAACGTGCGTACACCGGAAATCCAAGTAGCTGATGGTGCCAAATACGGTACAAAGGAAGTAGGACAGTGGATTGTTGACTATATTAAGAAGGCTTAAACAGATCATTCTGAACAAGATATATGGAGGCTGGATTCTTAAAACGGAGTTCAGCCTCTTTTTTGTTCATTTCGTTTCTTTGTTTTTTTACTGAATAAAATGAGTCCGTTGGGAGAAAAAACTAGTCGGACTGTTAAAAAGTAAAAGAGTAAGATATTTGCTAATGAAAAACAGTATATTTGCACAGATTAATACACAAATGCTATGACAAAAAATTATCTATTCTTACTGTTGGGTTTGCTGCTTGCAGCGTGTAGCTCTGATGACAAGGATGAACAACCGATTTTAGTGACCAATGTTGTAATGCCTGCTTCGGGAACAGTATTCAAGCCTGGTGAAAAGGTAACGATAATGGCGAAAGGATTCCAGGACAATGATGAAATCATGTTCGATATCCGCTGGCCGCTTCAAGATGAAGTGCTGCATGAAGGATATGCTAAAGGGGGACGGGGTGTTATAACGGAAAAGACGGCTACGAGCATTACTTTTCTGGCTCCCGGACACTGGCCTGCTTCTACAACGGAAATCTTGTTATGCCGCTCCGGTCAAATGATGTCTTTAGGAAAGATTTCAGTGGCGGATGGACAGGCACCCAAAGATTTTCAGCTTTATGGTATCATTAATTCTCGTTCCAATACTGACCGTCCTTATGCTATCGAATACATCAATCTTGAAAAGCCACAGACAGTAGAGATAGTACGACTTGCAGACAATCAAGACTTCTCTTGTGTAGTCAACCTTCCCGGAAGCTGGAGTCTTAGTGGAGTATGGACGCAGGATAATCGTCGTACGACTGGGCTTTATGATCTTTCTATGAACTATTGGGAAAAAACGGGAGCTGATCAGCTTGTAACAATGGGGATAGCGACCGGTAACTCTGTATTTGGGGTATATCAAGGTGGAGACCGTTTATTTGTTAAAACAGTTAATGTGATGCCCTATACCAGAATGTATATACCGGAGAAACCTGATTATGGTTTTCTGCTGCCCGAAGGAATGAAGGCTGAAGTATTGTCACGTTATCCCTGTATACAAATGAGTGATGGAAATATACTCTGTTCGGCTGATAATGGCGATGGAACTTTTTCACCAGTAGTCTTGAACGGACAAAATATGGAAGAGAAAAGTATATATGTTGGCGAGCCGATACAGGCTGTGGCATTGATCCCTTTTTGGATAGTTAAGCCTGTAGAAGGTATGGGAACGGCTAAATATACACGTGTTGGCGGATATATCGTATCGAAGAGAAATGGTGCGACGGCAGAGGAGGGAGATGGAACAGAATTTAGGTTATGGAACCCGGCTACAAAGACGCTGGACGAACCTTTCACCACATTCTCTAATGCTGCGTGTTCAGTAGCCACACTTGTTTCGGAAGATTTTAAGAAACAAGAACTTTATGTATTGTTTGATGGTAGTCGGAATGGAAGGCTGATTTATGTATATGATTTACTAAAAGGTAGCTGGGAGTCATTATATCCAGGGGGCGGATTTCCTTATTCAGAAATCGTATTAGCCCGATAAGATTATTACTCAGTTATTCTCCGGGCTACTATGCACAAAGGCCCTTTTTCATGCTTATATGAAGCAATGGAGACAAAGCCGGACTGCAAGAGTATGGATTTCAATTCATCACAAGAACGAATAATCATCCCGTCAATCAGATTTGTCCAAGTTTTGACTGACGGGTTATTCAGTTCGCAGCAAATCAGGAAATGTCCGTTCCGCTTTAATACCCGTGTTACTTCGGTGAATGCTTTCGGAAGATCGTTCCAAAAGTAAACCGTCTCGAAGGCAGTGACCACGTCGAACATTTCATCGGTATAAGGCAGTGTGTCTACCGTGCCTTGTTCTATAAAACAGCGGGTGGAAAGATATTTCTTGTTTTTCTTCTGTGCGAAAAGGACACTTTCCGGTGAAATGTCAATGCCGTATGCTTTTCCTTGCGGACAGCGACGCATCAACTGTGTAAGATTGGCTCCGCCACCGCAACCAATGTCGAGCACATTCCATTCCTTATTCCATGCTATATTTGACATTCCCCATTCGGAAAGCAAAGTGTGCCGTTTGTTCATTTCCCGGAGAATGACTCTTCCCCAAAAGCCTTTCGGTTTTTTGAGATTGTTGAATAACTTATGGATGATATTTTTTTTACCCATGTTATAAACTAACTTTGCACGATGGAGTAGATGATAATGCCTGCTAAAGTCAGCAATCCGGTATAGATCATAACTTCCGTTTGTTTCATGCCGGTACCCTTTTCAAGAGCAGGAGTAGGAGTATCTGACTGAAGTCGTGCCGTTAACTTGTGGGCGATAAAGTAGAACAGCCAACCTCCGAATCCACCGATAATGGCTCCTGCTACTAAATCACCGGGATAATGCAATCCCAGATACAGGCGTGTGTAAGAGTTGGTAAATGCCCAAAGCACGATAAATATGCTTAACCAGCGTTTACGGAACAGGCAAATCAGAAATATGGCAAGTCCGAAAGAATTGGCAGCATGACAGGAAGGGAAACCGAATCCTCCTCCTTGTCTTCCATTCACGATATAGACCAAATCCGCTATTGGATTTTCCGGATTGGAGGGACGCAGGCGACCTACCAACGGACGAAGAAAACTATTGCACATCTGATCGGCAAACGTGATAGTGAGGGCGATTGCTATCACATAGCACAATGCCACTTTCCAATGAAAATTCTTGAGCAGTATATATAAAATACTGGCATACATCGGTACCCATATAACTTTACCTGTGAATGCACTCATGAAGTAATCCCAGAAAGGCGAATGTATTCCGTTGAAGAATAAAAGCAGTTGGGTGTCTATATCTGAAAGAAATTCTATCATAAAATAAATCGTATTATTGAAAAGGGATTTGTTTGATCTTATCGTTTAGCCAAGTCATCATATAGCTTCTGAAGGAAGGCTTTTCCTTTTTCCAGATTCGCTCCTTTCTCAGTTCCTTCGTCTATCTGAACGGTATTGGCATCCAGATTGTACACTAATTGATTTTCCGCAGTCACCATGCCGAACAGGGTCGGTTCTGTGAAATACCCGAAGTGGGGAGAAGCCGGATTGAAGATATTCTTACTGAAGGTAAAGTCATCATGCGGTAATCCCAGCTGAGAAAGTAGAGTAGCAGCGATGTCAATCTGTGAAGCATAGGTCTCTACGACTCGTGGTTCCTTCACAGCTCCTCCGATAAGTATGAGCGGAATTGTATGTCCCTCCAGCGGATTTTCTACCGGACGGGGGTAGGCACCCAAATGATCCGGTACAAGTACAATCAGCGTATTTTTCCACATAGGAGTCGCCTTATACTGTTTCACAAAATCTCCTACACAACTGTCTGCGTAGGCGAAAGCATTCAGGACTTTGTCATCCAACCGGTAGAAGGGAACTTCAAAGGGCTCATGACTGCTTGATGTCTGTATAATTTTGAAGAAGGGTTCCTGTTGTTTCTCTTCTTTCAGGTCTTTCATAAAACGTTGGAAGAGTGCGTGGTCCGGTGCTCCCCATTTGCCCGGGCGTTCGGACAAAGGAAAATCTGTCTCTGAAATAATCTTCTCAATGCCCGATGAAACCAGATAGGAACGCATGTTAGTGAAGTCTGCATCTCCTCCGTAGTAGTATTCCAGACTGTATCCGGCATCTTTCAGACTGCGTGGAATGGAAGGGAGCCCGTCTGTCTTTTCAGGATACTTCATAATACTGGTACTTGGCTGACCGGGATAACCACTGATAATAGAGGCCAGTCCGCGATCTGTGCGGAAACTGTTTGCATAGAAATTAGTGAATAACACTCCTTCTTTTCCGAATTTATCCATATTCACTGCCACATTTGGTTGTCCTCCCATCGTTTCCATCAGGTGTGTAGAAAAACTTTCGAGGATGATAAAGATAATATTCGGGCGCTGAGTATTCAGAATTTGTGGGATACTGTCTGTTGCAGTAACAGGTTTATCCAGCATTTCTGCAAACAGATCATCCGCAACTTTCGGGTCCATGAACCGATATTGCTTATCGAAATTGTTTTGATGGGTAGCGGAATACATAAAACTGAATGCCGGATTGATGGCAGCATGATTCATTCGCTGATTCTGACTATAATATACTTTACTCAGATTCATGGTTGACACGGAAAAACCACCGCGGATGGGAATGAAAAGCGCAGCTGTCAGCAACAAAAGAACGAGGGATACATATTGCCGTTGATAAGGTATTTTCAGTGGTGTTTTCTCCCGAATAAGTACGGTGTAGAAAATACCGTAGAGAATGGCTGCGTAAATCAGCATAGCCAGTACACCGAGTAATATAAACCAGAAACTGACGCTCGCCATCGCATCCTTCGGGGAGGAGAAGAAATAGAAGATCGGAGTAGCATCCAGCCGGAATCCCCAGAAGCCGTACAAGCCCAGATCGACAATGAAGATACAGGACATCACAAAAGAGATGATTCCGAAATAACCTTGCCGGATACGGCGTAATATGGAAGATTTCGTCCAGGCGGAAGCGATAAGCAGGAAGCCCGGAATAGCAGTCAGATATCCTGCCAGTGAGAAATCCAGAGGCAAGCCGTGCCACATAACGTTGAAATAATCGCCGATGGAGGCGTCTGTATAAAGTTCATGGTAGTAAACCATGAAAATAGGTTTTTGAAGGACAAACAGAAGAACGAACAAAAAATAAGTCGTGAGAAATTGCAGTATTCTCTTTTTCATATCTATAAACTTAAAAATAATGAACGGAGACAAAGGTACAATTCTTTTCTGTATCTTTGCGCATCAACCTGATAAAACGAGGTGAATGATGGCAAAAATTGCGAATAAATTAACAGATTTAGTGGGTAATACACCTCTAATGGAACTTTCCGGTTATAGTGGAAAGTATGGTCTTGAACAGAATATTATTGCTAAACTGGAGGCGTTTAATCCGGCGGGAAGCGTGAAAGACAGAGTCGCTCTTTCCATGATTGAAGATGCGGAAGCCCGTGGAGCACTGAAGCCCGGTGCTACAATCATTGAACCGACCAGTGGAAATACAGGAGTTGGACTGGCAATGGTAGCGACCATTAAAGGATATCATCTGATATTGACTATGCCCGAAACGATGAGTCTGGAACGGAGAAATCTGTTGAAAGCACTGGGTGCGCAGATTGTGTTGACGGATGGACTGGGAGGTATGGCAGCTTCTATTGCCAAGGCGCAGGAGTTGCGGGATAGTATTCCCGGTTCGGTCATTCTGCAACAGTTTGAAAATCCTTCGAATGCTGCTGTCCATGAGCGGACAACGGGAGAAGAAATCTGGCGGGACACAGATGGCGAAGTGGCAGTGTTCGTTGCCGGAGTAGGAACCGGAGGGACGATTTGCGGTGTAGCACGTGCTTTAAAAAAACATAATCCGAATGTATATATTGTTGCGGTAGAACCTGCGTCGTCTCCCATATTGGCGGGAGGGCAGGCTGCTCCCCATCGTATACAGGGAATCGGAGCGAATTTTATTCCCGGACTTTATGATGCTTCTGTAGTGGATGAAGTAATCGGTGTGCCCGATGATGAAGCTATTCGTGCCGGACGGGAGCTGGCTGCTATAGAAGGGTTGCTTGCCGGAATCTCTTCGGGAGCGGCTGTTTATGCAGCCCGTCAGTTGGCACAGCGTTCGGAATTCAAGAACAAAAGAATTGTTGCGTTGTTACCTGATACGGGAGAACGCTATCTGTCGACGGAATTGTTCGCTTTTGATGCCTATCCTTTGGATTAATACTTAAACCATGATAAGAATTATTTTAATTTTATTGTTTAGCTTTCCAGTTGCCTTATGTGCGCAAACCTATCAGCAATTATCAGAAAAGGCGATTGAATATATCGAGATGGACAGTCTCCACAAAGCGGAAGAGCTTTTGCTTCAGGCTTTGAAACTGGAACCGAAGAATGCGAAGAATGCCATGCTTTTCTCCAATCTGGGGTTGGTACAGCGCCGTATGGGGGAATATGATAAGGCACTCGAATCTTATTCCTTTGCATTGAACTTTGCTCCATTGGCAGTGCCTATCTTGCTGGATCGTGCTGCGATCAATCTGGAAATGGGAAATACGGATCGTGCCTATACCGATTATTGCCTGGTACTTGACGAAGACAAGCAAAATAAAGAAGCGCTGTTGATGCGGGCATATATCTATGTGCTCCGGAGGGATTATCCTGCGGCACGAATCGATTATAATCGCCTGTTGGAGCTTGATCCGCAGAATTATAGCGGGCGGCTGGGTCTGGCTACCCTGGAACAGAAAGAAGGGAAGTTCAAGGAAGCGCTCGAAATCCTTAATAAGATGATTGCGGCGACTCCCGAAGATGCGACTCTCTATATTGCCCGTGCTGATGTAGAACGTGAAATGAAGCATGAAGATTTGGCTCTCGTTGACCTGGAAGAAGCGATTCGCCTGAAGCCGTCTTCGGCGGATGCCTATCTGCTGCGTGGCAATATTTATCTGACACAGAAAAAGAAAGCATTGGCTAAAACGGATTTTGAAAAAGCTATTTCGCTGGGCATACCTCCTGCTGATTTGCACGAGCAGCTAAAACAATGTAAGTAGAACTTCAGACAGTATACGGAAACTAAGTGCAGTATTTCCGCTATGAATACATGTTCCGCATAGAAAAGACAAAACTAAAAACATTTTTACTACTAACTAATACTCAAACAGAAAATGAAACGTATCGTTTTTTTAGATTACGTGCGCGTGTTCGCATGTTTCCTTGTTATGGTGGTCCACGCCAGTGAAAACTTTTACGGTGCTGCCGGATCTACCGATATGGCAGGACCGCAGTCTTATTTAGCTAATGAGGCAGACCGTTTGTGGGTGGCCGTGTACGACGGCTTTTCACGTATGGCAGTACCACTGTTCATGATTGTCTCTGCCTATTTGCTGGTACCGATGAAAGAGGGGCAGACCTCATGGCAATTTTATCGCCGCCGCTTCACTCATATCCTGCCGCCGTTTTTCATATTTATGATATTATATTCTACCCTGCCAATGTTGTGGGGACAGCTAGATGGAGAAACATCATTAAAGGACTTGTCTCGGATACTCCTGAATTTTCCGACGCTTGCCGGACACTTTTGGTTCATGTATCCTCTGATCAGTCTTTACCTGTTTATACCTATTATATCTCCATGGCTGAGTAAAGCCACGGCGAAAGAAGAACGTTTCTTCATTGGACTGTTCCTGTTATCAACATGTATGCCGTACTTTAACCGCTGGTTTGGTGAAGTGTGGGGACAATGTTTCTGGAATGAATACCACATGTTATGGTACTTCTCAGGTTTCCTTGGATATCTTGTACTGGCACATTATATACGTGTACATCTAACTTGGGACCGCTCCAGACGTTTTATCGTAGGACTTGTTTTGATGGTTGTCGGAGCTGCATTGACAATTTACTCATTCTATATACAGGCTATACCCGGAGAAACTCTTTCTACACCTGTGATAGAGATAGGATGGGCCTTCTGTACAATCAACTGCGTACTTTTAACTGCCGGTACATTCTTGCTTTTCACATGCATAAACCGTGCGGAAGCTCCACGGCTTGTAACTGACATGTCGAAACTCAGCTATGGTATGTATCTTATGCACATATTCTGGCTCGGATTGTGGGCGACGGTGTTCAAGAGTACTCTGGAATTACCTACTGTTGCCGCGATACCATGCATTGCAGTAAGTACATTTATCTGCTGTTATGTGACTACGAAACTTATCTCGTTTATACCGGGAAGTAAATGGATAATAGGATAAATAACTGATTTTTTTAGGCACGGATTACACAGATTTCACGGTTTTAGGAGATTGGATAGACTACTAAAACCCTGTTCATCCGTGTAATTCTGTGCCTGATTTTATTTCATAACGACGTAATAATATGTCTTTTTTATATCGAGCGTTTTTTACGAAGTCGATAAATTAGCACCGGATTACTATACAAACTGTCGGATCAGGTTCACGAACTCTTTTCCGTATTTCTTCTTCTTAAACTCTCCGATACCATTGATTTCTCCGAATTCTTCGATGGTAGTCGGGCGAGAAATACTAAGCAGATGCAGCACTTTATCAGACAAGACGATGTATGCAGGAAGTCCGTCCTGATCTGCTATTTGTTTCCGCAATGCCCTTAATGCTTCGAATAAATCTTCGTTTTCTCCACCGGGGATGCCGAAAGGAAGTTCTTTGGCAATGACTACCTTCTTCTTTTTCCCTTTTCCTGTCGCGATTTCTTCCCGGTGAATCACAGCGAGTGTCGCTTTTGCTTTTCCAAAAAGAATGTCACTTCCGCTTTGAGTAATTTTGAGATGGTTGTTCTCATTGTAGGCTATTTCAAAATAGCCCAGTTGTAACATTTGGAGTAAATAATCCTGCCAGTCACGAGGTGGTATGTCTCTTCCTGCACCAAATGTTTTTAATTCCTGATATCCTTTTGCCGTCACTTCTGCCGAATAACTTCCACGAAGAATATCTATTAATGTACCCGTACTTATTTGTTGATTCGCCCGGGCAATGGCACTTAACGCTTTTTGTACAATCACCGTACCGTCAAACCGTTGTGGCGGATTTTTACAGACATCACAGTTTCCGCAATCTTCTGTTGAGGTTTCTCCAAAATAGCTTAGCAGAATTCTTCTGCGGCAGATATCTGCTTCAGCATATTGTTGCATACGTTGCAGTTTTTCCAGGTTGATGGTCTGCTGGCTGCTTTCTGTGGCGAATTTAGTTAACAGTATCAAGTCCCCCAATGAATAGAACAATACTGTATCACTTGACAAGCCATCACGCCCTGCACGCCCGATTTCCTGATAAAAACTTTCAATACTTTTAGGAAGGTTGTAATGGATGACCCAACGGACATTCGATTTATCGATTCCCATACCAAAGGCAATCGTAGCACATACTACCTGAATGCGGTCGTTGATGAAATCGTTCTGAGTTTCGTCCCGATGTTGAGAAGACAGTCCGGCATGATAAACACCGCATCGGATTCCTTGTTTTTGCAGCATCTGTGCTACGGTTTCCGTTTTATTGCGGCTCATGCAGTAGATGATTCCGCTTTCTTCTCTGTGGCGATGGATAAATTCCAGAATCGCTTTATTTTTCTCTTTTGCCTGAAAACCGCGTTTCACGTCCAGGCTGATGTTGGGACGGTCAAAAGAAGAAATAAACGTCCGGGGTTGAACCAGATGCAACTGTCGGATAATATCCTCGCGGGTTATTTTATCCGCTGTTGCCGTTAATGCGATAATCGGTATCTGAGGAAATTGCTGATGGAGCATTCCCATTTGTGTATATTCCGGTCGGAAGTCATGGCCCCATTGGGAAATACAGTGCGCTTCGTCAATGGCAAAGAGTGAAATGCTCATATCCCGCAACAGATAGTCTTTTTCCGCTATCAACTTTTCCGGTGAGATATAAAGCAGTTTCAGGCGGCCTTCAACGCAGGCACGACGGAGATTGGCGTTTTCGGTTTCGTCATTGCTGCTGTTGAGTGCTCCTGCCGCGATACCATTGGCTTGCAATGTTTCTACCTGATCTTTCATCAGGGAAATAAGCGGAGAAACTACTACAGTCGTTCCTTCGGAGAGCAATGCGGGCAGTTGGTAACAGATCGATTTGCCTCCGCCGGTGGGCATCAATACCAGTGCATCTTGCTTATTCAGTACGTGACGGATGATCTCTTCCTGCAACGGGCGGAAGCTGTCATAACCGAAATATGTTTTTAGAGTTTCTTTCATCAACATTTATTTAAACTTTGTGGCAAAGGTACGCTTTTCTTTAGCAATCTTTATCATGTCTCGATTTCTGTTTTGATTTTAATGCTTCAAGAGTTAAAGTTTCTTATTATTCACCCTTAATTCCTCTTTTTCAAGGTTTTTGATTGTTTTATTAGAAAAAAAATGCACAAAATAATTGTGTGTTTAAAAAAAAAGTAAGACATTTGTAACATGTAACGTTGCAAATGAGCAATTAATAACAAATAAACAAACCCTAACCAGTTAATTCAATGAGTGATTTAGAGAACAAAAAAGCGGAGGAAGCTCCAAAGAAACGTCCCTACAATTTGAGGGAAAAGAAAGAAAAGAAGGCTGCATATCGGTCATTAATCAGACCGGAACTGGCAGACGAGTTGTATGACAAGATTCTGAACATTGTAGTTGTTCAGAAGAAGTACAAAGATCCTGATTATTCAGCTAAGGATTTAGCTAAAGAATTGAAAACGAACACTCGTTACCTTTCTGCAGTAGTGAATTCTCGTTTTGGTATGAACTATTCTTGTTTGTTGAATGAATACAGAGTAAAAGACGCTCTGCATTTGTTGACAGATAAGCGTTATGCCGACAAGAATGTAGAAGAAATCAGCGCAATGGTTGGCTTTGCAAATCGTCAATCTTTTTACGCTGCATTTTACAAGAATGTAGGTGAAACTCCTAACGGATATCGCAAGAAACACGCTGATAGTAAGAAGTAATTGCGTTTTCCGATACTGACCAAAAGGAATTACCTCTGAATGAAAAGTTCGGAGATAATTCCTTTTCTTATTTAATTAATCAATATCAGTAATTATGAAAAAACATTTTATTTCGATGGCCGTAACCGCTACGATCCTTGTATCCTGTGGTGGAGCCAAAACAACAACTGCTGAAGCAGATAAATTTGATTATACAGTGGAACAATTTGCAGACTTACAAATATTGCGGTACAAGGTCCCCGAATTCGAGACTTTGACACTGAAACAGAAAGAATTGGTTTATTATCTGACTCAGGCTGCCCTGGAAGGACGTGACATCCTGTTTGATCAGAATGGAAAGTATAACTTGAGAATCCGTCGGATGCTCGAAGCTGTTTACACCCATTATCAGGGTGACAAATCGACTTCCGACTTTAAAAATATGGAAGTGTACCTCAAACGGGTATGGTTCTCCAATGGCATTCATCATCATTATGGTATGGAAAAGTTTGTGCCTGATTTCTCGCAGGACTTCCTGAAGAAGGCTGTACTCGGAATGGATGCCCAATTACTTCCGCTGGCGGAAGGACAGACTGCTGAACAACTCTGTGACGAGCTTTTCCCGGTAATGTTTGATCCGGCTATCATGTCGAAACGTGTAAATCAGGCGGATGGTGAAGACCTGGTGTTGACTTCGGCCTGCAATTATTATGACGGAGTTACTCAGCAGGAGGCGGAAAGCTTCTACGGAGCAATGAAAGATCCGAAAGATGAAACTCCGGTTTCATACGGACTGAACAGCCGTCTGGTCAAAGAGGATGGAAAAATACAGGAAAAAGTATGGAAAGTAGGCGGACTTTATACTCAGGCGATTGAAAAGATCGTATACTGGTTGAAGAAAGCGGAATCGGTAGCTGAAAATGATGCGCAGAAGGCAGTGATTGGCAAACTGATTCAATTTTATGAAACAGGCAGTCTGAAGGACTTCGATGAATATGCTATTCTTTGGGTGAAAGATCTTGATTCCAGAATCGATTTTGTGAATGGCTTTACAGAAAGTTATGGTGATCCGCTGGGAGTGAAAGCCAGTTGGGAATCATTGGTTAACTTCAAGGATTTGGAAGCTACCCACCGTACGGAGATCATCAGCAGCAATGCGCAATGGTTCGAAGATCATTCTCCGGTCGATAAATCTTTCAAAAAGGAGAAAGTAAAAGGAGTATCTGCTAAGGTGATCACCGCAGCTATTCTTGCCGGCGACTTATATCCTGCAACTGCCATCGGTATCAATCTTCCGAACGCTAACTGGATTCGCGCCCATCATGGTTCTAAGTCTGTAACGATTGGTAACATCACAGATGCTTATAATAAGGCGGCTCACGGAAATGGTTTTAATGAAGAATTCGTTTACAATGATGAAGAAAGACAGCGAATCGATCAATATGGTGATCTGACAGGTGAACTTCATACCGACTTACATGAATGTCTCGGACACGGTTCCGGCAAGCTTCTTCCAGGGGTAGATCCTGATGCATTGAAAGCTTATGGCTCTACAATCGAAGAAGCACGTGCTGACTTGTTCGGACTGTATTATGTAGCTGATCCGAAGCTGGTGGAATTGAAACTTGTTCCCGATGCTGAAGCATATAAAGCGGAGTATTATACATTCCTGATGAATGGTCTGATGACTCAACTCGTACGCATTGAGCCGGGAAACAATATAGAGGAGGCTCACATGCGCAATCGCCAGCTGATTGCCCGTTGGGTATTTGAAAAAGGTGCTCCCGACAAAGTGGTCGAAATGGTGAAGAAGGACGGAAAAACTTATGTAGTAGTCAATGATTACGAGAAAGTACGTGAACTGTTCGGTGAACTGCTGGCTGAAATTCAGCGAATCAAGTCAACAGGTGATTTTGAAGGAGCCCGTACATTGGTCGAAAATTATGCGGTGAAAGTTGATCCGACTTTGCATGCCGAAGTGTTGGAGCGTTATAAAAAGCTGAATCTGGCTCCTTATAAAGGGTTTATAAATCCGGTATATGAACTGGTGACTGACAAGGATGGAAATATCACTGATGTTACCGTGTCTTATGACGAAGACTACGTAGAGCAAATGTTGCGTTACAGCAAAGATTATTCTCCGTTGCCTTCCGTAAATAACTAATATTGAAAATGGATATAAAAGAACAACTGAAAGATATTAAAACACAGCTCCGTCTCTCTATGAACGGGGCTGTGTCCCAAAGTATGCGTGAAAAGGGGTTGGTATACAAACTCAATTTCGGAGTTGAACTTCCTCGCATAAAGATGATTGCCGAAGGTTACGAAAAGAATCACGGCCTGGCGCAGGCATTGTGGAAAGAGGACATTCGCGAGTGTAAAATCATGGCGGGAATGTTACAGCCTATCGATACATTTTATCCCGAGATTGCCGATATCTGGGTAGAAAGCATCCGTAACATAGAGATAGCGGAGCTGACCTGTATGAATCTTTTTCAGCATCTGCCGTATGCCCCTGCTAAATCTTTTCATTGGATGGCTGATGAACAGGAATATGTGCAAACCTGCGGTTTCCTGACGGCAGCCCGTCTTTTGATGAAAAAGGGGGATATGACGGAAAGAGCTTCCGGTGAGTTGCTTGACCAGGCATTCTGTGCCGTTCATTCTGAAAGTTATCATGTGCGGAATGCAGCTATGCTGGTTATCCGTAAGTATATGCAACATAACGAAGAGCATGCTTTCCGTGTATGCCGGCTGGTTGATGGGATGGCGGATTCTACAGTGGAAACGGAGCAGATGCTCTATAATATGGTGAGAGAAGAAGCTAATGATAAGTATTAAGTAATAAATATTAAGTATTAGGTATTGTCATGTGGGCATCATCTGCCGAATGGAATTTTAAGTAACTACGGTTCATACCTAATACTTATTACCTGTTACTTATTTCTCAGAAATTCTTTTGCTTTCCACAAAAAAGGCTTAACTTTGTTCGCGCTAATTTTGTGCTGATGATGGAAACTCAAAATGTGAAAGATACGGTAAGACAGATATTCACAGAATATCTCACAGCGAACGGGCATCGAAAGACTCCCGAACGTTACGCCATACTCGAAACTATCTATTCCATCGACGGCCATTTCGACATCGATATGCTCTATTCCAGAATGATGGATCAGGAGAATTTCCGGGTAAGTCGGGCAACTCTTTATAATACTATTATTCTGCTTATCAACGCACGGCTGATCATCAAGCATCAGTTCGGTACTTCCTCCCAATACGAAAAATCATACAATCGCGAGACACATCATCATCAGATATGTACTCAATGCGGCAAAGTGACCGAGTTTCAGAACGAGGAATTACAGCATGCCATCGAAAATACAAAATTAAGCCGCTTTCAACTTTCGCATTACTCCTTATATATATATGGATTGTGCAGCAAGTGTGACAGAGCTAATAAACGGAAAAAAGTCAGTAACAACAATAAAAAAGAAAAATGAAAGTAGATGTTCTATTAGGATTACAATGGGGCGACGAAGGTAAAGGAAAAGTAGTCGACGTATTAACACCTAAGTACGATGTGGTCGCTCGTTTCCAGGGCGGTCCGAATGCCGGTCATACACTTGAGTTCGAAGGACAGAAGTATGTACTTCGTTCTATTCCTTCCGGTATTTTTCAGGGAGATAAGGTAAATATTATCGGTAATGGTGTAGTGCTCGATCCGGCATTGTTCAAAGCGGAAGCTGAGGCACTCGAAGCATCGGGACACCCATTGAAAGAGCGTTTGCACATTTCTAAGAAAGCTCATCTCATTCTTCCGACGCACCGTATTCTGGATGCCGCTTACGAAGCAGCTAAAGGAGATGCGAAAGTAGGAACTACCGGTAAAGGTATCGGTCCTACTTATACGGATAAAGTAAGCCGTAATGGTGTTCGTGTAGGTGATATTCTTCATAACTTCGATCAGAAATATGGTGCGGCAAAAGCTCGTCACGAACAAATTCTGAAGAGTCTGAACTATGAATATGATCTCACTGAACTCGAAAAAGCATGGATGGAAGGTATCGAATATCTGAAGCAATTCCATTTTGTGGACAGTGAACATGAAGTAAACAACTATCTGAAAGATGGCAAGAGCGTTCTCTGCGAAGGTGCTCAGGGAACTATGCTTGATATTGATTTCGGTTCGTATCCGTTCGTAACTTCTTCCAATACGGTTTGTGCAGGCGCATGTACCGGCTTAGGAGTAGCTCCGAACCGTATCGGTGAAGTGTTTGGTATTTTCAAAGCATACTGTACTCGTGTAGGTGCCGGTCCGTTCCCGACAGAACTGTTCGACGAAACTGGTGACAATATGTGCACACTGGGACATGAATTTGGTTCAGTAACAGGACGTAAACGTCGTTGCGGATGGATTGATCTGGTAGCTTTGAAGTATTCTGTAATGATAAATGGTGTTACCAAGTTGATCATGATGAAAAGCGATGTACTCGATACATTCGATACGATCAAAGCTTGTGTAGCTTATAAAATAGATGGCGAAGAGATAGATTATTTCCCATACGACATCAATGAAGGTGTAGAGCCTGTATATGCAGAGCTGCCGGGCTGGAAGACAGATATGACAAAGATGCAGAGTGAAGACGAATTCCCCGAGGAATTCAACGCTTATCTGACTTTCCTTGAAGAACAACTTGGTGTGGAAATCAAGATTGTATCTGTTGGACCGGACAGAGCGCAGACTATCGAACGGTATACTGAAGAATAAGAAATGTTATTCTGTCGAATAGAAGAATAACTTTGTTCTATAACTTAATGAGAGAGGCGGAGAAATGGAAATTACTCCGCTTTTTTTTCTTTACCCCCAATATTAACTATAACGCATTATGAAAACACATTTCATCTCTTTCCTATTGTTAATAGGTATGAGTCTGGGAGTATCTTCTCAGCTCTATGCACAGCCTTCCTACCAACCTAGTGAAGAAAATCTCAAAGCCCGTGAAGAATTTCAGGATAATAAGTTCGGAATTTTTCTTCATTGGGGATTGTATGCCATGCTTGCCACCGGTGAGTGGACTATGACAAACAATAATCTGAATTATAAGGAATATGCCAAACTGGCAGGTGGCTTTTATCCATCCAAATTTGATGCAGATAAGTGGGTGGCTGCCATCAAGGCATCGGGAGCCAAATATATTTGTCTGACTTCCCGCCATCATGATGGTTTCTCCATGTTCGATACCAAGTATTCGGATTTCAACATTGTAAAGGCAACTCCTTTTAAACGGGATATTATAAAGGAATTGGCAGCTGCTTGCAGCAAACAGGGAATCAAACTTCATTTCTACTATTCTCACCTTGACTGGACGCGGGAAGATTATCCCTGGGGACGTACAGGACGGGGAACGGGACGTTCGAATCCGAAAGGAGACTGGAAAAGTTATTATCAATTCATGAATAATCAGCTGACGGAGTTGCTGACTAAGTATGGTCCGATAGGAGCAATTTGGTTTGACGGTTGGTGGGACCAGGATGGAAATCCCGACTTTAATTGGGAATTGCCGGAACAATATGCCCTGATACATAGATTACAGCCAGGTTGCCTGATAGGAAACAATCATCATCAGACTCCCTTTTCCGGTGAAGATATTCAGATATTTGAGCGTGATCTGCCTGGAGAAAATACAGCAGGACTTTCCGGACAAAGTGTTAGCCATCTGCCTTTGGAAACATGTGAAACGATGAATGGCATGTGGGGATATAAGATTACAGATCAGAATTATAAATCGACGAAGACACTGATTCATTATTTGGTGAAAGCGGCAGGAAAGAATGCGAACTTACTGATGAATATCGGTCCTCAACCCGACGGAGAACTTCCGGAGGTAGCCGTACAACGGTTGAAAGAAGTGGGAGAGTGGATGAAGCAATACGGTGAAACGATATATGGAACCCGTGGCGGTGTAGTCGCTCCACACGATTGGGGAGTGACGACGCAGAAGGGGAACAGACTATATGTACACATTTTGAATTTGCAGGATAAGGCGTTGTTCTTGCCTTTGGCAGACAAGAAAGTCAAGAAGGCAGTGCTATTTAAAAATGGTACTCCCGTCCGTTTTTCTAAAAATAAAGCAGGTGTGTTGCTGGAATTTGCAGAGATACCCAAAGATATTGATTACGTTGTAGAACTAACAATTGACTAATTTTTAGCTAATTCTTCATAAAAGCATAGGGAAACTATCGTTACATACGTAGTTTCCCTTTATTTTTGGCAAACAATTTGTTTATATAGATATAGAGTAATAATTAAAATGAAAAGTATATGATGTCTTACTGGGTATTATTTATTGGTATTGCCGTAGCAAGTTGGTTGGTACAGATGAATTTGCAGAACAAATTCAAGAAGTATTCCAAAATTCCGACAGGAAACGGTATGACAGGACGCGACGTAGCTCTGAAGATGCTGCACGACAATGGAATTTATGATGTACAAGTAACTCATACACCCGGTCAGTTGACCGATCACTACAATCCTGCTAACAAAACAGTGAATCTGAGTGAAGGTGTATATGAAAGTAATAGTATCATGGCGGCTGCCGTGGCAGCGCACGAATGTGGACACGCTGTTCAGCATGCTCGCATGTATGCTCCGTTGAAAATGCGTAGTGCCTTGGTTCCGGTAGTGAATTTTTCGTCCTCTATCATGACTTGGGTGTTGTTGGGTGGCATTTTACTGTTCAATACGTTTCCGCAATTGTTGTGGATTGGTATCATTCTGTTTGCTACCACCACTTTGTTCAGCTTTATCACCTTGCCGGTAGAAATCAATGCAAGTAAACGTGCATTGGTGTGGTTAAGTTCATCCGGCATTACAAATTCATACAATCATACACAAGCCGAAGATGCTCTTCGTTCTGCTGCATATACCTATGTAGTAGCTGCACTGGGTTCGTTGGCTACATTGATTTATTATATTATGATTGCAATGGGTAGAAGAGACTAAGAAGCCAATTTAATAATTGTTGGGGCGCCTCCATCGTTTTCAAAGACGGTGGAGGCGTCTTGTTTAGTCATAATACGTATATTCACGTTTTTTACAATATTGACGATTTTTTCGGATATATGCAAGCGTTGCTCGGAAATTTGCAGTAAATTTGCGCAATTAAAATACTAAACAGTAATTATATCATGGCAGCAAAACCAAGTATTCCTAAAGGAACTCGTGACTTTTCGCCGGTAGAAATGGCGAAGCGTAATTATATATTCAATACGATTCGTGACGTATATCATCTGTATGGTTTCCAGCAGATAGAGACTCCATCGATGGAGATGCTTTCTACACTGATGGGGAAATATGGCGATGAGGGTGATAAACTTCTATTTAAGATTCAGAATTCCGGAGATTACTTTTCAGGCATCACGGATGAAGAGTTATTGAGTCGTAATGCCGTTAAGCTGGCAAGCAAATTCTGTGAGAAAGGTTTGCGTTATGACTTGACGGTGCCTTTTGCCCGTTACGTGGTAATGCATCGTGATGAAATTACTTTTCCGTTCAAGCGTTATCAGATACAGCCGGTTTGGCGTGCAGACCGTCCGCAGAAAGGACGTTATCGTGAGTTCTATCAATGCGATGCCGATGTAGTCGGTAGTGATTCCTTGCTGAATGAGGTAGAATTAATGCAGATTGTCGATACAGTATTCAGCCGTTTCAATATCCGTGTGTGCATTAAGATTAATAATCGCAAGATTCTTTCCGGTATCGCTGAAATCATCGGGGAAGCTGATAAAATCGTAGATATCACAGTGGCTATTGATAAACTGGATAAGATTGGTTTGGAGAATGTCAATACGGAACTGAAAGAGAAAGGTATCAGTGATGAGGCGATTGCCAAATTGCAGCCAATTATTCTGTTGAGCGGAACAAATGCTGAAAAACTGGCTACTTTAAAGAGTGTATTGGCAGCCAGCGAAACAGGTATGAAAGGAGTGGAAGAAAGCGAATTTATTCTGGGTACGTTAGAAACAATGGGCTTACAGAATGAAATTGAACTTGATTTAACTTTGGCTCGCGGATTGAATTATTATACCGGTGCCATCTTTGAAGTGAAGGCTTTGGATGTACAGATCGGTAGTATCACCGGTGGTGGTCGTTATGACAACCTGACAGGAGTATTCGGTATGGCTGGAGTGTCGGGTGTCGGAATCTCTTTCGGTGCAGACCGGATTTTTGATGTCTTGAATCAATTGGATCTTTATCCGAAAGAAGCTGTAAACGGTACAGAATTGTTGTTCGTGAACTTTGGTGAGAAGGAAGCTGCTTTCTCTATGAATATGCTGGCAAAAGTACGTGCGGCAGGTATTCGTGCTGAGATTTTCCCGGATGCTGCAAAGATGAAGAAGCAAATGAGCTATGCCAATGCGAAGAATATTCCGTTCGTTGCTATTGTAGGAGAGAACGAGATGAATGAAGGCAAAGCAATGCTGAAAAATATGGAGACTGGCGAACAGAATCTTGTTTCGGTGGAAGAACTGATTGCAAAAATAAAATAGATTGGATGGAGAATCTCTAAGTGTGCGATTTTCTTATTTTATATAAGGACTGCCTCCATGGAATGTGAAGATTCTGTGGGGCAGTTCTTAAATATTGACTTTCGTGTTTACTCCGGATAAGAAACTTATCTGTATTTATCTTTTTCGACAAATACAGTCTGCCAGATGATCGTTGATAAATCCTGCAGCCTGCAAGTGAGCATAGCAAATCGTAGTTCCGAAGAATTTAAATCCTCGTTTTTTCATATCCTTGCTCATGGCATCGGATTCGGGAGATGATACAGGAATCTCATTCAATGAACGAACGGTACTGATAATTGGTTTTCTGTCGGGAAAGAATGAAAGTGTGTAGTCATAAAAACTACCGAATTCTTTTTGTATGGCGAGAAATTGCTTTGCATTGGTGATTGTAGATTTGATTTTCAGGCGGTTTCTCACAATACCGTCAAACTGCATCAGCCTTTCAACATCTTCGTCGGTCATTTGTGCTACAAGTTCAGCGTCGAAATCGCAAAAAGCTTTGCGATATCCCTCACGTTTTCTAAGAATGGTTATCCAACTCAATCCGGCTTGGGCACTCTCCAGCACAAGAAACTCAAACAGCGTCTTGTCGTCGGTTACCAGTTTTCCCCACTCCTGATCATGGTATTTCACATACAGCTCGTCAGTTCCGCACCAACCACAGCGTCCGTTTATTATATCTTGCATAAGCATAACATTTATAGTATATTACAAATATATGGAAAAATCATGAGTATACTATTCAAAAACAAAAGATATTCACTTTAGATTAAACAGAAAAAGCAGGGAGAGCTGGGCATTAATTTCTATCTTTGTATATAACATTGAATCATTGGCAAATATTTGAAAAACGACAAAATCCAGAGTTATATGAATACGATTAGAAACACGTTATTTTTAGGCATTATCTGTGCTGTCGCTACTGCCTCTTCGACAGCTCATGAATTCGAGTTTAATAAGATCTATCCAAAGAAATCAGTGAAGACACAAGTCAGAAAAGAGATTGTTACGTTCTTTTCTGACTATCTTTCTGGTAAAACAACCGCCTTTGATGCAGGAAAGTCATTGAAACTGTCAGAAGTGGAGCAGTATCGTGATGCCGTATGGCAGTTGTGGAAAGAGGCAAATGCTAGTTTTGAGGAAGAAAAATTAATAGCTTTGGATACACTTTTATCCAATTCTTCCGGTTGTTGGAAACTTCCTGAAAACTTGGAACCAAATGCTGTGATGCCCTATTATTGGGGAATGAAAGGAGCGGTTGAAACAGGAGCTGAACTTCCATTATTTCTCTATCTGCATGGCTCGGGCCCTAAGGAGCGGGAATGGAGTACTGGGTTGAAAATTTGCCGGAATTTTGATGATGCTCCTTCCGTTTACTTTATTCCACAGATTCCGAATGAAGGTGATTACTATCGTTGGTGGCAGAAAGCTAAACAGTTTGCCTGGGAGAAATTGCTGAGGCAAGCATTGCTCTTGGGAGAGATTGATCCGAATAGAGTTTATGTCTTTGGAATTTCGGAAGGCGGATATGGTAGTCAGCGTCTGGCTTCGTTTTATGCTGATTATTGGGCTGCAGCGGGACCGATGGCAGGCGGGGAACCTTTGAAGAATGCTCCGGCAGAGAATTGTAGTAACATCGCTTTTTCTTTGCGGACAGGAGATAAAGATACCGGATTTTATCGGAATACACTGACCGGATACGCGTTGGAAGCATTTGATAGTTTAGCACATCAACATCCTGGCCATTTTATTCATAAGATAGAACTGATTCCCGGAATGGGACACAGCATTGATTATCGTCCGACAACTCCTTGGCTAAAGCAATATGTCCGTAATCCTTATCCCAGATATGTAAGTTGGGAGAACTTTGAAATGGACGGAATTTACCGGACGGGCTTTTATAATTTGTATGTGAAGGAAAGATCCGATGAAGAAGGGAAGTCTCGTACTTATTATGAGATGAATATTTCAGGAAATGATATTTCTTTGAAGGTAAATGAGGTTGTTTATGAAGTCATAGAGAAAGATCCCCGATGGGGAATAGAGATGAAGTTTGCAAAGAAATATGTGCAGGCACACAAGGGGAAAGTTATCATTTATCTCTGTGATAAACTGGTTGATTTAAATGAAAAGGTGACTTTGACAGTGAATGGCAAAAAGGTGTTCGAAGGAAAAATGAAAGCCGATTTGAAGAACATAGTCAACAGCTGCGCTGCGTTCTTTGATCCCCAACGACTTTATCCAGCGTCCATAGAGGTAGAATTGGATTAGAATGCGTTTTAGGATAAAAAATAATTCGTGCAGCGAACGCAAAGGATGCTGCACGAATTTTCTATTATAAGTGGCGTTCCGGATACATTTCATTCCACCATTCCGGTTGATTCTGCAACCAGCGTGCAAACCATGCCATAATAGAATTATGCCATTTGATTCGCTTGTCGTAATCGGAAATAAAGTGATTCTCTCCGTCTACGGTTACAAGTTCTACCGTCTTGCCAAGTATTTTCAGCGCATTGAAAAGCTGGATACTTTCGCCGACAGGTACATTCGTATCTACCGTACCGTGAAGCAACAGCAATGGAGTGTTGATTTTGTCGGCGTTGAACAGAGAGCCTTGCTTGGTGAATAATTCCGGGTCCTTCCACGGATAACTGTCGGCGGCGGCGATAGCATTGTAGGAATATCCCCAATAACCTTCACCCCAGTAGCTGGTTACATCACTGATGCCCGCGTGTGATACGGCTGCGGCAAAAATATCGGTCTGTGTCTGCAAATACTGCGTCATGAAGCCTCCATAGGAAGCACCGAGACAACCGATTTTTTTATCGTCCACAAACGGATGCTCCTTGCAGAACTGCTTTGTGCCTTCGATGATATCATCTGCTGTACGTTTCCCCCAAGCATTGACATGGCGGGCGGAGAACTCCTGCCCGAAGCCGGTTGTCCCGCTAGGCTGGATGACATATACTACATAATCACGTGAAGCGAATAATTGCGCGCAATACGGATTACTGATTCCGCGGGTAGTCGGGGACGTGCCGCCATAGTAATATACAATCATCGGATATTTCTTGTTAGGATCGAAATTCGGAGGCAGACACATCTTACCTGTGATGACAGTTCCGTCGGAAGCGGTAAAGTTCCACGGTTCTATTTTTCCCAATTCTATTTTATCCAGAATCGGTTTCATCGGATCGGCCAGCAGGCGGGACGTTTTTTTCTTCATGTCATAGAGGTAGGCAGCTCCCGCATTGTAATCCGACTGACCGATATAAGCGGCTATGCCCGGATTATACTCGGACAGAGCGAAGTTAGTGGTGACATCTGTTTCTAGATTCAGCTTTTCAAAACGTCCGTCTTTCGGTGAATAACGATAGATGTTTTTGCAGTCTTCATCTTCCGTGTTAAAGTAGATGCAACCATCTCCACGGTTCCACTGCAAGGGGCTGACAGTGGGGGTGAAATCTCTGGTGATTGGTTGTATTTTACGGGTAGCGAGGTCCATGATGAAAGCCTGGGTATCGAAATCATTGGCAATAGGATGATTGCCACAGTTCTTTCCAATGCCGCCGAAGGCTTCGGGGCTGCCTGTCAGCAGTAACTGTTTTCCGTCCGGTGAATAGCCTGCACCACCCAGAAAACGGTCTTCGTAGAAGAGAGTATCGACTTTCAATGTTTCCAGATCTACTTGATAGAGTGAGGATAAAGAGAACGGACGTTGAGTGATATTTTCTTTAGAGGTACTATATAGCATGTATTTTCCGTCCGGCGAAATGTCCTGCAGGTAAGTGCTGTGGTTACCATAGGTCAGTCGTTCGGAAACTCCGTCGGACAGGTTATATTTAGCTAAGAAACTCCGTCCGCGAGTATTCGGAATACGGTCTGCCGGACTAACGATACGACGGAGAGGCCCATCCTCCTTTACTCCTTCCTCACGGGGATAGTAAATCAGGAAATCTTCGTTGGGCGACCAGGTGAAACTCTGCTCGGGGATACTCTGTAGGATAGTCTCTTCACGGAGTGTGACAGGATCGAGACTGATTACATCATTTCCGGTCAGGGCGGTTACTGTATAGTATAGTTTATCGCTTTTCGGCATCCAACTCATACCGTCTCTGAGATTGGTCAGGAGTACTTTACCGGATTTTAGCTCTGTCAGTTCGCAATAGGTACGTGAACGTTTGGCAGCGTGGTTGTCCCAGTAGCGGGTCAACAGATATTTTCCGCTGGGAGAGACAGAAACAGCGATGGCCCGGCTTCCATATACTGTATTGTCAAGGGAAAAACGTTTTCGTGCTTCCGGATCTAAGTTGCAGGGAATGTCTTTGAATTTCTCGTCTTTGATCAATTCACATTTCAGCGTTGGAGTGGCTTTGTCATCGGCAGCAGAAAGCAGTTTGATGATAATTTCGTAATCCCGTTCGGGTTCCAGGCTAAGGGCTATGTCGCGTGATGATCCGGAAGTGATACTGTCCTCTGCCGCATCCTTCACTTGTTTGGAGGCTCCGTCAATAAAGACTTCCCAGCGGACGGGAGAGGTGATTTTCAACTTCCCTTTCAAGAAGCGCTCTGCACGAATCTGCGTCTTGACCAGGTAAAGTTTGTTGTCTTTATCCGCTTTTTCAAAACTTAGATACCCTGCTGTGTCAGTAGTGAGTGACTGCATCGGTGTATCCGGCAAGTGCAGTACGACTGGGGTTTGGAGTAACATCTTTTTGGTGTGTTTTTCTCCTTTAGGATTGATGCTGTCGTTCATAATGGGGGTACGAACGCTGATGGCATTCCGGACTTTGTACTGTGTCAGTCTGTCTTGTGCTTGAATAGTAACACCGGTTGCCAGAAAGATGGCTAAAGCCATAGTTCTCTTTTTCATTTGTCTATGTCTAAAGTTAATAAATATTTGATTGCGTGACTAATATAAGACAAATGCTTGAAGCATGCAACCAAATGTCCTTTTTATTTTAATATTCTATTTGATTAAGTATCCCGTTGAGGAAAGCAATAGCCACTCCGTAATTTGTCATCGGTACGTTCTGTTGCCTGGCTCTTTCGATACGATTCAGTACATATTTGCGGTTGAACATACAGGCACCGCAATGGATAACCAAAGAATAGGGAGTGAGATCTTGTGGAAAATCGGTTCCTGCCACGATGTCTATTTGTAACTTTTCTCCAATCCGCTTTCGCAATAAGCGTGGGAGCTTTACTCTGCCGATATCTTCGGATAGAGGGGCATGTGTACAAGCTTCGGCTATCAGTATGCGGGAGGATTCTGTCAGACTTTCGATGGCTGAGGCGCTTTCTGCATAGTATCCGATATCTCCTTTATAACCAGCAAAAAGAACAGAAAAAGAGGTCAATCTGCTTTCTGTCGGTTTTTGCTCGTAGACTGTTTTGAATACTTGTGAGTCTGTAATAATTAGTTTAGGAGGGCGGGCGAGAGCTTGCAATGTTTCTGATAATTTATCTGTGGTACAGCTCATGATCAGGCATTTCTTGTCGAGCAGTTCCCGCATGGTTTGTACTTGTGGCAAAATCAGTCTCCCTTTAGGAGCCTGAATATCTTGTGGCATGACCAGTAAGACGAGGTCTCCTTCTGTTACCAATCTGCCTGTGATACTTTGCTGATCGTAATCTTCCGGCAGTTTTTCCAGAATCGCCTGGCGTATCAGTTCTATGCCTGTCCTCTCTTTGGCACTGACCAAGAGAGGATGATTCCCAAAAGTTTCTTTTATTCGGGTAGCGAGTGATGCGGGGGATTTTCGTATATCTGCCTTGTTGATAAGCAGAATAGTCGGGATGTTTTTTGCTTTGAGTTGTTCCAGCCAGTGAAGTTCTTCGGTGAAATCCGCATCTTCGGGTATTTCTATGGAGGCATCACCTGCACAAAGCAGAATGGCAATATCGGTTTTTTCTACGGCTCTCCATGTACGTTCGATGCGCATGTTTCCTAATTTGCCTTCATCGTCGAATCCCGGAGTGTCTATGAACAGGCAAGGACCGATACCGTGAATTTCCATTGCTTTCTGTACGGGGTCGGTCGTTGTTCCGGGAGTGTCGGAAACAAGAGCGGTATCCTGCCCGGTCAGCGCATTGATCAGGGAAGATTTCCCGCTATTGCGCTTTCCGAAGAGGGCGATATGGAGTCGGCTGGCATTGGGGGTAAAACTGCTATGCATATAAGTGGATATAAATAATGTTGTTTTCTACTTAAATTGAGAATCAGATATTTATAACTATTTAGGCACGGATGACGCGGATTACACGGTTTTGTTTTGCGTTAACACATTAATAAGAACTGTGTAATCCGCCGTCATCCGTGCCTAATTTATGATGAATTAAAATCTGAAATCTCTTTTCCCTTCCGCTATTTCTTTTAGATTTCGGATCGCTATTTCTCTGATTTTTGGGTTCGGAATCCGGTCGGTCTCTTTAGCTATCAACTTCATTCCTTTGATTCGGGTATCTTCCGATGCATAATCTTCGAGGTATTCTTTCAGAGTCATTAATGCGTTCGGTCCGCAGCAGTTGGCTATCTGGCCCGATTTGACTAAAGACATAAACCGGTCACCGGTCCGTCCTTCCCGATAACAGGCGGTGCAGAAACTGGGGATATGTCCGGATTCGAGCAACCAGTTGACCACTTCGTCCAGCGTCCGGGTATCGCTCACATCAAATTGTGAAGAGTTGTCTTCCGGAAGCTCTGTCTCTGCATATCCGCCTACACTTGTACGGGAACCGCCACTGATCTGTGAGATGCCGAGTTCAAGAACCTTTTCGCGGGACTCTTGTGACTCTCTGGTTGATATAATCATTCCGGTATAAGGAACTGCTATCCGGATGACGGCTACAATCTTGCTGAATATATCATCTGAAATTGCATTGGGAAAATCTCCCGCATCAATATCATCTGCTGAACAGATACGGGGTACACTGATAGTGTGGGGACCTACACCGAAACGGGCTTCCAGATGTTCTGCATGCATCAACAATCCTACGAAGTCATAACGGTAAGTGTTCAATCCGAAAAGTACTCCCATTCCTACGTCATCGATTCCTCCTTCCATGGCACGGTCCATTGCTTCCGTATGATAAGCGTAGTTGCTTTTGGGCCCGGTGGGATGGAGGGCTTCGTAGTTCTCTTTGTGATATGTTTCCTGAAATAATATATAGGTACCGATACCGGCATCTTTCAACCGGCGATAGTTTTCGACGGTAGTGGCTGCGATATTCACATTAACCCGGCGGATAGCCCCATTCTTGTGTTTGATGCTATAAATGGTCCGGATAGATTCCAGTATATATTCCAGTGAATTCAGTGTCGGATGTTCTCCGGCTTCGAGTGCCAGACGTTTATGCCCCATATCCTGCAAGGCGATTACTTCTTTGCGAATTTCTTCCTGTGTCAGTTTTTTGCGGGCGATTGTTTTGTTCTTTGCGTGATACGGGCAATACACACACCCGTTCACGCAATAATTTGACAAGTAGAGTGGCGCGAACATGACAATGCGGTTGCCGTAAAACTTCTGTTTGATTTCTTTGGCGAGATGGAAGATTCGTTCTATCAGGTCAGGCTGGTCACATTCCAGCAGGGTGGCTGCTTCGCGATGCGTCAATCCTTTGCAAAGAGCGGCTTTTTCGATCAGCTGTTCTATGAATGCGCGGTTGTCTTTGTGATTCCGTGCATATTCAAGAGTTTCCAGAATTTCTTCATGATGAATGAATTCTTCTGCTTGGGATGAATCTACTTTATACATTTCTTTATTGTTTGTAATCGCCTCTGTCGAAGGAGATTTGATAACCGATGTTTTCCAACTGTTGTTGTAATATTCTAAGTCCTTCCGCAGATTCCGCTCCGAGGGAGGCTTTGTTGTTATACAGATTGTATTTTTTGCGTTCTTCCTGTGGCGACAGATTGGGCATGACCACATTGGCACCAGCCAGTATTCCCCGTTCCCGTCCGTCGGGAGTGAGTGTAGCCAGTGCTGTGGTGGCCGGAATCAGTGCCGACGGATGCATCAGCCGGAAGATGGATAATAAAAGGATGGTCTGTTCCACGGTTCCGCAGGGGGACTGGGCAAAAGGGGTGTCACGATGAGGCAGGAAAGGACCGATACCAATCATTTCGGGACGAAGTTGTTCGATAAACAAAATGTCCTGGATCAGATGCTCCACTGTCTGCCCCGGACTGCCGACCATGATCCCGGTTCCCGTCTGATAACCGATTTCTTTTAAATCCTGCAAGCATTGCAGACGACGTCCGCACGACATACCCTCGGGGTGTAGTTGCCGATAATGCGATTTATCATAAGTCTCGTGACGCAGCAGATAGCGGTTGGCACCTGCTTGGAAAAAACGTTCGTATGCTTCACGCGGCTTTTCACCGAGTGACAGTGTAATGGCACAATCGGGATAATTCCGGTGAATCGCTGAGACTATACTTTCTATCCGTTCATCTGTCAGTACAGGATCTTCTCCTCCTTGCAGCACAAATGTGCGGAAACCGAGTTCATAGCCCTGCTTGCAGCAATCCAGTATGCTTTCTGCGGTTAGCCGATAACGTTCCAAATTCGGATTTCCTTTCCGGATACCGCAGTAATAGCAGTTATTCCGGCAACAGTTGCTGACTTCAATAAGCCCGCGAATAAAAATCCGGTTACCGAAATGACGGAGGCTGACTTCTTGCGCCTGTTCGTTGATATAGCGCAATAACTCTCCGTCACATTCAGTCAACAGTTGCCGAAATTCTTCCGGTCGGAGTGTCCTTTCTTTTCGTAGTTTATCTACCCATTGTCTCATAGCTTTCTTTTCGCTTGAGCAGCTCTTGTACCAGTTGACGACGTCCTGAAACAATGTCATTGTGTGTACTTGGTCCGGTGATGCAACCGCCTTCGCAAGCCATCACTTCGATAAATTGTCCCGCTGCTTTTCCTGTTTTGGCACAGGCACGCAGCAAGGCTATATTCTTTTTGTTGATATCTGATACCTGGATAGCATTGATCTTATCCGCTTCCTCTTTCAGATATGCCTTCACTGCTCCCATCACACCGCCGGCCTGCGCAAAGCCATGTGCTTCGCGTACGGAAGTATGCAGGATGGAGAAAGAATCCACCTGCTCCAGTTGAATGTCCATTCCATCAAGGATAGAACCGACTTCCTCGAAAGTCAGGATATAGTCTACCGCTTCGTCACGGCGTACCTCTTTCCGTTTGGCTACACATGGACCGACAAATACAATCTTCGCATCGGGATGCTTCTCTTTAGCGATTCTTGCTGCATAATACATCGGTGATCCTGTGGTAGAAACGTATGGTTTCATTTCTGTCAGATGTTTCTCTACCAGTTCGATGTAAGAGGGGCAACAGGAAGTAGTCATGAATTTCTGTCCTTCTTCCAGTTTTTCCAACAGCTCGTGTGCTTCGTTGCTGGTGGTCATCATGGCTCCTTCGGCTACTTCGATGATATCGGTGAAACCTATCTCTTTGAAAGCACCGTACACCTGTTCAATAGATGTTTTGAACTGTCCGAGGATAGACGGAGCGATGATGGCAACCATCTTTTCTCCTTTTTTGATTCGCTGCAATACGTCGAATGTCTGTGAGATTTCGAAGATAGCACCGAATGGACAGGCATTCATACACTTTCCGCAATAGATACATTTGCTCTCGTCAATGTACTCCACGCCATGTTCGTCTTTTTTTATAGCTTTCACCGGGCAGGACTCTTCGCAGGGCACAGGGATATATACAATCGCATGATAAGGGCAACTCTTATGACAAATACCACAACTGACACAAGTATCGTGATCAATCATTGCCTGACCGTTTTTCTTGAAACGTATCGCATCTTTGGGGCAGTTCATGTAGCAGCTGCGTGCCACGCATCCCCGGCAAAGATTGGTAATTTCGTAATTAATCTGTACGCAGGAAGAACAGGCTTCATCAATGACGCACATGATATTTTCCTTACTTGGCTCCGGACGGTCCAGTGCCATCCGTGCATATTCGGAGAGAGGAGTTACTTCGTCGTGTTCATCTGTCATATCCAGTCCCATCAGCGGAAAAGTTTTGTATCTCCACACAGCGCGTTCTTTATGTACGCAGCAACGTCCCAGCGGCTTTGATTTGCGCGGACTCAGCTCAATAGGGAGGCGGTCTATTTTTTCTACTAACTGGTCGTTTTTCCAGAGTCTGACAAGGTCAGCCAGCAATTTGTGCCGGACAATCATAATATTATTCGTAAAAGCCATATAGTAATTAAAAGGGTTGTTAGTGGGTGCAAAGATAGTAACTAGTTTGCGGATAAACTAATAATCGTTAAATTGAATGTAGCAGATTGTTACATTCATGTTTCCGGATGGATAAAACAATCCGAATATAAGAGGCTATGTCTTTCCGGTTGGTTAAATAAATTCAATATTTAAGTTTTTTGAAACATTCTTGTCAATTTTTTGTAGCATTCCGGTGTTATCTTTGTGAAGCATAAAATAGAGAGGAGAAAGAGATATGAGTAGTAGTATGTTGGAGCAAAGAAGTCGCTTTGCGATGATCGGTGCATTGATGATTATTGTCAGCCTGATGTTTTTGTATTATATGGGGAGTTCGCTGGTTGGTGCTACAAAAAAGTATTTGGAACAGGTGCAAACCATTGAAATCTCTTGCGAATAAAAGCTTTCCGTATAAACAAACCTTTTGGTTGTTCATACGGAAAGTATTTGTTATTATTTTGATCTAGATAAGAGTGATGCATTATTTATAATGGCACCATTTCTTCTTATTAGAGATTCATGGTACGTAAGTGATTATTAATGAATCCATATTTTTAATTAAAATCAAAATCATAAGAAGATACATCTTCAAATCTTCCTTCAAAATAAAACGAACCAGTTGTTTTGCGTTTACTTTCGTGTATGTCGAAGTCTCCAGGTTCGGCTGCTAATAAATTTAGGTTTCTAATTTCTATTTTATATAATCCTTCTGATGTCTTATTAATAATTAGATTTCCTGATTCATATCCACTGTTCCAGTCTGTTTCATAATATTGTTCGCAAGATTCATCTCCGTCACTGTTTATTGTACCATTAATACCAATTTCACATTCATAATAGGATTCCTTTTTATTACTAGAATATCGGGAATAAGGAAATTCTCCTTCTGGAAGAGAATTTATATCATATTTATTGGGAGAGGTAAAACCAATATAAAAAGATGAGATTTTTTTTCCGACAATTGATGCTGGATTTTTTAGAATAGAAAGATAATCGTAATTTGTGAACTCAAGTGTATAGTCATATAATCCTCCAGAGTGAGAAGGTTCATCAATGGAGAAATACGCATAACCGAAATCAATATTTCTACCATCAGCATCTACATGACATTTTTTCGTTGTTCCGTTTCCTTGTTCGTCGTCATCATCTCCACAAGAAACTAATGTGAAGCATGAAGTAGCCATCAATAGCATTAAAATCCAGTAATTTAAACTTTTCATAATAGTATCGCTTTTTTAATTGATAATGTTTTGTATTGAGTAATGTGTGTAATTAATCTACGACAAAGATATCTTTTTGAGATTATATTAAAAAATGTGTAATTCGCTATATGAGCCTATAATGCAGAATAGTATGATTAGGTGTTAAAAAATAGGGTTTAATTGGTGGATATTTTTTGTTACCATATTACTTGTTGCTGATTGTATGATTAAGCTTTCTGTCATTAGCATGCTTTTGGGGAATCCGAAGAAAAACATTACTTTTGTCAAAGACAAATGGAATCATTATGGATGAAAAAGAGAAAGCATGGAAAACGGTGAGCAGTAAATACCTGTTTCGCCGTCCTTGGTTGACTGTACGTTGCGAAGATATGCTGCTTCCC
Source organism: Bacteroides faecis (assembly GCF_020091505.1). Taxonomy (NCBI): domain Bacteria; kingdom Pseudomonadati; phylum Bacteroidota; class Bacteroidia; order Bacteroidales; family Bacteroidaceae; genus Bacteroides; species Bacteroides faecis. Next base: position 5,694,971 of record NZ_CP081916.1, on the reverse strand, counting down.
AATGGGAATCATATCCCTGAGTATTATATATTGGAGTATCCCGACTGGGTGAATACGATTGCCATTACGAAAGAAGGCAAGTTCGTGTTTGTGCGCCAATATCGTCCGGGAGTAGGAAAGACCTGTTATGAACTTTGTGCAGGCGTTTGTGAAAAGGAGGATGCTTCCCCTCTGATATCCGCCCAACGTGAATTGTGGGAAGAAACCGGATACGGCAAGGGAAACTGGCAGGAATATATGGTGATCTCTGCCAATCCAAGTACTCATACCAATCTGACCTATTGCTTTCTTGCCACTGATGTAGAACTGATAGATCATCAGCATCTGGAAGCAACAGAAGATTTATCTGTTCATCTGCTGACTCTGGAAGAAGTCAGAAGCCTGCTGGACAACAATCAGATAATGCAGGCATTGAATGCAGCTCCGCTTTGGAAGTATATGGCTGCTTTGAAATAACATTTCTCTCCTGAATAAAAAACTTCAAAAAGATCTTTCATCTTTCACTGATACTGCGGAATCCCTTTATTGATCAAGGGCCTGTGATGGTGAAAGATGCAGGAAAGATCTTTCACCTATCTTTCATCTTTCACCCTTTTTCCATCTTGGTCTCTGTTTCCTTATCCAATAACCTATTACTCTTCCCGTCATCTATTAATAGATAAGTTCTGCTTCATTAGAGATTAACTTCTTTTCCTCTAATGGCAAACTTCTTTTGTATTAGATCCAAACTTAAAACGCAACCTTTGTTTTTATAAATGCAAGCTTCATTTCTATAAACGCAAGCTTCGTTTATAAAAACAAAGGTTGCGTTTTGAGTTTGCTTTAGATAAAAGATAAGTTTATCCTTAGAACAAAGGAAGTTTGCTCCTGATACAACGGAATTTGTCTATTAATGAATTACAGCCAGTCTATTAGTATACTATAATCTGATGAATGTGAAAGATGAAAAGATTGATTAATTCTTATGTAGAATATTGCTTTGTGCCAGATAATGCGGATTATTGGCATAGATAAACATGACACTGCCGTCTTTGATCGTATTGATAATGGGGCGGGCGAGTTTAGTCGGAAGGGCGGGGCATCCGAGGCTTCTGCCTAATCGTCCCGAAGCAGCTACTGACGGATTGGCGTATGGAGCTCCGTGCACTACGATAGACCGTGCTTTTGCTTTATCGTTGATTCCTTTTTCCAGTCCGTTGAGAATAAGGGAATATCCGTTTCCTCCTTGGTAAGTATTTTCGGTAAGATAAAAGCCTAGCGAACTTTTATATGAACCATATTGGTTGGAAAATGATGTGGCGTAATTTTCTCCGCTATTTCTGCCGTGTGCAACGACTGATGAATACAGTAATTTCTTCTTTTCCATGTCAAACACAAAGAAGCGTTTCTCGGTAGAAGGTTTGGAGAAGTCTATCAGTGTCAGAATCGGTTTGTTTTTTTCTTTGATTCGATTATAACCTGCTACAGCCTGCCGGAAAGCAATGAAATTGACAGTTCCTCCTAATTCCATTTCTTCGAAAAGCTGCTCACCGACGGCTAGCTCTGAAACCGGGTCCGAAGAGGTAAAAGGAGAGTTGGCAACCGTATTGACAGCAGCACGGTTCAGAGGAATGAAAAGAAAGAACAAACAAAAGATAACTTTCTGAAACATAGTGTGTAAGCTAGGAATAAAAACGTGGCAAATATAAAAACTATTTTATTCCAAAACAAAAATAATCGTCTCGTTAACAGGTGCCCAGTCAAAAATAAACTTAGCGTGGGAGGTCGCATTTCGTACACACATATGCGATCGGGGAGTCGTTCCCAATGACCAGCTATATTCTATTTGCGTCTTTCGTGGCTCGTTGACAGGTACTCCATGAATGTATGCTCCATCCGTGAAACGGCTGGCATAAGGAGCGTAGCCGCCTGTCTCTTTGGAACCATCTTTCAGAAAGACCATCTTTACTTTTTTCTCTTGCAGTACGAACATCCCCAAAGGTGTCTCTTGTGCATATGGCGGACGGTGAAGTCCGGTCGTGGAAGGATTCATGCTGCGTACTACCCATTCGCCTTCGCCCGTTCGTTCCAGCGTGGCGATGTTCTGATTGTGGCGGTCTACAAAGATCGCTTTGTTGAAAATAACCGTGTCACCGATTACCTTGACATACTTTTTAGGAATCATCCATTCTCCTCCGGTAAATATAGGTTCTGTTTTCACGAATTTCTCCCCGTCTTCGAGGAATCGTGTCAGTTCCCCGTCTTGACCGTAACGTTCGGGTACTAAGGTATCTGTCAGCAGATAAAGCGGAACGGACTGGTAACGTTCTACGCCGAGAGTATCTGCTACACGTCCGTAAGCATTTCTTTTGAATGTTCTCACCAGAGGCGCTTCGCCGTTTCTGTTTTTGTAGTTCTGCAGTATCGCCCATTGAGAAGGCTGCTGCTGTATATTTTCGAGCAAAGCAAGTTGTTCCTTTATCTTATCCCACTGAAAATTGCGGGTAGTATCCTTATAAGGATAGGTGTCTTCCAGCGTATATTTGTCATATAGCAGTTCTTTGGTGATATGGATTTGTTCCGGAGTAATTGTTTTAACTACAGGTTCGGCTGCCGTCTCCGCAATCGTATCTTGCATGAGAGAGTCTGTTTGCAGTGTTTCGGTAGAAGGCATGTCTCCTGTACGCGATGTGCAGGAACACAGAATGCAGAACGTGACGGATATACCGAATCCTATTTTATTCATATTATTAATACAATGCATTTTGAGGTTCGTTTACGAATATACACTATTAAAAGGAATAATCCTCTTCTTTTGTTTAAAAAGTAAGGAACAAATATGCTTTTTTGCCAATAGGAGCAGGTTGTCAGTCATTTTGTCAGTCAAATTCTGCCAAACAATCATTCTTTTGCTTTGGCACGCTTTTCGCAATGAGTTTAGCGTCCTCTTCAAAAGAGGACAAAACATGAATATAATGTATAACAAATAAAATCAAAAAAGAACTATGAACATTAAACCGTTAGCAGACAGAGTGCTTATTCTCCCTGCACCTGCAGAAGAAAAAACAATTGGTGGTATCATTATTCCTGATACAGCAAAAGAAAAACCTTTGAAGGGTGAAGTTGTGGCAGTAGGTCACGGTACGAAAGACGAAGAAATGGTATTGAAAGTAGGCGATACAGTTCTTTATGGCAAATACGCCGGAACAGAACTTGAAGTCGAAGGTACTAAATACCTTATCATGCGTCAGAGCGACGTTCTCGCTATCTTGGGTTAATTTCGGGATCTTAAATAGAAAATTGTAAATCATTAAATAGTAAATAAGGAGATGGCAAAAGAAATATTATTCAATATCGATGCCCGTGACCAATTGAAAAAAGGTGTCGATGCATTGGCAAATGCAGTAAAAGTAACTCTCGGTCCAAAAGGACGTAACGTTATCATTGAGAAGAAGTTCGGTGCTCCGCACATCACAAAAGACGGTGTGACAGTAGCAAAGGAAATCGAATTGGCAGATGCTTACCAGAACACCGGTGCTCAACTGGTGAAAGAAGTTGCTTCAAAGACTGGTGACGATGCAGGTGACGGTACAACGACTGCAACTGTTCTTGCTCAGGCTATCGTAGCTGAAGGTTTGAAGAACGTGACTGCCGGTGCAAGCCCGATGGATATCAAACGTGGTATCGACAAGGCTGTTGCCAAAGTGGTGGAATCAATCAAGGCACAAGCAGAAACTGTAGGTGACAACTATGACAAGATCGAACAAGTTGCTACCGTATCTGCCAACAATGACCCGGTTATCGGTAAATTGATTGCTGATGCAATGCGCAAAGTATCTAAAGACGGTGTGATCACTATCGAAGAAGCTAAAGGTACTGACACTACAATCGGTGTAGTAGAAGGTATGCAGTTCGACCGTGGTTACTTGTCAGCTTACTTCGTAACCAACACTGAAAAGATGGAATGTGAGATGGAGAAACCTTACATCCTGATTTACGACAAGAAGATTTCTAACCTGAAAGATTTCTTGCCTATCCTTGAACCGGCTGTACAGACAGGTCGTCCTTTGTTGGTAATCGCAGAAGATGTAGATAGCGAAGCGTTGACTACCTTGGTAGTGAACCGTCTGCGTTCTCAGTTGAAGATTTGTGCTGTGAAGGCTCCGGGCTTCGGCGACCGTCGTAAAGAAATGCTGGAGGATATCGCTATCTTGACAGGTGGTATGGTAATCAGCGAAGAAAAAGGTCTGAAACTGGAGCAGGCTACAATCGAAATGTTGGGTACTGCTGACAAAGTAACAGTTTCTAAAGACTATACTACCATCGTAAACGGTGCCGGTGATAAAGAAAACATCAAAGAACGTTGCGATCAGATCAAGGCTCAGATCGTTGCTACTAAATCAGACTACGACCGTGAGAAATTGCAGGAACGTCTGGCTAAATTGTCAGGTGGTGTAGCAGTTCTCTACGTAGGTGCTGCTTCTGAAGTAGAAATGAAGGAGAAGAAAGACCGCGTAGACGATGCATTGCGTGCAACTCGTGCAGCTATCGAAGAAGGTATCATCCCGGGCGGTGGCGTAGCTTATATCCGCGCTATCGATTCTTTGGAAGGCATGAAGGGTGACAATGCTGATGAAACAACCGGTATTGGTATCATCAAACGTGCTATCGAAGAGCCGCTTCGCGAGATTGTAGCTAATGCAGGTAAAGAAGGCGCTGTAGTTGTTCAGAAAGTACGTGAAGGAAAAGGTGACTTCGGTTACAATGCCCGTACTGATGTTTACGAAAACTTGCATGCTGCCGGTGTAGTAGACCCAGCTAAAGTGGCTCGTGTAGCTCTTGAAAACGCAGCTTCTATCGCAGGTATGTTCCTGACTACTGAATGTGTGATCGTGGAAAAGAAAGAAGATAAACCTGAAATGCCGATGGGTGCTCCCGGAATGGGAGGCATGGGCGGAATGATGTAATCTCGTCTTTCTTAGATTAAAAAATAGTTTGGAACCGCTTCCCTACAGGGGGGGCGGTTCTTTTTTGCGTTAAACTCTTTGTTCCCCGATTTTGTTAATTCTGGACTCACTGTTACTGTTTATAGGAAAAGTGTGTATTTTTGGTTTTGTAATTAACAGTTTTAATACGATGGGGAATTTAATTTTATTTTTTAGAAAAGTAGCCGATGAGCTACGGGCAGAGGGAAATTTTGGGACTGCCCATGTATATCGAAGTACGTTGAATACCGTGATCACCTTTCATGGAAGTAAACATCTTGATTTTCGTCGGGTGACTCCCGAATGGTTGAAAGCCTTTGAAGTAAATCTTCGGAGTCGGGGGTGTAGTTGGAATACTGTTTCCACCTATCTTCGGGTTTTTCGTGCAGTTTACAATCGAGCCGTGGATCTTCGGAAAGCGGAGTATATCCCTCATTTGTTTCGTTCTGTTTATACAGGTACACGTGCTGATAGAAAGCGAGCGTTGGAGGATGAAGAAATGCGCAAGGTTTTCGGACGTCTGCCGGAATTGCCAGAAGTGACCCCGGATTTAAGGCATGCGCAGAATTTGTTTATTCTGATGTTCCTGCTTCGTGGTCTGCCTTTTGTAGATCTGGCTTATCTGCGGAAAAGTGATTTGCGAGACAATGTAATCACTTATCGTCGCCGCAAAACGGGACGTTCGTTGTCTGTCACTCTTGCACCGGAAGCAATGGTGTTGTTGCGACGATATATGGATCGTAATGAGAGTTCTCCTTATTTATTTCCAATTCTGAGTAGTGATGAAGGAACAGAAGAGGCTTACCGTGAATACCAACTGGCTTTGCGTAGCTTCAACCAAAAACTGATGCTATTGGGGAAATTGATGGGGATGGAAGGAAAATTGAGCTCATACACGGCTCGCCATACGTGGGCTACGACTGCGTATCATTGTGAAATCCATCCGGGAATTATTTCCGAAGCAATGGGACATTCATCTATCACTGTGACAGAAACCTATCTGAAGCCTTTTCATAATAAGAAAATTGATGAGGCTAATAAAAAGATCGTGGATTTTGTTCGGCGATCAACTGGATGGGCAATCGTCTGAAAATAAGGACGTTACTTTATAGGTAACAGAGCCGAATAGCGTTGCAAAGATGGATATATTTTGGAAAACATGCAAACAAAAAAGATATTATTTCTAGTAAACTACTAAAAAAAGAGAAATTACACGATAAAACAGCGGATTTCTTAGTATTGGACTTTTGTAATCCTTTCATCAGAATAAAAGATTTCCCTCCCCTCTGCCGCATTTCAGAAGCAGGGGTAAATATGTTTCGTAGCCAAATCATTTAGTTTTTCGTATAGAAGGCCCTCTAAAAGCCTGGACAAAGGTTTTCCTGTTACCTATAAAGTAACGGGCGTTTATTATTGAAACTTAGTGTTTAATAATATATTATTAATGTAATTTTTAAGTAGTTATGAAAAGAAAATTTGTAAGAGTGATGTTCTTCGGGGCGTTGGCACTTTCTACTGTCACCTATGTAGGCTGTAAAGACTACGATGATGACATTGACAATCTGCAACAACAGATTGATGCTGTAAAAGTGTCACTGGATGAATTGCAGGCTAAAGTAAATGGTGGAGCTGTCATCACGAACGTTACTAAGGGAGAAAATGGAATTACTGTAACGCTCAGCGATGGTAAAAGCTATGAGTTGACAAACGGTAAGGACGGTGCTGCTGGTAAAGATGCTGCTGTCTGGACAATCGGCGAAAGTGATGGCTATTGGTATAAAGATGGCGTGAAGACTCAATACAAAGCTGTCGGTGTAGATGGACAAGCAGGTGCTGATGGTAAGCCGGGAGCTGATGGCAAACCGGGTGAAGATGGCAAGCCGGGTGAAAATGGGCTGTACTATGTACCTAATCAGGAAACCGGATGCTTTGATATATGGAAAGATAACAAATTTGTTGAATCAACAGACATCAATTGGAAAGTTGCCTCTGAAGGAGGTATTAGCGCAGTACTTAATGGTAATGTGTTAACTCTTACCGGTGTTCAGGGAAAAGATGGTCAGTCTATCTCTGTTGACTTGGTTTCTGGTATCGCTTTGTCTTCTATAGCATTTATACCTGATGTTGTAAGCCAGGATGTTCCATATGCTACTACTAGTAATCCTTTCTATCATATTAAGAACTATTTGGATGAAACTAAGTATAATACTGCTAACAACGCTTTCAAAGAACAGTCTGACTGGGGAAAATCTAACGTTGTTGCAATGAACTATCGTTTGAATCCGGAAGATGCAAATGTAGATGCAAAAACTGTATATGGTTTCATTGACCGTAAAATTACGACTCGTGCTGCCGGTGACAGAACTGTTCTTTTGAACGTAGACAATAAAACTGTAAGTGATGGTGTTGCTGTCATCGATGCTACTGTCAATCCGAATGCATTGGTTGAAAATCAAGAATATAACATCGCTGCTTTGCAGGCATGGTATGGTCAGACACCTTTGACTTCTGATTATGTTCATGTGACTTCTGAAGAAATAGACCTCGTACTTGCCGATAGTGTAAAAACGGTGCAGGGTGAGGCTGCTGTAACATTCTACAAACGTACACAATCTATTGCTAAAGGTGAATCAGACGCTTTCATCAAACAGTTTGTTGCACTGGATGCTGAGGCAAATGCCGCATTTAAGTATACAGGCACTATTAATCTTAAAGATTACGTAGGATTGTATTCTGATATCAAGACTGACTGGTTGGCTGAATTGGGTTTCAAAGGTATGAGCTATGAATTCTCTATACCTGAAAAATATCTGGCTAATGATGATGAAAAGACTAATCAACAGTGGTTTATTACAAAAGAGGGAGAAAACACTCTTGCTAATGGTGTGATCAAAGTTAATCCGGAAGTCGTTAACGGAACTCCGGCTATCGGACGTACTCCGGTAGTGAGAGTAGATGCTTTCCTGACTAGCAATAATGGTGCGAAGAAACTGGTTGCTTCTTCTTACATTAAACTGTCTATTACAGAAGAAGATCCTACTCCGGGTACTAAACCTGATTATGGTACTATCAATATGTCTGATCCTAAGGCTGCTGATTATCATAAGTTAGAAAGCGATGATAATGCATTTACCAATGCTTATCCTCTTGATAATGTGAACATGGATTATCAGGCTATCAACAATAAGATTTATGGTACTGCTAAGTTGACTTCTACTACATTCTGGAATTATTATGGTGGTCAGGATCATAAATATAATGTATTGGTTACTGTAACAAATAAGAGTGGTCAGGAAGAAACAATCATCAGTGAAGAAGTTTCTCAGCAAACTGATGTTGTAATCTCTAATAAGGGTCTTCTGCTTAACATTAAGTTGAATGATGATGCTACTAAGACTTCAGCTATTAAAGTTGGTATCAACAACCTGATTAAGACTCAGAACACTTATAAGGATATTGACGGTAAGGGTGCTAAGTATTCAGTGAAGATTATCATTCCTTCTAATGATAATTCACATGGCGATATTAAACTTGAGCAAATATTCTATGTGAAGGAAGAATGTGTTCCTTATGTTTATAATCCTCTGTATTACAACGAAACTTATAAGTCTCTTGCTGATGGCAAAACTTATAATGACTGTATCGTGATAAAGGGACAGAATACTTCCGGTCACTGGGAAATGTCTTCTGTAGTAAGCGAGCACTTCGCTAATATGGAAGGAGAGAATATCTTCGAATATTATAATAAGGTGAATAATGTGAACGCTCTCCAGTTCCAGTGGGCTAGTGGTATTACTGGAGTTACTCCTGATCCTTTGACTTCATTCAATACGGATGAAACTGTGAAGTTGACTGAAGCGATGACTAAGCGTGACGATGTTAAGAACATGACTTACAAGGTTACTTTGGTGAACGATGAAACATGTAACTTCAACTATAACATTGTATTCGTTAATCCGTTTGTTGCCGGTACTACTAATGGCATAAGTATTTATGGTAATGGTATTGGTGAGAACACAGGTGCAACGATGCCGCAGGTTGTTGTTAAAGACAATGAAGGTAGCAATATCTATTCTTACAACAATACGTCAAAAACTTTGGTATTAAGCTCTAAGGCTACAGATACTTATAAGTTGACTAATGATATTGTCAGCGTAGAATATGCTTTCGTAGAGAATGCTGCTTGGACTGAACTGACTTCTAATATGTCTAAAGATTCTAAACTGGAAGTAAATGATGTAACAGGTGTTGTAACTTGGAAAAATCAAGGTTCTACTTTGGTGAAAGACTACAATCTTACTGTGACAGCGAAGGTTACATTCAAAGACTTGTCAGTCGTAACATGTAATATCCCTGTTAAATTGGCAAAAGACGCTCAATAACAGACTATTGTCTCCTCACAAAAAAAGTCTGACTTGAAAAAGTATGGCTTTTCATAATGACAGAGGACGTTCCAAGGAAATAAAGGGGCGTCCTCTGTTTTGAATTGAAATTATATAGTACAAACATGAAGAATAACTATCACATTCTTTTAGTTGCATTTTTGATGTGCTCTACTGTCGTTTTTGCTCAACAGTCGGGTGATATAAGCGGCCAACCTCGTGCTATAGAGGAAGGGAAGACGGTGTTCAATCCACATTGGTTTTTATCTGTTCAGGGTGGCGGTGCTTATACTGTGGGTGAATCTGCTTTTGGAGATTTACTTTCTCCGTCTGTAGCAATGGCTTTTGGTTATAAGTTTACTCCTTTGTTCGGGCTCCGGGCTGAGGTTAGCGGCTGGCAAGCTAAGGGAGGCTGGGTGAATCCGACTACTACTTATAAATATAAGTATTTGCAAGGCAGTGTAGATGCTATGCTCGATCTGAGTGATTTGTGTCGTGGCTTTAATTCCGAACGTATTTTCAATGCTTATCTCTTTCTGGGAGTGGGCTTGAATGGCGCTTTTAGTAATGATGAAGCTGTAGCATTAAACGCGGGCGGATATAAACTGCATCATCTTTGGACAGGTAAGAAAGTATATGTTGCAGGACGTGGTGGTGTGGGAGCAAACTTTCGTTTGAACGACCATGTAGCCATTAATCTGGAACTGAATGCCAATATGCTATCTGACAAGTTCAACTCAAAGAAGGGACGTAATGCTGACTGGCAATTCAATGCCTTGGCAGGTCTTACTTTTACGTTGGGTAAAAGCCATAGAAAGACAGCTCCTGTTTACCACGAAGTGGAACCACCGGTTACAATACCAGCGGCGGAAGAAGTTAAATCTGCTCCTGTAGTGGAGCAACCGAAAAAAGAAACAGTTATCAGGAAAGCTTTGAAACAGAATATCTTTTTCGCTTTAAATTCTGCACGTATTCAAGATGACCAGCAAGCTAAGATTGCTTCTTTGATTGAATATATGAAAAAGTACCCTACTGCAACAATGAATGTGACAGGTTATGCGGATGTCAATACAGGTAATCCTGGAATCAACAGAAGATTGTCTGAAGCTCGGGCTAACAATGTCGCTGAAGCATTGAAAGCTAAAGGTATTACAGCTGATCGGATTATCGTAGATTTTAAGGGGGATACTGTACAACCTTATTCCACTCCTGAAGAGAATCGTGTAAGTATTTGTATTGCAGAATGATATTTCCCACTCTCATGTGAGATTCTATTTTCCCCATTAACCTCGATATGAGGTGTTCTTGCATGAGAAATACATAGAAGTCTATGCTTGTGAAAGTCGGGACTTCTATATTCCCTTTTTCACTAGAATGTGAAAAGACTCAAAGGGGAATCCGAATATAGAGATTGTACTTGTGAAAGTACTCCTTTACTATTTGTCCCCTATGGAGGATGCCACCCTTTCTCACTGGCATCCTCTTTTTTATGCCGGACGGAATCAGCTTATTTGCTTCTATACGGTTTTATCTGCCGGAAATCCTCGTCATACAATCCCACGAGTAAACTTTCTCCTTTGCTATCTACCCTTAAGCCACCATAAGCGGCATCATTATAGACAGAATCCTGTCCTTCTTCAAAAAAGAAGGACTCGGCACCGAGGAATAACCTGCCATTTATTGTTTTATATTTCAGTACAATTTCGTTCTCATTTACAGGTTCGGGAGATTCCTGCAGCCGCATTATTTTTCCGACATGATTATGATCCAGTTTTAGTACGACATAACCGCGTTTGGCTTCCTGACCGTCTGTCAACTCAGAATTGGCTTCTTTATAGCTAAGTCTCATATAGTCTCCTTGCATCAGTGAACGGGGATCGACAGGAGCCAGTTGCAGCAATACGAGCTGTCCCTCTTTCAACGTCTGTTCTTTCTGATAGACAGACCAGTTGAAGTATACCAAAAGAAGGACTAAATTAGCGATGATCAGTATGGAACTATATTTTTTCATGTCTTGTCTTTTTTTGAGTGAGCACATACCAGGCTATAAGCAGCACGATTCCTGTGCAGAACAGGGTGATTGATTTCGTCAGCAAAGTTATATCCAGATCATAGTAATATTTGGATATAGCGTAAATGAAGAGAAGGAGTGCGGCTGCGCACTCAGCTTTATAGCCATAATGAAAACATATCAGTATCAACAGGATACTGCCGGATAAATAAGGGGCATGCAGGCTGGGAAGGCAGATAAGGATGCAAAGGAGATAAATGCACACTTGATGTATCAGGCTCTTGACCTGCATCACCTGCATGATTTTATAAACTGTTATAAGGATTCCCGCCAACATGAAAACTGATATGATCCAATCATTGCTGCTTTGGGTTAAGTAATTGATAGACAATCCTCCCAACGCAAGGACGCATGAGACAAACAGACCGGAATGAATCGGTTTGTATTTAGAAAGATCCCCATTTGTATGGCTGAGTATTTTCGTCTCCAATAGATTGACAAATAAAAAAACAGCCATGATAGGTACAATAGCCACATTCAGAGGATTCGGCGGAGAGAGTAAATTTGTTATTTCTCCGAATAAGGCTGTATAAAATGAAATCACCGAAAGGAAAGTCAGGATGAATCCTTTGGATAGTAACATTGTAACTATGCTGATTCCTATCAGTACGATAAAGAGGACATCTATGTTTGAACTCATGCCAAAACCGGCTAATATACATCCGGCTATATAGCAGGTGATATTCATCGCATCCAGAAAAGGCTTGGTCAGGCGGCGATTGATAATCAAAGTAGTAATGATTAAAATACTTCCTGTGATCAGACAGGAAATTTCGGAGCGGAGGATGGAGGCGAGTGCCAGAAATCCCAGGAAAAAGATAGCAGTCAGAATCCCTCCGATAATTGAAAGGACTTCGATTGTCAGGTTACTCTTCTGTGCCATACCATTGTTTTTTAAGATGGAGGATTGTATAAATCAATAAGGTGGTACCCGTGATGACGATAATTCCTGAAAAGAGGAATATGTTGACTTCCCTTAGTTTGCTGTGACAGATAAACAGGGACAGCAGAATCATCAGTATTGCAAAAGGAATAGCGGAAAGATAGAATAAATTCTTCTGTTTCCATCCGAACCATAATCCAGCCGAAAACAACAGGATAGTGTTTGCGAGCGGAACGGATACAATAACACCTTCTTCGCAAATTGCCGCAATCATAAGATAACTCACGTGTACAATGGTTGCCAGTGAAAGCAGGCTGACAAACCAGCGGTTCTGTCTGCTGAAAGTTCTTTTTATACTCATCCATTCTGTGATGACAGTTGTCAGGGCACAAATCCAGGTTACTGCGCTGGTCAGTAAAGTGACTGCCCATAGATTATCAGACACAATCTGCAGAACGTATAACCATATAGTCGTGCAGAGCAGTCCTATAAATGTGAGCCAGAGTGGAGTGAAGCGGATGGCGACTGCCCAAAGGATGGTGAACAGTGTCCAGCCCAGAAACAGGTCGTATGCATCAGCCCCCGTCTGGTAGATTTGCCCGAATACGGCAAAGAGTGTACCTACCAGGAAAGTGGCTCCGGTGAGGATAATCTGTTTGATAAGTACGTTCCATCGAGTGAATATTGTCAGCAGGACAGATGCAACGAGTAATGTTTGTACTATTCCCAGTTTTGCAAATTTGGGGAGATCTTCCCAGTTATAGGCGAAGAAAAAGATGATTCCTGCCACTGTAAAACCAACGCCTGCGGCCAACAGGAAGATAGAAAGAAATTGGTTCCATTGCTTTTTATCGGCATACATTGATTGTCTGAATAGGAGTGAAGAGTCCGGTTTTTCCATGTGCTTCTCTTTTTTAATGATTACAAACATAAGAAAATAAAATGATTATCTTTCGGTAAGATATAGAAAAAAGGCGGAACCTGGCTCATTGTTAGTCAGCAATGAGATCAGGTTATGCCTTTCTGAAGATAATCATCTTGTTTGTGTGCAAGAATAAATATCGTTGGAGAAGAAATCGTTAAAATACTTCCCGTATATGTTTATAATTAGAATTAATCGTATCAATCACTTCTTGTGAACGTCCGTTGATCAACAGTTTGTACATGGACTGGGCGAAACCTACCATCTGCCCGAATTCTATTTTAGGGGGCATGGCAAGAGCGTTCGGATCGGTCATGATATTTACCAGTACCGGACCATCCAGTTCGAATGCATTTAATAAAGTAGTCAGTACTTCTTCCGGATCGCTGACATTGAATCCTGTCATTCCCATTGCTTCGGCTACCTGTGCAAAGTCCGGGTTCAGCATGTTTGTCTGCCAGTCCGGAAGTCCGTCGACTTCCATTTCCAGTTTAACCATTCCCAGGGAGCGGTTATTGAATACGATGATCTTAATCGGTAGTTTGTATTGGATAACAGTCTCCAGATCACCTAAAGTCATAGACAAACCTCCGTCTCCACAGAGCGCTATTACCTGACGGTCGGAGTAAGCCAGCGCTGCTCCGATGGCCTGTGGCAGGGCGTTTGCCATAGAACCGTGATTGAAAGAGCCCAGCATGTGGCGTTTTCCTGTAGCTTGTAGATAACGTGCACCCCATACACAAGTCATTCCGGTGTCAACTGTGAATATCGCATCGTCCGATGCCAGTTTATCAATCTCGGACATGACATATTCCGGATGGGTTTTGTTGATATCTCCTTTGTCTTCTGTATAAGCTGCCAGATCTTTCTTTACTCCTTCATATCTTTTCAGTTGTTTCAGCAGAAAAGTGTCGTCTGTTTTGGGATTCAACATACGCAGTAATGCCTGAATACTCATTTTTACATCTCCGCAAAGGCCGATATCTACTTTAGCGCGTCGTCCCAGACGTTCGGGCTTGATGTCTATTTGTGCAATCTTGATGTCGTCCGGCAGGAAAGCAGCATAGGGAAAGTCCGTGCCGAGCATAAGAAGTACTTCGGCTTCGTGCATGCTGTAATATCCGGAGGGCATTCCCAGCAGTCCGGTCATTCCGACTTCATACGGATTCTCATATTGTACTTCCATTTTTCCTTTGAAAGTATATACCACAGGGGCATTCAGTTTCTCGGAAAGCGCGATTACTTCCTCGTGTGCTCCCCGACAGCCGATGCCGCAGAAAAGAGTAATGCGTTTATGATTGTTCAGCAAGTCTGCCAATTGTGCCAAGTCTTCTTCTGCCGGACAGACTTCAGGCGGGGCAGGATAATTTTTTACCGAAGAATCGGCAGAGACGGAAGATGCTTTGGCAAGATCTCCCGGCAGCCCGACGACGGCTACCCCTTTTCGGGTAATGGCTGTCTGAATGGCCGATTGAAGCATACGTGGAAATTGTCCGGGAGTCGTCGCTACTTCATTATAGTAGCTGCAATCGTTAAAGAGCTTTATGGTATTGGTTTCCTGAAAGTATTCAGTTCCGAATTCTCCGCTGGGGATGGTAGAAGCGATTGCAATGACCGGTGCTCCCGACCGTTGGGCATCGTATAGTCCATTGATGAGATGAACATGCCCCGGTCCGCTGCTGCCCGCACAGCATCCTATTCGTCCGGTCAGTTGTGCTTCGGCTGCTGCGGCATAGGCTCCGGTTTCTTCATGACGTACATGTATCCATTGTATTTTATGATTCTTTCTGACAGCTTCGTTTACTTCGTTTAAACTATCGCCCGTCACGGCATAGATACGTTCTACACCGGATTCAACTAAAGTGTCTATCAGTTGTTCTGCTATTTTTTTTGCCATATTTATAATAGGTTTAGGATTGATTCTTAATGTAATAACAGATGTATGCCAAGAAAAGTTCTGTTTTAACATATGCTAATAAGTCCGTTGTGTCGGTACACATCGCGGGTTTTGTGTTAAAAATAATTTTGTAACAACTTTTTAGTATCGGAAAGGAAACAATTGTGATATCCATTTGTTATCTTTATAGGCGAAATCTTAACCTAATGTTTTTAACCTCTTAATAGCAGTAGAAAATGGATAGAAAGCAAATCGGCGTGTATGCCGGTAAAGTCTGGCAATTGTTGAGTAACAATGAGAAATGGGGCTATGGTACCTTAAAGAGAAAGTCCGGGTTGAAGGATAAGGAATTGGGTGCCGCTCTGGGCTGGTTATCGAGAGAAAATAAGATAGAGTTCTACGAATGTGATGAAGAGCTTTATGTATATCTCTGCGTAAATGTTTATATTGGATAAAAGAATGTCTGATGTTTTGATGAGAACAAATTAAATCCCCGAAGGTACATCTTGGTAGATGAGGCTTCGGGGATTCTGTTTTTTTATTCTTTCTCTTTCTTGTGTATTTTCATTTCAATGAGGAAAGCTGTCAGTAGTCCCGCACCGCCGAAGAGAAGTACACATGCGCCATATACGATACTTGCCTGACGTTCCACATCCCAGTTTCTGGAGTTGGTATATCCCGGAAATGCGTTGATACAGATGAAGAAGGCAACCAGCAGACCCAGTCCTATTCCGAGCATCAGCAGACCACTTTTCAAAGATCCGAAAGTGAACCGGGAACGGGAGTAGTTAAGGTTGAGAGATAAGTTGCTGTTAATTTCTCCAGTGTTGAGCTTGTCAGCCAGTTTTTCAATCATGGCTATCCGCTCTTTCTTACATACAAAAAGTTCAAATAATTTGTAGATTCCTAATGTAATAGTACCTACTACCAAGGGAATGGTGATAAAATCCATCATAATTATACTGTTTTTAAGTGAATATTTTCGTTCTTTGTATCGTTTGACGCAGTGGATGGAAAAAGGTTACACAGAAAAGCAGATAATTTGGATTCCTGCATTTTTCCTTTCCCGAACTGTAACCTTTTGTAACGGTCGGCGTCTAAAGAGTCAAGATGGAACAGAAAGACGAATCATACTATATTAAACGCATACTGGAGGGAGAAACGGAACATTTTTCCGTATTTCTTGACCGCTATAGTCGTCCGTTGTATGCGCTGATAGTACAGATTGTCGGTTGCCACGAAGATGCGGAAGAATTGCTTCAGGATGTTTTTCTGAAAGCTTTTCGCCATTTGAATCGTTATAAAGGAGAGTGCCGGTTTTCTACGTGGATTTATCGCATTGCTTACAATGCCGCTATCTCGGCTACCCGGAAAAAGAAGCAGGAACTGCTTTATATAGAAGAGAACACTATTAATAATGTACCCGATGATGTAGCGGACAGTGTGCTTGCCCGGGCAGAGGACGAAGAACAGGTAGATCGTCTGAGCAGGGCAATAGATCAGTTGAACGGAGAAGAGAAAGCATTGATTACTTTGTTCTATTATGAAGAAAAGTCACTGGAAGAGATCGGTGAGGTACTGAAAATATCGATTAGTAATGTAAAGGTCAGACTTCATCGTACCCGGAAAAAGATCTGTGTATTGATGAATAATAAATAAGAAGAGGAGATATGGAAGAGGAAAGAAAGATAAAAGAGAATACGGGCAATATGCTGAAACAAGCATTGGAACGGAGGCAAACGGAACAACTGTCTTCCAATTTTTCGTATCGGATGATGGAGCGTATTCATCTGGAAGCCGAGAAGCAGACGAAACGGAAAACGAGCATAGGGTGGGTGGCTTTGCTGGTATCCGTTCTGGCGTTGGTGGGACTTGGTATCTACGTACTTACTTTTTATCTCGACTTCAGTTTTGCCGGTATTATGCCGAAAATGAATCTCCGGCAGGATTCTTCTTTGTTTGCATTCTATGTATATATTGCTTTGTTGGCGTTGGTCTTGCTCGCGTTAGATTATTGGCTGCATAAGAAGTATATCTGGAAATAATTCTGTTACTTTGCATAACAATTAAAGCATTGCGAAGAAACAAGAAGAAATAATGAGAAGTTTTGCCTCTGACAATAATTCCGGTGTGCATCCATTGGTGATGGAAGCATTGAGCCGGGCGAACGCGGATCATGCGTTAGGTTATGGTGATGATCAATGGACGGAAGAAGCCGTAGCTAAGATAAAAGAAACTTTTACCCCGGACTGTGTACCTCTGTTTGTATTCAATGGTACGGGCAGTAATGTGGTGGCGTTGCAAGTGATGACCCGTCCGTATCATTCTATTTTCTGTGCGGAAACTGCCCATATTTATGTAGACGAATGCGGTTCTCCCGTTAAGATGACCGGTTGCCAGATTCGTCCCATTGCCACAGCCGATGGTAAGCTGACTCCCGAATTAATGCAACCTTATCTGCATGGCTTTGGCGACCAGCACCATTCGCAACCCAGAGCGCTTTACCTTTCCCAATGTACCGAACTCGGAACGATTTATACTCCCGAAGAGCTGAAACGCCTGACTGACTTTGCCCATCTGAACGGTATGTATGTCCACATGGACGGAGCAAGAATAGCCAATGCCTGTGCCGCTCTCCGTCTTTCCCTTAAAGAGCTGACTGTAGACTGTGGTGTAGACATCCTAAGTTTCGGTGGAACTAAAAATGGGCTGATGATGGGAGAATGTGTGATTATATTTAATAAAGATCTGCAAAGAGAAGCCCGCTTTGTCCGAAAGCAATCTGCCCAGTTGGCTTCTAAGATGCGTTATCTTTCCTGTCAGTTTACTGCCTATCTGACCGATGATTTGTGGCTGAAGAATGCCGCTCATGCCAATAAGATGGCAGGCAAGCTTTATCAGGCACTGAAGGAACTGCCGGAAGTTACCTTCACTCAAAAGCCGGAGAGCAACCAGTTGTTTCTGACCATGCCCCGCCCGACTATCGACCGGATGCTGGAATCTTATTTTTTCTATTTCTGGAATGAAGCGAATAATGAGATCCGTCTGGTGACTTCTTTTGATACTACGGAAGAGGATGTAAATCAATTTATTCGACTTTTGAGACGTTAAAAGAGAAGAATGGAACAACAAAAGCGCCTATAATACTGTTGTAATAAGAAGTTTGGGACTAACTTTGTCCCCATATTTTTTCTTATTATGATGGATACTAGACGAAACGGACTAATATTATTGGCGCTATTGTTGTTGACACGAACTACTATACATGCGCAGACTGACTCTATGGGCAAAGATTTGCCGGTAGATTCTGTCTCTATAGTAACGTCGGACTCACTCCAGGCAAAGCGTAGCTTTTTCAAGAAGTTTCTCGACTACTTTAATGACGCCAATAAGGAAAAGAAAAATAAAAAATTCGATTTCAGTGTCATTGGTGGTCCTCATTATTCCAGTGACACAAAGTTTGGGCTTGGATTGGTGGCAGCAGGTCTGTATCGCACAGACCGCAATGATACGATTCTTCCTCCTTCGAATGTTTCTCTTTATGGAGATGTCTCTACTGTTGGATTCTACCTGTTGGGTGTAAGAGGCAATCACCTGTTCCCACAAGAAAAATACCGCTTGAATTATAACCTTTATTTTTATTCTTTCCCCAGCCTTTATTGGGGAAGGGGATATGATAATGGAGCGAACTCTGATAATGAAAGTGACTATAAACGCTTTCAGGCACAGGTGAAAGTAGACTTCATGTTCCGTGTAGCGAAGAGTTTCTATATCGGGCCAACGGCTGTGTTCGATTATATAGACGGACGTGACCTTGAGAAACCGGAGCTTTGGGAAGGCATGTCGGCACGGACTACCAATACGAGTCTCGGGCTTTCCCTCCTTTATGATTCCCGTGATTTTCTGACAAATGCCTATCGGGGATATTATCTGCGGATCGACCAACGATTTAGTCCGGCTTTTCTTGGCAATAAATATGCTTTCAGCAGTACGGAACTGACGACCAGCTATTACCATCCGGTATGGAAAGGCGGGGTATTGGCAGGGCAGTTTCACACTTTGCTGAATTATGGCAATCCTCCGTGGGGATTGATGGCAACACTCGGAAGTTCTTACTCGATGCGTGGTTATTATGAAGGGCGCTATCGCGACAAGTGTGCAATGGATGCACAGATAGAACTCCGTCAGCATGTCTGGAAGCGGAATGGAGTTGCCGTATGGGCAGGAGCGGGAACTGTATTTCCGCGCTTCTCCGATTTTACGCTGAAACATATTCTTCCCAATTACGGTTTCGGCTACCGCTGGGAATTTAAGAAGAGAGTAAATGTACGTTTGGATTTAGGGTTTGGCAAGCACCAGACCGGATTTATATTTAATATCAATGAAGCTTTTTAAGAACATAAAGAAATGGTTTGAAAATCAGGAACACTTGTTCTATTTGTTCCTGATTGTTCTGATAATGCCCAACATCGTTCTGTGTTTTACAGAACCTTTGCCGCTAATGGCGAAAGTATGCAATGTGTTGTTGCCTTTTGCCTGTTACTATCTGTTGATGACTTTGTCCTGCAACTGTGGTAAGATGCTTTGGATTCTGTTCGTGTTCCTGTTTTTCGGAGCCTTCCAGATCGTGCTGCTCTATCTGTTCGGACAGTCCATCATCGCTGTAGATATGTTTCTGAATTTGGTAACGACCAATTCGAGTGAAGCGATGGAATTGCTGGACAACTTATTGCCGGCTATCGTCACTGTAGTCCTGCTATATATCCCTGCTCTCATATTGGGTATGATTTCGATTCTCCGCAAGCGCCGGCTTTCTGTGGAATTTATCCGCAGAGAACGGAAAAGAGCTTTTATGCTGCTGGGAATCTCCCTTCTGACTCTTGCCGGTGCTTATTGGGAAGACTCCCGGTATGAACTGAAATCGGACCTGTACCCTTTCAATGTATGCTATAACGTGGGACTTGCTTTTCAACGGACAGCATTGACACAAAATTACCGCCACACCTCGAAAGAGTTCACTTTTCATGCTAAAGCCACTCATCCGGCGGATAAGCGCGAAGTGTACGTAATGGTAGTAGGAGAAACATCCCGCGCATTGAACTGGCAACTATACGGATATGAACGTGAGACAAATCCACTGTTGTCCCGTCAACCGGGAATCGTTGCTTTCCCGAAAGTTCTGACAGAATCCAATACCACCCACAAAAGCGTACCCATGCTGATGTCCGGTATTACCGCCTGTAACTTCGATTCCATTTACTATCAGAAAGGAATCATCACAGCCTTTAGCGAAGCTGGTTACCGGACGGCCTTTTTTTCCAATCAGCGTTATAATCATTCTTTCATCGATTTCTTCGGGATGGAAGCCGACACATTTGATTTTATAAAAGAAGACTCGCCGGATGCGGCATACAATCCTTCCGACGATGAACTGCTGAAACTGGTAGAAAAAGAATTGGCGAAAGGGAACCGGAAACAGTTTATCGTGCTTCATACATACGGTTCTCATTTCAATTACCGCGAACGTTATCCGTCGGAAGATGCCTTCTTCCTGCCTGACTATCCGGTAGAAGCAGAAGTAAAGTATCGTGATAATCTGGTGAATGCTTACGATAACACTATCCGTTATACGGATGGTTTCCTGGCACGTCTGATTCATATGCTTGAAGAGCAGCAGGTGGATGCTGCCATGCTCTACACCTCTGATCACGGAGAAGATATTTTTGATGATTCGCGTCATCTGTTTCTTCATGCTTCTCCGGTTCCTTCTTATTATCAACTCCATGTCCCTTTCCTGATATGGATGTCCGACATCTATCGGGAAACGTATCCGGAACATTGGAAAGCAATGGTGGAGAATAAGGATAAAAATATATCTTCCAGCTGTTCGTTCTTTCCTACCATGCTGGAACTGGGGGGAGTGGAAACCTCTTATCGCAACGACGCATACTCTGTGGTCAGCCCTCTTTACACCATGAAGCCGAGAGTATATCTGAATGACCATAATGAACCCCGTCCGTTAGATGATCTGGGAATGAGAAAGCCGGACTTCCAGATGCTGAAAGCAACAGGATTTAAGTATTAGGTATCAGGTATTGATCGTAGTGTCGTGTAGCTCTGCCTATACAGCTACGGTGTAATACCTAATACTTATTCATTAATCCTTGTTAATTCTTTTATCCAAAAGCAGGATTGGCGTGTTATTTGCGATATAGAAGTATGAACGATTAAATTCATAAAACATGGCCTATATAGATTATTATAAGATTCTTGGAGTTGACAAAAGTGCTTCTCAGGATGATATAAAAAAGGCTTTTCGTAAGTTGGCCCGTAAGTATCATCCTGACCTGAACCCTAATGACCCGAGTGCAAAGGACAAGTTTCAGGAGATAAATGAAGCCAATGAAGTATTGAGTGACCCCGAGAAACGTAAGAAGTATGACGAATACGGGGAGCACTGGAAACATGCTGATGAGTTCGAAGCTCAGAAAAGAGCACAGCAACAAGCAGGTGGCTATGGCGGTGCCGGCGGATTCGGAGGATTCGGTGGTGCAGGTCAGGGATTCTCTGATGGCAACGGAACGTATTGGTATTCGTCCGGCGGTGGTGAAGGGTTCTCCGGAGGCAATGCCGGTGGTTTCTCTGATTTCTTCGAATCGATGTTCGGACATCGGGGCAGGGGACAAGGCTCTGCCGGATTCCGTGGACAGGACTTTAATGCTGAACTTCATCTTTCCCTTCGTGATGCTGCTCAGACGCATAAACAGATACTGACCGTTAATGGTAAACAAGTACGTATTACCATTCCGGCAGGTGTGGCCGACGGACAGGTGATTAAACTGAAAGGCTACGGAGCCGAAGGGGTGAACGGAGGCCCGGCAGGTGACCTGTACATCACGTTCGTCATTGCCGAAGACCCTGTGTTCAAACGCTTGGGTGATGATTTGTACGTAGATGTGGAAGTAGACCTCTATACTGCTGTATTAGGTGGTGAAAAAGTGGTTGACACGCTGGACGGTAAAGTGAAGCTGAAGATTAAGCCGGAGACTCAGAACGGTACGAAAGTACGTCTGAAAGGTAAGGGATTCCCGGTTTATAAGAAGGAAGGACAATCCGGTGACTTGATAGTGACCTATTCCGTCAAGATTCCGACGAATCTGACAGAAGCGCAGAAGGAGTTGTTCCGTCAATTACAGAGTATGAACTAAAATGAATGAGCACTATGCAGACCGAATTAATTATTGTCAGTGAATACTGTCACAAATGTCATATTGAACCTTCATTCATTGAGATGCTGGAAGAAGGTGGTTTGATAACTGTACGTACCGAAGCCGGCGAGCATTATCTGCTTGTCTCCGAACTTCCGGATGTGGAACGTTATAGCCGGATGTACTATGACTTATCCATTAATATGGAAGGCATCGACGCCATTCATCATATGCTGGAAAGGATGGAAGGGATGAGGCGTGAAATTACTTCTCTCCGCAAACAACTCATGCTGTTTCGGGAAAAAGAAATAGAAGAAGCAGACTGGTAAAATGAAGCCTCTGTTTGGTGCAAACGGAGGCTCTATTTATAGTAAACAGAGGCTCTGATTCATATGAACGGAGCCTCTGTTTTATTAGGACGGTTACAGTACAAAGAAAGCTATCCGATGTACGTACAGATTTCTCTCAGATAGCGTGCATCCGTTTCATCAAAGCTATTCAGCGTATCGCTGTCGATGTCCAGCACTCCGATGACATTTCCCTCTTTTATAATAGGCACTACTATTTCCGACTTGGAGCTGGAACTGCAAGCTATATGGCCGGGAAACTGCTCTACATCAGGAACAATCAGTGTCTGCGCCTCCTTCCATGCCGTACCGCAAACTCCTCTGCCGAAACGAATGCGTGTGCAGGCGATAGGCCCTTGAAACGGTGCTAATACAAGTTCGTCGCCTTCCACCAGATAAAAGCCCACCCAGAAAAAGTGGAAAGTCTGCTTCAGTGCGGCAGCTATATTCGCCAGGTTAGCGATAAGATTCGTTTCTGAGCTTACCAATGTTTGTAGCTGTGGAAGCAGCTCACGATATTTCTCTTCCTTGCTGCCTGTGTGGATCAGTAAATTTTCTGCCATTTCTTTTCTATTTGATTTGGTTTAAGATACCAGGGTCTTTTATCTTGTCATCTTCTGCGAAGAAAATGATTTTCGTCAGTATCTCCGCAGTTTTCGGGTCTTCATCTACAAAAGGCAGGAACAGTCGTCCGCGACTTTGCGAGTGTACCGGAAGAACGGCTATTTGTGCGCCGCCTTCTTTATGAATAACACCGCTGCCCAGATGAATGTTGTATTTGCCCAACTTGCCTTCGATGTATGCAAAGTTTCCTTTTACCTTCACGTTGTTGAAATGGAACAAAGGCAGCGTGAGTTCCACCAATGCACGGCGCATCTCAATTGTAGAATGACTGGTTTCCGGATCTACACTTCCGGCATGTGCCACACTGACAGCAAGATCCACGTCTCTCATCACTTCGGAGAAGATCACGGGCGGAATCTCCGAAATCTTCATCGGCTTATAATCCTGACGGTTGTGGAAGCAGACAAATTCCAGTGTGGGAGCTTCGATGTCGGCAGGAGAGAACCAGTCCGCCATCGCATAGATGGTGGCGATAATGTTTTCTTTATAATATATCTTCTGAAGCCCGTCCTCGTAGTCGGCTACCCAGCGGCGTCCTTTCAGTACGGTAACCGTTTTCTGCGGCTGAATCTGATTTCCGGCATACCGGCGGGATTGCGTAGCATCTTCCTCTTCCGGGGTAGGAAGATACAATTCGCGGAATACCTGCTTGAAAGGCTGGCGGATGGATTTGTCGAACAGGAATTTCTGATAGGCATGCCAGTTGCCGCTTGCATGCAAGTCTGTGGGGTGGGCAATGCGCAACTCATCTTTCGGAGTCAGCGGAAGACACATGTTGTCGGCTGTAATCAATAATCCGTCAGTATAGAAACCAGTCCTGCCATTGCTGGTGAAGACCAGATTTCTCAGTAACGGCCAGATCACCGGGTTCTTCATCAGTTTACGCAATTCGCTTTCTTCAAAACGGGTACAGTCTTCCATTGCCTGTTCGAGCATGATACGCGAACGGGCGTGCTGGTCTTTCAGTTTTTTGTGTACCGCTTTCAGTTCTTCCACGTATGGATGCTTTTTCAGTTTGGGAGGCAGGCTGTTCAGTTCTTTTCCGGCTCTTAGTTGTTTGATTTCCGGTTTGCCCTCATTGTTGACCTGCACGTATACTTCCACGCCCTCTATTTCTTTAGGGGTCAGGTAAGGGATGATTTCTTTGACCAGTTCCGTCTCCATGCTCCATGTCAGGCGGGTGACATCTCCGTAACCGGAGTTGCGTGCCAGGTTTTGCAGGGCGATAGCGACTGCTTTCTTTTCGCTTTCCTGCCTTTGTGCGCCGAATTCCTTGCTTTCTTTCAGGAACTTTTGCAGGAACTGATAACGTTCGAGCAATTCTTTATCCGCTTTCCGTCCCAACGGGATCAGCCCGTAGCTCATCAGCAGGTCTTTATTTCGCTTCGCTATGATTTCTTTTTTTGCATCTGCCGCTTTCGTCTTACCGTTGACGGCATCGGCAAATTTACGGGCACGGGTATGAGTATTGCTTAACGAAATATACTTGGCAGCATTGTATACTACCTCAAAACGTTCCTTGCCGATGGTCTTATAAGCCTCCTTGAACCAGCTGATGTCAAAAGCACCTTCCTGAAGGTCTTCTATATCAATCGGGGTGTAGCGGGCGATGATCGCTTTCTTCTTATCGTCGAAACACTCGCTGGTATGGGCATGGAAGTAGTAGGCGGCACTTTCCAGCCCTTTCCATCCGGTCGCTTTTTCGGTGAGTTCCAGCCATTGCGGGGCGAACATGGCAGCTTCCACCAGTCGTATATGGCTGATGTCGGCTTGGCGGGCCAGCTCCTTCAGTGTATCACTGTCATCGTCCGGAGATGGATAACAGGCATGGAGCAGACTGCTCAATACTCCCCGCTTGGTGTTGCGCCAGTTGTAACTGTCGCGGATGAAAGTGTCTTTGCCGAATGCTTGCAGGATGCGGATCAGTGTTTCCGCTCCGTAGACACGGTGCAGTTCTTCAGCCAGGCGGGTGACTTGGGTTTCGGAGTCTCCCCGTTGCAGCTCTATTTCCAGAATCCGGTTCACTACCTTCTGTGTCAGCGAATGGAAGAGAGGATGACAACGGTCGTCCAATGCCGTAGTCACATCTTTGATGCGTGTGGGGGAATTGATGCGCCCCATCAGTTCTCTGTATATTTCTTCGGCAGGAATGAGCCCTAACATCCATGCGTGGGCAAAGTCCATACTTTGCAGGTAGACTTCGGTTTCTTCCAGTTCGGGAGTATGTTCCATGTAATTGGTGAGCTTGTAGAGCTGGTAGCGTACGGTGAAATAACGGGTGAAGAGCGCATCATTGATGGGATGCTGAGGCGCATCAAGCCAGAAGCGTACGAACTTGTTGTTATGTATCGGATAAACGATCTCCCTTGCTCCGTATTCTTGTTTGTCTCTGAGCCATGTATGCTTATTGGTGTATTGACGGAAGATATTCTTCGCATTGAGCAGGGGCAGCAACTGTAAAAGCATATTGACGGAGAACTGCTGATAGGTTGCTTCATTTCTGTACTCATGTGCCAGTCCGTCGATAATATCCTCTATCTGTGTGTAATAAGTCAGCTTGCGGAGTGACTTTTGTAACCCGCGGTAAGTGAAGCCTGCATACATCTTATTGATAAGCGGTTCGAACGTGTTGAGCGATTGGATAGCCGCTTCTTTGTCTTCCTGCTCTTCTTCGTCAAATTCATCGTCCTCGTCGTCTTCTATTTCATTAGGAGCGCCGGTAGATGCCAGCATGAATTTCATCATCAGCAACTTGTCGTAACTTCCGATTTCCTGTTGGTAGAAATCCTGCCAGAGTTCCGGGAGTCCGAGTTCGCTCAGTCCGTCGTAGTGCTTGTACCAGTTCAGTAACACACTGTTGCCCACCAGACGTACCTCGCCGTATTTATCAGTGAATTCGTCTTCTTTATGTTTTTCGATATATTTGTTCAGCTTGTCGAAGATTGCCTTGGCTTTTCCCAGACGGATAAACTCAAATGCTTTCTTAACGTTGAATCCGGCGTCGGGAGTAATAGCGGGCAGGTTGACCTCAAACGCGGGATCGTATAACCCGAAGCCATTCTCTCGGGTATAGTTACTTGTCGTACTCTGTTCCGTGCCGTCTCCGATGAGCGATTCGATCAGAATCTTCTCTTTGGTATTCGGCTTCTGAATCTCTCTGACTGTGGACAGCAGTTCCCGATAACTCTCCTTTAGGAAATCTACGTTACGGATGGTCTTCATCATATCCAGTCCTGCCAGGCGACGTTCGGCATTCTTGTTGCTCAGCAATCGGCGGATACTGCCGGTCAGTTGTTCTTTCGGCTGTTTCATCAGCAGGTTGATGGCATTGATGCGCATCTCACTATATTTGAAACGGAGCAGTTCTTCTATACTCTGATATTGTTCGGGGGACAGGGACATTTCGGACAATACCTTGTATGCCTCGTCCCGTATGTCTGTCGAGCGGTCACCGAGCGATTGCAGCACATATTCCTGTTCCACTTTGCTTTCGGTATGGGCCATAACGATTCCGATATAGCTGGCACGGCTGTAAGACTCTAGTGCGGGAAGATACTCGCAAAGTTCCTCCCTCAGCCGGGCATCGTTGGTCATCCATGCGATGTACGCCATTTTGAGAACTACGTCCGAACGGGTAAGTATGATGCTGTCCCAGGGAAATACGTAGGGTGAATAAGTCTCCTTGGCAGAAATGGACTGATAGACTTGTTTCAGGTATTCGTATTGGCGGACAGCCTCTTCCGGTGTTTCAAAATAATCGCTGAGTGCGGGAGTCTCTTTATTATCGCTATACCGGCTCAGATAAAGACCGTCCATATAAAGAGGAAGGATGGCCGCCACGACTTTTGGGTCGTCGTGCCACACTTCGAATGCGTCTTTGCTGATCAGATGATTCATTTGAGATGATTGCGTACAGCGCAGGAAGTACAATAACGTCTGTATCTGATGCTTGGCACCTTTTCTGATGATATCCGGCACGATGACTCTTATCTCATCAGTATCATAGAATCCGATGCTCCACAAAGCCAGATAAAGTTCGACTGTATCTTTGCTTTGCAGGGTGTTGCGGGCAGCTTCGGGATGATTCAGGAAATTCCAGATCAGATCTACATACTTGTTGGTGATCCGTTCGCTGCTGTCCTGTTCACCGATTCCGGTGCATACGGCGATGCTTCGTTTGACGGAGGCAAAACGTTGCAGCCCATTGTGATAGATAATGGAGAACAGGTAGAGGTAACTTTCGGGGCATCCTTCGTCCATCGTTTCTACGATGGCTTGGCGCAGTCCTTCCTGTAGTTTGGCAGCCAGCAGCAGTTTGCCTTCCAATTCCAGCAACGGACGGTGTCCGCTGATGGCGATGGCGTGGAGATACCAGCGTTGCAGGCGGTTAGCGTTGTTTTCGCTGGTCAGTACTTGATGCAGGTATTCGATAACAGTTTCGTTACCTTGTGCTATTTGGGCAGCCAGCCAGTAGGAAGAGTTCATATAGCCACTGAATTCTTCTATATCTTCCGGTGTATTTCCTCCTTTTAAGATGGCCTCTACCGAGAATCCGGTGGCACGCAACTTCAGAAACTGGAGCCATGCGTCTCTGGCGTGGTCCAGATGGTTGGACGGATGAGTGGAGCGCTGGGCGCGGCGGTCGTATCCGATGGTATGCGGGCAGCGTGCTTCGAGTTGCAGATAAGTACGGAACAAAGCGGCAAATTCGTCGCCCAGCATATAGTGGAACAGTTTGTGCAGCTTGCCGTCCATCAGGTTGGCAATGCTTTCGATGTTTTCTTCCCGGATGATTTCTTCCAGACGGGGTTCCAGTATCTCACTGAATATACCATATCGGCCTCCCATATCCAAATCTTCCATGAACATGTCGAACAGGGTAAGCGTTTCCGGCTCCAGACTTGTTTTTTCCTTTAGTAAACTCTCCAAATAGGGGTTTAGCAGCTTGTTCAATTTGTCGTTGTAAGTAATTCTCATGACTTTAAGCTTTTAGAGTTTTTATTTCAGTTACCAAAGTCTTCCTGACAGCATTGCCAGCCGGATAAAGGTAAGTGTAGATTCTTCTTTCAGTTGGATGGGGGAGGATAACTCTCCGAGTTCCGCATCATTCAGAAAGATGCGGAAGATTCCGTCTTCATAAGATTGCAGAGCATTGATGATGGCTTCGGCTTCTGCAGCCGGCTTGCCGTTATAGTTGGCTCCAAAGTCTACTTTGCCGGCGGCGGCCTTGTCCTCCATCTCTTCGCGGGTGAGGTATTTCAGCATTTCACTTTGTAGCAGGCGTTCGTTGTATTCGCTTACTTGCCAGCTGACAACCGCTTCAATCAGCTCCTGTACACTGGCAGGAGCAACGGGGAAATCGACCGGCATCTTTTCGATGCTGCATTTCCTTTTTCCTAATTGTTTCACTTGTATATATGCTTTCATACTTATTCTTATTTATCAAGTTGAGTTCCCATCGGAGCATAAAAACGGACTTCACGAAGAGTGATCTCTTCGATATTCCATTTAATTTTCTGAGACGCTTCGAGTGCCAGTATCAGAATTTGTGTATTTGATAAATCTGCAAAATGTAGCTTATCCTCGTGTAAAGGTCTGAGTCTAAACGTCATATTTCCCTCTTTTAATAAGTTGTAGATTGCTATTACTCTCTTTTTGTACAAAAGTACTGAATAATAATGAAAAAGGAGTGAAATGGGAGGGGGATATTTTTGAGGACAATGAGAATACTAATGTTGTGAGATTTAGTAAGTTCCCTTTGGAAAGAAGAGGACAAAAAAAGCATCCGCTTCGTTAGAAGGGATGCTTTTATCGTGAATCACCCTTTCCGGGTTATTTTTTGTAGAAAGCCAAGTCTTCTTTATCCATATTCTTGATAAAGTTAGTATGCTTCGTTACTTCCGCTTCTGCGAAGTTCAGATATACATGTGCAGACTTGGAAAACAGGTCGGCAGCTTTGCTTGCATCCTGAATCAGCAGGTGGCACATGATGATATCAGCAGCCATTTCCATCAGTCTGCGGGCTGTGAAGTCGAGCAGTTCCTGATCCTGAGCCTCTTTAACGGCATTGGTGCTGGCTTCGAACTGGTCAGCCATCTTTTTCAGGCGAGACATCAGCGGTTCCATTTCCGGTGAGCAGGGAACGGTTTCGAATTCGCGGATGGTAGCAAGGTAAGAACCGTTGGTTACGTAGCGGATAGCAGCTACAGTCTGCAACTGAGTCGTACCTTCGTAGATGCTGGTGATACGTGCGTCGCGGTAGATGCGCTGGCAGGCATATTCCATCATGAAGCCCGAACCTCCGTGAATCTGGATACAGTCGTAAGCATTCTGATTAGCGTATTCAGAGTTCATACCTTTGGCAAGCGGAGTGAAGCTGTCTGCCAGTTTGGCGTATTTCTTCTGTTCCAGACGTTCTTCCGGAGTCAGTTTGCGTTCGCGGGAGATGTCATCCAGTGCTTTGTAGATGTCTACGTAGCGGGCTGTCTGATAAAGCAGTGCACGTCCGGCATCCAGTTTTCCTTTCATAATGGCCAGCATGTCGTATACGGCAGGGAACTCGATAATTGCTTTTCCGAACTGCTTGCGGTCTTTGGCATACGCCAGTCCTTCGTTGTAAGCAGCCTGGCTCAATCCTACCGATTGTGCGGCGATACCCAGACGGGCACCGTTCATCAATGCCATTACGTATTTGATCAGACCGAGTTTGCGCTCACCGCAAAGTTCGGCTTTTGCATTCTTATAAACCAGTTCGCAGGTAGGAGAACCGTGAATACCTAACTTATGTTCGATACGGCGTACATCAACACCGCCCTGACGTTTGTCATAGATGAACATAGACAGACCACGACCATCTCTGGTTCCTTCTTCCGAACGGGCAAGTACCAGATGGATATCTGCGTCGCCGTTGGTGATGAAACGTTTCACACCGTTCAGCAGCCAGCATCCGTCTTTTTCGCTGTAAGTTGCTTTCAGCATCACTGCCTGAAGGTCGGAACCGGCATCCGGTTCGGTGAGGTCCATAGACATCGTTTCGCCCTGGCATACGCGAGGGATGAAACGGCTGTGCTGGTCGGCATTACCGAATTCATACAGTGTTTCGATACAGTCCTGCAGAGACCAGATGTTTCCGAAACCTGCATCGGCAGCGGCAACGATTTCAGCACACATGGTGTACGGAGTGATCGGGAAGTTCAGACCACCGAAACGGCGGGGCATTGTCATTCCGTTCAGTCCGGCTTTCACCATCGCGTCCAGATTTTCTTTCGTACCGGAAGCGTATTCCACCCGTCCGTTGGCACAGTGAGGACCTTCTTCGTCAACGCCTTCAGCGTTTGCATTGATAATTTCGCCTGTTATTTCTCCGGTGATCTCCAATACTTTATCGTAAGAGTCGAGTGCATCCTCAAAATCCAGAGGAGCGTAGTCGAATTCATCTTTATCTCTGTAGTTGCGTTCTTTGAGTTCGCAAATACGTTTCATCATCGGATTGTTCAAGTGATACTTGAGTTCCGGTATTTCTGTGTAAAAATTTGCCATCTTTCTTTACTTGCTATTCTGTTTATAATACTTAATCATCTTCGGCACAACTTCTTCGATGGTTCCGTTGATTACGTAGTCGGCAATCGTATTGATCGGAGCATCCGGATCGTTGTTGATAGAGATGATGATACCACTTTCCTGCATACCGGCGATATGCTGGATTTGTCCTGAGATACCACAAGCAATGTAGAGTTTCGGACGAACCGTTACACCTGTCTGACCAATCTGACGGTCATGTTCTGCAAAACCTGCGTCGACAGCGGCGCGGCTTGCACCTACTTCTGCGTGAAGTTCTTTGGCCAGGCTGAACAGCAAGTCGAAGTTTTCTTTGGAACCTACTCCGTAACCACCGGCGATGATGATCGGAGAGCCTTTCAGGTTGTTCTTCGCTTTTTCTACGTGGCGTTCGATTACTTTGACCACATAGTCTGTGTCGGCTACGTACTTCTTCACGTCGTGGCGGATCACTTCTCCCTGATAAGCCGGAGAAACGATTTCCTTCTTCATCACACCTTCGCGAACGGTTGCCATCTGTGGGCGGTGTTCGGGGTTCACGATCGTTGCAACGATGTTACCGCCGAATGCCGGACGGATCTGGTACAACAGGTTTTTATAAACTATTCCTGCTTTCTTGTCTTCGTGGTCGCCGATTTCCAGTGAGGTACAGTCGGCAGTCAAACCGCTGGTCAAAGCAGAGGAAACACGCGGACCGAGGTCACGACCGATAACGGTTGCACCCATCAGGCAGATTTGCGGTTTTTCTTCTTTGAAGAGATTGACCAGAATAGAAGTGTGGGGAAGTGAAGTATAGGGATAAAGTCCTTCGCCGTCGAAAACGTGGAGTTTGTCTACTCCGTAAGGAAGGATTTGCTTTTCAATTTCTTTGAGGCCGGTGCCGGCAACTACTGCTTCGAGTTGGCAGTTGAGTTCGTTAGCCAACGAACGACCTTTTGTCAGAAGTTCCAGGCTGACGTCTGCGACGATGCCTTCTTCTATTTCGCAATATACAAATAAGTTATTCATGATTATCCGATGGTATGGTTAGCTAACAGTTCAACAATCAGTTCTTCCACATCACGGTCGCTGCCGCTGATGGTTTTGCTCTCTTTAGCCTGGAACACGATGTTCTGAATGGCTTTTACTTTCGTAGGCGAACCGGAAAGACCACACTGGGCGAGGTCACCGTTTACATCCGCTACGCTCCATTCTGTCAGATTCAGATAGTCGCGCTTGTCATACAAGTCGGTATAGTCGAGGTTACCTTGTTGTTTTTCCGTCACGGTTTTAGCATGTTTGTACTTCTGCACCAGCTTCGCGTTGCGCGGGCGGCAGGGAGCAGCCGAGCCGTTGACTGTGATAACGATAGGCAGCGGACCTTCCACTGTTTCAACACCACCGTCGATGTGGCGTTTCACTTTGATTTTGCCGTCACCTACTTCGAGAATCTCTTCAGCGTATGTGATTTGCGTCAGTCCAAGTTTTTCTGCCACCTGCGGACCTACCTGTGCCGTATCACCGTCGATAGCCTGACGACCGCCGATAATAATGTCGCACTCACCGATTTTGCGGATAGCAGTTGCCAGAGCGTAGCTTGTAGCCAGCGTATCTGCACCGGCAAAAGCACGGTCAGTCAGCAAATAACCATTATCGGCACCACGGAAAAGTCCTTCACGAATAATATCAGCAGCGCGTCCCGGTCCCATTGTCAGAATGGTTACGGTAGAGCCTGGGTGAGCATCTTTCAGGCGAAGAGCTTGCTCAAGGGCATTCAGGTCTTCGGGGTTGAAGATGGCAGGGAGTGCCGCACGGTTAATAGTGCCGTCGGCTTTCATGGCATCTTTCCCAACGTTACGTGTGTCGGGAACTTGTTTTGCCAATACAACAATTTTCAAACTCATGCTATTAATTTTAGTATTAGTATTTCTACAAGTTAGCAGCCAGTAGTCAAGTAGTAAGTATCTTGCTATTCAAACTATCCGGTTAACTATCAGCGTGCAAAATTACTCAAACACTTGGTTCTGACAAGAAATACGAGTAAAAAATGCACAGTATTAAGTTTTTTGAGCAAATGAGGAGGAAAATAAACTTATATTTCAATCATAAACTGAAGCCGACTACAAAGTAGAGTTGCTCTTCGTAGGGGTTGGCTATCAGCTTTCCGAATACGGGCAGTGAGAATGTGGAGGTAATCTTCAATTCTTTGCTGGCGGAAAGCCCTGCGTTGACAACATTGAACTTGTCTGAATACATGCCTTCCCACGGAGTGAAGCCTGCTTCGAGGGCAAAATCCACTCCTTTTATGTGAAACGGATAGCTGAGTTCGCAGTAGCTGGACCAGGCGCGTTTTCCGTTTTCGCGATAGTCATTGCCGGCAAATGTGGTGTACCAACTCACCGAAAGCGGGAATTTCTCGCAAAGCATGTATCCGGCACCGGCTTCGAAAGTATGTCCGGTGGAGTGTGCTTTATAATTGAAATATTTGAAAGGTTCGTCTTCCGTTTGAGTAAAATAGTTGTTGGCATATAAGGTAAGGTTCTTATATTCGTACTCCAGTGAAAGGTCAATCTCGTTGTTCTTATGACGGAATTCTGTCGACCCCCAGGCGTAGACGGTCAGCCCTTTCCAGTTGAAGCCAAGTGAAGGCTGAACGCTGGCATTGCCGCTGTCCATACCTCTCCAGATATAGCTGCTGACAAAATCTGCATTAACAAAGACTTCCTGCGCCTGTGTATAAACGGCGCAAAATAAGATTGCAATAAGTAGGAGTTGTTTTTTCATTTTATGGTCTTGTTGCTTACGAGTTAGCGTCTTGTTGTTTACGGGCGGCAAAGATACGGCATTTTTTCTTTTCTTAAAAGATGCCTTCCTATTTTGTACAGTCTGCCGGAGTTAATGGTCAATGGTCTGTTTATTAGTATCTTTCCTACGTTAGATTAACATCTTCGGGTAGTAACAAGGCTTCGTTTCATGTACGTGATCCTGTCGGTTCACGTACATGAACCAACGGGATCACGTATGTAGACCGATGGGATCACATACGTGAAGCGAAGGCAGATGACGCTCGGAAGTGCTTGGGGAAGCCTTGTTCTCCTATTGGAGCTACGGAGTTTTACTCTAATATGCGGCATGTGGGGAACGGAAAAAAGGTGATAATAGAAAATGTCTCCATGTCTATTATCACCTTATTATCACCGCGTATTGTCACTTTTACTTTTCTGGTTGATAGGGTATTAACTGCGAAAAGTGACAAGTGACAATAGAAATTGCAATTTTAACTCCCTAGTAGTTCTAGAATGTGACGTCCATTTTCAGTACGAAAGTGCGGGGAGCAGCTACGGCCATCGGACGGTAGCTATATTCCTTATTCAGCAAATTGTTGACCATAAACTGGAAGGCGACTTCTTTCGTTGCTTTTACTCCGAAGCGTAAATCAACGGTTGCATAGTCCGTATTATGTTTTTTCCAATAGCTCGCCAGCGTTTCTCCTCTTGACTGCCCGAAGAGAATGGTACGTACATAATCCATCAGATCTTTCTGTTGTTTTTCTCGTTCATCCAGCATCAGATAATCCACAGCAAGAATTTTACTCTTCCAGGCCACATTTGCGCCGAGGTTGATACGCTTCCACTGGAAGTCTACCGTAGCTTTGAAACTATGTTTCGGACGATATTTCAGATACTTGCCCGTATTCGATTTTTCTTTCATCTGGAGGGCATCGGAGTAGGCATCTTCCAACTCGTTGCGCTCTTTGTAGTCGGCATCACGGGGTTCGGTATATACATATCCTAAGTTGTAGAACAATTTTGTATTCTTATTGAAGTTATAAACTCCGTTTGTTGATATTTCCATTCCATAGATTTGCGCTTTCGATACGTTGTGGAACTGTGCCCCGATGCCGAATCCCTTGCCGTCCATCAGCATCCGGATGGCATCACTGATACTGTTGATCATGCTATAATCCGCATTGTTGAACAGACCGAACTGGAATTCGACCATGTCTTTATATTCGGTATAGAATCCGGCTACATCGACAAATCCCTGGAAATTGCCGATTTTGTATCCTTGTTTGAATCCTAGTTCCGCATTGTATCCTTTCTCCGGTTTGATATCGAGGTTCGGATAAATGCCCACTCCTCCGATATCTTTGCGGAGATACTTCTCGTTGATGGACGGATTGCGGTAACCCTGACCTATACTGGCACGGATAAAACTATAGTCGGCTAACTGGTAATTCAGTCCGGCACGGAATACGGGACGGAACGGAACTTTGGTTCCGAGTATCTTTGTTTCCGCTTCGCGGTAATGGTTGTCCACGCGATAATATTCGGCACGTACTCCTGCCGATACGCTCAGACGGTCCCAGAAACGCTGGTCGTACTGGAAGAAGGCAGCCACGTTATCACTTTTGTATACCTCGTCCATAATGGAGGAATCATAACGGACGTGCTCGTAAGTCATTCCGGTAGTGATCTGTGCACCGCCGTCCCATTTCTTGTTGAACTGGTAGTCGAGATAATAATTGTAGCTTTTGTCCGTTTTAGTCTTTGAATCATTTCTGGACGGATTCATTACGTTTGATAGCCACGGGATAAGGTCGCTGGGCAGTTGTCCGTTCTGTATGCTGCCCAGATCGCCGGGGATCCCGTTGTCCATGACCCAGGAGATAAGGTCGCAGTAGTCTGCCGTTGTCGCGTTCGGGAAGATATTGCCCAGTGAAGTGAATACTCCGTTCATGGCATCTTCCAGGTTTCCGTTGATGAGGCCCGACCCGATACCTACCAGTGCCGGGTAGAGGGAGCTGTAGTCGCCTCCTGCAATGTTCTGGATGGTCTGTGCATTGGTGCCCATATTTCCCAGGATATCGGTGATCGATGCACCCGAACTCGGACGTACAATATTGTCGGCACTATGGTAGAAACGGCCTTTGATCTTGTGGGAAGTTCCGTTCTCCGGATTCACGTAGTTGATGAACGGGTCGATGTGGAAGTTGTTTTCTTCCCGTCCCATATTGGTGAAAGGAGAGGGCTTGTAAACTTCGGTCGGTGATCTCCAGATAAAGAAATCTCCGTACTGGTTGGTCAGGAAGTCCACATTCAGCCCGTAGTTGAGTATCTTCATTCCCATGTCCGGCTGGTGGTAAGTCAGGTTGCCGCCCATACGGAACCGTTTGTTGTATCCCTGCTGGCGGTATCCTTCGTCAGTGAACAGATTGATGCTTCCGCTGACATCAAAATGGCCGATACGACGGGAATGGGAAAGGTCGAAGCCTTCATAAATCGGATTTCTAATTCCGCTCAGCAGGCTGCCGCGCAGGATAGGTTTCACCGAATATTTTCCGTCTTTCCAGAAGCTTTTGTCACTCCATTGGTATTCGTCGTTCTCCGCATCGCCATATACACCGACGTATGCGCTGAAGCGGGTTTTCGGTGTCAGTCCCGGACGGGCGGTACGTATATTGATGATACCGTTCAAGGCTGACGAACCGTATAATACGGAAGAAGCGCCCTTGATCACTTCTACCTGCTCGATGTTTTCGAGGGGTACGTTATTCCAGTTGATTTCTCCCGTTTTAGGATTCAGCGTACTCATTCCGTCTACCAGAATTTGGCTGCGGGCACCTACACCGTAGGTCCATCCGCTGCCTCCACGCATGGAAGGCTGTTTGTCTACGATGTCCACACCGGGCAGTGTGCGGAGCGTGGAAGTGATGTCCGTTGGTGCCTGGCGGGCGATATCGCTTGCCTTTACCAAATCCATCGATACGGTGACGTTGCTCAGCTTCTGTTCGAAGCGTCCGGCACTGACTACTACTTCTTCCAGCAGCTTGGTGCTTTCTTTCATATAAACATCTTTGGTGATTACGTCCCGTCTGCCGATCACTATGGGCATGAGAACATCTTCATATCCCACATAGCTGAATACCAGGTCGACTCCTCCTTCGGGCAACTTGATTTCGTATGCTCCGTTGATGTCGGACACTACCCCTTGATTACCGTGTAGCTTGTATGTCACAGCCGCACCGACCAAAGGTTCGTTCGTGTTGGCATCATATATATGTCCTTTCAATGTCTGGGCAAAAGCAGTTCCGAATCCGGTCAGGAGAATCAGTATTGTCAGTATATATAGTTTCTTCATTGTTTCTATAATTTATGTTTTTTCTTAGGATGGAAAAACGGATGATTAATTGTCAACCAAGTCAAGTCCCAAGTCCAGCTTGGTAATGATAGACCAGTTATCGTACAACGGACCAAGATAAGAGTCGTACAACATCGGGCCGAAGTTAGGAATGCCTTCCATGACAGGCTGAAGATTCGGAATGAAAGCGATGATAGGGCTCAATGCTGCCCTGTCCAGATATATATGAGTGTGCCCGTTCACCTTTTCTATATGCATGGGAATACCTTCTTTTATCCACGAAAAGAACATCTGAAAACTTTGGTAGTCCATATTGGCAATCATGGACAACAAAGAATTATCCAACGATTCATTTACTGCTCCGAGCAGTGTTTTCAATAAGAAGGGGTTGGCTTTCAAGATGGCATCTGCGATGCCTGCAATCAGATTGCCGTCGACCGCCTTTCCCTGTCCTTGCATAGCTTGGCTGATGATGGCGGGGAGGCTCAGTTTGACATAAAGCAGGTCATTCTTTACATACCAGTGAGCCAGTCCACGGGGAGAGGGAGCATAAGCGCGTCCCTGAGTTGCGGCAGCGATGTCTTCGGCAGATAAAGTATTGAACATGAGTTTCATCATGATGAACATGCTGACTTGCTGCATCGATTCAGGGTCGTCCATATTGATTTCACTGAACTTCTGTTCTCCCAGTTGCATTTCGTCAGTCGTATATTCGGCAGTGATGTTTCCGTCGGATTCCAGATTGACATTCCGGAGCAATTGTGGCAGGAGATATCCTCCCATACCTTTTATTAAAGTAGAGACGGTGGCATATAAACTTCCGGCATCTTTGACCATTTCCAGATCCATGTCGGTATATAAGGCTGCTGTCAATAGCTGGTTGTCCGCTTCGCCCCATTCGTATTGTCCGGTCTCCTGATTACGTACGACGTCTTTTCCTCTGCCGCGTGTCAGTTCGCTGAGCAGATAACTGTTCATCCATTGGCTTTGCGGCATGGTTACGTTCAGATCCAGTTTCATCGTTTTCGGAGTGATGGCACCGGTGTATGTAACGGTTGCTCCTGCTGCCGAAACGGTCTCTCCGCTGAAGGTGTAGTTATCTTCCTTTTCTAATAAATCCACCCGGAAAGATGTCTCTTTTTCTCCCGGAATGACATCATTCAAAGTCAATGTTCCCTTTTTGCTGTCTTCTGTGATGAAGCTGACAGATTTTCCGATTAGTTTTTCTCCGCTGTAGGTCAGGTCCAGAGTCGATGGTTTGATATACGAGCCATATTCCTGGCTGAGTTCGCCCGGCCAGAACAGCTTGTCGTTATAGGTTTCTTCACAAGATGTAAAGAAGAATGCCGCACAAGCTACCAATAATAGTTTTCGTAATGTTTTCATTCTCTTTTTAGTTTTTATATCTAAGTATTTATTAAAACATTGCAAATGTCGTCTATTCTTGTTTCTACATCAAGCTCCATTTTTCGTATTCGATGTTCTATTCTAATTATTTTGTATATATGTGTCTTGGAATGAATATTCGTAATGTCCCTTCCTTTTGAATAAATGTTCTGTTTTTCATATTTTAATAAAAAGCTTGACTGGATATCAAAAGGAAAAAGATATCTTTGTGGAACTAAATTTCTTAATTATGATTATAGATGATGCGCTTCCCAAATTTGATCTTCCGGTTGATTTTGTTACGGATGACAGTATAACTGGTGACATCCTGAATCAGTACGGTCGTTTTCCCTGCCATATAAAGGCGGGAGTTTTTGTGCTTTGTACGCGGGGAACCGTACGCGCTACTATCAATCTGTCCGAGTATACAATCAGCCGGAATGATTTTGTGACTGTGCTTCCCGGATCATTTATCCAGATTCACGAAGTATCTTCGGATACCCGTGTCTGTTTTGCCGGTTTTTCTTCGGAGTTCATAGCGCGGGTAAGTTATGTGGAGACGTTTCTGGATTTTCTTCCTATGATTCTGAATAATCCCATTATGCCGCTGACGGAAGAAATAGCTCAATTGTACCGGAATGCTTTTAGCTTGCTTATTCGTGCCTATGCCTTGCCGAACACGCTGGACAATAAGGAGATACTGAAATCTATATTTACCATATTCTTTCAGGGAGTGGGCGAGCTGTATAAACGTTGCAAACCGACGACCAACGAGCCGATAAAGCGGGAGCATGAACTCTATCGTCAGTTTATCCAGTTGTTGATGGCAAACTATACGCAGGAGCATGAAGTCTCCTTTTATGCGAAAAAGTGCGGAGTGACTCCGGCGCATTTTTCCGGTGCTATCCGAAAAGCCAGCGGTCACAGTCCTTTGGCCATCATCACGGGAATTATTGTCATGAATGCGAAGGCGCAATTAAAATCTACCCGGTTGCCTGTGAAGGAAATAGCTTTTTCGTTGGGATTCAATAACCTTTCCTTTTTCAATAAATATTTTCGTAAGCATGTGCAGATGACGCCTCAGGAGTATAGGGAATGCTGAATGTGAACGGTGCACAGGCTGCTACATTTACAACGGGCTCGATGGTGACGCAAGTGGGAAATACGAGGGGTGGCGGAGGATGCCCCGGGGGATGGTAAACAGCAGTTTACCGTTGAAAAGAGTACTTTGGTCGATTCTTTTTGTGGAGTAGAAGTAACGGTTCTATCTTTGTATCAATCATTTGGAACAATGAAGCATGAAAAGACTGCGTAAACAACAATTGCTGGAACAGAGCATTTATGGGGCTATCTGGACTGTTATTTTTCTTCTCCCATTGATCGGCGGATACTTTGCCGTTAATGGTGGGCTCGAAAGAGAGGAAAGTCGTGCGGTGATCCATGACTCCTGGTTGACTATCCTCCCTTTTTTCGTGCTGTTTCTGTTGAACAATTACGTATTGGTTCCGTATTTTCTTTTCAGAAAAAGATATTGGCCCTATATTATTTCTGTGGTTTTTCTGATCGCTATTTCGTGCCTGATCGCTCCTGCTCCTTCTATGGAACGGTTTCCGGGGAAGTTCAGGCATGAGAAGATTCATGATAAGAATGGCGATAGTAAAGAGAACCGGAGAAATCAACTTATAGAAATGAGAGAGAGAGCTCGTAAAGAAGAGTCTATCCATTGGGATGAGCTTCGATCGATGGAGCCTGATGTGGAAAAGCCCCAACGACCAGGTGGCTTTCCTAAGCCGGCTCCTTATCCTTTTCCTCCTTTCACTATCCGCTATCTTATTCATTTTGTGGTAGCTTTTCTGATGGTCGGATTTAATATTGCAGTCAAGTTGTTTTTCAAGTCCTTCCGGGACGAAGAAATGCTGAAAGAACTGAAACACCAACATCTGCAGTCCGAACTGCAATACCTGAAATATCAGATAAACCCGCATTTCTTCATGAATACGCTTAATAATATTCATGCACTGGTGGATATCGATACGGGAAAAGCGAAAAGTACGATTGTGGAACTTTCCAAGTTAATGCGTTACGTACTTTACGAAGCCAGCAACAAAACCATTCTGCTGTCGCGTGAAATCCAGTTTCTGGAAAATTATGTCACATTAATGAGTTTGCGTTATCCTGACAGAGTATCCATTGAAAAGAATTTTCCTCTTGAAGTACCCGAGGTACAGATACCGCCTTTGCTCTTTGTCTCTTTTGTGGAAAACGCTTTCAAGCATGGAATCAGCTATCGGAAAGAATCGTTCGTTCATGTAGTGATGCAACTGGAAGACGGAAACAGGCTCTCTTTCAGATGTACCAACAGTACAGGCGGCTCGTCTGATGAGCAGCATCATGGTATCGGTCTGGAAAACGTTCGTAAACGCTTAAGGCTGTTGTTTGGCAATGATTATACCCTTTCCATTACGGAGGAAGATAATAAATTTGATGTTTTACTTATTGTACCTTTATTATAATGAAATGTATAGCGATTGATGATGAACCTTTGGCATTGAAGCAACTGACGGATTATATATCCCGTGTTCCTTTTCTGTCTTTAGTCAAGCCTTGCCAGGATGCTTTTGAGGCGATGAAGGTACTGGCTGATGAGGATATAGACCTGATCCTTGTGGATATCAATATGCCCGATTTGAACGGACTGGATTTTATCCGTTCGCTTATCAACCATCCGTTGGTTATCTTCACGACTGCTTATTCTGAATATGCGGTTGACGGTTTCAAACTGGATGCTGTCGATTACCTCTTGAAACCGTTTGAGTTCCAGGATTTACTGAAAGCGGCGGATAAGGCACGGAAACAATTTGAATACCGGTTGCTGGAGCAGCAGGGAGAACTGGGGAACAGTTCGCAGATAAAGGGAGATTCTTTGTTTGTAAAGAGTGATTATAGGGTGGTACGTATCGATGTGAAAAATATACGGTACATTGAAAGTATGAGTGAATATGTACGTATTTTCATAGAAGGTGAAGATAAACCGGTCATTACTCTTGCCAGCCTTCAGAAGATGGAGGAGCGGCTTCCCGCGTATTTCATGCGGGTACACCGTTCTTATATTGTCAATCTTCGCAAGATTACAGAAGTTTCCCGTCTCCGCATTATCTTTGATAAGACGACGTATATTCCTGTCGGGGATAATTATAAGGAGAAGTTTACGGAATATATCGGTAAGTTGAGTCTCTTTTAAAGCGCTGCTGTCTTTGATAAATCGTTGCAGGCGGAAGATGATGATAAGACAAAAGCCCCGGGAGCAGAAATCGCTTCCGGGGCTTTTGTTCTTATATAAGAGTCATCTCTTTATTTGATACCCAGTTTCTTTGCTATTTCTTTGGGAAGTGCATCCTTGTGTACCAGGATATTCATAGTCTTGTAAGCGACGAATGCTTTGGAAGCATACCAGATTCCGTCATATTTACCTGATTTGCCCCAGGAGTTCTTTACCATGAAGTATTCTTTACCATTCTGGTCTTTAGCGATACCGTAGATAACCATTCCGTGGTCGTCTGTAGTTTCCCAGTTGTCGAAAGCTGTCTGGCGCATTTCCTGAGTGATTTCCATTTCCGGAAGTGGTCTGGAAGTCAGTTCTTTGCGTTTGTCGGCAGCTGTCATACCTGTCCAGCGGGCCATATCCGAACCTGTCAGTTCTGCACCTTTGGCAGCGTCCGGCATTACAGCGATACCGTCACGGGTGAAACCTTGCTCGCTGACGTCACTGCCCCATGCGAATGTATATCCTTTTTTAACGGCATTGTCCATTACAGCCATGAACTCATCGATCGGAAGGTTGTATGACAGACCGTTACGCCAGTTATCCTGAATTTCGATGGCGAATTGAGAATAGAAAGGATGATGTGTGTAAGAAGTCAGTGATACATAGTCTTCAGCTTTCAGTCCGAGTGATTCAGCGAAAGTTTTCGGAGTATATTCCTTACCGTTGTAAGTGAAGTTTTCCGGGCATGCTCCCAGATAAGTATCGTAGATAGCGCTAAGACCTTTTTTCCATACCGGAGTCAGCTTAGTGAGTTTACCTTTGGCGATAGCGTTGATGTAACCTTCTGCTACGGCATCCAGTTCGTTGTGTACCGGCAGTGAATCACCGTACATGATACCCGGCATTGCTTCCTGCGGAACAAGGCCGTAGTTCTTCATACAGTAAATAATGTCATAGAAACTTCCACCGGGAGAGAAAGAACTGTCGCCATGATAGCGTACGTAGTTTGCTCCACGGTCTTCCATTGTTTTGTGTACAACAAACATTTCCGAAAGGTCATATTCGCCTTTACCTAAACGAAGTAGTTCTGATTCCAGAAATCCCAAAGCAGAGAAGCTCCAGCAGGTGCTCGAACGGTTCTGGTTTTTGATGGAGGTAATCGGATTTTCTTTCACTGTTGTGAAAACGAAGCCCTCTTCGGGTTTTGCGTCTTGTGCCATTGCGCTCAGGCTGAACAAGCCTAAGGCAGCGATAAGGATACTCTTTTTCATTCTGATGAAATTAATATTAAATTGTTTTGGCTACAAATATACGGATTCCTCTCTTGAAATCCGTCTTTTTGTACTCAAATTGCATAAAAAAAGAATGAATATTACTGTATCTTAGCGCGATAGGTCCGTTCGGAGAAGGTGATATTTAAGAACAAAGAGAAGCTGTTTTCTTTTTGCATACCGTTAGGGACCTTCATCTGACCTTTGTATTTCAGGCCGAAAGAGAGTACATTATTATTGCGTAATCCGAAATTTAGTCCGGTGCTGATGTAATAATCGGTCGCTTTCTTCTTTTGGATAACGATGTATGAATTGCTGATTCCTGTTCCCAGTAACAGGCTGACCGGGTTACGGTACACATTGCCCGGCGTATATTTTCCTCCCAGGGATAGCCGGTGCTGGTTTTGAAAACTGACGTTGGACTGCGAAGACTCCATCCGGCTCCAGTCAATGTATTTATAGTCGATGGTTGCCATCCAGCGCAGACAGTTGTAGGATGCTCCTACACCGAAAAATTGTGGAAGGCACTGACGGTACCGTTTCAGGCTGCTTTCAATATCTTCTCCTCCTGAACTGCTGCTGACGTAGAGGTTGTTCTCTTGCCTGAAGTTCTGTGAGTATCCGTATACGGCTCCGGCAACGAAGAAACGTTCGCGGTCGATTGCCCATTTGTACTGAATACCAAAATCGGCATAAAAGGTATGTTTGTAAGAACTGGTTTCTTCGGTGGCGTTGCCTTGTGTTTCAGTTTGAGTGATCGTTCCTGTGACATAAGAAAGGTTGGTGCCGACGGAAAGACCTTTGCCAAACAGGTACGCCGTGCTGACTCCCATCTTGGAAAGCCCTCCTTCTCCTTGAAAAAGAGAGGAAACGGTGCTTCCATTAGTGCCTGCTATTTCTTCATCCAGTGTGATGGCATATCCTACACTGCTCACGGGCGCCAAAAAAACGGCTCCATACCAGCGGGGGATAATCCGGCAACCAATACTTAGATTGTTCAGGTTTCCTGTGACGGAATGATTGCTGGCTCCCCGTTGTGTATAGTTCTGGTAAGATCCCATAATACCGGCATCTATCTGAAACCGCTGTTCGGTAAGTTCGGTGAGTGATGCGGGATTGGCGGTGTTCAGAAAATTGCTTCCACGCAGGGCGATGCCTGCGCCTCCCAAACCTGCATATTGTCCGCCTTCACCGGTAGAGATTTCTCCCAAGCCGAACATGGAGGTAGGTGAATTGGTGGTATTTTGAGCGATCAGTATGGAGACAGGGCTGTAAAGAGCCAAAATGCAAAACAAAATCTTTTTCATTTTTGATAGGTTTTGTAAAGTATGATAAGTTTGGTGGTTTCTCGGTTGGTCGTGTTATCTCCGTCACCGAAAATGACACCTTGCAGAGTCGTGAAAAACAGATTGTCCGGAAGGATTAGTTGCAGCTTTTGTCGGTTGTAACCGGTCGTTCCCAGATTTGTTTGCAGGAAAGAGGTGAGATCGAATGAGTAATAAGTCTTTTCGTAGGTCACTTCATCGACGACGAGATTTCCGGTTTGTACGGAGTTTCCTGTAAGGTCCGTGATAACTCCCTGCGTCACATTGTCTTTGTTGGCGGTATAAAGTGACAGTGTTTGGGGAAGCGGATACATTCCTCCATAAGTCCCTTTTACCGGATATAATTGTAAGGTGGCACTTTCGATGGTCACCAGGTCACCTTCCATACAAAGATTGTTGAGATGGGGAAAATCAATGGAGATGTACATGCCCGT
This sequence comes from Bacteroides faecis, assembly GCF_020091505.1. Lineage (NCBI taxonomy): Bacteria > Pseudomonadati > Bacteroidota > Bacteroidia > Bacteroidales > Bacteroidaceae > Bacteroides > Bacteroides faecis. The sequence goes on along the minus strand of NZ_CP081916.1, from coordinate 5,650,315 downwards.
CATTCCCTGCATATATGCCTGGTGGTTGCTCAGAGAGGTGGATAACGCGTTGTCGTCTCCGCTTTGCAGATCCTCTAGCGGCGTGCCGTTCCGGTCGTACTCTATTTTATTAAAGGTAAGCGTAGTGCTTGCATTGAATACCAGTTCCTTTTCAGTGATGACCTCCGTCAGCGAATGGTAATAAAGCGTGATGCAGAAGCTGGAATCATTCACCTGAAATCCATTGACGCATGCGGCGTTCATATCCGGAATGAAGGCGATACCTTTAAAATAATTCTGAAAAAAGGTTTGTGACTCCATTACCCGGTTGTCTTCCAGCAGCAGGTTGAACCATTCCTTGCCCCATTCGTCGGGCAGGCGGACTTCCAGTTCCTTGCTCCGTCGTCCGGGAGTGGGAGTGAAGCTGAAAGAACTCAGTGGGTTCTGGCTGTCATAAGCTATATTGCTGGTACTATATAAATAATTCGCATCGTCCAGTTGGATATTTTCTGTCAGGGGATACATCGAAATCCGCTGGGTGACCAATGTGTCTCCCAGATAGTCGCCCGAAGAATAAAGGCGGATCGTAATGGAATCGAACAGGTAATCGATACTTTCGTCAAAAGAGACGGAAGGTACTTCATACTCCGCATAAAAGGAAGCGGTGATTTCTCCCCACAACGCGTCCTTGCGGTGTCCTATCTGGCATACAGTATCTCCGGAAGTGGCAAGCGAATCGCTTAGGACTGTACTGAGCAATACCGTACACGTATCTGTCTGTACATTCCGAAACGAACTTTCCACCCATTTTCCTCCTACTAAAGACGCATCGTTCTGGCAGGCGAAAAAGGAGAAGAATATCAAAATAAAAAGAAGTGTTATCAATGATTTCATGAACAATAATTCAATTGGTTTTGTGGCGGCAAAAGAAGGACATTTAGGGAGGTTCCCCAAAAACTATCGACTAAGTCTGTCTATTTATCGACTTCAATTTTGTTGGTAGACAGAATGTTTCTGTTTGTCGATAGTTTTTTTATTCATAGCCGTTGCCCCCTACATTTGCGGCTGTATTTAACGACAAATTTTAATGAATAAAAAAATGAATAGATTACTTTGGATGCTGGTTGCACTATTGTCGCTGGCTGCATGTACGGAAGATACGGAGTATACAGCCGGAGTTTGGTATCGTCGTTCGGATTTTGACGGAGTGGCGCGTATGGATGCCGCCGGATTTACTATTGGCAATAAAGGCTATCTCTGCGGTGGGTACCGGGGGAGCAAGAAGGAACGCCTGAAGGACCTTTGGGAATACCATATTGACAATGACTGGTGGACACAGTGTGAAGATATGCCCGATGAGGCTATCGCACGGAATGCCGCTACAGGATTTGCTGTAGGTACCAAAGGATATATTGTCGGTGGATATGACAAAGATGCCAATGACTATCTGGATGATTGTTGGGAATACGACCCGGCGACGGGAAACTGGAAACAGATGGACCCCTTCGGGGGAGGTGCCCGTATGTATGCACTGGGATTTGGTATAGGAAATTATGGTTATGTCGGTACGGGGTATAACGATAATTACCTGAAAGATTTTTATCAGTTTGATCCTTCGGCTGCTTCCGGTTCGCAGTGGACAATCATTAATGGGTTCGGCGGACAGAAACGTCAGGGAGGGATGGTCTTTGTCATTGATGATATAGCCTACATCTGCGGAGGCGAAAATAATAATGCGGACGTTTATGATTTCTGGTGTTTCGACCCTTCACAAAGCACGCCCTGGAAACAGTTACGGGATATCAAAGATTCAAGCGACGATGATTACGATGATGATTATACCTCGATTGTACGCTGTTATGGCTGTGCTTTTGTGATTGATGGCAAAGGATATATCGCTTTGGGACAAACATCCTCATCGAGCCTTCGTTCTAATTACTGGATATATGATCCGGCAACGGACTTGTGGGATGGAGAAGACCTGACGGATTTTGAAGGCAGTTCGCGTGTGAAAGCGGTTTGTTTTTCGACAGGTAAACGGGGAATTGTCGCTACCGGTGGCACCGGAACTTCCTCCTCTTCATTCTATGATGATACTTGGGAATTGAAGCCTTATGAATATGAAGAGAAATAAAAAGTGGATAGGTATTGGTCTTATTGTTCTGCTGTTGGGCGGAGGAATTACTTGCTATAAGAAGGTGAACCTCTCTGACCCATATCATTTGGAAGTGATACAAGGTGAAGATAGTATCGGATATGGCTATCAGATTTATAAAGGAGAACGTGTGATTATTGCCCAGCCTTTTATTCCGGCTGTCACCGGGAGAAAGACTTTCCGGACAGAACAGGATGCCCGGCATGTAGGAGACTTAGTACTGGAACGGATCAGAACGGGACAGGATTTTACCGTGTCGAAAGAAGATTTGAAAGGTTTGGGCATTACACATTAGTGCCGCCTTATTGGCACAAGATTATATCTAAAGTGCGGATAATTAGAATTCTATGAAATGAAATTCACGTGATTCTTATTATCCGCACTGATATAATACCTTGGATTTATTCCCCCTTCCTTTGATTTATTATTCTGTCTTGGGTGTCACTACATAGTCCTCTTTTATAAACTCATCATATACCCGTTTCGGATGGTCGAATGCTGCGGTTCCGTTCCTCTGTTCATTGAAGTTCTCCCGGCGGAATTGTTTCAGCTTCAGATTATCTTCGGCATATTCTCTCAATTTTTTATGTTCACGACCATAGAGTGAACTCTCCGTAACATCAGAATCAAGCAGGCTTTCTTTAGGAGTAATGGTTGGTAAGAGCACTTGTTCCAGTAATCCACGATAGGCACCATTATATTCACACCAGACGAGATCGTTGGCTGTAAATATACGGTAGAAGTACTTTGACCAGGCGGTTTTGATTTCTATTGACTGAGCATAAATCTCAATGGTTGCTTCTGAACCATACGCTTGATCACGAATTACCACGGTCGTCCGACCGCTGATTTCTTCCTTCACGGAAGTTTGCCATTTGTCGGAATGTAGAATTTCCTGAATAATTTCCGGCAACTTTTCTTTAATTTCAAACTGTATTCTCATAGTGCTTGCCTGCGGGCAGGACTTTTTTTGAATTTTCCTACTTAAACAATTAAGCTAGCCTAAAGTTACATAGATTGAAGCAAAAAAACAAGATATTGTTTGAATATTTATTATTTTTGCCAAACTATCTGCCTTTTTCGTTTGTTTTTATTATAATTATGCAACAAATAGCAAAAAACAAGTTTATGCAGAATAAAGCCCGGAAGAATTACATCATCTATGTACTTATGCTCCTTCTGTTTGGAGGGCTGATTTATGTTGCTATTGAAGAAGGCGACAGGTTTTCACATCACGCGGCAAATACGTTAAACATGGTACAGGAGGGTCCTTTTGCCATGTTTCTTCAATTTATGCAAGATAATCTGCATCATCCGCTGACGACATTGCTTATCCAGATTATTGCCGTATTATTAATGGTACGTCTTTTCGGCTATTTGTTTAGTCTCATCGGACAGCCGGGGGTGATTGGGGAAATCGTAGCCGGCATTGTCTTGGGGCCTTCTGTCCTGGGATTTTTTTTCCCGGAAGCTTTTCACTTTCTGTTCCCTGTCCACTCGCTGACCAATCTTGAACTGCTGAGCCAGGTCGGATTGATCCTTTTTATGTTCGTTATCGGCATGGAACTGGATTTCAGTGTGCTGAAAAATAAGATTAATGAAACGCTGGTGATCAGTCATGCCGGGATTTTGGTACCTTTCTTTCTCGGTATCCTGTCCTCTTACTGGATTTATGAAACGTATGCCGCCGATCATACGCCCTTTTTACCTTTTGCCTTGTTTATAGGTATCTCCATGAGTATTACCGCTTTCCCTGTGCTGGCGCGTATCATTCAGGAACGAAATATGACCAAAACTCCCTTGGGGACTCTTGCGATTGCTTCTGCTGCCAATGATGATGTAACTGCCTGGTGTTTGCTGGCTGTGGTTATTGCTATCTCAAAGGCGGGTAGCTTTGCCAGTGCACTTTATTCCGTAGGGTTGGCCGTAGTCTATATTGCAGTAATGTTTCTGGTGGTCCGTCCGTTTCTGAAAAAGGTGGGGGAGGTATATGCCAATAAGGAGGCAATCAATAAAACGTTTGTGGCATTTATCCTGTTGATTCTTATCATTTCTTCCTGCCTGACCGAGATTATCGGTATTCATGCTTTGTTTGGAGCTTTTATGGCGGGGGTGGTGATGCCCTCGAATCTGGGTTTCCGCAAGGTGATGATGGAAAAGGTGGAAGATATTTCTTTGGTCTTTTTCCTGCCGTTGTTCTTTGCGTTTACGGGGTTGCGTACGGAGATAGGTCTGATCAACAGTCCGGAACTGTGGATGGTGTGTTTGCTGTTGGTGACAGTGGCTATCGTCGGCAAACTTGGAGGTTGTGCCATAGCTGCCCGTCTGGTGGGTGAGTCGTGGAAAGACAGTCTGACGGTCGGCACCTTGATGAATACACGCGGATTGATGGAATTGGTTGCATTGAATATCGGTTATGAAATGGGAGTACTACCTCCGTCTATTTTCGTAATTTTGGTCATTATGGCGCTAGTTACAACCTTTATGACTACTCCGCTGCTACATTTGGTCGGACGTTTCTTTGTACATCGGGAAGAAAAGTTATCTTTGAAGCGCAAACTTATATTTTGCTTTGGTCGTCCGGAATCCGGACGTAGTCTGCTTTCCATTTATGATTTATTGTTTGGGAAGCAGTTGAAGAAAGAACATGTGATTGCAGCGCATTATACGGTGGGTACGGATTTGAATCCGTTAGATGCCGAACATTATGAAAGCGAAAGTTTTGCTTTGCTCAATCAAAGAGCTGCCGAACTGAATATTCAGGTGGACAATCATTATCGGGTGACGGATAAACTGGTGCAGGAAATGATTCACTTTATCCGCAAAGAACATCCTGATATGTTGCTTTTGGGAGCCGGAAGCCATTACCGTCCCGAAATGCCGGGAACTCCGGGAGCTATTTTGTGGCTGACGCTTTTCCGTGATAAGATTGATGACATAATGGAACAGGTGAAGTGTCCTGTTGCCGTATTTGTGAATCGCGGTTATCGGGAGGGAGCGCTGGTTAGCTTTGTTTTGGGAGGAATGATCGATATATTCTTGCTTTCGTATATTAGTATAATGTTGCAAAACGGTCATTCGGTGCGTCTTTTTCTTTTTGATACGGACGATGAGGAGTTCTGTCGGTGCATGAATGACTTGCAGGCTCGTTATTCCGGTCAGATAACGATAGTACGGTTTGCAGGAGTAGAAGAGTTAGTAACCAGGGAGAAAGATGGATTGTTGGTAATGAGCCATCTTTCGTATACAAAATTATCCGAGGATGAGCTTGTGATGCGGGAATTGTCATCTTTGCTGGTCATCCGCAGGAATAAGAATAAGGGAGAAAAAAATGAAAGACTTGAAATTGGATGAGCATACAGGGTTAGTACTTGAAGGGGGAGGAATGCGGGGAGTATTCACCTGCGGTGTACTCGACTATTTAATGGATCATAATATTCGTTTTCCTTATGCGATCGGGGTGTCGGCAGGAGCTTGCAATGGTTTGTCGTATGCATCCCGCCAGCGTGGGCGTGCAAAGTTCAGCAATATCGACTTGTTGGAGAAGTACAATTATATCGGTTTGAAACATTTGTTCAGGAAACGTAACATCCTTGACTTCGATTTGCTTTTCAATGAATTTCCCGAACATATTCTTCCCTATGATTATGATACATACTTTGCTTCTCCCGAACGTTTCGTGATGGTAACAACGAATTGTGTGACGGGCGAAGCCAACTATTTCGAAGAGAAACGGGATAAAAGCCGCGTGATTGATATTGTACGGGCGTCCAGTAGCCTGCCTTTTGTTTGTCCTATTACTTATGTGGATGATGTTCCGATGCTCGATGGGGGGATTGTAGACTCTATTCCTTTGCAGCGGGCTATTGCTGACGGTTGCACCCGTAATGTGGTTGTACTTACCCGTAATCGCGGTTATCGGAAAGATACCAAAGATATCCGTATTCCATCCTTTGTTTACCGGAAATATCCGAAGTTGCGCGAAGCGTTGAGCCGTCGGTGTGCTGTTTACAATGAGCAGCTGGAAATGGTGGAACAAATGGAGGATGAAGGAAAGATTATCGTCATTCGTCCGCTGAAGCCGGTTATGGTGGACCGGATTGAACGGGATGTGCAGAAACTGACGGAATTTTATGAAGAAGGATACGACTGCGCAAGAAACCTGTTCGAAGTTTAAGTAAATAATAAATGACCTGATTTGTTTGTAGTCCGCATGAGAAATGCGGACTACAAACTGTGATATTTATATATTTCTGTATAATATTTCTACAAATACTCTTCTTTTGCCTCAATTAATTCGATTTTAAGTCATTATTAATTGGTTTTTGTGGTATTTATTAAGGGATGCCCCTTTACTTTGCTGAAAAATAATTTTTGGCAGACTTAATAACATAACATGAAAAATAAAAAAATAACATGGTAAAAAGGTTTGATTGGTTGTTGGTGTATTTATTGTTTTCAATAGGGGTGATGGCACAATCCGGTGGGAAACAGTATAATTCTTACAAAGGATTGGTCATGGCAGGTTATCAGGGGTGGTTCAACACCCCTGGTGACGGCTCGGGCCGTGGTTGGCATCATTATAATGGACGCAACGGGTTCCGTCCGGGCTCATGTTCGGTGGATCTTTGGCCGGAAGTGTCGGAGTATAAGAAACTCTATAAGACCGAATTTTCCTTTGCTGACGGCAAACCGGCTTATGTGTTTTCTTCTCATGATGAATCTACCGTAGATGTCCATTTCAGATGGATGAAGGAGTATGGACTGGATGGTGTCTTCATGCAGCGTTTTATCACAGAAATACGAAATGAAAGCGGATTGAAACACTTTAATAAGGTGTTGAACTCAGCGATGAAGTCTGCTAATAAATACGAACGGGCTATCTGTGTGATGTACGACCTGAGCGGCATGCAGCCGGGAGAAGAGCGGTTATTGCTGAAAGACATCGCAGAAATATCAGAACGCTATTCATTAAAAGACCATGCAAAGAATCCGTCTTATTTGTATCACAACGGTAAACCGCTGGTTACGGTTTGGGGAGTCGGATTTAATGATAATCGCCGTTACGGACTGAAAGAAGTTGCTCATATTATTGATGGCTTGAAATCACAAGGATTCAGTGTGATGCTTGGAGTACCTACTCAGTGGCGTGTGCTGGAAGGAGATACGGAGCCGGACCCCCGACTGCATGAACTCATCCGCAAATGCGATATTATGATGCCTTGGTTTGTAGGGCGTTATAATGAAACGACTTATCCCAAGTACCAGAAATTGGTGGAAGAAGATATTCAGTGGGCAAAGAAGAATCAGGTGGATTACGCTCCGTTGGTTTTCCCCGGTTTTTCATGGGGAAATCTGAAAGGAAAAGATCATAACTCGTTTATTCCCCGCAATAAAGGTTCTTTCCTTTGGACGCAATTGACGGGAGCCATTCGTGCAGGTGCCGAAATGATTTATGTAGCTATGTTTGATGAAATAGATGAAGGGACTGCCATCTTTAAATGCGCCCAAAAGGTCCCTGTAGGGAAAAGTACATTTGTACCTATTGAAGAAGGAGTAGAAAGCGATCATTATTTGAAATTGGTGGGGGAAGCTGCTAAGATTCTGAGAAAGGAAAAAGCGATAGCATATAATACTAAACTGAATCCGGCTGGTCCGAATCCTTTTATCCGGCACATGTACACTGCTGACCCGTCAGCACATGTCTGGAAAGATGGCAGATTGTATGTGTATGCTTCGCATGATATTGCTCCTCCGCGTGGATGCGACTTGATGGACCGGTATCATGTGTTCTCCACCGATGACATGATCAATTGGACGGATCATGGAGAAATCCTGAGTTCTGAGCAAGTGCCGTGGGGACGGAAAGAAGGAGGTTTCATGTGGGCCCCGGATTGTGCTTACAGAAATGGTACCTACTATTTTTATTTCCCTCATCCCAGTGAAACGGATTGGAATGACAGCTGGAAGATTGGTGTGGCTACCAGCAATAAACCCGCAGAAGGATTTAAAGTGCAGGGATATATTGAAGGAATGGACCCGATGATTGATCCTTGTGTATTTGTGGATGATGACGGACAAGCTTACATTTATAATGGCGGTGGTGGCATCTGCAAAGGAGGGAAGCTGAAAGATAATATGATAGAACTGGATGGTACCATGCGGACTATGGAAGGGCTGGTAGATTTCCATGAGGCTACTTGGATACATAAGCATAACGGAAAATATTATTTGTCTTATTCGGACAATCATGACGACGGGGAAAAACACAACCGGATGTGTTATGCAATCAGCGATTCGCCTTTGGGTCCCTGGGAATACAAGGGAATTTATATGGAACCTACCGACAGTTATACCAATCATGGTTCTATTGTCGAGTTCAAAGGACAATGGTATTCTTTCTATCACAACAGTGCACTGTCCGGTCAGGATTGGTTGCGTTCCATTTGTGTGGACAAGCTGTACTACAATCCGGATGGTACTATAAAAATGGTAAAGCAAACTAAATAACAGATACATCGGACCTTCTATTTTTGCTTGTGAATTAAAAAACTGATAGTATGAATATAAAAAGAGACTTGTTAACTATCCTTGCATGCAGTATGAGCCTGCATCTTTTGGCACAGGAAAAGTTTCCGTTCAGAGATCCGCAACTTCCTGTCGAACAACGTGTGGAAGATCTGGTTTCTCGCCTGACGCTGGAAGAAAAAGTAAAGCAAATGCTGAATAGCACACCTCCTGTTGAACGGCTGGGAATCCCTGCCTATAACTGGTGGAATGAATGTCTGCATGGCATCGGACGCACTAAATATCATGTAACCGTATTCCCACAGGCTATCGGAATGGCTGCGGCCTGGAATGACGCTTTGATTAAGGAAGTCGCTTCTTCCATAGCCGACGAAGGACGTGCCATCTATAACGACACACAACGAAAAGAAGACTACAGCCAATATCACGCATTAACTTACTGGACGCCTAATATAAATATATTCCGTGATCCCCCGTTGGGGACGCGGACAGGAAACCTAATTTGCAGGTCCTGTCGGTGGTATGAGCGACCGTCAGAATCCATTGCGCGAATCGTACGATAACCGTGATAATCATTTGGATTATTGGCGTTTGTTTGGTAATGGATATGTAGAACTGAAACCGATTAAAGGACTGTCACTTCGATCTAACTTTGGTATCGACCATTATTCTTCTTTCATTAATTCAATGACGAATACGTATCATTCGGATATTGTCAATAATGATATTGCAAAGACAACATTGTCTCATAATAATGAAACAAACTGGACATGGTCCAACACGCCCAACTACAATTTCCTGCTTGCAGATAAACATGATTTTACTGTATTACTGGGTACTGAAATGTCCAAGCAGTCAGTGATTGATTTCTCCGCTTATTCAGAAGAGTATGCATTGGAAGATAAAGACTATATGTGGCCGAATGCAGCAACAGGAACAACGAGAAATTCCGGTGCCAAAGTAGGATATAGACTGGTTTCTTTCTTTGGAAAGGTGGATTATAACTATGATGATTTTATTCTGGCATCGTTTACTATTCGCCGTGACGGCTCTTCACGTTTTGGCAAGGACAATCGTTGGGGAACTTTTCCTGCCGCCACGCTGGGACTACGTTTGTCGAAACTGCTCCGGAAGGATTGGATGGATGACTGGAAACTGCGTTTCTCATGGGGACAGACCGGTAATCAGGCTATTGATAACAATGCGCAGTTTGGTTTGTATGTAGCCGATTATGGACTGGACCGGGTAACTTCTACGGCTTATGACTTGTTTTTGCAATATTCAGGAACTTTCCCGTCAGGCTATCGTGCTACCCAACTTGCCAATCCTAATCTGAAATGGGAATCTGCAGAACAATTTAATATAGGTACGGACTTCACTCTTTTTAAGGGTAGTTTGTATGGATCTGTCGATGGTTTCGTCAAGGATGTAGACGATATGTTGATCAATCCTGCTTATCTGGGGGCTTTGGGCGAAGGTGGCGCTTCATGGGCTAATGGTCCTTCCTTACGCAACTGGGGTATGGAATTTGCACTGGGATATCGTAAAAACTTAGCTTGTGGACTTGGTCTTGATGTCACTGCTAATCTGGACTTCTTCCGTAATAAGGTCACTTACCTTCCGGAAACGTCAACAGGGTCTTATGCTCATACGACAACTGAAAATCTGGTTGAATCCGGTCGGCCTTATGGTTCCATCGTAGGGTATGTAGTAGAAGGAATTTTCCAGAATCAGGCAGAAGTCGATGCTTCCGGTCAGCCAAATGCGCGTGTCGGTGGTCTGAAGTATGCTGACCTCGATGGTAAAAATGGCATAACAGCTGATGACCAGACTTGGATTTACAATCCTGTTCCGGCTTTTTCTTACGGTTTGAATATTGCACTGAATTATAAAGGATTTGATTTAAGCATGTTCTGGCAAGGTGTATATGATAAAGATGTGTACAATAACCAGAAATTCCAGACAGACTTCTGGAGTATAACGGATGCTGGCTCAAACAAGGGAAATCGTTTGTTGGGTGCATGGAATACAAACAATACAGGTTCCACTATCCCTGCATTGACTACTAACAATACAGCTGATGAAGGACGTTCCTCAACCTATTTCGTAGAAAATGGTTCTTATTTGAAACTTCGTAATCTGCAATTAGGATATAATTTGCCTGCATCGTTCTTGTCTAAATTCAAAATGAGCAGTGCACGTGTTTATTTGTCAGGACAAAACTTGCTGACTATCAAGAGTAAAAGTCTGACTTGCTCTGATCCGGAGAATCCTGATTGGAATTATCCGTTGGCTACTTCTATTTCATTTGGTTTACAACTTGGTTTTTAATATTTAAAAAGGAAGAATTATGAAGAAGATATATATGTTAGTGACAGCTTGCCTGATGAGCTTGACCTTGACAAACTGTGATGATTTTCTAGACTATAGTCCAACAGCGGTTATTGATGAGGATAAAGCTTTTTCAGATCCTGAAAAGATGGTAAACGCTGCTTATGCCATGTTAGGAGACTGTTGGTATTCATATCCGTTCAACTTATTTCCTTACGGTGACATTACTTCTGATGACTGTCTGAAAGGAGGATCGGGAACGACGGATACAGGATATCACCCTCTGGAAATTTGGTCGACGTTGACAGCTACTACTCCAAATGAAATGGATGAACTTTGGTATCGTTTATATTGTGCTGTCTCCCGTTGCAATCGGGCATTGGTTGCTTTAGACAGAAACGGAGACAGGGTCTTGGGAGAAAATGTAAAAGAACAACGTGTTGCTGAGGTGAAATTCCTTCGTGCACATTTCTATTATAAGCTATTGGTATTATTCCGCCAGGTTCCTTGGATTGATGAAATAGCGTATACCAATAATAGTATAGAGCAAATCCGTAATGATGAGTTTTCTTATGAAGAACTGTTTGGTAAGGTGATTGCGGATTTTGAGACTGCTTATAATGTATTGCCTGCTGAACAGACTGACGGAGGACGGGTTAATAAGATTGCCGCCGCCTCTTATCTGGCCAAATGTTATTTGAACTTGGCATGGGGAGACGGTTATGAGGCTACGACAGGTGAGAGCCACATAAACGAAGACTATATGCAGAAGGTGGTAACTTATACGAATGAGGTGACAGCTTCAGGTTATGATTATCTGGAAGATTATGGAGATATCTTTTTGCCGGATTACAAGAACAGTAAAGAATCCATCTTTGCAGTACAATGTTCCGACTATCAGGATGATAATACAAGTTATGGACGGGCTAACTGGTCGAACACTTTGAATGGATGCTGGGGAATGTGGTCTTGTGGATGGGACTTTCATAAGCCGTCACAAAACCTGGTTAATGCATTCAAAACTAAAGATGGTTTACCCATGTTTGATGATTATAATGAGGAAATAGATTATCCGGTCAATGGTGAGGTGGATGAACAGAAGTGGGACCCACGTTTATTCCATACGGTAGGTATGCCGACATATCCGTATAAATATGAAGCTGAATATACGATGACCAAAAATAATTCCCGTACACCGAATACGTATGGATATTATACTTCTTTGAAAGAAGTTCCGCAGCGTTCTAAAGGAGAAACATACAATGGGTCTTGGCAAGCTTTTGCTATGAATGACTATGTATTCCGTTATACGGATGTGATGCTCATGCGTGCTGAAGCATTGGTAGAACTGGGTGAACTGGGTGAAGCACGTATTATTATTAATGATATTCGCGAGAGAGCCGCCAATTCAGTAAACAAACATATTGCTTATGCCAAAGACCAATGCGAGATCGCTCTTTATCCCGAGTCTTATTTTCAGGATAAAGAAACAGCACGTAAATGTCTGCGTTGGGAACGTCGTTTGGAAATGGCTATGGAAAATGGACGTTATTTTGACTTACGTCGTTGGGGAATTGCTTCCGAAACGTTGAATGCTTACTTTGCAAGTGAACAGAATAATGTATATGACGGACAAACTTATGCTCAATATTATAAAGACGCCCATTATGAGCCGAATAAGAATGAGTTTTTCCCGATACCTTATAATCAGCTGTATTATATTCCCGGATTATATACTCAAAATAAGAATTATTGATTCATAGGATGACTGTATCAGACGTTAAGTAAAGCACTTATTAATAAAAAGTATACTGAGAGGTAACATCTTTTACAGCGTTTGCAACAAAAGTGATAGGCGCTTCCTTCTGGAGCGCCTATCTTTGCACTGTAACAACTATCAAAAGTATAACAACCTTAATACCATAGAACATGAATTTATTTTTTTCTGTCAAACGACTTCAGACTGCTCTGATTTGTTTTATTCTCATGACTATTTCTGTTTCAACCCGAGCGGCAGGTTCTCCTTTGCAGATTAGAAATCTGGGAGAAGGTCATTGCCTTGTACGCGTCAATACTTCCCAGAAGTATCTGCTTCTGCCCGTAGAAGATGCTTCCCCCGATGTACGTATCAGTATGATCGTTAATAATAAAGAGGTAAAGAACTTCGATGTGCGCCTCGCTGTCAATAAGGTAGATTATTTTGTTCCGGTAGACCTTTCCGATTATTCCGGCAAGACAATCTCTTTTAAATTTAAAATGAACTCAAACGACCCTGTTCGTGTCAACCTTTCACCGGACAATACTGCTTGCTGCAAAGAAATGAGATTGTCCGATACTTTCGATACCGGTAACCGGGAGAAGTTCCGTCCCACCTACCATTTCTCTCCGCTTTACGGATGGATGAACGACCCGAACGGAATGGTATATAAAGATGGCGAATACCACCTCTTTTATCAGTATAATCCTTACGGCTCCAAATGGGGAAACATGAACTGGGGACATGCGATCAGCAAAGACCTGATTAACTGGGAACATCGCCCCGTCGCCATAACTCCCGATGCACTCGGCACTATTTTCAGCGGTTCGGCTGTAGTAGACCATCATAATACTGCCGGCTTCGGTGCAGGCGCCATCGTCGCTATCTATACTCAAAACAGTGACCGCCAAGTACAAAGCATCGCTTATAGCACTGATAACGGACGTACTTTTACCAAATATGAAAACAATCCTGTACTGGTGTCCGAAGCACGTGATTTCCGTGACCCGAAAGTCTTCTGGTACGAAGGAACACAGCGCTGGATCATGGTGCTGGCAGTAGGACAGGAGATGCAAATCTTCTCTTCACCTGATCTGAAAGACTGGACCTTTGAAAGCAGCTTCGGCGAAGGATACGGCGCTCATGGCAATGTGTGGGAATGTCCTGACCTGTTTGAACTTCCGGTAGAAGGAACCGGTGAAAAGAAATGGGTACTGCTCTGCAGTCTTGGTGACGGGCCTTTCGGAGATTCCGCAACTCAATATTTTGTCGGCAGTTTCGACGGTAAGAAGTTTATTTGTGACAATCAGCCAAATGTCACGAAATGGATGGACTGGGGAAAAGACCATTATGCTACTGTAACTTGGAGCGATGCTCCCGATAACCGCCGTATTGCTATCGCATGGATGAGCAACTGGCAATATGCCAATGATGTGCCGACCTCTCAATACCGTAGTCCGAACTCTGTTCCCCGTGACCTGAGTCTGTTTGCTGTAGGAGATGGCATCTATCTTCAATCTGCTCCTTCTCCCGAATTGCTGAAGTTGCGTGATATTTCTAAGAAGCGTTCATTCAGAGTGAACGGAACCCGTACGGTAAAAGAACTGGTTCCCGGTAACGAAGGTGCTTATGAAATAGAGCTGGCTATCAGAAATCAGCATGCAGATGTCATCGGCTTCCGTCTCTACAACGATAAAGGAGAAGAAGTAGACATGCAGTACGACATGAAAGAAAAGAAATTTTCGATGGATCGCCGCAAGAGTGGTGATGTAGGTTTCAATGAGAACTTTCCGATGTTGACCTGGACCGCGATTGAAGACGGCAAAGAGGAATTGAAACTTCGTCTGTATGTGGATAAGTCGAGTGTGGAAGCTTTCGGTGATGGCGGACGATTTGCTATGACGAATCAGGTATTTCCTTCGGAACCTTATAATCACATAGACTTTTATAGTAAAGGAGGAGCTTACAAAGTAGACTCTTTCGTAACCTATAAACTGAAGAAATAAAACAGCCCTTTCTTGCCGCGTTCTTTAATGGTTTACCTTTTAGGAAGGCATCATCTATGAGCTAACATGCCTTTATCTTTCCTTTATGTATGGGAGATGGCTATCGTCTCACCCGGGTGAAACGAGCACATCATTGTAGTGAAACGGTCTGCTCACCCCTGTGATACGTTCTTATCACGACTGTGGAACATAAGGGATATAAGGAGAAAAAATAAGAAGAGCCTGTTGAGAAAGAAACAGAATAACTGTGCTAATATACGAAATTATAATAGATAAAACAATGGAAAATACTAAAAACGCTTCTCTTTCTAAGCTTATCCCTGTGATGCTTTGTTTCTTCGCGATGGGATTTGTTGACTTGGTGGGCATTGCCTCCAACTATGTAAAGGCAGACTTAGGTCTGACGGATTCACAGGCAAACATCTTCCCCTCACTGGTGTTCTTCTGGTTCCTTATTTTCTCTGTACCTACCGGCATGCTGATGAGTCGTGTCGGTCAGAAGAAAACAGTATTGCTCAGCCTGATTGTGACATTTGCTTCTTTGCTGTTGCCTGTTTTCGGAGACAGTTATGCACTGATGCTCATCTCTTTCTCTCTGCTGGGAATAGGAAATGCTTTGATGCAGACTTCACTGAACCCGCTTCTTTCCAACATTGTCCGTGGCGACCGCTTGGCAAGCAGCCTCACTTTCGGACAATTTGTGAAAGCAATAGCCTCTTTCCTCGCTCCATATATCGCTATGTGGGGAGCTACGCAGGCTATTCCTTCTTTCGGCCTCGGCTGGCGTGTACTTTTCCCGATTTACATGATAGTGGCCATCATTGCTATATTCCTGCTCAACGCCACGCAGATTGAGGAAGAGAAAGAAGAAGGCAGACCTTCCACTTTCGGTCAGTGTCTGGCATTGCTTGGCAAACCGTTTATCCTGCTTTGCTTTATCGGAATCATGTGTCATGTGGGTATCGATGTCGGTACAAATACCACTGCTCCAAAGATTCTGATGGAACGTATTGGCATGACGCTTGATGAGGCCGCTTTTGCTACGAGTCTTTATTTTATCTTCCGTACGGCAGGTTGCTTCCTGGGTTCTTTCATTCTGCGCAAGATGTCCCCGAAATCTTTCTTCGGTATCAGCGTGGTTATGATGCTGGTTGCGATGGCCGGTTTGTTTATCTTCCACGAACAGGCTGTTATTTATGCTTGCATTGCTCTGATCGGTTTTGGAAATTCAAATGTATTCTCTGTTATCTTCTCACAGGCGTTGCTTTATCTTCCGGGCAAGAAAAATGAAGTATCCGGTTTGATGATTATGGGACTTTTCGGCGGAACGGTATTCCCGTTGGCTATGGGCGTTGCATCAGATACCTCGATGGGACAGAACGGTGCGATAGCTGTCATGACAGTCGGCGTACTTTATCTGCTGTATTATACGTTCCGTATTAAAAAATAACTTTATATTTGGAAAACAATTAAATCCGTAGATCATGAATAATATAATCGTAGGAATGGGCGAAGCATTATGGGATGTATTGCCCGAGGGAAAGAAAATAGGCGGAGCTCCGGCAAACTTCGCTTATCATGTATCACAGTTCGGTTTCGACAGCCGCGTGGTTAGTGCGGTAGGCAGAGATGAACTGGGCGACGAAATTCTGAAAGTATTCAAAGAAAAGAATCTGAAGACACAGATCGAACAGGTTGATTATCCTACCGGTACGGTACAGGTGACACTGGATGGTGAAGGCGTTCCCTGTTATGAGATTAAAGAAGGTGTGGCATGGGACAATATTCCTTTCACGGACGAATTGAAACGCCTTGCTTTGAATACACGTGCTGTTTGTTTCGGTTCGCTGGCGCAGCGCAATGAAGTAAGCCGTGCTACGATCAACCGTTTCCTCGATACGATGCCTGATATAGACGGGCAGTTGAAGATATTCGATATCAATCTTCGTCAGGACTTTTATACGAAAGAAGTATTGCGTGAATCTTTTAAACGCTGCAACATCCTGAAAATAAATGATGAAGAACTGATAACTATCAGCCGTATGTTCGGTTATCCCGGTATCGACTTACAGGACAAGTGCTGGATTCTGCTGGCAAAATACAATCTGAAAATGCTGATTCTGACTTGTGGTATCAATGGCAGCTATGTATTTACTCCGGGAGTTGTCTCTTTCCAGGAAACTCCGAAAGTTCCAGTAGCTGATACGGTAGGGGCGGGTGACTCCTTTACCGCTGCTTTCTGTGCTTCCATCCTGAATGGCAAGTCGGTTCCCGAAGCGCACAAACTGGCTGTTGAAGTTTCCGCTTACGTTTGTACGCAGAGCGGGGCGATGCCTGAACTTCCTGCAGTCTTGAAAGAACGGTTGAGGTAATCTTTCTTTTGAATATAAGGGCAAAGGCAGATCTTTTAAACAGAGACCTGCCCTTGTCTTTTGAGGTAATTATCCCCCTCCCCGAAATTTGCCGGAAGTGGTGAATACAAGAACGGATATCGGACAGGGTGTTGGAAATGTTACACTATTGATGGGAAGCCGGAGAAGGAGTGGGAAAAAACAGATCAGTCCGAAAATCCGGTTTAAGCTCCATACTGTACCGAAATGATGAATTGGCTGCACTATCATGCTGCAAAGTAATTCTTCATTCTTCATTCAAAACCGATTCGAAATGAACTAAATTATAAATTGAGGATTAGGCACGGATTACACGGATTAACACGGTTTTAGTGCTATGATTACGTAAAACAACCGTGTTAATCCGTGTAATCCGTGCCTAAATATATTCTTTTCCGATTCGAAAGAAACAAACAGAAAACAACCGGGGGCGGATTGATCCAGGAAAACGTATGATCTAGGTGAGGTACGGACATAAAAAAAGGAGCAACGCCTTGCTCCAACCTTTGTTAACCTTAAATCTAATACTATGAAAAACACATTGCAAAGATACGGGCTTCTGTGAAATTAGCAAATAATCCAAATAAATAAGCCTGTTTTATAACATAGATTAAGTGTTTGGTTTACCCTTTATACTTTTCTTAATAAATGCTGAAGGAGTAAATCTCGTTTTTCTTCACTTTTATAAGTGAATAATTTAGTGATAGTTAGTGGACTTCACAGTTTTATTTTTTATTTTTGTTCTCCATCAGCTTGTTTGGTTTTCAGAGGTGAGGTAGTAAATCTCTGTATACTGATGGAAAGAATAGTTGGATGACAGAAAAGAATACGAAAAGATGAAATACAGTAAATGGATACCTCTATTATTTTGTTTGGTTTGGTTGACAGCGTGTCGACAAGATGCTCCTCATTTCCGTATTGGTGTAGCACAATGCAGCGACGATTCCTGGCGACATAAAATGAATGATGAGATTCTTCGGGAAGCGATGTTTTATGAAGGTGTTTCGGTAGAGATCCGTTCGGCGGGAGACGATAACAGTAAGCAGGCGGAAGATGTCCATTATTTTATGGATGAGGGAGTCGATCTGCTGATTATTTCCGCTAACGAAGCAGCTCCTATGACTCCGATTGTAGAAGAAGCCTATCAGAGAGGTATCCCCGTTATCCTTGTGGACCGTAAGATTCTTTCGGATAAATATACTGCTTATATTGGTGCCGATAATTATGAAATCGGTCGTTCGGTAGGAAACTATATTGCCTCCCGCCTCGAAGGGAAAGGAAATGTGGTGGAACTTACCGGATTGAGCGGTTCGACTCCCGCGATGGAACGGCATCAGGGATTTATGGCTGCTATCAGTAAATTTCCGGATATCAAACTGATTGATAAAGCCGATGCTGCATGGGAACGTGGTCCGGCAGAAATAGAAATGGACAGCATGCTCCGGCACCATCCCAAGATTGATGCCGTGTATGCTCATAATGACCGTATTGCTCCGGGAGCCTATCAGGCAGCCAAGAAAGCGGGCCGGGAAAAAGAAATGATTTTTGTGGGTATAGACGCCTTGCCGGGCAAAGGAAATGGGCTGGAACTGGTACTCGACAGTGTGCTGGATGCTACTTTTATCTATCCTACCAATGGCGATAAGGTGATGCAACTGGCCATGAATATTCTTGAAAAGAGACCCTATCCCAAAGAAACGGTGATGAATACCGCCGTTGTCGACCGTACCAACGCACATGTCATGCAGTTGCAGACTACACATATCTCTGAACTCGACAATAAAATTGAAACACTCAACGGACGTATCGGCGGTTATCTTTCCCGCGTAGCTACGCAACAAGTCGTCATGTATGGCAGTTTGGTTATTCTGTTGCTGGTGGCAGGGCTATTGTTGGTCGTTTATAAATCACTTCGCTCCAAGAACCGTCTGAATAAGGAACTCTTCCAACAGAAGCAGCAGTTGGAAGAGCAGCGTGACAAACTGGAAGAGCAGCGTGACCAATTGATACAGCTTTCTCACCAGCTGGAAGAAGCGACCCATGCCAAACTGGTGTTTTTTACAAATATATCTCATGATTTTCGTACTCCGCTGACATTGGTTGCCGATCCGGTAGAGCATTTATTGGCGGATAAGACTTTGAGTGGCGACCAGCACCGGATGCTCATGCTGATTCAGCGGAATGTGAATATCCTGCTGCGTCTGGTTAATCAGATTCTGGATTTCCGTAAATATGAGAACGGGAAGATGGAATTTACTCCGGTTTCTGTGGATATCCTTTCTTCTTTCGAAGGGTGGAATGAATCTTTTCAGGCGGCAGCCCGTAAGAAGCATATTCATTTCTCTTTTGATTCTATGCCGGAGACAGATTATCATACATTGGCAGATATGGAAAAGCTGGAACGTATTTATTTCAATCTCCTGTCCAATGCCTTTAAGTTTACACCGGAAAACGGAAAGATCGCTGTCCGCCTCTCCTCACTTAATAAAGAAGACAAGCGATGGATACGTTTTACAGTGGCAAATACCGGTTCTATGATTTCCGCTGAACATATCCGCAATGTTTTCGACCGTTTCTATAAGATCGATATGCACCATGCCGGTTCTGGAATCGGATTGGCATTGGTGAAAGCTTTCGTAGAAATGCATGGAGGAACAATCGCTGTGGAGAGTGATGAAAAGCTGGGCACGATTTTTACAGTTGAATTACCTGTACAGTCTTGTGAGACGGTTGCCACCGAACCGGATGATATCCTTGTTTCTCCGGACTCCCGCACAACGGATATTTTGTTGACCGAAGAGGAAGAACTGGTAAAAGGATATGATTCTTCCAAACCGTCCGTGCTGGTCATTGACGATAATGAGGATATCCGTTCGTATGTTCATACGCTGTTACACACAGATTATACGGTGATTGAAGCGGCAGACGGTTCCGAAGGTATCCGCAAGGCTATGAAGTATGTTCCCGACCTGATCATTTCCGATGTGATGATGCCGGGTATTGATGGTATTGAATGTTGCCGCCGACTGAAAAGTGAGTTACAGACTTGTCATATTCCGGTTATTCTGCTGACTGCCTGTTCGCTGGACGAACAACGTATTCAGGGATATGACGGTGGTGCGGATTCTTATATATCCAAACCGTTCAGTTCGCAGTTACTGATGGCACGTGTCCGCAATCTGATCGATTCTCATCGTCGTCTGAAGCAGTTCTTTGGTGACGGGCAGACGTTGGCGAAGGAAGATGTCTGTGACATGGACAAGGATTTTGTAGAGAGATTCAAGTCGTTGATTGAGGAGAAGATGGGAGATTCCGGTCTGAATGTGGAGGATTTGGGTAAAGAGATGGGGCTCAGCCGTGTACAGCTTTACCGCAAGATTAAATCGTTGACTAATTATTCTCCGAACGAATTGCTCCGAATTGCCCGTTTAAAGAAAGCGGCTTCTTTACTCGCCTCTTCGGACATGACTGTGGCGGAGATTGGTTATGAAGTAGGTTTCAGTTCACCTTCTTATTTTACCAAATGCTATAAAGAGCAGTTCGGAGAGAGTCCGACGGATTTCCTGAAAAGGAAAGGATAGTTTGATGAACAGGATACAAAGAAATATGAAAGATTATAAAGTAGATAAAGAGAGCTTTTCCGACTCTTTTCGGAAGGAAGTGTACGAAGTTATCTCCCAGATACCTGTGGGAAAAGTATCTACTTATGGAGGTATTGCCTTGCTTTTGGGGGTACCTCAATGTTCGCGGATGGTAGGACGCGCTCTAAAAGAAGTACCGGATGGGTTGCTGGTTCCCTGCCATAGAGTTGTCAATTCCGCCGGAAGGCTGGTGCCCGGATGGGTGGAACAAAAACAACTCTTGCTGGCAGAAGGAACTGCTTTCAAGGCTAACGGATGTGTTAATCTGAAAGAGCATCTGTGGCAGGCGGATGAATGAGAGATACCATGAAGGTGAGCCATATCATCCGTATCCATACTATAAAGAATACCCATACATGAAGCCATAAGGTTCTGGTGATGAATGTTCTGACGGGAACAGGAACAAACAGGTCGATAGGTACGACACATAGCAGTGCAAAGCATGACCAGAACAGAATCTTGTCTGTCATTGTGCGTGTTGTCCTGCTCCAATACCACAGCATGAAACCTGCCAATGCTATGATGTAGGTATGCTTTTCGGCAGAGTCACTCAGCAATACCACCCATCCCATGAGGATACCCAAAGCCTGGGCGCGGAATGTAAAGGATGGCCATTTGCGGAAATTCCCCAAAAAGAGAAGAGTCAGCAGACCGAGCATTCCTAGCTGAAGAGTACGGAAATGGGGTAATGTCCACGCTGCAATGGGGCGGGCATAGAAAAATGAATCATACGCTCCGGTGGACTGATGGACAGCAAGACTATGACACCATTCTTCATAATAAGGAAACAAATCTATAGGAGCTATTTTGATTAAAGGTAACGCAAGCAATACGATGCCTGTTCCGACGGCATAACCTAAGTTACGCCAAAAGTGAGGATAACATAGCAGCAGTGCCAGTTCGAAAATACCATATACTTTGGTACATCCTGAAATCATGATTAAAAGAACAGCCAGAAATCCCCGGTCTTTCTCCAGCAATGTATAGGCAAATAAGAACATGCAGGCTACCGTTATATTATACTGGAATGAAAGCAGGCTTTGTCCCAGAATCAGCAACAGAAAAAGGAACATACGGCATTTTTGCTGATGGGTAAATTGTCTGGGAAGAGTGAAGATCGCCAGAAAGAACAGTGAATAATTGAATAGATTCCATGCGAAAGGTCCCAGCCATGCAGGCAGGTACGCAAACGGAGCGAACAGTACCGTGAAAACAGGAGAATAAAGAAAGAAGCGTCCGTGAAATTCTACAAAATCGGTAGTGTAAGGACTGATTCCTTGCCAGAAGAACTGAGTCGCATCGGAAAAGACCATAAAGTTTTGATGCCTTCCTCGCATAAATTCGAGCAGAGTCACTATAAAAGCGAGCAGGAAACCTATCAGATAGAGATTCCGCCGATGATAGAAAAACGGCATTTTTGGGGGTGTTTTACTAAAGTACTGAACTTGGCTTTTGCCGTCTAGTGTAGCAGAACCTGTTTGTTTTTCTTTTGTTGTGTAATGACAATTATCCTTCCCCAGGAAAATTGTAGTAAACCTGTTGAACATATAGAATCTAGTTTAGTTATCGGTGTCAAATATACGGTGTTTAAGTGAAATATTCAAACTTATTTTATATTAATCTGCCTGTTTGCTTTATTGTGTTGAGTGATAGGGAGATAGGGATCGGATGTCTTTTCGTATCATTACAAATAAAGCTTTCGATACGACCTTGCTCCTGAATAAAATTTGCATGTTTAATCCGTTTTTCGTATCTTTGTGCCAGCAAGATACTAGAACAGACTGTTTTTGTACTTACGAAATGCTATTTTTTTGCTATTCATTGAAAGGATTATCTTATCAAATTCTATTCCTTTTTTAATTACTCAGTCTGTCAATAATCATTTTATTAATTATTTCGGGAGTCATTGTAATTTGCCCCGTATTCAAATCAGAACTTTATACGATATAAAGAAAGATTTCTGTTATCGTTTGTTCTTATTTTGCTGTGTATATTATTTTAATAACCTAAACCATTTTATTGTATGAGTAAAATAGAAATTAAAGATCTTTATCTGGTTTTTGGCAATGAGAAGCAGAAAGCTTTGAAGATGCTGAAAGAAGGTAAAACTAAAAGTGAAATATTGAAAGCGACCGGGTGTACGGTTGCGGTGAAAGATGCGAATCTTTCCATTAATGAAGGCGAAATATTCGTCATTATGGGGCTTTCCGGTAGTGGAAAGTCCACGTTGCTTCGCTGCATCAACCGCTTGATTCGTCCCACCTCCGGTGAAGTGATTATCAATGGAACAGACATAGCCAAGGTGTCGGATAAAGAACTGTTGCAGATTCGTCGAAAAGAGTTGGCGATGGTCTTCCAGAACTTCGGTCTGCTTCCTCATCGCTCCGTTTTGCACAATATTGCTTTCGGGCTCGAGTTGCAGGGAGTGAAAAAAGGAGAGCGGGAAAAGAAGGCGATGGAGAGCATGCAGTTGGTGGGACTGAAAGGTTACGAAAATCAGATGGTAAGCGAACTGTCGGGAGGGATGCAGCAACGTGTGGGTTTGGCACGTGCTTTAGCCAATAACCCCGAAGTGCTGTTGATGGATGAGGCTTTCTCCGCGCTCGATCCTTTGATTCGTGTGCAGATGCAGGATGAATTGCTGACTTTACAATCGAAGATGAAGAAAACAATTGTCTTTATCACTCATGACCTGAGCGAAGCGATTAAATTGGGTGACCGGATTGCCATCATGAAGGATGGGGAAATTGTACAAATCGGTACGTCGGAAGAAATCCTGACCGAACCGGCTGACGCTTATGTGGAACGATTTGTAGAAAACGTAGATCGAAGCAAGATTATTACGGCTTCCTCCATTATGGTAGATAAACCCATAGTGGCACGTTTGAAGAAAGAAGGTCCGGAGGTACTGATCCGTAAGATGCGTGAACGTAACCTGACTGTTCTTCCGGTTGTCGATTCCAATGATATACTGGTAGGAGAAGTGCGGTTGAATGACTTGCTGAAACTGCGAAAGGAGCAAGTCCGCTCCATCGATTCCGTAGTAAGGCATGAAGTGCATTCGGTATTGGGTGACACGGTTCTGGAAGATATTTTGCCATTGATGACAAAAACAAATTCGCCTATTTGGGTGGTGAATGAGAACCGGGAATTTGAAGGCGTTGTGCCTCTTTCGTCACTGATCATCGAAGTAACGGGAAAAGATAAAGAAGAAATTAATGAAATCATTCAAAACGCAATAGAATTATGATAAATATCGGACAATATATAGAGATGGCCATTAATTGGCTGACAGAACATTTTGCTTCATTCTTTGATGCTCTCAGTATGGGGATCGGAGGATTTATAGATGGATTCCAGCATGTGCTGTTCGGAATACCTTTTTATATTACAATCGCAGTATTGGCTGCGCTTGCCTGGTTCAAGTCGGGCAAAGGAACGGCCCTCTTTACTCTTTTGGGCTTATTATTAATCTATGGTATGGGCTTTTGGGAAGAAACGATGCAGACACTGGCATTAGTGCTTTCTTCCACCTGTCTGGCATTGCTTTTAGGGGTGCCGTTGGGGATCTGGACTGCCAACAGTGACCGTTGTAACAAGATAATGCGCCCTATCCTCGACTTTATGCAGACAATGCCTGCTTTTGTCTATCTGATTCCTGCTGTCCTGTTTTTCGGATTGGGTACTGTGCCGGGAGCTTTCGCTACCATCATCTTTGCGATGCCTCCTGTGGTTCGTCTCACCGGTCTGGGTATCCGTCAGGTGCCTAAAAATGTGGTAGAGGCTTCCCGTTCTTTTGGTGCCACCCCTTGGCAGTTGCTTTATAAAGTACAGTTGCCCTTGGCGTTGCCTACCATCCTGACAGGAATAAATCAGACGATCATGATGTCACTCTCAATGGTAGTGATTGCTGCCATGATTTCTGCCGGAGGATTGGGAGAAATCGTACTGAAAGGTATCACTCAAATGAAAATCGGGCTCGGATTTGAAGGAGGTATTGCAGTCGTAATATTAGCGATTGTACTGGACCGGATTACTCAGGGAATGGCAGACAACAGAAAGAATAAAAAGAAATAAGAACGCATAAAAGAAAGGAATATATCAATGAATAAGATAAAAACGATAGCGGCTATGTTTATTGCCGCTCTGCTGTTCACCGTAGTTTCCTGCGGCGATAGTGGAAAGAATAAGAAGATAAGTATCGCCTATGCCAACTGGGCGGAAGGTATCGCTATAACAAACCTTGCTAAAGCAATTTTTGAGGATCAGGGATATGATGTGAAGTTATTGAATGCAGACCTTGCACCTATATTTACTTCTATCTCCCGTAAGAAAGCCGACATATTCATGGACGTCTGGATGCCTGTCACCATGGAAGATTATATGAAACAATATGGAGACAAACTCGAAACGATCGGTGATATTTATGATAGCGCCCGTATCGGACTTGTTGTTCCGGATTACGTTACTATCAACTCGATAGAAGAACTGAATGCAGAAAAAGAACGTTTCTCCGGTCAGATTGTCGGCATCGATGCAGGAGCCGGTATTATGAAAGCTACTGATCAGGCCATCAAAGATTATGGACTGGACTATAAACTGCTGACTTCGAGCGGACCTGCCATGACTGCCTCACTAAAGAAGGCGATTGATAGAAACGACTGGATTGTTGTAACAGGATGGACGCCTCACTGGATGTTCGACCGTTTTAAACTGAAGGTGCTCCAAGACCCTAAACATATATATGGCAATGCGGAGTCCATTCATACTGTAGCATGGAAAGGTTTTAGCGAGAAAGACCCTTTTGCTGCCAGACTTCTGAGAAATATCCGCCTGACAGACGCGGAGATCAGTTCTTTAATGACTGCTCTGGAAGAAGCCCGGACAACGGAAAGACAGGCTGCCCGTAAATGGATGGAGGAACATAAAGAATTAGTTGACAGTTGGATTCCTGAGAAGAATCCGGCTATGAACTAAATGGATGAAGTTTTACTTCAACCATCCCCCCATTCTTTCTTTTCCGTAGAAGTAGTAGAAAAGTAATCCCACCCAACTGGTCAGGACGATTAACACGATAGCTATGAGTCTTTTCTCTATAGCTGCATTGATGTTCCAAATTTCTATAGCGGCTCTGAAAGTCAGTATCAAACCGACAATCCAAATAATAAATCCAATCATATCTTTTGAGTTTTAGTGATTATCTTCGTGAGAAGTAGTCGTTACTTCTAAGATATAAACAAAAAAGGCAGGAATCTGTTTTCAAGATTCCTGCCTTTTATATAGATTGGAGTATTTCTACTTATTATTCAGCACCCCAGTTTTCTCTGGCAAGACGTTTGTAGCTGTTGTAACGCCATTTAGCATTTTCTTCAGCAGCTTTGAACAATTCTTCAGCTTCAGCAGGATATTGTTTCATTACAGAAGCATAACGAACTTCACCCTTCAAGAAACCTTGGAAGTCTTCCCAATTCGGTTCTTTGCTGTCCAATTGGAACGGATTCTTTCCTTCTTCTTCCAAAGCAGGATTGTAACGCCACAAGTGCCAGTAACCGCACTTAACAGCCTTTTCTTCCTCTTCCTGGCTCTTACCCATACCGGCTTTCAAACCGTGGTTGATACATGGAGCGTAAGCGATGATCAATGATGGTCCCGGATATGCTTCAGCTTCACGGATAGCTTTCAGAGTCTGAGCTTGGTCAGCACCCATAGCGATCTGAGCAACATATACATAACCGTAAGTAGTAGCCATCAGACCGAGGTCTTTCTTACGTACACGCTTACCTGCAGCAGCAAACTTAGCGATAGCACCCACCGGAGTAGCTTTAGAAGACTGACCACCAGTGTTAGAGTAAACCTCAGTATCGAGTACAAGGATGTTAACGTCCTTACCTGAAGCGATTACATGGTCAAGACCACCATAACCGATATCGTAAGAAGCACCGTCACCACCGATGATCCACTGGCTGCGTTTAACAAGATATTGTTGCAGTTCAGCGATTTGCTTGCAGTGGTTGCATTTATCCTTGGCAGCTTCAACCATCGGAATGATCTTTTCAGCCAGTTCCTTAGTCTTTTCTGCATCCAGCATATTGTTGATCCATTCAGCGAATACCTCTTTGTACTCGGCAGGACAGCAGTCAGAAGCGATGGCTTCGTTCATAACTTTCACCAGACGGGCACGCATCTTTTCGTTAGCCAATTCCATACCCAGACCGAATTCGCAGAAGTCTTCGAACAGTGAGTTAGCCCAAGCAGGACCATGACCCTTTTCGTTCGTAGTATACGGAGTAGAAGGTACTGAACCGGAATAGATAGAAGAACATCCTGTAGCGTTAGCAACCATTTCGCGGTCACCGAACAACTGAGAAATCAGTTTCACGTACGGAGTTTCACCACAACCGGAGCAAGCGCCGGAGAACTCAAACAACGGAGTTGCGAACTGAGAGTTCTTCACGTTAGCCTTGATGTCAACCAGATGTTGTTTGCTCTTCACATTTTCAGCGCAGTAAGTCCAGTTTTCAGCTTCAGCCAACTGGCTTTCGAGGTGTTTCATGGTCAATGCCTTGCCACCCTTCTTCGGATTACCCGGACAGATGTCGGCACAGTTACCGCAACCCAGACAGTCGAGAACGTCTACCTGAATACGGAATGTCATACCATCGAATGCTTTACCTACAGCTTTCAGTTGTTCGAACTTAGCACCCTTCTGCTCTTCAGCATCGAGTACGAACGGACGGATAGAAGCGTGAGGACAAACATATGCACACTTGTTACACTGGATACAGTTTTCAGCATTCCATTCGGGAACAAATGCGGCAACACCACGTTTTTCGTATTTAGAAGTACCTTGATGCCAAGTACCGTCTTCGATACCCTTGAATGCAGATACCGGCAGCAAGTCACCGTCTTGTGCATTGATCGGGCGAACTACTTCGTTGATGAATGCAGGATCGTTGTTTTCTGTTTTTGCATCATCCGGCAGGTTAGCCCAAGCTGGATCGACAGTCAGAGTCTTGTATTCACCACCGCGGTCTACAGCAGCGTAGTTCTTGTTAACAACGTCTTCACCCTTCTTGCCGTAAGACTTAACGATGAATTTCTTCATCTGCTCAACAGCTTGATCTACAGGAATAACGCCTGTGATACGGAAGAATGCAGACTGAAGGATTGTATTGGTACGGTTACCCAAACCGATTTCCATTGCAATCTGAGTTGCATTGATATAGTATACAGAGATATTGTTCTGTGCAAAGTACTTCTTCACCTTGTTAGGCAGGTTCTTAGCCAGTTCTTCACCTTCCCAGATTGTGTTCAGCAAGAAAGAACCGTTTTTACGCAAACCGCGTGTTACGTCGTACATGTGCAGGTAAGCCTGAACGTGACAAGCAACGAAGTTCGGCGTATTTACCAAGTAAGTAGAGCGGATCGGAGTATCACCGAAACGCAGGTGAGAACAAGTGAAACCACCTGACTTCTTAGAGTCGTAAGAGAAGTAAGCCTGACAGTGTTTGTCGGTGTTGTCACCGATAATCTTAACAGAGTTCTTGTTGGCACCTACCGTACCGTCAGCACCCAGACCGTAGAATTTAGCTTCGAACATACCTTCGCCGCCCAGAGCGATTTCTTCTTTTTGAGGAAGGGAAGTGAACGTAACGTCGTCTACGATACCGATAGTGAAATGGTTCTTCGGCATTGGCATAGCCAAGTTTTCGAATACAGAGATGATCTGTGCCGGAGTTGTATCTTTTGAACCCAGACCGTAGCGACCGCCAACGATAACAGGAGCATTTTCTGCGCCATAGAAGCAGTCTTTAACGTCAAGGTAAAGAGGTTCACCGTTAGCACCCGGTTCTTTGGTACGGTCAAGCACTGCGATGCTCTTTGCAGTCTTGGGTACAGCAGCCAGGAAGTGTTTAGCAGAGAACGGACGATACAAGTGTACGGCAACCATACCTACTTTTTCGCCGTTTGCTACCAAGTGGTCGATAGCTTCGCGGGCAGCTTCAGTTACAGAACCCATTGCGATAATTACGCGTTCTGCATCTTCTGCGCCGTAATAGTCGAACAAACCGTATTTGCGGCCTGTGATCTTGGAAATTTCGTTCATGTATTCTTCTACGATAGCAGGAACTGCTTCATAGTAGTTATTGCATGATTCACGATGTTGGAAGAAGTGGTCGGGGTTTTCAGCCATACCACGGGCAACCGGCTTCATCGGATTCAGTGCACGGGCACGGAATTCAGCCAAAGCTTCCTGGTCGATCAGCGGAGCGAGATCGTCGTTTTCCAACATTTCGATCTTCTGGATTTCGTGAGAAGTACGGAAGCCATCGAAGAAGTTCATGAACGGAACGCGTGATTTGATAGTAGCCAGATGAGCAACACCTGCCAAATCCATAACTTCCTGTACAGAACCTTCTGCCAACATGGCGAAGCCGGTTTGACGAGCTGACATTACGTCCTGATGGTCACCGAAGATACACAATGCGTGAGAAGCCAGTGTACGGGCAGATACATGGAATACGCAAGGCAAGAATTCACCGGCAATTTTGTACATGTTAGGGATCATCAAAAGAAGACCCTGAGAAGCAGTGTAAGTAGTAGTCAGCGCACCAGCCTGAAGAGAACCGTGAACTGCACCGGCAGCACCACCTTCAGATTGCATTTCCTGTACCAATACTGTTTCGCCGAAGATGTTCTTACGTCCTGCGGCAGCCCATTCGTCTACGTACTCAGCCATAGTCGAAGAAGGAGTGATGGGGTAGATAGCTGCTACTTCAGAGAACATATACGAGATATGTGCTGCAGCTTGGTTACCATCACATGTGATGAATTTCTTCTGTTTAGTCATAACTAAATTAAATATTTAAGTAAATAAATCATTTCAAAAAAGGTATGGAAAGCGGGTATTTCCACAGCTTTCCGTCCAGCCCTTTGACGCCTCCGATAATTGGAAACACAAAGTATAAGATGAATAAAAGGACGAAAGGCAATGTTCCTATGTTGAACAAAGAACCGCTTAACAATGATAATGGAGAGGCTATCGCCCCGATGATTCCACCGATAAACTGTCCTGCAAATATAAGTCCTATTATTAATGTATAAATACTCCAACTGATTAACCAGTTGAATATATATTTTCCTTGTGTACTGACAGCTTCCGATTTATCTTTTCCGACTATCCACGCGATAATGGAAATAATCCATCCCCATGTCGGTATCAGAAGTACAAAATTCATTATTCCCATATAGCTGTTTTCAGAAAGACCCAATATTCCTTTGGGAGTTTCTTTATTCAGTATTTTCTGTTTTTCTTGTTCAAACTCTTCATCTGTCAGTGCACCTGATATGCGCAATTTGTTCAATTCATCTAACTTCCTGTAATCCATAATCGTGTTTTTTTAGTATAAGAATCCAAACATCCAGAGAGGTATTTGGTTGCCGCGGCCTATTTCGGCCTTTTGCAACGCATACGTCACGTCCGGGTTATTCTTTATTTTTGCACCTTCCGCGCAAATTTTGAACGGCATCACTTCGTCTACCATAAAAGAGACGTTTTTATCTCCTTTATGTACTTTATGGTCTTTCCATAATGTGTTAACGAAGAAAGTGTCGAGTACATCCTGTTCTTCCACTTTCACCGGATAAATGGAGTACATCAGGTTCGAGTTGTGCATCATAATCTTTGACGGCTTTTTAGGGAATTCTTCTCCCTTCGGGTAAACCAGATTAATGAGACGCGCGTCTGCCAGATACTTGATATAGTTCATTATCGTAGCGCGGGATGTCTGTATATCACTTGCCAGTTGGCTCACGTTAGGAGCTTTCGGGCCGTCCACAGCCAACAAATATAGTAATTTTTTTATCTTTGAAAGATATTTCAGCTCAATTTGTTTGATCAGCAGGATGTCTACTTCTACCATCATGTTCATTGTTTTCAGCAGATTCTCCGAGAAATTGCGTTTTTCAAGGAAGAAAGGATAGAAGCCATGATGCAGGTAATCCTGAAAATAGTCCAGCGGACGCACTTTGGAAAGTACTCCTTTGGCTATCTGTTCGTGTGTGCTGAGGATTTCTTCGAGGCTATACGCCCGGAATTTCATTCCTGTCTGTAAGTTCAGAAACTCGCGGAATGAAAAACCACGCAGGTTATAACTTTTTGCGATGTCGCGCAATTCAAGATTTTCTTCTTTCAGCCTCATAACGGAAGAACCGGTGAAGACAATCTTCAGGCTGGGGAAACGGTCATAGCACATTCGTAACTCTCTGCTCCATTCCGGGTGCTTGAACACTTGGTCGATCAGCAGCACTTTTCCGCCACGTTTCTGAAACTCGTTGGCGAAGTCAACGAGGCTGTGTCCGGAGAAATAGAAGTTGTTCATGTTAATGAACAGGCAGGAACGGTCCGTTCCGAATTTCTCTTTGGCGTACTGTAGGAGGAAAGTGGTTTTTCCTACGCCACGTGTCCCTTTGATACCAATCAGGCGGTCGCTCCAGTCGATCTCATCCATAAGATCACGGCGAACGGGGGCATTGGTGTGCTCAACGAGGTAGGCGTGTGTGCGATAGAATGATTCCATTTCTTTTCTTTGTTTTTCGGCTGGCAAATATAGTGCTTTTTTTAGGATTTGCAAAGTAGAGATAGCAAAAATGTGCTTTAATTTATAAGTTTCTCTTTATTGTGTAAGTTCCTGATTATTTCCTGTATATATTTGCAGAATAATGTGTTGAATCCATCTTTGACATGACGAAAAGACCTGTTTATATATTCAATCCGGAGCATGATATGGCGTTGGCAAGCGGTGAGACGAACTATATGGCGCCGGCTTCCGCCCGCCAGATGGCGAGTGATCTGGCGTTGCTTCCTATGTGGTATGCCGATGCGGGAAGTGCGGTGTTGGCACCGTCTGCTTATAATGCGGACTTCCTGAAAACAAAGAGTGAACTATTGAGCATGGATGTGGCATTGTTGACAGAACCGGAAGTGGCTGACGGGAAGGACCGGAAGTTCTCTCCGTGGGGTTGGGACCCTGCTTTGCGGAAGCGTTTGATGACATTGGGAGCAGATCAGGCGGAGCTACCTTCTGCGGATTATATGAATATTCTGAGAGAACACTCACATCGTCTGCAGGCGGTAAAGTTGTTGCCGGGGTTGCGGTTGAATGAATACTTCTGTGGAGAATCTTTTTATTTGAATACTTTGGCGGAGTGCAGTGCGTTCGTCGAAGGTCGGGAAGTGTGTTTGTTAAAAGCTCCGCTTTCCGGAAGCGGGAAAGGATTGAATTGGTGTAAAGGCATATTTACAACTTTTATTTCCGGTTGGTGTGCCCGTGTCGCTGCTTCTCAGGGTGGGGTGGTAGGCGAACCTATATATAACAAGGTGGAAGATTTCGCTATGGAGTTTTATGCCGATGGGAGAGGACGGGTTGTTTTTGCCGGATATTCGGTCTTCCACACGGGTGGGAGTGGGATGTATGCGGGAAATGACTTGCTGTCTGACGAGAAGATTCTGCAGAAACTATCGGCTTATGTGCCACAAGAAGAATTTATCAGGCTGCGGACTCGTCTGGAAGAAGAATTATCAGCTTTGTTCGGTGGCTTTTATCATGGATACTTGGGAGTGGATATGATGATTTGTCATTTTCCGGGTGAAGCGCCTGTTTACCGGATTCATCCTTGTGTCGAAATTAATCTGCGAATGAATATGGGGGTGGTGGCACGGTTCTTGACGGATCGTTATTTGGCTGCGGATGCGGAAGGAGTCTTTCGGATTGATTATTATCCTTTAGCCGGTCAGGCTTTGGAGGAACATCGGCAGATGTCGGCTTCGTTCCCTTTGTCCGTAGAGAATAATCGGGTGTGTGCCGGGTATTTGCCGTTAGTGCCGGTGACGTCTCAAAGCCGGTATTGTGCGTTTCTTTATTGTAAATGATCTGTTTTTGGTTCATCTAATCCTATAGAATGTATATTCAAGCTAGCCGGTTGCCCATCGTGTATCGTTTCAGCACTGATAGTGAGAAAGGTGGATTTGCTTGCATTAAAGCAGTGAATTGTAGCCTCTCCGTTTTCATCTGTTTCTATATTTGGATTCCAGTAGAGGGTGCGTCGTCTGTCATTTGAGGGAAGTGGCTGGCTGGGTAAATATTGGGGGGAATAAAATTCTAGCGGATGTGTGTACCCTTTTATGGTGGTGTAGCGTATACCTCGTGTATAGTCATACCTTAGATGTGGATTCCAACCATCTTTGGTGATGATGTTGCAGATAACTCCCCAACGACCATATTCACTGTGTGGTTGCTCTGTCCAATCCCGATCATTATATTTGTAATTGTCAAGCATGTGGCTATATCCCGTTTCAAAATTCTTGTCTTGCAACATGTTGTGTACACCGACTCCTTTGCAAAAGATGATGTATTTTACGGCGTTGATACTTTCATCTTTCCATGTGATGTCGTGTTTGCCGTTCACAAATTCCTCTATGCCTCCATATTTCTTGATAATACCGGAATTGATATCTTTTAAAAAGTCACTTATGGTAATGTAATCTTTTCCCTTATCCCGTTCTTCTTCGAGCAGTTGCTCTACATCGTAGAAGGCAAACACACTCTGTTCAAAGCGGATTGTGTTAAGGTCTTGTTGACGTTTTTTGGCTTTAATGGTCACTTCGCTGATCCAATGACTGTCTGATCCGAATACAGAATCTTGGTAGACAGAGTCATTAAATCTTGCCAGCCACTCCAGTTTGTTTGAGTTGTTCCATAACGGATTCAGTTCGTTGTAGGTTAAAATCCTCAAGCTTGGCTGGAAATTGCGGAAAAGCTTGACAAGGCACATACGGTTTCGAGGCTTTCCCGGTTTATGTGTCTGGAAAATAGCTTCCATCGTTTCTTCGAAAGGCATTACGGGGAGGTTAAAATAACCTGTTGAATCGGTATAAGTGATTCCCGCTGCAAACAAACTATCTGTACGTGTCAGAATGCTGACTTCCATATCTGGCTGAGCTTTTTTCAATATGATAGAGAGTACTTGGCCATGCAGAGTTAATTCCTTCTCCGGTTGATAGCGTGGCGTAAATTCTTTAATGCCCATTGCTGTGGGCATGTCATATTTTCGCCAGCCGTGTATGAGTAGCAATAAGTCAAGTTTTCTGAGCCGTTGGGGTGAAGTGTCTGCAAAGTAATAGCCGGGCTGGTGGATATACCCTTTCAAATCTGATGTGAGCAGTAGATCTGTGAAGAGGGTGTTGTCATATTCCATATAATCGGAAGCTTCCCAGTCACGGATAGCGACTGATATTTTTCCTTTTACGGGATTTCCCGTTGAGTCTTTCAGTGAGAGATGGCAAGCGATGGGAGCGTAGGGAGTGTACAAAATAGTATTACTGCGAACTTTCAGTTGTAATGGATTCTTTTGAGGCATTACATAGCAGAATCGTTCGCATAATGTTTCGCACCGACTGTTGATGAGCGAAACTTGCATAATTCCCGTTGGAAGTGTTTCTGTCGGTAGCAGAAAACGGTTGGTATTCTTATTTTCCCATTTTACTATGTGATAAGTAATTGGGCGACCTTGGTGGCTGAAGAACACGGCAACTGTATCTTCCCTGCTTGTTTGTTCGTTGCGCATGACGCATATTTCGTATTGATTGCCCCGCTTTTCTACACGGAGAACATATCCTGCCGGCAGTGCTTTCGGTAGTTTGAAACTATATTTTTTATCATTCCAAATGACGTGTGCGGTGGAAGGCTCGGCTGCAGGCGTATACATAAAATAGCCCATGCCTTCGTGAAGTGTTTCGAAAGAGGTGACATTCGTGTTTTGCTGAATTTCTCCAGACAGGCAGACATTGATTGTATCTTTGCTTTCTGCTTTGAAAGCCACTACAGACGTGATCCCCTGTACTAATTGTCCCCCTTCAGGAAAAAAATGGAGAGAAAGTTTATTCTTTTTCTCTCTGGGACGTAGCCGGAAAGAAGGGTCCCAGTTGTACATGGCTATGCTTCGGTCTTTTTGGTGATTATCGCTGAGCCAGCGATAGATGGGGAAAGTTCGTGAGAAATATTGTGTTTCGTTAAAGGCAAGCATCCACTTGGTATATGCCCGCACTTCGTAGTATCCTGACAGCACGTATTCTGTTAGTGGAATTTGTCCGTATCCTTCTCCATTCTCCAGTTTTATGATTTGCTTATTTGTAGTGTATCCCATCTGGTCTATTAATTCTACGTAAAGTGGGGTGCTGATGGTACTTGGCTGGTTGTTCTCTGCCGTCACTACATACGCTTTAAACCAAATGGTGTCGCCTGCATAATAGCTTGTGTTGTCAAAATGCAGGTGTACTTTCTCGCGAGGGTAGGCGTCGGCAAAGGTTTGCGCATGGTTGAAGTAATGCGCAAATAGGCTGTCGATTCCTGCTGCTTTTGTAGCGAACGGATGCATGGTCAGGTAGCCTAGGAGAAAGAGAATAAAGTGGATGTGGCTCATATATATTCTTAATTGTATACAGTTACATCAATGTTGATAATTTTTATAGATGTAAATTTTGTAGCATCTTCTTGTATGTAAAAACTTTCGGATGCTGAGCGGAGCTACAATTGTTAATGTTATTATTTTGTATATTAAGTTTCTTTTGTTTCAGTAGCATACCTCAAATGTAAGTAATATAAATGATTTAGAGGTATCTTTTACTGCCAATTTTAAAGTTTGTCACAGTTCCTTACTCTTTTAGGCAGAGAGATTTACAATTATACTTCTTTTGACATGATTCTGTTCTATTTTGCTCGTTTTTGTTTATTGTTTTAGCTTACTGATTAATAGCCATAACTTCTCTAGCCATCCGTTTTCTCTCTCAGTGAATTTAATATGAGTTTTGCTCTCATGCTCTAACTGTTCGTCTGTATCCCTTTATTCATCGATGTTTTAGCAGTTAGAGATCCAATGGTAGCAGAGTGAGAGCAAGTCCTTGCTCTCACTCTGCATCTTCCCGATAAACAAGACTTTTATGTTGTTAAGTATTGATTTATAGGATGTTAATATCTGATTTCTCAACTGTTAACGTTTGATTTCTCAGACATTAATAATTGAGAAATCAAGTATTAAGGACTGAGAATTTATGTATTATTGACTGATATATGATTTAATGTTTTCTGAGAGAGCAGAATTGTTGAAGTAGCTGATGCGTTCAATGTGATTGGAACATACGGTTAAGTCAATCAAATCAACAGTAGTTTCAGATAGTTTCGAGCGTTTGGAACTAAAGTTTCAAGCGTATGAAACTCTAGTTTCTCACTGATGGAACTGCAGTTTCACGCTGATGGAACTCTAGTTTCAAGCAATGGGAACTCTTTGAAGATACTGCTAAATTGGAATTGGTGAATATCGGAAAAGTCGCATTGTGGTAATTGCTGTCTGAAATTCCTACTAATCTCCATATACGGGTGCACTTTCATTTCCGCAACGGTCGATTGCTGTTACTGCAAAATACTTTTTAGCATTCCAAGGCTGGATGGGTGCATAAATATAACTTGTTTCACGAATACTTTGTGCGACAATATTTTCCGCTTTCTTTGTATCTACCGGATATTCATTGGAAGCATAAATCACGTACATCGGTTTATTCCGTTGATCATTATCCGTCGCTGCCTGCCAGTTCAGTTCGGTATATCCGTTGTCGATGGACGTAACTTTGAGTGTTGAGGGGGCAGATGGCGGAACGTTGTCCAGCCATGTCATCGGAGGCTGTAATGCCGGGTAGGCATAGAAATTCTCGATCAATTCGTCATAAATTCCCTGTGTGTTGTCCATCAGATACTTGACACGGTAATGCCCTTCCCCTGCCATTTTCTGATTGCGTATGAAGTTAATCTGACGATCCACTTCATCGCGTGTCCATTTTCCTTCATCGGGATGGAGGAAATAGATGCCGAGTCCCGGGATAACCTGTCGTCCGTTGCTCTGTTCCTGCCAGTCGAGCGCAAAAGGATAGAAACTGTTTCCCTGAAAATACATCATAGGATATATCTGATCCTGAATGCCTTCGCCGAGCCACCCTTGCGGATCTTGATAAACCGTATAAAACGCGTTCCAACCACGGGAAGAATAGCGGGAAGTATCCCTGTATTTGCCTACGGGACAAGTACTTACCTTTACCCATGGCTTCATGGCTTTTACACCTTTATATATGTACCGGACGATTTCGGAAATATTGTCCCGGCGCCATTGATCCAAAGTACGTCCTTTGCCGTAACGGCGAAAATCGTATTTGTCGGGGAATAAAGGCGCATTCTCCGGATAGCGCAGGTAGTCGAAATGTACTCCGTCTATATCATAACGGTCTACCACTTCCCGAACGAGTCTCATGAGATATTCTTTCGTAGCCGGATGTCCCGGATTAAGAAAATATTCGTTTTTATAAGGCACACAGATATCTTTCACCCGCTTGGTGACAGATTGACTACCGAGAGAAGCGACATGTTTTTTATTGCCTAACGGAATCGTCACCATCCATGCATGACACTCCATTCCCCGCTTGTGGCATTCCTCAATTGCAAAAGCCAACGGATCGTATCCCGGATTACCTCCGACCTTTCCGGTCAGAATCGAATTGAACGGTTCGATAGAAGAAGGATACAACACATCCCCCCGCGTGCGTGTCTGAAACAGAACGGTATTGAAATTGGCAGCTTTCAATTTGTCGAGGATATCCACCAGTTCTTCCTTCTGCTTACGAATGGTCTGAGGGGTAGTAGCACGTGTGCGAGGCCAGTCCAGCC
Source organism: Bacteroides faecis (assembly GCF_020091505.1). Lineage (NCBI taxonomy): Bacteria > Pseudomonadati > Bacteroidota > Bacteroidia > Bacteroidales > Bacteroidaceae > Bacteroides > Bacteroides faecis. The sequence continues at coordinate 5,612,760 of NZ_CP081916.1, read as the reverse complement.
CATATACAGCTGTGATCCATGCTGCACGAACCTCGTACTTGGGCTGCGCTTTTACCGGAAGGATAAGAAGTAAAAGTGAAAGAATGAGAATCGTTCGGCACATATTCTTTGTTTTTTGTTTTAAACCTTGCAAAGCTAGCAAAAATGTCTGTAAATTGATTATTCCTCTTTTATTTAATACTCTTTAGAAGAAATTTACCGGTTCTGTATTAGTGGTATCTGCATTCTTGGACGTCTTTAAATAAGGTGCGAAAATGAAAATAATATGAATATAACAAGATAATAAAAGAATGAAAAAGCTACTATCTGTGTCGCTCTGTCTTTTGTTTGCAGCAAGTATGGCTGCCCAGACAGGAAAGATTAGAGTTGCCACTGTTGGAAACAGTATCACCGGAGGAACGAATGATTATGGTTATTACGCGATGCCTCTGGCTGAAATGCTCGGTGATGATTACGAAGTCACCAAATTTGGTAAAGGCTCTTCCGGGGTATTTATAAAACTAAGAGAAGACGCGACTACCCCTGAAAATCCTAATGAATATCAATTCGCTTACATTAATTCTGAGCAATGCGCGGCAGCACTGGAGTATAAGCCTAATATTGTCATTATTAAGTTTGGTGCAAACGATGCCAACAAGAAGAACTTCGAAAAATATGGTAAGGAAACATTTAAGGCAGACTATAAAAAACTGATAGCTAAATTCCAAGCCTTGTCTACCAAACCGGATATTTATATTTGTACGCCTCCTCCGATGTATTACGGTGATGGGGGATTTCTTGGTTCATTTGATGACAATGTAGCAAAGAATTATATTCAGCCTGCCGTAAGAGAGATTGCGGAGGAACTTAATCTGGTCTGTGTAGACCTGTATAATCCTTTGAAGGGACATCCGGAATTTATGCCGGGCGGCAACGATTGGGTGCATCCCGATCATAGAGGACATTATATTATAGCGAAGGAAGTGTATAAAGCGATAACGGGTGAATTCGTTATGAACCCCGGTGGGATAACGGTGGCTGCTTCGGATATTTCTCTTTCGGGTTCGAAGGCGAAGATAAAGAATGGTGCTATTGAAAAAGCGAAGAATGGTACGAGATTGTCATTCGATGTACATTTCGGCTCGCTGCCTACGTATGAGAAAGTAGAGGCTGAAGTGCAATTGAATAAAACTAAGTCGGGATACTTGGACTTCTATCTGGATACCGAAACGATTCCTTTTGCTTCAATTGATGTTTCGGGTGCCGACTCTAAGAACTTCACTACGCAGTCCGCTCTTTTCGACCGTCGGATAAAAGGCAAACATAAAGTGACTGTACAATGGAGAGGACAGGATGCCAAACTGAAATCGGTAACTATCAAGGAAAAATACATGCCTTATGTAACCGATAATGTATCTCAGGTCTATTTGGTCAATAAAGCGACCGGTATGGTACTGGATTGTAATCCGGATTCGAAAGTGATTTCTGCCGCAAAATATGATTCGGAGAAGAAGTCACAGTTGTTTTGCATCGAAAATTTGACGTATCATATCCTCCGTGTCAGAAATATAGCGACCAACCTTCATGTAATGAATAATGGAGATAAAGTGATTGTGGGCAAGCCCGGAGACGACTGGAGAGTGCATGATCCTAAATATGCATTGTTCCTGACCCCTACGGATGATGAAGGTTATTATTCATTGGAACTGTCCCCTGAAGCAAGAATAGGTTTGTCTTCTGCCAACAGCACGGAGGTGGTAGGCAATAAAGGCGGCCAGATTAAAGACTTGGATAAATGGAAAATCGTAACTGTTGATGAGATGAAGGAACCGTAATTCAGTCTTTCCTTATTTGTAATAACGTCTAATAGCAGGATCATTTGCTTTATCAGCAGATGAAAATCCTGCTATTTTTTGTTTTAAATACCTGTAAAGTTAGCAAAAGTGTCGGTATTGTTGTGTTGTTTCGTGGGATTATGCTACATTTGCGTCAGTTAAAAAAACAACACGCCATGATTACATTTACCCTGTGCCTGCTGGCGTTGATAGCAGGCTATTTCACGTATGGGCGCTTGATGGAGCGCGTCTTTGGTCCGGACGACCGTAAAACCCCGGCTCTTACCAAAGCCGATGGAGTAGACTATATCCCGCTGCCTACCTGGAAAATATTCATGATTCAATTCCTTAATATTGCCGGACTGGGTCCGATATTCGGTGCTATTATGGGAGCAAAGTTTGGCAGTTCCTCTTATCTGTGGATTGTATTGGGAAGTATTTTTGCAGGCGCTGTTCACGATTATTTTGCCGGAATGCTTTCTTTGCGTCATGGAGGGGAGAGTCTTCCCGAAATCATAGGTCGTTATCTGGGACTGACTACCAAGCAGATCATGCGTGGATTTACCGTCCTTCTGATGATTCTGGTCGGCTCTGTTTTCGTAGCCGGACCTGCCGGGCTGCTGGCAAAGCTGACTCCGGAAAGTCTGGATGCTACCTTTTGGATTGTTGTTGTCTTCCTTTATTATATTCTGGCTACACTACTTCCGGTTGATAAGATAATCGGCAAAATATATCCGTTATTTGCAGTTGCCTTGCTGTTTATGGCAGTCGGTATTCTGGTGATGTTATATGTTAATCATCCTGCTCTGCCCGAACTTTGGGACGGATTGCAGAATACCAATCCGGATGCGAGTGAACTGCCTATTTTCCCGATTATGTTTGTGAGTATCGCTTGTGGTGCCATATCCGGTTTCCATGCTACGCAAAGTCCTTTAATGGCCCGATGTATGACTTCGGAACGTCATGGACGTCCTGTTTTTTATGGAGCAATGATCACCGAGGGCATCGTAGCCTTGATCTGGGCAGCAGCAGCCACTTATTTCTTCCATGAAAATGGAATGGAAGAGAACAATGCTTCTGTAATAGTAGATGCCATCACAAAAGACTGGCTGGGTGCTGTGGGTGGAGTGCTTGCCATCTTAGGAGTAATTGCAGCTCCGATTACTTCGGGAGATACCGCTTTCCGTTCTGCCCGCTTGATTGTTGCGGACTTTCTGGGACTGGAACAAAAGAGCATGCGTCGCCGTTTATACATCTGTATCCCGATGTTTGCGGTAGCTATCGGCTTGCTTCTTTATAGCTTGCGTGATGCAGACGGATTTAATATGATCTGGCGTTATTTTGCCTGGGCCAATCAGACATTGGCGGTGTTCACCCTGTGGGCTATAACAGTCTACCTTGTGGTAGCTAAAAAGCCTTACTGGATCACTCTGATACCCGCCTTATTTATGACAAGTGTTTGTTCTACTTATATATGTATTGCTCCCGAAGGTCTGGGACTTTCGCATATAGTTTCCTACTGTATCGGTATAGGATGCGTAGTGGTAGCTATTGCTTGGTTCTTTATCTGGTTGGGAAAACAAAAAATTAGAAAACTATCAGAATGAAGAAAATAAAGAAATCGACAGGAGTTGCTATTGCATTCCTTATTTATGTATCAGTAACGGCGGCCTATTTGTTACCTCGTAACACGGAAGTCAGTCAGACAGAGAAGATTCTTACAGTGGTAGGCTCTTATGCTATCGTTCTCTTGCTTTGGCTGGTGCTTCGGAAGAAGGAACAAATGCGTGAACGCCGTAAAGAGGAGCAAATGAACGAAAGTCGTAAAAAAGACGAACAATCTATTCACTTAAAAAAGTAAATTTATGAAGAAATTAGCTTTAGCTATTTGTCTGCTGGTGGTATCGATAGCTGCCCAAGCTCAGTTTGAGAAAGGAAAAATGATTCTTAATCCTTCTGTAACAGGATTAGATTTCTCGTATAATAAGAATGATAAAGCAACGTTTGGTATTGGTGCGCAAGCCGGTACATTTCTTGCCGATGGTATTGCCTTGATGGTAAATCTCGGTGCCGACTGGTCCAAACCTGTAGACGAATACACATTAGGTACAGGCATGCGTTTTTACTTTAACTCCACAGGTGTTTATCTGGGTGGTGGTCTCGACTGGAACCGCTTCCGTTACGACGGTGGATCTCATCGTACCGATTGGGGACTGGGTATCGAAGCCGGATACGCCTATTTCCTCTCTCGCACCGTAACCATCGAACCTGCCGTATATTACAAATGGCGCTTTAACGATAGCGATATGTCACGCTTCGGCATTAAGATCGGATTCGGATTCTACTTTTGAATGAAGAACTAAGAATGAAGAATTCTGCTGCGCAATTTCACTGCATAGTAATTCTTCATTCTTCATTATTTTAGTTTTTCATTTTATGAAAGTTTCTCTTTCAAGAACTGCCCGGTATAGCTTGCCCCGCAAGCGGCTACTTCTTCTGGTGTACCTACTGCAACGATATTTCCGCCTTTGTCTCCGCCTTCCGGCCCGAGGTCGATCACGTAATCGGCACATTTGATAACATCCATGTTATGCTCGATGATGACGATGCTGTGTCCTCGTCGGATGAGTGAGTCGAAAGCATCCAGCAGTTTGCGGATGTCATGGAAATGTAACCCCGTAGTCGGTTCGTCAAAGATGAATAAGGTTGGATCGGCTTTCTCCTGACTCAGATAAAACGCGAGTTTCACACGCTGATTTTCACCACCGGACAGGGTAGAGGAGGACTGGCCTAGTTTGATATACCCCAACCCGACATCCTGCAGTGGAAGCAGTCTTTTTACAATCTTCTTCTGACCATGTTCGGTGAAGAATTCAACAGCTTGGTTTACTGTCATTTCCAGTACATCATAGATGTTCTTATCATGAAATTTCACTTCCAGTGTATCCGCTTTAAAACGTTTACCGTGACAGGATTCGCATTCCAGTACCAAGTCTGCCATAAACTGCATTTCTACCGTGATGGTTCCTTCACCTTTACATTCTTCGCAACGTCCGCCTTCACTGTTGAAACTGAAATGTCCGGCTGTGTATCCCATCTGTTTTGCCAGTGGTTGCTCCGACCATAACTTACGGATTTCGTCATAAGCCTTGATGTAAGTCACCGGATTGGAGCGGGATGATTTGCCGATCGGGTTCTGATCGACAAACTCAATATTTCTCAAGTCACGAAGACTTCCCCCGATAGAAGAAAATTCTCCCGGTCGGTCACTGCATTCATCCAGTTCACGCTTTAGCGCCCGATAGAAAATATCCCGCACCAGCGTACTCTTGCCCGAACCGGAAACACCTGTGACCACTGTCATCACATTGAGAGGGAAGCGTACATTCACCCCTTTCAGATTGTTTTCGCGGGCACCTGTCAGTTCGATATAATTATTCCACGGACGGCGATGTTCGGGAACGGGAATTTCCTCTTCTCCCAACAGATAACGTACCGTATAGCTATTGCTGCCTTTCCGGAGATCTTTCATGTCACCTTGATAAACGACTTCTCCTCCCAGACGACCGGCATTGGGGCCGATATCTATGATATAATCGGCAGCACGGATTATTTCTTCATCGTGCTCTACCACTACTACTGTATTTCCGAGCTCCTGCAATTGGCGCAGTACACGGATTAAACGGTCGGTATCACGACTGTGCAAACCGATACTCGGTTCATCCAGAATGTAGAGACTGCCGACAAGACTGCTTCCGAGTGAAGTCGCGAGGTTGATACGCTGGCTTTCTCCACCCGACAGTGAGTTACTGAGGCGGTTTAGAGTCAGATACCCCAATCCTACATCAATCAGGAAGCGGATACGGCTGTTGATTTCAGTCAGGATCCTTCGGGCTACCTGTGTGTCATGCTCGTTTAAGTCCAAATGATCGAAAAACTGTTTCAATTCCGTGATGGGTAAATCCACCAGTTCAGAAATACTTTTTCCGTTCACCCGTACATATCCTGCTTCCGGTTTTAGGCGTGTGCCGTGACATTTCGGGCAGATCGTTTTACCCCGGTAACGTGCTAACATCACCCTATACTGTATCTTATATTGGTTCTCTTCCAGCATCTTGAAGAAATCGTTGATGCCGTGGAAGTATTGGTTTCCTTCCCACAGTGTGCGGCGCTGCTCGTCTGTCAGTTCGTAGTAAGGAGTGAAAATCGGAAAATCGAATTTATCCGCATTGTGAATCAACTCTTCCTTCCATTCTCCCATCTTTTCACCACGCCAGCAGACGATGGCCCCTTCGTATACGGATAACGAACGGTTGGGCACTACCAGGTGCTCGTCAATACCGATCACTTTGCCGAACCCTTCGCATACGGGGCAGGCACCGATCGGAGAGTTGAACGAGAACATCTGATCATTCGGTTCTTCGAAAGTGATGCCGTCCGCTTCGAATTTCGTGCTGAAACTATATAGTTTGGTTGTTCCGTCCGGCAGATAAAAGCGTAGCATACACATGCCGTCCCCTTCATACATAGCGGTTTCGGCAGAGTCCGTCAGTCGGCTGATGGCATCTTTGCTGTTTGCCACTGCCATGCGGTCTACCAACAGATAAACCTCGTCACCCGGAACCGGCTTGTATTCATCGATACGTTTCATTTCACCGTTCACTTCCACCCGGTTGAAACCTTGTTTCAGGTCTATTTCCAGTTGCTGTTGCAGTGTACGGTCTTCACGCAGGCGGATAGAGGTCAATACCGTATATCTTGTCCCTTCCGGATACGAAAGCATACAGTTGACGATATCCTCTGTCGAATGTTTCTTGACTTCTTCTCCGCTGACAGGGCTGTATGTACGTCCTACCCGCGCATAAAGCAAGCGCAGATATTCGTAAATCTCAGTTGAAGTTCCTACGGTAGATCTCGGATTGCGGCTGTTCACTTTCTGTTCGATGGCAATTGCCGGAGGGATTCCTTTGATAAAATCACATTCAGGTTTGCTCATTCGTCCCAAAAACTGGCGTGCATAGCTGCTGAGGCTTTCTACATAACGACGTTGTCCTTCTGCATAGAGAGTATCAAAAGCGAGCGACGATTTCCCCGATCCGGATAATCCGGTGATAACAACAAGCTTGTTGCGTGGAATATCTACATCGATGTTTTTCAGGTTGTTAACCCGCGCTCCTTTGATTGAAATATGTTTGTTTTCTGACATAAAATACTCCTTTTTTATGATAGTCGGCAAAGTTAGCGATTTTATTGGTAGAAGAAAGGTTTTTGACCGGGTTAAGATATGTTATAATTAGTAATAAAAAGAAATTGCTTCCGGATAAATGGCGTATCTTAGTCCGGATTTTACAACAAACATTTCAAAATAATAACAAATTGACTTGAATCGTGAGAAACATCCGGATGGTTATTAGCTTATTCATTCTGTGTTTTGCATCTACTTTCGCCTTTAGTAGCACAAACAAAGAAAAACGGTTGGAAGCCCTTTCCGACAGTATCTCGAATAAAATAGGTCAGAAGGATTTTATGCCTTTCTATCAGGAATATATGAGTCTGGCAAGGCAGCAGAACGATACGGTCAATATTGATAATGCCTATTCTCAGATTGCTTCCCATTATTATCGGTTGAGGAATACAGATAGCCTGAAAGTAGTCGCTTATGAATATATGGACTGGTGTTTGAAATGCGGTCATGTCAACAATCGTTATACGCAGTGGCGCCAATATATTCAGTTGCTGACTGAAAAGGGGTTGCAAGATGAGGCTATGCGTGAAACGGAACTTCTCCAGAAGGATGCGGATGCGGCTAAAAGTGCTTTCGGAATGGCTTGCGGTGAAATGTGTATCGGATATAACCATCGGATGTTCAGCAATAATGTCAAGCTTTGTCTCGAATATTATTCTTCCGCATTAAAGCATTTTGTTGAGGCCGGCTTTTATGAAGACGCTTACGTGGTATCGTTGAATATCATTCAGACTAATCTGGCAAGAGGAGAGTATGCCAATGCGATAGAATATCTGGACCGTATGCCGGGGCTGATTGAAAAAATGAAGCGTAAGAATATGCCTGTCCGACCGGAACTTACCATGCGTTATTATCAGTTTCAGGTGATTGCCACGCTGGCATTGAAAGGGAAAAAAGCAGCGGAACCGTTTATTGCCCAAGCGGATAAGTTTTATCACGAAAATATGAATACTTTTCCCCGCGAGGGATGGTTGGGATATAAGATACTTTGTGCCCGGACATTGAATGACCACAAAATGGCACTGACTTATCTCGATTCATTGATGGACTATCATCATTCGGTGGGTAGTTGTTATCCTGCCAATCATTTGCTGAAGGCTCAGTTCATGGAACAGATGGGGCGCTTTGAAGATGCCTGCGAAGTATATAAATCCTATGCCCATATTAATGATTCCATTCGTTCGGCAGAGCTGGATGAACAGCTGAGCAAGTATACCGTGCAGTTTGAAGTAGACAAACTGGAACATGATAAACTCGAATTGCGGGCGGAAGTAAATCGCAATCTTTTCATAACTTCCCTGATTGTGGGGGGATTGATACTGGCCTTACTGCTCGTTATCACTTTCTACTATATGCGTTCTTTATCGCTGAACCGGAAGCTGGACGCGGCCAATAAGGCAGTCGTCAAAGCCAGCCACATGAAAAGCTCCTTTATCCAGCATATTACACATGAAATCCGGACTCCGCTCAATTCGATTATCGGTTTTTCATCATTGATGGCTGCCGGCGGGTTGACACAGGAAGAAATAGAAGAATACGCCCGTCAGATGGAAAGCAGCAACGCGTATTTGCTGGATTTGGTGAACAATGTGATTGATATAGCCGATATGGACTCCCAGACGGATGATATGCCGAAGAAACAGGTCAATGTGGATGCATGTTGCCGGGAATGTATGGAGGCGGTTCGTCAGAATCTGAAAGATGGAATAGAGCTGCAATATGTGCCTTCTTCCGCTTCGGTGACATTGTGTACGGTAGAGGTTTGGATAAAACGGGTACTTCTCGGCTTGCTGAACAACGCCAATAAATTTACAGAATCCGGATTTATACGTCTCAGCTATTCGGAAGACAAACCGAATCATCTGGTACGTTTTATCATTGAAGATTCCGGTCCCGGAATTGATGAGAACTATCAGGATGCCATCTTCGAACGCTTTGCGAAGATTGACGCTTTCACTCAGGGCACCGGACTGGGATTGTCTATCATCCGTCAGATCATGGAATTAGTGGATGGAAATGTCCGTCTGGACACCAGCTACGCGGGTGGTGCAAGATTTGTAGTCGAATGGCCTCAATAATAGTTGGAGATAGTGTCTGCTTCTATTATCTTTGCACCACATTATTTTATGACTCAAGAACATTATGAATCTGAAAAACTATCTTTTCTTATTGGTTTTGCTTCTGGCGGCAGGAGCAAGAGCGCAAGTGCCATCGGGCAATGCATATCCCAAACGTGAGTTTCGTGCTGCATGGATACAAGCTGTCAACGGACAGTTCCGCGGTGTACCGACAGAGAAGCTGAAACAGACATTGGTCGGTCAGCTGAACTCTCTTCAGGGAGCGGGCATCAATGCGATTATCTTTCAGGTGCGTCCCGAAGCGGATGCTTTGTATGCTTCACAATATGAACCGTGGAGCCGTTTCCTGACAGGAACACAAGGACAGATACCTTCTCCGATGTGGGACCCGATGCAATTCATGATCGAAGAATGCCATAAACGGAATATGGAATTCCATGCATGGATTAATCCTTACCGTGTAAAGACTTCATTGAAAAATCAACTCGCTCCGACACATATTTATCATGAACATCCGGAATGGTTTGTCACTTATGGCGATCAGATTTATTTCGATCCGGCGCTTCCCGAAAGCCGTGAGCATATCTGCAAGATTGTTTCCGATATTGTATCCCGCTACGATGTAGATGCTATCCACATGGACGACTATTTTTATCCTTATCCTATCAAGGGAGTCGATTTTCCGGATAATGCGAGCTTTGCCCGTTACGGAGGCGGTTTCAACAACAAGGCAGACTGGCGTCGTGGCAATGTAAACATTCTGATAAAGAAACTTCATGAAACCATTCGGGGCATAAAGCCGTGGGTGAAGTTCGGTATCAGTCCTTTCGGTATTTACCGTAATCAGAAAACAGATCCGTTGGGCAGCAATACAAACGGATTGCAGAACTATGATGATCTCTATGCCGACGTACTGCTTTGGGCACGTGAAGGATGGATTGATTATAATATTCCTCAGATTTATTGGGAAATAGGCCATAAGGCTGCCGATTATGCCACATTGGTTGACTGGTGGGCAAAGCATTCGGAAAACCGTCCGTTATTTATCGGCCAGGCAGTCATGAATACTGTTCAGCATGCCGATCCGAAGAATCCTTCTATCAACCAGCTTCCACGTAAAATGGCTTTGCAACGTTCTTATCAGACAATCGGCGGAAGTTGCCAATGGTATGCGGCAGCCGTAGTTGAGAACGCGGGAAAATATCGTGATGCCTTAGTACAGGAATACCATAAATATCCGGCTTTGATTCCGGTATTCGATTTTATGGACGATAAGGCTCCGGACAAAGTGCGCAAGATGAAAAAAGTATGGACAGAAGATGGCTATATACTTTTCTGGACTGCTCCAAAAGCGGATACTGAAATGGACAAAGCCGTCCAGTATGTAGTATACCGTTTCGGTTCCAAAGAAAAAGTGAATCTTGATGATCCGTCACGTATCGTGGCTATCACCCGAAATCCTTTCTACAAACTTCCGTATGAAACCGGTAAAACAAAATACCGTTATGTGGTAACAGCTCTCGACCGTATTCATAATGAGTCAAAATCGGTAAGTAAGAAGGTTAAACTATAAAAACTAAATGATGAATGAAGAATGAAGAATTACTATGCAGCGAAACAGCGCAGCAAAATTCTTCATTCTTCATTCATCATTTAATAAAATAATAGGCCTGCAATTCCGCAGGCAATTATCATTAATATCGGATTGGTCTTGTATTTTCTGGTGCCGATAAAGGCTACCAGGAAGATGATGATGCTGATGATAAAAGAGTAGGTGTCTTCTTTGGGTGAACTGAAATTTTCCGTATTCATCAATACCAGTGCGGCGGAAGCCAATAATCCGACAACTGCCGGACGCAGTCCTGCAAAAATAGATTCTACTACGGGATGTTTCTGATATTTCAGAAAGAATTTGCTGATTGTCAGCATCAGTATGAAAGAAGGAAAAACAACTGCAAATGTAGCTACAATCGATCCCCATACACTGCCTGTAGATGTGAAACCTACATAAGTGGCCGCATTGATGCCGATAGGTCCCGGGGTCATCTGGCTGATGGCGACAATGTCTGTAAACTCTTGCGAAGTTACCCACCCATACCGGGTTACTACTTCGCCCTGTATCATCGAAAGCATGGCGTATCCTCCGCCAAAGCCGAAAAGTCCGATTTTAAAGAATGTATAAAATAACTGAAGATAAATCATTGCTTTTTAGTTTTGAGTGGTGAATTTTTAAGTTTTCCCCATAAGAAGCCTCCTACGCCGGCGGCAATGATAATCCAGATCGGGGAGAATCCCAACAACCAGATTAATGAGGCCGATACAACAGGAATCCATAAATTGTATCGGTTGATTTTAGCCGATCGGCCCATAGTGAAAGTCGGTGCGGCAATCAGTGCGACTACTGCGGGACGTATTCCTTTGAATATACGTTCTACGATCGGGTTGTCTTTGAAAGTATGGAAAAAGAGGGCGATGGCTAAAATGATAATAAACGAGGGCAGTATAGTCCCCAGTGCCGTGACAATACTTCCACGAATACCGCGCAACTTATATCCTATAAAGATTGAAATATTCACCGCCAGGATACCCGGAGCGGACTGAGAGATAGCAAGCAGGTCGATAAAATCCTCCTGTGCTATCCACTTCCGTTTGGTTACGATTTCATTCTCAATAAGTGGCACCATTGCATAACCTCCACCAATGGTGAAAGCACCTATTTTAAAAAAGATTCCAAATGATTCGAGATAAATGTTCATTCTTCTTTTTCTCCTCCTTCCTTATCGGACTTGTTTTCTTTTCCAGCCTTGCTGCCTTCCTTGTGGGGCTTCCCTTCTTTTCCGTATTGGCTGGGACTTACATTGAAGTGCTTCTTGAATACTTCACGGAAGTACTTTGCATCACTAAATCCTGTCATTTCTGCAATTTCTGTTATACTGTGTGTACCTTCTTTCAGTAATTTCACTGAACGTTTCAGACGGATCAGGCGAATGTAATCACCCGGAGCCTGATCGGTCAATGCTCTGAGTTTATTGTAGAAACTGGTACGACTCATTCCCATCAGGTTGCAAAGCACGTCTACAGTGAGAGCCGGATTATCTATATTATCTTCTATATTTTTCCGGACATTGGCGATAAACTTCCAGTCGATATCCTGTGAGCAGTTGATGCATTCGTCTTCGTGATCATCCTCATCATCCATATCCAGACTGCCGTATTTGCTTCGCAGAAGGGCACGGTTCGTCAACAGATTGGAGATGTTAGCCTTCAGGATACCAATATTGAATGGCTTCACAATGTATTCGTCGGCACCAATTTCAAGGCCGGACAGAATATCCTTGTCATTATTCAGGGCTGTCAGCAAGATAACAGGAATATGCGATGTCTCAATATTGTTTTTGAGGGCCTTGCACAATTCGTCTCCTCTCATTTCCGGCATCATGATGTCCGAGATAACCAGTTCCGGTTTGTATTCCGGTATGATGGTCATAGCTTCCTTTCCGTTGCAGCAGTTCTGCACCGTATATTCTTCCGCCAGTGTTTGCGACAGATAGTTGCGCAGCTCATCGTTATCTTCTACGATCAGAATTCGCTGATGATTGGGATTCTGTTCTTTATGAACATTCTCGTAGATGCTGGCAGGCACGTTGGTGGTACTTGTTATCTCTTGCCGGCGCTTGCTTGGTGCTGCGAGATGTGCTTTATGGAAACGTTTGCTGTCTTTAGGGAACGATATCTTAATCACCGATCCCTGATTTTCCACACTCGACAGATTAATCTTGCCTTTATGCAACCGGACAAGTTTCCATACCAGCATCAGTCCGATACCACTTCCCGTCACTTTGGAGTTGATGGCATTGCTGCCACGGAAATGAAGTTTGAACAACTTCTTTTGTTCGCTGGCAGGAATACCAATTCCCGTATCCTTCACTTCTACACTCCACGAATCATTGCTTTCGGAAACGAAAATCTGTACGTTACCGTTTTCCGGTGTGTATTTTAATGCGTTCGAAATTATATTTTTCAGGATAGATTCCATCTTTTCCTTATCAAACCACACATTCATATACCGGAAATTGCTTTCATATGTAAAGTTGATATGCTTGATATTGGCGTAAGGCTGGAATGCGTTGAATATCTCAGTCATGAAGGTATTCAGTTCGTGTTCCGAAATATACAACTCCGAAGAGTATACATCCGCTCTTTCGAAATTGATCAGATTCGTCGTCAGGCGTAACAAGGCATTGACATTTCGTAGAGCGGTATTCATGTTGGCTATGCCTTCCTTGCTCAAAGCCTCTTTTTCACGCAAGTCTTCCAGAGGAGCTTTGATCAGTGTCAACGGAGTACGGATGTCATGTGCCGTATTGATGAAGAAGTGAATCTTCTCATCGGAAACTTTCCGTTGCTTTTTCATAATAAGAACGCGCAGTATGATGACAGCAATAAGAGAAATCAGAATGGCATACAGTACCATTGCCCAGGCGGTCAGCCAGAAAGGTTGGGCGATGATAATATCAATACTCCTTTCTTCGAGCATGATTCGCTGGTCTTCATTCGAGATGGCCCGTACCCGCAAAACATATTTTCCCGGAGCAAGGTTGGTATAGCGAATCGTATTTTCATTGCCGGGCTTGCTCCATTCCTCGTAGAATCCTTCCAGTTTCCAGGAATAAAGGATGTTTGAAGGATAGTCGTAGTTGATAGAAGAAACCAGCAGTGAAAAGATATTCTGGTTATATTTTAATCTGAGCTCTTTGGTTTCGTTGATGTCCTTCTCTAGCGGTGAATTCTCGTCTCCCGGATATACCGTCTGATAGAACAGTTTGAAGTCACTGAAAATCATCTTAGAGGAGTAGGTTCTGGGCAGTTTCATGTCTTTGTTGAACTCTATGGCCCCGTCCGAACTACCGAAGATAAAGTTGTTGTTTTTGCGTAAAGTGCCGGACAGCGCATTGAAGTGCGTAGTCATCAGTCCCATTTCCTTAGTCCAGTTATAGAAGGTCTTTTGCTTGGGGTAGTAACTGGTCAGTCCGCTTTCCGTACTTAGCAGGATTTCGTTGTCTTCATCCGATAATATGGTGTAGATATTGTTGGATATCATGGCGCAGTTTCCTGTATAGTAATGGGTAAACAGTTTTGTCTGCGGATCATAAATCAAAACTCCCGATCCACTGGTGCCTATATACAGTGATCCCTTCTTTGTCTGATATAAGGAATAGATATAGGTCGATTCTACAGGTAGCTGGATACGTTCGAACTTTCCGGATTCTTTATCCAGAAGATGCAGTCCTGTTGCCGTACCTATCCACATGCTTTTGTCATCCTTTTCGATGATGGCAGTCACGGAGTGCAGTCCGTGATAGAGCCGGATGTCTTTGGTTTGTACATTGATGCGCTTCAGGTTATAATATCTCCCGGTCCATATGTAGCCATGAGAGTCTTTCCGGATATCGCGTATGTATTTATCCGGACGTATATCCTCACGGGCATACAAAGCCGGTGTAAAATAAGTTGTCTTTGATGTACGTTTGTCTATCTGATAAATCCCCGAGAAATATCCGCCTGCCCAGATGATGCCGGGAGATACTTCGCATAAGGTCGTAAATATATGGTTTTTACTATTCTGTACATTCTCAAACGTGCTGAGGTATGAATGCCATTTACCGGTTTTTGACTTCTGCAAGCTTATTCCGTTGTTGGTGCCGTACCATAAATCCCCTTCACTGTCTTCTATGATGGAGTTTACTTGGTCATTGATCAGGGATTGCTTGTTGCCGACAGAATGTTTGATCCATTTGTAGCTTGGATAACGATTGTTCTGCACGGTAATTCCAATCGGATAGTTTGCCATCCATATCCGGCCCTCTTCGTCTATATAGATATCATTGATACTGTTTCCGTTCATGCCATTGTAGCTGTTGTAGTCTGCTACAATAAATGGCTCGGTCTGATAAGTCTCAACGTTCATTTTATAGATACCTCCGCCATCGGTGGCGATCAGTAGTTCTTTGGCATTCAAGGGCTTAATTCGTGATATGCTGACGTCTTTCAGGCTGACTTCCGGTTGTGTGACCATTTTCGTTTTCATGTCGTAAACCATGATCCCCCGTTGAAAGGCACCGATGAACAACTTACGTATCTTGGGATCGAAGTGCAAGTCGTTGACTTGGATATTCACATTGTCCAGTTTGTCACAAGGAAGAAGTTGCAGTGTGTTGTCTTTCAGTTGCGCATGGTGAATTCCCACCTCCGTCCCAATGAAAAAATGGGATTCGTCGATTTGCTCAATGTCATTGATTGCTTCGCTGAGACTATTTTTAACTTGAGTGACCTGTCCCGTACAGGTATTGTAGAGAAAGATCGTTTCTTCGTTACACAGCCAGATATGATTGTTCCGGTCAATCCAACTGAAGCTGATCGGAGCCGGCAAATCCCGGAAATCCTCTATCGGCAATCTGTAAACGAGTTCGAAAGTGTCATGAATATGGTCATATCGGAAAATCTTGCCTTTCTTCCCGATTTCCCACAACGTTCCTTCCGGATCGATATATAACCAATTCAGATTTAACAGCGAATTCAGTTCTTTATCGCCGTCCATTAATTTATACCGTTTAAACTCTTTGCCGTTGTACCGGTCGATTCCTTCGTGTGTGAGGAACCACATATACCCAGCATTATCTTTCTGAATGTAATACACTCTCCGGTTGCTTAACCCGTCTTCTACTCCAAGATACTGATAGGTCTGGGCAATACAGGTCAGAGGAAACAATAATAATAGAAAAAGCCATTTTTTCATACAAATAGGACTTTTATAGGTTATTGAATCTTTAGTGAGGGGGAAAGTTTGACAAAATTAAGAAGATTTTTCGACACTACAAAATTTTGGGAGAAGATAACAACTCTCTCAAAGTGAAGTAAACAGGAGCTTTGGAGACTATTTGTATATCTTGTTTATTTCGGGAAATTAAGTTGTAAGATAAGGACTTTAGGTATGGAGAAGAAGGCAAAAATAAGAGGCTGTTACTTTATAATAATAACAGCCTCCGTTTTAATTATAGAAAGATTTTTTATTTAGTCTTTTCTTCTACCCATCTGCGTGCATTAACGAATGCTTCTATCCATGGAGTAATCTGATCGCTGTTCTTACGGTCAGCAGGATAGCAACCATTCTGCCACGGGAAGATAGCACGTTCGAGGTGAGGCATCATTGCCAGATGGCGACCGTCTGCGCTGGCAAGACCTGCGATAGAATAATCGGAGCCGTTCGGGTTGCCGGGGTATTCATCGTAGCTGTATTTTGCCACTACGTTATATTGGTCTTCATCGTAAGGCAGAGAGAACTTACCTTCTCCGTGAGCCACCCAGATACCCAGCTTGCTACCGCTCAATGAGCCGAACATTACACTGCGGTTGGTCGGGATTGTCAGGCCTACATAAGTCGATTCGAATTTATGTGAGTCGTTGTGCAGCATCTTACCTTTCTTTTCGTGTTCCGGATTGATGAGTCCCAGTTCCATCATCAACTGGCAACCGTTGCAGATACCCAGTGAAAGCGTATCTTCGCGTGCGTAGAATTTATCAAGTGCCTCTTTTGCTTTAGGATTGAACAAGAAACCTCCTGCCCATCCTTTGGCTGAACCGAGTACATCGGAGTTGGAGAATCCACCGCAGTAAACAATCATGTTTACATCTTCCAGTGTTTCGCGTCCGCTGATCAGGTCGGTCATTGTCACGTCTTTCACGTCAAAACCGGCAAGATAGAGTGAGTAAGCCATTTCACGTTCGCCGTTCGTGCCTTTTTCACGGATGATAGCGGCACGGATACCACTTGGAGTACGGCGATCCGGAGTAATGCCATATTGAGAGAGTTTACCTTTGAAGCCGGGCATGAAAGCGAATTCAACCGGTTGCATCTTATAGTTTTCGAAACGTTTCTTGGCGCAGCCGTTCATAGACTGTTTGCGGTCGAGCAGGTAAGAAGAAGAATACCATACATCACGCATATAGTCAACACCGAACTGATAAGTGGCGTCGCCCTTGGAAACCAGAATATGACGTTCGTCGGTCGGTTTACCCAATTTCACGAAGCCTACGCCGGCGTCTTCCAGAATCTTCTTCACTTCCTCTTTATGTTTGTCGCTGATCTGGATAACGATACCCGGATTTTCAGCAAACAGGATCTTGATGATATCCTGTTCCTTCATCTTGTCGAGGCTGATTTCCATACCGCCTTCAACGTTGGCGAAACACATTTCCAATAATGTGGTGATCAATCCACCTGCCGAGATATCATGTCCTGCCAGAATCAGTCCTTTGTTCACCAGTTCCTGTACGGCAAGGAAAGCATCGCGGAAGTATTCGGCATCCTGTACGCAAGGTACGTCGTCGCCTACTTTACCCAGAGATTGTGCAAAAGCGGAACCTCCGAGTTTCAGTTCGTCGAAGCTGAAATCGATGTGATAAAGAGTGGTCTTTTCGTTGTTCACCAATACCGGAGATACAACTTTCTTTACGTCGGATACTTCACCGCCGGCAGAAACAATCACTGTTCCCGGAGAAATCACTTTCTCGCCGTTCGGATATTTCTGTGTCATCGACAAAGAATCTTTCCCGGTAGGAACATTGATTTGCAGTGCGCAACAGAAGTCGCTCAATGCTTTTACGGCAGTGTAAAGACGGGCGTCTTCACCTTCCTGTGAGCGGCATGGCCACATCCAGTTGGCAGATAAAGAAATGCTGTCCATACCTTCTGCCATCGGAGCCCAGACAAGGTTGGTCAAAGCTTCGGATACGGAAAGGATAGAACCGGCAGCCGGATCAGCCAATGCAGCTTGCGGAGCATGACCGATAGAAGTAGCGATACCTTTTTCGCCACGATAGTCGAGTGCTACGACACCGCAGTCACTCAATGGCAGTTGAAGTTCGCCCTGGCATTGCTGGCGGGCCACTTTACCTGTTACCGAACGGTCTACCTTATTGGTCAGCCAGTCCTTACAAGCTACTGCTTCGAGTTGCAGCACATTGGTCAGGTATTCATGTAATTTCGACAATTCGTATTCCGGCATTTCATAATGGCGTTCTACGGTTTTGTCGATCATATAAGTCTTGGGAGATGAACCGAACATCTGCTCAACGGCAAGGTCGAACGGACGTACGCCGTCTGCCTGCTGGAAAGCAAAGCGATGGTCGCCGGTTGTCTCACCTACTACGTACATCGGAGCGCGTTCACGTTCGGCAATTTTGCGTACATGTTCGATGGCTTCTTCTTTGATCAGAAGTCCCATACGTTCCTGGCTCTCGTTGGCGATGATTTCTTTGGCGGACAATGTCTTGTCGCCGATCGGAAGTTTGTTCATGTCGATCAGACCACCACATTCTTCCACCAGTTCCGACAGACAGTTGACGTGACCTGCCGAACCGTGGTCGTGGATAGAAACAACCGGATTCACATCTTCTTCGCAGAGTGCACGCACTACGTTGTTGGCACGTTTCTGCATTTCCGCGTTGGCACGTTGTACGGCATTCAATTCGATACCGCTGCTGTAACGACCGGTATCTACAGAAGATACGGAACCGCCACCCAGTCCGATACGATAGTTGTCACCACCGATTACCACTACTTTATTTCCTGCTTCCGGAGTACCTTTGAGGCAGTCGCGTTGTGTGCCGTAACCTACACCGCCCGCAAGCATAATTACTTTGTCATAACCGTATACTTCCTTGTTTTCCGTATGCTCGAAAGTCAGCACTGAGCCGCAGATCAGCGGTTGGCCAAACTTGTTACCGAAGTCGGAAGCACCGTTGGATGCTTTGATCAGAATCTGTTCCGGAGTCTGGTACAGCCATTTGCGTACCGGAAGAATTTCCTCCCATTCGCGGCCTTCTTCTGTACGGGGATATGAGGTCATGTAGACAGCAGTACCTGCGATCGGCCATGAACCTTTACCACCACCCATACGGTCGCGGATTTCTCCACCTGTACCGGTAGATGCGCCGTTGAACGGTTCTACGGTGGTCGGGAAGTTATGAGTTTCCGCTTTCAGTGAGATAACGCTCTTGATATCTTTCACCTGGAAGAAGTCAGGTTTGGAATGATCTGCCGGGGCAAACTGTTCCACTACCGGACCTTCGGCGAAGGCTACGTTGTCTTTGTAAGCAGAGATGATTTTATTCGGGTTCTCCTGTGTGGTCTTTTTGATCATCTGGAACAGGGACGATTCCTGTTCTACGCCGTCGATGATGAAAGTTCCACCGAAGATTTTGTGGCGACAGTGTTCGGAGTTGATCTGTGCGAAACCGAAGACTTCAGAGTCAGTCAGTTTGCGTCCCAGGTCACTTTCTACCTTTTTCAGGTAGTCCATTTCTTCTTTCGAGAGAGCCAGACCTTCTTTTTCATTGTAGGCTTCGAGGTCTTCGATATAGATGATGGGTTCCGGTTGGCGGTTGGTGGTGAATACGTTTTGGTCGAGTCCTTTGTACATGCGTTGCAGCATCGGGTCGTAGTCGGCATTTTCATCTTTTACCGGGAAATATTCCTCGATGCGGAGAATGTCTTCAAGTCCCATGTTCTGGGTGATTTCTACTGCGTTTGTACTCCAAGGGGTAATCATTTCGCGGCGTGGACCAACGAAACAGCCTTTCAGGTTTTCTTCACTTTCCGTCACGGCTTCTCCAAAAAGCCAGCAGAGTTTATTACTTTCGTCCGGGGTGAGCTGATGGTTGCTCTCTACGGCAATCACGCTCTTGGAAGGGGTTCTGAAAAAAAGAATCATGTTTATTTTTTGATTTTACGATTTTTCTGTGGCGCAAAGATAAGCAATTTCGTTCGTCGCAGGAAAAAAATAGAGAATAAATTCCTTTATCTTATTTAATATGTTTGTTTTCCATCTGCGTTTTACTTGTTATCGCTATATATAGTGATTCTTGTGTGGAAAAAACGTTAATATCCTATCCTCGTCTCATAAAAAAGTGCGATATTTGCGGCATGATTCAGATTGAGACAATATTCGATATAATAGTTAAAGGCTTTATTATTGGCGTTGTTGTGTCCGCACCTCTCGGCCCGGTGGGAGTTCTCTGCATTCAGAGAACGCTGAATAAAGGTCGTTGGTATGGATTTGTGACAGGTTTGGGAGCCTCTTTAAGCGACATAGCATATGCTCTGTTGACAGGTTATGGTATGAGCTTTGTGTTTGATTATATTAACAAGAATATTTTCTATTTGCAGTTGCTGGGCAGCATAATGCTGCTTCTTTTCGGAATCTACACCTTTCGCAGCAATCCGGTGCAGTCCATTCGCCCGGCTTCGTCCAACAAAGGTTCTTATTTCCACAATTTCATCACCGCCTTTTTCGTTACGCTATCCAATCCCCTGATTATATTCCTTTTCATCGGTCTTTTTGCCCGTTTTGCCTTTGTGCAGCCGGGAGTCGTGGTGTTCGAGGAAATTACAGGGTATCTTGCCATCGCTTCCGGAGCGTTGGTGTGGTGGCTTGGAATCACTTATTTTGTGAATAAGGTACGTACAAAGTTCAATCTGCGGGGTATCTGGATATTGAACCGTGTCATCGGAAGCATTGTGATGCTGGTGTCCGTGGCAGGGCTGATCTATACGTTGCTGGGAGAATCACTTTATTAAGAAAAAAACTATGAATCAGATAGCACAAAAGCTTAAAGAGAAGAATATTGCCGAATACCTTATATATATGTGGCAAGAAGAAGACCTGATTCGCGCTAATCATTGTGAGATGGAAGAGATGGAGGCTAATGTAATTGCCCGCTATCCGGAAGACCAGCGTCCTGCCATGAGAGAATGGTACGGCAATCTGATCACGATGATGAGCGAGGAAGGGGTACGCGAAAAAGGCCATTTGCAGATCAATAAGAATATCATAATCAATCTGACGGAACTTCATAATTTACTGTCTTCTTCTCCTAAATTCCCTTTCTACAGTGCCGCTTATTTCAAGGCGTTGCCCTTTATAGTAGAATTGCGGAACAAAGGGGGTAAAAAAGAGGAACCGGAACTGGAGACTTGCTTTGAGGCACTGTATGGTGTATTCCTGCTCCGTCTGCAAAAGAAAACGATCAGCGATGGTACGCTGAAAGCGATTGAAGCGATCAGCAGCTTTCTTTCCATGCTGGCAAACTATTATGATAAAGACCGGAAAGGTGAATTAAAACTTGATGAATAAATGAGAATTTTAGTGACGGGTGCCAATGGTCAGCTTGGCAACGAAATGCAGGTACTTGCAAAAGAGAATCCGCAACACACGTATTATTTTACAGATGTCCGGGAACTCGATATTTGTAACAAAGAGGCAGTGTGGGCTTACATCAGTGAGAAACGGATTGAGATGATTGTAAACTGCGCGGCTTATACGGCTGTGGATAAGGCGGAAGATGATCCGGAACTGGCATATAAACTGAATTGTGAGGCACCGAAAGAGTTGGCACGTGCTGCACAGTTTCATGACGCTGCAATGATTCAGGTTTCTACAGATTATGTTTTTGACGGCACCGCCCATACTCCTTATACAGAAGAATGCGATCCATGTCCGAATTCGGTATATGGCACCACAAAGCTCGAAGGGGAATATGCTGTATTGAATAATTGTGAGAAATCGGCAGTGATCCGTACCGCATGGCTTTATTCTACATTCGGCAATAACTTTGTGAAGACAATGATCCGGTTAGGTAAAGAGCGTGACAGTCTGGGAGTTGTTTTCGATCAGATAGGCACTCCGACTTATGCCAATGATCTGGCACGCGCTATCTATACTATTATCAATAAAGGAATCGTTCGTGGAGTCTATCATTTCAGCAACGAAGGCGTTTGCTCCTGGTACGATTTCACGGTAGCGATCCATCGCCTGGCAGGAATAACCTCGTGCAAAGTGAAACCGCTGCATACAGCCGAATATCCGGCAAAAGCGAACCGTCCTGCTTATTCCGTACTTGATAAAACAAAAATAAAAACAACGTTCGGCATCGAAATTCCTCATTGGGAGGAGAGCTTGGACGAATGGATGAAGAAAATGAATTAAATTCATTCTTCATTTAAAAAAATATAAACGTATGGCAGATAATACAGAAATACAGAGACGGCGAACATTCGCCATTATTGCGCATCCGGATGCCGGTAAGACTTCTTTGACCGAGAAACTATTGCTTTTTGGTGGTCAGATTCAGGTAGCCGGTGCGGTAAAGAGTAATAAAATCAAGAAAACGGCTACTTCTGACTGGATGGAAATCGAGAAGCAGCGTGGTATCTCGGTGACAACTTCCGTGATGGAATTTGACTATCGGGACTACAAGATCAATATCCTCGATACTCCGGGCCACCAGGACTTTGCCGAAGACACATACCGTACGCTGACAGCTGTAGACAGCGTTATCATCGTAGTAGACGGTGCAAAGGGTGTGGA
Source organism: Bacteroides faecis (assembly GCF_020091505.1). Classification (NCBI taxonomy): domain Bacteria; kingdom Pseudomonadati; phylum Bacteroidota; class Bacteroidia; order Bacteroidales; family Bacteroidaceae; genus Bacteroides; species Bacteroides faecis. The sequence goes on along the minus strand of NZ_CP081916.1, from coordinate 5,590,196 downwards.
AACACAAACCCGTAAATTGATGGAAGTGTGCCGCATGAGAAAAACTCCGGTGATTATCTTCGTCAACAAAATGGACCGTGAGGGAAAAGACCCGTTTGATTTGCTGGATGAGCTGGAAGAAGAACTGATGATTCAGGTACGTCCGTTGTCATGGCCTATCGAACAAGGAGCCCGTTTCAAAGGAGTCTATAATATTTATGAGAATAAACTGGACTTGTACCAGCCTTCCAAGCAGGTGGTGACAGAGAAGGTGGCAGTTGATATTCATACGGAAGAACTGGATCAGCAGATCGGTAAACCGTTGGCAGATAAGTTGCGTGGTGACCTCGAGCTGATTGAAGGCGTTTATCCCGAACTGGATGTAGAATCTTATCTGGCAGGAGATTGTGCACCTGTATTCTTTGGTTCTGCCCTGAATAATTTTGGTGTGCAGGAATTGTTGAATTGCTTTGTGGAGATTGCTCCCAGTCCTCGTCCCGTACAGGCGGAAGAGCGTGAAGTGAAGCCGGATGAACCGAAATTTACCGGATTCATCTTTAAGATTACTGCCAATATCGATCCGAATCACCGTTCGTGCGTAGCTTTCTGTAAGATATGTTCGGGTAAATTTGTGCGTAATGCACCCTATCAGCATGTCCGCCATGGCAAGACCATGCGTTTTTCATCGCCTACCCAGTTTATGGCACAGCGGAAGACGACCATTGACGAAGCCTATGCAGGAGATATTATCGGCTTGCCGGATAATGGCACTTTTAAGATCGGAGATACACTGACAGAAGGAGAATTGCTCCATTTCCGCGGATTGCCCAGCTTCTCGCCGGAGATGTTCAAGTATATTGAGAATGCCGATCCGATGAAGCAGAAACAGTTGGCAAAAGGTATCGACCAGCTGATGGATGAAGGTGTGGCGCAGTTGTTTGTCAATCAGTTCAACGGTCGCAAGATTATCGGTACAGTCGGACAGTTGCAGTTTGAGGTCATCCAATATCGTCTGCTGAACGAGTATAATGCTTCTTGCCGTTGGGAACCGGTAAGTTTGTACAAGGCTTGTTGGGTAGAAAGCGATGATCCTGCTGAACTGGAAGCTTTCAAAAAACGTAAATACCAATATATGGCGAAGGACAGGGAAGGACGCGATGTGTTCCTTGCCGATTCGGGCTATGTGCTTCAGATGGCACAAATGGATTTCAAGCATATTAAATTCCACTTCACAAGTGAATTTTAGTCTGCTTGATGGAATTTAACAGAAATAATTGGTAAAAGGGGAAGAATTATGTTACTTGTAAATAAGGGAAGGAGAAATGAATACAACATTTTGGGAGAAAATCCAGCAGGGGGATGAAGAAGCATTCCGGCAACTCTACAGTGAATATTCGGATTTACTTTACGGATATGGGATGAAGATTGTCGGTGACGATGACCTGGTGACTGAATCCATTCAGTCATTATTCGTTTATCTGTATGAGAAGAGGCAGAGTTGTTCCGAGCCTCAGTCCGTATCAGCTTACCTGTGTGTGGCACTGAAGCGCATGCTGCTGAATGAGTTGAAGAAAACTGCTAATGGCGTATTCACATCATTGGACGAAGTCAATTCAAGCGAATATAGATTCGATTTGGAGATAGATATAGAAACAGCGATTGTCCGTTCCGAACTAGAAAGAGAGCAGCTGGAAGTGCTGCAGAAAGAAATAAATGGCTTGACAAAGCAGCAGAGAGAGGTATTGTACCTGAAGTATTATAAAAAACTGGATTCGGACGAAATAGCCGAAGTGATGGGACTGACTTCCCGTACTGTTTACAATACTACCCACATGGCAATATCCAGACTGAGAGAGCGATTGAGTAAGTCTTTCTTATTGACTGTAGCTGCTAATTTATGGATTTTTAATTGAGGTGAGGATATGGAGAATAGGAAAGAACTTCTGGAACAATATATGGAGGACGGTAAACTCCCTCTGAAAGGTGAGTTGTTTGTACGGAAGTCTGTAGTTGGTGGGAAGTTAGAAGAATTTCGTGAAAAAAAACGTGCGGATGCATTAACAAGCAGACAGAACACTGTGGGAGGACAGAAATGGATACTCCGCAGGAGTAATCGTGTCTATTGGGGAATAGCGGCTATGTTTATTCTTCTTTTTGGAACAGGTACCTGTTATTTTGCTTCAGAAGAGAAGATTACGTCTGAAGCGGTAGCTGTCGATTACAGGCTACCGGATGGTAGTTCTGTGAAACTGATGCAAAACTCAACTTTGTCTTATAACAAAGTGAGCTGGCTTTGGGGGCGTAAACTGAATCTGCTCGGATCGGCCTTCTTCGATGTGACTTCGGGCAAGACGTTTACTGTACGAACAGAAGCCGGAGATGTTACAGTGTTAGGTACAAAATTTTTGGTTGAGCAGGAAGGAAAAACGATCACCGTCAATTGTGAAGAGGGAAGTGTCAAAGTGGAAACACCGATTGGCGAGCAGACATTGAAGGCAGGCGAAAGTGTACGCTGTGATGAAAATGAGATCGGCCCTGTTCAGGAAAAAGAAGAACTGCCCGAAGTGCTCGGTTATGAAGATGATCCGCTGGTCAATGTAGTAGCGGATATTCAGCATATATTTGATGTGGAAGTGGTAGGGTGTGAAAAATATAATGAACTGTACTATAACGGAACCATCCTGACGAAAGATCTGCATGAAACATTGAAAAGAGTATTTGGTTCTTTGGGAATCAGTTATCAGTTGAATGGGCAGAAAGTCATTTTGGAATAGACGGAGCGAAAAAAAACTTCCATTTAAAAACGCCCTTCAGAGTACTCTGAAGGGCGTTTTTAAATTAAATCTGTTTTTTCTTTTATTTTTCTTGGTAAAAAAGGAAAGAAAGCTCCTCTTATAAATATAAGGAACGATTTATAAACAGACAATAGTTAGTAGGTGGATGAACTGTCAATGATCAGACAGAATGTGAAGGGGACTGAATTAATAATTAGGTTAAGAATTAAATTGCTTAAGAGGACATGTCTCATGGAAAAAACGAAGAATGATGCCAATTAGTCTTTCAAGAAAGCAATAGCGAACGAATTGGCGGATTATTAAGTGAGTTTAATTTTATTGTTTTCCAAATGCGGGAGAAAACCGGAGGGGTTTCTCCCGCATTGCTGTTGAAAAATATGCAGGCTTTAATCTGCCGGTTTTCTTCTTCCTGCTGTCAGCGCGGCAATGATATACCTTCCCGGAGCTTCTATTTTATTCCAGTTGGTGTTTGACAGCAATTTCCATACGGAGGTTCCCTTTTTTCCATAATCAGACAAGCGCAGAATGCTTTGCATCTCTTTGAGGTTGCTGACCTTATGGTACTTTGCGAAGAAAAATGATGCATTGTTCTTCACCTCAGGTGATGTAATATCCTTCTTTGTAGATTTTGGAGAGCAGTCTGATTAACAGGTATGAAGCTTTGATGCCAAATTTGGCTTCCAGCAGTTCGGGTACATCTTCTTCAAAGAAGTTGGATGTCAAGGGGAAATAAGGTATCCCCGTATATTCTAGGCTCATATTATGTATATATTTATTTGTTGATGTTATACGTTTGCTTTCCATTCCAGCAGATTCTCAATCATAAATCTTCTCCACGCATGTTGTTCCATGTTCCAGTAAACGATTGATTCCTGTTCCTGTGTGATGCGGTATATCCGATGGAAGAATTTTTCATATCCTACCAGCGTTCCTTGTTCCAGGCAGGAAGTTCCGTCTTGCTTGTGGAAAGCAATCATGGCATGTCCGTGTTGCCGGATGGATCTGGAGTGTCCATGAATAATGATTCCTTTGAAAAACAGCTGCAGGTACAAAGTAAAGTAGTCATTTTTTCCTTCGGCGATGCCATTTCTTTTGTGCAGTTCCTCTTTGCTGATAAACTCTTCATTCTGTTGATTTACATTGAGTTTGCATCTCTTGCAAGCATCGCATTCTGATGGTTGCATTTTTTCCTTTTCGGGGGATGATTTTTTCCTCATGTTAACTAATTTATATATATTAAAAAAACAAAATGTTAATTAAAGCTATACCAACGATGGGGGGACTTATAAAAAGCGATGTTTTTTTGTTCTTTGCCAAATGGTATTATATATAAAATAACTAGTGATGCAAATGATGAGTAAAAATGGATTTAGCCGGTGTGGGGAACTGTACATCGGTCGTTTGCGAAAGGAGGGGCGCTATTCTACGGCGCATGTTTATCAGAATGCCCTTCTTTCTTTTACCAAGTTTTGTGGAGGGTATAGTGTGTCGTTCAGGCAAGTGACGCGTGAGCGTTTGCGGCGTTATGAGCAGCATCTTTACGAATGTGGCTTGAAGCCAAATACGATTTCTACGTATATGCGTATGCTGCGTAGTGTTTACAACCGTGGGGTAGAGGCGGGGAGTGCGCCTTATGTCCCGTATCTGTTTCGCGATGTTTATACGGGAGTGGACGTACGGCAGAAAAGGGCTTTACCTATGTCGGAGTTGCATAAGCTTCTGTATGACGACCCTCAATCGGAGCGTTTACGTCGTACGCAGTCTATTGCTACCCTGATGTTCCAGTTTTGTGGGATGTCTTTCGCTGATTTGGCGCATCTGGAAAAATCGGCTTTGGACAGTGGTGTGCTGCGCTATAATCGTATCAAAACGAAGACTCCTATCAGTGTTGAGGTATTGGATAGTGCTAAGGAGATGCTGGACCAGCTTCGGAACAGGCAGGAGTCCCGTCCGAATTGCCCGGATTATCTGTTCGGGATTCTTCGCGGTGATAAAAAACGGAAAGATGAGCGTGCTTATCGTGAATATCAGTCTGCTCTCCGGAAGTTCAATTATTGCCTGAAGGGGTTAGCGAAGGCTCTGCACTTGAAATCTCCCGTCACGTCTTACACGCTTCGTCATTCGTGGGCCACTACTGCCAAGTATCGCGGGGTTCCTATCGAGATGATCAGTGAGTCACTGGGACATAAATCGATCAAGACGACGCAGATTTACCTGAAAGGGTTTGAGTTGAAAGATCGGACGGAAGTAAATCGAAGAATTAATCTTACGCTAAAAAATGTTGTTTAGATAGGATGAAATGATTTAAACTGTTGATATACAGTGTTTGTCTGTGTGTGTTACTTCTTAGGTAACGGAATGATTTATGGCGCAAAGATGGACATATTTATGAAAATACGCAAACAAAAATGAAATTATTTTCGGAAAATGAATCAAATGCAGGCATAACTGGCGAATATTGCAATATTCGTGTTATGTCTTTTTTTTATTCTAATTTTTGAAAAACACCTTCACATCTGCTCTATTTCCAAGATAATAGTCATCTTCTCATAGTTTCGTTGAAAAAAGTTCCCTGTTTTGCTTGCCCTCTGTTTGTGAGTTACCTAAGAAGTAACGGAAAAACATGGGGTAAAAAAACATGATTTTAAGAAAAGAGAAATCACTTAATGCTGGGCCTATTTATGGGACAGGGGAAGGCGTAGCACACTCAAAACGCTGGTATGTAGCTTTGGTTCGGATGCACCATGAAAAGAAGGTTTCCGAACGTCTGGACAAGATGGGAATCGAGAATTTCATTCCTGTTCAACAAGAACTCCACCAATGGAGCGACCGTCGTAAGATGATCACCTCTGTTTTACTTCCGATGATGGTCTTTGTACATGTAGACCCAAAGGAACGCATGGAAGTTCTGAGTTTTTCTACTGTCAGCCGTTACATGGTGATGCGCGGTGAGAGTAGTCCTGCTGTAATTCCTGACGAGCAGATGGCTCGTTTCCGTTTCATGCTTGATTATTCCACGGAATCAGTTAGCATGAACAGTTCCCCTTTGGCTCGTGGCGAACAGGTCCGTGTGATCAAAGGTCCTCTGACCGGATTAGTTGGTGAACTGGTTAATGTGGATGGTAAAAGTAAGATTGCCGTTCGTTTGAATATGCTGGGGTGTGCATGTGTAGATATGCCTATCGGGTATGTTGAACCTGTAAAAACCGTAGTCTGACGAGTCTGGATCATATTTCTATAATGGAATTACAGGATAAAATAATTCATCTTCATAATTTGGCTCATCGTTTACTTCACATCGAATGTTCCGGCAGTTATTTGTATGCCGATGACTTATCCCAATTAAATAAAGATATCCACGATGAAATGAATGAATTATATCCTCTGCGTGGCAACACATTGGAGCAAGATGCTTCTTTATGTCTTGCCCTGCTGTTGGGATATAGTGTAAGTATGTATGCCGGTTGGGAAGATGATTTGAAAAGGGACAATATTCTTGCCCGTTCTTTGGAGCTTCTGACAAGTCTTCCTCCTTCACCTTTGAAAGATGATTTGCTTACAGTTTGCAAAGAGTATTCAACCGTATAAAAATGGAGTAGAAAAATGAAAGTACCTAAAATTATAGCAGAAATAGGTTGTAATCACAAAGGTGATATGACAATTGCAAAAGAGATGATATTGACTGCTGCTAGTTATTGTAAGGCAGATATCGTTAAGTTTCAGAAGAGATCTGTTCGAGAGTTGTTGACTTCTGAGGAATATAATGCTCCGCATCCTCATCCGGAGAATTCATATGGTAGAACGTATGGAGAACATCGTGAGTTTTTGGAATTTACGTTAGAGCAACATCGACAATTACAGGAATGGTGCACGGAATTTGGTATAGAATATTCGACTTCTGTGTGGGATGTGACTTCAGCAAAAGAGATTTGTACATTACATCCATCCTTGATTAAAGTCCCTTCAGCTTGTAATTTGAATAAAAGGTTGTTGGAGTATTTATGTGATAATTATGAAGGCGAAATTCATCTCTCATTTGGCATGACTTTGCGAGAAGAAGAAGAAAATATAGTTTCATTTTTTGAAAATAAAGGCCGCAATAAAGATTTAGTCATTTATGCTTGTACTTCTGGTTATCCTGTGCCTTTTGAAGATATTTGCTTATTGGAAATATCACGCATAAATAAGGTATTTGGTAAACGTGTGAAAAGTGTAGGTTTTTCAGGTCATCATTTAGGGATAGCAGTGGATTCTGCTGCAGTTGCATTAGGAGCTGAATGGATTGAACGGCATTTTACTCTTGATAGAACTTGGAAAGGTACAGATCACGCTGCTTCTCTGGAACCGGATGGTTTAAGAAAACTAGGTCGTGATTGCCGTGCAATTGCAAAGGCTTTGGTTTATAAACAGCAAGATATTTTGGAGATTGAAAAAGTACAAAGAGATAAATTGAAAAAAAATCAGGTGAAATGGTAATTATAGAACGTTAAAGTACCTGATAATGGTTTGGACTTATTGAAGTTATACATGCAGGTCAGGCATAAAAGTTTTTCTAATTTTTTTGTCCCTAGGTTATTTCTATATTCATTCTTATTAAGTTTTAATTGTAATTGATGTTGGCAAGGTTGTCTTATTTCATTATGTTTTTGTTTTCTTTTATATCTTCATTGTTGCTGATTGGAATAAAGTAGAACGGAAAAAACATGTTTGATATGGGGATTAATGCTTTCATCATTATCTATTAAAGTTAATATCAGATTGATTATTTTGTGTAAATTATAAAATATGAAAACAGTTGCGTTTGTTCCTGTACGGGGAGGGAGTAAATCCATTCCTTTGAAAAATATAAAATTATTTTGTGGTAAACCTTTAGTTTATTGGAGTGTATCGGCTTTACAACATACAGCTGCCATAGATGAAATTATTGTTGCAACGGATTCTAGACAAATAGAGCAAGTAGTTACTTCTTTTTGTTTTTCAAAGGTGAAAATTTATCATCGTTCGTCTGAAAATGCATGTGATACGGCTAGTACTGAGAGTGTAATGTTGGAATATATTCAATATGCTAAACTTGATGATAATGACATCTTTGTACTGGTGCAAGCTACCTCTCCATTGACTGAGACAATTCATATTCAAGAAGCTTTGGAATTATATTTTAGTCGTAAGTATGATTCAATATTGACTTGTGTCCGTAGCTATCGTTTTTTTTGGAATGAAGATGGTACTTCAAGAAATTATGATTATAAGAATCGTCCACGAAGGCAGAATTTTGCTGGTGAATTAATGGAAAATGGAGCTTTGTATATTAATAGTGTGCGAAATATAGTTTCTCTCAGAAACCGTTTAAGTGGTAAAATCGGGTTGTATGTTATGCCTGAGTACACTGCAACAGAAATCGATGAGCCTGATGATTGGATTATCTTGGAACACTTAATGCAAAGGCATATGCTTTCTAGGTCTGCAAACGGTAAAAAGAAAATTAAACTGTTTTTATCAGATGTTGATGGGGTGTTGACAGATGGAGGTATGTATTATTCAGAGAAAGGAGATGAATTGAAAAAATTCAATACTCGTGATGGGATGGCTTTTCGGTTACTTCATGAAAAAGGTATAAAGACAGGTATAATAACTTCAGAAAATACGCAAATAGTGGAGAGTCGTGCAAGAAAACTAAAAGTAGATTACTTGTATCAAAGTAAATGTGAAGGAGGTAAATTGTTAGCTGCCAAAGAGATTTGTGAACAAGAAGGAATTACACTAAATGAAGTGGCTTATATAGGCGATGACATTAATTGTTATGAATTGTTGTCTAATGTAGGGATGGCTGCTTGCCCACTAAATGCAATGGAACAAATTAAAAATATTCCATCTGTAAACGTATTGATGAATAAAGGTGGAGATGGGGTAGTACGTGAATTTGCTGAAATGATATTAAATTATAATATGTAGGTTAATTACTGTTTGGATACTTGGAAGTAGTCTTATTTTTTTGGCCAAAATCTTGTCCTAATTTATGTGTCTTGAAAGTTCCTTTGTCATGATGAAATTTGGCTCAAGGACATTAGGCTCAGACTTCGGGGATTTGAGTTAGTAGCACAGTATCTTCATTCTATGAAGTCTGAATTTGGAATTCATCTAAAATAATAAGGTGAATATAAATATAGAGAAAAGGGAAAAGATAGGTCTACGGATAAGATTAATAATAGTCTCGAATAGTAAATAGTCAAAGGTTTGTAAATGTTGGTTTATTTCACTGTTGATGATGCCTTCTACATCTCAAAATAAACAGATTGCTAAAAATACGATCGTCCTGTATCTTCGTATGGTTCTAACCTTAGGGGTGGGATTATATACTGTTAGGATGGTATTAAAAATATTAGGTGTAGAAGATTATGGAATATATAATGTAGTAGGCGGCACCGTTTCTCTATTATCGTTTGTTGTCAATTCGATGGCATCTGCTTCTCAGAGATATCTTTCTTTTGAGTTAGGTAGTGGAGACCATGGTGCATTAAAAGGTATTTTTAATTTATCAGTATATGCATATATAGGAGTTGCTTTTTTAGCGTTGATAATATGTGAAACCATCGGATTATGGTTTTTGAATACTCAAATGACAATATCCAGCGAAAGAATATCTGCTGCTAATTGGGTATATCAATCAGCTATTTTTTCTTTTATAGTGTCTATTCTTGCTACTCCTTATATATCGGCTATTTTTTCTAATGAAAAAATGACGGTGTATGGCTACGTCGCTATAATTGAAGTTTCATTGAAATTATTTGTTGTATATTTATTGGGAATAATCTATTATGATAAATTGAAAATGTATGCTTTACTGATGTTCTTTTCACAAGTTACTATTAGCAGTTTTTATGTTTTTTATAGCAGAAAGCACTTTAAGGAATGTCGGTTATCTTTTTATTGGGATAAGTTAAAAATGGAAGAGATTCTCTCGTTTTCAATGTGGAGTATGATGGGGACTTTGGCGGGCGCTATGAGAAGTCAAGGTTTGAATGTGTTAATCAATCTTTTTTTTAATCCAGCTATAAATGCCGCTCGAGGTATTGCCTTTCAAATGCAAGCCGCAGTGAATGGCTTGAGGGTGAATTTCTATAATGCTGTATCTCCCCGAGTTACTAAATTGTATTCTTCTGAGCATCATGAAGAAATGATGGATTTAGTGTTTATGAGTTCTAAGCTGGCATTTTTTTTGATTATGTTTTTTTCTATTCCCATGCTAATAGAAACTCCTTATATACTACACTTATGGTTAGGAACAGTTCCTGAATATAGCATTTTGTTTACGCGTTTGGTTATCATAGAATTAACTATTGACATATTCAATAATCCTTTGGATAATGCTTTAGGTGCTTCCGGACGAGTTCGTCAATTTCAAATATGGGTAAGCTCTTTGTTGCTTTTGATTGTTCCATTGTCGTATTTAGCATTAAAAGTTGCAGAATATCCAGAGATACCTTTTGTTATTTCCATGCTTGTTTCAATACTTTGCTTTTTTCCTAGGTTGTACTTTGTTCGCAAATTTATAGCATTACCTGTGCGTCAGTACTTATGGAAAGTTGTTTTTGTCAGTTATCGTGTCTTAATAATAGCTTCATTGCCACCATTAATATGTTATGTAATGATGGAGGATGACTTTTATCGTTTAATCGTAGTATGTATTACATCTTGCATTTCTTCTGCTCTATGTATTTATTGGTTAGGATTGAATTTGATAGAACGGAATTATGTAAAGAAATATGTGCTTAAATTGCCTTTTATAAAATCATTGTAATTTCTTATGGCAAATCTTTTTTTTGTTCATACTCCTCTCGAATTATTAATAGCACAGCAAATTATCAATCAGGAAAAGCTGACTGATAATGTAATGTTGTGTGGCTATGTAGGAGGTAATAAGCATTTTCTTGATATTTATCGTTTGACTATCATTTCATCTATGTGGATGGAAAGAGTTCTTATGCCGGATGTTGCAGGATGGGCTGCAATAGAAAAACGTCATTTATTAAAAACGGCACTACGTGCATTCCGAAGATATAAAGAAATATGTTCTCTATTAAAGGTATATCGAATTGATACTTTATTTCTAGGTGATATGAATAATTTTTCCTGTAAATTTGGGGCAAAGTTATTTAAGAAAAAAGGATATAGGATTGTCTTTTTTGAGGAGGGGGCAAGTCATTATAATTTTCATATTCATCCGAGAAAGGGTGGTTATTTATTGAATAAATTATTAGCAATCTTTTTCGATTGTTTTTATTATTTGCCTATTTATCATTTTCGTTTTGCTACTTATTGCTTTTTGAAAGATTTACCATTTTCAGAATTACCGATTGACCTTCGTTATAGCGTGGTACCATATTATCATGAGGATTTTGATAAGCAAATACGTATAGAAAGATTGTTTTCTAATGATTTGATACAATTTTTGGATAGTGAGGTTTCCAAATTTTCAGATATAGAAAGTAGTATTTTGTTTATGTCTCAGAATATTTATGAGTCGTTAGGTAATCTGAATTTGTATTTACAGGTTGTTGAAGGCTATTTTTCGACATTGGATAGTACTTCGATTTTATTTATCAAATTTCATCCTCGTGAACAAGAAGAAGAGCGAAAGGCAGTAATCAGGATAGCGGAAAAATATCATTTAGCTTTTCATATATTGTCTGCTCAGATGAATATACCAGTCGAGTACTATTTACAATATATGAAATTTAAGGAAATTGTGACGTTCTTTTCTTCCACAGCTATGTATAATGGTTATCTTTTTCCAGAGATGAAGTTTACTTTTTTGTTGCGTCCTTTCTATGATTTATGTAAAATATGTAATGAGAAGAATATTTCTCAATTAGAGAATCTTTTGTCCTTATTGGATTCTTGTCAGAATAAACAAAAAATAAATGCCTAAAAGAATAATTTATCATATTGGTGATATAAGCCGTCCCGGGGGGATGGAACGTATTATTGTTTTGAAAGCGAACTGGTTGGCTGAACATGGTTATCAAGTGACAATGCTCTCAATGAGTAGTTTGGTGGAATCTTTTTTCCCTCTGTCATCTAAAGTCAAAATGGAAGCTTTGGATGTTTTTCAAGGGAGTGTATATGATGAGAAACGTAATTTGTGGGGGGCCTTGAAAAGTGTGTACTATAGTATAAGAAGCCGGATAGATCATAAGAGGAAAGTCGAAAAATACTTAGAGTCACATTCTTGTGATTATTTCATAACATTGGTAAATAGAGGCTTTATTCCCAAACTAAAGGATGGTAGCAAGAAGTATTTTGAGATACATTTTTCAAGTCAGGCAAAAATCGAATTTCATCAGTTGAATTCGTTTTTCTACAATTTGGTTTACGACTTGGGAATGTATTATCAGGAACGCATTTGTAGACGCTATGATAAATTTATAGTTCTAACGGAGAAAGATAGATTAATGCGAGGTAATATACCTAACATGATTGTGATTCCTAATTTTATAACTATCGAGTCGTCGGATTCTATGCCTGTTGCAGAATCTCGAAAAGTCATTGCTGTGGGACGCCTTTCTATAGAAAAGGGATTTGATTATTTATTTCAGGCATGGGCTATGGTATCTTCTAAATATCCTGACTGGAGTTTGGAAATTTATGGGTACGGCTATGGACGCGAGGAATATTATAATGAGTTAATTCAAAAAAATGGAGTAGAAGAATCTGTGAAGATTTGTGCTCCGGTAAAAGACATTCGAAATAAATATTTAGATTCTGCTTTTTATGTCATGTCTTCCCGGTATGAAGGGTTCCCGTTAACTTTAGGAGAAGCAATGTCGTGCGGTCTTCCTTGTGTCTCGTATAATTGTAACTGTGGTCCTAGTGAAATCATTCGTCATAGTGAAGATGGAATACTGGTTGATGAAGTGGGAGATATAAAAGGATTGTCAGATGCGATGCTGTATCTAATTGAACATCCGAAAAAGCGTGTTGAAATGGGAGAAAAAGCTAAAGAGAATATAAAACGTTTTTCTATAGACCATGTGATGAAAAAATGGGAGGATATATTACGATGAAACCAAGTGTTGTTTTTCTTCAGGAGCAGTTACGGGCAGCTGCCGGAACGGAGCGCATATCAACAGGTGTGATGAATGAATTGGCTGATAGGGGGTATCAAGTGGTTATTGTGTTATTTGGAACGGATAAAACTTCCGCTTTTCCTCTTAATGATAAGATAAAAATATTGCTAATAGGTATTCCTTTTGAAAATAAGTATAAGCTGAAAGCTGCCTTTTACTTAAAAAAGATCATAAATGAGATAAAGCCGGATTATGTAATAAACGTGGCGGTTCCTATGATGCAAGTGTCTTTTTTAGCCAAATGTTTGGGAATGAAAGGTAAGGTTGTTACTTGGGATCATTTTACTTTGTTTGCCGGTTCTCAATGGGGTGTTTTCTTTCGGATATTTAGTGCATTTGTTTCACACCAAACGATTGTTTTAACAGAACAAGATCGAAATAGCTATCCAAGGTTACTGAGGAAAAAGATTAGAGTAATTGGAAATTTTGTCATGGATGCAAAATTTAAGTCTAATCTTATGAGTAAGAAAGTACTTAGTGTAGGACGCTTAGTACATACCAAAGGATTTGATATTCTTTTGGATATATGGGGAGATATCTCTAAAAGGCATAGTGATTGGATTCTTCAAATAGTAGGTTCCTGAGAAGAAAAGGAAAACTTACGAAAGAAAATAGAGGAGTTACATTTGGAAGAAAATGTGCAAATGATTCCGACTGTGAAAAATATTGAAGATTATTATATAGATGCGTCTATATATGTTTCTGCAGCACGCCTTGAACCGTGGGGATTGGTTCTTGCTGAAGCTAAATCTTTTGGCTTGCCCATTGTTTGTTTTGATTGTCCGCATGGACCGAAAAATATTGTTCGTGATGGAATGGACGGAAATTTAATAGCTTTGAATGATTGTAATGAAATGAAAGAAAAGATATTACTATTAATGGATGATCTGGAATTGCGTAGAAAATATGGAGAAGCTGCTAGGAAAGATTTTGAATGTCGTTTTTCTAAGAGGGCGATATTTAATAAATGGACTGAACTTTTGAAATAGTAATTAGAAATTTATTAGTGTTTATACGATATAGAAATCAGTATGATCTTGAAAATAATATCATTATTATTATATCCTATAATGCCTTTTGGGGCATTTCTTTTGTCGATGAAATATTTTTCGAAATTTTATGGATACTGCATTTTTATTTTATTTGGCATATATCTAAACATGTGTGTAATATTTCGTCCACAAGATGATATATATAGATATGTTGAGGGATATAATAGACTTTTAAGTGGAACAGATTGGTTAGGAAAAATCGATCTATATTATTGGGGAAGTGCTATGCTGTTTTCTTATTTTAATTTATCTGCTATTTATGTATACATATTTTGGTCTATTATTTATTATACGGCTATGTATTTATGTCTTCGTGAATTAATAAAGTATATAAATAATAATATAATTTCAATTCTATTCTTATTAAGTTCTGTTTTTTTTATATCAGCATTTCATTTTAGTGTACTGCGCTTTTTCACTGCATCCTTTTGGTTTATTTTTTTTGTGAAGAAAATAGCATGCAGTAGGAAGGTAAATTGTTATATGTGTTTACTGTTGATTTGTCCATTGATTCATTATATGTATTATGTTCCTGTTATTGCTTATTATATATATCATTTCTTTAGGCCTAAAATAAAGCTGTTATTAATACTTTTTATTATAACATATTTCTTCTCTTTCTTTGATTATATCGATGTTTTAAAGTATTGTGGGGTAAATGTATTTAGCTCTAGTTCGTATTTAAGTGAAGCTAGAAATGAATCAATGAATAGTTCTTATAATTTAGGAAAATATTTATATTTACCAATGTATCTTTCTTTGCTATGGTTGTTATATATTCAGTATCGTAGAAGGAAGAAACTGAGTTCCATAAACTATAATTTATTATGTTTGGCTTTATGGGGACTAATTGTTTTGAATTTGGTATCAGCTTCTTGGGATTTTACTGTACGTTTCAGGTTAATAGCTGAATGGCTATGTATTTATCCTATTGCATATTACTATCAATGTACGCGAGATGTACATTATAATAATTTTATATTCTTATTTCCATTTTGTTTTTTGTTAAGTAATTGGGACTTTTTATTTGTAACAGGTCCAAAGTACTTCAATTATTCAGATGTTTTCTTTTCAAATATTTATTCTGTTTGGAACTATTGTTCTAATGCCTTGAATAACATTTAAAAAAACAATTAAATTGATATGATAACAGTTTTTACTCCTACTTATAACCGTGGGTATATTATAAAACAACTTTATGATAGTTTGATATTACAAAGTTATAAAGATTTTGAATGGTTAGTAATAGATGATGGAAGTACGGATGATACGGAGGAACTTTTTAAATCCTTTATTGCGGAACAAAAATTAAATATTCATTATTTAAAGATTGAAAACGGAGGAAAGCATCGTGCTATTAATAAAGGTGTCATATTAGCTCAAGGGAAATATTTTTTCATTGTAGATAGTGACGATTATTTACATAATAATGCACTTGAACGAATATATTTTTATACTAAACAGATTGAAGATGATAAAACCTTTGCAGGAGTTTGTGGATTGAAAATATATCCGAATGGGAGAAAGGTAGGAGGTGAAGCCAATTATAAAATTTTGGATACAGATTCTATTAGTTTTCGTGAGAAATATCGTGTAAAAGGTGATATGGCTGAGGTCTTTGAAACAGATATTCTTAAGAATTACCCATTTCCTGAATTTGAAAATGAGAAGTTTATTTCCGAAGGGATTGTTTGGAGTCGAATTGCACATAAGTACAAACTTAGATATTTTAATGAGCCAATATATATATGTGATTATTTAGAAGATGGGTTAACGAGATCTATCAGAAAATATCATCGTAATAGTCCTAAGGGCACAATGCTTTTTTATAATGAAATGATTCGGCAAAAAAGAAATGGTCTGAAAAAACGCTTGATCGCTGCTGTCAATTATTGGCGTTATACTATAAAGTATAAAGGAGAGAGAGCAGGAGAGCTGGCGCCTATTGGTTGGAGTTATTGTTGCTATCCTTTGGGCTTGTTATTCTATTATATGGATATTCGAAAAAAGTGAGAGTCTTATTTATTGTTCCTTCATTGAAAAATGCAGGTCCTGTTATTGTTGTCTATGATTTAGTTCATTTATTGATAAAGCGTGGGCACAAATGTTGTGTTTGCTATTTTGATAAAGTAGAAGAACTTAGTTTTAATTGTGATGTCGTACAGATTTCGATGAGACAAAAGATAAACTTTAGCGATTATGATATTGTACATACACATGGTTATCGTCCTCAGCTTTATGTTTTCTTGCATAAATCATGGAATAAGAGTAGTACAAGGTTTGTAACTACAATGCATAATTATTTGTTTAGTGACTTTGGCTATACTTATGGAAAAATCAGAGGGCTAATTTATGGTACATTATATCTCTTAGTGAATTTACGAGCTGATAAAATAGTCGCTTTAAGTAAGGACGCACAGCATTATTACTCAAGATTTTTGCCTTCTTGTAAATTGACCTATGCTTATAATACACGAGTTTGTGATTTTTCGAAAAAATTGTCCACAGAGGAAGAACGTGAATTGTTAGCCTTCCGGGGCGAAAGCGCACGGCTGGTCGGGACCAGCTGTGCGCTTTCGCCCCTGAAGGGCTTGGATTTGATAATCCAAGCCCTTCAGGAACTTCCACAAACAAAATTTTGTATTATTGGGGATGGTAAAATAAAAAATGATTTAATACAACTATCTGTAAAACTAAAAGTTAGTGACCGTGTGCTTTTTCTAGGTTATAAGAAAGATGCGTATAAATATTTACCTTATTTTGATGTCTATGCTATCCCTAGTCATAGTGAAGGTTTTCCTTTGGCAATGCTTGAAGCGGCAGCCTATGGGAAATCGATTGTTGCATCTAATCTTAGTGTGTTTAAGGAAATATTTACTGGTGATGAAATCTCAATATTCGATTTGAACGATGAGAAAAGTGTACCAAATGCAATAGAACGTGCTTTCTTGGAAAAAGAGAAACTATCCCGTAATGCTAAGCTAAAATATGGAAATGTTTATTCTCCCGACAATTTTGTCAGTCGGTATCTAGCTATATATACTAAGCTCCTTCTCGAATAAAGTCTGATTTATATAATGGAAAAATTTAGTGTTTTAATGTCTGTTTACGCACGTGAGCAGAGTACTTATTTAGAAGAAGCACTTCGTAGCGTGTTTGAACAAACTGTGCCGCCTTCTGAGGTGGTGTTGGTAAAAGATGGTCCCTTGACTACAGAATTGGAAACCGTCATTGCTAGTTTTGCAGAGCGTTATAAGAGTTTAAAAATTGTTGCTTTGGCAAAGAATATGGGATTGGGCAATGCGCTTAATGTGGGTCTATCTGCATGTACCTATAGGTTGGTGGCACGTATGGATAGTGATGATTTATCATTGCCTAATCGGTTTGAAACTCAATTGAAAGCATTCGAAAAGGATCTGGAAGTATCTGTTGTTGGAGGATGGATTTCTGAATTTGAAAATAATCCGAAACAAATAATCTCCTATCGGAAAGTTCCTGAATTTGATTGTGAGATAAAACATTTTTTTTTATCAAAATGTCCTGTAAATCATATGACTGTTATGTTTCGTAAAGAAGATATTCTTAAAGTTGGTGGATATCAGCATTTTTACTTATTGGAAGACTATTGGCTATGGACAAGAATGATTAATGAAGGCTGTAAATTTTATAATATACAAAATATCTTGGTTAATGTACGTGGCGGAGCTGCTATGGCTGCAAGACGCGGGGGATGGAAGTATGTTAAAAGTGAAATAAAACTTCAATGGCAGATATGGAAAATGGGACTAATTGGAGTGTATGCATTTTCTAGAAATATTTTCGTTCGTTTTTCTATTCATATGATGCCAAGTAGCTTACGATGTTTCTTTTATAAGAAAGTATTGAGGTAATAGTTCTGAAAGATGAAGAATAACTGCATACTAACATTATTTACTGTTACCAATATATGAATATTACATTTATCATATTAGCTTTTGTAATTTCTGCTTATATTGCCAGGCTTATTATTCCACGTATATTGTTGATTTCCTTTCGAAAAAAACTTTTTGATATTCCGGATGCGCGTAAGTTACATAAAAGCGCAATTCCGCGTTTAGGTGGAGTTTCTTTCTTTCCAACAATATTACTTTCCTGCTGTGCGGTTTTGGTACTTCGTACTTTGACTGGATATAGCGTTTCTGCTTTACAAGCTACCTATATTTTGCCTGAGTTTTTAGCTTTAGTTTGTGGAATGGTACTTTTGTATTTGACAGGTATTGCGGATGATCTTGTGGGAGTTCGTTATCGCCAGAAGTTTGTGGTTCAAATTATTTGTGCCAGTTTATTTCCTCTTGCCGGACTCTGGATTAATGATTTCTATGGTTTGTTTGGCTGTGGTACTCTTTCTGTTTGGTTTGGATTTCCTTTTACTGTACTAACTGTTGTTTTTATCACTAATGCGATTAATCTTATTGATGGAATTGATGGGCTTGCTTCAGGCTTAAGCAGTGTTGCTCTCATGGTTTTGGGCTTTTTATTTATCGAGAAAGGGTTATGGATTTATAGTATGCTTGCATTTAGTACCTTGGGAGTATTGATTCCTTTCTTCTATTATAATGTTTTTGGTAGTGCTGAACATGCCCGAAAGATATTTATGGGGGATACAGGGAGTTTGACTTTAGGATATATATTAAGTTTTTTAGCAATAAAATATAGTCAGAATACGGATTTGATTCCTACGACACAAGGTGACATAGTGATTGCTTTTAGTACTTTGATTATCCCCTCATTTGATGTAATTCGGGTCGTTATGGTTCGCATTTGTAATAAAAGAAATCCTTTTGAGCCAGACAAAAATCATATTCATCATAAGTTTCTGGCGATGGGATTTAATGCCCGTCAGACAATGATTCTAATTTTATTGATATCATGTATATTTAGTGGAATTAATATTCTCCTGGTTTCATACATGAATAATACATTGATTCTATTAGGAGATGTTGTAGTATGGATGGGCCTTAATTTATGGTGGAGTAGAGTGAGAGATACGAAGTGTCGAAAATAGAGAATAGCATATGAAAACTATATAATGAATTAAACAGATATTTTTAAATGATGATTATGAAAAAAGTGAATAGATGGATGGGGTTGTTATTGCTGCTTTGTCTACTTGCAGCATGTCAATCTTACAAAAAAGTACCTTATTTACAAGATGCGGAAGTGGTGTTGTATGGAGTTCAGAACGAACAGTTGTATGATGCAAAGATCATGCCTAAAGACTTGTTGACGATTGTGGTGTCATGTACAAGTCCGGAGTTGGCGGCCCCTTTTAATCTGACAGTTGCCACGCAAAATAATATTGCTTTGAATTATACCACCACTCAACCTGCTTTACAACAATATTTGGTGGATAATGAAGGTAAGATAAATTTCCCGGTTTTGGGTGAATTGCATGTGGGAGGATTAACCAAGAAGGGCACTGAACAAATGATTGTAGAGAAACTGAAGCCTTATATAAAGGAAACTCCTATTGTAACCGTACGAATGGTGAATTATAAAATTTCAGTTATTGGAGAAGTCGCCCGCCCCGGTACCTTTACTATCTCGAACGAAAAAGTGAACTTGCTGGAAGCATTGGCCATGGCAGGTGATATGACTGTATATGGATTGCGTAATGACATAAAATTAATAAGAGAGGATGCTAACGGTAAACAGGAGATTATTCCGTTGGACTTAAATAAGGCTGAGACAATCCTTTCTCCCTATTATTGGCTGCAACAGAATGATATAGTCTATGTAACACCTAACAAAGCTAAAGCACGTAACTCTGATATCGGAAGTAGTACTAGTTTGTGGTTCTCTGCCACCTCTATTTTGATATCCATTGCCAGTCTATTATATAATATCTTAAGATAACATTCGTAACAATGAAAGAGGAACTAACAAACGAAAAACTGCGCGAAGCAGATGATAAAGAAATAGATATTCAGGAATTGCTTTTTAAATATCTGATTCACTGGCCTTGGTTTGTAGGGGCAGTGATAGTATGTTTGATTTCTGCTTATATTTACTTATATGTTGCTACTCCTGTATATAACATTTCTGCTACAGTCCTGATCAAAGATGATAAGAAAGGAGGAAGTTCAAACAATGTAGCCGGATTGGATGAATTGGGGCTTAGTGGATTGATCACTTCTTCGCAAAGTATAGACAATGAAATAGAAGTGTTGCGTTCTAAAACTCTGGTGAAAGAAGTAGTCAACTACTTAAATTTATATGTTACTTACCAGGATGACGATCAAATTCCTTCGAAAGAGTTGTATAAGACATCTCCTGTACAGGTTAATATGACTCCACAAGAAGCGGAAAAATTGAAAACAAAGGTCGTTATTGAAATGGTACTGCACCCACAAGGAAGTTTGGATGTAAATGTGAAAATGGAGGATAAAGAAATTCAAAAGCATTTTGAAAAACTGCCTGCCATCCTTCCTACTAATCAGGGAACACTTTCTTTCTTTCAGACTACGGATTCTATATCTTCGAAGAAAAATGAAGAAGTGGGTTCTCCTGTTCAAGATATGCGACATATCACAGCTACCATTAGCCAGCCTATGAATGTAGCCAGAAGATATTGCGAGAATCTATCTATTGAACCTACCTCGAAGACTACCTCTGTAGTAACGGTCTCTTTAAAAAACTCCAGTTTGCAGCGCGGGCAGGATTTTATCAACCAGCTGCTCGAGATGTACAATCGTAATACCAACAATGACAAGAATGAAATAGCGCAGAAAACGGCTGAGTTTATCGATGAGCGAATTGGCATTATTTCAAAAGAGCTGGGAAGTACGGAAGCGGATCTGGAGACTTTTAAACGTGATGCGGGAATCACAGATTTGAGTAGTGATGCACAGATCGCTCTGACCGGTAATGCTGAATATGAAAAGAAACAGGTTGAAAATCGTACGCAAATTAGCTTAGTGGAAGATTTGAAGAAATATTTAGGTCATAATGAATATGAGATATTGCCCAGCAATGTTGGTCTGAAAGATATTACTCTTGCCGCACAGATTGACCGATACAATGAAATGCTTATTGAACGTAAACGCCTGCTTCGTACTTCCACCGAGAATAATCCGGCCATCATCAATCTGGATACCAGTATTCGTGCCACGAAAGCGAATGTTCAGGCTACTTTGGAAGGTACATTACAAGGATTGTTTATCACTAAAGCTGATCTTGATCGGGAAGCCAAACGTTATATGCGTCGTATCAGTGATGCTCCGGGGCAAGAGCGTCAGTATGTGAGTATAGCCCGTCAGCAGGAAATAAAGGCGGGATTGTACTTGATGTTGTTGCAAAAGCGTGAGGAAAATGCCATTATGCTGGCTGCTACTGCGAACAATGCGAAGATTATAGATGATGCTATCGCCGATGTTATTCCTGTATCTCCTAAACGAAGCATTATTTATTTGGCTGCATTGTGTTTAGGTATTGCGATACCTGTTGTTGTTATTTATATGATTGATCTGACGAAGTTCAAGATCGAAGGTCGTGCTGATGTGGAAAAACTGACTAGTGTTCCGATTGCGGGGGATATCCCTTTGACGGATGAAAAGAATACAAAGGAGGGTTCTATTGCTGTATTCGAGAATCAGAATAACCTGATGAGCGAAACTTTCCGTAACATTCGAACGAATATCCAGTTTATGCTTCAGAATAATAAGAAAGTAATCCTCGTGACTTCAACAGTGAGTGGTGAAGGTAAATCGTTCACTTCGGCCAACTTGGCTATCAGTCTTTCTTTATTGGGAAAGAAGGTGGTGATTGTAGGTCTTGATATTCGCAAACCGGGACTGAATAAAGTTTTTAATCTTTCGAGCAAGGAGAAGGGGATTACTCAATATCTGGCAAATCCGGAAATGGACTTGATGAGTTTGGTACAGTTATCTGATGTGAATAGGAATCTGTATATTCTTCCGGGTGGAACCGTTCCTCCCAATCCTACGGAGCTATTGGCACGGGATGGACTGGACAAGGCTATTGAGATTTTGAAGAAGAATTTTGATTATGTCATCCTTGATACTGCTCCTATCGGTATGGTAACGGATACTTTATTGATTGGTCGTGTGGCGGATTTATCAGCGTATGTATGCCGTGCCGATTATACGCATAAAGCGGAATACACACTGATTAATGAGTTGTTCCATGAACAGAAGTTGCCTAATCTTTGTACCATTATTAATGGCGTAGACCTGAAGAAGAGAAAATATGGTTACTACTATGGCTATGGCAAGTATGGCAAGCATTATGGCTATGGTAAACGTTATGGATACGGATATGGTTATGGCCAAGAAAAGTAAGTTCGTTTTGAGTAATTAAGCATTATTTTCTGGAAATTTGCTGATAAAGGCTTTACTTTATGATACTAACTGAAGAGAAATGAAAACATTACCGGAATATATCACATTATTACAAAGCTATATGCAACAAAATGCATCTAAGTATGGCATCTTGCGTATGGGGATATTTGGTTCTGTAGCTCGTAACGAGCATACAGATGTTAGTGATGTTGACGTTTATGTGGAAGGGCAACTTCATGGATTCTTTGCTTTGGCTGGTATAAAGCAGGATTTGGAAGAACTGTTAGGTTGCAAAGTCGATATTGTTCGCTTGCGAGACAAGATGGATTCATTTCTACGTGAAAAAATACTAAAGGAGGGCATTTATGTATGACACTCTGATTGCTTATCATACCTTGGAGCTGATACGGGACTCTTTCTTGTTGAGTGACAGTGGTATGATGAAATTTATCGTATTTGCGATGAGGATATTTTACAGCTGCACCAAGTAATAACACGGATAATGACTTACAAAGTCTTAAATAACTCTTATTACAACTCCTTATATTCCTCTACACAAGAGTAGCAGGGGCACTCCTTAAGAGGATTCAAATCACGATGCCCCACTATCAGCGCTTTTGGAAAATATTTCTTTAGCTCACGGAGCAGAGCTAACAACGATCCCCGTTGCTCTAGCGTACGTGTATCCTTAGTCCGTCCGTCAGCATCCAGTCCTCCTTCATAACAGATTCCTATAGAATGTGCGTTATGATTCCGGCAATGTGCTCCTACCTTTTCTAACGGTCGTCCCGGATGTATTTCTCCATCACGTGTGATGTAGAAATGATAACCAATATCACGGAATCCCCGATGTCGGATGTGATCCTGTCGGCAAGCCTCCGCCGAGAGGGATTTTCCCTCCGGCGTGGCACTGCAATGAATGATAATCAGTGTGATGGTCCGCATAAGTTTACATACAGCTTTGTACTCCTATCAAACCACCTACGGCAGTAGCGACAGTGATGATTACTTTGATAATGAAACTCCATACGGATCGTGATGATGAATTACTCATAGGTTTTGATTTTAAATGAAAAAAAATATTGATTTTTAATGAGTCTTTAGCCGTGATAAGCTAAAGACTTTGCCAGTGTTCAGGTTATGACTTAAACAGTCGGGTCCGGTGCTTCTTCGTCTCCTTCGTCCGGATTAGGTTTCGGATCGGGAGTGTTGCCTGACCCGGAACCTCCTCCGGGCGTTGTCGGTTTCTGATACTCCGCCTGCTGTTTCAGCTGGCTGTCGAGCTTCAGATTGGTTGTTGATAAGTTTCCTGTGGCACGTGCTTTGAGCCGCATACCTGTGATGTTCTTCTCCAGCGAGAACTCTTCCAGCGTTTCGGCAGCCTTGCTGCGGATTCCTACACCGAAGATGGCTAGATCATCAATTTTCACACTTTTGCCGTCGAGCAGCAGTTCCTTGATGCAGTCCACCATATCAGTGAGCACGCCTTTGATCACCCCACTGGAATACGGTGAATTGTGTTTCGACATGTGTTCCGCAAGTTTGGCAAGGTCGAATGTCTCGTCGCTTACCGCCCGGGCGAACCATTTGCCCGCATTCAAGCCTTTCTTCTGTTGGTTCTGATAAATTTTGTAACGAATCATAAAATAATAATTTTAAAGAGTTAAACATACTTTCGTGAGGATTTCTCCCTTTCGATGACACAAAGATAGTATGCTGTAACTCGGAAAAATCGGTTGTGTACAGTGACAGTCGGTAATGTGCAATTGTTGTCAGTTATAGTCTGTTATTCCCTGATAAAACGTAGGTAATGTGAATATATTTTGTTACTTTTGTGACTGTAAAACAGAAACTTATTTGTCATGATAGAATTCAAAATACGTGCTTATGGTCGTATGGAACTGGCACAGCTTTATTCTCCCGAACTTACCGGCATTGCCGCTTACCGCAAAATGAATAAATGGATTGTTCGCTGCCCCGGTCTTCAGGAACGTTTGCTCGATCTGGGCTATCAGCCGCAGCACCGTTCTTACACTCCGCTGGAGGTAAGGGTGATAGTGGATGCGTTGGGAGAACCCTAGCTAAAGCTATGCTTTACGACTTCTAAAGCTAAGCTTTATGGGTTCTAAAGCTTAGCTTTAGCTAATACAAAACGCTATACTCTGATTTTCATAAAATAACGATAAAAGACGATGTTATCAACAGGTACAGTAGGTACACTTTTCCGGCCCTTCCCTAACACACGCACACGCGTGCGTGCGCGTAAGTACCTTTACCGTCAAGATTGACAATCAGTCCCTGTTTTACCAGTCGTTTCAGCCAGGTGAGGGCAGTGTTGGGCTTGATTCCCATAGTCGTAGCCTGCTCCACTAACTGTGCACGGGTAAATTGGATACCCAGTGCCTCAAAGAATGCGTCACGGTCGGCATTGGCCCTATGGCTGACTTCTGAAGGAGGAAGGAAAGACAAGATATGCGTGGCATGCTGATAGAGTGGTTTCACAAGGTTCAGCACAGCCTTAAAATCTTCGGGAGTGATTGTCATATCCCAACGGGTAATGATACCGTCTTTGATATTATCAGCAGCGATTTCCTTGTCCGGTGTAAGCAGGGGGTGAGAAGATGCCTGGTATTGATACGGCTGAGGATTTTCAAGAGCACGAAGCATGGCCACTACTGACATGATACGGCAGATGTTGACAGCCATTCGGGCGATGGAACTGTTCATTTCTCTGCCATTGGCAATCGTTGACCGGGTGAACAGTTCGGAAAAGAGATCATTGAACTCCTGTTTCTGTTCATCCGTGAGCCGGAGTGTGTGGAGACCATGTTCCTTGAGTAAGTTCAATAGCTTGTTCCATTCCAGACCAATGGCGGTGAAGATGGCTTCCAAGTCTATTTCGTTTTCGTCAAACTGATTGATCCATTGATAGATACCGTGCATATAATAGAACAGCTGGCGTGAAAAAAGTCCGTTCTCTACTGAAGGAATGAGTGGTTTCACCTGTGCGGGTGTCCCCGAAAGCAGGAGAGAGAGGTAACTTTTCTTGTTTTCCCGGTACTCCTGATTGGTACGTCGGTTGTATGCTAACCAGTCATGGTCGAATGCTCTGCGAAGCGTCTCACTCCAGTGACCGTATTCCGAACCGATGGCGGTAGAGATCGTATCCGCCTCGGTTTCGCAGATGAGGCCTGTTCCGTTGTTATCCATAATATTTTGAAGGATACCGGTACCGGTATTGTTGCCGGAAATGAGGAACATTCTGTTTAAAGGCATTTCGGGGATTTCCGCTTTGGCACGCTCTTTGCCCATCATTTCGTAGGCGACTTTTGCCTTTTTGTAGGCATTCATCTCTTTTTCCACTTGTTGGCGGATATCATCGTGGATAGGCATAACGAGCAGGCGGATGAGTGATAGTACTCCCTTGCCCGAGGCTGCCGGAGCTACAATGAAGGATTGCATACAGGGCGATTGGTATTTGCCGGCATAATGACATCTCACGTATCGTTCCATGGTGGCGCCCAGAGCAGTCAATGCTCCGAGCAAGAGTACGTCTTTTTGAGTGACGGTAGTGCCATAACTTATGATGCGCAGCAGTAGCTTCGGCCAGTCTTCTAAGGTGAAAGTGGGTAATGGGTGATGCGGGTCGCTGCCTTCCAGCAGTTCTTCTGATTCACTCTTTTCTTCTTCCACCTTATTATACACGTGCGCGTGTGTGGAAAAATTGTGCGGTGAACTTTCTGTACCTACTGTACCCGTCCGGTTGTTCATAACTTCCTTCCGGGCTTCCTTGCAGATTTTTACTCCTGTCGATTCAGCGAGGTGAAAGGCCGTTCCGAGATGTATTGCTCCCTGCTGTTTCGTGAGTGCATTGGAAAACATTCGTTCGGCATGGGCGGATTGATACTTGGCGGAAATCCGGCACAGGCGATGAAAAAACTCCCGTCCTGCTTCACCACAGTCCGTTGCGATGGCGAATGCTAATTGTACATACTCGGCGTAAGTGGGTGCAATGTCGGCACCTGCTGTTTCAACTGCTTCGGTGAGGAGGCGTAAGGATTCAATATCGGTCATTTTTTTTATTGATAATGGATAATTGATAGTTCATCGTTGATTATTCAAGATGGATCGTTTAATATTCTCTGAATAGTGCTTGTGGGTCATGGCTGAGGAAGCAGGCTCTTACGATGTCTTTGCCGGAGGTGTCTACGGCTTTTTGAACTGTTTCGATGGAGCTATTCATTTCTGATCCGTAGGTCATTTCTACGTATTGCATTGCCCAGTTCATGCTCTCTCTTACGTTCCGGCTCTGATCGTCTGTGTACAGCTTGCTGTAAGGTACGAATGTTTTCACACCCCGGCTGCTGGGACTGATAAATGCGAGTACAGGGCGGAGGAAAGGATCGTCGAACAGTGTACGACGCATTTCTACGGCTTTCTGATAGGAGTCGAGGTTATCTATATCTACCACAACGAGGCCGGACGGTGATGTGAAGAATTTACTACTTCGGCGGCTGAATATGCCGCATGGGGTTACGTAGGGGAGTAAAGAGACTTTTGCCATTCGCAGGTCTCCGGTACTGCGTACCTGTGTGGTCAGTACTTTGAGATTTTCATTGCAGGTGATCATCTGATATACTTGCTCTACTGAGACTTCGCAGAAGGGAGTGAGTGTGGCGGGGGTAACGGTTTGTCCTTGTTCGTTCCTGATGGGAGCAATCGGGGGCATGAAATAAGACATTCTGAAAAAGTTTTGCATAGAATACTTCTATTAGGGCGTTTAATAAATGACTTTGACTTTCAAAGCATGGTGCGAAAGTAAGACAAATAAAATAAGTCGAGTTCAGATATGTCTGAAGTAGTGTGAAAATGTTTAATATATAAGACGTGTTTTTAACTAATAATAAGAAAAATGGAAAATAAAATTGTGCATCCTAAACTCGGTGAGTTTATTGAAGAGGTGCTTAAAGTAGCGCATGTGAATCTTTCAAAAATGTGTCATGAGATACATATGGGACCTGCTACTTACCAAAAGGTAAAAAAGGGGAAGAAAAAGATCTGATTCATTATGAGCGTATTCTTGAATATTATTATAGGACTCGCACCGAAGAAGAGTTTTTGGAGAAAGTGAATGAGTGGGCAAAACTTTATATTCGGTGCAAGAAGGGGCAGGATGATATTTGATATCTTACGATTTATACTTTTTTATTCCTCTCTTAATTTGTTTTATCACAAATATTTGGTATTTTCGGACGCTTTTTGGACAAACGACTTGAATTACTAATAGTTTATTATATGGAAAATATCGAAACAGCGATCCTGCTGATGGTGGTCGGCATGGCTACCGTATTTGTTATTCTGCTGATTGTGATTTATTTAGGTAAGTTACTGATTACTCTTGTCAACAAGTATGCTCCCGAAGAAGTGGTTCCTGCGAAGAAGGAAGCGCTACAAGGTCCTGCGCCTATTCCGGGTAATATAATGGCGGCTATCACAGCAGCTGTGAATGTGGTGACATTAGGAAAAGGAAAGATTACAAAAGTAGAAAAGTTATAAACCTATCAAAAGTATATCATAGAAAAACATGAAAAGAGAAGTTAAGTTTAGTCTGGTTTTCCGAGATATGTGGCAATCTGCCGGAAAATATGTACCTCGTGTAGACCAACTCGTAAAGGTAGCTCCTGCCATCATTGAAATGGGCTGTTTCGCCCGTGTAGAAACAAATGGCGGAGGTTTTGAACAAGTGAATTTATTGTTTGGTGAAAACCCGAATAGAGCCGTGCGCGAATGGACGAAGCCGTTCCACGAAGCCGGCATACAGACACACATGCTCGACCGTGCATTGAACGGACTCCGTATGAGCCCCGTTCCGGCAGACGTCCGCAAGTTGTTCTACAAAGTAAAGAAAGCACAAGGCACAGATATCACCCGTACATTCTGCGGATTGAACGACGTACGCAATATCGCTCCTTCCATCACGTATGCCAAAGAGGCAGGCATGATCTCACAGTGTTCACTCTGCATCACCCATTCGCCGATCCACACGGTAGAGTACTACACCAATATGGCGTTAGAACTTATCAAGCTGGGGGCGGACGAGATTTGCATCAAAGACATGGCAGGTATCGGCCGCCCCGTTTCATTGGGCAAGATCGTGGCCAATATCAAAGCGGCACATCCTGAAATTCCTATTCAGTATCATAGTCATGCCGGTCCCGGTTTCAACATGGCAAGCATCCTCGAAGTATGCGAAGCCGGTTGCGACTACATTGACGTAGGTATGGAACCGCTTTCATGGGGTACGGGACACGCCGATCTTCTCAGCGTACAGGCTATGCTGAAAGATGCCGGATATCAGGTACCGGAAATCAATATGGAAGCCTACATGAAAGTGCGTGCGCTGATTCAGGAATTTATGGATGACTTCCTTGGCTTGTATATCAGCCCAAAGAACCGTCTGATGAACTCGCTGCTGATCGGTCCGGGACTTCCTGGCGGTATGATGGGTAGTCTGATGGCTGACCTCGAATCGAATCTGGAATCTATCAACAAGTATAAAGCCAAACATAACCTGCCGTTTATGACACAGGATCAGTTGCTGATCAAGCTATTCAACGAAGTGGCGTATGTATGGCCCCGCGTCGGTTATCCTCCATTGGTAACTCCGTTCAGCCAGTACGTGAAGAACCTTGCCATGATGAATGTGATGGCAATGGAAAAAGGCAAGGAACGCTGGGGAATGATTGCCGACGATATCTGGGATATGCTGCTGGGTAAAGCAGGACGCCTGCCGGGTACACTGGCTCCCGAAATCATCGAGAAAGCCGAACGTGAAGGACGTAAATTCTTCGAAGGTAATCCGCAGGACAATTACCCCGACTCACTCGACAAGTATCGCAAGCTGATGAAGGAAAACAAATGGGAAGTGGGAGAGGACGACGAAGAACTCTTCGAATATGCCATGCATCCGGCTCAGTATGAGGCTTACAAGAGTGGAAAAGCGAAGGAAGACTTCCTGGCAGACGTGGTAAAACGTCGTGCCGAGAAAGATAAATCGCCGGAAGAAGATGCAAAACCAAAAACACTGACTGTACAGGTGGACGGACAGGCTTATCGTGTGACAGTAGCTTATGGTGATGCCGAACTGCCTGCTGCACCTGTGGCTGCGGCTCCGGCAGGGGAAGGTCAGGATGTCCTTTCTCCATTGGAAGGTAAATTCTTCTTGGTGAAGAATGCGCAGGAAGCTGCCTTGAAAGTAGGTGATGCGGTAAAAGAGGGTGATGTGCTTTGCTATGTGGAAGCTATGAAGACTTACAACGCCATCCGTGCTGAATTTAGCGGTACGGTAACTGCCATCTGCGCCAATCCGGGAGACACTGTTTCAGAAGATGATGTATTAATGAAGATAGGATAATGAACGAGATATTTGAGAACTTATATGACATGACTGCGTTCAGCAATATCATTGCCGAACCGCAGTTCCTGATAATGTATGCCATCGCGTTCGTCCTGCTTTATCTGGGTATCAAGAAACAGTACGAACCGCTGCTGCTTGTTCCGATTGCTTTCGGTGTGTTGCTTGCCAACTTCCCCGGAGGAGATATGGGAGTGATACAGGCAGATGAGAATGGTATGGTGATGATAAACGGTGTGATGAAGAATATCTGGGAAATGCCTTTGCATGACATTGCGCATGAACTGGGAATTATGAACTTCATCTATTATATGCTGATCAAGACCGGTTTCCTGCCTCCGATCATCTTTATGGGGGTCGGTGCGTTGACGGACTTCGGACCGATGTTGCGTAATCTGCATCTTTCCATCTTTGGAGCTGCTGCACAGTTAGGTATCTTTACTGTTCTGCTGGTAGCCATCCTGATGGGATTCACTCCGCAAGAAGCTGCTTCACTGGGTATTATCGGTGGTGCGGACGGACCGACAGCCATCTTTACAACGATCAAGCTGGCTCCGCATTTGCTGGGTCCGATCGCTATTGCCGCTTATTCTTATATGGCACTGGTGCCTGTGATCATTCCGTTGGTAGTGAAGCTGTTCTGTACTAAGAAAGAACTGAGCATCAACATGAAGGAACAGGAAAAGAAATATCCTTCGAAGACGGAAATCAAGAATCTGCGTGTACTGAAGATTATTTTCCCGATTGTAGTGACTACGATTGTAGCTCTCTTCGTGCCGAGTGCAGTACCTTTGATCGGTATGCTGATGTTCGGTAATCTGGTGAAAGAAATCGGAAGCAATACTTTCCGTCTGTTCGATGCTGCTTCCAACAGTATCATGAATGCCGCTACTATCTTCCTCGGACTTTCGGTAGGTGCAACCATGACGGCTGAAGCCTTCTTGAACTGGACGACAATCGG
Organism: Bacteroides faecis; assembly: GCF_020091505.1. Classification (NCBI taxonomy): domain Bacteria; kingdom Pseudomonadati; phylum Bacteroidota; class Bacteroidia; order Bacteroidales; family Bacteroidaceae; genus Bacteroides; species Bacteroides faecis. Next base: position 5,559,529 of record NZ_CP081916.1, on the reverse strand, counting down.
TATTGTCATCGGTGGTTTCCTTGCATTTGCTCTTTCTATTACCGGTGGTATCTTCTTTGTGAAGTTAGTGAATCTATTCTCCAAGAAGAAGATTAATCCGCTGATCGGAGCTACCGGACTGAGTGCCGTTCCGATGGCAAGCCGTGTGGCGAATGAGATTGCGTTGAAATACGATCCGAAGAATCATGTATTGCAGTATTGTATGGCAAGTAACATCTCAGGGGTAATCGGCTCGGCAGTAGCTGCGGGTGTACTGATCTCCTTCCTTGCATAATAAAAAGAACAACCAATAAAAATTAGGCACGGATTGCGCGGATAAACACGGTTTTTAGTTACTCAACTCTTAAAACCGTGAAATCCGTGTCATCCGTGCCTAATTTTGTTTTTATCTATTCGCTGGTCACCTTCTTGTATTCAGCCACAGCCATCTTCTCTGCCAGATAAGCATTGATCAGATTGGTGTGTGCTTGCGTCCATGACAACTGGGCGGAAAGTACATCTACCATGCTCGCTTTTCCTTCATTGTAGGAGAAAGTGGCCAGATCCAGATTCTCATTTGCCAGACTCATGTTTTCTTTCGCTGTTTTCACCTGAGATTCTGTTTCCGTCAGTTTGGTGAGAGCTGCCGACAGTTCTTCGTTGATATTGTCCGTCATATAACTCTGTTGCAACTTTTGTATTCCGATATATGCCTTCTGCTGCCGGTTCGTCTTGAAACGGGCTCCCCAGCGGAAAATGGGAATATTCAGATTGACTCCTACGATGGGATTGAAAGATACGTCGTATCCCAAGTTGGGTGTGGCCGTTGCCCAGCCACCGCTGAAATACATGTTTAATTGGGGATTGAACTGGCTGAGAGCCGCTTTACGTTGTGCCTGGCTCTTCATGATGTTTACTTCCGTACTGGCATAATCGGCACGTCGTTGCAAAACATCTTCCAGAGGCAGTATCCGGACAGGAGCGGAGATCATTCCGATGTTGTACAGGCTGTCTACAGGAGTATTCGGCGCTTCTCCCATCAGAATATTCAGCTGTTGCAGCGCTAATGTATAATTCTGGCGCGCTTTGATATACTGCAGTTCCGCTTCTTTCAGCCGGGTGGAAATCATCAGAAGATCTGTACGGCTGATCATTCCGTCATCGAAACGGTCTTGAATAATGTCATATTGCTGTTTGACAATGCTCTGGTATTTGTCGGCCGCTTGTAGCATGGCTTTTGAAGCGGAGGCATTCCAGTAGACAGCATCACTTTGATAGTGAATCTGGTCTAACGTGAGTTCCTCGTTCAGCTGGTTCAGCTTTTCGTCTGCCTTCGCTATCTGATGTTGGGCATTGAGCGCACCGCCTGTGTAGAGTGGCTGTGATACGACAAATACTCCTTGGTAGGTATGGTTGCGGTATTCGCCCACCGGTTCGTTCCATGCGCTAAGGTCGCTCATGTTCAGGGTACCGTCTGCATTTACGTCGATTTTCGGCAGGAAACCTGTATGGGCTATCTTTCGCGCCTCCGAACTGGCCAATGTCTTTAGTTTTTGTTGTTTCAATATCTGGCTGTAAGCCTCCACTTTTTCGCGGTAGGCTTCCTGACTCAGGCAGGGCTGTTGCGCCCAGGCTGTGGAGCCAAGGAGCAACAGTGAAAATAGTATGAGTTGAGTTTTCATTTCTTTCATGGATAATCTTTTAATGGATAATGGATAGTTGATAATGGATAATTATTGTTCTCCTTTGATCCGGTGGATGGCGCAATAGGCTACAGGAAGGACGAATAGTGTCAATGCCGAGGCTACTAACAGTCCGCCCATGATGGTGGCGGCCATTCCGCCGAACATGGCGTCAAACAGTAGCGGTAACATACCCAGAATCGTTGTTCCGGAGGCCATCGCTACCGGAATGATGCGACTGGTCGTGGCACTGATGACTGCGTCCAGCGGTTTTTTGCCTGCTGCTGTTTCCAAATCAATTTGGTCTACCAGTACGATAGCGTTCTTGATGTTCATACCAATCAGACCTAGCAGACCCAATATGGAGAAGAAGTCGAACGACTTGCCGAGTACGAGCAGTCCCAGCACGATACCGATGAAGATCAGCGGCAGCATTAACAGGATGACGGTCGGCTTGCGATACGTCTTGAACAAGAAGAGCAGCGTCACAAACATCAGGAAGAATGTCAGCGGTAAGTTTTTGGCCAGCGCTTCATTCGATTCCACCTGACTTTCCTGTTCACCGAAATACTTCATGGTATATCCTTCCGGTATTTTTATCTCCTGCTGTACCTGCGACCATACCTGGTTGAAAGCGGAAATCGCATTGGTCCCGCGACGCGGGTCGCATTGTGCCATCATCACCATCTGCCGGTTATAGTCTTTCACGTTCGAGAACCGGTACTGGAAGTCAAATTCAGATACTACCTGTTCCAAACTGGTCGTCTCGTTGCCTGTCCCGAATACGGGCAATGTGCGCAGATCATTGATCCGGAATGAATCCAGCTGGTTATTTTTCAATAGGATAGGAAGTACCTGATCTCCCTGCCGGTATTCTCCCAAAGTCATTCCCGTGGTACCGATCTGAATGCTCTGTGCCATTCCCTGTCGGGATACACCCAGCGGTTGTGCCCGTTCCGGGCTGTAAACCGGTTTCCAGACGGGTATTTTGTTTCCCCACGAATTGCGGATATTAATTAAATCCGGATTCTGGTGCATAATGGCTATTGCCTGATTGGTAAGTGATACAAGCGTATCCACATTCGGACCGATAAATCCGATTTCGATGGATGCATCCACTGCGGGGGACAGCTTGAACAAACTGGTCCGTGTGATTGCGCTCGGATAATTGGCTTTCATGTATTCGTCAAAATTCTTTTCGTATTCTTTTGTATATTTATTGTCTGTCAATTCAACGAGTACATTCGCAAAATTCGGCTTCGGACCGACAGAAGTGGAAGCGAGGTAATATCTCAGCGGGGTGCTGCCGAACGTGATGGATACCTTTTTTACTTCCGGCTGCTTCGCCAGATGTTCTTCTACCGATTTCATCTCTTTCACTACGTCATTGATGCTATATCCGTCCGGATAGAATACGTCTGCCCGGAAATAGGGCTTATCGAGCGACGGGAAGAAGTTTTGCGGCATCGTTCCCATGATAATGAGCGAGATGATAAAGAGTATTACCATGGATACCAATGTGACAGCTTTTTTGCGGATCAGCACTCCAAGGATAGAAGCGAATTTATGATAGAACGGCTTATCGTATGGATCTTTCGTTCCGTCTCCTGCTTTGGCTTTCAGAATGAAATTTCCGAATACGGTAGTCTGCGTCAGGGCAAGTACCCAGCTCAGTCCTAGTGAAATGGCAAGTACCACAAACAGCGGTTTTACGATTTCCGCTACAGCAGAGGGAGCAAGGTAAAGCGGCAGGAAGGAGCAGATGGCAATGAAAGTTGCTCCGAGCAAGCCCCATTGTGGTCCGGTTGCTCCGTCTATCAGGGCTTTCCGTCGGTTTACACCTCGGGCAATGGCTATTTGGGCGTTGTCCGTCACTACGATGGCGTTGTCCACCAGCATACCCATGGCGATGATAAATCCTGCCAGGGACGTTCTGTTGAGTCCGACACCGAAGAAAGACATGATGAGCAGTGTACCTCCGATAGAGAAAATCAGCGAAGAGCCGATGAGCAGACCGGCACGGAGTCCCATCACCAGCATGATAATGACAATCACGATCAGGATGGATTCGATCAGGTTGATGATAAATCCGTTGTTGGCTTCGTTGGCGATCTCGTTTTCGAGGTAGAGGCTTTGCAGTTCCAGTCCCACAGGCATGAGGGGGAGGAGCTCGTTCAGTTTTACTTTTACGTTCTCACCCGTCTGCACTACATCTCTTTGCGGGTCGGTGGATACACCGATACCGATAGCCCGTTTTCCGTTCACGTGCATGATGTTGGAAGGAGGGTCGAGATACCCTTTCTCGATAACGGCTATATCGCCTAGTTTCACCTGTCCGGCTTTGGTAGTGATGACTTGATTGCGGATATCGTCTATGGTGGTGTACATACCGTTGGCGGTCACCCGCAGTTGCTGCACGCCTGCACGGATTTCTCCGGTGTTGATAATCTGATTCTGCGATTGTAGCAGGTTGGCCAGCTGCTTGGGATCAATGCCCATTCCCACTAGTTTGTTGGTAGAAACGAAGATATTGACTACTTCTGTCTGCACTCCGAACAGTGCAACTTTCATCACACCGTCTGCAGTGACTACTTGTGTCTTGATTCGTTCAGCCCAGTTGCGCATTTCTTCATAAGTGAAGCCATCATCTGCCGTCAGTCCGTAATAGATACCGAATACGTCGCCGAAGTCGTCAGAGACAGTCGGAGTGGAAGCACCACTAGGCAACTGTGGTTGAATATTGAGTACTTTGCGTCGTAGCTCATCCCATTTCTGGGGTATGGAACTGGCGGAAAGCGAGGGTTGCAGCTCAAACGTGATTTTGGAAAGTCCGTACATAGACTCTGATTTAATCTTGTACACACCGCTCATACTTTGTATCTCACGGGAGATAGGTTCTGTGATCAGCCGTTCTACTTCTGCCGGTTCGGCTCCCGGATAGCGCGTCATGATGACCGCTGATTTGATAACGAAGGGAGCATCTTCCTTCTTGCCCAGCTTTCCAAAAGAAGTAATGCCTCCAATCAGCAGCACGGCAAGGAAGAAATAGATGATCTTCGTGTTATCCAGTGAATATTTTGCTAAATTCATTTTTTTAATAGTCCATTGATTTAACATTTTCTCCTTCTACCAACTGGTATACTCCTGCAATAACGATTTGTTCTCCGGGTTTCAACCCTTCGGATACGAGCACTTGCGCTTCTCCTGTAGGGGCGTTGACTACTACTTTTCGTTTGTGCACTTTGTTGCCTTCGACTACCCAGACGTACATGTTATTACCGTCACTTTCACCGAAAACAGCGCTGAGCGGTATGATCGTCCAACTCTCCTGTACCAGCGGACCTACATCGGCTGTGAAACGGATACTGCAAGTGAAACCGGGTTTTACGGCATACAAATCCCGGTCGAAAGAGGGATCGTCAATAGTAATGCTAACCGGAATACCAGTTCCTTCGGTTGATATGTCCAGATATTCCTCCAGTCTCGCCTTGAACACATGACCCTTGAAGGTATCAAACTCTACAAGGAAACGGGGATCTTTGGCACGAAGGAGATAAAGATAGACATCCGGTATGGTAAATTTAATACGCAGGTTCTGGGTGTTGACCAGTTGTACGATCCCTTCTCCTGAATTGACACGCTGATAATTCTCTACCAGACGTTTTTCGATAGAGCCGTCGAAAGGAGCTGTCAGTTTGGTATCACGCATGTTGTTGGTGGACAGTTCGTACTCCGATTTCGCTTTCTGGTAATTGGAAAGACTAATTTCATATTCCTGCACAGAGATCGCTTGCCGGGAGAGCAGGCGCTTGTTACGCTCTACTTGTGCAGAAGCCGTTTCGTAAGCGGATTTGGTGGCAGCATACTGCAACGCGATATCTCTGGGATCGATAGATGCAATCAGCTGCCCCTTCTTTACTTTCTCTCCTTCGATAACAGGCAAGTTGATGATCTGTCCACTGACACGGAATGCCAGCTTGACGTACTCCACTGCTTCTACAATGCCGGAGAAATCTTTTCTGATCACTGACCTTGACTCGACAATGGTTGTTTTTACAGGTCGGGTGGCGGGTACCGTCGTCTCTTTCTTTTGCCCACAGCCTTCCAATAGGATGGCTGCAAGTGCAATCACATAGATATTTTTCATAAGTCGTTCATTGTTTGGGGAGTAAACAATTTGACACTTGACTATGTTCAGCAAAGAATGGTTTATTAGAAATGTGAAATTAGTATCAACATTAAAGGAAAATGATTGTTTATAGATAAAAAATGCATTTTCTGTTGATTTTATCAGAGATTATTCCCACTTTTGCACCGCACTAGTATTACAGTCGCGGAATGCGATATGAGAATTTAATTCTCGAATTTGAGCTACGAGCATGTGGGAATATGCTCGTGGCTTCCTTAGATATACGGTTCTGTCCCCCGTGTGGAGCGTTAATGCGCCCACTGTATCTCATCCCTCGTGGACTGTAATATGTAGTGCAACGGGTCAGCAGGACCGTCTTTTTTTCCTGCCGAATATTATATATGATAATAGGAAGTATTTTTCCTGAATAGTACTATTTAACAATCGATAATTTTCAGGAAATTAGATGATATAATGGTATGGTATATTCCCTTAACTATACCATTTTTATATTACCTGGTAATAGTTCCCCTTAGCCAGTTAATATACGGACCGCACTACTCTGTGAAGAATGGTACGGTCCTTTAGTTTATCTATGAAACGAAAAAGAGGAAATTTCCTGCTGGAAATCTCCTCTTTTTTCATCTTAACGAAAGATTGAATTATTTCTTCTTACGGTCACCGTAACGGCTCATGAACTTATCAACACGACCTGCAGTATCTACCAATGTAGATTTACCTGTATAGAACGGGTGAGAAGTGTTTGAGATTTCAATCTTCAGCAACGGATAAGTTTCACCTTCGAATTCGATGGTTTCTTTAGTTGCTACAGTTGATTTAGACAAAAACATGTCACCATTGGACATATCTTTGAATACTACCGGACGGTATGATTCTGGATGAAGGCCTTTTTTCATTTCAGTATCTGTTTTTTTAATTTATATTCTGTTACTATTTTGGTAAGAAATAGTGTAATGGTCATTTTCAGAGCGCAAAGATAGTACATTTCTCTGAAATAGAAAAAGCTTTGCTGAAAAAACTTCCGTGAATTATACTGTTTTTATGAATTATGTGATTTCCGGGAACAAGATTACTACTGCTTTTTATTGATAATACATGTTTTTATAATGATTGTATAATATATAAAGGTATGTATAATCAGAGGATGAAGATAACTGTCTTTTAGTCGTTTATTTGCTAGGTGGACATTACAATCTAATGTCAGACCTGCTTGTCGATGAATATTTGCTGATTGATTTAAACCTTTTTCTATTATATTTTTCTTTCCGATGTTCGTTATTCGGTGGATAATGCTTACTTTTGCGTAGAATTTTTATTCACTAACAATAAACTTTAAACAAAATGGTTAATTACAAAGACTTAGGATTGGTAAACACTAGAGACATGTTTGCTAAGGCTATTAAGGGTGGATACGCTATCCCAGCATTCAACTTCAACAATATGGAACAGATGCAGGCTATCATCAAGGCTGCAGTAGAAACAAAATCTCCGGTGATTCTTCAGGTTTCTAAAGGTGCTCGTCAGTATGCTAACGCTACTTTGTTGCGTTACATGGCTCAGGGTGCTGTAGAATACGCAAAAGAATTAGGTTGCGCACATCCTGAAATCGTTCTTCACCTTGACCACGGAGATACTTTTGAAACTTGCAAATCTTGCATCGATTCAGGTTTCTCTTCAGTTATGATCGACGGTTCTCATCTTCCTTATGAAGAAAACGTTGCTTTGACTAAGAAGGTTGTTGAATACGCTCATCAGTTCGACGTAACAGTGGAAGGTGAACTTGGTGTATTGGCAGGTGTAGAAGATGAAGTTTCTTCTGACCACCACACATATACTGACCCTGAAGAAGTGATTGATTTCGCTACTCGTACAGGTTGCGATTCATTGGCTATCTCTATCGGTACTTCTCACGGTGCTTACAAATTTACTCCGGAACAATGTCACATTGACCCGGCTACCGGTCGTATGGTTCCTCCTCCATTGGCTTTCGAAGTATTGGATGCTGTAATGGAAAAACTTCCGGGATTCCCTATCGTACTTCACGGATCATCTTCAGTTCCTGAAGAAGAAGTGGAAACGATCAACAAATATGGTGGTGCTTTGAAAGCTGCTATTGGTATTCCTGAAGAAGAATTGCGTAAAGCTGCTAAGTCTGCTGTTTGCAAAATCAACATCGACTCAGACTCTCGTCTGGCTATGACTGCTGCTATCCGTAAGACTTTCGCTGAAAAACCGGCTGAATTCGACCCACGTAAGTATCTGGGTCCGGCTCGTGACAACATGGAAAAACTGTACAAGCACAAAATCCTTAACGTGCTGGGTTCTGACAATAAGTTGGCTGAATAATCAGAGATTATCCTTATATAATAGAAAGGCTGCAATCGTTTGACGGTTGCAGCCTTTTTTATGCTTTCACTTGTTTATTCCGTTTTTTTAGCGGGTACATTTCCTCCCAAAAAGAAATCTTCTATCTTTTGTTTACTTTGAATGTCTTTCAGCCAGTTGGCAGCAGCATTGTAGTAATTCTTAGTGTCTAAGACGAGTTCACCTCTTTCGTTTAGTTTCGCTTCTTCTTCCTTCTCTTCCTTCGGACGTGTTTTTAAGAATGTTTCCAGGCAGCGTTCGGTGTTTTTCTTATCTTTCAGCGAATAGAAATAGATGAATGCCATATCATACAATAACTTATGATTTTGCTTGTCGTATTTCCGATAACGTTCTCTGATAGATTCAATCTGCTCTTTGGGCATCTCTGCCATTTTGTAGCAGTCGGTCATGCCTATATAGAGCCGCGTCATGTTACTGTCTTTAGGAATGCTCAGGTCAATTGCCTTCTCAAGATACTCTACACCTGACTTTTTCCATGAAGTCTTGGCGCAGGCACGCCCGAGATAATAGAGTAGATTTACGTTTTCAGGATCATATTTTCGGGCGGCTTCCAGAAAGTCATGTGCTTCGTAGTATTTCTCTTCCGCATAATAACTGATGCCCAGATAATAGCAGGTATGGAAGGAGCTGTCGCCTTGACTCACCAGATATTCATAACGTTGAATGGCAGTGGGATAATCCTTATTCAGGCAATATGCCAGTGCATTCTGGCGATTAACGGCGACATTGGTCGTGTCAATCCGGCGATATTTTTCTGTAGCTTCGATTGCTTCATCGAAATAAGAGCCGGCTATATTCAATGCGCCGAGTTTGGCAGCAGCAAGATAGTCGTCGGGATATTTTTCTTGTATATTATAGTAGCAACCTGTAGCAGGCAAAAATTCTTCCATACCTTCGAAACTTTGCGCTTGCAGATGCAAGGCAATGGCGGAACTGTCTTTTTCTGTCATCAGGCTACTTTCTCCTAAAGCTTCTTGAAATTTCTGCAAAGATAATAATAACCCGATGTATTGAATACGTACATATTTATTTTCCGGATTCAGATCGAGTGCTTGCTCATAATATTTTAGTGCTTGTTGATTCTTGGCTAATGACCGGCAGCATTCGGCTGCCTCAATGTATGCACGGGTATTGGCTGTATCGTTGGCTATGATTTCCTGATAAGTGGAAAGTGCTTCCGCGTTCAGTCCAAGTCCCCGTTGTGCTTTACCTTTTTGCAAGAGTAGGGGAATGGTGGTTTTTTCTTTGGCGATGAGAATGAGTGCTGTCTCATAATCGTAGTCTGCTATTGCTTCCTGAATATGATTTATACGTTGCGCCATCAATATGGTGGTGGTACAAAGGAGGGTGAGAAGAATAATCCGTTTCATAAATCTTTATTTTAGTGTGTCGTAACAAAGACGCAAGATGCTAAAAAATATTGTAATTACGAATTATTCGTAGCGTTTTTGGAATAGATTAACGGAATGATAAGAGAAGATAACACAGTGAAACTCAGAATAAAGGATTGTATACCGTATAAAAAATGCGGATATTGCCGTTTTATATGCAATATCCGCATCCAGTATTTTGTCCCGGTCTCCGAATGGAAACCCGGCAGGACTATCTTGCTTCCTTACATTAAGAATCCTAACAGGATACCGGCGGCAACAGCTGAACCGATTACACCTGCTACGTTCGGACCCATAGCATGCATCAACAAGTAGTTGGTAGGATCGTATTCCAGACCGATAACTTGTGAGATACGTGCAGAGTCGGGAACAGCAGATACACCTGCGTTACCGATCAACGGATTGATCTTATTATCTTTCTTGAGGAAGATGTTGAATATCTTAACGAACAACACGCCTGAAGCGGTAGCAATGATAAATGACAATGCACCCAGAGCAAAGATCTTGATAGAATCGAGTGTCAGGAACTCAGATGCCTGAGTAGAAGCACCTACTGTCAAACCTAATAAGATAGTGATCGTATCAATCAACGGACCGCTGGCTGTATTGGCCAGACGACGGGTTACACCACTTTCTTTCAACAGGTTACCGAAGAACAGCATACCCAACAGAGGCAGACCGGAAGGAACCAGGAAGCAAGTCAGCAACAGACCGATAATCGGGAAAATCACTTTCTCTGTGTGAGAAACGGCACGTGGCGGTCTCATGCGGATCACACGTTCGTGTTTGGTGGTGAGCAGACGCATGATAGGTGGCTGTATCACCGGAACTAACGCCATATAAGAGTAGGCGGATACCGCAATGGCTCCCATTAAGTTAGGTGCAAGTTTGGACGAAAGGAAGATGGCCGTCGGACCGTCTGCACCACCGATGATACCAATAGCACCGGCTTGCATCGGGTCAAAGCCCATTTCCAATGCGATCATATATGCACCGAAGATACCAAACTGAGCAGCTGCACCGATCAGCATCAACTTCGGATTGGAGATCAGTGCCGAGAAGTCAGTCATAGCACCGATGCCCAAGAAGATGAGCGGCGGATACCAGCCGGATGTTACTCCCTGATACAATATGTTCAATACAGAACCTTCTTCATATATACCGACTTTTAGTCCGGCATCCATATTGAAAGGTATGTTACCGATCAGGATACCGAATCCGATAGGAATTAACAACATCGGTTCGAACTCTTTGGCTATAGCCAAATAGATGAAGAACAAACCAACGAGGAGCATCACGACATGCCCAATTGTCGCATTGGCAAATCCCGTATAAGTCCAGAAGTCGGCAAGGTTATTTCCTAAAAAGTTAATAAAATCTCCCATATTATTCAATAATTACGAGGTCATTACCTTCAAGAACAGAATCTCCCTTGTTGACATTGATGGCAGTCACTTTGCCGTCTTTGTCTGCATTGATATTGTTTTCCATTTTCATGGCTTCCAATATAATGATAGTTTGGCCTTTCTTCACTGTATCACCTACATTTACTTTGATGTCAAGGATAACGCCTGGCAGTGGGGACTTGACACCCGATTTGCCGGTAGAAGGAGCTGCTGGTTTCACTACTTGGGTAGTCGGTGCAGCCGGTGAGTTAGGTAAAGGACGCACTACTGCCGGTTTGGGAGTCGTTTTCGGTTGTTTCTCCATTTCTACTTTGTAATGCGTACCGTTCACTTCTACATGAGCGATATTATCTTCAATATCTCCGATGGTTACTTTATATGAGTTACCGTTGATTTTATATTTATATTCTTTCATCGTTTTATCTTTTTAGGGAATGATTTACTTTCTGTTAGGATTTTCACGCAAGGTGTAAATCTTCGAGCTCCACGGTGAATAACTGCGTTTCACGCGAGTGATGGTCAGTACCGTTTCTTCTACATCGTGCACCTCATCCTGCATCTCGTGTAGCGCCATAGAAATTGCAGCATAAACTTCACCCGGAGCTTGTGAAAGCTCTTTCGCCTCGACTTTGTCGATGCCTTTAGCCTTCATCGCATTGCGTTTGCTCAAATTGACCGCAACCTTACCTACAACTTTGAAAGCAATGAAGAGAAGAATCAATCCGCAAAATACTACACTCATGGCCGAAATAGACATACCAATGCCGGCAGAGTCATGTTCTTCGAATTTTTCCATCTTAGCATTGCTGTTAAGAGTCTTATTGTTGGTGCTCGGGGTTACATATTTATCACTGCTTCCACCTTTCACTTCCCAGTCAGCTACTCCGTCGCTTACGCGTGCGTAAGATTGGTCAGGTCCCAGTGCATTTGCCGGAACTACGATCTGGTCAATTATATTTCTGCCGGAATCAAAAAGACCGATCCAGTTGGCTGTTTCAGGATTCAGTTTGAAGCTGGTGTGGAAAGTACCACGATTGGGCTCGCCATCTGCCCAAAACAGAGCGTGTTGGCGTGGTTTCACCAAAGTTAGTACATCACCTTTCGGGATAAAATAGGTAATTGTATCACCCGGCTGACTGCTCACCTTCAGCAAGCAACCTGCCAAGTCTGCACTACCGTATGATCTGTTGAATATTTCAATCCATGCACTGTGCAAACCGTAGTCATCCTGAAAGTTATTTTGATTGTCTATCAGGACTTCGTTCAGCATTAGCTTATTGTTTGACTTTTGCTCACCGCAGGAAGTCAATCCAATCAGCAACAGTAAAGAAAAGAATATTCCGATTTTGGTTTTGTTCATAATCGTTCTTGTTTTAATGTGAAAAGTTAGATTACAACGGAATATTACCATGTTTCTTTGCTGGGTTAGACAGTTTCTTTGTCTGTAACTGCTGCAAAGCACGGATAACACGGAAACGAGTGTTACGTGGTTCGATTACATCATCAATGTAACCATATTTGGCAGCATTATAAGGGTTAGCAAACAGTTTTGTATATTCTGCTTCTTTTTCGGCAAGGAACTGAGCCGGATTTTCCTGTTCTTTTGCTTCACGTGCGTACAATACTTCTACTGCGCCGGCACCACCCATTACAGCGATTTCTGCTGTCGGCCATGCATAGTTCATATCACCACGAAGTTGTTTACAACTCATTACGATGTGAGAACCACCATAGGATTTACGCAATGTGATAGTTACTTTAGGTACAGTAGCTTCGCCATAAGCATACAGCAACTTAGCACCATGAAGAATAACGCCATTGTATTCCTGGCCTGTTCCCGGAAGGAATCCCGGTACGTCTACCAGCGATACGATAGGAATATTGAAAGCATCGCAAAAACGAACGAAGCGTGCGCCTTTACGGGATGCGTTACTGTCAAGTACACCGGCAAGATACTTAGGCTGATTAGCCACGATACCTACCGACTGGCCGTTGAAACGGGCAAAACCGATAATAATATTTTTGGCGTAATCTTTCTGGATTTCCAGGAATTCACCATTGTCCACGATAGCGCTGATTACTTCGTACATGTCATACGGTTTGTTAGGACTATCAGGAATAATATCGTTCAGAGAATCTTCCAGACGATCGATTGGATCTGTGCAATCCACGTATGGAGCTTCTTCAAGATTATTTTGAGGAATATAGCTTAGCAATGTGCGGATCAATGCCAGACCTTCTTCTTCTGTTTTTGCAGTGAAATGAGTAACGCCCGATTTGGTAGAGTGAACGCTTGCTCCGCCGAGGTTTTCCTGGCTTACGTCCTCACCGGTAACAGTTTTCACTACTTTCGGACCTGTAAGGAACATGTAGGAAGTACCTTCCATCATCAGTGTGAAGTCAGTCAGTGCCGGAGAATAAACGGCACCACCGGCACAAGGACCAAAGATACCGGAAATCTGTGGAATGACACCCGAAGCAAGGATATTGCGCTGGAAGATTTCTGCGTAACCTGCCAAAGCGTTAATACCTTCCTGGATACGTGCACCACCCGAGTCGTTGATACCGATACAAGGAGCACCCATCTTCATTGCCTGATCCATAATCTTACAGATCTTCAGTGACATAGTTTCCGACAGTGAACCTGCAGTAACGGTAAAGTCCTGTGCAAAAAGATATACGAGACGACCTTCGATAGTACCGCAACCGGTAACTACACCATCACCCGGATAGTGTTTTTTCTCCATGCCGAAGTTCGTGCATCTGTGCTCAACGAACATGTCCATTTCTTCGAAGCTACCCTCATCCAACAGCATGGCTATACGCTCACGCGCTGTGTATTTCCCTTTTTCATGTTGCTTCGCAATTGCTTTTTCGCCGCCTCCGATGCGTGCAACGGCACGGCGTTCAATAAGCTCTTTAATTTTTTCAAGTTGATTACTCATGAGTTCTTGTTGTTTTTTTAGAGTTTATGATTAGTGTTCGCAGAGTTCTGTCAGCACACCCAGTGTTGATTTCGGGTGAAGGAAAGCGATATTCAGACCTTCGGCACCTTTACGGGGAGCCTTGTCAATCAGGCGGATTTCTTTGCTTTCTGCTTCTGCCAAAGCATTAGCTACGCCATCTTCTACGGCAAATGCTACGTGATGAACACCTACACCTTTGTTTTCAATAAATTTGGCAATGGTACTTTCGGGGCAAGTCGGTTCCAACAATTCGATTTTTGTTTCACCTACCTTTAAAAAAGCGGTTCTTACTTTTTGATCTTCTACTGTCTCGATGTTGTAACATTTCAGACCTAATACGTTCTCGTAGTAAGGAAGGGCTTCTTCGATGCTTTTAACAGCAATGCCCAGATGCTCAATGTGTGAAATCTTCATAACTATATTTTTTATATGGTTTAATTATGTGCTTATATGGCATAAAACAGCACAAAGAAAGACATTTCTTGTCTAATAAAGAAATATTTCAGCATTTAATTATTGGGGAATAAAGCATAAAAAATGCTCCGGATGGATGCTAAAGATGGGTTTTGTAATCTTGAGATTACATTTAGACATAAAATTTGACCAAAAGATTATTCAGCCATGTCCAGCTGATGCGGAACCAACGGCGGGTACTACTTTGTTTGCCTCCGAATCGGAGCACAAAATCGCGATAACCGTGCTTGCGGAAAGGAAGTCCTACATCCATAAACTCCATGTGGCGGAATCCCCGTTCATGGGCATCTTCAAGTGCTTTCCACACGGCCAGTATGCCGGGCGATTGCAGTGCGTATGTCTTTCGCATTCCTCCCGAAAACCAGATAAAGGCATTGTCTCCGGAGTATATGCAGACGGAACCACCGATAATTTTTTCTTTGTATTTTACTATGAATATTTTTGCCTGTTTGCCTTTGATAAGCATGCTGTTCATATGGCGGAAAAAGTCATTGGCAGGGAAGTATCTCCGTATCCGTGAAGAATAAACCTTGTGCAACATTCGAGAGAATTCCTTAATTTCTTCCACCGTATGAGCTTCTTCTACTTTCGCTCCGTTTTTGAGTCCCTTTTTGATTTGCCGGATACGAGACGGGCTGAAACGATCTTCTGCTTTCTGTGTACTGTGCAGAGAATTGCGGACACGCAGCCAGTTGACCGGGAAAAAGTCGTTCTTCCGAAAAAAACGATAGCCGAACATTGAATTATCCAGATTGCGAAATTCAATAAGAATACAGGTGCGCGACGCTTCCTGAGTAAGATGTTCCAGCATTTCACCGAAAATTTCTTCTTCTTTCTCTTTACTTGCCGGGAGAGAGTTGTTCAGAAATTCGCCTGCACCATATACTACACATTGTTTGACAAGGGAGGAGGGGAGCCACTTTTTGGTCTTGCGTATGGCAGCAAGCAGACGTGCCACCGGTCTGCCTTCTTCTGTCGCCACTATCAGCAGTGGAGTGTACCCTGGAGTCGATTCATAGATCTGAAACAACTCCTTGGAATGGAATGTGTTATTCCCCGGTAAGTCGGGAATATCTTTTCCGCGGTAATATGTCGTTAGTTTAAGTGGCATCCAATTACAAATTTACACTTTTTATTCTTCATTCAACAAAAAAAAAGAGATTTTGTTGGTTTACCCTAAAGTTTGTCTTTTTGTTCTCTTCATATATTTGAGGAAAAAAGGAGTTGGAAAAGCGAATTTTCGTATTATTGCCATCTTTTTGTGAGTACAGAAGTAAAATGGAAACGTCTATGTAAAAGATTTACTCTAATTGTATTTTACTAAACAAAGAAAATTAATATTAACTTTAAATTAAGACGAATGAGAGAGAATGCATTTGTTGAAGCTTGGAAGACACAGCATAGACGCGTTTCCATGATTTTGGGGTTGACTTTATTGTGTGCCCCCTCTGCCATATCTGCTTATGCAGAAAATGGAGTGAATGATACTACCGTGCAAGCCGTCATGCAAACAAAGACTGTGAAAGGAACTGTCTTGGATGAAAATGGAGAACCGTTGATTGGTGTTTCTATTGTGGTGAAAGGTACGAGCACAGGTACAATTACTGATTTTGATGGTAAATTTTCGATTAATCTTCCGGCTGGAAGTAAAGAATTGGTTGTTTCTT
Source organism: Bacteroides faecis (assembly GCF_020091505.1). Taxonomy (NCBI): domain Bacteria; kingdom Pseudomonadati; phylum Bacteroidota; class Bacteroidia; order Bacteroidales; family Bacteroidaceae; genus Bacteroides; species Bacteroides faecis. Next base: position 5,543,429 of record NZ_CP081916.1, on the reverse strand, counting down.
ATATAGGATATAAAGAGCAAACTGTTGCAGTGACCGGAAATGCACCGCTGAATCTAAAGATGGTGCCAGATACACAAGCTTTGGATGAGGTCGTAGTTATTGGTTATGGTGCAGTGAAGAAACGTGATTTGACAGGTGCTGTGGCTTCTGTAAAATCGGAAGATATTACCATGAATCCGGGAGTGAATCCGATGGATGCGTTGCAAGGTAAAATTGCAGGTCTGGACATCACTAATTCTTCCGGTCAGGCGGGTTCGTCACCAACAGTTCAGTTGCGTGGTACCCGTTCTTTACAGTTGGATGATGATGGTAATATTTCTTCCAGTGCATTCAAACCGACTTATATTATTGATGGCATGCCGGGTGATATTGCTACATTGAATCCCAATGATATTGAATCTATTGAAGTATTGAAAGATGCTTCTTCTACCGCTATCTACGGTTCAAGTGGTGCAAATGGTGTTATTATTGTGACAACAAAAGGAGCTAAGAGTGGAAAGCCGGTCATCAATTTCAATGCTTATGCCGGAACTACTTTGGGTGCCCGAGTTCCTAAAATGCGTACAGGTGACTCATATCTTAATTATATAAAAGATTCATATAAGCCTGTCGGTACTACGAATGAGGAAGAAATTTTTGGTGAAAGATATGATGCTATCAAAAATAACCAATGGGTAAATTGGGGAGATGAAGTTTTACATTCAGGTTTGAAGCAGAACTATAGTATTTCTGTAGCAGGGGGGACTGAGAAGACGAAAGCTTATTTCTCACTGAACTACACTGATGAGAAGAGTATGTACGAAAATGATAACTACAAAGTATACTCTACCCGTGTCCGTATAGATCAGGAAATCAATAAGTGGATTAATGCCGGTATTAATGTTCAGGCATCTTTCTCCAACAAGAATTCGCGGAATGCGGTTTTAGAAAGAGCGTTGTTCTCTACACCTTTGGGCGTTCCTTACAATGAAGATGGTTCTATCACAGAATTCCCGATTCCCGGTTCATCATCAGACCCGAATCCATTGGCAGATGAACAGGATGGGGTTTATAAGAACAATACAAAAGCAGGAAAGGCGTACGTTGACGCTTATCTTGAATGGAAACCGGTAAAAGGTTTATCTGTTAAGTCTCAACTTGGTGGCAGTTATTCTCAATCCCGTTCAGGTAAATTTATGGGAGAAGGTTCTTATAATGTGTTGAAAGGTAGTACGGTTGCGTATGGTGAAGCTACCAATAAGACAGGTTATAATTATAAATGGGAAAATATCGTTGCTTACCACAATACTTTTAATAAAGATCATGACCTGACTGTGACAGGTGTTACCTCCTGGAATTATAATCAGAGTGAGGAGTATTATGTCTATGGTGAGAATCCGGCAACGAATGATATGTTGTGGTATGCATTACAGAATGCTGATAATAAGAAACTGAGCAGCAAATATCTGATGTCCAAAGGAATGGGCTTTATCGGACGTGTCAATTACTCATATAAAGGTAAATACTTGTTCTCTGCTTCCGGTCGTTATGAAGCAGATTCTCGTTTGTCAAAGGACAACAGATGGAATCTGTTCCCTGCTGTTTCCGTAGGCTGGAGAATTTCAGATGAAGCATTCATGGCTGGAACAAAGAACTGGCTGGATAACTTGAAATTGCGTGTCGGTTATGGTGTTGCCGGAACTACTGCCGGTATCGCTGAGTATAGCTCAATGGCATCTTTGGAAAATGTAACTACTTCTTTGGGTGGTATGACTGTTCCGTCAGCTAAATTTACGGAATATATTACTAACCGCAATCTAACTTGGGAAAAGACCCATGACTTGAATATTGGTATTGATGCCAGCTTTCTAAATAATCGTATTGATCTGACATTGGATTTATATAAGACAAAGACAACGGATGTTATTCTTTCGCAAGCATTGCCAACTTCTATTATGGGTAATTATAACGGCAGTATTCCTTATAAAATGAATAAGAATGCTGCTGAAACAGAAAATCGTGGTATTGAAATGGCTCTTAATACCCGCAATATTGTGAAGAAGGACTTCACTTGGAGTTCAACAGTGACATTTACTGCTAACAAAGAAAAAATAAAATCTTTGATTGATGGGCAGGATATGATGTTCAATGCAAAGAAGGGGGACATGGTGTTTAAAGTAGGTGAGGGAGTCGGTTCTTTCTATAAATATAAGGTACTTGGTATTTGGCAGTATAGCGAAAAAGAAACTGCCGCTTTGTTCGGGTGCGAACCGGGTGATATTAAGCTGGATTTACCTAGTGTGAAAAAAGACGGAAATGGTTACTACTATATGAATCCTGAAGGAGAGCGCGTTGATATTACTGCAGAAAACCCCTACAGTGTGCGTGCGGATTATGACCGTCAGGTAATAGGACGTAATACTCCGGACTGGACGCTGGGTTTCAAAAACAACTTCAGGTACAAAGACTTTGATTTGTCTATCTTCCTTTACGCACGTTGGGGACAGATGATGAACTATGGTAGTGTAATAGGTAAATATTCACCTAATCCGGATTATAACATTCCTACTTATTTTACTTACTATGATAAGACAATCGAGGCAGATCAGAATGTTTTGTTCTATGCTATTGACCAGACTAAGGATAGAAGTGCGTATGAGGGATATGATTCTATGTATTATGTGGATGGTTCATTCTTTAAACTGAAAAACGTAACATTAGGCTATACGCTGCCTGGTAAACTTACAAAACGTTTTGGTATCAGTAACTTGAGAATTTATGCGACAATGACCAATCTGTTTACTTATTCGCCAAGCAAATATGTGAAGAATTACGACCCGGAAATGAACGGCAGCATTAACTTCCCATTGTCTCGTGATTGCATATTTGGTCTTAATTTAACTTTCTAAAAAATAGCAATATGAAAAAGATATATAGTTTAGTTCTACTTGTTGCCGGAGTTTTTTCTTGGGGCTCTTGCAGTCTTGATGAAGTGAACCCCAACAACTCGGGGCAGTTCTCCGATGGTTCTTATACATTGGAAACTTATAAGGCATTTACTAACTCGTGTTATACAGCCTTGATCAATAATATCTATCAAAGTAGTGATTACCTGGTTTGTACCGAAGCGGGTACTGATATTTGGGAAGAACCGAAATCGGGTTCCAGTTATCAACGTTACCATAGTTATAACGGCATGAAAACCGATGATAGCTATTATTATAAAGTGTGGCAATATTCTTATCTGTGCATTAATAGCTGTAATATTGTAATTGATGGAGCAGAGAATGTAACAGGAGATGAGAATGATATCAAAGAATGTGTGGCACAGGCCAGATGTCTGCGTGCTTACTATTATATGAATCTTGTGGAACAGTTTGGCAATATCGATTTGCAGTTGAAAGCTGCTGACAGTGAGAATATTTCTTTTGCGGCTCATCGTTCCACCGTCCCCGAAATTTATGCTGCTATTATCGAAGACTTGAAATTTGCCGTAGAGAATTTACCCGTAAGTTTCAGTGACTACTATAGTCGTGTTACGAAGAAATCGGCTATGGGATTATTGGCCCGTGCATACATTAATGGTGCCGGCTATGATTTGAAAGATACCGATGGAGTCAGCTTTCTGGAAAAAGCTTATGATACAGCAACAACCATGATTAATAACAAAGCGACTTATGAGTGGTATATGCATCCCACCTTTGCCGATGTATTCAATGAGAATAATAATCGTGACAATAAAGAAGCCTTGTTTATTGCTGCGGGTGCTGAAAGAAATTCAGATGCTTACACTAATGGTAACTACTCACAGAGTGAAATGTTCCGTCATTTCTTACCTTCTTTAGGAACGTATACGGATTTGGGATTGGTAGACAAAACTTCAAACTTTGTTTATGGTCGTCCTAATAGTAATATCTTCTTGCCTTCCAAATACCTGATGGACTGTTTTGCGGCTGATATGAATGACACTCGTTTTCGTTATTCATTTATCTCTGCTTACTCGTCTTATTCCATACCGGCATGGGGGGCCACTTATGAGTATGGAGGTTCTGCGTGTGCTAAAGAAATCACAAGCACGCTTGCTACTAAGTTTGGTATTCCGGCATCTAATATAGGCAAGAAAGTGTATCCTCATTTTAATTTAGAATCCAATAGTACAAATGACGCTAATTACTGTCAGTTGGCTATCTGGAATACAGATGGAACAACTAAAACTACTCAGGAGAAAACAGAAGGTAACATCCTTCATCCTGCCCTGCCTTTAGATCCGGCTGAGGCTCATCAATATGCCATTTATTGTTCTTTGAAGACTTTGACAGAAGAGGAAAAAACTCAATATCCGGGCTTGGTTCTTAATGTATATGACTTATATGATGAGAATGGTACGGCACGTGCTACTTATGATAAACCTAGTACGGGTAGTTCATTGTGGTTGTCTATCTATCCGGCTCTTTCAAAGTTCAATATGCCGGGTAATAAATTTGTAGGTGCAAATGTTCAGAAAAAAACGATTGATGTGATGATAATGCGTATGGCAGAGGTTTACCTGATTGCAGCCGAAGCGTCTGTTCGTCTGAATAAGGGAGATGCTGCAGGATATATCAATGTACTCCGTACGCGTGCCGGTGCCGGTACTGTAAGTGAGTCACAGGTTGACCTGAATTATGTTTTCGATGAGTATGCCCGTGAGCTTTGCGGTGAGTGTTCCCGTTGGTATTTGCTGAAACGTAACGGAGCTTTTGAAACTCGCTTGGCTAGCTACAACAAACGTGCTGCTGAAAGCTTTAAGAAAGATTTCTATCTGCGTCCTATTCCTACCAAGTATCTGGAGGCTATTAATAATCCGGCAGAGTTTGGTCAGAATCCTGGTTATTAGTCTATTACTTAATAATCGATTATAAATAATAAAGCCGGACAGGAATTATTCCTGTCCGGCTTTATTATTTATGCATACTTTTTCTTATTTTTGCGTATCAACAAAACATTTCTAAAAGCGTTACGATTATGTTAGATGAAATACTTGCTTATAACAAACAGTTCGTTGAGAACAAAGGATATGAAAAGTATATTACCAATAAATATCCTGATAAAAAAATAGCGATCTTATCTTGTATGGATACCCGTTTGACAGCATTGCTTCCTGCTGCACTGGGCATTAAAAACGGAGACGTGAAAATGATCAAAAATGCGGGAGGTGTTATTTCCCATCCTTTCGGCAGCGTCATTCGTAGTTTACTGGTTGGCATCTTTGAGCTGGGTGTGGAAGAAATAATGGTGATTGCTCATTCAGACTGTGGTGCATGCCATATGCATAGCGAAGAAATGCTCGAAAAAATGAAGGCGCGTGGCATTAAAGCTGATTATATTGATATGATGCGTTTCTGTGGAGTCGATTTTCACAGTTGGCTGGATGGGTTTGAAGATACCGAAAAGTCTGTAAGGGGTACTGTCGATTTTATCGTACGCCATCCTTTGATTCCGTCAGACGTGAAGGTTTATGGATTTATTATAGATTCTACTACCGGAGAATTAACTCGTATTGTATAGGAAAGTTATTGTTCTGGTTCCGTTGAAAGTGGCCTGTGATTATGGTGACGCTATCCTGTTGTGATACCGTCACTATAAGCGTCGGATAGCGTCACTATGTCTGCCTCATAGCGTCACTATCCTGAGTACAAAAAAATAAGGCAGCTTTTTATCGGCTGCCTTTATCTTTCTGCGATTATATACTTTCTTTGCCTCATGTACTCGTTTGTAACAAACGGGGTGCCCGTGTTCTTTAATTTCTGCCTCACGGCTGGCTTTACGATTCGCTTTAATGTAATCGTCTTGTGTAATTCGTTTTTTCATAATGAATATATTTCTCAGTGCAAAGATACAATTTCATTTCTGATTACGGTTGGTTTGCGTTATCTTTGCATACATAAATTAAATGAAAACGGAAATAATATGGAAAATTTCAGTGAACTGATAAAGAATCGCCGTAGTATGCGCAAATTTACTGATGAGGAGTTGACTCAGGATGAGGTCGTAGCTTTGATGAAGGCTGCCTTGATGTCACCTAGCTCCAAGCGCAGTAATAGCTGGCAGTTTGTAGTAGTCGATGATAAAGAAATGCTGAAAGAACTGTCTCATTGCAAGGAACAGGCCTCTTCTTTCATCGCAGACGCTGCTTTGGCTATTGTCGTGATGGCAGATCCGTTGGCGAGTGATGTCTGGATTGAAGATGCTTCTATTGCTTCCATCATGATACAGTTGCAGGCGGAAGATTTAGGATTGGGCAGCTGCTGGGTGCAGGTTCGCGAGCGTTTCACCGCAACAGGAATGCCTTCAGATGAATTTATTCATGGAATTCTGGATATTCCTTTACAGCTTCAGATTCTTTCCGTAATTGCTATCGGGCATAAAGGGATGGAACGTAAACCATTCAACGAAGAACATCTCCAATGGGAGAAAATTCATATCAATAAGTTCGGAGGAAAATAACGATGGGAGCTGTCAAAGCCAATAATAATAAAGATACTTATAAGGCAACTGCCGTCACCTTTATTGTCATCGGAACTCTTTTTCTGATCAATAAACTACTTCCTTTCGCCTCTATCGGTTTGTCTTGGGTGATGAATAAGGACAATTTATTGTTGTATGCCTCTATTTGTTTTTTGATATTCAAACGCGATAAGTCGGTTGGTTTTGTGCTGTTGGGACTTTGGTTGGTGATGAATATCGGTCTGGTGATGTCATTGCTGGGTTCATTGTCCGGCTATCTGTTGCCACTGGCATTATTGATCATCGGAATTATTTTATTTTGGGTCTCAAAACGTTGAAGAAACAATGAAAAGAAGTATAGAAGATACACCTATTGTGTTTCTCGGTGCCGGAAATCTGGCGACTAATCTGGCAAAAGCACTTTACAGGAAAGGATTCCGTATTGTGCAGGTATACAGTCGGACAGAGGAATCGGCACGTACCCTGGCCGATGAGGTAGAAGCAGAATATATTACCGACTTAAAGGAGGTTTCGAAAGAAGCAAGATTATATATTATTTCATTGAAAGATGCCGCTTTCGTAGAACTTTTGCCTCAAATAACTGAAGGGAAACAACATGCACTGTTGGTACATACAGCAGGCAGTATCCCGATGAACATTTGGGAAGGTTATGCGGAGCGTTACGGAGTATTTTATCCCATGCAGACATTTAGCAAACAACGGGCGGTTGACTTTCGGGAAGTACCTTTCTTTATTGAGGCCAAAAGGCCGGAGGACGTCGAATTGTTGAAAGCTGTTGCCGGTACGCTCTCTGAAAAGGTGTACGAAGCCGATTCCGAGCAGCGCAGGAGCCTTCATCTGGCTGCGGTCTTTACTTGTAACTTTACGAATCACATGTATGCCCTCGCTGCCGAACTGCTGGAAAAGTATCATTTGCCTTTTGATGTGATGCTTCCTCTGATTGACGAGACGGCACGTAAAGTACATGAACTGCCTCCTTGTGATGCGCAGACCGGACCGGCTGTACGTTACGACGAGAATGTGATCAATAAACATCTTTCTATGCTGGAAGACACTCCGGCATTGCAGGAAATTTATAAATTAATGAGTAAAAGTATCCATGAGCACCATCAATTATGATCTATCCCGTATCAAAGCGCTGGCTTTTGATGTGGACGGGGTCCTGAGTTCGACAACAGTTCCGCTGCATCCTTCCGGAGAACCGATGCGTACAGTAAATATCAAAGACGGCTATGCCATCCAACTGGCGGTAAAGAAAGGGCTTCATATTGCTATCATTACCGGTGGGAGGACAGAAGCGGTACGTATCCGTTTTGCAGCATTAGGAGTAAAGGATTTGTATATGGGCTCTGCCGTTAAAATCCATGATTACCGTGACTTCCGTGATAAATACGGCTTGTCTGATGACGAAATACTCTATATGGGTGATGATGTACCAGATATGGAAGTGATGTGTGAGTGCGGGCTGCCTTGTTGTCCTAAAGATGCTGTTCCGGAGGTAAAGTCGGTTGCAAAGTATATATCTTATGCAGATGGCGGTCGTGGTTGCGGTCGTGATGTGGTGGAGCAAGTGTTGAAAGCTCATGGTAAATGGATGGCAGAAGATGCCTTCGGTTGGTAAATAACTAAATTGTAACTGAAAACATGCTTGAAAATTTAGATAAGTATCAGATTATATTAGCCTCCAACTCTCCCCGTCGGAAAGAATTGATGTCAGGCTTGGGGGTAGACTATGTGGTCAGAACATTGCCGGATGTGGACGAATCATATCCTGCCGATCTGTCCGGCGCTGAGATACCGGCATATATTTCCCGTGAAAAGGCAGACGCTTACCGGGCCATTATGCAACCGGGAGAACTGCTGATTACGGCAGATACCATTGTCTGGCTGGATGGAAAAGTACTTGGAAAGCCGGAAGGCAGGGAAGGAGCCGTTGAAATGCTTCGTTCTTTATCCGGTAAATCGCATCAGGTTTTTACCGGCGTTTGTCTCACGACCACTGAATGGCAGAAGAGTTTTACAGCTGCATCTGATGTGGAATTTGATGCCTTGTCCGAAGAAGAAATTCAGTATTATGTGGATAAGTATCAGCCTATGGATAAAGCGGGAGCTTATGGGGTGCAGGAATGGATCGGATATATAGGGGTAAAGTCTATTTCCGGCAGCTTCTACAATATAATGGGACTCCCCATACAGAAACTGTACGGGGAGCTGAAGAAATTATAATAAATCCAACATTAACGGGATATCCTCTTCTTGAATACCTTGTTTGAGAAGAGCTTCCTCGTCTTTCCGGAACATTTCCAGGAAGCGTTCACGGTTTCCATTGGCCGTAATTGACTTACCATATAAAGCGGCTGCTTTCTGGATATCTCCCATTGCCCAAGCGACATGTCCGGCGTTCATATAGTCGATGGCCAATGGCTTCTGTCCGATGATTTTTTCGTAATATTTCATTGCTTGTTCGTACTTCCGGCTGATGAATGAACACCATCCGATACCACGCCATGCTTTTATACAATTGCTTTCGATGAAATCCAGTTTGAAAAAATAATTGGCTGCTTCTTCGTATTGACCGAGTTCAGCCAGGCAACTGCCGATGTGGAAAATAACATTGGTGCTTTCCGGTGTAGCTTCTTCCACCTTTTTATAGTAGCTCAGTGCTGCCTGATAATTTCGGTTTAGCCGGTAACAGATAGCCAGATGGCGGTTGTTCCAAATATTATCCGGTTTCAATGTATCTGCTTTCAGATAAGCATCGATGGCTTCTGCATACTTCTTGTTTTTTTGCAGAGCATATCCCAGTTTCTGATAATATTCCGCACCTCTTCCTTTCAGTGCTCCGATCGTTTCCATTTCCTCATACACTTCTATCGCTTCATTCCAACGTTCTTTCTTTAAATAGAAATCAGCAATCGGGAATAGGATATATTCATTATACAGTACGTTATTAAGTGCAGGAATGTGATGCAAATCGAGTTTCTCTTTGAAGATATCTCTGAACTCATGACGGCGTACGCTAAGTTTGAAGAAACGGTACAGATCGTGCAGATATTGATTGCTGACTGTTCCCGGTCGTTCATTGAATTTCTTCATTGTTTCCGCGTTCGATTTTTCAGACAGTTCCGCCACTTGTTGCTCTCCAAGTTGACTCAGCATCATGTCTTGTTGAGCTTTAGGCAGCTGCCGGATCGTAAAGAAGAGTGAATATTTATCGCTGTTACTGAAAAATCCTGATTGGAGAATTAAATCCAGTAATGTGTTTTTTTCGTTTCCTTCCTGTTTTAGTTGTTTGATGACATCAGACTGTTGCTTACTGAATGGGTAAAACCAATTCTGTACTTCCCGAAAAAACGGATAGCTTTTGAGTGCCGCAAATGTACTCATATATACATCGGCCCCTTCCAGTTGCAATTCATTCATTTCGCGCAATTTGTCTCCCAGACCCGACTGTTCGAAAGCATCCGCCCAATCCGGGTTCTTGTCATCATTCTCTTCCTCATTCTCCTCAAAGCCGAATCTCATGTTTCGCATAGACGAAACATTCTTCAACATCTCGGGAATGATTTCTTCTCTCATTTTCTTGTCTATCTTTTCCGTTTCCTGACATAATAACATCTGGTGATAGATGCGTGCCACATCCTCTTGGAAGGAAGAAATCTCATCCATGAACTCAACCCTTTTGATCAGGTCGGGGTAGAGGGAAAGACGGTTTCTATAGATATGGAAAATGAAAATCACACCTACCAGTGCACGTTGGCTGGCATTGACGTCCGGGTGGCGGTAAGCGTCTAGCAACCACATAACTTTACGCAAGTCAAAGCATTCCATCAGACTTAATGTAACAGCACTGATAAACAGGCACAGGTCGTTCACCGGCAACAGTTCGGAGATAAGCATGGATTGTGCATCCTCTTCCTCTTCAGGAGTCCATGAACTGTTGGTCCATGTTTGCAGAAACATAAATTTGAGTGTATCTTCATGCCGTTTCAGTACATCGTCCATTTTCTCGTCGGATAACAGCCCGCTGACTGCCAAGTCGTCATTGAATGACTCCAGCATATGCAGCAGTTTTTTTAGAGTGTATGCTGACAAATCTTCCGATCGGGGAGTACGGCGTACCTCGTGATAATATCTTGATGAGGCGTTATCCAGCATGAGCAGGCGCGAACGGTCGGCTATTTCCCATGTATCAGCCACAAGTTTTCTGTATACATTCCAGCGTTCAGGGTCATTCGCTCCCTGGCGCATATACTCCAGCATATACTTGTAGGAGGTTTGCAGCTGCTCCATACGGTTACGTAAATCCCAGTCCGGACATTGCCAGAGCAGGGACTCCAACTGCATCAGAGCTTCCTTAAGTCTTTTTTCTTCTAGTAGAGAGCGTATATAGGCGTATTGTTCATTGATCGTTTTTTCGTTCATAATGGTTCAATTATTTATATGTAATAGAACAAAAAGGATGCCAAAAAGTTAGAATCTGACTTGCACCTGTGCCTGTATCATATTAGAATCCTTCTGTCCGTCTCCTTTTTTATCACAAAAAGTATATTGTGCCTGTACACGACATCTGGGGTAAAACCAGTATTGTAGTCCGGCAATGTAATTATTTTGTTTGAAATCAGCCGCCTTGTTCGGATTGAAATAATCGAAAGAGGCAATGAAATCGAAATTTTGTACTAAACGTACGCTGCCTGTCGCATAGAATCCTTCACTTTTTACGTTTTTGTCTTTTCCTGCGAGATATTCCGTACGGAAATTGAAAGCGGAAGTCGTGACGACACCTCCCAGGCTCATACGTTTCTTTGCGTAATTTTCTCCTGTTTTGATTCCTGAATATTGCGAGTCGGCTATGGCATGCCCGGTCCCCCGAATGAAAGATCCTCCTACGGATAGCCATTTGTTAGGATACACCATCAGATTGCCGACTACATCTTTCTGACTGTTTTTATCTTTGGTATTTAGCCCCTGTCCGTTCATGACGGCAAATTTGTATTGCAGGAAATCATGAAAAAGTTTTCCGTGAATCATCATACCAATGTCTCGTCCGGAAGTCATCCCATAACATTTGTCACTACCGCTGACTCCTGCCAGATAGCAGACTGACTGCGAATAACAGTTGATCAATTCTACTGTGGTGGGAGACAACTCGTTCTCAATGGTATAAGGTACTTTAAATTCTCCGATACGTGCTGTAAGTCCGGAGAAAATCCGGTAATCCGTATATACTTCGAGCAACATGCCGCCATTGTAGAAGTCATACATAAAATCGCATGTCCATCTGTCGGTGATTTTACCGTGTGCCATGAAGATGATCCGTTTGATGTCGAATGTGTTGTCCGGATTGGCAGCGTCATCGTATGTGTACCCCAGTTGTGCATAACCGGCCAGACTGATCCGTTCTTTCAGCGTATTGACAACTTGGTTCAATGGTGTTTTCTCCTGTGCTGTGAGCGTATTCTGTATACCGGACAGAATGAACGCGATCATTGAGAGTTGTAAGAGTGTTTTTCGCATGTGACTTGTTGTTATTTGATAGTGGTTGAATTTGTTTTTATAAAAGTTGTATCTATCAGATGATGATGGTCGGAATATGTCTGAGATATCCGGTTGTTTGCTTTCAGCCAGGATACTGCTTTATCTAGGTCGTCAGCTGAGGCCCGCTCCGCTTTTCTGTAAACAGGAAGTGCGATGAGGCCGGTCAGGTTTTCCGGGACACCGATCTCTATCAATACCTGTTTCCATTCTTTTTGAGGGTGCATTTTTATATAGTCTATTCCCAGATTATATCCGGTGATTAGTAGTTCGATTTCTTTTCTTTTTTCGTTGATCGCTTTTCGGGAGAAGGCAGTAGTGGTGAAGTCAATTCCCAATTCCTGTGTACTTATCAGAGACCGGTGCCGGGCATTCATTGCAATAGAGGCTGCCGGGTCGGGGAGGAAAGATGCGTCAATCTGATCGTATTGAAGCATTTGCAGGCGGAGAGGAAGCTGGGCTATTTCCGGTTTGTTCACTTCGGCTTGGCTGATTCCTGCTTTGTTCAGTAGCTGCTCGGTTGCATATTCGATAATGGTATTGCGTGAGACAGCAATATTTCTTTCTTTGAGTTCTTGAAGTTGGTTGATGCCGTTCTCTTTGGAGACGATAAAACAGAAATAACCGTCATTCTTCAGTATGATTCCTAAGTCGGTATGGTGGATAGCCTGTTGAGTTACCGCACTGAGATAGTCAGTAATCATGCCATCTATTGATTGGGTTTGAAAAGCTGCGTCGCGGTCATTGGCGGAATTGAAAGGAAGAATGGTTATATCCAAGCCCAAAGAGTCGTAGATTCCTTGTGCTTTGGCTATGTGAAAGGGAAGTCCGTCCAGCGTCGGAAGTATTCCCAGCGTGAGTGGTTGCAATTCCGTTGAAGGCAAAAAGACACTTTCTCCTTTTTTTCTTTGGCAAGAATAAAGGAAGAAAAGGAGGATACAGAATATGAGTGCCGCTCTCTTCATGCCTGAATGGATGGATAAGGTATAAATAAGGGCAACTCTTTTCACAAAGAACTGCCCTTGTAACACTTAATAGTACTAAATCATTATTCATTAATAGCGGCGATACCCGGAAGAACTTTTCCTTCGATTGCTTCGAGCAATGCGCCACCACCTGTAGAAACATAAGATACGCCGCTAGCCAGACCAAACTTGTTGACACAAGCTACAGAGTCGCCACCACCCACAAGTGAGAAGGCACCGTTCTTAGTTGCTTCAACGATAGCTTCACCTACTGCACGTGAGCCGTGAGTGAAGTTTTCGAATTCGAATACGCCTGTAGGACCGTTCCAAAGAATAGTCTTGGATTCTTTGATTACGTTAGCGAAGATTTCTTCAGTCTTAGGACCGATGTCAAGACCTTCCCATCCGTCAGGAATTTCGTCAACAGCACAGAACTGAGTGTTAGCGTCGTTAGAGAAAGCGTCAGCGATCTTGGCGTCAACAGCCAATACAAGGTTTACACCTTTTTCTTTAGCTTTCTTGATCAGATCTAAAGCCAGGTCAAGTTTATCGTCCTCACAGATAGAGATACCGATTTTACCACCCATTGCTTTAGTAAATGTATAAGTCATACCACCTGCAATGATCAGGTTGTCTACCTTGTTCAACAGGTTTTCGATGATTTCGATTTTGGAAGAAACTTTAGAACCACCCATGATAGCAGTGAACGGGCGTTTGATGTCGTTCAATACTTTATCAACAGCTTTTACTTCTTTTTCCATCAGGTAACCAAACATCTTATTGTTGGTATCGAAGTATTTAGCGATCAGAGCTGTAGAAGCGTGTGCGCGGTGAGCTGTACCGAACGCGTCGTTTACGTAACAGTCAGCGTAAGAAGCCAATTTCTTGGTAAATTCTTTCTGGCTTTCTTTTACAGCTTTCTTTGCAGCCGCTTTTTCTTCGTCTGTAGCATCTTCAGCCAAACCTCTTGGCTTGCCTTCTTCTTCAGCATAGAAGCGAAGGTTTTCGAGCAACAGAACTTCTCCCGGTTGCAGAGCAGCAGCTTTTACTGCAGCTTCTTCGCCCATGCAGTCGTTAGCGAACTGAACTTCAACGCCCAGCAGTTCAGACAGATGTTTGATGATATGTTTCAAAGAGAATTTGTCGGCAACGCCTTTCGGACGGCCCAAGTGAGAACCGATGATGATGCTACCGCCGTCAGCCAAAATCTTCTTCAAAGTAGGAAGAGCTGCACGCATACGAGTGTCATCTGTAATGTTGAAGTTTTCGTCCAGGGGTACATTGAAGTCCACGCGAACAAATGCCTTTTTACCGGCAAAATTGAATTTGTCAATTGTCTGCATAATACTCTATTTTTATTTAAAAGTGTTTTTAATATTCTCTTTTTTGATCGACCGCAAAGTTACTATTTATTTCGGTTCCTTGCTATTAAATCGTTATTTATTCTTGGCTTTTGGTGCCTCTTTTGTAACTTTATAAGTGTTACAGAAATATTTGCACATCATTTGCAAACCGCAGGTGTCACATTTCGGGGTACGTGCCTGACAAACATAACGACCGTGTAAAATAAGCCAGTGATGGGCTATGGGAATTAAGTTTTCCGGAATATTCTTTACCAGTTCTTTCTCTACGCTGAACGGAGTCGTACAGCTGTCCGGCACCAGACCGATACGGTGACTGACACGGAAAACGTGTGTATCTACCGCCATTGCCGCTTTATTGAATACAACGGACTGAATCACATTGGCGGTCTTTCTTCCTACACCGGGGAGTTTAATCAGATCCTCCATGTTGTCGGGTACTTTGCTATTGAAGTCATTAACCAGCATTTTGGCCATCCCTACCAGATGTTTGGCCTTGTTATTCGGATAAGACACGCTCCGGATATATTCGAAAATAACTTCCGGAGTACTGGCAGCGAGAGCTTCCGGGGTAGGGAAGTCCCTGTAGAGAGGGGGAGTGATCATATTCACTCGTTTATCCGTACATTGTGCAGAGAGAATGACGGCGATCAGCAATTCATACGGATCATTATAATGTAATTCTGTTTCGGCTACAGGTACATTTTCCTGAAACCAGGCAATAACTTTTTCATAACGTTCTTTCTTTCTCATCTTAGTTTGTTTTTATGGTAGTGAGGCGTTACTTTTAATTTGAAATAAACAGCGGAGACGACTGTCAGGCAGGCACCGAAAAGATACGCTTTGTCAAACGAACAGATTTCGGCTATATACCCTCCGGTCAACATACCGATACCGATTCCTACGTCCCATGAGGTCAGGTAAGTAGAAGTAGCTGTCCCCCGCTGGTTGTTGGGAGCAAGATTCACGAACAGGGTGTTGAATGCCGGAAACATAATTCCGAATCCGATACCCATGAGTAGGGCAATTCCGAAAAACAGTATGGTACAGACTGTATCATTCCATTGAATAAGGTACACGCAGGATGCGAGCAGGAAGAAACTGACTACAACCAGATAAAGTCCGGCGGCAATCACTTGCGTTATTTTTCCCCGGTCTACCAGTTTGCCTGAAAATATTCGGGAAATCGCCATACCAATCGCCATAAAGGTAAAGAAGAAACCTGTTTGTGTATGAATTCCTATTTCCCGGGCATACATGGCAACGTAGTTGGTGGTCATTCCGTAAGGTATGGAGAGCAGCAGCAAGCTAAGTCCCGCAGGCATTCCTTTCAATAAAATAAAACGGTCGAGTGAAATCGGCTCTCGCTTCACGGGCGGTTTATAAGGTGTTTTTACCAGACTTGCAGACAGGAATCCCAGCATACAGGAACCGAGCGCATAACAAAATATAGTGGCGAAAGAAACTCCTCCGTCATGTAAGAACAGCCCGAACATCGGCCCGATGGACATGGCGATATTATTGGTCAGTCCATAATATCCTAGTCCCTCTCCTCTGCGGGAAGAAGGCATAATATCAATAACTACTGTATTTCCGCCTACCGTGACCATGCCGAAAGAGACTCCATGAATAATTCGGAATATAATAAATAAGGTGAGCGAACCGGCAATAAGATATCCCGCAAACATCAGCATAAAGATGAAATAAGCGAAGAGATAAAGTGGCTTGCGGGCGAATGTATCCAACAGATAACCAGAAAACGGGCGAATACAAAGTGCAGCTACCGTATAACAGGAAAGCACGATGCCGATAGTGGAATTTCCAGCCTGAAAAAACTCGGATAAATAAAACGGCAAAACAGGAATCAGCAACCAGAAACCGAAGTAGAGCAGGAAGTTGGCTGCCAAGATGAAACAATAACCGGGAGTAATGAGTCTATCCTTTGCCATAATAATAAGCATTCAATTTACTAATGAAGATAATCAGTCAATGTCCTCAGTTAGTGTCATTGTTATATTGATAGAATGCCAATGTCCCGATTACCGTTTGACGGTTTTATCGCGGACATTGGCACACTGGTAGATTTGCACTTAATAGGCCGCTTCGAATTCCTTTAAGAAGCGTGTATCATTTTCAGAGAACATACGAAGGTCTTTCACCTGATACTTCAGGTTAGTGATGCGCTCGATACCCATTCCGAGAGCATATCCACTGTAGACTTTGCTGTCGATGCCGTTTGATTCGAGCACGTTCGGATCTACCATACCGCAGCCGAGGATTTCCACCCAGCCGGTATGTTTGCAGAACGGACAACCTTTACCGCCACAGATGTTACAGCTGATATCCATTTCGGCACTTGGCTCTGTAAATGGGAAGTAAGACGGACGCAGACGGATTTTAGTATCCGCACCAAACATTTCTTTAGCGAAAAGCAGCAATACTTGCTTTAAGTCGGTGAATGATACGTTTTTGTCTACATACAATGCTTCTACCTGATGGAAGAAACAGTGTGCACGGTAGCTGATAGCTTCGTTACGGTATACACGTCCCGGACAGATAATGCGGATAGGAGGTTTTGAAGTTTCCATCACACGGGTTTGTACGGAAGAAGTATGAGTACGGAGCACAACATCCGGATGAGCTTCGATGAAGAATGTGTCCTGCATATCGCGTGCCGGATGATCCTCGGCAAAGTTCAGAGCCGAGAATACATGCCAGTCGTCTTCAATTTCGGGACCTTCGGCAATACTGAATCCCAGGCGTGCGAAGATATCGATGACTTCGTTCTTTACAATCGTAATCGGATGACGTGTACCGAGTTCTATCGGATAAGCCGAACGGGTCAGGTCCAAGCCGTCACAACTGTTATCCTGACTTTCGAACTGTTCTTTCAGCGCATTGATTTTGTCCTGCGCTTTAGTTTTCAGTTCATTCAGTCTCATGCCGACTTCTTTTTTCTGTTCGGCAGCTACGTTACGGAAATCCGCCATCAAATCGTTAATGGCTCCCTTCTTACTCAGGTATTTGATGCGGAGAGCTTCGAGTTCTTCGGCATTGGAGGCGTGCAAAGCTTCTACCTCTTTCAGAAGTTGTTCAATCTTAGCTATCATATTTTTGATGTATTGTTATTCAGTTTCTTAGTAAAAACCGTGCAAAGATATAATTTTATCACGAACCATCGAAATAATTTGTATCTTTGTTGCCGACATGTACCGAAAATCGGGGAGCACATATGAAAAAGATTGTTATTTCTCTTCTACTATTGACATTATCGTTTCGCCTGTCAGCTCAGATTGATTATCTGGAGCCGGTGAAGCCTTTTACTACCTATACTGGTGAGTTGGGTGAGTATTATCGGAATGTATTTTCTTTGCTTAATACAGGTTTTCAACAGCCTCCTTATGCGCGTTACGTGGCAATTCCTTCTTTTTCGCCGGAGTATGCAATGTCGGTAGAGAAGAAGAACGGGCGTTGTCTGCTGATTGCAAATACATTGTCGCGCACCTATTGGCAGGCAGAGAAAGGGACGGTGAAGGTAGAAACGAAATCAGTGCCGATCAGTCAGTCTTTATACCAGTCTTTGGGAGCTATTGCCCGTTTGGTGACAAGCCAGATACAAGATATGGACGGTTCCACAGCCGGGTTGGATGGAGTTGTTTATTACTTTTCTTCGACAGATGCAAAAGGGAAAGAGATCATGGGGCGGAAGTGGTCGCCGATGAAAGGAACTTTGATGGAGCGCCTTGTGTTGGTGTGCCAGTCGGCTTACATGTTGTCTCAGGGAGAAAATATCTCCGAACAAGCGTTGGCAGAGGAAGCCAATGCTCTGTTGAAAGAATTGGAGACTCGTGCGAAAGAACAACCGGATGCTTATAAAAAGCCGGTGTATGTAGGTATTTACTCGGTGGGGGTGAAGCAGAGGAGCCCTTCAGGCAAGGAGATAGAGGAATTACCTCACTTACCCGATAGTTGCCCGAATGAATATGTTGCTGCCCGGATGGTTTATCCTGCGGATTTGTTGGCTAAGAATATTTCAGGATATGCCTTGTGTGAGTTTACCATAGATAAGGAAGGAGTCATTCTTCGTCCTCATATTCTGAAATCTACCCATCCGGAGTTTGCGGAAGAAGCTCTTCGTATTGTGAAGGAAATGCCGAAGTGGACTCCTGCGCTTGTGGGTGGTAAGCCTGCTGACAGTACTTATACATTGTATGTGCCTTTCCGCCCTCAACTGTATAAAGAGCAGGTACGTGAGCGTGGTTTGTCCAAAAAAGATTAAAGTCCGGAACTTTTCTTATTTTATATTGTATTATTAGCGTAACCAATTTAAAATAGAAAAGATATGGATGATATGATTAACAGACATGATTCGATTGCCGAAGAGAACATCGAACCGAATGGTCGCCCGGCAACAAACGAGTTTGAGGAATGGAGTGACGAAGTTTCTGACCGTGCAGATAATGTTTTTAAGAAAGACAAGAAAGAGGGTCCTGTTAAGGATCGTGAAAAGCGAATCAAAGAAATGGATGAAGTAATAAAAAAGGACCTTGAATAAAGGTCCTTTTTGGTTTTCTTTTTATCACATCACCCTTTTGAGTGTTTGGCAGCATTGCGTTTCTGTTTCAAACGTTCTTTTTCTGCCTTGTATCTGTTCTTGAGGACTTTGATTTTTTCTTTTTTGACATCTTTAGGTGAGTCACTGTCTTCGATAGCTTCTTTTTCCCGTTCAAACTTCTTTTCCAGTTGTTCTAGACGATTGTCATATCTGTCACTAATGGCTTTCTTCATTCCATCGTTGTAGTCTATGCTTTCGTAATGACTTTCCCAGGTCTTGACTTGATTCTCCATGAGAATTTTCCTGATAGCGGCTTTGTGTTCAATGGCTAAAGCTCTTTTTCTTTGTCCCTTTTCATACCCCGGCAGATTACTTTTTCCGATGGCTCTGAATTTAGCTCCAACTTCCCGGTTTAATTTCTTGATTTTTGCAATTTGGTCGGCTGACAGGTTCAACACCTTATCCGATTCGATTCTTTTGTAGACATCGAAATTTGCATCCTGAGCATATGTAAATGATACAAATGCAGATGCAACAAAAACTAAAATTGCTTTTCTCATAATGTAATTTTAATAATAAATAATCGAGGGTAAAGATAGGGCTATTAATGAATGAACAAGCTTTTAATCTATGAAAACATATTAAAATGACAGTTTCCGTCTTGTTATGTTAGCTTTTGGATATAGGCTTGCATTTTATGAAATTTTTTTTAGTAACTTTGTTGCTAATAGATACATGGGGAACTTTATTAGCTTTGATTGTTTCCAAATTGAAGAAAGAAACTAAAAATGTAGATTTTATGATAAAGGCATTATTGCTTGATGTAGATGGTACTTTATTGAGTTTTGAGACTCATGCGGTATCCCAGTCTTCTATTGACGCTCTTAGGAAAGCTCATGATAGGGGAATAAAAATAGTGATAGCTACCGGTAGGTCGGCATGTGATCTTCGTGAAATAGAATCTGTACCGTATGATGGAATAATTGCATTGAATGGAGCTGATTGCATTTTGCATGATGGTACTGTGATAAGAAGAAGTCCGATTCCGGATAAGGATTTTAAGAAAGCAATGGAGATTGCACGGGAGTTTGATTTTGCTGTTGCTCTTGAGTTGGATGAAGGGATATTTGTCAATCGTCTTACCCCTATCGTCGAGAAGATTGCCCGAATCGTAGAACATCCGGTCCCGCCGGTTGTAGATATTGAAGAAATGTTCGGTAAGAAAGAGTGCTGCCAGCTTTGTTTTTATTTTGATGATGAAACAGAGAGAAAAGTGATGCCGCTTCTGCCCACTCTTTCCTCCTCTCGCTGGCATCCTTTATTTGCTGATATTAATGTTGCGGGAACAAGTAAGGCTGCCGGTCTTTCATTATTTGCTGATTATTATAAAATTGAACCTTTAGAAATAATGGCGTGTGGTGACGGTGGTAATGATATTCCTATGCTGAAAGCTGCCGGAATAGGAGTAGCTATGGGCAATGCATCCGAACAAGTCAAATCTGTTGCCGATTTTGTTACTGATACGGTAGATGATAATGGACTTTGTAAGGTGTTGAAGCGTTTTGGATTAATTTAATATTAATAATGGAGCTGATTGGAGGCTAACTTAAAAAGAGTAACTTGTGACAAGTTACTCTTTTTAAGTTGTGGAGCGTATCGGACTCGAACCGATCACCTCGACACTGCCAGTGTCGCACTCTAGCCAGATGAGCTAACGCCCCGTTTTTTCTTAACTGACATAACGTTTGTAAACGTTTTGCTTTTGTTGGCGCAAATATAATGGAATATTCTGAAATAATTGCTATGTTTGCGGAAATAAATATATTGAAAGGACGATGATATGCTGATTTATAATACAACTTTTCAGGTGGACGATGCTGTTCACGATAATTTTTTGATTTGGATAAAAGAGAGCTATATACCTGAAGTGCAGAAGCACGGAACATTGAAGGCCCCACGTATTTGCCGGATATTGAGTCATCGGGACGAAGGAAGTTCTTATTCTCTGCAATGGGAAGTAGAAAGTAGTGGATTGCTGCATCGCTGGCACATGGAACAGGGAGTACGACTGAATGACGAACTGAAGAAAATATTCAAGGATAAAGTAGTCGGATTTCCGACATTGATGGAGATAGTAGAGTGATTCAGCCGGTAAAAGAAAAGATTATTCTGGGTATTGACCCCGGTACGACCATTATGGGATATGGTATTCTGCGTGTGAAAGGTACCAAGCCTGAGATGATTGCTATGGGTATTATCGATTTGCGTAAATTTGCCAATCATTATTTGAAGTTGCGTCATATTCACGAACGGGTATTGAGCATCATCGAAAGCTATCTGCCGGACGAACTGGCTATTGAAGCGCCGTTTTTCGGCAAGAACGTACAATCCATGCTGAAATTGGGACGTGCTCAGGGAGTGGCGATGGCAGTAGCATTGAGCCGTGATATTCCGATCACAGAATATGCTCCTTTGAAAATCAAGATGGCTATTACCGGCAACGGACAGGCATCAAAAGAACAAGTGGCAGACATGTTGCAGCGAATGCTTCATTTTCCTAAAGAAGATATGCCTGTCTTTATGGATGCAACGGACGGTTTAGCGGCAGCCTATTGTCATTTTCTGCAAATGGGACGCCCGACAATGGAAAAAGGGTATAGTAGCTGGAAAGATTTTATTGCGAAGAATCCCGATAAGGTGAAATAAACTCGCGATGAAACAGGAGTGGAGTGAGTAAGGTAATAAACAAGTAAGTTGTAGGTAATGTGAGTACCACAGGGAAGGTTTAGTATGAAGATGGGAACTAATTATTTAGCAATATTGGGGGTGACCACGGTGACGACAGTAATGAGTTGTACTACTGCGAAAAAGGAATATATGTCTTATGAATTATATCCGGTTCGTACGGGAAATCTGATTGAAATGGAGTATACACCGGAGGCAACAAAGTTTATTCTTTGGTCGCCTACGGCAGATGAAGTGCGCCTGATGCTTTATGAGGCAGGTGAGGGCGGACACGCCTATGAAACGGTAAAGATGCAACCGGGAGAAGAAGGTACGTGGTCGGCTGTAGTAAATAAGGACCTCATCGGCAAGTTCTATACTTTTAATGTGAAGATTGATGACAAGTGGAAAGGAGACACCCCTGGAATAAATGCTCGTGCTGTCGGAGTGAACGGTAGACGGGCTGCCATTATTGATTGGCAATCCACCAACCCGGACGGTTGGGAGAGTGACATTCGTCCCCCTTTGAAGTCGGCTGCCGATATGATTATTTATGAGATGCACTACCGTGATTTTTCGGTAGATTCCACTTCAGGTGTGAAGCATAAAGGGAAATATCTGGCACTGACCGAACATGGAACGATGAATTCCGACAAGTTGCTGACAGGAATCGACCATCTGATAGAACTGGGCGTGACACATGTACACCTGCTTCCTTCTTTTGACTATGCTTCGGTAGATGAAACCAAGCTGAATGAAAATTCGTATAACTGGGGCTATGACCCACAAAACTATAACGTGCCGGATGGTTCCTATGCCACCGATCCCTACCAGCCTGCCACTCGTGTGAAGGAGTTCAAGCAGATGGTACAGGCATTGCATAAAGCAGGTATCCGTGTGATTATGGATGTAGTGTACAATCATACATTCAATACGGACGAGAGTAATTTCGAACGTACCGTTCCCGGTTATTTCTATCGCCAGAAAGAAGATAAATCGCTGGCTAATGGTTCAGGATGTGGCAATGAGACTGCCAGCGAACGCCCTATGATGCGTAAGTTTATGGTGGAATCCGTTCTCTATTGGATAAAGGAATACCATGTGGACGGCTTCCGGTTTGACTTGATGGGAATTCACGATATCGAAACGATGAATGAGATCCGGAAGGCGGTGAATATGATTGATCCCACAATCTGTATTTATGGAGAAGGATGGGCAGCCGAAGCCCCCCAGTATCCGGCTGATTCTCTGGCAATGAAAGGAAATATAGCACAGATACCCGAGGTGGCTGTTTTCTCTGACGAGTTGCGTGACGGACTTTGTGGCCCCGTCGGTGATAAGCATAAAGGAGCTTTTCTTGCCGGAATTCCGGGAGAAGAGATGAGTGTAAAGTTCGGTATAGCAGGAGCCATTGAGCATCCGCAAGTACATTGTGACTCGGTAAATTATACTAAAAAGCCCTGGGCAAAACAGCCTGTGCAAATGATTAGTTATGTCTCCTGTCACGATGGTTTATGCCTGGTAGACCGGCTGAAAGCAAGTATGCCCTCCATCACTCCTGAACAACTAATTCGCCTTGATAAACTGGCACAGACCGTCGTCTTTACTTCACAAGGCATTCCGTTTATTTATGCCGGAGAGGAAATCATGCGTGACAAGCAAGGCATAGATAATAGTTATAAAAGTCCGGATGCGGTAAATGCCATCGACTGGCGGCGTAAGACAACTAACGGTGATGTTTTTATTTACTATAAACGATTGATCGACCTGCGTAAATCTCATCCGGCTTTCCGTATGGGAGATGCCGCTCTGGTCCGGAAACATCTGGAATTTCTTCCCGTGGAAGGAAGCAATCTGATTGCTTTCCGTCTGAAAGACCATGCAAATGGAGATCCTTGGGAAGAGATCATCGTTGCATTTAATTCTCGTCCTACTCCTGCCAAACTGGCTGTTCCGCTTGGTAAATATACAGTTGTATGTAAAGACGGAGTGATAGATACGCGTGGATTAGGCATACAAAACGGGCCGGAAGTTATTATTCCCGGTCAGTCGGCTTTGATTTTATATAAGTAAATTCTAACAGAATAGAAGAATATGATTCAAAATACATTCAACATAGCGGGGGGCGTGGCACGCAACCCGCTAGTGCGTTTAGCTACTCCAATCACGGCAACCATTTCGGCTGGTGAACACATTGCAATCGTAGGACCTAACGGAGGGGGAAAAAGTCTTTTTGTCGATACTCTGATTGGGAAATATCCGCTGCGTGAAGGAGTGTTGCAATATGACTTTTCTCCTTCTGCCACTCAGACTGTCTATGATAATGTAAAATATATCGCTTTTCGTGATACTTACGGAGCAGCCGATGCTAATTATTACTATCAGCAACGCTGGAATGCCCACGATCAGGACGAAGCACCCGATGTTCGCGAAACGCTGGGAGAAATCAAAGACGAACAGCTGAAACAAGAACTGTTTGAACTCTTTCGTATTGAGCCGATGCTCGATAAGAAGATCATCCTTCTTTCCAGTGGTGAACTGCGTAAATTCCAGCTGACCAAAACTCTGCTGACGGCTCCCCGCGTATTGATTATGGACAATCCGTTTATCGGGCTGGACGCACCTACCCGTGAGTTGCTGTTCTCTTTGCTCGACCGTTTGACAAAGATGTCATCCGTGCAGATTATTCTGGTATTGTCGATGCTGGACGATATCCCTTCCTTTATAACGCATGTGATTCCTGTGGATAAAATGACGGTATACCCTAAGATGGAGCGTGATGCCTATCTGGAAGCTTTTCGTTCCGGAGATATAGCGGTTTCTTTTGATGGGTTACAGCAGCGTATACTTGATTTGCCTTATGATGGAAA
Source organism: Bacteroides faecis (assembly GCF_020091505.1). NCBI lineage: Bacteria > Pseudomonadati > Bacteroidota > Bacteroidia > Bacteroidales > Bacteroidaceae > Bacteroides > Bacteroides faecis. Next base: position 5,518,933 of record NZ_CP081916.1, on the reverse strand, counting down.
TAATTATGATTCCGATGAAGTAGTCAAACTGAATAAAGTCAGTATCCGCTATGATGACCGCACTATTCTGAAAGAGCTCGACTGGACAGTGCGCCGTGGTGAAAAATGGGCATTGAGTGGTGAAAACGGAGCCGGTAAATCCACTCTGTTAAGCCTTGTCTGTGCAGATAATCCACAATCCTATGCTTGTGATATCAGCCTTTTCGGACGAAAGAGAGGAACAGGAGAGAGTATTTGGGAAATTAAAAAACATATTGGATATGTAAGTCCGGAGATGCACCGTGCCTATCTCAAGAATCTGCCGGCTATTGAAATCGTGGCCAGTGGTCTTCATGACAGTATCGGATTGTACAAACGCCCCCAGCCGGAGCAAATGGCTATTTGTGAATGGTGGATGGATATATTTGGCATCGCCGAATTGAAAGATAAACCTTTCCTGCAACTTTCCAGTGGAGAACAACGCCTGGCGTTGCTGGCACGTGCCTTTGTTAAAGATCCGGAGCTGCTGATTCTGGATGAACCGCTTCACGGTCTGGATACTTATAATCGTCGTCGGGTAAAGAAGATTATTGAAGCCTTCTGCCATCGCAAAGACAAGACGATGATTATGGTGACTCACTACGAGTCGGAACTGCCGGGCACTATTACAGACCGTCTTTTCTTGAAGAGAAACCGATAGAAACAGACGGTTGTCTGAAAAGCAATGTTCCGCTCTGCTATTCTGAACGTGGTAAAGAATGGCAGAGTAACTGAAAAGAATATCCTGTTTCTTTAATTAATAGGATGTGTGAACCAGAAACAGGAACCTTTTCCCGGTTCTGATTCTACGCCGATTTTCCCTCCCAGTTGTGTCACGATACTCTGGCAGATAGGCAATCCGAGTCCCGTACCGGGAATAAAGCTGTTGAGTTTTACAAATCGGGTGAAGATAGCTTCCTGTTTTTCCGGTTCTACTCCCATTCCTGTATCCTGAACAGAGAATTTCACTTCGTTTCCATTTATCTGATAATCGATGGTGATGCTTCCTTCGGAAGTGAATTTAAAAGCATTCGTCACGAAGTTCAGCAATACCTGATATAATCTGTTCTTGTCACTGGTGAAGGTCAGTTCGGGCAAATCATCTTTCAGGCGGAGTTCTACTTGTGGAGTCGCTTTCATTTGCATAGCCTGAAACAGATCGCTGCAAAGCTGTTTTGCATTCACTTTTTCGGGAATAATGTCAAAAGTTCCCGCTTCAATTTTCGACAAGTCGAGAATATCGGAAATAAGCTGAAGTAACAGCTTGTTATTATCTTCTATGATCGTGATGTACTGATGCTTTTCTTCCTGATCCTCCGCCTCTTCCAGCATACTCGAAAAGCCGATTATCGCATTGAGCGGAGTGCGTATCTCATGGCTCATGTTGGCAAGGAAGGCAGATTTTAAGCGGTCCGCTTCTTCGGCTTTATCCTTGGCTTTGATCAGCATTTGTTCGGTCTCTTTTAGCTGCGTAATGTCAAAGTTGATACACAGCATTTCAATGATGTTGTCCTGCGGTCGATAGTTACGGACCAGCACATTCACCCGTGTCCATGTGTAGTTTCCGTCAGCTCTGCGGATGCGTACATCCCTGCATAATTTCGAACTTTCACCTTTTATCACCTTAGCCAGGAAGTCGAGCATGACAGCCCGGTCCTCCGGATGGAAGTGAGAATGGATGCCGATAATTTCAGGTAACGGTGTACCTTCCTCTTCTCCTACATTTTTATACCAGCTGCTCAGGGCATACCCATCGCGGCTTAATGCGTCGAAATGAGCATATCCTACTTTGGCATAATCGCCTACCAGTTCAAAGAAATTCTTGAATTCCTGAATTTTGTTGTAGGCGATGGTGTTTTCCGTCTTGTCTACGTTTATCAACAGATAATTAATGGGCTGCCGAGCATGATCATAAAGTGTTGTTATTCTTGTTGTCAGATTAAGGAAACCGGATGATTTCTCCGATTCGTAATATCCGTTGATCTTTGAAAAATCATATTGGAAGGTGAATTCAATATCTTCGTTTTCTTTGATTTTCGGCTTTATCTCTTCCGGAAGAACCGGATTCTCAAAAATGTTAATGCCAATTATTTTTTCTTTATGAGTAATATGGAACATTTCCAGTTCCTTCTTATTTAAGTCAATCAGATCTCCGTTTTTATTATATAGTTCAATGCCGACAGGGATGTTTTTGTAGATATTGTGCAGAATACGTTCACTGTTGTGCAGTGCCCGGTAGGCGGAAGCCATGTGAGGGCTGTCCTGTGTTTCTGCTATTCCACATATTTTGGTGTTTCCTTCCTCATCCGTTTCCTGAAAACATCTTTTACTGCGAATCCACACCTCTCCTTGGGGAGTGTCGAGTAGATATACCTCTTCAACCGTTTGTTGCAATTTGTCAAAAGAGTAGCTGGTGGTATGATGCTGGTCCTCCCGCAAGATACGCTTATTGAAATCCTCAAAACTTATCACCCCGTCTTCGTCTATCCCAAGTAGTCGGGAGATGAACTCGGAACATACATAACTTTCTGTTTTTAAGTCCGCTTCCCACCATCCTATATTCGCTTTATTCAGCAATTTTTGCAGGAATGTATATTCTTTCTGTTTATTCGTTTTCAATGGTTTACTTGTTTTATCTGCGGTTGAATATTTATTTAGTTCGTAAAAATAGTCATTTCTATTGAATAATTTTCAATAAACCATCACTTTTAGGTATTGATACCTTCTGATTATTTCGTGAACTTTGTAGAGAAGCAAAATGTTGTATATATAAACAGAAGAAAGGAGACCATTAAGAATGAAAAAGATAGTATTACTTCGTCATGGAGAGAGTGCCTGGAACAAGGAAAACCGTTTCACGGGTTGGACGGATGTAGACCTGACAGAAAAGGGAGTTGCTGAAGCTGAAAAGGCGGGTGTCACATTGAGGGAATATGGCTTCAACTTTGATAAAGCCTACACTTCTTATCTAAAAAGAGCAGTCAAAACCTTGAACTGCGTACTTGACAAAATGAATCTGGACTGGATTCCTGTTGAGAAGAGCTGGCGTCTGAATGAGAAGCATTACGGTGATCTGCAAGGGCTCAATAAGGCGGAAACAGCAGAGAAATACGGAGAAGAACAAGTGCTGATCTGGCGACGCAGCTATGATATAGCTCCCAATCCACTTTCCGAAACCGATTTGAGAAATCCGCGTTTCGATTACCGCTACCACGAAGTACCCGATGCGGAATTGCCGCGTACCGAATCATTGAAAGATACCATCGACCGTATTATGCCCTATTGGGAATCGGATATATTCCCGGCTTTGAAAGATGCCCACACCCTGTTGGTCGTGGCACATGGCAATAGTTTGCGGGGGATTATCAAGCATCTGAAACATATCTCTGACGAAGACATCGTCAAGTTGAATCTTCCTACTGCCATTCCTTATGTATTCGAGTTTGACGAGAACCAGAATGTTTCCAACGATTACTTCCTGGGCAATCCGGAAGAGATCCGTAAGCTGATGGAAGCGGTAACCAATCAGGGAAAGAAAAAATAGCAGGCTTTGTGTGCCTGCATATCATTGTTATACATTTAAAAAAATAAAGTTATGAGTAAAATAGTTGATTTATTAGGAGATAAGACCAGTTATTATCTGGACCACACCTGTAAGACCATTGATAAATCGTTGATTTATATACCCTCACCGGATACTATCGATAAAGTCTGGATTGATTCGGACCGCAATATCAAAGTGTTGAATAGCTTACAGGCTATTCTTGGACACGGACGTCTGGCAAATACCGGTTATGTGTCCATTCTTCCTGTCGATCAGGATATCGAGCATACAGCCGGAGCATCTTTTGCTCCGAATCCTATTTATTTCGATCCGGAGAATATTGTGAAGTTGGCTATCGAAGGCGGTTGTAATGCGGTCGCTTCTACATTCGGCATTTTGGGGTCAGTTGCACGCAAATATGCCCATAAGATTCCTTTTGTAGTTAAACTGAATCACAACGAATTGCTGACCTATCCTAATTCATACGATCAGGTCATGTTCGGCACGGTCAAAGAAGCTTGGAATATGGGAGCTGCGGCTGTAGGTGCTACCATTTATTTCGGTTCCGAACAGAGCCGTCGTCAGTTGGTAGAGATTGCGGAGGCTTTTGAGTATGCTCATGAGTTGGGTATGGTTACCATTTTGTGGTGTTACCTGCGCAATAGTGACTTCAAAAAAGGTGGTGTGGATTATCACGCTGCTGCCGACCTGACCGGACAGGCTAATCGTCTTGGCGTTACGATCAAAGCAGATATTGTAAAGCAAAAACTTCCTACTAATAATGGTGGTTTTAAAGCAATCGGTTTCGGTAAGACAGACGAACGCATGTATACAGATCTTGCTACGGAACATCCGATTGACCTCTGTCGCTATCAGGTGGCAAACGGTTATATGGGACGTGTCGGATTGATCAATTCCGGCGGTGAATCTCATGGTGCTTCCGATTTGCGCGATGCGGTCATAACAGCTGTTGTCAATAAGCGTGCCGGTGGCATGGGATTGATCAGTGGACGTAAGGCTTTCCAGAAGCCGATGAATAAAGGTGTTGAATTATTAAACGCTATCCAGGATGTTTACCTCGATCCGGCAATAACCATTGCCTGATCTAGGAAAGATAAGAATTAATTCTTATCTTTGACTACCAGATAGTTAACCATTAAAAATTAGAGTTATGAAGTTTTTTATTGACACAGCCAATTTGGAGCAGATTCAGGAGGCGTATGACCTCGGAGTACTTGACGGAGTGACTACCAATCCTTCGCTGATGGCGAAAGAAGGCATTAAAGGTACGGAGAATCAACGTGAACATTACATTAAGATATGCAAGATTGTCAATGCTGACGTGAGTGCGGAAGTAATAGCAACGGATTATGAAGGGATGATCCGTGAAGGGGAAGAGCTTGCCGCACTAAATCCGCATATTGTTGTAAAAGTGCCTTGCATTGCCGATGGTATCAAAGCTATCAAGTACTTTACAGAAAAAGGAATTCGGACGAACTGTACACTGGTCTTTTCCATAGGACAGGCATTGCTGGCGGCAAAAGCCGGAGCTACCTATGTTTCTCCTTTTGTCGGACGTCTGGACGATATTTGTGAAGATGGGGTAGGGCTTGTCGGCGATATAGTACGTATGTATCGTACCTATGATTACAAGACTCAGGTATTGGCAGCTTCCATCCGCAATACGAAACACATTATCGAATGTGTGGAAGTGGGGGCAGATGTGGCTACATGTCCGTTGAGTGCCATCAAAGGGCTGTTGAATCATCCGTTGACTGATTCAGGACTGAAAAAGTTCCTGGAAGATTATAAAAAGGTAAATGGATAATCCGGTTTGAGAAACTAGGTTTTCTTCCAAATTATATGGATAGAGTGGGATGTGTCACAACTGACATATCCCTTTTTTTGCACAAGGGGCTGTGTCAAAACTAAGGCACATCCCCTTCTTTTTTTCATATAAAATAGTCGTTCCTCTTTTTTGTCTATGCGACTATTTTTTCAGTAATTAGGTAATAAGGCTTAATATTCGTCGTATTTTGAGTCACACGTGGTCTGATAAAGATAAATATAGTGTGTGCACTCCTTCTCTTTCCTGCTTTTAGTAGTTTTGTACACATCTTTTTGATATTAAAAGCTATAGCAAAGAAGGCAAAGTCCATTGTAACCTTGTCTTCTCCCACATGCCGGAACCTTTTGTATGCCATGTTGTGTTTCATTTGTCCAAAAACTGCTTCCGGTTCTATACATCGCCTTCCCCTATGCCTGATGCCTTCTTCCGAGAGTAACCTTTCCCGTGCCTGCCGTTTGTATTGGTTTAACCGGTGGTTGACTTCTATCATACGGTTCCCCCGAGCTTTAAAGCAACTGCCACACAAAGGACACCCTTCACATCTTTGTGCTTTATATCGGGCACTTTCGGTGATGTATCCGCTTGCTGTTTTGTCACGTCTAGTTCCTATACGGTTCATGTGCTGCCCCATAGGACAAACGTAATAATCCTCCCCCGCATTGTAATGGAGACTCTCCGCATGGAATGGATTGGGGGTATAACGGGGACGCTGTTCTTTATGGAAGTAGTTGTACTTGACAAAGGCTTCTATCCCATTATCTTGCATGAACCGATAATTTTCTTCCGAGCCGTAACCGGAGTCTGCCACACCGACAGTTGGTAAGCGGTTATAGCGTTGCTCAAAGGAGTGGAAGAAAGGTATGAGGGTCAGTGTGTCGGTTGGGTTGGGAAACAGTCGGAAGTCTATGAGGAATTGGTTCTCGGTACCTATTTGCAGATTATATCCGGGTTTGGTCTGTCCGTTTCTCATGGCGTCTTCTTTCATGCGCATGAAGGTGGCATCAGGATCGGTCTTGGAGTAGGAGTTGCGTTCTCCAAGAGTATCAAGATGGTTGTCGTATTCTATCAACTTGTCACGGTACTCCTCAAGTTCCCGGACCTGTTTCTTCTTTTCCCGGATGACCTTCTTTTGTTCCTTGTCCTTTGTTACAGGCTGGTGTTCCAGCACCTCTTTAAGTTCATTCACTATATCTGAGAGCATGGCGGGAGTGAACTCTACGGGTGTATCTTTCATGGAGTTCTCTTGGGCTATGACTTCATCCACCTGCTCCAGGAGAATGCGGATCTTATCCATCAGCTTTGTACGGTTCTTTTCGACTGTCTTGCGCCAGACAAAAGTATATTTGTTGGCTTTGGACTCAATCTTGGTACCGTCGATATACTCTACGTCAAGGCTGATGAAACCTTTGTCGGCAAGGACAAGAACCAACTGCGTGAATACGGTATTTATTTCCTCTTTTACACGGTTTCGAAAACGGTTGATGGTAATAAAATCCGGATGTTCATTACCGGAAAGCCAGATATAATGAATATCACGTAGGAGAAGATTCTCTATTTTGCGGCACGAATAGATATTGTTCATGTAGGCGTAGATAATCACCTTAAGCATCATTTTAGGATGATAAGGACAGCGACCGGTTGCTTTATAAAGCTTCTTGAAATTGTCAAGATTGAGATTATCAACAACAGTATTAACTATGCGAACCGGATCGTTCGCTGCTATGTTTTCATCAATTCTTCCGGGAAAAAGAACTGTTTGGTTGGGAATGTAAGGACGAAAATGTAACTTTGCCATAACGAAAAACTTTATGCCTAAAGATACAAAAACTTTGGGTAATAACAAAGCCCGGGCTTGTGAAAGTCTGGGCTTTGTGCATAAAAAAAGGTTGTGCCAGCGTTTTGACACAACCTCTTGTTGTTTCCCAAAGTAAAGTATTTGTAACTTTAGGAATAAGTTTTTCGTTATGGCAAAGTTACATTTTTGTTCTTACATTCCTAACCAAACCTTATGAATAATGATTTGTCGTTGTCTGATTATCTTATTTCTTCTCCGGCAGTGTAACAGAAAAATAAGGGTTAGGTGTATGCTGTGCAAAGATAATTGTCTTCATTTTTTCTACAATCTCCGGATGCTGGTCGGCCACATTGTTGTCTTCGTGAATGTCCGTAGCCAGATTGTAAAGGAAAGGTACACCTTTCTTCACTACTATTTTCCAGTCTCCCATACGCACGCCGATCTGGTTTGTTTCATTGAACTCCCAATATAGGAAGTCATGTTCTTTCTGCTTTTTCTTTCCCAGCAAGGTCGGGGCGAAGGAAATGCCGTCGAAGTAATCCACTTCTTTGTTCTTGTTGGTATATTTCTTTACGTAGTTTTTTTCTCCGATGATCTCGCAGAAAGTAGGCATCAGATCGTAGAATGCGCAGATGTGATCGTTCACTGTACCTGCGGGTACGTGTCCCGGCCAACGGGCGATAAATGGAATACGGATACCTCCTTCGTAGCACTGGCGTTTCAAACCACGTAGTTTACCGTCTCTGCCGAAGAATGTAGGATCGGCTCCTCCTTCTTCGTGAGGGCCGTTGTCACTGGAGAAAATGACCAGTGTATTCTCGTCCAGTCCCTTCTCTTTCAGCTTTTTCAGCACTTCTCCTACGTAATAGTCCAGTCGGGTAATCATTCCCGCAAACTGTGCGTGTACATGTGTGATCGCATTGTATCGTGATCCTTCGCTGCCGCCATAGCTCTTGTCCGGATTGAACTTCTCCTTGTATTCATTTAAGATAGAATCTTCCGGCTGAACCAGTTCCGCATGGGGAAGGGTGTAAGTTAGTACTCCGAAGAAAGGTTGCTTGCCGTCCTGTCCGTCCAGCCATTCCATCGCTTTCTCGTGAATCATGTCGGCGGAATATTGCGGACGCTTATGATAATCGGGGCCGTACATCGGATACTTGATGTTCTCGTCCATAACGACACGTACCACTCCCGTATCACCCAGTGCCTTGCTGTAGCGGTTGAGGAAGTTAGGATAGTAGAGGTGGGCCTGGAACTGGCAGATGTAGCCGTAGTATTCATCCACTCCACGTTTGTCCGGAGTAGAACAGGAACCTTCGTAGCCTCCCGCCCATTTGCCGAACATGCCGGTAGCGTATCCGTTCTCCTTCATTATTTCGGGTAAGATGATGTGGTCGGGATCGTAAGGATGTTGCCCCACTACTGCATACTCCTTATTATTGCCATACATGATTGTAGGCGCACTCGTCCAATATTCCTTGTTACCTCGTACTTCGCAGTGTCCTGTATGCTGTCCTGTCATAAAGGAGGCTCTGGAAGGAGCACTGACAGGACTTCCTGCGTATGCCTGTGTGAAGCGCATGCCTTCGCTTGCCATCGCATCTAGATGGGGGGTGCGGATGTATGGCTGACCGTAACATCCCAGATCACCGTATCCCATATCATCGCAGAGGATGAAAAGGATATTCGGCTTTGTGTTGTTTTTCTGCGCATTGGCAGACAGACCTGAAAGAATAAGCGTGCCGCTTACTAAAGAAAATAATTTGTAATCCATAAAAAATAATGTGTTAAGATATTTATATATCAGGGGTTTTGTTGATTAATCGTCTTTGGCTGTTTCTTTTTTATGTTTCTCCTTATATTGGGTCGGGGTTTCTCCCGTGTACTGTTTGAAAGCGGTACTGAAATAGCGGGACGTCGTGAATCCCACTTTTTCCGCGATTTCCGTGAATGACATTTCCGTGCTGGTGATCAGTATCATCGCTTGCTCCATCCGGAACTTATTGATATAGTCATTCGCTCCCATATCCGTGAGCGCTTTCAGTTTGTTGTAGAGGGAAGCCCGGCTCATACCGATTTCTTTGCAGATGAAGGGTATGTCCAACTGACTGTTGTCCAGGTTCTCCTGAATGATCTTGTTCAGTTTGAGCAGGAAAGTTTCATCTGCCTGGCTGAACGTGCTTTCTTCCGGAGCGGGGATCAATCCTGCACTCAGGTATCTTTTCTTGGTGTGTTCACGGTTTTTCAACCGGTTACGGATCAGCTCCATCAGCATTTCCACTTCGAACGGTTTGGTCAGATAGGCATCCGCCCCATTCTTGTAGCCGCTCATCTGGCTTTGTTTGTCGTCTCTCGCTGTCAGCAGGATGACGGGGATGTGACTGATCGTAATGTCTTCCTTTATGTTTTTGCAAAGCTCATATCCGTTCATCCGGGGCATCATGACGTCGCTGACGATGATATCGGGAGTATGGCTTCTGATCAGTTGCAGTGCTTCTGCGCCATCCGCGGCAATCAATATCCGTTTGAAGTATTCACCCAGCGCTTTTTTCAGGAAGTCTGTCAGGTCGGGATTGTCGTCTACTACCAGAATACTATATGGAGTGGTGTCAAAACTGTCTTCCTCTTGTAGCTGTTTGCTGCTGTCGTCACTCATCAGTTCATTCAGATAGGCTTTGGGCTGGCAGATAATCTCTTCCGACTCTTGTTTCAGCGGCAGTTCGAAGAAGAAGGTAGCTCCCGATTCCGAATTGTCACGTGCACCGATAGAGCCGCCGTGCAGTTCTACCAGAATCTTGGAGTAAGACAGCCCGATACCGGTTCCGCTCTGTTCTCCCATACCCTGATAAAAGCGGGTGAAGAGCTTATGGGTGTCCACCTGTTGCAGGCCGCATCCCTGATCGGTAATGGAGACGCGTATTCTTTTTTCTTCGGACAGCAATTCGGAGGAAATGGTGATTCTCGTATCTTGCGGGCTGTGTTTCAGTGCATTGATAAGCAGATTGCTCAGGATGATTTCACACTTGTCCTTATCGAAACTCACGGTTTCGATGCGTGGGTCGAGCTGGTAATGAATATGTATATTTTTCGCTTCGCCTTCGCTGACAAAATCTTGTGATACCTGTTCGATCCATTCGTTGAGCGGATGCGGCTGTATGATCAATTTGCTTTCTCCCACTTCCATCTTACGGACATCAAGCACCATATTAATCAGATTCTTCATTCGTTGGGACTGCCGGTAGATCGCTTTCAGTGGCAGGTATTGCGTATCTCCCGGAGACAGGGATTTCAATATCCGGCTGAGTGGAGCGTGAATCAGTGTCAGCGGGGTACGTAGTTCGTGGCTGATGTTGATCAGGAAACGCACTTTCTCCTCATACACCTGTTGCTCGTGTTCCTTCATGGCCCATTTCAACTTGTCTTCTTTCCGTTTCAGTGTTCTCCGGAACATCTCGACTATGATGCCGGTGGCGAGCAGGGCACACCCCAGTGTGAACCACCAGGTACGGTACCAGGGCGGGAGTACGGTCAGTTCCAGTACTTGCTGACTGGGAATCCAGCTGCCGTCTTTGGCCGTGCAGGAAGCCATAATCTGATAATCGCCCGGTGGGAGCGAGCGGATGACCAGTTCCGGATTGTACGATTCGATCTGCTGATCGTTCAGTCCTTCTATCTGATACCGGTACACTTTCTGCCGGAAAATATCCTCTTCCTTTGACATGATGCGGATGCTTATATTGCTGTTCCAGGGAACGGAAATCCCGGTCGGGTTACCACTCAGTTCGTTGTTGGCGGATTCTCCGTTGACGATCACATCCGATAATTGTAATTTAGGAGATTCGGAGGTAAGCAGGGGCAGTTTGCTGTTGATATAGAGCAGCCCTTTGACGCCTCCCATGTAGACGTTTCCGCGTTTGCTCAGCAAACGGGGTTTGGAGAGATATTCGTTCTGAATGGCACCGTCCGATTCGCCGAACAGTACAAATTTCTTTTCTTTGATCAGCCGGGCGAAAAGCATATCGTTTGTGCCAAACCATACCTTGCCTTGCTGGTCGCATACGATGAGTGTCACTTCCGTGAATAGGTTGGTGGCAAAAGGAGTCCGTTTTCGGGTCGTGGGATCATAGTGGGTGAGCCCATAATTACTTCCTATCCAGAAATCTCCGTATTCATCGCGCGAGACGGAATTGATGACCGTATCATTATAGCACCGGAACAAGGGCTTTAGTTCATTGCTGCGATTGTCCAGCCGGTAGATACGCTTGGTGTCATTCAGGTAGGTGTAATCTCCGTGGTTGGCGATGGGGAGAAGTGTGCCGATAATGTCTTGTCCCTCCTGTTCGGTTGCGATGGAAAAGGTACGTTTGTTCAGGTCGTACTGATAGACGTGATCTCCGAGAAGCAGCACGCTGTTAGGGCTGTTCTGGTAGAGATTGACAGTCTTTCCCCGGTTACAGAGGCGTGTGGTGGTTGGCGTATCTATGATGGTGAATGGCTGCTTTTCTCCCGTAGACGGATTGAATACGAATACTCCTTGTGAGAAAAGGGAAATCAGCAGTTTACCGGGAGTAAACTGGCAGATGGATGCCACCTTGTCTTCCCATGTCGAGAGATAATGGGTAAACTTCTCTGTGAGAGGATTGAAAAGATTGACTCCGCCGCCGTCTGTTCCGATCCATATTTTATCATCAGACTCCTGGTAAAGGCTGAGAACGGTGTTGTTGCTCAGTCCCCGGTTGTTGCCCGGCACTACGTCCGTGTAGGTCACCATCGACACTTCGCGGATGCTGATCAGTCCGTTACGGATACTTCCGGCCCACATATTGTTGTTCTGGTCGTTGTAGAGGCACAGAATGGAGTTGGCGGGGAGTGAATAGTTGTCTCTTCCGGGGATGTGCTCCAGCAGGGAAAGCTGTCCGGTTTCCGGTTCGAGTACGTTGATGCCGCCTCCGTCCGTTCCGATCCACAGTTTATTCTCCCGTTCGGCAAGGCTGAGTATGACGTTGTTGCTCAGGGATGAGTTGTGGGTGGTGTATGATGCCAGTTGTTTTCCGTTCCGGTCGAAGCAATAGAGTCCGTTATTGTAGGGGGCAATCCATATCCGGTTTTTCGAGTCGATGATCATACTCATAATTTCCTTTCCGCAGTCGAAAGGAGGACGGCTGCATTTTCCTGTTTTCAGGTCGAGCAGGAGCAGACCTTGCCACCGGCTGCAACAAAGTGCGGTGTGTTCGTCCCAAAGGCTGAGAATTGTGACGTTGAAGTTGGGAAGGTCCGTCTGGTCAAATTCCTGCAGCAGGTGGAAAGAGGTGTCCCGGTAGTTATAAAAGTAAATCTTGTTTTTGGCTCCGAATAAAATACCGTCCGGGGTGGTACAGGCGGAATATGCCGTAATATTTTTCCCTTTCTCATCGGTTGGCAGGTAGAAATCGTCACTTTGCCGCTGGTAGCGTGCCACTCCTTTGTCCGTCAGAATCCAGATATTGTATTGCCGGTCTTCTACAATCTGAAGGATGAGGTCGTGGGGCAGTGAATGCGGATCGTTCGCCTGATGGGTATATTTCTTCAGCTCATGACCGTCGAACCGTCCCAAGCCGGAACGGGTGCCTATCCACACAAATCCCTGTTCATCCGTAAGGATACACCGGACGGTAGAAGGAAGACCTTCCTTCAGGGAGATCTGCTTGTAATAGTAATGCCCTGCCTGTAAAGGAAGGACACCGGCCATTTGTATGATGAATGCGATGCATAGGACGATATAGAGTCTTGTTTTCATGAGATTAGGTCGAGTAAACAGAAGCAAAGATAATGCATTCGGATGAATAATGAGTAGAATGTACAAAGAGTTTTTGGCAAAGATGGCGTTAATTTATCCATAATCTTTATCTTTGCTCGAAAATGTATGACTATGATTACCGAAGAACTACAGAAACTTTATCAGGAATATGCGGGAGTCCCCGCTGAGAATATTACAGAATTACCATCTTCCGGCTCCAACCGCCGTTATTTCCGGCTGACAGGCGTGAAAACCCTGATCGGTGTATCCGGAACGTCTGTCGAGGAGAATGATGCATTCCTTTATATGGCTGCTCATTTCCGCAAGTCCGGTCTGCCTGTTCCCGAGGTTTATATTGTTTCCGAAGATAAGAGCTATTATCTTCAGGAGGATCTGGGAGATACTCTGTTGTTTCATGCAATCGAGAAGGGGCGTGCCACCAGTGTATTCTCCGAAGAAGAAAAAGAACTGCTTCGCAAGACAGTCCGCTTGCTTCCTGCCATACAGTTTGCGGGGGCTGACGGTTTTGATTTCTCCCGCTGTCATCCGCAGCCGGAGTTCAACCAGCGTTCTATTCTGTGGGATTTGAATTACTTTAAATATTGCTTTCTCAAAGCTACCGGTATGGAGTTTCAGGAAGACAAACTGGAGGACGACTTTCAGAAGATGAGCAATGTGCTGCTGCGCAGTTCTTCCGCTACCTTCATGTACCGCGATTTCCAGAGCCGCAATGTGATGATTAAAGACGGTGAACCGTGGTTTATCGACTTTCAGGGCGGACGAAAGGGACCGTTCTATTATGATGTCGCTTCTTTCCTGTGGCAGGCCAAGGCGAAGTATCCCGATAGTCTCCGTAAGGAACTATTGCAGGAATATATGGATGCCCTGCGCAAATACCAGCCTATTGATGAGCCTTATTTCTATAGTCAGCTCCGTCATTTTGTTCTTTTCCGTACATTGCAGGTGCTCGGAGCTTATGGTTTCAGAGGGTATTTTGAAAAGAAACCTCATTTTATCCAGAGTGTTCCCTTTGCTATCCAAAACCTGCGTGACCTGCTCAAAGAAGCATATCCCGAATATCCGTACCTCTGCTGGGTATTACGCGAACTCACCGAACTCAAGCAGTTTACCGATGACCTTAAAAAACGGCAGCTTACTGTTAAAGTAATGAGTTTTGCTTACAAGAAAGGGATTCCCGATGATTCTACGGGCAATGGCGGCGGTTATGTTTTTGATTGCCGTGCGGTGAACAATCCCGGTAAGTACGAACGCTACAAGCCTTTCACGGGACTGGACGAACCGGTAATCAGATTCCTTGAAGAGGATGGAGAAATTCTCCGTTTTCTCGAATCTGTCTATGCGTTGGTGGATGCTTCGGTAAAGCGATATATGGAGCGGGGATTCAGTAACTTGTCCGTTTGCTTCGGCTGTACGGGAGGACAACACCGTTCGGTTTATTCGGCGCAGCATCTGGCAGAGCATCTGAACCGTAAATTCGGGGTGAAAGTGGAACTGGTACACCGTGAACAGAATATTGAGCGGACTTTTGAGGCTATTGTATAATGAAAGCAATGATATTTGCCGCTGGTTTGGGCAGCCGGCTGAAACCACTGACCGACACGATGCCCAAAGCTCTTGTTCCCGTAGCCGGATGTCCGATGCTGGAACATGTGATCTTAAAACTGAAAGCTTCCGGCTTTACCGAGATAGTGATTAACATTCATCATTTCGGTGAGCAGATTATCGATTTTCTGAAGACTAATAACGACTTCGGACTTACCATACATATCTCCGACGAACGGGATCGGCTGCTCGATACGGGGGGAGGAATCAGAAAAGCCCGTCTTTTTTTTGAAAACTCCGGTGAGCCTTTTCTGGTACATAATGTGGATATCCTTTCGGATATGAATCTGAAAGAACTGTATGACTTTCATATGCAGAGTGGGAGCGTAGCTACTTTGCTTGCCAGCCGGCGTACAACTTCCCGTTATCTGCTTTTTGATACGGAGCGAAAATTGCGCGGGTGGATAAACAAGGATACGGGGCAGGTAAAACCCGAAGGTTTCCACTATGATGAGTCGCTCTATAGGGAGTATGCCTTTAGCGGTATTCATGTCTTTTCGCCTGCTGTCTTCCGGTTGATGGAGGCACCGCGCTGGGAAGGCAAGTTTTCCATCATGGATTTTTATCTGGCTACTTGCGGGCAGACGGATTATTCCGGTTATCTTGCGGAGAAGTTGGAACTGATTGATATCGGCAAGCCGGAGACGTTGGCACGGGCAGAAGAATTTGTGAAAAAGCTGACATTTTAGGGCAGTCAGTACATTTGCACATTCATATAAATGAAAGACGGGAATTTTCGGAAACGGATATTGCCGCCTTTCTTTTTTTGTCTCGAAAGATGTCTGATAATGTTTGGTCGCTATAAAAAATGCGATGAAATGGACTATTTTAGACATTTTTGGAAGAATCATAGCTAAAATAGAACATCTGAAATCTTAGATATAACCTAAATTTGTGGCAGTGAATGTCAGGAAAGACCTCACTATTTATATAAAAAGGTAATCTTAATTAATAAACTTATGAGAAGCAAATTCCTATTTCTTTGTCTCTTCCTCTTTGGAATGTTGACAGCTTGCAAAGACACAAAATGGGTAGATGTTCCAACCGGTACTCCTCCCGAAGGTTCAGTTACGGGAAAGCCGGGCGAGACGGAAGACCCCGATGATCCTGATCCTACAGTGAAGACATTTATCAACTGTTCTTATATCCGTGGCGATTTTTTTGAAACGAATCGAGTTTCCGGAGCAAGTATGGGCGCCTGCAACGATTTGATTTATCTGACAGCACGTCCTTATGCCAACGGTGACCTGACTTTTGACCTGCCTGTGAATGATGCTGCCATAACGGGAGCAGCCACATATACTTCTTCTTATAGCGGTCGCAGCGGAGTACTGAAATTTGAAGGTACCGGAAAAATGAATGCCGGCGACGGTCTGTTGCACTCACCGGACGGAGCTTTCAAGAAGTTCACATTCGGTACTTATATATATGTAAGCGAATGGGTGGACGGCGCCTGCTTGTTTAAGAAGGCAGACGGAAATACTACTATCATCGCTTTCCAGCTGGGAGCAACGGAAGGCAATCTGAAACTGACTGTCGGAAGTGCTTCTGCAACAGTTACGAACAGTGCATTGAAACCGGGCGCATGGCATTATGTAGCGGTGACTTATGATGGCGGTACTGCTAAGCTATATATAGATAATAATGCTGCTACTGACTTTACAGGCTCGCTGCCTGCTTCGGTTCCTAATACCCGTGCGGATTTTGTGATGGGAGAAAAACTGAAAGGATATTTGGATGAAACATTCGTGAACAGTCTGCTGGTGGGTACACTGGGCAAAAATCCCATTTCTTTTGATACATGGAATAATACTAAAACACTTGCTTACTGGAAATATGACGATGCTGCCAAACCCGGTAAGGATTCACATACATGGGCTATCCGCCTGGAACAGATCCGCACTGCATTGAACGGACAGGCGGGCGACCGGAAGCTACGTCTGGGTATTGCCGGCGGCGAATGGCTGAAAATGGTAGGTAACGCGACAGCTCGTACCAATTTTGCCAACAACGTAAAGAAAGTGCTCGAAGAATATAATCTGGATGGTGCAGACCTTGATTTCGAATGGGCTTATTCATCCAATGATCTGGCTAATTATAGTAAGGCCATTGTACAACTGCGTGAAGTATTGGGAAAAGATGTATTCTTCACTGTATCCCTGCATCCCGTTTCTTATAAAATAAGTGCAGAGGCTATTATTGCTGCTGATTTTATCTCACTGCAATGCTATGGTCCTTCGATAGAACTTTTCTCTATGGAACGTTTCAAATCGGATGGCAAGGCTGCTGTGGAATATGGAATTCCTCAGGATAAGCTGGTGATGGGAGTACCTTTCTACGGAACTACGGGAACTGCCGGCGAACAGGCTGCCTATTTTGACCTTGTCGGCAAGGGTAATCTGACTAATACTTCTGCAGATCAATGGAGTTATGACGGAAAGAGCTATACGCTCAACAGCCAGAAGACAATTCGCGAGAAGACACAGTATGTTTGTGAAAATGGTTTTGGAGGTATCATGAGCTGGGATTTGGCTACGGACGTAGATGTGACGCACGAAATGTCTTTGTTGAAAGTTGTGAAAGAAGAGTTTGATTACTACGCCAACCCTACTGTAGAATAAAAATAGAATCTTAATTAGTAAATATAATATTATGGAAAAAAAGAAGTTCGTGAGAAAACAAGGACGCTTTGTTCTTTTTCTGATGCTCCTGTTATTGTTTCCTCTGGGTGCGTTGGCACAACAAAAATTGATAAAGGGACAGGTGGTAGACGAAATGGGAGAACCCATCATCGGTGCTACGGTCATGATAAAAGGTGTAACCGGAGGAACGATTACAGATATTGACGGTAATTTCTCTATTCAAGGAAAAGTAGGCAGTACTCTTTCTGTTACATACGTCGGATATGCTCCGCTACAGGTAAAAGTCACCAAACAGGAAGGTAACAAACTGGTGATGAAGGAAGATGCCAAAGTATTGGATGAAGTTGTGGTGGTAGGTATGGATACACAGAAAAGAAATACCATTACGGCAGCCGTTGCCACATTGAAAGATGATGCGATCGTGAATCGTCCTGTGACCGACGTTACCAGTGCTTTGCAGGGTAATATTGCCGGTTTGAACTTTGCTTCGGATGCAGTAGGCGGTGGTGTCGGCGGTGAAATCGGTGCCGATATTAAATTCAGTATTCGCGGTATCGGCTCTATCAATGGTGGCGAGCCTTATGTATTGGTGGATGGAGTAGAGCAGAGCATGCAGAATGTGAACCCTGCTGATATTGCCAGCATCAGTGTACTGAAGGATGCTTCCGCTTCTGCCGTATATGGTGCGCGTGCTGCTTATGGTGTGGTTTTGGTAACGACCAAGAGTGGTAAAAAAGAAAGAGCCAGTGTTACTTATCGTGGTACGGTAGGTTTCAGTTCACCTATCAACATGCCGAAGATGATGGATGCGTTGCAGTATGCAGCATATAATAACCAGCAGTATGATAATGGAGGAGCTTCTTCCGGTTTGCAGAAGATTTCGGATAAGACTATCGAAAAGATCAAGGGATTTATGCAAAACCCTTATTCGGCTGAATTTCCGGGAATAGAACCGAATACTACCGGTGATGACTGGGCAGGAGCTTATTACAATCAATACGGTAATACAGACTGGTTTGACTATTATTTCAAAGACAAGTCTGTCCGTCACTCTCACAATCTGAGTGTACAGGGCGGTTCTGACAAAGTGAACTACTATATCGGTATGGGATACACTTATCAGGAAGGTCTGCTGGATAAGGTACAGGATGATTTGAGCAAATATAACCTGAACACGAAATTGCAGTTTAAGACAAGTGACTGGCTGCGTTTCAACCTGAACAACAATATTACTTTGCAGATGATCAAACGTCCGATGGCCAATCAGCTGATCCTGTATAATAAGATCGGTAGCCACCGTCCGACTCAGGTGACTGAGTTGCCGGTTGAATCGGAATATAATATACCTAGCTGGAATGAAATGTTGTATCTGAAAAATTCAAATTATCAGAGAAACCGTATTTCAGATGCCTTGTCACTTTCGGCTACCGTCACTCCTTTGGAGGGATGGGATATCACCGGAGAAATGAAAATCCGTTTCGATGTGGAAAATAATGACCTGAAAATGAAAGACGACCAGAAGTATGAAACTCCTGCGGGTACTTTCAAGCCGGGTGATGCAACCAACCAGAGACAAGGATTTGCTTATCCGGGCATTAGCTGGAAAAATATGTATTTCGGCTCTTATACCCGCGGTAGCATGTTCAATTATTATTTGTCGCCTAATCTGTCCAGCTCTTATACCCACCAGTGGGGAGGTCATTTCTTCAAGGCAATGGCAGGTTATCAGATGGAGCTACAGGAATATTCGGAAGAATATATGTACAAAGATGGTATGTTGAGCAACGACATTTATTCGTTTGATAATGCCAGCGGAAACGTGATAGCAGGTGAAGCCCGTTCGCATTGGGCTACGATGGGATTCTACACTCGTCTGAACTGGAACTACAATAATATTTATTTTCTGGAGTTCAGCGGACGTTATGATGGTTCTTCTCGTTTTGCAAAGGGACATCGCTGGGGATTCTTCCCTTCATTCTCTGCCGGTTATGATATCGCCCGTACTCCTTATTTCCAGCAACTGGCACTTCCGGTGTCTCAGCTGAAAGTACGTGTGTCCTACGGTCGTCTGGGTAATCAGAACGGTGCCGGCTTATATGACTACATTGCTCAAATGCCACTGGATGCACAGGGTACCAATGCGTGGCTGTTGCCCGGTATCTCGTCTTCTACAGCTTCCAAAGGAACGATAGCCAAGACTCCGAAAATGATCAGTCCGTACATTACCTGGGAGAAGGTGGATAATGCCAACCTGGGTTTTGACCTGATGTTGTTAAAGAACCGTCTGTCGATTACCGCTGACTTCTATCAGCGTACGACACGTGACATGATCGGTCCGGCTGAGTCTATTCCGAGCATCAGTGGTATTGCTTCGGATGACCGTGCAAAAGTAAACAATGCTACTTTGCGCAATCGTGGATGGGAACTTTCCGTGAGCTGGAATGATAAACTGAAATGTGGTTTCAGCTATGGAATCGGCTTCAATGTGTTCAACTACAAGGCGGTGGTGACGAAGTATAATAATCCGGAAGGTATCATTTACAATAATCATACAGGTCTGGCTGCCAATAAAGGTTACTATGAAGGTATGGATATTGGCGAAATATGGGGGTATCGTGCAGACGATCTTTTCCTGTCGAACCGTGAAATTGATGATTACCTGAGAAATGTAAACCTGACAGCATTCAAATCGAATGATCTCTGGCGTCGCGGTGACTTGAAATATATCGATTCCAATGGTGACGGTAGGGTAGACGGAGGTAAAGGTACTTTGGCAGATCACGGAGATTTGCAGATTATCGGTAATACGACCCCCAAATATTCATTCGGTATCAATTTGAATCTGGGATATAAAGGGTTCGAAATATCTACTTTGTTGCAAGGAGTGGCTAAGAGAGATTTCCCGATTTCCGGAAGTAACTATATGTTTGGTGGCAACAACTACAACTTCAAGGAACATCTCGATTACTTCAGTACAGAAAACCCGAATGGATACTTGCCGCGCCTGACCGGTTGGAAGGATGACAAAGACTTTTTGGTAAATACCGGATATAACACTACTCGTTATCTGCTGAATGCCGCTTACATGCGTATGAAGAACCTGACGGTTGGTTATACCTTCAACAAAAAACAGTTGAGACATATCGGTATCAGTAATCTGAAAGTATATGTGACTTGCGATAACTTGTTTACTGTAACGAAACTGCCGAAACAATTTGACCCGGAAACACTGAACCAGGTAAATATGTCGGCTGGCGGCGATGCTCAAAATACGGCTCCGGGTCTGACTTCTCCTATGAAGCAGAACGGTAACGGTATGGTATACCCGATGAACCGCAACTTCGTATTCGGACTTGATTTCACCTTTTAATTAGAGAATAGCGATGAAAAAATTATATATATTATTAGTGGTAGGGGCCAGTCTCATGATGTCAGCATGTTCGGATTTTCTGGATAGAGAGCCTCTGACAACCCCCAATAGCGAGACATTCCTGTCCAATGCAAGTGCCGTGAACAACTATATCAACGGCTTGTATATCGCACTTCCTTCTTTCGGAACGTACGATATGGGAGTGCGCGGAGAAGAGAAGAATAGCGATAACATCGTGGCGGAAGTTTATGACAAGCGCCTGAACGGAGAGTTGCAGGAAAACGGGGGAGGTTCTACCGAATGGCAGAAAGGATACCAGAACCTGCGTAATGTGAATTATTTCTTTGAATACTATAAAGTGCCGGAAACCGAAGAAACAAAAGATGTGCTCTCGATGAAAGGGGAAGCTTATTTCTTCCGTGCCTATTGGCATTTCTACCTGCTGACCAGATTTGGAAGTATCCCGGTGATGGATAGCTTCTGGGACAGAAATGCAACTGTCGGTGGTTTGCAGATTCCTCCGCGCGACCGTTCGGCAGTAGCGCAGTTTATTCTTGACGACCTGAATACCGCTAAAGAATTGCTTCATCCGCGCAGCCAGTATAAAGGTTTGAGAGTGTGTAAGGAAGCAGCTATTATTATGGCTATGAGAGTGGCGCTTTATGAAGGTACCTGGGAGAAATATCACAAGGGAACGGACTTTGCCGCTGCTGAAGATAAATCGGCAGACTTGCTGGGACAGGTGCTGACACTGGGCGATGAACTGTTTGGTATGGGACTTACGCTGAACACCAAGGCTACTGACAAGAGTGCTGTGAATATAGAAGATGCTTATGCACACGTGTTCAATTCAAAAGACTTGTCGGATATGACAGAGGTTGTTTTCTGGAAGAAGTATTCGATAGCGGATGGTGTGATTCATAATTTGAGCAGTAATCTGGGAGCCGGTTATGTAGACAATAGCGGACCGGCTGGTTTGTCTCAGTCGCTGGTTGATAATTACCTGAATGCTGACGGAACTCCCATCGATCCTGCGGATGGAATTTTTAAAGATTTCAATCTGACTTTTAAGGGCCGTGACGGACGTTTGCTGGCAACGGTTATGCATTCAAACTGTAAGTTTAAGTCAACCTCACCGGAATCAAAATCGAAAGCGATGCTGGTAGAGGAATATTCGGAAGAGAACAAGTCGGTGGTGCGTCCTCCTTATCTGACTGAAGGTGGTCCGGCACGTAACGCCACAGGTTATCACATCCGTATGAGTATCGATACCACGTATGTAAGTGGTCAGGGCGAAACGTCACTTCCGATGATCCGCTATGCGGAAGCACTGCTGGCTTATGCGGAAGCAGCGGAAGAACTGGGGAAATGTACTCCTGCTGTTTTGGAAAAGACCTTGAAACCATTACGCGAACGCGCCGGAGTGACTTACGCCGATCCGTCTGAAATCGATCCTAATTTTACGGACTTTGGTTATGCAATCTCCGCCAATTTGCAGGAAATCCGTCGGGAAAGACGTGCGGAACTGGCTTTACAAGGTTTCCGCCTCGATGACCTGATGCGCTGGAGAGCTCATAAACTGATTCAGGGCAAACGGGGAACCGGTGCTTATTTTGGCACAGACGGTGTGTTGTACAAAGCATTCGATCCTAAAAGTGCTGCGGATTTGAAAACGATTCTGACTACAGACGGTTGGCTGGACCCGCAGAAAGAACTTCTTCCGAGAGGCTATCAGTTTGATTCCAACCGCGATTATCTGTTACCGGTTCCTCCGAGTGAGATATCGTTGAATCATGAGCTGAAACAGAATCCGGGCTGGCAACGGAAATAGGAGAATGGAACAAGATTCATTTATGACAATTAGATAGATAAAGATATGAAGAACATATTATATAAAATACTTCCAGTATGTTTGTTGACTATCGGCCTGACGGGATGTGAGGATGAGACTAAATATCGTCCTCTGCCGGAAGCTGTACCTTTGACAATGAGCATCAATGAAAAGGCATTTGTGATGGGAGAACACTTGAAAGTGGATATCAAAGTGGAACCCGATGCCGATGGTAATGAGGTGGTGGCTAACGAAGATTTCGATATTTACTTTACGGCAAAGGCCGGAACGGATGATGTTGCGAATGTATTCGAACCGTTCAGCAGTATTGTCACTTTTCCCAAAGGAGAGAAGCAGATTCAGGTGGATTTCCCGGTGAAAACATCCGGCCTGACGGGTACTACCACGATGGAATTTGTGGCTTTTGCACGAGGATATAAGATCGCTAATTCCAGTCAGGGAATCAAGGTGTCTGATTATTATCGGATATCCATGTCTCTGGAAAATAATACAGAGAACGTGGTGACGGAAGGGGGTAAGTTTGTATTGGTTGCCAAGGTGGACAAACCGAGTTCTGTGCCTCTCGAAGTCACTATCACTCCGAAGGAAGGAGAAGAGGACAGGTATGACAATCTGCCTTCTACCCTAACCATTCCCGCAGGAAGAACTTCGGTGAAGAGTGCTGCCGTGACTATCAAACAGGACTATGAAATGACAGGTGACTTGCAGTTGGTATTGAATATGGAGAGTAATTCTTCTGCCAATCCGATGACCGCTTCTACCTTGATGATTACCATGACAGACCTGGAATCGATGGCTGATCCTGATTTGTATGATATGACAACTGTATATGAGAATCCGAATATCATGTTTATTTCTTATGATGATGACTGGTTTACGGGTAAAGAGACGGCTAAGATGGATGAAGGAACAGCACATCCGAATGCGGAACTGGGCAGCCAGTGGAAGTTTGATTATGCAATCGAGTTCCATAAAAACTCGACATCGGGAGATTATCAAAAATTAGGTAATGCAACGGATGCCAATAGAGGAAGTGTTTTAAAGATTGATTGGACCAAATATGCGAAAGTCACTGATGAGGGTGAACTGAATATTTGTGTAGGTGTAGAAGGTACTAATTACGGAACAGCAGGAATACATTGCTGTAAATCTTTAGGACAGATGTGGGCACAGAATGTAACTCGTATTTATCCGGGTATGCGTATTGAAATGAAAGTTCGCTTAGGAGGTAATAGAACAGGGTTTGTACCAATGATAGAGGTGAAGAATCCAGCAACAGCCACTACGTGTAAAGAAGCCAAGCAATCAATCTGTATACTTAAGAATGTTTCTGGTTCTGCAATCACTCAGTCGGTGAGGGGAGAGGCTATCAGTGATGCAAAGAGTGTAGTAACCGCTATTCCTAAGGTAGAAGATTATAATATTTATTGGGTGGAACTAGTCGATGAAAGTACGATAAAGTTAGGTATCAATGGTTCTACAACTTTGGAAGTCACAAGGGATATGTTGGATTCATGGCCTTTTACCAAAGCTTCTACAGGGACATCAATTGGAGCGAAGGGTCTTTATTTAGTAATGCGAATGGACTTGTTCGGAGAAGGTAATAGTGTTTCTTCTGAACTTCCGGCAGGTTGGGATACTGAACTGAAATCAATTAATCCTGCCAATTATGCAACGGAAGGTCCGAGAATGGAAATAGATTGGATTCGTTTCTATGTAAATGATAACTATAAACGGGAAGCGGATGAACTGGTGAACAGAGACTATAAAGTTTCGGCTCCGGGCAAGTTCTACCAGTTCTATTAATTTCTGGTTTTCTTTGAACCGTTTTCAATAGTACGAAATAAGTTCAATGCCGGAAGACCGTCGTACAACAGCGATCTGCTTCCGGCATTTGCACTCATTCGGGCGGAAATAAAGAATATTGTAAATACATTAGCTATTTGTATACATTGATTTTACATATGTTCCTTATCTTTGCCATTGTAATCTAAATAAATTAATCATTATGGAAAACCTGCAATCAAACTTGCTTTATTCTCTGGCAGGAGCAGCGGCTGTTGCTTCGCTTGCATCTTGTGCAAATAAACAGAAATCGACAGAACAAAAGCCATTGAACATCGTTTACATCATGACAGATGACCATACAGCTCAGATGATGAGTTGCTATGACACCCGCTACATGGAAACACCGAACCTGGACCGCATCGCGGCGGATGGTGTACGTTTTACTCAAAGCTTTGTGGCTAATTCATTAAGCGGTCCCAGCCGTGCCTGTATGATTACGGGGAAACATAGCTGTGCCAATAAATTCTATGACAATACCACTTGCGTATTCGACAGTACTCAACAGACTTTCCCGAAGCTTCTGCAAAAGGTAGGTTATCAGACTGCATTGGTAGGAAAATGGCATCTGGAAAGTTTGCCATCCGGATTCAACTACTGGCAGATAGTTCCCGGACAGGGAGATTACTATAATCCTGCCTTTATTACGCAAGACAACGATACTATCCAGAAGCATGGATATATCACGAATCTGATTACCGACGACGCTATCGACTGGATGGAAAACAAGCGTGATCCGGAGAAACCGTTCTGCCTGTTGATTCATCATAAGGCAATTCACCGTAACTGGATGGCGGATACCTGTAACCTTGCTCTCTACGAGGACAAGACATTCCCGTTGCCGGATAATTTCTTTGACGATTATGAAGGTCGCCCTGCTGCGGCTGCTCAGGAAATGAGTATCGTGAAGGACATGGATATGATTTATGATTTGAAGATGCTTCGCCCGAATGAGAAGTCACGTCTGAAATCACTTTATGAGAGATTCCTCGGACGTATGGATGAAGGGCAGCGTGCCGCATGGGATAAGTTCTACGCTCCGATTATCGATGATTTCTACAAACAGAATCTACAAGGAAAAGAGCTTGCCAACTGGAAATTCCAGCGTTACATGCGCGACTATATGAAGACCGTGAAGTCTCTTGATGATAACGTAGGGCGTGTGCTCGATTATCTGAAAGAAAAAGGTTTGCTGGACAATACACTGGTAGTCTATACTTCCGATCAGGGCTTCTACATGGGTGAACACGGCTGGTTTGACAAGCGTTTCATGTACGAAGAATCCATGCGTACACCGCTTATCATGCGTCTGCCGAAAGGTTTCGACCGCAGGGGAGACATCACAGAAATGGTACAGAACATCGATTATGCGCCTACTTTCCTCGAACTGGCAGGAGCAGAGATTCCCGCAGACATTCATGGAGTATCACTGTTGCCTCTGCTGAAAGGAGAACATCCGCAGGACTGGAGAAAGTCACTGTACTACCACTTCTACGAATATCCTGCCGAGCACATGGTGAAACGTCACTATGGAGTGCGTACGGAACGCTATAAACTGATTCATTTTTATAATGATATCAACTGGTGGGAACTGTATGACATGCAGGCAGACCCGACAGAAATGCACAACCTTTATGGTGAGGCTGAATATGAACCGGTAGTAAAGGAACTGAAAGACGAACTGCTGAAACTACAGGAACAATATAATGACCCCGTCCGCTTTTCTCCGGAAAGGGACAAGGAATAACCCCCGAATAATACAATGACAAGAACGATTTTAATATTACTGATAGGCTTTCTGTCTTCGATGGTAGCCGGATGTAGCGATACTAACTTGACACATGACATACCCTTGGTTCCACGCCCGGCACAAATGGTGCCGGGTAGCGGAAACTACCTTTTCTCCGGTAAGACAGTATTTGCCGTAGAAAATGAGGAGCAGGCGGAAGTGGCGCGCGGCTTTATAGCTTTGTTTACCCGTGCGGCAGGTTTTACTCCGAAGTTGACCGTAGGTGATGATGCAGAAAAGGGAAATGTCCGTTTCCAGACAGATGCAACTTTGAAGAGTGAAGCGTATACGCTGGAAGTGTCTCCAAAAGAAATTATAATTGAAGCATCGGATGCCAAAGGATTCTTTTATGCTTTGCAGACGATTCGCCAGTTGCTTCCGGCAGCTATCGAAAAAGAGGAAGTGGCGGATAAGAAGGTAAAATGGAGTATTCCGGCAGTGAGTATTCAGGACGAACCGCGGTTTGGTTACCGGGCATTACTGCTGGATGCGGCACGTTACTTTATTCCTAAAGAGAATGTATTGCGAATCATCGACTGTATGGCGATGCTGAAAATAAACACGCTTCACTTTCATCTGACAGATGATAACGGCTGGCGTGTGGAAATCAAAAAATATCCCCGTCTGACGGAAGTAGGTGCCTGGAGGGTGGATCGTACAGGACTGCCTTTCCCTGCCCGGCGTAATCCGGAACCCGGAGAACCGACCCCGGTAGGAGGCTTCTATACACAGGAAGATATAAAGGAAATGGTGGCCTATGCAGCCGAACGCCAGATAGAAGTAGTGCCGGAAATTGATGTGCCTGCACACAGTAATTCGGCATTGGCGGCCTATCCTCATTTTGCCTGTCCGGTGGTGAAGGAGTATATCGGAGTGCTTCCCGGTTTGGGAGGACGGAACTCCGAAATTATCTATTGTGCCGGAAACGACAGCGTCTACACTTTCCTTCAGGATGTGATGGACGAGATTATGGCCTTGTTCCCTTCCCGGTATATTCATATCGGAGGCGATGAAGCCCGCAAGACTTATTGGGGGAAATGCCCGTTGTGTCAGGCACGGATGAAAAAAGAGAAACTGGCCAATGAAGAGGATCTGCAAGGTTACTTCATGAAGCGGATGAGCGAGTATGTACGCGGCAAAGGCCGTGAAGTGATTGGCTGGGATGAACTGACTAACAGTAGTTTTTTGCCGGAAGATGTCATTGTCTTGGGTTGGCAGGGATACGGACAGGCTGCCTTGAAGGCTGCCGAACAGGGACATCGTTTCATTATGACTCCCGCACGCATCATGTACCTGATTCGTTATCAGGGGCCGCAATGGTTTGAGCCGCTGACGTATTTCGGCAATAACACGCTGAAAGATGTGTATGACTATGAGCCGGTTCAGAAAGATTGGAAACCGGAATATGCGGATCTGCTGATGGGAGTACAGGCTTGTATGTGGACGGAGTTCTGCAATAAGCCGGAGGATGTGGATTACCTCGTATTCCCGCGTCTGGCAGCTTTGGCGGAAGTGGCGTGGACACAGCCGGAAAAGAAAGACTGGGCTTCGTTCCTCAAAGGAATGGACTCGTTCAATGAACACTTGGCAGCCAAAGGAATAGCGTATGCTCGTTCGATGTACAATATACAGCATACGGTGAAGCCGGAAGACGGAGCACTGAATGTAACACTGGAATGTATCCGTCCGGATGTGGAAATCCGTTATACGGTAGATGGAAGTAAGCCGACAGCTGCTTCGCCGCTCTATGAACAGCCGCTGGTTGTAAAGGATGCCCGGACAATCAATGCTGCAACATTTGCCGGTGGAGAGCAGATGGGGAAAATATTGACGCTTCCGGTACATTGGAATAAGGCAACGGCCAAACCGTTGCTGGGCAATAAAGCGAATGAAGCTGTGCTGAGTAACGGAATCAGAGGAAGCCTGAAACAGACGGACTTTGAATGGTGCTGCTGGACAAGAAACGACCGCTTCTCTTTCACTGTGGATTTGCTGCAAAAGGAGAAGATGAACACGTTGACGATCGGTTGTATTACTAATTATGGAATGGGAGTGCATAAACCGAAATCCATCAAGGTAGCTGTTTCGGACGATCAGGCGACTTATCGGGATATCAACGAATTGAAATATACTCCCGAAGAGATATTCCGTGAGGGAACTTTTGTCGAAGACCTTTCGGTAGATATGAGGGGAACCGTTGCCCGCTATGTTCGGGTGACCGTGGAAGGAGCGGGAGAATGTCCGTTCAACCATGTCCGTCCCGGACAAAAATCAAGAGTCTATTTCGATGAACTGATAATCGAATAACCAGTTACTAAATAACTAATATAATAACGATGAAATTAAAGAAACGAACTTTTTTAATCTTGATGGTAGCACTGACTGCTACCTTCGCTTCGGCTCAGAAACAGTCGCAGCCGGAGTGGCAGAGCCAGTATGCTGTAGGACTGAATAAACTCGCTCCCCATACCTACGTATGGCCTTATGCCGACGCTTCCGATATTGAAAAACCGGGAGGATATGAAGAGTCTCCTTATTATATGAGCCTGAACGGAAAGTGGAAATTCCACTGGGTAAAGAATCCGGATAACCGCCCGAAAGACTTCTACCAGCCTTCTTATTATACCGGAGGATGGGCGGATATTAATGTGCCCGGCAACTGGGAACGACAGGGATATGGAACAGCGATTTATGTTAACGAAACTTATGAGTTTGACGATAAGATG
Source organism: Bacteroides faecis (assembly GCF_020091505.1). Lineage (NCBI taxonomy): Bacteria > Pseudomonadati > Bacteroidota > Bacteroidia > Bacteroidales > Bacteroidaceae > Bacteroides > Bacteroides faecis. Next base: position 5,490,104 of record NZ_CP081916.1, on the reverse strand, counting down.
TTCAACTTCAAGAAGAATCCGCCGTTGGTACCATTTGCCGAAAACGAAGTCGGTTCTTATCGTCGTACATTCAAAGTACCCGCCGACTGGAAAGGACGCCGGGTAGTACTTTGCTGCGAGGGTGTGATTTCTTTCTATTATGTATGGGTGAACGGGAAGTTGCTCGGCTATAATCAGGGATCGAAGACGGCTGCCGAATGGGACATTACCGATGTACTGAGTGAAGGTGAGAACGTGGTGGCGCTGGAAGTATATCGCTGGAGTTCGGGTGCTTATCTGGAGTGTCAGGATATGTGGCGCCTGAGCGGTATCGAACGGGATGTTTACCTGTATAGTACTCCCAAACAGTATATTGCTGACTATAAAGTAAGTGCCTCTCTTGATAAAGAGAAATACAAAGAGGGTATTTTCAATCTGGAAGTGACGGTAGAAGGACCTTCTGCCACAGCCGGCTCCATTGCATATACACTGAAAGATGCTTCGGGAAAAGCTGTGTTGCAGGATGCTGTCCGGATCAAATCCCGTGGATTGAGCAACTTCATCGCTTTCGATGAGAAGAAGATTGCGGAAGTAAAAGCGTGGAACGCGGAGTATCCTAATCTTTATACTTTGGTGCTCGAACTGAAAGACGCACAAGGAAAGGTGACTGAACTGACCGGATGCGAGGTTGGTTTCCGTACTTCGGAAATCAAGGACGGACGTTTCTGCATCAATGGTGTTCCGGTGCTGGTGAAAGGAGCGAACCGTCACGAACATTCACAACTGGGACGTACCGTAAGCAAAGAACTGATGGAGCAGGATATCCGACTGATGAAACAGCATAATATCAATATGGTGCGTAACTCACATTATCCGACTCATCCGTACTGGTATCAGCTTTGCGACCGTTACGGGCTGTATATGATTGATGAGGCGAATATCGAATCGCATGGTATGGGATACGGACCTGCTTCCCTCGCAAAAGACAGTACCTGGCTGACTGCCCACATGGACCGTACGCACCGTATGTACGAACGTTCCAAGAATCATCCGGCTATCGTGATCTGGTCGCTGGGGAATGAAGCCGGCAACGGTATCAATTTCGAACGTACTTACGACTGGTTGAAATCAGTAGAGAAAGGCCGCCCCGTGCAATATGAACGTGCCGAACTGAATTATAATACGGACATTTATTGCCGTATGTATCGAAGTGTGGACGAAATCAAGGCTTATGTGGCTAAAAAAGATATTTACCGTCCCTTCATCCTCTGTGAATACCTGCATGCTATGGGGAATAGTTGCGGTGGAATGAAAGAGTACTGGGACGTTTTTGAAAATGAGCCGATGGCGCAAGGTGGCTGCATCTGGGACTGGGTAGATCAGAATTTCCGCGAGATAGACAAAGACGGGAAGTGGTATTGGACTTACGGAGGTGATTACGGACCGGAAGGAATCCCCAGCTTCGGTAATTTCTGTGGCAACGGTCTGGTGAACGCTGTGCGTGAACCACATCCGCATCTACTTGAAGTGAAGAAAATTTATCAGAACATCAAAGCGACTCTATCTGACCCGAAGAACCTGAAGGTCAGCATCAAGAACTGGTATGACTTTTCTAATCTGAATGAATATATCCTGCATTGGAATGTGAAAGGGGAGGATGGAACGCTACTTGCCGAAGGTACGAAGGAAGTGGACTGTGAGCCGCATGCTACAGCAGAGATTCTGCTGGGCGCTGTCAAACTTCCGGCTTCTGTACGGGAAGCTTATCTGAACCTTAGCTGGAGCCGCAAAGAGGCTGCTCCGCTGGTGGATGCCGACTGGGAAGTGGCGTACGACCAGTTTGTACTTGCCGGTAATAAAAATGCCACGGCTCACCGCCCGCAGAAGGCAGGAGAAACAGCTTTCGTTGTAGATAAGAACACCGGAGCACTTTCTTCTCTGACTTTGAATGGGAAGGAACTGCTGGCTGCCCCCGTCACTTTGAGTTTGTTCCGTCCGGCTACGGATAATGACAACCGGGATCGGAACGGTGCTCGTTTGTGGCGTAAGGCAGGATTGAACAATCTGACTCAGAAGGTGGTATCGCTTAAAGAAGGTAGGACATCGGCTACTGTCCGTGCTGAGATTCTCAACGGGAAAGGACAGAAAGTAGGAATGGCTGATTTCGTTTACTCGCTCGGTAAGAATGGTGCCTTGAAAGTACATACAACTTTCCAACCTGATACGGCTATCGTGAAGTCAATGGCTCGTTTGGGGCTGACTTTCCGTATGGCGGATACGTATGACCAAGTTTCTTATCTGGGACGTGGCGATCATGAGACGTATATCGACCGTAATCAGTCCGGCAGGATAGATCTGTATGACACGACCGTAGAACGGATGTTCCACTATTACGCAACGCCGCAGTCAACAGGTAACCGGACGGATGTGCGCTGGGCTAAACTGACGGATCAGGCAGGTGAAGGTGTATTTATGGAATCGAATCGTCCTTTCCAGTTTAGTATCATCCCCTTCTCGGATGTACTATTAGAGAAGGCACACCATATTAATGAGCTGGAGCGTGACGGAATGATGACTATACATCTGGATGCTGAACAGGCAGGAGTGGGAACAGCAACCTGCGGACCGGGTGTATTGCCGCAATATCTGGTACCGGTGAAAAAACAGAGTTTTGAATTTACGCTTTATCCGGTAAAATAACCGGTGGTACTGATTGCATTTGAATAGAAATATTGCATTGAGATAGAATATAAAGGAGCGAATGGCATGGATTTAGCGAAGTTTAATGAAAAGTGCTTCGGGAAAGTCATGAAATTCACTCCTTTATAATTATCTTTGTCTCATTAGCATTAAATCAATATTTATTATGATGAACAAACTACTAATTTCTCTCTTTTTATCTTCTGTGATAACGTTGGGCGGCTGTGGACTGACGAAAGAAAACTACTATGTGAAGCATGTTGAATTTCCACAGGATGCGACCCTCGAACAGAAAATAGATATGGCAGCAAGGTTGGTTCCTACTCCCCAACAGGCTGCGTGGCAACAAATGGAGCTGACTGCTTTTCTGCATTTCGGCATCAATACGTTTACCGGACGGGAATGGGGCGACGGCAAGGAAGATCCTGCTATCTTTAACCCTACGGAACTGGATGCGGAACAATGGGTACGCAGCCTGAAAGACGCGGGATTCAAAATGGTACTTCTCACGGCAAAGCATCATGATGGCTTTTGTCTGTGGCCTACCGCTACTACGAAACACTCGGTAGCTTCTTCTCCCTGGAAAAACGGTCAGGGAGACGTAGTGAAAGAACTGCGTAAGGCTTGTGATAAATATGATATGAAGTTCGGAGTATATCTTTCTCCATGGGACCGGAACGCGGAATGCTACGGAGACTCTCCTAAATACAATGAGTTCTTCATTCAGCAATTGACAGAGTTGCTCACTAATTATGGTGAGGTACACGAAGTATGGTTCGACGGTGCGAACGGAGAAGGACCGAACGGAAAGAAGCAAATCTATGACTGGGATGCTTTCTATAAGACCATTCAGAAGTTGCAGCCGAAAGCGGTTATGGCAATTATGGGTGACGATGTCCGTTGGGTAGGTAATGAAAAAGGCTTGGGACGCGAAACGGAGTGGAGTGCAACGGTACTGACTCCGGGAATCTATGCCCGTTCTGAAGAAAACAACAAGCGGCTGGGTGTCTTTAGCAAAGCGGAAGATCTGGGAAGTCGTGCGATGTTGGAAAAGGCAACGGAATTATTCTGGTATCCTTCGGAGGTGGATGTGTCTATCCGTCCGGGATGGTTCTATCATGCGGAGGAAGACAGCAAAGTGAAGTCATTGAAGCATCTGGCTGATATCTATTTCCAGTCTGTGGGTTATAACTCGGTACTCTTGTTGAATATTCCTCCCGACCGCAGAGGCTTGATTAATGAAGCGGATGTACAGCGGTTGAATGAGTTTGCTGCTTATCGGGAGAAGATATTTACCAACAACCGGGTAGAAAAAGGAAGAAAAGACTGGGAGGCCGTTTCCGGAAGCGAGGCTGTCTATTCTTTGAAGCCGGAGTCAGAAATCAATGTTGTGATGATACAGGAAGATATTACGAAAGGACAACGGGTAGAGTCTTTCACAGTAGAGGCATTGACGGAAGAAGGCTGGCAGGAAGTTGCGAAGGGAACGACTGTAGGATATAAACGTATGGTACGTTTTCCAGCGGTAAAAGCCAGCCAGCTGCGGGTGAAGGTCAATGAGTGTCGTCTGACGGCTCATATCAGTCAGGTAGGAGCTTACTATGCAGAATCTCTGGAAGAAGAGAACCGGACGGAAAACTGGAATAATCTGCCTCGTGCCTCCTGGAAACAGGTAGCTGCTTCTCCATTGACAATTGATTTGGGTAAAGAGGTCGAAATCTCCGCATTCACGTATGCGCCTCTGAAAGCAGAAGCGAAACCGACGATGGCTTTCCGCTACAAATTCTATGTGAGCGCAGATGGCAAGAACTGGAAGGAAGTGCCTGCAAACGGTGAGTTCAGCAATATCATGCACAATCCGTTGCCGCAGACTGTTACTTTCGGTCAGAAGGAAAAGGCACGTTTTATCAAACTGGAGGCTACTACCCCTACAGCTACAACGGCGCAAGTAGAAATGAACGAAATCGGAGTGACCGTAGCTCCTTGATATGAACCTTATTAAAAAGTTAACCAGACTTTCATTCTAACCTAATAATTTATCAAAAGACAAGATGAGAAAAGAATTTTATGGCATATTGCCTTTAGCATTAACCTCCTGTTTGGCGTCTCATGCCACTGCTCAGGAAAAGCAGTCCAATCGTCCGAATGTTGTTTTTATCTATGCAGATGATATCGGTTACGGCGACTTGAGTTGCAACGGGGCAAAGACTATCCATACTCCCAATGTAGAGCGTCTTGCCAAGATGGGAGTGCGTTTTACGAATGCACACAGTGCGGCTGCTACCAGTACGCCTTCCCGCTACGCGATGCTGACCGGTGAATATGCGTGGCGAAAAGCCGGAACAGGTATTGCTGCCGGAGACGCTGCGGCTATCATCCGTCCGGAACGCTATACGATGGCAAACTTGTTTAAGGATGCCGGATATAACACAGGTGTCGTAGGTAAATGGCATCTGGGGCTGGGCGACAAAGGCGGAGAGCAGGACTGGAACAAGCCTTTGCAACCGGGAACCAACGATATCGGCTTTGAATACTCATTCATTATGGCAGCTACGGGCGACCGTGTACCTTGTGTGTTTGTCGAGAATGATCAGGTGATCAATCTTGATCCGAACGACCCGATTCAGGTAAGCTACAAGGCGAACTTCCCGGGAGAACCGACCGGAAAGGATAACCCGGAATTGCTGAAGATGCACCCTTCTCACGGACATGATCAGAGCATCGTGAACGGTATTTCCCGTATCGGATATATGAAGGGCGGAAAGTCGGCACTCTGGCAGGACGAGAAAATTGCGGAGACACTGACAGGAAAAGCCGTTTCCTTTATTGAAGGACACAAGTCTGCTCCTTTCTTCCTGTACTTTGCTACGCAGGATGCGCATGTGCCCCGTGTTCCGTCTCCACAGTTTGCAGGGAAGAGCGGCATGGGCCCTCGCGGCGATTGTCTGCTCGAATTTGACTGGTCGGTAGGAGAAATCCTGAATACACTTGAACGACTGGGCTTGGACAAGAATACATTAGTGATTCTTTCCAGCGATAACGGTCCGGTAGTGGACGACGGATACAAGGATCAGGCAGTAGAATTGCTGGGCGACCATACTCCGGGCGGTATTTATCGCGGAGGAAAGTACAGTTCTTTCGAAGCCGGTACACGTATCCCTTGTATCTGGAGCTGGCAGGGCGTGATTCGTCCGGGAACCGTTTCGGATGCGTTGCTTTGTCAGATCGACTGGTTTGCTACCTTCGCCGAAATGCTGAATGTCCGCTTGCCGGAAGGTGCGGCACCGGATAGCGAACCGATGCTGAAAGCATGGACAGGCAAACAGAAGAAGGGACGCGAATGGCTGGTACTTCAGAATGCCCAGAATAACCTGTCGGTGACAGACGGCAAATGGAAATATCTCCGTCCGGGAAATGGACCCGCATATCTGAAAGCGGTGAATATCGAGTTGGGAAACAGTAAGGAGCCGCAGCTTTATGATTTGAAGAAAGATCCGGGCGAGAAGAATAATGTGGCGGATCAGTATCCGGAACAGGTAAAGAAGATGGCAGAACAGCTGGAGAAAATTGTAGATGGACGTTACGGTCTGCCATTATAAAAGAAATGCTTAGAGAGTAGCAGTGGGACTGGCGGCCTTGATTTCTTGTAAATCAGGCGCCAGTCTTTTTTTTAAACCAAACGAGGGTTTTCACTGTTATCCTACTATAAACATGATATATAAAGATAAAGCTTATGTTAGTAGTCGATTTAGGAAAGTGGATGAACAAAATCCTGATAGATTGGGGGATGGACCCGAAGGTTGCCGATCGCTTTGATGAAACAATTATTGCCATACTGATGATAGCGATTGCTGTCGTACTGAATTATCTTTGTCAGGCGATTCTGGTGGGAGGTATGAAGCAGTACACCCGCAGGAAACCGCATCTCTGGAATACGTTGTTGATGAAGCGTAAGGTGTTTCATAACCTGATTCATACAATTCCTGCCATCCTTGTCTATGCCCTGTTGCCGATGGCTTTCATGCGCGGTAAGGAACTGTTGCTGATTTCGCAGAAGGCTTGTGCCATTTATATTATCTTTTCCCTGCTGCTGGCCATCAACGGGATTCTGCTGATGATAATGGATATCTATGATGGAAAGGAGACGATGAAGAACCGGCCTATGAAAGGGTTTATTCAGGTGCTTCAGGTACTTCTGTTTTTCATCGGAGGGATTGTGATTATCGCTATTATTGTGAATAAATCGCCTGCCAGTCTGTTTGCAGGATTGGGTGCTTCGGCAGCTATCCTGATGCTGGTATTCAAGGATTCCATTTTGGGATTTGTGGCAGGTATTCAGCTTTCCGCCAATGATATGGTGCGTCCGGGAGACTGGATCACACTTCCTTCCGGTGCTGCGAATGGCACGGTGCAGGAGATTACGCTTAACACGGTGAAGATTCAGAACTTTGATAATACGATTTCTACAGTTCCTCCTTATACACTGGTCAGCAGCCCTTTCCAGAACTGGCGTGGAATGAAAGAGTCCGGCGGACGGCGGGTGATGAAGAATATCACACTGGATTTAACTACCCTCCAGTTCTGTACGCCGGAAATGCTCGACCGCTATCGGAAAGAGATTCCTTTAATGGCGGATTATCAGCCGGAGGAAGGGGTGGTGCCTACCAATTCGCAGGTTTATCGGGTGTATATCGAGCGGTATCTTTGTAGCCTGCCTGTGGTGAATCAGGATTTGGATTTGATTATCAGTCAGAAGGAGGCTACCATGTACGGAGTACCTATTCAGGTTTATTTCTTTTCCCGCAATAAGGTATGGAAAGAATACGAACGGATTCAGTCGGATATCTTTGATCATCTGCTGGCGATGGTGCCGAAGTTCGATCTGAAGGTATATCAATATTCGGACTAACTTCGTTCAGGTTAACTTCCGGGGGGATGTCTTTGCCACTGGCTTAGCACATCTTTGCCACCGTAGTGGCACAACTGTGCCAATGCGATGGCACGACAGTGCCAATACGGTGGCATAGTTGTGCCAACACGGTGGCACAAGCCTTTTGTCCGGATGTTACGGATAGTCGTCCGGTATGTCCCGTCAGTAGGCAAAGGGGATGGCTTTTCCTCCCTGTCTATGTTCCTGTAAAATAGCTGGTAGCAGTGGATTTATTGCCTTTTATCTGTCGGTTAGTATACGATCAGTTCAAAATCTGCGTATATGGGGAGATGGTCACTGATTCCTCCTTGATATTTCATTCCTTTGTAGGTACGAAAAGGTTCGTCGTCGCCGTACTTCTTGTCTTCAGTCAATAGAAAAGGAAGGCGGGCAACGTTTGCTTTGCTTTCCTTGGTGAAGAAGCTGGAGGAGGTATCGAGTAAAGTGCCGGATACGATCAAGTGATCGAGTAACCCCCATTCTCCATGATATTTATAGGAGCCGAAATTACGGGACATCGCTTTCCGGGCAAGTAGATGACAAAGCTTGGAAGGGGGAGGGGAGGTGGTTGTCGGTTGAGGCTCTGTCGATGATGGAGAGTCGGATGAAGTGGTGGCTTCGTTGGGCGGCATGGTGGCTTCTAATATTTCTTTGACGGATTTATTGGTTGGGTAGTCATTGAAATCTCCCATGATGATCAGCTGTGGATGAAGACGGATACTCAGAAGGCTGTCGGCTTCCGTGCGCAGTATTCGGGCAGCATGGAGCCGGTAAGGTTCGGATTCTTTGGCTCCGCCGGATCGGGACGGAAGGTGGCAGACGATTACATCGAGTGTGTCTCCGGTTAATAATAGTCCGCTGACATGTAATAAGTCTCTTGTAGGGCGATGTTGCTTGAAAGAAGGGATCGGGATGGAATGAAAAGATATTAATTTGAACAGGTCACGTTGATATAGTAAAGCAACATCGATTCCTCTCAGATCGGGAGAATTTGTCATGACGTAGCGATAATTCAGTTCCTTTAAGGGAGAGCGCTGTGTGAGGTCACGCAATACACTGTCGTTCTCTACTTCGCAAAGACCTACAAGGGCAGGTGGATTCCATTCGCCGACAGCAGTAATGACGCGGGCTATGTCGGCCAGCTTCTTTTTATATTTGGTGTAGTTCCAGTGGCGGATGGCGTCGGGAAGGAATTCGTTATCGTTCTTTAGTGTGTCATGATGCGTGTCGAAGAGGTTTTCTACATTCCAGCTCATGACACGAAAAGGAACTCGCTCTTCGTCGGAAGACTTCTTTTGGGAAATGAACTGCTTGTTCGTGGACGATTCTTTTCCACTGAAAGAAACTTGTCCTGTGATATATGAGGAGGTAAAAAAAAGCATCATAAAAAAGATTACGGTGATAGCAAGTCTTTCTGTGCTACCACCATAATCTTTTCTATCATGTCTTATCTGACTGTTATTTCTTGGCAGGAACATGTGCCAGAATATCCAACAAATGCTTCCAGAACTTCTCAACGGAAGGAATGTGCATCCGTTCGTCGGGAGAGTGCACTCCGGTAAGGGTCGGTCCGAAAGAGATCATATCTAATGTCGGATACTTGTCGAGGAACAAACCGCACTCCAGTCCTGCGTGAATTGCTTTCACTTTCGCATCTACACCGAAAAGCCGTTTGTAAGATTCTGCTGCCACTTCGAGGATTGCTGAATGAGGGTTGGGTTTCCATCCCGGATAACCTTCGCCGAAGGTGACACTGGCACCTGCTAATTGGAAGACGGCACGAACTGTATTTGCCATGTCATTGCGTGCGGATAGGATAGAACTGCGTTGACTGGTTTCGATGCGGATGATATGGTTTGGTTTCATTTTGACAGAAGCAAGATTAGTCGAAGTTTCTACCAGTCCGGGGATGTCTTGGCTCATGGCATATACACCGTGAGGAGCAGCATACAATGCTTTCAGCAAGCGGGCGGTAGTATCCTGGTCGATAGCCGTTTTACGAGGAGTTTCCGATTCAAGAACCAGTTTCAGGTCCGGTTCGGTAACGGATAGTTCGTTTTCCACTTCGCTGGTAAAGATGTTCAGTTCTGTCCGGACGTCATGTTTGGCATCTTCGGGAACTGCACAGATAGCGTATGCTTCACGGGGGATAGCGTTGCGCAGGTTACCTCCGTTGATTTCGCAGAGATACAGATCCTGACGGTTCGCCATTCGGGACAGGAATCGGTTCAGTATCTTGTTTGCATTACCACGTCCCAAATGGATATCACCACCGGAATGTCCGCCCTTCAGTCCTTTAACTTCTACTTTGAAGAAGAAATATCCTGCGGGAACTTCTACTTCTTTATAGGCGAACTCCGCAACGGAATCAATGCCACCGGCACATCCGATAAAGATTTCTCCTTCATCTTCGGAGTCAAGGTTCAACAGAATATCACCGCTCATGAAGCCTTCTTTCAACTCAAAAGCTCCGGTCAGTCCGGTTTCTTCATCTACGGTAAACAAGCATTCCAGCGGACCGTGTCCGATGCTGTCATCCGCCAGGATAGCCAGCTCGGTAGCTACGCCGATACCATTATCGGCTCCGAGAGTCGTTCCCTTGGCTTTCAGCCATTCTCCGTCTATTTCTGTTTCGATGGGATCGGTGAGGAAGTCGTGCTGTATGTCGTTGTTCTTTTCACACACCATATCGATATGAGACTGCAGTACGACAGTCTGAAGATTTTCTTTGCCCGGAGTAGCAGGCTTTTTGATCAGTACGTTTCCTGCTTCATCTACTTTTGTTTCCAGATTATGTTTTGCTCCGAATGCCTTCAGGTAGGCAATTATTTTCTCTTCCTTCTTGGAAGGACGCGGCACTTGGCAGATTTCCTCAAAATACTTGAATACGCCAGCCGGCTTAAGATCTTTTTTTTCCATGCTGTTTTCTTTTATAATAGGAATAGGAGGTTCATTTCGGTTCCTCTTATTGCTAAATATGGTTAATTTGCTTGACTTATCTGAACTCGTTTCTCATTAAAGCCTATCTTTGCACTCACAAAATTAATAGAAATGGTTGAGACTATACTGATAACTTTGTTAATAGTTGCTATTTCCCTATTATTATTAGGGGTGAAAGTATTCTTTACGAAGGGGGGAAAGTTCCCGAATGGTCATGTGAGCGGTAATAAAGAGTTGCGTAAAAAAGGAATCGGTTGTGCGCAGTCGCAGGATCGTGAAGCACAAAAGAAATCACGTTTTTCTATTGATGAGTTGGAAAAAGCCTTGAACGATAGTATGAACTAATTAATTAAAAACAATATTTTATAGTTATGAATAGAATAAACTACCTCATGAACGGTTTAGCTGCACTTGCGTTTATCGTTTTATTCTCACAATGCGCCGGCAAAGCTGATAATCAAGTTGCAACTACTCCGGCTTCGGCTACTGCTGAATTGTCAGGGATGAAAATAGCTTATGTTGAAATAGACACATTGCTGGCTAAATACAATTTCTGTATTGACTTGAATGAGGCTATGGTAAAGAAGAGCGAGAATGTTCGTATGACATTGAACCAGAAGATGACTGCTTTGAACAAAGAAAAACAGGAATTTCAGAAGAAATATGAAAGCAATGCTTTCCTGTCACCGGAAAGAGCTCAGCAGGAGTACAACCGTTTGGCTAAAATGGAACAAGACTTGCAGGAATTGAGCAATAAACTTCAGAATGGTTTGATGGAAGACAACAACACAAATAGCTTGCTTTTCCGTGATTCTATCAACGCTTTCCTGAAAGAATATAATAAAACTCGTGGATATAGCTTGATTTTCAGCAATACTGGTTTTGATAACCTGCTTTATGCTGACAGCGCATTTAATATCACTAAAGAAATCGTAGATGGATTGAATGCCAGATATTCATCTGCTAAGAAATAAAAAATGTCTTTTTAAAGCCCTTGGATTTCCTGAGGACATTCATAATTTTAATGAATCAATGCCTGTTCAAGACTGTGAAGCTTTGAATAGGCTTTTTTTATTTCTCTTCTTTTGCTTCTTCCTGTGGAATGCGGAAAGCAGTGTAAAGTTCGAGTACGGCGGCAATAGTAAGACAGGCAATCCATTCGTTACCGCGGGTGGTGAACATGAAAGCTCCTGTGAGAATCAGTGCCAGTGCTCCGAATATCTGCTGGATGCGCAGGCGTTTTAATATTTTGCTTTTTCCTTTAACCGGCGTGTTTACTTGTGCCAATGCGATGAATCCGGCTCCGATGGTATAGATATAAGGAGCATAGTTCCATCCGGTGATATATACAGCAGCTCCTGTGAGAGCCATAATTGCGCCTACGGCGAAAAGTGCAGGTACTAATTGTTTCATTTATTATCTTCAAAAACGTAAATATCTTCGTTTGGCTTCTTCATCAGATACTTTTCACGGGCAACCTGCTCGATGGCATCCGGATTACTGTTTAACTCGTTGAGACGTTTGGTGTTCTCTTCGTAGTCTGCACGGTATTTTTCTATCTCTTCTTTCAGTTGGCTGATTTCACGTTCGTATGCCAAACGGCGGAAGAGACTGTTCTCGTCCAGAAAACCAATGATAACAGCAAATGCTACGACGGTGATAAGATACTTACGTCGGCATATGAAACTCCAGATAGTGATCAGTTTATCCATAATTTCTCTTTTTTATATCCGCAAAGATAAAACTAATAACTTAAAAACTTACCGCTTTAGGTTCAAAACTTCTTTCTCTATCCTTTATTACTTATCACTTTTTTGTGTACATTTGCACTGAAAGCGAAAAATCAAAAAAAAACAGAGAGAATCCCGGATATGGAGAACTATATTGTATCAGCTCGTAAATACCGTCCGTCCACATTCGAATCGGTGGTGGGACAACGAGCGCTGACTACTACATTAAAGAATGCAATCGCTACCCAAAAATTGGCTCATGCTTATTTGTTTTGCGGACCGCGTGGGGTGGGAAAGACTACTTGTGCGCGTATCTTCGCCAAAACCATCAACTGTATGACGCCTACTGCGGATGGTGAAGCCTGTAACGAATGTGAATCGTGTGTGGCTTTCAACGAACAGCGGTCGTATAATATCCATGAACTTGATGCTGCCTCCAACAACTCGGTGGACGATATCCGTCAATTGGTGGAACAGGTACGCATCCCGCCACAGATTGGCAAGTATAAAGTATATATTATCGACGAGGTGCATATGCTCTCAGCCTCCGCTTTCAACGCATTTTTGAAAACATTGGAAGAACCTCCCCGTCATGCCATCTTTATTCTTGCTACGACGGAGAAGCATAAGATTCTTCCGACTATCCTTTCCCGTTGTCAGATTTATGATTTTAACCGGATCAGTGTGGAAGATACGGTGAATCATTTATCCTATGTTGCTGCAAAAGAAAATATTACGGCAGAACCCGAAGCTCTGAACGTCATTGCGATGAAAGCGGATGGAGGTATGCGTGATGCCTTATCTATTTTCGATCAGGTAGTGAGTTTTACGGGAGGGAATATTACGTATAAGAGTGTAATTGAGAATCTGAATGTTCTCGACTACGAATATTATTTCCGTCTGACGGATTGTTTCCTTGAAAACAGAGTGAGTGATGCATTATTGCTTTTCAATGATGTACTGAATAAAGGATTTGACGGAAGTCATTTTATTACCGGATTGTCTTCGCATTGCCGGGATTTGCTGGTTAGTAAGGATGTGGCTACCTTGCCATTGCTGGAAGTAGGGGCGAGTATACGTCAGCGTTATCAGGAACAGGCACAGAAGTGTCCGTTGCAGTTTTTGTATCGGGCGATGAAGCTTTGTAATGATTGTGATTTGAATTACCGTGCCAGCAAGAACAAGCGTTTACTGGTTGAATTGACCTTGATACAGGTTGCCCAGCTTACCACCGAAGGGGATGATGTAAGTGGTGGGCGTGGCCCTAAGCAGACCATAAAACCCGTATTCACCCAGCCTGCCGCAGCTCAGCAGCCGCAGGTTGCTTCTGCACCGTCTGCTCAACAGACTACTGTTCATTCTGCTCCGTCTCCGGTTGCTGCACCATCTGTTTCCAATACTGCCGTGCGTCAGCCGCAAACGTCTGCAACTGCAGGCTCTGCTACTCCGGCGAATACAACTTCTGTTCCGTCGCAAGGGGCGGGAATTTCTTCGACTACCAGGGAGGAACGGAAGATTCCTGTGATGAAGATGTCAAGTCTGGGCGTATCTATTAAGAATCCGCAACGTGATCAGGTTGCTCAGAATGCAGCCAAGACTAATGTTGCCCAGACGCAAACTCAGCAACCGGAAGAAGATTTTATCTTCAACGACAGAGACTTGAACTATTATTGGCAGGAATATGCGGGACAGCTCCCCAAAGAACAGGTCGCTATCGCAAAGCGTATGCAGGTGATTCGTCCGGTATTATTGAATAATTCGACTACTTTTGAAGTAGTGGTTGATAATGAAATTGCCGCTAAGGATTTTACTGCTTTAATACCGGAACTGCAGACTTATCTTCGTGGAAGATTGAAGAATAGCAAGGTGGCGATGACAGTACGGGTGAGTGAACCTGCAGAAACGGTTCGGGCGGTTGGCCGTGTTGAGAAATTCCAGATGATGGCTCAGAAGAATCAGGCGCTGATGCAACTGAAAGATGAGTTCGGGTTGGAATTATATTAAGGTACTGACCTCTATCAGATTACCATCCGGATCTCTGAAATAAATGCTCCGGATGGCTCCTTGGGCACCTTGACGCTGTACAATACCGCATTCTATCTCTATTCCCTTGGATGTTACTTCTGCTTTAATATCTTCTATGCTCCCATCTGCCAGTAAGCAGATATCAGTACTTCCGAAGGTAGGGCATTTGGCAGCAGGGAGGAATTGTGCTTTCCCTACATGTAGATTGATTTTTTGATTGCCAAACTTCAGGGCAAAGCGCTGGTGGCTAGTATCGGCTTCCATTCCTAATATTTCAGTATAGAAATGGAGGCTTTGGTGTATGTCGGATACAGGTATGACAATATGGTCAATACTCTTGACTTTCATGTTAATGTAAGCGTTGATTCATTCTGTCGCCATATCCGTCGCTATATCTTTCTTCCGGCATGATGATCCATAGAATCAAGTAAATGATGACTCCTGCAAAAGCAGTGAAGATGGTAGCCAGTACATAGACTATTCTTACTAAGGTAGGGTCCCAGCCCAAGTATTCGGCTAAACCACCGCATACTCCTGCTATCATTCGTTCTTTTCTGGAACGGGTCAGTTTTTTGTTGTTTTCCATAAGGTTTATTGGATAAATAAAAAATAAGTCCTGTAAAGCAAAAGATTTACAGGACTTGTTTTTGAGTATTTCTTTTTTTGGGGGGGAAGACCGGACTCGAACCGGCGACATTCAGAACCACAATCTGACGCTCTAACCAACTGGATCCCCTTGTTATCAACTTGTTAATTATCTCTTTGTAAGTTTAGAGGTCAACAATAGGTCAACATTGACTTACTTTGCAAAGTTAATCATTATTTTTTATATCAAGAAGTTAATCACAGTTTTAAATTATATTGACGAGTCAATGAAAGTTACAGATATTTAGATAGAAAGAGATTTTGTGACTGAAAATAAGGCTAATTCTAAAGTTATAAATTTATGTGTTTGGTAAATGAGTTAAGTTATTATTTATATAAAACTAGAAAGTCATAATAAATAATGACCATTTGATAAAGGAGGTTATTTCTATTAGTAATCTTCTTTTACGCTATAAGTAATTTAAAGATTATTGAACAATAATTCCTTATTTTATTTAGATTATTTGTAGTCAGCAAACAAAATTTTTCAAGATTTCCGCTTTTCATAAATTTCTATCCCTACAACATCTATACTTTTAGCTTTGTTATTATTCGTAACTTTGGACATAGCAGATAGATTAGATAATTTCAAATAAATATAATATATGTATCAGAAGATGTTCCATTAGTCCAAAACCTATTATATTTATTGCATAATTTTTTTAATAACAAGTAAGATGTTAAGAGTAGTAGCATTTATGAAGCAGGTAGCCGACGGGCTACAGATGGAGGGAAACTTTGGTACTGCGCATGTTTATCGTAGCAGTCTCAATGCCATCATTGCTTATCGTGGGAAAGGGGATTTTACGTTCAATGAAGTAACCCCAGAGTGGATAAAAGGCTTCGAGATTCACCTTCGTGGCCGGGGATGTAGCTGGAACACTGTTTCCACCTATTTACGCACATTTCGTGCGGTCTATAATCGTGCGGTAGATTGTCGTGGGGCTGTTTATGTACCGCATTTGTTTCGTTCTGTATATACCGGCACCCGTGCGGACCGTAAGCGTGCATTGGATACCGAAGACATACAGAAAGTATTCACCAAATTGCCGCAGTCGTCTGCAGTGACATCTGACATGCGTCGTACGCAGGAACTGTTCGTTTTGATGTTTCTGCTCCGTGGTCTGCCTTTTGTCGATCTTGCCTATTTGCGTAAAAGTGATTTGCACGACAATGTTATCACTTACCGCAGGCGGAAGACCGGGCGTCCTTTGTCAGTGACTTTAACTCCGGAAGCGATGGCTATATTAAAGAGGTATATGAATCGTGATACGTCATCTCCTTATTTATTTCCGTTATTAAATAGTCGGGAAGGGACGAAGGAGGCTTATCACGAATACCAGTTGGCACTCCGCAATTTCAATAGGCAACTGATGTTGCTTGGTGAAATGTTAGGACTGGGGGATAAACTTAGTTCGTATACTGCCCGCCATACATGGGCAACGACAGCTTACTATTGTGAAATTCACCCAGGCGTTATTTCTGAAGCTATGGGACACTCTTCGATCACAGTGACCGAGACGTATCTCAAACCCTTCCGGAATAAGAAAATAGATGAAGCCAATAAAAAGGTGGTGGATTTTATAAAGCGCTCAATGTCAGTGGCAATGTGTTGAATTTAAGCCTGTTACTTCATAGGTAACGGAGCTAAACAGCGTTGCAAAGATGGAGATATTTTGGAAAACATGCAAACAAAAAAGATATTTTTTCTGATAAACTACTAAAAAAAGAGAAATAACACGATAAAACAGAGGATTTCTTTTTATTAGACCTTTATAACCTTCTAATTATATTCAAAGATTTCCCTCCCCTCTGCCTCCTCTTTGAAGCAGGGGTAAATAAGTTTCATTACTAAATCATACAGTTTTTCATAAAGAAGGCTTCATGAGAGCCAGGACAAAGGTTTTCCCGTTACCTATGAAGTAACGGGAAAAAAGTGTTGGGAATATATTTCTTGTCCATACTAAGGAATCATGGATACAGGTAAAACGAAAAGAAAAGGAGGTTACATTAATAGAATGAAAAGGGAAACACAAATGGCTTTTGGATCAAAAACGAGAAATTATATTTTTATTTTTTAATTTATAAATTAAAATTTTTTTTATTATGAACAAAAAGTTTTTAAGTGCAATCCTGTTTGGAGCATTACTTGCGTCTACCACAGGAACATTTACATCTTGTAAAGACTATGATGATGACATCAATGGTCTGAGCGAACGTGTAGATGCAATCGAAAAAACATTGGGCGAATTGAATACTAAGTTTGGTTCATTGGCTTATGTGAAATCGGTGTCTTTTGCAGATGGAAAGTTAGTAGTAACAGATCAGAATGGAGATGCTACTACTTATAATATTCCTGATACAGACACTAATACTACGTATACTTTGAATGTTACTCAAGATGGTAATAAGGCTACTATTACCTTGACTGATGATAAAGGTAATGTTCAGACTAAAGAAATTGAATTTACGGATACTGACACTGATACTAAGTTTGATCCGTCTGCTTTAGTAGTAGGTAAGGATGGTGTGACAATTGAGTATAATGGTGAAGCTACAGGTGTTAAACTTCCTACTCTTGTATCGAATGCTTTGAGTGTAACAGAGTTCACTAAAGATGGTGTTACATATGGATGGGCTGTAAGATGTGGCGATTCAGAACCTGTTAACTTAATGATTACTGATATTCTACCTCTTACAGGCTTTAGCTTTGAACCTGATGCCATTCTTGGTGGTGTGCCATCTATGAAAGCATTGAGTGTAGAATATAATGCTTGGGGTGAAAAAACTAGTTGTGAACCTGCTACTGCTACTGGTGAGGTTTGGAGGCAATCTACTGATAAATCATATATATCTCCAGTTATTGTTGGTAAGTATTATTTGAATCCTTCAAGTGCTACTAAAGATCAGATCGTTTCTATTGAAGTACTTTCTAGAGATATAGAATATATTTCTAAGACTAGAGCTGCTGATTGTGCTCCTAGCGTTGATAGTTATTCTGTAAAAGATGGTATGTTGACTGTTAACTTCAAGGCAAATGCTGAATTGATTAAGGCCGTTGAAGCTTCTGAAATAACTGGATTCAAGATTCGGGTTAAAACAAAAGCTGGAAATACAATTACTGATCAGGACTATAGAGGGGTATATGCGACTAAATATACTACATTAGTTTTGGCTGATAAGAAGAAAAAAGCTGCTAACCCAACAAATCATGATTTATATGGTGCTAATAGCGGAACAGCTAAGGTTGCTATTGATAAAATACCTGATTATGAGTTATCTTACAAGTCAACTACTGGGTTGGATATGAAACCATTAGTCGTTACTTGTTATAAAGATGAAGCTACTAAAGCAACTCATCAGACCATGTCTGATAAAGATATTGAAAGCTTAGGATTGCATTATGAGTTCCATTTATGTAATTATATTCAAGGTGATAACGGAACTGCACAAAATGATTATGCAAAAATTGTAGACGGTGTTTTGTATCCGAAATTGTATAATGAAACAGGTACTCCATATGCAGCAGTTGGTCGTATGCCATTAGTTCGTGTACAGTTGATGACAAAAGATAATCAGGTTGTTAGCACTGGATGGATTAAAGTTGAAATTGTTAAGGATAAGATTCCTGCAGAAGAAGTTGAATTTGACTATCCGGCATTTACTAACCAGTGTGCTAATAAGGAATTTAAGTTGACTGTGGAACAGATGAATGTGAAAGTATATAATAAACTTGGATTAGATAGAACTCAATTCAATAAAGAGTATACAATTAAGCAGATTTCAACAGTTGAGGGAGAAGTTAACTATGGTAAAGGCGATGGTACTGTTGCTTTGGTTTCAGATGCTGATCCGACTACAATGACTGACTTATTGACTTGGACAGTTACTCAGGCAGATATGGCTGCTGCATTGGCTAAGGATGGTACATTAACAACAGTTGTTACTTATGCTGCTAACGATCCGAAGTCTCGTGGTGATGTTACTATTACATTTACTTCTAAAGTTAATGCTATTGATGCTGTGACAATTCCTGATAATAATAAGATTAAAGAATATTGGGATGCTAATAAGGAATATGTTCGCTTGAATGTTGCAGTTCCTGATGGTAATAATACTTGTACATTTGT
Organism: Bacteroides faecis; assembly: GCF_020091505.1. Classification (NCBI taxonomy): domain Bacteria; kingdom Pseudomonadati; phylum Bacteroidota; class Bacteroidia; order Bacteroidales; family Bacteroidaceae; genus Bacteroides; species Bacteroides faecis. The sequence continues at coordinate 5,471,025 of NZ_CP081916.1, read as the reverse complement.
AGTTGACTTGGATAATGTATTTATGGGTAACAAGCCTGCTATTGGATCTGACAAATATAAATATGTATTTGCTGCTAAGAACATAACTCGTACAGATGCTGTTGGCTTGAGTGGAACTAAATATGTTTTGACTCTAAGTGATAATGCTGAAACTTTATATGCAAATGGAGAAGAAGTTGCAACTATTAAGGAGACGACAGGTGAAATTTCTTATGCAAATACAGATGAGGCTAAGGATTTGTTGAATGTTGCAAGTCATAGTTCAGTTCCTAATGCATTCTATGCTTGGATTAATATTAAGGCTGTAACAGGTGAATGTGAATTAGAATTGCCTATTACTAACGGTGAATTCAGAGCATTCTTCTTGCGTCCGATTAATGTAGCTGCAGGTGCAGGTAAGTTCCAGGATGCTGTTGATAACGGTTCTACTGTTAATATGCTTGATTTGTTGAAGCTTACAGACTGGAGAGATTATGAATTTAGCCCGAAGACAAATAAGATTTACTTTAAGTTCTATGAAGTTACTGCTATTTCTGTTGATCTTGATGAAATTACAACTGACTTGAACGGTGGTGATATTAATACTCAGAAATTGAGTTCTGTAACGTCAGAGTTGAAAGTAACTCAGGATGCTAAGACATTTAAAGTTACTGAAATTCCTACTAGTCCTGCTGCTAATGCTTATGGTACTGTAACTTACAAGAATAATGGTACTGCTGTAGGTGCATTCAACTTGAGATTGCCTGTAACAGTAACTTATAAATGGGGTACAGTTAAAGCTTATGTAACAATTCCAGTTGAAAAGACTCAAGGTAACTAATCCTTTTATTAAATATCATGAAGCGCTTCTCTCTGATGAGGGGCGCTTTATGTTTAATATTAATCTATTATGAGCATAAAAAGAATACTATTAATAGGAATATTGGCAATCAGTGTGTTGCCGGTTTCTGCTCAAGAACAACGTGTAAAGGAACCTGGTAAAACAGTGTTCAAACCTCATTGGTTTATTCAAGCACAAGTAGGAGCTGCTCATACTGTTGGTGAAGCAAAATTTACTGACCTTCTATCTCCGGCAGCTGCTTTTAATGTTGGTTATAAGTTTGCTCCCGCATTCGGTGCACGTATTGGTGTCAGTGGATGGCAGGCAAAAGGAGGATGGGTTAATCCGCAGCAGAACTATAAGTATAAATATCTGCAAGGTAATGTGGATATTATGGCTGATCTCAGTACTTTGTTCTGTGGTTTTAATCCGAAGCGGGTGTTCAATGGTTATATCTTTGCCGGTGCAGGACTGAATCGTGGTTTTGATAACGATGAAGCCAATGCGCTTGATACAAGAACTTATGAGTTGGAGTATCTTTGGCAAGAAGGTCAGATTCTTCCGACAGGTCGTTTCGGTCTTGGTTGTGATCTTCGTTTGAATGATCGTTTGTCCATTAATATTGAAGGAAATGCGAACGTATTGTCTGATAAGTTCAACTCCAAGAAAGCTGGTAACTGTGACTGGCAACTGAATGCCCTTGTAGGTGTAAGCATTAAACTGGGTAAAAGCTATACAAAGACTGCTCCTGTTTATTATGAACCAGAGCCTGTGGTAGTGGAACAGCCTAAACCTGCTCCTGTAGTAGAACAACCACAGCCTAAAAAAGAAGTGGTAGTAGAACCTATGAAACAGAATATCTTCTTTGCCATCAACTCTGCAAAGATTCAGGATGATCAGCAATCTAAGATTGCTTCTTTGGTTGACTACATGGAGAAACATCCTGCAGCTAAGGTAAGTGTAACAGGTTATGCTGATGTTGATACGGGTAATCCTAGAATCAATAGTAAATTATCAGAGAAGCGTGCTAATAATGTTGCCGAAGCTTTAAAAGCAAAAGGCATCGCTGCAGATAGGATAAAAGTTGATTATAAAGGAGATACTGTGCAGCCATATAATACTCCGAAAGAAAACCGGGTAAGTATTTGTATTGCTGAATAAGTTTTATGAAAAAGATTTCTAAACAATATACCCTAATTTCCCAAAGAGAGTTTTCCCCACTTCTTTATATATTCAGTTTATATAAGGTGCTCTCTCTGGGACTTCTAAGAAGTCCGGACTTGTGAAAGCCCGTATTTCTGCAATAATAACCCTTTCTTCACCTAAAAGTGAAGATTTCCCTTAGGAAATGGTTGAAAGCAGTGCTTGTGAAAGTACACTTTTCATATATCCATTTCCAATACGAGGATATCTCCCTTTTCCCACGGATATCCTCTATCATACGAAACGAGGCTAGCGCATTTTGAGTTCAGCCTCGTTTTTATTTTAAGACTCCTCCTATTCAAAAAAAGACATATTACTTTCTTTATAATTTCTCCCTTTCTTACCCCTCAAACTCTTATAGATGAGAATAAATTGAAGCACAAGAATTGCACCGGTACTAAATGGTGCATATAAGCTTCAAATAACATAAAACAATTTCCGGGTTGATTCCAATACTTAGAGATCATTGGGCGATTCAATTCGAAGGATAGCAGCCGTACCAGTAATTATCACAGCTACAATCTGGGTAATGAAAGTATGACAGCCTATCAAAGAGCCAAGTCAGGACGAAGAGTCTTGATAACGGCTCTTTATTTTTTTTCTTCCCCTTCCCTCTTCACCTTATCCTTATATATGGCAAGAATAAAAGACAAGAGAACAAGAACATATTATTAACCAACAACAAAAAACAAGAGAAAAATGAAACATTTAATGAAAGGAATCAGAATCGCAGCATACATTACTGAGATCATCGTGGCAGGTTCAACTATTGTGGAATTTGTAGAGAAATACAGCAGCAAAAGGAAGAAAAAGGATGCTGCAAGTAAAGTTGATACAGGCAATGTAGCAACTGAAAACCCATAGAACGTCTAGTGAATGGATTATGATAAGGCACAGGACGTAATTATAACCATCCTTGAGGTAACAACATCCATGCTCAAGGAAATAAAGAAGCTAAGAGGAATATTTGTAAAAGCAAAGAAATAAACCTCTTGGCTTTTTCTTTTTATTGGATTTTTTATTGAAGCCAACACAACAGAGGTGATTTTAGAACACCTCAGGAACGATTGTATTATACCCACCTTTGCCAAAGACAACGAGGTATGTATTTCCCATCCAAGCTTCATCGAATCCGTCTATGAAGTGACCAGAGACTTTTATTACGGAGAAACGATTTGCAACCCGGAGATAAGAACCTCCCATATTGTCAGGGGACGTATCCCGGAAGCGATCAACAAAAGAGTGGACAGTTGTTGGAATCAGACAAGACTATGTACTACGAGCGCATGATTTTCAATATCGAGATCCCCAGCATATGCGAGGAGGTAAACGGAAACCGCCTGAACCTGTGTATCACCGGTTGCAGGAGCTACGCCAGGGAGAACCTAAGCGGAAAGATGACAGCCCAGAGATTCAATCTGGCAATCGGGTTCCTGAACCTGGCCTGTACTAATCAATGCTTGTCAACAGACAGGTATAAGGAAGAAATACGGGCAACCAGTGCGAGGGATCTGTAACAATTTACACTGGACCTGTTCAGTCAATACAACGTAGCCAGGCATATTCACCTGATGCAATCGTTGGGTGATACCATGCTGAGTGAACACCGGTTCTGCCAGATTCTGGGGAGAATGAGATTGTATAACTATCTTCCACAGGCACAACAGAGAGAACTGCCACGGTTGTTAATAACCGACAGTCAGATCAATAACGTGGCCAGGGCATATATCCATGACGACAACTTTGCCGGAAATAACGGTGAATTGAGTATGTGGAAATTCTATAACCTGATCACCGGAGCCAACAAGAGCAGCTATTTGGATACATTCCTGGGCCGTAGTGTAAACGCGACGGAAGTATCAGTGGGACTGACAGAGGCACTGAACGGAAGGGACATGGCATATTCCTGGTTTATAGAATGACCGGGAGAGTGTGATTGATACGATTAATATCCGGAGAGGGTATCACCAATGAGAGAAACGGTGGTATCCTCTTTTGGGGTTTAATGACCATTTAAAATTAAAGATTATGATGACGATATTTATAAGGGATTATTCCCACAGATTGAGACATTCCAGCAAGAAACAGGATAATAATGCAGTAAAAACAAAGACAATCGGAAACACACCCGAAGTTGCCTGATTTGACAACTGGTCTGCATCCTCTTATATGAGATTAAGGGAAAATATCCGTTTTTTCTCTATAGTGGATGAGGATAACTTCCATAATACCTATCTTTTTATAAGGGAAAAGATAATGGGCGGCGAAGAAAGGATAGAAAACCTGGAAGCCTATTTCTTCAGGTGCTATCGGTATAAAGCGATGACAGAGATGAGAAATGAAAACCGTTACGTTCATCCCGAAGACGATTTTTTTATAGATTCAGCTAGGAGGAGACAAAGCCATACCTTTGGGGCCTGAACCGTTGTGAAAGACTGGCCAAGGACGTATTAAGATATATCAGGGGCAGGTTCTCCCGGCAGGAGTACAGGATGTTCATGCTACGTTACTACAGGCAGCAGTGCTCACTCAAGGTCCTTCCGAATACACGGGACTGCCGCTTTCCGAGGTCATGAGGAAAAACAGACGGCGCTGGAATCATTGAGGTCCAACAGCTACTTCATGGAACGGTGTGAGATGCTTTATGTGTACGAATAACGATAGAAAAGGAGGTGAAAATGAAGCTATTCATATATAACAGAGAAAAATGCATATCCGGTACAACATCAGCAGGACAGAGAAGTATCCGGATGGACAGAAACGGATGCATATTCCTAAGCAGTGCGCTTGTTCAGGAATTAGGATTAGAGGAAGAAAGTATAACTGTACTAGTTGGTGACGAAGACGATCCGAGGCAATGGTTCCTATGCATTGTGGATGATGAAGGCGGTTTTCCGGTAAGGCTGAAAAAGAGAAAACGGTAACAGCAAGGGAGTGCTGGAAGAATACTGTTACGGGGCTGTTTTCAATTGCAGCTATCTATGTCATAAGATTCTGGATAACGTTGGTGCGGACAAGTCGGCTACCTTTATGCTGGCTACGGCACCGGTGGAAATGGAGGGGTTGAAGTTATACAAGATACTTACTTCAAATCCCATTACCAGGCCTGACAGGAAATATGTCAGAAAGAAGGACAAAGCACAAATGGAAATATAAGAGATTTGCGGTTATATGAAAACAGAGAATCTCATATAGCCGAATATCTGTAATAATCAGGATTCTGTGAGAAAACCGGGTATATTAGAAAGTCGGTTCTCACAGGATTTCTTTTTTATGAATTCAAATTTATTGTTTAACGAATACTGAACGATCGTTGGGTATTCGAGAAGCGAATAAAAAAATGTTAAATATGAATATGAAAACAACCTATATAGCGTATTTGAGACAAAGTATACAAAAACAGGAAATCTCAGGACTTGGAATTGAGGCACAGAGAGAAATTATACAAAATTACCTAAAGGAGAAAAAGCCGGTTTCTGAGTATATCGAAACAGAGAGCGGCAAGAAATCTGACAGACACAAACTTACGGAAGCTTTGGAAGAATGCAGAAAGAACGGATCTATCTTATTTATAGCCAAACTGGACCGGTTAAGCCGGAATGTAGCTTTCACCAGTAAATTACTGGAGAGTGACGTGGAAATCGTGTTCTGTGATTTTCCCCAGGCTAACAAACTGGTTCTTCATATCATTTCGTCAATAGCGGAGTATGAAGCGAACTTTATATCACAAAGGACTAGACAATCCCTGAAGGTCAAAAAAGCGAGGGGTGTCAAACTGGGAAAGCTTGAAAATCTAATGAATAACCTTGAGCAGGCTATTAGGAACAGTAACAGAACCAATCATCAGAAGGCCCTGGACAATCCCAATAACAAAAGAGCGGTTGCGCTACTAAAAAAGCTCGTGCAGGAAGAAAAAGACCTGTCTGAAATGGCCAGAATATTGGATAAGGAGGGATTTGTAACAGCCCGGGGATGTCAGTTCAGAGCATCACAAGTGAATATATTAATCAGAAGGTATAATCTGAAATAACTATAAAAACAATAAGTAAGGGAGAATATGTATAATGTTTTCTCTTACTTTTTATTCTTCTTCTACTACCAAAAAAATCAAATAGTATATAAGAGAGGAAAAAAGGTTACTATCGTTGTTTTTTTTGTTTTCAGGATATTATAGGCATAGGGTAAGGGAATCTGGTAATATAAAAGAGTGTTCCGGGTAATATTGATGGAACAGGATATGAGAGTTATTTGAAAGTTGTAAGATTTATAGTTTCTTTCCCTACCTCAGAAAAGAAAAGAGAGGGGAATGGGAAAAATATAATGAGCAGTATAGACAAGGTTGAGTAATCTAAGTTTTATTCTGGTATTTCATGAAAGTCAAAACTCTCTTTTCAACAGAATCCCCCCTGTTATAGCTATATGAACTGCACTCCTAAAGTTTTGTGTCCAACTTTTGGGGTGCAGTTCAATATGTGACAAGGGTAATTCTCATATTTTAATTTTACCTCGTATATTGTTTATTAAGTGAAAATTTTCTTTCTTTGCAAAAAAAGATATCGTATGAATTCAATCTGATAATAACTGGAAGTATCCGTTCTGTTTGGTTCAGAGGGCATTCCTTATACTTCTTATTTGTATATAATTTCCCTTCAAGGAATGGGGGTAAAACAAGATTCGCGATTTATGAAGATGTTTAAAGTTATGGCTGCTTTTATGCTGGGGATAGCTTTCTGCTTGGGGTTCACAGCTTGCAGTGACAATGACGAGAATGGTAATGGTAACGATGGCGACAACACAACTACAGTGGTCAATCCGGAGAAAGTATTTACAGGTGGGCTCCCCAAATCTGTCTCAGGCATGTCTATCTCCCAAAATGAAGAGGGATTGGTGACAAGCATTACAACTGATGAGGGCGAAAAGGCCGTCTTCGAATATTTTCCTGTTACACGGGCGGAGGCTTCAATAAATTCAGCCAGAATAACAGTGACGGACGAAAACGGCGATGTGACCGAACTAAACTTGCAGCTCAACAGTGATGGCTATGTAAAATACTGCAAATCAATAGACCACGCCGGTACTCCCGACGCTGATGAGTTTACTTGGGAGATGGAATACGATACTGAGGGGCATTTGATTGAAATGAGACGTTCCGAAAGCGATGGTGAGTTAACGAAGATTACTTATAAGGATGGTGATGTGGTGGCTACTTTCACCCAATCCTTCTTGGATGATGGTGGCAAGGATATAAATGGTGATGGGAAAATTGATAATCAAGATATATGGCCTGACACTAAAATTTACTATACAACAGATGAGATTACAACTCCTATAGAAAACAAGGGATGTCTGATGATGTTTGACGAATTATTGGATGTAGACATGGACGAAATGATATATGCTTACTATGGAGGTATGCTCGGCACGGCTACAAAGCATCTGCCGCTTAGGATGCATGCTCCCTATGCACATGACTCACAGGGATTTTATTTTAGTGACTATGATTTTAAATGGACGTTAAATTCCAATGGTTACCCAACGGAGTTGATAGTGAAAAGACCTGGAGAAGGAACGTGGGAAGACAGATATTCATTTGCCTGGTAAAACTTGACCAACCTGCTAATTTTTGCTCTTGGTAAATATTTATAAGGAGAGAGGCTAAAGCATGGCTTGGCTTCTTTTCTTTTTTTTCTTTATTGGGTAAGTCGTAGACAGAAGATTATACGATAGTAGATACATAGCCGAAGGGGGAATATTTTATTCACAAAAAATGTACTTCTATTATAAAATGTACACGATTTGCACAACTTTTTATTCCACTTTCATCTCCCTACTGGAGTTATGTATGTCGTTTCACTTTGTTCACTTACTTTTCGCCTTCAGCTAACCCCACGGAAATAAGAAAGGACCTCTATATCCCTAGACGAGAACAGAAGCCCTTTCAAAACAAAATAAACCAGACTTTTATTACCATTATTATTCGAGATTCACACCTCTAATCCAATCGTATAAAATTGCACAGAAATAATTTGATTGGCAATTCTTTTATTTAGATTTTTTATACATATCACAGAAAAATAAAGCGAGAGGAATCTGCTAACTTCTATTGCGTCAGACACCCCCCTATCTTTTTACAAAAAGAGAAATCTAATAATAGAAATCTGTTATTCTAATTTTTTATTATGAGTAAAATACTAGCATTGTTTTTCTTCTTCAAATTCAAAATATTTGTAATATTGATGACTTGTATACATATGTTGTAATATATAGTGTAACCCCGGGAATGATTATTCAGTAACAACAGCTTTTAGTTATGAAAGTATAGTTTTTCTTAATGAGCAGTGTGATAGCAATATATAAAAGTTGTAAAAAAGACGATTTTAGTGAATTTATCCTTACCTTTGTATGTATGGGTTATTATACCTGAACGACAATAAGAGAAACATGCAGATACATAATAAATTCCGATTATAAAACACCTTATTATATTGAATGTATGTCGATATGGAGCAGATTCATAGGAACTAGAAAATCAGAGGAAACCAATAATGTCATCGGTAATCAAATCCATATGTGCCATATGATGCCCTCACGTTATGCCATAGTAGATGTTGAGATTGGTTTAAAGGACCATAAGATTCATGATATTGGTGCACTCCGTCATGATGGTGCAATATATCATAAAACTTCTAAAGAAGAACTATTTGAATTTCTTAATGACGTAAACTATGTCTGTGGACATAATATCATTCATCACGATGCCAGATATCTGTTCACAGATGAAGCATGTCGCTGGCTTCTGGTCGATACACTTTATATCTCACCTTTATTGTTTCCGGAACGTCCTTACCACAAGCTTGTGAAAGATGACAAACTGATAAGTGAGCAGATGAACAATCCGGTAAATGATTGCGAAAAAGCAAAAGATCTGTTATTAGACGAAATAACACGCTGGAATTTATTGCCAAACGAAAAACGCAGGCTATTTGCCTCGTTGTTAAAGGACAAGAAAGAGTTTGAGGGCTTTTTTAGCATGGTGGGAGCGGAATATATCAATGAGGGGGTATCTGAACTAATAAGAAACCTTTACGTAGGGAAAATCTGTCAACATGCAGATCTTGACATGTTGGTCAGGCAACATCCTTGCGAATTGGCATATGCATTGGCTCTAATTGCCACTACCGACTATCGTTCTATTACTCCCGGATGGGTACTCCACAATTATCCCGGAGTGGAATTTGTAATAAAACTCCTGCGTCATGCCAGTTGTAACGAAGGCTGTGTTTATTGCAATAGCCAATTGGATGTGCTCCATAACTTAAAAGCATTTTTTGGATATGGACGATTCCGTACATATGAAGGCGAGCCACTTCAAGAGCAAGCTGCTCAGGCCGCGGTGAAAGGTAAGTCATTGTTGGCAATATTCCCTACCGGCGGTGGGAAATCGCTTACTTTCCAATTGCCTGCACTTATGGCAGGCCGTTCTGTACATGGACTTACGGTTGTTATCTCGCCATTGCAGTCGCTGATGAAAGACCAGGTAGATAACCTTGCGGATAGGGGGATTACTGATGCTGTAACCATTAATGGTTTGTTAGACCCTATTACAAGGTCACTGTCAATACAAAGAGTACAAGACGGAGAAGCTTCGCTTTTGTACATATCTCCTGAAATGCTCCGTTCAAAGACCATCGAGAGAATATTGATGGGACGCCACGTTGTGAGGTTTGTGATAGACGAGGCACACTGTTTTTCTTCATGGGGACAGGATTTTAGGGTTGATTATCTTTATATAGGTAAATTTATTAGTGAATACCAGCAAAAGAAAAAATGCAAGGGCCCGATACCTGTGTCTTGTTTCACTGCTACGGCCAAACAAAAAGTAGTGCAAGATATCTGTGATTATTTCAAACATACATTGGATTTAGACTTAGAGTTGTTTGCGTCAACGGCTTCAAGAACGAACCTGCGTTATTCCGTCATATATGCTGAAAGTGACGATGATAAATATTTAAAACTAAGGGAACTTGTGGCTGAATCCGATTGTCCGACAATTGTTTATGTATCACGTACCAAACGTACAGAAGAACTGGCTATCAAATTAACCCGTGATGGTTATAATGCATTACCTTTCAATGGCAGGATGGAACCTGATGAAAAGATTGTAAACCAGGATGCATTCATGAATGATCAAGTACGCATCATTGTGGCAACATCAGCTTTTGGCATGGGAGTCGACAAGAAAGATGTCGGTCTTGTAGTGCATTATGATATATCCGATTCGTTGGAGAATTATGTTCAGGAAGCAGGCAGAGCCGGTCGTGATCCCAGCCTCAGCGCACGTTGCTATGTGCTTTATAGTGACAACGACCTAGACAAGCATTTTATATTATTGAACCAGACGAAGCTAAGTATTAGTGAGATACAACAGATCTGGAAAGCTATAAAAGACCTTACCAGACAACGCATGAAAGTCAGCTGTTCTGCATTGGAAATTGCACGTCAGGCAGGTTGGGACGATTCGGTATCCGATATTGAGACACGTGTTCGGACAGCTTTAGCGGCTTTGGAACAAAGTGGATACTTGGTAAGAGGGAGTAATATGCCTCATGTATATGCCACAGGCATTACGGTAAGGAACATGGATGAAGCAAGAAAACGTATATCAGCATCGCTGCTCTTTGGCAGTGACGAAATAGAAAAGGCAGTCCGAATCATTAAATCATTAATATCCCAGAAATATATTGCCAAAGCTCAAGATTCAGAAGCGGAGTCGCGGATTGATTATCTGGCAGACATTTTGGGAATAAGCAAAAGAGAAGTCATATCCGTGGTGGAACGAATGCGACAGGAAGGCATATTAGCCGATAGTAAGGATATATCTGCTTATTTGTTGGATACAGGTGACTCGGAAAGAAAATCACAAATACTCCTTGAACGTTTTGCAAAACTCGAACAATATATCCTTACCCACATTCCTGACGGGTCTTTGCGGATATCATGCAAGCAACTGAATGACAATGCTGTGAATGACGGAATCAATACATCCAAAGAAAAAGATATCCGTACACTACTCTATTTTCTTACCGTTAAGGGATATACTCGCAAGAAAGAGGATGAGGTCCACAATATGGAAATCAGTCGTCTGGCAGATATGGAATTAACTATCAAACGTTTTGAAAGGCGATTGGAGGTGAGCCGTTTTGCCATAGAATGGCTATACAGGCTAACCGCTGATACAGGAAAGGGGAATAAGGCCGTTCAATTTTCTGTAGTAGAACTTTTAAATCAAATAAAGTCAACTCCCCAATCTTTTTTTAGTGGGTTTGACAATCTACAGTTGGAAGACGTGGAGGAAGCACTTTTATATCTGTCAAAAATCGGTGCGCTCAAACTCGAAGGCGGCTTCTTGGTCCTTTATAACACCATGAATATACAAAGAATAAAGGATAACAAATCGAGATATAGACAGGATGACTACCGGATGCTTAATGAATTCTACAAGCAGAAGATTCAGCAAGTTCATATTGTGGGTGAATATGCTAATCTGATGGTAAAGGATTATAATTCAGCTTTGCAATATGTTCAGGACTATTTCCAAATGGACTACAAGAAATTTGTCACCAAATATTTTAAAGGAGAAAGAATTAGTGAAATACAGCACAACTTGACACCACAGAAATACAAACAATTGTTTGGTCAGCTGTCCAAACGTCAAATGGAGATTGTTGCCGACAAGGATTCACGTTGCATCGTTGTCGCGGCAGGTCCTGGCAGCGGAAAGACACGTGTACTAGTCCACAAACTCGCATCACTTCTTCTGCTTGAAGATGTAAAACACGAGCAACTTCTGATGCTAACGTTTTCAAGAGCAGCCGCTACAGAATTCAAACAAAGACTTATGGAACTGATAGGCAACGCTGCTCACTTTGTTGAAATAAAGACATTCCACTCCTATTGTTTTGACCTCTTGGGGCGGATAGGAAACCTTGAAGATGCCAAAAATGTCGTAGCAAAAGCTACCGAGATGATTAATCAAGGAGAAGTGGAACCAAACAAAATAGGCAAAACGGTACTGGTCATAGACGAAGCTCAGGACATGGGCGTTGAAGAATATGCACTTGTAAAGGCCCTTATGAATAAAAACGAAGAGATGCGTGTGATAGCAGTAGGCGATGATGACCAAAGCATTTATGAATTCCGTGGGGCCGATTCCGGATATATGTACCAGCTGTCACAGGAGCCCGGCAGCAAGTTGGTCGAGATGACTGAGAATTATCGCAGTGCGCACCAACCAGTTAATTTCGCCAACGAATTTGTGCGAGGTATCAGTAAAAGGATGAAAAGCACACCAATTATCTCAATGAGGGAAGAGGATGGTTGGGTTGGTGTGACACGCCATCAATCAAAGTATATATTTCAGCCGCTCGTTGAGGAATTGATTCATTATCGGGGGAGCGGTACCTCGTGTGTGCTCACCCAAACGAATGAAGAAGCTGTAATCTTGGTAGCTCTTTTGCGGAAATATGGCATAAACAGCAAGTTGGTACAGTCTATGGATGGTTTTCTTTTCTGGAATATGGCGGAGATGAGGTATTTCTTGAGGTATCTGGACAAACGAGTGAGGACACCTCTAATTCCAGAGGAATTATGGAAAGACGCCAAACATGCAACCTTTTCCGCCTATGACAGGAGTCAAAGTCTGACATATATAAAACGTTGTGTACAACTGTTTGAACAAACCAACAAAACCAAATATTTTAGTGATTTCAAAGAGTTTGTCTTTGAGTCATCAGTGGAAGATTTCTGTGATGTTTCAGGCGCAGATGTTGTGGTATCGACTATTCATAAAGCTAAGGGGAGAGAATTTGATGACGTATATATGCTCATATCTGATAATTATTCGAAAAATGTTCATTTGATGCGCCGGTATTATGTGGGAATGACCCGTGCAAAAAAACGATTGTTTATACATACAAATGGCGATTGCTTTAATCACTTAAGTGTGGGCCAGTACCATATCAGCACAAAAGAGTATGAAATGCCAGAAGAAATAGTTCTCCAACTCTCTCACAAAGATGTTTATTTGGGATTTTTCAAAGAACTTAAGCAAGAGGTATTGGCATTAAAAAGTGGAGATTTTTTAAATTACAACAATTTCGTTTTGTATAACATCCTAACTAAAAAACCGGTAGCGAAGTTGTCACAAAGCATGCAGATTACATTGTCAGAATGGCAAGACAAAGGTTATAAAGTGAAATCCGCATCTGTTCGATTCGTTGTGGCATGGAAGCCCAAAGATGCACCGAAAGACGGACCGGAAATAGCTGTCTTATTGGCAGATTTGCTTCTTTCCTTGTAATCAAAATGTATGACAGTTACTTCTTTCAATAAATAGAACGATGGCCGTATCTCAATTCGAAGTAAAATAATCCAAGCAAAATCTGTCACGAGCAAATTTGAATAAATATAGGGTATCAAATTTCAGGAATAGCATTTGGTCTCAATACCGTATTTTAGAATATTCTAAAATCTAAGGGATTTTTTTTGTTATTACAAAAAAACAATATGTTTTTGTAATATTCTTCGTACATTTTATCCTCTGAAATGTGGCAAATATTTTTTTCTGTCGTATTTTTGCAGTGTAAATATCTATAATATAGATACCAATGGATCAATTTTGATACAAGATAATAGAAGAATCATGGTCTAAAAAAAGGCTGTGTGATTATTTGCTTGTTCTTCAGAAGGAGGATTGTTCATCTTCTGAGCAATACATTCTGTCTTTCTTTGAAAAGTTGTTTGCCCTTCTGGTAACTTCTTATATGAGCCAGGATTTAGAGAGAGGTGATAATTATTTGCAGCGGGCTGCTAATGGATTGAGTAATGAAACTTTATGGAAAACCGCAACAAAAATATCTATGAATGTTCCGGGTGTTTTAGGCAAGAGCGTAACTTTTGTTTCCGTCTATCTGGCCTTGAAGTCTTTCTCCAATTATGTCCGTTGGCGTGATTACAGTCTTACGCATAAAACGATTCTTCCTTTATCCGCATTATTTCTTGAGTTTATCCGGTGTATTATAAGTTTTCCTGTTTATGACAAATATCTTGATTTTATAACCTTGATCTATTCTGCGCATTATTACCTTTATGATGAGGAGTCTCCCTAATTTTCGGATTTTATATTTGATATGCTCCGATCCCGGGATTGTAAGGTGAATGACAGATTATACGATGATTTATGTCATTCGTCTTTTCTCTATGAGATACAGACTGAATTCCGTGATTATTGTGTCAGAAAAAATATAAAGGAGCAGTCTCTCTTTTTAATGGATCCGCCTTCTCCGCAGGAGCCTGTCTCTCCGTCCGGCCCACAACTGGATCCTACTGCCCCCTCTTCCTGTGGTACTTCAATCAGTAAGAAAGACTATTTCCCCAACCTGTCATTGGATGAGAGGAAGATCCGTATCCTTTATAATGCATTGATAAGGAACGGCTTTATTTCACCTGATACCGATTATTCCGTTTTTCATTTTCGTTTTTCCGGTAAGAGCAAGCCTGTGGAGACATCGCCCGTATGCTGGGACAAGAAAAAGAAGGAGCTTGCTTATCTGATAAAACGTTTGACTCGTAAGGATATTCATGATCCGGATTGTAAAGATGCTACCAGCAACGATGTCTACTCCAAAACTAAAAAGTTCTTTATAGTCAAAGTAGAGAGTGGCGTCCTTCCGATAATCTTAGTGACATGGCTTCTAATTTGAATTTTGCGGACAAAGAAATGGTTGATGGCCTGTTGGATGAGCTTTTTGAATGCAGCTGATTGTTTTTTGATCCCCCTTTTTATTTCTGCCGGTTGGAAGGAATGGCCGTTTCTCTTTTTTATAGGGAAGCGTTCATCTTGATGTCTGAGGATACTGTCCGTTGATTCTCTATTTCCCTTTGATACCGCATACCCTTTATCACAGTATGCACAGTTTTGGGTATATTTCTGTTTCTATCCACTTTCTATCGTTCGGATATTGTTTCTATCATCGTGCCCAAATGCTTCTATCGTTTCTATCGGGGGGTATATCGGGGCCTGTAAATGCTTATTTTCGCACACACTAACCAAAAACACAATATATGATGAAAATATTAGATCCGATCAGGATTCTTGAAACCATTGAAAAGCTGGGTGCCAGAAAGAGCATCAAATACGCTTTCATAGGGACAGGTTGCATACTGGTTGTTGTAGTTCCTATTTGTTATGCTATTACGTCCGTCAAATCTCGCGGTAAGAGTAAGGAGCAGAATAATGCATCTGCGAACAAACAGGGGGAAATTAAGTGTACTTCTGAATGTAAGATACGGGGGAAGGATCAGACCCACGCCCATCGTATGGAGGAAAATGCACAAGTTCACGAACATCATATGGAAGAGATTGAAGCCAAGAAAAAGGCTGACATTGAAAAAATGGAAAAACGTGATGAACTTCGTAAGGACAGAGATGCGGAAAAAGCCAATCAGCCCCTTGTCGGTCTCCATTTGAACGGCATACCTGAAAGCTACCACGAAGCTGTGAAAAGCGGTACTGTTCATGTCAGCCAGGAAAGGAGTCTTGGATTCTCCTGGCTGCGGGAGGGGTATGATACCGGTCTTGCCGGTCCGACCGACTGTGGAAAATCAGTTTTCATTATGCAGGTTGCTACGGCTTTGGCGCGAGGTCGTTGTGATGTAAACTTGTCTTCAGAATGGCATGACATACCACCGATGTCGGTTGTCATGTTCTCTCTTGAGCAGAGCAACCATGAGATAAGGGAGTATTATGACTCCGTTATTGATAATTTGTCTACCATCAAATTATATGCCGGAAGCCAGATAACCCCTGCCCATATTATCACTATCATTAAGGAAGAGCTGGAGAAAGCCGGTGGCTTGGGAGTGGTTGTCATTATTGATAACTATACCAAGCTTGAAGGACAGTCGGGTGTCAAAGCCATGAGGTAATTTTGTGCGGATTTGGACTATCTCCGTCGGCTGGGCCTGGAAAAGGGTAAACCTCTGACGCCTCTTAAGGTATGTCATGCCAAGTCTGACTGGAAACTAACCAATCCTTTGACTCCTGCAAGTGTAAGAGGAGACAAGAGGAATGTTTGTTTCACAAACAATTTTCTGTATCTTACATATTGCAAGCTGGGTTCTGATAAGCGTGTACTTGGTTTCATGAAATTGAAGCATGGTAATAAGGAAGCCGTTTCCATATTGGAGTTTGTCGGTACAAAAATAGATCAGTTCCGCTACGTTGGAAAAGGCGGTAAGAAAGATCTTAGTGAACCGGCAGAACCTGCTGAAGAGAGCAGTGGTAATAAAGGTGGCCCGGGTCGGAAATCTAAATATGGTCTTGAGGAGGTCATGGTCTTTTATAATATGGTACAGTCGAAAAAATGTACATACGAAGATGTTAAGAGGGATTATGGTATTTCGAGAAGTGCGATAAGGAAAAGGGTCTATCGTGCCCGTATAGCATATGGTACACATGGGTGATAAAAGATTACAATAGAATGTACAGATAGTGATATTATTTCATGTGTCTTGTTGTCTGTGAAAGGGGAGGACAAATTCAAAGGGGATAAATGTTGTGGATTGTATAAATTGCATACAATCAGAAAGATATAAAAAATAAAGAGATGTGGGTGATTTGTCCCCCTTTCGTGTCTCGCTTCCGAGTACATGTCAATTTTTCACTGACCGATTTATAGTACATGATCAATGACACTACTTCGAATGTACAGGTCTCTGCTTTCATTTATCCTACTTCGTCTGCTTGAAAAAACGAAAGGCAACTATTGAAACTTATTCCTTCAACAATTGCATTGTCTTCTCTATCCCCGATACTCACTGAGATCTCATCTTCATCAACTCCCTTTTGTATTATGAGCAACTGGACTCTGCAATATTTTTCTGCATCCAAACTACCCTTTAACCAGTCTACAGGATGCAACATTTTTGTGTCCACGAGAACTACTATTATTATGAAGTGGTTAATTAAATAGTATAGTTCGTAACTTTTATAGAGATGATGGTAGCTCCATCGTATTCGGTTTACAGGAGCCGATTACAAATCACTTTGTGCTGCCTTGATGGAAACCGATAGGTAGTGAGCGACAAATGAAAGTCATCCCAAAAGATGGATAGGTGAGTTATAGGGAGATGAATGAGAATGGACTATTGCTGAAGCATCGTTATTGCGTAAGTAGAAGTCACATCAAAACCAAAATCTAAAAGTAATTTAGGGGTAACTGTTGGGGACACCTGTTTACCAACGCTAGATGTGCGATGTAAATATGGCATGAACCTGCGTAGGCTCTATAAAGGAAGGTGAGAAACAGCTATGGAATGCCAAGAGAAAATACTAACGCATTGACATGCAAGATAGAAAGTACTGTTGTTCGTATCTGTGTCGGGTTGTTCTGTAGTAATGATAAAGCTTCTGTAATGGGAGTATACCAACCGAATCATGGCTGGGATGAAGATTAACAGACGAGGAAATTGACGGCTGGTATCCTTGGTGGAAAACTCTTGATGAAAATGGCAATCAGCTGGGTTATGGAAGGATAGCCAAACTGATTGGAGTGAGTAAGAATGATGTGAAAAATGCTTTTAGAAAGTATGAGAAAGAAATCGGATTGAGTTAATACAGATAAGAAGGACACCACACACCGGCGCTCTCCTTTCTCTTTTTTAGGGGTGTAAATGCCACTTTACAGGAGTGTAAATGCTGAATGTATGAGTTTTCGATTAATTCAGCATATTATAACGAATTGCATTGTATATCAATTGCTTATATATGAAAAAAAACTATCTATCTCTTAGAGGGGGTAAAACGTTGCACCTTGAATATGATAATGGGCGTGATGACAATAATTCATCGGCCTTTACACTTCTCTATTCCATGTATAATTTGTTTTTTAAATCTCTCTCTTTTTTAATAGTAAATGCACAGACATACATTTTGCCAAAACAAGAGAAAAGATTGTATGTCATAATGTTCAATTTGAAAAAGTCGAGACTGTCTAACAAGTCTCTTTTTAACGATTTCTCCCTATCAGAACAAGGTGATTTTTTTTCTCGGGTTGTTAGACAGTCTTATTTTTCTAAAGAAGAGTGCTTTACAAATCCTCTTAATATCAAAGTCTTACATGAAAAACTATTTGGTCACCTTGTAAGTTCCGCTTCCATAGTTCTTTGACTTTATCTCTCCGGGAAGAGTTACGGTGGCGGTCACACCCTTAGGAATGGTGAATTTCCAAATCCAGGTGTCTCCTTCATATTTCCAGGCGCTTTTGATGAGTCCGGCGGCGGAACGGTATTTGGCAGTTACGTGTCCCAATCGCTTGTCTGGAATGGGCTTCATAATGATATGCTTGAAGCCGGGGGTGACAGGATCGGCTGCGATGCCGGCAACGGTTTCCCAAATCCATTCACACACACATCCGTAGGCATAATGATTGAAGCTGTTCATGCCGCGTGGTCCCATTCCTTTGTCTATCATATAGCTGTTCCACCGTTCCCAGATGGTGGTAGCTCCATTGTCCACAGAGTACAGCCAGCTTGGATTCTTACGTTGGAAGAGCAGTTCATAGGCAATGTCTTCCATGCCATTCTCCGTGAGGGTAGCCATGAGGATGGATGTGCCCAGGAATCCGGTCTGCAAGCAAAGATCGTGTTGTGCGAAGTTTTCGCGCAGGCGGTCTATCATCTTCGATTTGGCTTCGCCTTCCACAAGTTGGTTCTTCAGGGCGAACAAGGCAGGAGTTTGCATAGTGTTGAGGATGGCGGTTTTGAAGGTGCCGTCCTCGTTGAGGAAGTTCTCTTTGATGTATGCCTTTGCCGAATCAGCCATTTGCTGGTACTTGCCGGCATCGCGACCGGTGGCGGCGGCCATGTCCCGCATCATGAAAGCATCTATCACCCAGTAGGAAGCACTCAAATAGTTCCAGTAGCTGATGGCATCAGGAAGCGGACCTTGGGGAGAAAAAGCCAGTCCGCTGCAGCTTTCCAACGGTTCATAGCTCAACCAGTCGGCCCATTGGTAGTTGCCGTTCTCACTGCAGAGGGTCTCATGGTTATACTTGGTGTCGTTGATATGGTTCATAAACAAGTTCATGGCGTTCCAGTTTTCCTCGATGATTTGCGTATCACCGAATTGTTTCCATACTGTCCAAGGTACGATGATTCCGGCATCGGCCCAACCCAAACGCATTTTCTCATCGCCGTATTGTGCCAATGGAGCCACTCCGGGGAATCCGCCCAAACTGTTCTGGGTATCGCGCATGTCACGCATCCACTTGTGGAAAAACTTCATGGTGTTAGCAAAGAACGTACCAGTTTCTGCAAACACTTGTGTGTCTGCTGTCCATCCCAGTCGCTCGTCTCGCTGCGGACAGTCGGTAGGTATAGACAGGTAGTTGGATAGCTGTCCCCAATAAGTGTTGGAGATGAGCTTGTTCACAAGGTTGTTGCCTGTGGTGATAATGCCGGTCTCCAGTTCCTTTGTGATGGAAGTGACGGGTATGGACTTTAACGACTTGATGGCGACATTTCCGGTGGCAGTTATGGCGACATAGCGGTAGCCGAAGAAGGTGCAGTGAGGATAATAAGTCACATAATTATTTCCGGCAGCAAAGGTGTAATCCAGACGGATGCCGGTGTGGGGGATGCGCAGATTTTCGCGGTGGCAGCTTCCTTCCGGACCGTCCATGCCGCGAATCTTGGCACCATTGCCGTCATTGAGCAACTCTGCGGGAAGGCATGTCAACACTGTTCCCTCGGCAGCTTTGAATACGAAAGAGGGTACACCGGCACAATTTTGTCCGAAGTCCACCACTAATGTCTCTCCCGGACTTACGGTCATCTCCGTGCCCGATGTGAACTCACGGGTGATAATCACCTTACCGAACTCATTCTCCTTCGCTCCTTCTATATTCTTCCAGGCATATGCTCTGACAGGAGCGAGGGCGAGATCTGTGCGCAGGTAGACTTCTGCTCCGTCCGAAGGTAGGATGTCGCCAGAGAATTCGGTATTCTCTTCGGGAATGGAGAGTTCATCCACACATTCGTAGCCCATCGGTTCGCGTGCATCGTACTCTTCTCCGTCAAAGATACCGGCATGTTTCACTGGGCCGGCAATTCCGGCTTTCCAGTTTTTAAGGTCAGTACCGTAGCGCTTCTTGCTTCCGTCAGAAAAAGCCAGTTCCAGAACACCGCGGAAGGCACATTTCTTGCCTATCATACCGTCATGTCCTCCGGGGGTTATGATTTTGTCACCCCACCATCCCGGCGTCACCTGTACGGAGAGCATGTTTTCGGCGTTTGGTTTGGTACGGATGATATCTGTAATATCATAGGTGAAAGAGCGTTTGGTCTTGGCATAGTGTGTGAAACCCGGTTTCAGAAACTCCCTGCCTACAGGTTTCCCATTCACATATAACTGGTAAACTCCTAGTCCAGCGGTCATCCACTTGGCGGAGACAATTTTCTGTTCGTTTCTCACGGTGGATACGAACCAACTCGCGCCATCGGCTGCGCGCCCGTTGTTATGTCCTTTCACTACAGAAGCGTCTACTGCGGAAATCCATTTGGATTCGTTCCAGGCTGATGCTTCCAATGCGTCGGTACGTTTTCCGACTTCGGTTGCGTTTATCAGTCCGCTATTCGAGAAAAATGCGAGAATCATTATCGGGATAAGATTCGCAAAACAATGGAGACTCATTTTCATACTTATATGTAATTTTTAATATTAAAAGATTAACTTGGGAATGTCGTTTTAGTTTTACGGAATTTGCACAACAAAATTACAGAATTATATGATATGACAGACGATTTCTGCATTTTTTTTGACTTAACGATGGTTTCTATTCAATCTGAAACTGACTCATAAGTTCGATCCGGTTGAACAGGTGGCAGGAGCTTTTTACGTTGGATGATCGATTATCGGGCAAAACTATGATTATTAACAAATAATATAATAAATACATTCATTCTGTTGTATCAATTGTTTGTCAAATAAGAAAAGAAGATGCCAATTATTCATTGTAATCATTCTCTGTTCTTGACACGAGAAACTCGAATAAACTCTATTTAAGTTTTTAATAAATAATGAGGGGCTATAAACGGTGTTCAAGTCTATTATAAACTCTTTTTTGACATTTTCAATATTTGAAATGGAATTATTGCAACAGAAATGAGGTCATACCAGCATTTTGAGACCTCATGTTATTTATATTTTTTCATTTTGATACCATAATATCAAAATCATGGATAGCTTTTATTCTTTTATTTCCATTATGTTTTCGAAATAAGTTTTCCAGCTTGATTCAGAATAAGTTATATCGGTTCCGGCAAGTACATAGAGTGTGGCTCCTTTCGTCAAATCCGCACTGAAGAAGGAGCTGTCAAATGAAACTTAGGAGGAACAACAGATAGCATCGTAATTGTTTTATTGGTGCTCCATGGAATGTAATGTCTCCACTACCTAATGTGACATTGGTGAGGAGAGAGCGATTGGCAAATGCACCTGAACTTATCGTCGCAATATGCTTAGGAATGATAATATGGGTTAAGGAACTGCAAATATAGAATTTTGTATGGCTATAACCTTCATTCTCTCAAAAATCACTGACGGATAAAACTTTTTAGTGTTGACAAAGAAGAAGGAGGAGATATATTTTTCTGTTTATCATATATTTACGTTCTTGCATATCTTATTATTGGGGCAGACAAAATTAAGCAGGAAAAATGCTAAAAAAGACCTATTTGGTCAGTCGCTTACGTTTTAACCAATTTATTGCTATATTTGAAAACAGGATTCAAGTATAAAAACTGAATCCTGAAGTTTTCTATTTACACAAAATTATGGACAGTGCCTTTTCAAATTCTATCCGATACGGTAAATGTAAACAATTACATCAAATACTTATTGCATCTGCATTGAATTTGTTGCTACCAAGAATGAATAGAGGGCGTTAATACACGCCCTTCCAATATTTGCACTAGGTCTAAATGGCTTCAATATCAGCGGATGACATTCTCCCAGTCAAACATGTCAAGCTCCGGAATATCTCTAATAGAAACTCCGATCTGTTTGAACAAAAACAGAATCATTCGTTTTTTTATTTTTTAGATAAAACCATCTTCTATTATCAATACACCCCTGAGGTTTTTGGGGAAGTTCATCTATTGAGGTAATACCAAGTGCTTTATGAAGAAGTTTTTCATTAAGCTTTTTCTTCCCTTTTATGTAAAACAAAAGATATTTATCTTTATATTTAATCAAATCAGAAGGAAGCTGCGGTTCTTCTTCCTCGGGAATATAAGTATTCCAGTTTGCTGAATAATAATATAACCAGTAATCTTTTGTCTCGTACTGATAAACTGTAATAGTCAAGTGTAATTGGTAACTTTGTCTCGTCAAAAATCGGAAAAGTAAAATCGACATGATTCTAAAAAAAATAGCATTGTAATTTTGTGGTGCGAACTACTAATTACAATGCTATGACCGAGACTTCCAATTAAAGAAGTATCTGATGTGGTACAAAGTTAACGAATTATTTTCAGATGGCCTAAATAAGATACAAATAGGTCAATCCTTAGGTCTTCACCGTCAAACGGTGGCCAAGTATCTGTCCATGACAGAAGAAGAGTTCATTTCCAGCCAGAGCTATGACCGTCATTACGGTCATAAACTTGACGGCTATGAATCTTATGTAGTCAATGAGTTGCGCAAGTGGCCTTTTTTGTCCGCTCCGCAACTCCATGACCGCTTGAAAGAGCATTTTTTGGATCTTCCCTGCGTAATCCCCAAAACGGTCTTCAACTTCGTCAACCGGTTGCGTTTAACGCACCATCTTCCCAAGGAGTTTGAAAAGAGTTACCGCCCCTACGAGAAGCAACCCGGGACTCCCTATGGCGAATACGCCCAATGCGACTTCGGTGAACGGTGGATGAAGACACTTCAGGGACAGTCTTTAAAAGTGTATTTCTTTGCGATGTGTCTGAGCCGCAGCAGGTATAAGTTCGTCTACTTTAGCCGTACACCGTTTACCACCGCTCTTGCGGTTTATGCCCATGAACTGGCTTTCGAGTTCTTCGGGGGAGTACCCCGAAAAATAGTTTATGACCAGGACAAGATGTTTCTTGTCAATGAAAACCTTGGTGACCTGGTGCTTACCCGCGTTTTCCGCACCCTTGTCCGTGAACATGGCTTTGAACCCGTGTTCTGTCGCAAATCCGATCCCCAGAGCAAAGGTAAGATAGAGAATGTCGTCAAATATGTGAAGTACAACTTCCTTCGCGGCCGCGAGTTGGTTGACATGGACCTGCTCAACAAGGTAAGTCCTTGGCTGGTTGGAACGCACGGCCAACGGCACGGAACATCACGGCATACGTCGTGTCCCGTCTGAGGAGTTTGAGACGGAAAAAGCACACCTCATGCCTTATAAGGGAGTCCCGACTGTTCCTTGCGAAACCCTCTTGCCGCATCACGTGCGAAAGGACAACGTGATAACCTACCGGGGCAATTATTACAGCGTTCCCACAGGCACCTACCACGGCCATCAGACGCTGGTCTATATCGAAGAAAAAGAAGGCCGGCTATATATCTACAGCCATGAGACAGGCAAAACCCTTGCCGTTCACAAAATAAGCGGAGATAAGGGGCGTCTGGTAAGCAATACCTCCCACCGGCGTGACCGCGAAGCCTCGCTGGATGATTATGAGGCTTTTGTACGCAAAGAACTTCCCGCAAGCACGGTGATTGATACATATTTATCACAACTACGTGTGCATAAGGCCCGTAATTACCGCGACAGCCTCCAGTTTATAGTCCGGCGCCACGCGGCATACTCGGATATCACGCTTACCGAAGCTTTTGACGAGTGCCTTAAAGCAGGTGTCTTCAACGGATGCAGCCTGATGGAGGTTGCCGAGACCCTCAGGATCCGTAAAGGAGCCCCCCCATTGAGGTCCGGACGGAAACCGAGCCGGTTCCCGGGGCTGATACATCCGCCATGATCCCCGAGAAAACAGACATATCCACCTTTAACACCCTTTTCGTATGATAACAAACGAACAAATCAAAAACCTGTGCTCGCGTCTGCGCCTGTACGCTCTGCCACGCCTGCTGGAATCAGAAGCTCATCTGGCGCAGGAGCAGGGAAAAAACCATGTAGAGTTCCTGCATGACCTGCTCTCCCGCGAGGTTCAGGAAAGAGACAGCAAGGACTTCCAACGGCGGCTGAAAGCGGCGGCCTTGCCGGCAAGACACGACCTCGACCTTTTCGACCACAACTACTCGCAAGGTATAACCGCACCAAGATTGCGTGAACTGCGCCGGCTGGGGTGGCTCGAACAGAATTACAACCTGATACTCATGGGACCTTCCGGAACAGGTAAGACCTTTATCGCCGCAGGACTCGTGTACGAAGCTGCGGGGCAGGGATACAAGGCGTATATGGTCACGATGGAGGATGTCATAAACACCATCAAGATGAAAACGCTGATGCCTTCGGCCATGAGCGCATACAACCGTCTGCTCAAAGCCGACCTGGTAGCCATCGATGACATAATGCTCTTCCCGGTGAAAAAAGAGGATGCCGCAGGATTCTTCAATCTGATCAACACGCTTCACGAGAAAGCCTCACTGATAATTACCACGAACAAGGCACCCACCGAATGGGGCAAAACGCTGGATGACGAAGTGCTGGCTTCAGCAATACTGGACAGGCTGTTATATCACTACGAGGTCATAAAACTCACCGGGCAAAGCTACCGGATGGGAAACCGAAAATCCATTTTTGAAGAGGAAAAAGACACATCTTTGGCTGGGGGTACCCCCAGCCAAAGATGACCGACATTAAAATGTAATCAATAGTATAAACTGATAGTCTCTATTATTAGATGGTGATTTAACTTTACCGAAAAATGACGATTTAAAATTTGCTTATTACATCAAGACTTGTTCTGACAGTTTGTTTACTATCTTACAAAAAAAACTGTCCGATGACATTTGCGAATGTTACATACATTTCCTCACTCTTACAACCGAATGAAGTTTTATCAGCTTCATTCGGTTGTATTGTTTCCTGATTTTGCAGCTGATACTTTCTTGCGACTGTTATACCTTCTATAAAAGTCTGCATGGGCGTTTCCCGAAACAGTACTTCCCAGAGTGGGTTCTTTCCGTGTTGTAAGAGTTCATCCATGTGTCAAGGTCATTTTGCAGTTGTTCTATAGTGGCATAGATTTTCTTTCTGGATGCGATGGCATAGAACTCGTTCTGCACAGTTCTGTTGAACCGTTCACAGATACCGTTTGTCTGCGGATTTTTTGCCTTGATTTTCGAATGGTCTATATCCTCTACAGCCAAATACAGTTCATACTCATGGTTTTCTCTGTTCTCACAGTATTCCGTACCCCTATCAGTGAGCATACGCATCAACTTCAAGTCATATTGTTCGAAAAAAGGAATGACCCTATCGTTGAGCATATCAGCAGCTACAAGTGCATTTTTCCTATCATATAGCTTTGCAAACCCTATTTTGGAGTAAGTATTTATGACAGTTTGCTGATAAATGTGTCCGACACCTTTAATATATCCCACATAATAAGTATCTTGTGCGACAAGAAAACCGGGATAATAGGTTTCGATTTCTCCATGAGCTTGTTTTTCCTCTTTCGCTTTTTCCAATGCCGCTACCTGGTTCTCGTCAAGGACGATACCCTCTTGTTCCACTTTGGTGGATAATGCTTTCAGCGTTTTTGGAAAGTCTCCATATCATGTCGTAACCATATGGAATGTACCCCTCCCGGCGAAATAAGAATACCTTTCTTACGGAGTTCATTAGATACACGGACTTGTCCTAATGCGGGGTTGTCTATTGCCATTTGTACAACAGTCTGTTCGATATGTTCCTCCACACGGTTCTTCATGACCGGTTTACGGCGGGAAATCTCCTGCAAGGCAACTTCACCGCCTTGTTCGTACAACTCTTTAAAACGATAAAAACTGTCACGGCTATAGCCCATAATCTTGCAAGTTCGTGATATCTTTCCTAACTGTTGGGAAAGTTCTAGCAATCCCAGTTTGTTCTTAATGACTTTTTCTGCTGTCGTCATAACTTAATCTGTTTTCTATTACAAAGTTATTCTTTTTTATGCGTAACTGTCAGATTAAGTCTTGACTAATTCATATACAACAGAACAGCATTACCAATTACAGAACGATAATTACGACCTTCCAAATACATATTTTACAACCTTGGCATTAGCTTGTTTTTCTTAAATAAAGTCTCTTTCAATATAGATATCGGTTACTTTCATTGCTTCATCAACATGATTTAATGCCGAGTGGACTGTGTACTTATCAATGCCAACTTTATTGAGGGCAATGGTAGCCCATGAATGTCGTGCTGCATAGAATTCTAAATTATCTACTTTTAACAATTTGTCTATTTCCTTCAAGCCTACATTGATGGCTCTGTTAAGGTTGTTGGCTGTATTGTACATTTGATAGAATCTGAATGCTTTTTTACCTGTGTAATCTTTGTATTTCTCCATGAGAAAAGATAGGATAGGAAGAATTTTACTTTCATTTTAGCTTTATCAAGCCTTCTGCCTGTCGTTTTACTCCTGTTATAAGTGATTGTATTGTCTTGGAAAGCATTACAGCTATGTAAATCTACAGAGTTCATACCTATTAAACAGAAGGATAGAATAAAAGAGTCTTTAGCTAAGTTGAACGGGCGGATTCTTTCCTTACCATTGGCGTTGTAGATATAGGGCAACTTTAATATTTGATTAATTGTTTCTGCTGCCAATGCTTGTTTGCGTGTAGTTTCCTGCTTAGGGACTTCGACATGTTCAAATGGAGAATGTGGTATCAGAATTATATTCCTATCATAATCGTTGTACTTCTTCTTGGCTTCATTAAACAAGTGTCTAATACTTCCTAAATAGAGTGAAACAGTTCTATTGGAGGGAATTCGTTTTCCTTGTTTCTGTAATTGAATGACTTTTTTTCTCTTTTGAGGTTGAGGTATGTTTTGAAACCATTAAGGAGTTGAGAGGTCACTTCATTTGTCTTTAAATGCTCCTTGCCTAAATAGCTTATGAAAGAATTGAGGGCAGACTGATAATTCTTCTTTCCTTTGATATCTGTCATCTCCAACCATTCCTTACAAAACAGAATGAAGTCTATGGGCTGTGTCTGCTCTCGTTTTGATTTAAGGAAAACTAAAATATCATTTAAAGTGTAGTGATTTATCTCTAACTGGAGTTTGGTACATTTTTCTTGGTAAGTACTGATTAGCTTATCCACTTCTCTCTTTACGGTAGTACCTTCCTTGAAATTGAAAGATTTGGTTAAATCCTTAGAGGTTACAAACAGACTGCTTGATAGCCTTTTAACCTTTCTGTCCTGTGTAAATCTCACCTTGACATTGTAAGTTCTATCACTTCTTTGTTTGGCTCGTTGGACTTCTGCTTTGATTGTTAACATCTTAATCTATTAATTGGGGGTCAACAATAGGTCAACAACAAGGAAGATTAAGCAATATTTAGCATGATTTCAGTCTCCAAATAACCACTACCAACAAAAAGAAACCCCTCATAAGTACTTAACTTATAAGGGGGGGGGTGGAAGACCGGACTCGAACCGGCGACATTCAGAACCACAATCTGACGCTCTAACCAACTGAACTACATCCACCATGTCTGCGTTTCTCTAACGCGGTGCAAAGATAGATATTATCTTTAAATCTCCAAAAGATTCTGCTACTTTTTTTTATAAAAAAGATATTCTTTTATTCCCTGATTATGCTTGTTGAAGAGGGTTCGCGCATCATTTGTGAAGATTCTCAGAGAGTTACGAGCATTAACGGGAATGGAGTCAGAGGGGAGATTGATGGGTAGTAATTGATGATTTTTTTTTCCCGATTGAATCGGACGAGCTGTCCATACTAAACTATATTCACAATGATTGAGTCGGATGGTACTATCTTTTACTAATTCCATTCTGACCATCAAGCCGCCATCTGTGCGACGGGCAGACATGTTGGAAATATAATTTCCCAATGAGTAAACTACAAGATGTTTCTCTTTTGTAAGACTGTCTTCACGAACTTCAATAGGTTGTACGACATGGGGATGAGAACCAATAACATGATCCACTCCTTTTTGAAGCAGCCAGTCAGCTAAAAACTTCTGTTTTTTGCTAGGGAGTGACTGGTATTCGATTCCCCAATGCATACAGGCAATAATTGCGTCGGGATTCAGTGCTTTGCTTGCTTCGATATCTTTAGCTATGATTATTGTATCAATATAATTGACAATATTGGGGGGAGTGACAACGATTCCATTGGTGCCGTACGTATAGTTGAGCATGGCAATACGGAATCCGTTTTTCTCTAATAAAAGGGGATATTTGTTTTCACGTTCTTCAGAGTTGATGTATGTTCCGGCATGTGGAATATTCAAGGAATCTATAAGCTGTATGGTTCGTTCCAGACCTTTTCTGCCACGGTCGAGACTGTGGTTGTTAGCGGTTATCAGTACATTGAAACCGGCGTTATGGATGGCCGTCAGATATTCATCGGGAGCGCTGAAAGCAGGGTAGCCTTTGTATGGCTTTCCTCCGAGGGTTACTTCCAGGTTAGCTATCGCAAAGTCGGCTCTGCTTATTTCTGCTTTGACATATTCAAAATAGGACGAATAATCGTATCCTCCTTCTGTGGTGCGTGCAGCATTTATTTGTCCTTGATGTTGCATGAGGTCTCCTACGAAAAGAAGCGAAAGAGTATCTGTTTTCAGGCTGTCTGTTGTCGGTATTTGTACGGCAATGGTATTCTCTTGTGCTTTGCCGATGCAGGAGAATTGTGTAACCAAAAGAAGGGATACTAATAGTTTTTTCATGGATTCAAGAGGGGTTTATTGTGTCTTTTCGAGAATAATTTTACCTGAACGGATAGCAAACAGAAGGGGAGAGGGAGATTGTAGTTCTTTTCATAGTAGTCAGATTTAAGGGAGAGAAGGACAGTGAAAGTTACTTCACTGTCCTTCCATGTATTACTTATAAATAGCTTTTTTGCCGGCTAAAAGTGTATTTTTCATTAGCGATACAATTGTCATCGGTCCCACACCACCCGGTACAGGAGTGATGAAAGAGCATTTGGGTGCTACTTCGTCAAACTTAACATCCCCTGTCAACTTGAAACCGGATTTTTTGCTGGCATCCGGAACGCGGGTAGTACCTACGTCGATAACTACTGCACCTTCTTTTACCATTTCTTCTTTCACAAAATTAGGTTGTCCCAAAGCGGCGATAATAATATCTGCTTCCTGGCATTCCTTTATCAGATCTTTGCTACGGCTGTGGCATACAGTAACGGTTGCGTCACCCGGATACGCTTTCTGCATCATCAGAGAGGCCATTGGTTTGCCAACTATGTTACTGCGACCGAGTACTACACATTTCTTTCCGGAAGTTTCTATCTGATAACGTTTCAGCAGTTCGAGAATACCGTTAGGAGTGGCAGATACGTAGCAAGGAAGTCCGATAGACATACGTCCCACATTGATAGGGTGGAATCCGTCTACATCTTTACGATAGTCGATCGTCTCGATGACTTTCTGTTCGGAGATATGTTTCGGCAACGGGAGCTGTACGATAAATCCGTCTACGTCATCGTCATTATTCAGTTCGCGTACTTTTGCGAGTAGTTCTTCTTCGGTCACGTCATTTTCATAACGGATCAGAGAGGATTTGAATCCACAAACTTCGCAGGCTTTTACTTTGGCAGCTACATAGGTTTCGCTGCCGCCATCATGTCCCACAAGAATTGCTGCCAGATGCGGGCGTTTGCCGCCACGAGCTACAATTTCGGCTACTTCAGCTGCAATCTCTTGTTTTACTTGTTCGGAAATGGCTTTTCCGTCTATCAGAGTCATATTTTCAGAGTATTTATTGGTGATGGACAAAAGTAAAATAAATAACTGAACTCTCCAAAAGGATTGGAGTTTTTGTCAGGAGATGAGGCTTGGAATGTGTTGAGGGGGAGTTGGCGCCGAGCGAAAAATAGACTGCGATACAGTCTGGTTTATTGGTCAGGAAAATAGAATCTTTTACTTTATTCATTCAGAATATGTTTTTATAGAGGTATGTGCAATATTTGCGTATCCTTACTCTACTGCAAAAATAAAGAGGTTGTGTCAAAATGCTGGCACAACTTTTTTTTATGCGCAAAGCCCAGACTTTCCCAAGCCCGGGCTTTGTTATTACCTAATTTTTTTGTAACTTTAGGCATTACATTTTCGTTATGGCAAAGTTACATTTTCGTCCTTACATTCCCAACCAAACCGTTCTTTTTCCACAAAGAATTGATGAAAACATAGCTGCGAACGACCCTGTCCGCATCGTCAATGCAGTTGTTGATAATCTCAATCTTGATAATTTCAAGAAGCTTTATAAAGAAACTGGGCGCTCAGCCTATCATCCTAAGATGATGCTCAAGGTCATTATCTACGCTTACATGAACAATATCTATTCCTGCCGTAAAATCGAGAAGCTTCTTTTGCGTGACATCCATTATATCTGGCTTGCCGGTAATGAGCATCCGGATTTTATTACCATCAACCGTTTTCGTAACCGTGTAAAGGAGGAAATAAACAACGTATTCACGCAGTTGGTTCTTGTCCTTGCCGACAAAGGTTTCATCAGTCTTGACGTGGAGTATATCGACGGTACCAAGATCGAGTCCAAGGCCAACAAATATACTTTTGTCTGGCGCAAGACAGTCGAAAGGAACCGTACAAGGTTGATGGATAAGATCCGCATCCTTCTGGAGCAGGTGGATGAAACCATTGCACAGGAGAACTCCGTAAAAGACACATCCGTGGAGTTCACTCCCTCCATGCTCTCGGGCATAGCGAATGAACTTAAAGAAGCCCTGGAACACCGGCCTGCAACAAAGGACAAGGAAGAAAAGAAAACCCTGCGGGAGAAAAAGAAACAGGTCAGGGAACTTGAAGGGTATCGTGACAAGCTGATGGAATACGACAATCACCTTGATGTCCTTGGAGAACGTAATTCCTATTCCAAGACCGATCCTGATGCCACATTCATGCGCATGAAAGAAGACGCCATGAGGAATGGGCAGACCAAACCCGGATATAATTTGCAAACAGGCACTGAAAACCAATTCATCATAGACTTCCGACTGTTTCCCAACCCTACCGATACGCTGACCCTCATTCCTTTTTTCCACTCCTTCCGGCACCGCTATAACCGCTTACCTGCTATCGGTGTGGCAGACTCCGGTTACGGCTCGGAAGAAAATTACCGGTTCATGCAGGAGAACGGGATAGAAGCCTTTGTCAAGTACAACTACTTCCATAAAGAACAGCGTCCCCGTTATACGTCCAACCCGTTCCATGCGGAAAGTCTCCATTACAATGCGGAAGGGGATTATTACGTTTGTCCGATGGGGCAGCACATGAACCGCATAGGAACCAAACGTGACAGAACGGTGAGCGGATACACCACCGAAAGTGCCCGGTATAAGGCACAAAGATGCGAGGGCTGTCCTTTGCGTGGAAGTTGTTTTAAAGCACGGGGGAACCGTATGATAGAAGTCAACCACCGGTTAAACCAATACAAACGACAAGCCCGGGAAAGGTTGCTCTCAAAAGAAGGAATCAGGCATAGAGGCAGGCGGTGTATAGAACCGGAAGCTGTTTTTGGACAAATGAAATACAACATGGCATACAGAAGGTTCCGGCATGTGGGAGAAGACAAGGTGACAATGGACTTTGCCTTCTTTGCCATAGCTTTTAATATCAAAAAGATGTGTGCAAAACTGAGAAAGGCAGGAAAGGGACTCATTACATTTGCTAAATCTATGCTTATTGGGCTATTTATAAACCGCTACAAGTGGAAGATAGCAACGTCTTACCAAATGAATCAGAAAAAAGCATCATAAGCAAAAGAAAATATAGCAGGACTGTAAAACGTAAAAAAAAGGTTGTGCCAACGTTTTGACACAACCTCTTCTATCTGAAACAGAATAAGATTCTTTCTTACTTTTTCATTTTCGGCATCATCTTGCCCATTTTGCTGCTGGTCACCATCTTCATCATTTTGCGAGTCTGGTCGAATTGTTTCAGCAAACGGTTTACTTCCTGAATAGTCGTTCCGCTACCTTTGGCAATACGTGTGCGACGTGAGCCATTCAGTAATTCCGGATTAGAACGTTCTGCCGGAGTCATGGAATAGATAATAGCTTCGATGCTCTTGAAAGCATTATCGTCAATATCGATGTCTTTGATTGCTTTACCTACTCCCGGAATCATGGAAGCGAGTTCTTTTAGGTTACCCATCTTCTTGATTTGTGCAATCTGGCTGAGGAAGTCATTGAAATCGAACTGATTCTTGGCAATCTTCTTTTGCAAACGTTTTGCTTCTTCTTCGTCATACTGTTCCTGAGCACGTTCTACCAATGAAACGATGTCACCCATACCAAGGATACGGTCTGCCATACGTGCCGGATGGAACTGGTCGATAGCATCCAGCTTTTCACCTGTACCTACAAACTTAATCGGTTTGTTGACTACCGAACGGATAGAAAGAGCTGCACCACCACGGGTATCACCATCCAGTTTAGTCAGTACTACACCGTTAAAGTCAAGTCGTTCGTTAAATTCTTTGGCAGTATTTACGGCATCCTGTCCTGTCATGGAGTCTACTACGAACAGAATTTCGTCCGGATTGATAGCTTCCTTGATAGCGGTGATCTCGTTCATCATCTGCTCATCTACAGCCAGACGTCCGGCTGTATCGACGATTACGAGGTCATATCCTTTGGCTTTAGCTTCCTGGATAGCATGTTGTGCAATCTCTACCGGATTTTTGCTGTCCAGCTCTGAGTACATCGGAACTTCGATTTGTTCTGCCAGCACACGCAATTGTTCGATAGCTGCCGGACGGTAAACGTCACAGGCTACCAGTAATGGCTTGCGATTCTTCTTTGTTTTCAGCATGCGTGCCAACTTACCGGAGAAAGTGGTCTTACCCGAACCTTGCAGACCTGACATCAGAATAACTGCCGGACGGGATTCGAGGTTGATTTCTACAGTTTCACCACCCATTAACTGAGTCAGTTCGTCGTGCACAATCTTCACCATCAACTGGCTTGGCTTCACAGCCGTAAGTACATTCTGACCGATGGCTTTTTCTTTCACCGTGTCAGTGAAAGTTTTCGCAACCTTGTAGTTAACGTCGGCATCAAGCAATGCCTTACGTACATCTTTCAGCGTCTCCGCCACGTTAATTTCGGTGATTTTGCCTTCACCTTTCAGAATCTTGAATGACCGTTCTAGTCTTTCACTTAAATTATCGAACATAGTTGTTTAATTACGAATTAATATTTGAGCCTGCAAATGTACAAAAATCTCTTGTATTTATATCTTTTTATTCTGCCATTTTGCTTTTTTGAGATAAATATAGCTTGTTAACAGCAGTAAGGTATAGTACAGAATCTCAATCGTAAAGCAGATTTCGATCGGTGCTTTGAGCCACATTCCGACAAAAACGATGTAGGAACCATAAATGGCAATCGTGATTGTTTCGAGCAATAAGGCTGCCTGTGTATTTCCTGTTCCGGAGATACCATTGAATACGACATTGGCTACTGATGCTATGAGCATGGCGCAACAGATGACATATACCGAAGGTACGGATTCTGTGATTAACGCTGCTTCGCTGGTATAAACGGAGAGCAGGAACTGTGGAAACAAAACCGACAACCCTACTAATCCGAGCATAATAAAGAACGAAAATCGGGCTATTTTATTGATAAGCGGCATGACGTACTGGATACCTCCTGCACCAATCGCATTGCTGACAAGGCTGTTAGTCGTCGTTGCCAGTGCATTTACCGGAATCAGCAGTACGACATAGATACTGCGGACGATGTTGGCGATTGCCAGTTCCCGCTGTCCCAGCCGTTCTACGGCAACAAAGAACACGAACCATGTTGCCATCGACAAGAAATATTGAAGCATGGTGAAGCATGAGATGCTGAGAATACGCATCAGCAATGCCGGATCGAATGAGCGGAGACGGTTCAGACCGTATTTTTTCAGGTCGACACTGATATACGTATAAATCAGGAAGAAAAGGATGGAGGAAGCTTCTGCCAGTACGGAAGCGATGGCGGCTCCTTTGATACCCATTTCCGGCAGACCGAATTTACCGAAAATCAGTGCATAGTCCAGTATTACGTTGGTCAATGCCATGACGACGGCATTAATGGTCAGTACTTTGGTACGGGTGATACCGATGTATAGTGCACGGAACATCACATTGATAAACGAGAAGAAGAATCCGTAAATACGCCAGTCCAAAAATTCCATTGTGCCTTCGTAGATGGATTCGGAAGAAACCAGTAACCGCATGATATTTCCTCCGAACGCTTTGGTAAAGCCGAACATCAAGATGGCTATCAACAGAAGGAACATGACTCCTTGAATCATTACCGGTCCTACATCACTGTAACGTCCTTCTCCATTGCGTCGTGCAATGACGATCTGTGAGCCTGTACTGAATCCGAAAGCGATAGTAAATATACATATATAGAATAGTCCACCCATGGCCGAAGCTCCCAGAGCCACTTCGCTCACGTGTCCCAGGAAGGCGGTATCGGTGACATTGATGACATTTTGCGCCAGCAAGCTAAGTAGTATCGGATAACTGACACTCCAAATCTGTTTGTTGGTATACATAATTAAGCGTTTAAGTTTACAGTTTGCAAAGATAGTGCTTTATTCCGATTCTGAAGCAATGGGATAGGCGAAAACAATTTCCGAACCTTCTGTTCCTTGTGCATTAACTTGATAGATTCCTCCGAAATAAGCCAGCAGTAACTGGTTGATTTCATGCCGGATAATGCTCTCCTGTGAGGTGAAATTCTCGTCTGCCAATGGAGAATTGAGAATACGGAACTGAAGCATTCCGCCATTCCGGCTCACTGTAAAGTAGATGATTCGTTCCTCCGGTTGTTCTTCCGGTTCATATTCTTGCGGATAGGTCAGAGTGCTGAGTAATGCATGTCCCAATCGGGTTGTATCCGTATGAAGGGAAAGTGAGTCTACTTCCGAAGTGAATCGGATTTGAATACCTGTCTTTTCATTATTCATGCGTGCCATGTAGCATACTTCGTTACAAAGTGCGACAGCGTCATAGTCTTGTATCTGGAATTTCATCATTTTGGCTTCCAAGCGTGACAAATCGAGTACATCATTGACAAGTCGCATTAATTTCTCTGAACTTTGGTGGATAATTGCTGAATATTCTTCTCTTGTATTTTCGTCTATGTTTGGTTCGCTGGCTATGAGTTGTGAGAATCCTACTACATTATTGAGCGGAGTCCGGATGTTATAGCTCATATTTGACAGAAAGCGGTTCTTGATTTCATTGGTCACCCGTACTGTTTCCGCTGCTTTGCGTATTTCGCTTTCTGAGTATTTCAAGGCTTTTCGAATTTTGAAGAGCCGAAACAGGGAAATGAACAATACAATCAGAATGGCAGTGATTGCCACCAGGCTGGTCAGGCGGATCTGATTGGTTTGTTTTTGTTGTTTCAGTTCTATCTTGTCCAGATTGTAGCTTTTTTTGATTTGCTCCATTTGGGTGTTGGAGAGTGCCATAGCAGCTGAGTCTTTGATGGCTAGTGCCTGCTGATAGAGAGTC
The DNA here is from genome assembly GCF_020091505.1 of Bacteroides faecis. Taxonomy (NCBI): domain Bacteria; kingdom Pseudomonadati; phylum Bacteroidota; class Bacteroidia; order Bacteroidales; family Bacteroidaceae; genus Bacteroides; species Bacteroides faecis. The sequence goes on along the minus strand of NZ_CP081916.1, from coordinate 5,435,224 downwards.
GTAGCTTTGTTATAGTCTTCAGCTTCTACCCATATTTTAGCCTGTTTTAGCAGTTGTTCGGCATAGTCGCTGGTAAAATCCTTCTTCAGCATAGTTAATGTAGTATCGATATAGGCTGATGCCTGCTGGTATTGCTTGATACTCTGATAGTATTCTGCATAGATGTCGTAGTAGAGCACCTTATACATGAAATAGGTATTTTCAGTCAGATACTTTTTAGATTTTTCTATATGTGAATAGGCTAGTAGGGGTTGATTGGTATTCAGATAATAATGTGCGTAGAAAATCTCATTGAAAATGAATACGTCAGCAAAACCGTCTTTTAAAGATGGGTTGTCGATGATGAATTTGCGGAGTACACTTTCCAGTTCTTGCAGGTACTTCAGTTGCCTGTTATTGTCTTTCATTTCTTTGGTTACGGATATGAGCTGAGACAATACGGAAATATGGACTACTGCATTGCCCTTTTTCGGAAGCAGCCTGTATGCTTCTTCCAGTGCTTTAAGACCTTCGTCCCAGCGCTGGCTACCGATATAAGCATTGGACAGACATTGGTAAGCAGCTACGGTGCCTCGGTTGCTGTTGGTGTTGAGGGCTTTCTGCTTCATTTTGTTCGCTTCGCTGATGGCGAGCTCATATTGTTCGGTAAAAGTATATAAATCAATTTGGAAGCGTTGAGCATCGAAAAAATAATCCCATAGACCGGATCTCTGGACATACGGTTCTATTCGTACTATCCATTTGGCTACACTATCCTGTTCACTGCGATTGTAATAATACAATAGATGATAATAAGCGGCTAAACTGGCATATTTGTCATTTTTTAGTTTTAATGCTTCCTGCATCAGCGTATCTGAATATTGGATACATTTGTAGTTGTTTTGCTCTATCTTAATAATATCATTCAGGGTAGAGAGACGGGTTGTGTCATGCGGCAGTGTCTGCAACACTTGTAGTAAACTGTCTGAGGCTATGTCGGTGTTTGCATGACCCGGCAACAGACAGTAACAAGTAATCATCAGTAGTATGAGTCGTTTCATCTGGTTTCCTCCTCTTTTATCTGCCCTTGGCGAATCGGGTGTGTGAACAGAAAACGTGCTCCTTTGTCATAGCCCGGGTCAATCCATATTTTGCCTCCCAATTGTTCGATAATGAGTTGACAGATGGACAATCCGAGTCCTGTGCCCTGTGCGTTTTCATCGAGTTTCTCGAAGCGGTTGAATATCTTATTCTGGTTCTCCTTGGAGATTCCGCAACCGGTATCACTGACGGAGAAGAGTGCTGTGTCTTCCGTTTGTTTTATCAGTTCCAGTGTGATCGTGCCTTGTGTCGTAAATTTCGTAGCGTTGATGAGTAAGTTGATTAATACTTGTTGGAGGCGGGCACTGTCCGTTGTCAGTTTCAGCGAACTGAGAGAGGTGGAAAAGCGTACTTCTGCCTGAGTCTGCTTTATTTTTTCAACCATGTCAATGACATTTCTGCACAAAGCTACAATATCACATTCCTTGAATTTGAATTTCATTTTTCCGATTTCAAGGCTGGATAAATCGATCACGTCATTAATCAGTTTGAGTAGTAATTCCGAGTTTTGCTGGATGATATCATTGCATTGCTGTTTCGTTTCATTATCAATGGATTCTTCTGTCAGAATGGACGAAAAACCGGATAATGCATTAAGAGGAGTGCGAATCTCATGGCTCATGTTGGAGAGGAAAAGACTTTTGGTATGGATAGACTTTTCTGCTTGTTTCTTTGCTTCTTCCTGCTCCCGTTGCGACTGCAAAAGGCGATTGTTGTTACGCTTGATATGGAAAATGGCGCTGATGATCAGTACTACAATAATCAAGATAACGGAGAGACTCCAGTAATAAAGATTTTTTTGTATGTTTATATAGTTATGTTCACTTTTGTCTATCTGATATAGGGTATGCAGTTCGTTTATCTGTCTGAGATAGCTTTGGGCATCCAATGAATCTTTGAGATTATTTATTACCTCATACACCTTGCATGCCTCTTGCTTTTCACCCATAAGTGCTAAAACTTTGGCACGTTCCTGCAATAACTGAACGTGCCTGAATAAAGCGGACTTTTTTGTTATTGCAAGTAATTCATCATATTCTTTCAGTGCTTTATCATATTCTTTTGATTCAATATGATAGCTGGCGTACATATAGCTGGAAATCGAAAAATAGTATGGATATGGATATTGCTTGCAGATTGTATCTAATTGTTTCAGACACTCTAATGCCTTCGGGAGCATATTGGTCTGGATATAATAATATGCATAGCTACAAGGCAGATAAAAGTCATTAGGCAAACCGGATTCCTTGTGGTAGAGGGATTCCAGGTATGAAAAATCTTTCTGGATATCTGCCATTGGTTTAAAATTGAGTTCGCTCAGAATCAAATAGAACATACTTGTTTTAAGGTATGAATTGCTTGCGGGAATTTTCTGCATTATTTTCAGAGATTCTTCATAAGACTCCATGGCAGATTGAAAATTTCCTGAGCTTTGATAGGTATCTGCAAGAGCGCGCAGTGCCAGTGCTGTTCCGAAAGGATAATCTATTGTTTTGGCTTGCTGATACATCGAATTTGCGTTGTTGATTGCCAGGCTGATATTGCCTTCTGTGACTAATGCCTGAACTGCCATCATTTTCAGTGGAAACAGAATATGGTATTCTTGCCGCTTTTCTAATTCAGGACTTAAAAGCTTTTCCCATAAAATGATGCTGTCTGTGGTAATGTTGATATCTGTATAGAAAGAAAGGTCATAATCGACAAGTGGTTGCAGTGAGGCTAATCGTTCTTTATTCAGGTTTGTTGCATGGAGAGCCGCCGATATAAATATGGCTGCAATTGTTGCTGATATATGCTGTAAATTACTGTTCACTATTTTGTTTGTTCGTATGGTGATGTGCAAAAGAAATAAAAAGAGTGAAGACTGGCAAGGAATCTTCACTCTTTTTTATAGAATTATTTTCTTTTGATGATTTCACGTGCTCCAGGACCTTCGTGACTGGGGTAGCCGGGAGTGTGGTTTCTGCACCGAGGGTCGGCATCTACTTTCAGGCTGCGGTAATCATCTTTGGAACGTGTGATATAATCGTTCAGCAGAGCACGGTGCTCGGCGAGTATTTTAGAGTATTTAGGGTCCTTGGCAAGATTTTTTCTTTCACCCGGGTCTTTTTTCATGTCATATAGTTCTTCTCCGTTTCCTTCCAGATAATGTGTGTATTTGTATCTGGGACCACGCACCATACGTCCGGGAGTAGTGACGTATTCATATTCGCTGTGCCATTCGGAAACAACGTAAGGATGGCTTTCCTGTTGTTTCTCTCCTCTTAGAGTCGGTGCAAGGCTGATGCCGGCTTTTTCTGCCGGAACTGCAATGCCTGCCAAATCGCAAAGGGTAGGCAAGAGATCTAATGTAGGTTGTGTCAGAAGATGATCTACAGGCTTTTTCTGCTGTTTGATGCCGGGACCTGCGAAGATAAACGGAACGTTGGTCATTTCATCATAGAAGCTGATATGTTTGGTCACCATGCGATGAGATGCCATACCGTCGCCGTGGTCTGCCAGGATTACGACAATGGTGTTTTTTCCGGCAGGGGTGGAGTAAAGGGCTTTCAGTACGCTCTCTACTTGCTTGGATACCATCTTGGTATAATGCTGGAAAGCAGCGATATAATGGCGATAGTTTTCTTCGCTCCAGTGGGCAGCCTGTGTCATGCGGCGGTGGCTGCAACAGATATACTGCACGGGAGTAGGAATATTACTCCAGTCTTCTACATCAAAGTTGTCCGGCAATTCGGGTAGGGGACCGTTGATGGGGCGATCTGTGTGTACACCTGCGTTTTCACCGATGAATCCGCAAATGTTATGTGGGTTTTGGAAATCCGCAATGCAAATAAAGGGTTCTTTAGGCGGATTGTTGAGGTAGGCAACTGCATCTTCACAGGTACCTACATCTAGAAAACTGTCATTGTTGACCGGAAATTCGGGATCGGTAAATGGCTTGGCTACCGGTTCTTTATGTTTGAAACCTCTCAGTGAGCCCATGTCATGAGTCTTTCCGAAGTGTACAGCTTCATAGCCGCTTTCGGAAAAAAGGCTTCCCAGTGTCGGCACGCTTTCCGGCAGGCGTGTGTTGATGGGTTCGCTGGAATTTGAACGTACATTAGTTTGATGGGGCATCATGCCGCTCCATAGTGCTGCACGTGAAGGCTGACTGAGGGGGCAGCCTACATAAGCGTTAGAGAAGATCACTCCTCTTGATGCAACTTCGTCAATGGGAAGTGTACAGCCTTGTGTATGCCCGTAAGCACCTACTACACGTTGTGTCAGATGGTCGCACTGGATAATCAGAAAGTTAGGCTTTTCTTGTGCCTGAGCCGCTGCGCCACAAAGGGCCAATCCCATGAATGGATAAATTGTTTTCATTCTTGGTTAGAATTAAGTGATTGATTTTGTAGCAAAAGTAGGAAAAAACAAAAAGCAAAAAAGAGCAGGGAAGTGCTTTTGGACGTAAATGAAACTAATTTGTACAAAAATGAAAGATGCGATGAACGATTTGTGGAGAACGGCGGATGTTTGCGATGAATCGTGAACAGTGGGCTATAGAAAGAACGGTGGATAAACTGCGATTATTCATCGTTCCAGTTTATCCACCGTTCATTATTTGTTGCTCACTTATTCTTGATTAGCTATTCATGCTCATCAGGAATTCGTCGTTGTCTCTTGTTTTTTCCAGACGGTCTTTTACAAAATCCATTGCTTCGATAGGGTTCATATCTGCAAGGTATTTGCGTAATATCCACATGCGGTCGAGTGTTGTCTTGTCAAGCAGCAGATCGTCGCGACGAGTGCTGGATGCAGTGATGTTGACAGCAGGGAAGATACGCTTGTTGGACAGGTTGCGGTCGAGCTGTAACTCCATGTTACCTGTACCCTTGAATTCTTCGAAGATAACTTCGTCCATTTTGGAACCGGTGTCGATCAGTGCAGTAGCAATGATAGTCAGTGAACCGCCGTTTTCGATGTTACGGGCAGCACCAAAGAAACGTTTGGGCTTGTGAAGCGCATTGGCATCCACACCACCGGAGAGTACTTTGCCGGATGCGGGAGATACTGTATTGTACGCACGTGCCAAACGGGTGATAGAATCGAGGAAGATTACTACGTCGTGGCCGCATTCTACCAGCCTTTTTGCTTTTTCCAGTACGATGCCTGCGATTTTGACGTGGCGTTCTGCCGGTTCGTCAAAAGTAGAAGCGATAACTTCTGCATTGACGCTGCGTGCCATATCGGTTACTTCCTCCGGACGTTCATCGATCAGTAGCATAATCATATATACTTCCGGATGATTGGCTGCGATAGCGTTGGCGATATCTTTCATTAAGATCGTTTTACCTGTTTTGGGCTGTGCAACGATCAGTGCACGCTGTCCTTTACCGATCGGGGCGAAAAGGTCTACAACACGGGCAGACATGGAATCTGAATACCCGCCTTTACAGAGTCTGAATTTCTCGTCAGGGAAGAGCGGAGTCAAATGTTCGAAAGGAACACGGTCGCGAACGAATGCCGCATCACGTCCGTTGATCTTTGATACCTTCACTAACGGGAAATATTTTTCTCCTTCTTTGGGTGGACGGATGATGCCTTCTACCACGTCACCGGTCTTAAGACCAAATAACTTAATTTGTGACTGTGATACATAAATATCGTCCGGAGAAGAAAGATAATTGTAATCAGAAGAACGGAGGAATCCGTATCCGTCCTGCATGATTTCCAAAACGCCTACTCCGCTGAGGATATCATCAAATTCGTAGGGTTTTTCACGCTCAATCACTTTGCGTTCCGGCTGTTGTTGTACAGGAGGAACGCTCTCGGCAACATTATTCTGCTGTGGTGCAGGACGTTGCTGCATCGGAGGACGCTGATTGTTATTGTTATTACGCTGGAAATTATTATTGTTGTTGGCGTTAGCATTGGCATTGTTGTTGCCGGCATTGTTATTATTATTGTTGTTGTCGCGTGGACGGACAATACGCTGGCGTTGTTGCGGTTGAGAATGCTGTTGCTGTGGTTGTGGAGCCTGTTCGGGGGCTGCCTGTGCCGTTTCTGCTTTTGTAGCTTCAAATTTGCCGAAGAGTTCGGTAGGAAGCTCTATTTTTTCAGAAGGCAGGTCTTCGATTGGGATAAAGTCATCATCGTCGTCGCTGGACAGGATATTGCTTTCTTCATCGATCACCGGTGCCGATTTCTTTTGTGGTTTGGCGATTACTGGTTTTTCTGCAATAGCCGGCTTGTTTTCCTTTACTTTCTTTTCTGTCTCTTGTACCGGAGCAGCTTTTTCAGCAGGTGCAACTACCGTTTTTTCTGCAACCGCTTTTTCTTCTGTTGCTTTCACTATCGGTTTTGCATTTTCCACTTCCTTGCTTTCTGCTTTTTCAGTGGTGTTGGCGTCTTTGCGTGGACGGCCTACTTTGCGTTTTGGAGCAGCATTTTCCGCTTTCGGTTCAGCAGCAGGAGCCTCTTTGGCTTTATTGGCAGCTTCTTCTTTAGGCTGTTGCTGAACTTTGGCTACAGGAGCATTTTCTTTATTTTTAGCTACTTCAGCGTTTTTCGGCGCGGGTGCTGCTTTTTCCTCTTTTTTCGGTACGGCTGTGCGCGAACGCTTGCTTTTCTCTCCTTTGCGTTCTTCTTTTAATTTCTCTGCGGCAACTTTCTTAGTGGCTCCGGCTATGGCTTGCTCATCGAGTATCTTGTAAACAAGTTCTTCTTTTTTAAATGAGTCTGCTTTTTTGATGCCTAGCTCTTTGGCAATAATTTGAAGTTCCGACAGATTTTTGTCGTTCAATTGGATAATGTTATACATATAGTATGGTAAGTTATTAAAATTTCTGTCTTGATGAAATATGGACAGCATTACTACAGCGTAATAACCGCAGATATGCGAGCATATGTTTTGTTTTTAATTATGAATTAGGGATGTATATGTTGAATCGTAGAATGTTTCAACGGGGCAAAGATAATAAATATTTTTGGTTTCATGAACAATCAGACACTTTTTTCAGCGTAAAAACGTATCTTTGCTGTATAAAAGAAAATAGTATGACAGTAAATGAAGCTCGTTTAATTTATTTTTCGCCTACACACACATCAAAACAAGTAGCCGAAGCAATTGTTCACGGAACTGGTATAAAAAATGTCGTTCCGATGAATCTCACATTGCAGACTGTCGAGGAAACCGTTATTCCCACTTCTGCATTGGCTGTTATCGTAGTTCCTGTATATGGAGGTCATGTGGCTCCTTTAGCTATGGAACGTCTGGAAAATATTCGTGGACTGGATACTCCTACTGTGTTGGTCGTGGTTTATGGAAATCGTGCTTACGAAAAGGCATTGATGGAACTGGATGCTTTTGCTATTCCCCACGGGATGAAAGTGATTGCCGGAGCAACCTTTATAGGTGAACATTCATATAGCACCGATAAATGCCCGATTGCAGACGGGCGTCCGAATGAATCGGATTTGAATTATGCGGAAGATTTCGGAAGAAAAATAATGGAGAAAATACAAGCGGCTGCTGGAGAAGAGACTCTCTATCAGATCGATGTACGTGCTATAAAACGCCCCAGTCAGCCATTTTTCCCTTTATTCCGCTTTTTGAGAAAAGTGATCAAGTTGCGCAAAAGCGGTACTCCGCTCCCTCGTACCCCTTGGATAGAGGATGAGAGCTTGTGTACTCATTGCGGTATCTGTGCGGCTCGTTGTCCGGCTGGAGCAATCACCAGAGGGGATGAAGTAAACACAGATGCGGAAAAATGTATTAAATGTTGTGCCTGTGTGAAAGCTTGTGCGAAGAAGGCAAGGGTGTATGATACTCCTTTCGCGTCTCTGCTTTCCGAGTGTTTCAAGAAACAGAAACTACCTCAGACTATCTTATAGATTATCACCCGTTTGGTCGTTTCGTCTATACGAAAGCGGTTATCTGTCCGTTCACCTATCAGCCATGCTATGCGTTCGCCGCAGCAGAGTACCCATTGGCGTTCCTTTTGGCTGATAGAGAATTTGCGGTCGGTCAGATAATCGCTTACTTTTTTCCTGCCTTTCATGCCGAAGGGAATAAATGTATCGCCTGTCCGCCATTTACGACAGTGTATTTCCTCTGTTAATTTATCGGCATCGAAACAAGCGGTCTTTTTATCCTGTGGAATCTGGAAATCGGGAGAGTATTCTCTTTCTTCCTTTATTAATTGATAAGGAAGAGTGGTTCCATCTTCCGGGCGGATACTTTCCAATAAGAGCAAATTACGGTCTTTGATAACTCTCCATTCTTTGCTGATGAATTGTTTTCCCGGTTGCCCGTGGAGGGAGTTTGCTATATCTTTGATTTGTGCCGAATTAAATCCTAGTGGATGCAGCGTCTCAAATAAAAGGGTTTCGGGAGTGGGGGCGTCCAATAAAGCGTCGATTCGGATACCTTCCGGAGTGATAATCTTCTTTTTGGTTTCGTCTATTACCTTATTATATATAGTAGCAACATCATTCAGATAATTGCTTGTCTCTATCAGGCTGTTTTTGACTGATGGATTTATTTCCTGCATCAGTGGGAGCAGATGGAGACGGATTTTATTACGGGTGTATTCATCTTCCAGATTGGTGCTGTCTGTTACGAAGTCTTGTCCGATCTGTTGTAGGTAGCGGATGATTTCTTCCCGATTGATGCAAAGCAGTGGGCGTACGATTGCTCCGTTTCGGGGACGGATTCCTAATAAGCCGGTGATGCCTGTTCCACGAATGAGGTTGAGCAGCATCGTTTCTACACTGTCGTCCTGATGATGAGCTACGGCGATTACATTGGCTTTACATTCTTTTTTTATTTTTTCGAACCAGTTATAGCGAAGTTCTCTGGCTGCCATTTCTATCGAAATCCGTTTTTCTGTTGCATACTGAGTGGTGTTGAAGTCGATAGTATGCAGATGAATCCCGTATTTTCGGCAAAGTTGCCGTACAAACAGCTCATCCCGATTTGACTCTTCCCCACGTAAATGAAAGTTGCAGTGGGCAGCTTCACATGGATAACCTGCTGTATGGAGAACACACAACAAAGCAACAGAGTCTGCTCCACCACTCAGGGCAACCAGAATCTTATCATTTAATGAGAATAAATGCTCCTTCTCTATATATTGTATAACCCGTTGTTGTATCATATCTGCAAAGATAATAGTTTATTGAGCTATCTCAAGTGAATGCTAATTGTTTTTATCGGACTAACTAGGAGAAAAATTCCTATAAATCAATTTCTTTTTTCGCAATATCTAATTCGTCCTACTCTAGTTTCTCTTTCGTGCCACTATGTCGGACGCAAAGGGAACTATAGCGATTCTTGTGTTCCACTATAGTGAGACGGATAAGTTTTTGCATATAAAGTCAGTCAGGATAGGCTAAAAAAACTTAGCCGTCGGAACCTGAACTTTTAATGAGTTAATTTAGCTACTGTCGGCATATGAAAAGTCTGCTATTTAAAAACATTCTAAATAATTTGCGTGCTCGGAAGTTATGAATTATCTTTGCCGAAAATTAAGATAGTTATGCGTTTATCCGAATTAGGAACAGGTGAAAAAGGTGTCATCGTTAAGGTATTGGGACACGGCGGCTTTCGTAAACGTATTGTGGAGATGGGTTTTATAAAAGGTAAAACTGTTGAAGTATTGCTGAATGCTCCACTGAAAGACCCCATTAAATATAAAGTCTTAGGTTATGAAATTTCTCTTCGTCGTCAGGAAGCGGAAATGATTGAAGTGGTAAGCGAGGAAGAGGCAAAAAAGCAAGCCGAAGAAACTATATATCATGAAGGACTGCCCGAAGACGTTTCTGTAAAAGAAGAAGATATGAAACGGTTGGCGTTAGGTAAGCGTCGTACCATCAACGTTGCTTTGGTCGGGAATCCGAACTCAGGCAAAACTTCTCTTTTTAATCTAGCTTCCGGTGCTCACGAGCATGTAGGAAACTATAGCGGTGTGACCGTAGACGCCAAAGAAGGGTATTTCGATTTCGAAGGTTATCACTTCCGCATTGTTGATTTGCCGGGAACTTATTCATTATCGGCTTATACGCCGGAAGAAATTTATGTCCGCCGTCATATTATTGATGAAACGCCGGATGTTATCATCAATGTCGTTGATTCTTCAAATCTGGAACGGAATCTGTATCTGACTACCCAGTTGATTGACATGAATGTTCGTATGGTGGTGGCTTTGAATATTTACGACGAACTGGAATCCAGTGGTAATACATTGGATTATCATTTGCTGAGTAAATTGTTCGGAGTACCGATGCTGCCTACTGTCAGCAAGAAGAATCGTGGATTGGATACCTTGTTTCATGTAGTTATCAACCTTTATGAAGGTGTAGACTTCTTTGATAAACACGGGAATATGAATCCGGAGGTTCTGAAGGATCTGACCGAATGGCACGATTCTTTGGAAGACCGGAAGAATCATGAGGAAGAACATTTGGAAGATTACGTGCGTGAACATAAAAAAACGGGTCGTGTATTCCGGCACATCCATATTAATCATGGACCCGATCTGGAAAAAGCGATTGACGCTGTAAAAGAGGAGGTATCCAAGAATGAATTTATCCGCCATAAATATTCCACTCGTTTTTTGTCTATCAAGTTATTGGAAAACGATCCTGATATAGAGAGTTTTGTGCGTACACTGCCGAATGCGGGAGAGATTTTCCGTATCCGTGACAAGATGGCTAAGCGTGTTCAGGAAACAATGAATGAAGATTGCGAATCTGCTATTACAGATGCCAAATATGGTTTTATCAGTGGTGCGTTGAAAGAGACATTCACTGACAATCATCTGGAGCAGGCACAGACTACGAAGGTGCTGGATGCGATCGTTACTCATCGTATCTGGGGATATCCAATCTTTTTCCTTTTTATGTATCTGATGTTCGAAGGGACGTTTGTGCTTGGAGAATATCCGATGATGGGAATTGAATGGCTGGTAGGACAAATTGGTGATTTGATTCGCAACAATATGTCGGAAGGACCGTTGAAGGATATGTTGGTTGACGGTATTGTAGGTGGTGTAGGCGGTGTTATCGTCTTTTTGCCCAATATTCTGATTCTGTATTTCTGTATTTCGCTGATGGAAGACTCCGGATATATGGCACGTGCAGCTTTTATTATGGATAAAATCATGCATAAGATGGGCTTACACGGAAAGTCGTTTATTCCGTTGATTATGGGATTCGGATGTAATGTGCCTGCAATCATGGCTTCCCGTACTATTGAGAACCGGAAAAGCCGTCTGATTACGATGCTGATTAATCCGTTGATGTCTTGTAGTGCGCGTTTGCCCATTTATTTGTTGCTGGTAGGGGCTTTCTTTCCGAACAATGCGAGTTTGGTGTTGTTAAGTATTTATGCGATCGGGATTTTTCTGGCTGTATTGTTGGCTCGACTGTTCAGCAAGTTTTTGGTGAAAGGTGACGATACTCCTTTTGTAATGGAACTTCCGCCTTATCGAATGCCGACGGCAAAATCTATTTTCCGTCATACCTGGGAGAAAGGAGCACAATATTTGAAAAAAATGGGAGGAATTATTATGATTGCTTCTATTATCATCTGGTTCCTCGGATATTATCCGAATCATGAGGCATACGAGACGGTAGCTGAACAACAGGAAAATTCTTATATCGGTCAGTTGGGACGGGCTATAGAGCCGGTAATAAAGCCGATGGGATTTGATTGGAAACTGGGTATCGGTTTGATTTCCGGAGTAGGTGCGAAGGAACTGGTTGTTAGTACACTGGGAGTTTTGTATGTGGATAATCCGGAAGCCGATGAGGCTAGTTTGGCAGAGCGGATTCCGATCACACCTTTAGTGGCGTTCTGTTATATGCTGTTTGTGTTGATCTACTTCCCTTGTATTGCGGCATTAGCAGCTATTAAGCAGGAGTCCGGCAGTTGGAAGTGGGCGTTGTTTGCAGCTTGCTATACAACAGGGCTGGCTTGGCTGGTGGCATTTTCAGTTTATCAGATTGGAGGGTTGTTTGTATGAATAATTGGCAGGAATGGGTAGTCGGAGTACTGATTGTACTCTGCATTGCCCGTGTAATATATGGAATTTATCTTTTTTTTCGTCGTACGCGCGAAAGTGAGAATCCTTGTGATAGTTGCGTAAGTGGCTGTGATTTAAAGGATATGATGGAAAAGAAACGTCAAGAGTGCGGTGTAAAGAAAAAAAGTACAAAGAAAAATTGCTGTGGATAGTTGGTAGTTTCAAAATTTGTACTACCTTTGCAACCGCAAACGAGAAAAAATGGTTCCTTGGATGAGTGGCTTAGTCAGCGGTCTGCAAAACCGTGTACGGCGGTTCGAATCCGCCAGGAACCTCATACCCCCCCTTTAGATTAAATTCTAGAGGGGTTTTTCTTTGCTCCTAACTGAAATGGTACTACATTGGTACTACAAAAAAATGATATCAGGATGGTGTTTTAAGGAAAGACTGTTTTTATTCTTCTATTTCTTTTATTCTTTCAATTTGTCTATTCAGGAAGTAGTCAGCATACAGAGAATATGCTCCAGTTTTGCAAAAAGATATTAGTCTTTTTTTGTAGTTCAATACATCAGCATCTCTTAAAGAATAAACAGGAATGATATCAGCATGCATCAGTACAAAACTTTCTATTATTCGGGGAGCGTGTTTGTTCTCACTAGTGAAAGGCTGTAACTGGGCGATATTGCAATGAAGATAAACGGCTCGTTCCAATGGATTGGTATACTGTTCCTGTTGATAGAGTATTTCGTCTAGTTTTTCTCGGATCTTGTGTAATTCCTTTGTCGGTGTGTACTCTATGCCACTAACACAAACAGTTCTATTTCTTAAATACCCTGATTTTTCATCAGGAACTAAATCAGAAGATATGGATTGATATACTCTGAATAAAGTGCTTTTATCTATTCTTCTACTATTTTCCCCTTTGATATGTTTCAATTCTTCGGTGAATGTATTGTGTAGATTGATTAGCATTTCGGCATCTTCATACTTCTTTGATGGAGTGATTCCGTTTTTTAAGAGTGTCTCTGTTTCAACATAAGTGTAACCATTGCCTTCTATCTTTCCAGAATAGTAGCACCATAAAATAGCAAGATTCTCAACCTCACTATGATAAAGTTCCGAAAGCTTTGATAAAGGGCTTTCGATGATGAATACAGCTTTATTTATTTGTTCTTCATTGAATATCTGTTTCATGTACTCCGGTTGTCTCACTATTGTTTTTTTGTAATATTCACGAAGCTACAAAATTTTTTGATATATGAATATCTTTCATTCAAGAAGTTTATAATGAATAGTAGAATATGGGTTATTTATGGTTATAACCTCATTGTTTTGTACACGTGTATAATGACCGAAAAAATCCTTGTAGTGCGCTAGTTCCAAATAACGGTTGTTTGGAGTTATAGATCATGAGGATTATCAAAAAATACATTTTACCCTTGACCGAATCTTGACATCATTAGGGGAATTTGTCAGAAGTGGCGGTATTTCATCTAATTTGAAATTCTAAAAGGGACTTTAGAGATATTTACTGGTTTATTTTTTTCTTCTCTCCAATAATCGTAATACTGCATGGGATTCCACCTTTCAGCATTTCTGCGTGAAGAATGATCGGATTGGCATACATACTGTTCTGACATTCTATGCTAATTTTACCATTCTTGTCGGTTTGTATAGTAGGATTCCAATAAAGTGTACGGCGACGATGGTTGACATTTGCAGTCGGTATTTTGTCTTTGTAGACAGGAGAATAGAAAGCTAATGGGCGAGAATATCCTTGGATTATTGTACGACGTGTTCCATGGGCAGCCTTCATTGACTTTTGCGTTAATCTGCTATAATTGGAGTTAAAATGCGGAGTTATGTAGAATAAAGCATATTGTCCGAATCTTGAAAAATCGATATTGACGTTTACATTATTGTTGATTCCTGATGATTTCTTTCTAAAAAGGGGTTCTGATTTGGCCTTTTCAGTATCGTCTAACGATATTTTTTTCTTTGCAGCATCTCCATAAAGATAGAAACTGTCATCAAAGGTACGTGGGGGATTCATTGCTGTCATCATGTCTTTTACATTTTGTCCTTTTGTCATATTTGAACCGTGTATTGAATTAAGCACTTCATCAGTATACGAATTGCTTCCTTCGCATATCATAATCTGTTTTATACCATCTATCTCATTCCACAATGTCCAAGCAGTTAAAGTATCAAGTACTTGTTTACCAACAATGAGACAGATTGTTTTCTCTTTATATCGTGAGCTTCCGTCTTGCACATCGTATGAAAAGTTAGGATTCACTTTACTAAGCAAGTCGGGTATAGTATTAATTACTATTCCCTGATCGCGTAATTCATCAACCAATCGCGCTACATCGTAATATGCGTCTACGCTTTTCTCGAATACTTGAGTAGTGATGTTCTTATTTTTTCTTTTTTTTGCTATTTCCACTTCGCTCAATAAATAGGTATTGTCAGTTTTGCTGATAGAATCCGCATATAGCGAGTCTACATGGTCGGAAAGGGTGATCCATGAGTTTTTGTCCATCCACTGTGGATGTTCTTCTTCATAGCTGAAGGCACGTGGGGCAGGGGCGAAGTTACGGTCGAGCATAACAGAAGCATCTTTTTTATGTTTAGATCCCCGACGTCGTATCTGGAATACCGCTTCTACTTCTCCTTCAAAACTAGTAACTGGAAGTTGAAAGTTTCCGTTTTCATCTGTAAACGTATGTCCTGCTACAAATGTATTGTCTACTTTAGCTATGACGCTTACCTCCATATCTTTCATTTCTTTTTTTAATAGAGAAGAACGAATCTGCCCTTGTAGTAATAACTCTTTTTCAGCTGACTGTTGAATCAGCTCTTCATTTTTGCCGGAAATAAGTTGTGATAAGTCATATTGACGCCAACCGTGAACCATGAGCAAGACATCAAGTTCTTGTAATTTGCGAAGCGTAATATCTGCAAAATAATACCCCGGTTGATCAATATACCCTTTTAACCCGGATGTTAATAACATATCAGTAAATATACTATTATCATATTCTGTATAATCCGAACGTATAGCATCGCGTATTGATATGGATAAAGAACCTTGTAAAGGATTTCCTTTTTGATCTGTTACTTGTATTTCGCAGCGAATTGGTTCGAAAGGTTGGTAAATGTCTTTAATTCCATCTACTTGTATTGAATTCAATTTATTGGGTTGCACAAATGTAAACCGTTCACATAGCGTATTCCCGGATTTGTCTAATAGACTGACTTGATATATGCCTCCGGGAAGATCGCGTGTTTTAAGTAAGAAAGTTTGATTTCCACCTGATCTCATTCGTAGTACCCAATACGAATAGGGGCGACCTTCGTGACTTATGAATGCTACAATGTCTGCATCCGGAGTATCCCTATTGCTTAATACGTTGCCTACAATAGCGCCGCTTGAATTATTCACGTTCAATACATATCCTGCGGGAAGAGCATCCGGTAGATCGAATTGATATTCTTTCTCTTTATAAACAACTTTTGCTACTGCCGGTTTTTCTTCGGGTGTATAAGCGAATATTCCCATTCCATCATGTAGGGTTTTAATTTCCGTCAGCTTTTCCCCGTCTTTCGTATAAATGGCACCTTCAAGAATAACATTACCTTCTTCTCTACTTTCAGCTTTAAATGCCACACGAGAAGAGATGCCTTTCACGAGTGTTCCTCCTTCAGGAAAGAACTGGATAGCAAGTTTATCTGTCACATTTTTCGGTCGCTGTTTCATGGAAGGATTCAGATTATAGGTAGAAATCTTCCGTTCAGGTCTTTCTCCTTGTGCAGACTGATAGATGGGGAATGTACGTGAGAAGTAAGAAGGCTCGCTGAATGCAAGCATCCAGCGAGTGTAAGCTCTGATTTCATAATAGCCGGACATGGTACTTTCATTCAGGATTATCTGTCCATGTCCTTCACCGCTATTCAATTCAATGATTTGGCGTTGGGTGATATGCCCTGTCTGGTCGAGCATCTCTACATAAAGAGGTTTGCTGATGGTGCTTGGCATATTGTTCTCAGCATATACCGTGTAGGCTTTAAACCATATAGTATCTCCTACATAATAACTACTATTATCAAAATGCAAGTATACCTTCTCACGTGGGTATGCGTCAGCAAAAGCAACGGCATTATCGAAGAACTGTTTGAAGATGATGTCGCTGCTAGCGTTCTGTGAACGGAGAAACAAAATGCTATGTAGACTGCAAAATAGAATTAAAAGTATTCGTTTCATTATTGTGATATGTAAGGTTGTTAATCATAGCTAAACTCACTGCAACTAAACATAATATGAATTTCTTTGCTTGTATATTCTTGGTAGATGCCATGTCGCACTGCAGTTTTAAATCCTTCCGAAACATTACCTGCGTATTCAGCTGTTATGAGATATTCTCCAATCTTCCTAAATTTTGGAACAGTAACTTCATATCTTCCGCCTACTAATTGGGGGAAAACTAAATATCCGTCAACAAGCACTCTTACAGAAAAAAATGAGCCACACTTAGGATCATTGATTATGAATTTTAGTGATTCCATATTGTTGAAATCCTGTGAATTATAACCATAAGGGTTATTATAAGTTGGCTGATTGTAATCTTTATAATACCATCCAGTTGCAAGGTTTTTATCGTACCATTTTTCTTTATCATCAATACTCTTATCTGCTTTCCCTGGGAAATCTTTATGCAACAATCTATATCTAAGTTGAACGCTAGTAGGCAAATGTGTAGCATTTAAATCCATAGGATCTTGAAATCCATTGACTTTTACTATTCCAAAATTATAATTTCCCGGACCACTTTCACCTAAATAATGCCAAGGAAATGCAGTAGTACCACTTATTAGCCTATGTTGTACTTGCATATATTGATAATCCATCCAATTAGCTTCTGTAATAGGAGGATAGCAAGTCCAAATAATGGTCATATAATATACGCAAGTATCAGGACCATGTCCAGAAGGAAAATCACGACAGGATACCTGATATTCGTATAGAGCAGGTAGCGCACCTTCTCTATCTTTCCACCAATCCATTCCCTCTTCATATTCTTGTTTAGTGAAGAATGCATTAGTAGCAGACGTTGAGTTGGATATTGTGTTGCCTTTACCAAGCATAGTACTATCTGTTACTACATCTGAACTCATTAAAGCATTACTTTCGTTTAAGGAAGTTTGTTCTATTCCTTTTATTTCAGTGACAGAAATAGTTTGCAGATCATCATTACATGCAACAAATAATGCATAAAATAATAATACTGACAATGAGCCGGAAAAATAATTAATTGTTTTCATAACTACTGGATTTTAAGTAATGTCACTATTTTTAGACTTTAAGGCGTTGTGTAAAATATGTTTTTGTTATTTGCTTGGCTCTCTTTAAAGTATTTAAAATTGTTAGCTTATTCTCTGACCTTTAATATAGATAAAAAAAGTGACGTAAAAAAACAATCCTGTATTATTTATATATGTTTAATATATTCTTGAAGTTTTATACTGATAACTTACTGTTGGATTATATTCTTTTCAATTTTTACATAAGGATGGATAAACATGCAGAATGGAGCTAACCAACGTGTCGGAAAACTCTATTCAATATACTGTAATGTACCATTCTCATATCCCCGTATGCTTGAATCCCTGCACATGAAATTTCATTTCTCCTTCAATCGCTCTTACTGTATCCATATCTATTCCTCATGACATTACTATAATGGGGTGTATCTTTAAAATTGACCATATATATCCTGCCAGTTTCAGATCATAATCTTTGTTTTCCATATTGGATTGCATTTAAGTTATAATATTCAGTTCTCCGGTAATCATTCTGAAATATATTTTGTATTTTTGCTACATATGAATTATTAGAAATATGAAGATTAAAGATAAAATAGTTCAGACTCTTGCAAGTATGACTGCTGAATTGTTAGAAATAGGTCCTGATTTCTATATCATAGGTGCATCTGCTATGATTTTGTCAGATATAGAGATTGGGGAAACTTCAGATATTGATATTTTGACAACTGAAATGAATTCGCTCAAACTACAGTGTTCATTAAAAGCATATATGGAAATTGCTCCGGAAACAAAAGAGGATGGTTTATTTTCTTCTAATTTTGCCAGATTCAATCTTCCTTTAATGGACGTAGAGGTCATGGGGAATCTTCAAATCAAGAAAAACAATGTTTGGCAGTTTGTTTATGTGCAAGAATATAGAGAGATTTTCATCGGGGATTTGATTATCAGAATACCGACAATGGAAGAACAGAAAAGAATTTTATCTCTTTTTGGCAGAGAGAAAGATTTAAAGAGAATTCTAGTGCTAAATCAGTATCTTTCATGAAACAGTTCTTTCATAAATAACAAGAAATATGATTATACCATATAAGAATTATCAAATATTTGCCTATCACAATGGGAGTACAGCGATATTATTAAAGTCAATGGATTGATAATATCTAATTTAATGCGAGGATACATATATGAATGCAGATTTTGTGAACTTAACAACCGAGAACCTTAATGATGAGCATTTATGCTGCATTATTCGTAGTAAAAAGCCTCATGCGGGTATTGACGCTAAGCGGCGATGGCTTTCCGACAGACTCAATGAAGGCCATGTTTTTAGAAAGCTCAATGCAAAGGCTACGGTTTTTATAGAGTATGCTCCTCTTGAGACAGCCTGGGTTCCTGTCATGGGTGATAACTATTATTATCTTTATTGTTTATGGGTTTTAGGGGGATCCAAAGGGAACGGATATGGAAGAGCTCTGATGGAGTATTGCTTGGCAGATGCCAAAGAAAAAGGTAAATCAGGTGTTTGTATGCTCGGATCAAAAAAACAAAAGAACTGGCTTTCCGACCAATCGTTTGCAAAGAAATTTGGTTTTGAAGTTGTTGATACAACCGATAATGGATATGATCTGCTTGCGCTTTCTTTTGATGGAACAATACCAAAGTTTGCGCAAAATGCTAAGAAGATGAAAGTTGAAAGCGAAGAACTGACCATTTATTATGATATGCAATGTCCTTATATCTATCAAAGGATTGAAATGGTAAAACAATATTGTGAAATAAATAACGTTCCTGTATCTTTAATTCAAGTGGATACACTAGAAAAAGCGAAAAACTTACCTTGTGTTTTCAATAACTGGGGTGTTTTTTATAAAGGGAATTTTGAGACAGTGAATTTACTTTTAGATGTCGAACATTTAAAGAGAATACTCAAAAAATAAAAAAGACAGGTGATACGGGAGTAATGCGATAGGATTATTCTCTGCTTTTCATCTCTTTATTTCTTTTGTTTATGAAATAAGAAGCGGGCCAATAACCAGATAATTAAGAGGAAAATTGCGGTAGCTGTGAAGACCGTCATAATATTGTTCTCTTTTGTTATCTTTTTGTTTGTGTTTATTCCGGTTGTGTCTTTGACTGTGAACTTAACTTCTTTTATTTGGTAGGGAGTTCCTCCGAAAGACAGAGATAGCCCGTAACTTTAAGAAGAAAGGGGTATCGGATGATGTGATAGCTGAATGTACAGGGTTGCCGGTTGCTGTGATCACTGAGTTGTGAAATAATGTTTGATACTTTGATAACTTTTAGTCGGATTTTAGTTGGATATATTCATGAGTCGTATAAAAGGTATACTTTATGCAGCGGTTTCCTCTTCCACTTTTGGACTGGCTCCGTTTTTCTCTATCACTTTGTTGCTGATTGGTTTTTCAGCTTTTGAGGTACTTTCTTACCGTTGGGGGATAGCTTCGGTCGTATTAATTATATTCGGATTATTTTCCGGTTGTGACTTTCGATTGAAAAGAAAGGATTTTGCGGTAGTTTTTGCCTTGAGTCTATTGAGGGCGATCACCTCTTTCAGTTTAATCATTGCATATCAGAACATTGCCAGTGGGGTAGCGTCTACGATTCATTTCATGTATCCGCTGGCTGTTGCATTGGTTATGATGTTTGTTTTCCGGGAGAAAAGGTCGGTGTGGGTGATTGTTGCCGTGTTGATGTCCTTGTCCGGAGCATCTGTACTTTCATTGGGAGGAGCAGACGTGAAGGATGGAAATGTGTCGATTGGATTGGTGTCAGCTTGTGTTTCTGTTTTTTCATATGCTGCCTATATTATAGGAGTGCGTAATACAAGAGTTGTGAAGATTAACTCTACGGTGCTTACTTGTTATGTCATGAGTTTGGGAGCACTTTCTTATATAGCAGGAGCTTGTTGCACATCTGGGCTTCGTATGGTGACAGATAGTTATGTCTGGCTGATTATTTTAGGGTTAGCCTTACCGGCTACCGCTATTTCTAATATAACTCTGGTACAGGCAATAAAGAATGCAGGGCCTACTCTCACTTCTATTTTGGGGGCGATGGAGCCGCTGACAGCAGTTGTGATCGGTGTCTTTGTTTTTAATGAACTTTTTACGCTGAATACATTTATCGGAATATTATTGATTCTGGTAGCCGTGAGTATCGTTGTGTATCGTGAAAACCGAAAAGAAAGGGTATAAAAAAATGCCGCATATAGCGGCATTTTATTTGAGTGAGCCTCTTGTCGGATTCGAACCAACGACCCCGAGATTACAAATCACGTGCTCTGGCCAACTGAGCTAAAGAGGCGTTTTCTGTTTTGCGGGTGCAAAGGTATGAATTTATTTTAAAAATGCAAATACGTCGTGTACTTTTTTTATATTTGCAGTCTCACTAATGGTTATAAAGAAGATGAAAAAGAAAATTATGAATGTATGTGGTGTGGTTTTTTTAGCCATAAGCTTATTGGCTTGTTCGGGTCAGAAAAAAGGAGCGGAAGTTACTGAGGGTACTTCTGATACGGTGAAGGTTACGGATGATGTGATGGCAGTGCAGGCCGATAGTACAGGATATATCGTCAGAGTAGGAGAGATGGCTCCTGATTTTACGATAACATTGACAGATGGCAAGCAAGTAACTTTGTCGTCGCTTCGTGGAAAAGTTGTCATGTTACAGTTTACGGCGAGTTGGTGTGGAGTATGCCGCAAGGAGATGCCTTTTATAGAAAAAGACATTTGGCTGAAGCATAAGGATAATGCAGATTTTGCGTTGATAGGTATCGACCGTGATGAACCACTTGATAAAGTACTTGCCTTTGCTAAGTCCACCGGAGTGACTTATCCGCTGGGGCTGGACCCGGGAGCAGATATTTTCGCAAAATATGCGTTGCGCGATGCCGGAATCACACGGAATGTGCTGATAGACCGCGATGGGAAAATTGTCAAACTGACTCGTCTGTATAACGAAGAGGAATTTTCTTCTCTTGTTCAGCAGATCAATGAAATGCTGAAATAAGTGCACGTAGCAGGTCTCTGAACCGTATTTGGAGGCAATTCATATAGTGTCACTATCACGTTGGGATAGTGACGCTATATGGTTCATATGGTTACACTATCCCGATAGGATACCGTCACTATCCTAAATAGAGTTTTTTTTCGACTTGAAATAATACTTTGTTATGCAAGACTCAGTTTTGCCAGATAGTCATAATGCTTTCCTTCCTTAATTAATTCCGCTTTGAATCCATATTCGGAAGCATATAGGCTAAGTGTCTGGAAATCTATGTATAGCCAATCAAATGTATCTCCTTTTATATCCTTGTATTGCATTTGGAAATCAACTTCTCCATAGTAATCTCCTGCCAGATCGATCAGCATGCTGCCGTCCTCTTCTTCGAAAAGATAGCGTAGGTCGCTGGAATCCATCAAAATATACCCTTCGGGGCGGAGTATGCGTTTCATTCGCTGGAAGAAGACGGGCATATTATCCAAGGTTCCTATGATTCCGGAACCATTCATTAGCATCAGAATCGTATCGAATGTTTCAGTGAATGTTTCATCAAACAGATTGATGAGGCGGGAGTCTTTCACTCCACGTTGTTTCATAACCTCGTTGGAGAGTGGAGAGATATCAATGGCGCAAACTTCTTTTCCCATTTCTTGTAGTGCCAGTGCGTGGCAACCACTTCCGGCGCCTACATCCAATATTTTTCCTGTAGCTATTTGCAGTGCGGTACGTTCCAGTACAGGCATCGTTTGAAAGCTCCGGAATAATTCCTTGACGGGAATTTCATCTTCTTCAAACTGAGAAGAGAATACTCGTAAGCGGTCAGCTCTGTGATGATTGAAATAATCGGAGATTGCAGCTCCCATCGGGTCTTTTTCTGCAGGAAGAATTGTTGTTGCCATTTTGAGGGTTTCGTATTGTTTTTAGTTGACAAAGATAAGCAATTCCATAGAAAAGCCTTATCTTTGTAGTCAGAAATGTGAATACTAACAAAATGATATATGAGTATAGAAGATGCAATAATGGGTGGAATCGTCTTTAAAGGTAAGAAAGATAAGCCCCGGGAAGAGGAAAAAGTAAAAACAAAAGCAAAAAAGGCGACGTATATTCGTGGACAGCATGGTTCCGGAGCTGCGAAGATGAAAGCGGATATTAGAAAAAAAAGAGCTAATAGACATAAAAAATAAATGGGAGTAATCGTTTTCATATTATCACTGCTGCTCTTTTTTCGTGGAGGTGGTATGGTGATGTATTCGTTTGTGATTTCTCTCATGATTTGGAGAATAGAGAAAGAATATCCTAAGAAAATATATGGAAAAGTGGTTGATATCAAGGAGGATGTTGATAGAAAAGGAAGGACTCTGATGCGTCCGACTGTAGAATACCTATGGAAAGGGAAAGATAAAACGTGTTGTAAATATATTAATCCTAATATAGATGTGAAAGGTCCTGTTCCGGAAGCGGATATCGTATTTTCTCCGGACAATATACATGTAGGCGATAAAGTGACAATCTGGTATAACCCGGATAATGAAACATCTATGTTTGTTCAGCGCAGAATGAAAGTAACACGATTGCTTATGTCTTCATTGGTTCCCGGATCTTTTTTTATATTATCAGGTATTTTAGGAATGTGTTATTTGTTTAGTAACTGATAACCCTTTATATAAAAATAGCCGGTAGGATCATCATCCTGCCGGCTATTTTTATGAAGTTACTTCTTTTGTGGGAGTATCTCGATCCAATAATCATCCGGGTCATTGATAAAATAAAGCCCCATGGCTGTATTTTCAAAACATACACAATTCATTTCTTTGTGATATTGCCGGACGGCATCATAATCACCGGCTACGCGAAAGCACAGATGGCTTTCGTTTTCACCCAGTTCGTAGGGTGCGGTATGGTCTTTCAGCCAGGTCAGTTCCAGCAGAAAACCTGTTTCGTTGTCCGTCAGGTAGACCAGGATGAAAGAACCGTCGGAAGCTTCCTTCCGACTATGTTCTTTTAAGCCAAGCGCCTTTTCATAAAAAGCAATGCTTCGCTCCAGATTCGTTACATTGATATTAAAGTGATCAAATCTACTTTTAATTTCCATGATTGCTATCTTGTTATTTTTTCATCAGTAGCTTCACGATTTCTCCGACGTATGTACGGGGTTGTCCCGCTTGCGGAGCCGTTTGTGAAGGCAGTTTCTTACATTCGATAACAGCTGAAGGAGCCGTTTGGTTCGGAGCATATAGTTTCAGCGTATAAGTATCAGCTTTTTCTATAGCTTCGTAAGGCTGATCGGCAGACAGTGTGCAGTAAGCCACAGCTTTACCGTTCTGATAGCCCAGTGCGCCACCTGCATTGGCCGTCATATTGGTCATGTTGAATTCATCCTTGCCGATAGAAATTACCAGTTTGCCATTGCCCATCAGTGCATATACATCACCCGGAATCTGTTTCAGGTCGATTTCTGTATATCCCGGCATATCAGCCGAAGCCTTGCCGACAGGAGTTGCAGGAGTGAGAGTTGCAGCAGGAACAGTGGCTTGAGCCGGTTCTGTTGTGGTCACTTTACCACCTTGCCCGATCACCACCGGACCGGCAGCAGCAACGATTGATGGTTTCTGTGCTTCTTCTTCTTTTTTCTTCTTCTCAGATTTCGGACGAGTGTCGGGAGCACCGAAGGCTACAGCTACATCCATAAAGATATCGTCGGCAAAGTCTACCGTTTTTCTACGCCATTTAGCCAGGCCGCGTACCAGTTTGGTTTTTGACTTGTTCAACGCGTATTCGTCTGTGATCCATTCTTCTGCTTTATATTTTTCTGTTTCGCGATAGGTAAAACGGATTTTCTCCAGTTCTACCAGACAGCTGCCCGGTTTGCAGGTAACGGTAATTTGATAATTAACCCAAGTGCGGTCTAATGATAATGCACTGGAGTAAAATGTGATCCATTCTTCACCTACACCGGCGATTGTTCCTTGTGCTTCATCGCTGAAAACGACGCGGCTGTCCGGATTGTTATTCTCTTTCAGACGTTTGTTCATCCACTTCATTACAGTGTCGTAGATTTGCTTCTGACTCATTCCCGGAATTTGGAATTCCTTGGAAAATACTACTTTACCATCCACTACCGGAACAGCTCCCGCAAGGTATCTGGTATCATCTCTTTTTTCTTTGTGCGAATCAGCTCTCATAGCCATTGGCAGGCATGTGAGAAGCATGGTAAGAAACAGGATTGTTAACTTATTCATAATTATTATTGTGTTTATTTGGTTATTTCAAAACTTTCGCCCCGATGGGTGATGCTGATAAACCGGCATCCTGCATTTTCGGCAAAATCACGGAGGGCATTTCCGCCTTCGTAGTCTTCACTGAAGTGCATGGGTACAAATATAGTAGTTTTTATTTGTTCGATGAACTGTTTTGCACCTTTCATATAATCTTTTCCCATCCTGCGGTCCACTGGGAATAGCGCTAAATCAATCTCAGGCGCTTTTTCTTTTAGATATTTAACTTCTGCCAGGAAGTCTCCGTTGGCTTTTCGTATCTCTGCTTCGGTTGATTCTTCACTCCAGTGCCAGTTGTTCAAGTCTCCTGCATGGAAGATACTCCAATCTTGCAGATGAATAAGGAATGAGCTGCCGACATCAGTCGAACCGAATGCTTCGATGCGGATGGCGTCGTCTTCGTAGATTTCTCCCTTTTTTATATAAATGGCATCTTCGGGCTTTGCCCGGTGACTTTTCAGAATATCTTTGGAGAAAATATACCGGATGTCAGGACGTTCCTCTTTCCAAGTCAATATTTCACGGTTGAAGTGATCGGGATGGAAGTGGGTAGCTAATACATAGAGTTTACCCGGTCTTTGCAGGAGGTAGTCATGTACGATTCCCCGGTTATGTTCAGTTTCCGAAGAGTCTTTGTAATAATCGATGATGACGGTCACGCCTTCTGTTTCAATGGCGAAACCGCTGTGATAAATATAATCCAGTGTCATAGTAGGCTGATTATTTTTACAGTTGCAATATTACGTATTCTAGTTGGAGTTGGCAAGAAAAATCAGTGAAATCAAGGAGAAAGTCGATTGATTTCCCATTTTCCGTCCGTCTTTAGTGTATACAGGAAGCGATCATGTAACCGATTGGGGCGTCCTTGCCAAAATTCCATTCGGGTGGGGGTGACGGCATATCCTCCCCAATTATCAGGCCTTTCCACTTCCTTTCCAATCCATCGGGCAGCTTCTCTGACGAAGGCGCGTATCAGTTGCATCCGGCTCGCTATCGGTTGGCTTTGCGGTGAAATGCGTGCACCGATTCTGCTTTTATAAGGACGTTTTTGGAAGTATTCGTCCGATTCTTCGGAAGGAACTTTCGTGGCGACTCCTTCTATATGTACTTGTCTTTCGAGTTCATGCCAGACAAAGGAAAGGGATATGTATGGATTCTGTGCCAGGTGTTTTCCTTTGCGGCTTTCGTAGTTGGTGTAGAAAATAAACTTTCCGTCATGCAGCCCTTTCAGCAATACGGTGCGGGTAGAGGGTCTGCCTTCGGGAGATACGGTGCCTACGATGACGGCGGTCGGCTCTTCTACATTTGCGTCAATGGCTTCCTGCAGCCAGCGACTGAAAAGCGAAAGCGGGTCGCCGGGAAGTTCGCTTTCCCTCAACCCGCTTTTACTGTATTCTTGCCGGATATCAGCAATATTTGTTTTTACCATATACGTATCAAGCAATATCTAATTCTTATTTTTAAATTTTAAAGAGTTTACATCGGTACTTCTATCAGTAAGATATGTGAGTCCTTCAATGTCTCCAGTTCGAAACTTTTCGTATCATAGACACCCATTCCGTCACGACGTTTCAGTACTTCTCCGTCTACTGCGATTTCTCCTTCAATCAAAAAGATGTATACACCTCCGTGACTCTGATGCATGTGATAGCCGAGTTTCTTTCCGGCTTCTACCTTTCCGATAGAGAACCAGGTATCTTGTAAAAGTGAAGCGGGCGTACTGCCGTCGGGTGATACGATTACTGCCAGTTCGTTGGGACGTTCCAGCTCTTTGATGCTGAAATCTTTGTAGACGGGGTGCGTGTTCCGTTCTTTCGGCATAATCCAAATTTGCAGGATTTCTACCGGTTCTACAGGACTGGCATTCATTTCGCTATGAAAGATTCCGGTTCCGGCACTCATTGTCTGAATCTCTCCGACAGTGATAATCCGGCTATTCTTTTTGCTGTCACCGTGTTGCAGATGTCCTTTCAATGGGATGGTAATAATTTCCATATTTTTATGCGGATGCGTCTGGAAACCTTCTCCGGGAGCAATCTTATCGTCGTTCAATACGCGAAGGGCACCGAAGTTGATACGGTCAGAATCAAAGTACTCGTCAAAGCTGAAAGTATGATAACTATCCAGCCAGTCATGTTGGGAATGTCCTCTTGTATCTGCTTTATGTATTACTTTCTTCATAATTTTCTCCTTTTCTAATTGTTTATATACTTCTGTAACAAGGGAAGTTACGTAAAAGTTCTATCTCTTCACTTCATTTAGCAGAGGCTTGTGGTTGATGAAGTCTTTGATGTTTTGCAGGGTTGTTACTGCAATATTTCCCATTGCTTCCCGCGTGAAAAAGGCCTGGTGCGAAGTGACAATCACATTATTGAATGAGAGCAGACGTGCAAGTACATCATCGTCAATGATGCGGTCGGACTGGTCTTCATAGAAGTATTCGCTTTCTTCTTCGTATACATCCAATCCGGCAGAGCCGATTTTCTTGTTTTTTAAACCTTCGATCAGGGCATTGGTATGGATCAACTGTCCGCGACCGGTATTGATAATCATGACTCCGTCTTTCATTTTACTGATAGAATAGTCATTGATCAGATATTTAGTGGCTTCGGTAAGCGGGCAATGCAAGGAAATGATATCGGAGCTATGGTACAGTTCATCCAGAGAAGTATAGACTATCTGTTCTTCGCGTGCGAAGTTGTAGTCAGGATACAGGTCATAAGCCAGTACGTTCATTCCGAATCCCTTTAATATATGAATCAGTATTTTGGCGATTTTTCCTGTGCCGATGATACCAACTGTCTTACCGTGCATATCAAATCCCATCAGACCATGAAGAGAAAAGTTGCCGTCTTTCGTACGCCACGAAGCACGTGGAATTTTCCGGTTGAGAGAGAGCATGAGGGCTACGGTATATTCGGCCACGGCATAAGGCGAATAGGCAGGAACGCGCACAACGGTGATTCCGGCATTGGCAGCTGCATTCAGGTCTACGTTGTTGAATCCGGCACATCGGAGTGCCAGAAGTTTTACTCCGTTGGCTGCCATAGCGTTGATTACTTCAGCATCGGCTGTATCATTGACAAAAATGCAGACAGCGTCTACACCTTGTGTTAATAACACATTATTCTTATTCAGATGTCCTTTATAATAACGGAATTCAAATCCGAACTCTTTGTTCTTATCATTGAAGGACGCTTCGTCATAGGGCTTTGTCCCGAAAAATGCAATTGTATAGGCCATAATCTTTTTCAGTTTTTATTCTTATTAATAAACGTAAAAGTGAAGTGATTTGTTTATCCTTTGTCTTGTCTTAAATATAGATTGTTTCATTAGAAACAGTTTTAATTTTCAATTAAAATGGAGGGTAAGCGAAAATAAATGCACAAATATATATTGCGTGTGCAGGAATATTGTATCTTTGCGCCCGAAATAATTTAAAAAAGATTTAGATGAGAAAAATTTCCTTGATTGGATTTGTAATGTTAATCGTTTCAATTCCAACTTTTGCCGGAGGTCTTCTGACAAATACTAATCAACACGTATCTTTCCTTAGAATGTTGGCACGTGGCGCTTCCATTGATATTGACGGTGTTTACTCTAATCCAGCCGGTTTGGCTTTCTTGCCGGGTGACGGTCTTTATCTTTCTTTGAATGGACAAAGCGCCTATCAAACGCGTAATATAAGCACTACATTTCCACTTTTCCCAGAAGAAGGAAACAGACGTTATTATAAGGGTACAGCTTCTGCTCCTTTTATACCTAGTTTCCAAGGTGCATATAAAAAAGGTGACTGGACTATTTCCGGTAGTTTCGCTGTTGTAGGTGGCGGTGGAAAAGCGTCTTTTGATGATGGCTTAGGTATGTTCGATTCAATGATTATGGGAAATATTAGCCAAGCTTCAGGTGGACAAATAACTCCCAGTATGTATTCGATTAATAGCGCAATGGATGGCAGCCAGTTTATTTATGGTGTACAATTGGGTTTGTCATATAAAATAAACGATTGGTTGAGCGTTTTTGCAGGTGGGCGTATGAACTATTTCAGCGGTGGTTATGAAGGATTTCTGACTGCAACTGTAAACAGTAATATACCGAACTTAGGTGGTACTGAATTGGCTGCCATCGAACTAGACTGTGATCAGACAGGTTGGGGAATCACTCCTATTCTAGGTGCTGACGTGAAACTTGGTAAATGGAATATTGGTTTGAAGTATGAGTTTCTGACAAATTTGAATCTCGAAAATAAGACTAGGAAGGCGGAAGTACGTGCTAGTGGAGTTGCAATGCCGGATGACGAACTTAATCCATTGGCTAGTTTTAAAGACGGTGTAAACACTCCAAGTGATATTCCTGCATTGCTGACTGCTGCTGTTGGTTATGAAATCCTTCCTACTCTTCGTGCATCTGTTGAATATCACCATTTCTTTGATAAAGCTGCTGGTATGGCAGGTGGTAAAGAGAAAGCTTTGAAGCATGGTACACATGAATTTTTGCTAGGTGCAGAATGGGATGTAACAAAACAACTGACTCTTAGCGGCGGTTTCCAACGTACTGATTATGGCTTGGCTGATGATTTCCAAAGTGATATTAGCTTCTCGTGTGATTCTTATTCACTTGGTTTCGGTGCCGCAATCAAGATGACAAAGCATTTGACGATGAATGTTGCTTATTTTTGGACAAACTATAGTGACTATGATAAAATAACCGCAACTGGATCAACTACATATAGTCGTACAAATAAAGTGTTCGGCTTGGGCGTTGACTACAAATTCTGATCTTAAAATCCGTTACGATTTTATATAAAAAGAAGCCGTCTCAAACATTGTTTTGAGGCGGCTTCTCATATTATATATTATATTAGGTTAGAAAGAATATTGTACCAGCATATTCAATCGGTTTGCATGGCGGGTGGAAGAACTGAAGTCTGTGCGCCAGCCTCTCAAATATTCAACGCCCACTTGCATATTACTAGTTACATTCCAAAAGGCATTTGCAACAAAGTACTGACCTTTCCGATAAGCTTCCGGGTTAGCACTCGGATAGTTGTTTTCAGAGTAAAGTCTGGACAGGCTATATGTTCCGGATACAAAGACATTCGGGCAAATATTATACTGTAAGCCCGCATACCATCCCAGCATCGGGAGGACCTGCATCTTTCCTTCATTGTCTGGGTCGGGAACAATGTCTACATTCAGATTACTTAAATCATTCAGGTAAGAACCGATTCCCTTTCCATAATTAAGCTGTCCGAACACTTGCCACTTCTTGGTGACATTAAATGTAGTAGAGGCTTGCAGACCAAATCCTGTAGTAGAAAATGCCTTATCGTGTACATTGCTTGAATAAGTCATGCTGCGTACGATTGCTCCCAGTTTAATATGACTGTTACTATTCCAGTTATATTGTGCAGAAGCTGCAAAATCCGGCATTCGCTGAGTGCTGATAGATACATCACTATTTGTGGTACCATCTACTGAAGGCATTTCCATAGCAACGCCGAATTTCCAGTTCTTCAGTTTATCGCACATGTAACTCAGCTGGGTAGTACGATAGAAGGCGGAACCATTGGGGCCGGCGAAGTCGATAGTAGCCGGCAGAGCCGAAAGGTCCATGAATGAACCATAGCTGTATCCGATGGTGAAACCTAAAAATTGTGCATACGCATTCTGTAGTTCAAAGGTCTTCCCGTCGCCACGGAAGTTACCGGCGGTATAAACTACAAAGTCTCCCAGATGTTTAGTTCGGCCTACCAATTTAAGGAATAGGGTAGAAGTGGTGATGTCCATCTGAAATTGATTCTTGGCAAAATTGCCACTACCACGTTGTGGAATCAATGCCGGATAGAAATCTACATCGTCTACAATACCACCGAAGTCATATTCTGCCGTAGCACGTACATAGCCTCCGATACCCAGGGCGAATTTCCCTTTCTGGTCAGTCAGCAAGAAGCGGGGAGCATTCGGATCATGGAAACGCATTTGCGAACGGTCGTTCATAATCCGGATGATTTCATCACCGGCTTTGTCCCGTGAGACAAACATGATGGAATTGGGTTCCTCATCTTCGATGACTACTTTCTTTTGTGCATGGGCACAAACGGGGAAAATTCCAATCCCCAGTAGCATAGCTACCATTTTAAAGCTTGTTTTCATTATCAGTTAAGTTTTAGGTGAATGCCCAATGAACAACTAAAAAAAGAAATGGTTGAGAGGGGCTAAGGAAAAATTGCCAAACTTATCGGAAGAATTGCTATTTATAATCGTTCTAAAAAAGCAGATCTTTGTACCGTACTAATTAGATAAATAAAATACGAGAATGGAAAAAGTAGATTTTACTCAAGGAATATTGGCGATGGAGCCAGACCTGCATCGTTTCGCATATAAGTTGACTTCAGACCGTGAATCAGCCAACGATTTAGTCCAGGATTGTGTATTGCAGGCATTAGACAATCATGAGAAGTTTACGCATGCCAAGAATCTGAAAGGATGGATGTTTACCATCATGCGCAATATCTTTGTCAACAACTACCGTCGCACTGTTCGTGAGATGAATCTTATTGATGATACCTACTCTATCAATCAGCAGAGTATGATAGAAGATGAAGATGGCGACCGTTTTGAGTTTGCTTATGATATGAAGCAGTTGTATCGAGTGATACATTCCATCCCCGAAGATATGAAAGTTCCTTTCCAGATGTTTGTCGCTGGATTTAAATACAGGGAAATTGCCGAAAAATTAGGATTGCCGATGGGGACGGTAAAGAGCCGTTTGTTCTTTATCCGTAAGCGTCTGAAAGAAGAACTGAAAGACTTCTCCTGATGCACTTTCTAATTGAGTGATGTGTTTTAAGGTCAAAGTAGAGCCTTCCTGTCAAACTACGACGAATGACAGGAAGGCTTGTTTTTTTGAAATATTCTTCCGAAATATTTGGTTTATAAAATAAACCTATTTATGTTTGCATCGAGTAAGAGAGATGCGCAGCTCCTTACTTTTTTTAATCCATATATGGTTTATAAAATAAACTAATTAAATTGTATCAACTAATTGATCGGGAGGAAGAAAAAGATGAAACGCTTGTTACTCATTGCTTTAGGGATTGTTTGTTACCACGTTGTTACTTTTGCACAAGAAGTAAAAGTAGAAGTTCGGGGTATTCGTAGCGCAAAAGGTGCCATTATGGTCATGGCTCAACAGGATTCGGAATCAAAGCCGGTATATGCGATGGCAACTGCTGTTAAAGATACAGTGACTGTTGTTTTGAAAGATGTGCCGTGGGAAAAGTTTTTGATCTCTCTTTTCCATGATGAGAACGGAAACTGGGAACTCGATAAGAATGAGCAGGGGATACCGGTAGAAGGATATGCCAGAGAAAAATGCAAGAAAGAGCCGGAAGCTTCGGCCACCGTTAAGGTGAAAATGTATTATCCGGTAAATGACTGACAGCATGAGACGCCTGATATTTTCGATACTGACCGGCTTTGCCGGAATTGCTGCTTGGGGACAGACTCCAGTGGCTGCTCATCCAACGGCTGCCAATGATACTTTGACAGAAGATTCCACTTATGCGTTGCAGGAAGTAGTAGTACGTACAAGTCCCGTGAAGCGGAAGGCGGACCGCTTTATCCTGTCCGTTCCTCCTGCACAGAACAAAGACGGAGTGGAACTCCTTCAGCAAGCACCCGGAGTATGGTTGTCCGACGAGCGGATTTCCATTAATGGTTCTTCCGGCACGAAGGTGTATGTAGATAATCGGGAGATAAAACTTACCGGAGAAATGCTGATAGGCTATCTCCGTTCTTTGAAGTCGGACGATATTGCCCGTGTTGAAGTGCTTCCGATGGCGGGAGCCGATAAGGATGCCGATGCTCAGGGAGGTGCTATACATATTATAATGAGACGTCATACAGATAAAGGATTTCAGGGAAATCTTTCAATGAATGCTTCTTTTGCTTCTTCCTTGCAATCTTATCAGCCTAGTGGAAGCTTGAATTATCACAGTGGGAAGTGGGATACGTATGGATTTGCTTCCGGCACGTTGATTCCGCAGAATAAAGGAGATTTATACGTTACTCGTGATTATGCAGCGGGAGACAAAGGTTTTTCCAGTCTGACCCGTATGAAGCAGCCTTCCCGTTACGGGACGATTCGGATGGGAACAGTCTATACGATGGATTCTTCCAATAGTTTGGGAGTAGAACTGGAGTATGTTCGTCGCGGATATATCTGGCCGTCTCAGAGTTACTCTACTCTGTCTGTCGGACCGCTGGGGATGGAAAGTCAGGGTGTGTATCGTCAGAAAGAGACTTATAATATGTATACGGCTACTGCCAACTACATACATAAACTGGATAAGGACGGTTCTGTGCTGAAACTTGTCACCGATTATATTTCTAAGGATCTGCATGGCAGAAATCAATATCAGATTTTTCAGGAGATAGGTACTTTAAATAAAGATACCGTTTATCGCTCCCGCTCTAATGCCACTTATCAGATTGCGACTGCCGATCTGTCGTGGAAACAACAACTGCATAAGAAATCGTTTTTTCAGGTAGGAATGAAATATACCTATACGGGAATGAAGGATGATGCCTGTTACGAAGGGCTGGAACCTGACGAAAGTTGGAAACCCAATGCTGCTTATGGATATGAGCTCGATTACCATGAGAATATCGGTGCTTTGTACGGCACTTATTCTTTGGATATGAAAAGAGGAGCTGTCCATATTGGGCTTCGGGGAGAATATACGCAGACCTCCAATGAAACGGAACGTCAGACGAGAAGATACTGGGACTGGTTTCCGCATATCGACGGAAGTTTCTATTTTGATGAAATCCATAAGTGGATGCTTATCGGGCAATATGGGCGATATATAGAGCGTCCGACTTTCTCGGCTCTCAATCCGAACCGGATTCAGACTTCCGAATACAGTTATCTGGTCGGTAACCCGATGTTGCGCCCTACCTATATTAATAAGTTTAGTATTACACTGGTCTATAACTTCCGGTATACGTTGACTATTGGCGGTAATTTACATCATGACCTGATTCGTCAGTTTGGTAAAGAAGATGCGGAAAATTCGGATATATCGTACGTTATCAACGAGAATCACAATCGTGAGAACCATTGGTTCGTAGCTGTTACTGCTCCCTGGCAGCCGCTCAACTGGCTGAATCTGAATGCCAGCTTTATTGGAGTAAGACAAGATATCCGCATGTATCGGGAGGGCGATTACTTTGGGCACTTCCTTTATTTTGCCAATGCCAATGCTACAGTCCTTTTACCGTCGGACTATTCGTTGGAAGCACAATATAACGGAGTTAGCCGGTTGTATTCCGGCAATAGCGGGATCGATCCTCGTCATACATTCAACCTGCATCTGCGCAAGAAATGGAAAGACGGGCGTTGCGTAGCCACTTTGGGAGTAGACAATATCTTCAACCGGTATAATTCTTATTTCAGCAATGTACCGAGTTATTCATCGCAGAACCGTTTTGAGCTGGCTTCGAGCGGAAGGCTGATGAAACTCACATTCACCTGGAATTTCAATCATGGAAAGAAATCGGGTACAGTGACCGTAGAAAAGAAATCGGCAAGCGAAAGAAGCCGTATCGAAGGAAAATAAACAGGTATTTTTGGTTTATTACGTAAACAATATTATTTTTGAAACAAAATTGATAGAACATGGAAGACAAGAGAATTTCCGAGAAAGAGAGTTTGGAACTGATTGCCCGTATGATTCGGGAGACACAGGACAATGCAGCCCGTTATGCAGCCTATCCGTTGTTGATATGGGGGTATACTACTGTTATCGTATCGCTTGTGGTGTGGTATTTTTATTTGCAGACGGGAATGTGGCAGATCAATTATCTCTGGTTTGCTTTGCCTGCCATTGCCGGACCGCTGACAATCTTCTTTAATAGGAAGGACAAGAATAAAGGAGCGAAGAATTACATAGACCGGGTGACCGCCCAGATATGGACTGTGTTTGGAGTAGTGGGTTTCTGCCTGTCCTGCATGGCATTTGTTGTCCGTATTGATATTCTGTTTGTCGTTTCCTTACTGATGGGGATGGGGGCTACTCTCACAGGTTTGGTATGTAAGTACAAGCCACTTAGCATAGCAGGAATCATTGGTATCGCCCTTTCTTTTTCCATGCTTTTTATTCATGGAAGCGGAGTATATCTGGTGTTTGCCGCTATCTTTATAGTGATGATGATAATCCCGGGGCATATAATGAATAAACAGATGAAGAAACAATGTTTAAAGAACTGAATCCAATATTGCACTCACAGCTTCGTCTAGCTATTATGTCTATTCTTCTCACGGTTGAGGAGGCGGAATTTGTCTATCTGAAAGAGAAAACTCAGTCGACAGCCGGTAACCTGAGTGTACAGTTGGATAAGCTAAGCGAAGCGGGGTATATCGAAGTCGAGAAAAGTTTTGTGGGCAAAAGGCCGCGAACCGCTTGCCGGATCACTAAGGACGGGCGGAAAGCGATGGAGGAGTATGTGGAGACGCTGAAAGAGTATCTTTCGGGGCTATAAAAGATAGTAAGCCTATACTTTAGCTACGTTTCTTTTTGCCTTTTCACTTTTTTCTTCTACCTTTGCACCCCGAAAGAATAAAGAAAAGACGTATGATGCCGTGAATAGCGGTCGTGTATTCTAGAACACCACGTAAAAAACAGGAGTTATGAAAGAAAAAGTATCAGTACCTTTTATGTTGCTGGGCATTCTTTTTAATGTATGCCTCATTGCAGCCAATCTTCTCGAGACGAAAGTCATCCAGATCGGTAGTTTGACCGTGACAGCCGGATTATTGGTTTTTCCTATTTCCTATATTATCAACGATTGTATCGCCGAAGTCTGGGGATTCAAGAAAGCGCGCCTTATTATATGGAGCGGTTTTGCCATGAACTTCTTTGTGGTAGGACTTGGTTTGATAGCCGTTGCGATACCTGCCGCTCCTTTTTGGGAAGGTGAAGAGCATTTCGATTTTGTATTCGGCATGGCTCCCCGCATCGTGGCAGCCAGTTTGATGGCTTTCCTTGTCGGTTCATTCCTCAATGCATATGTGATGAGCAAGATGAAGATAGCCAGTCAGGGCCGGAACTTTTCTGCCCGCGCTATTTTGTCGACGCTTGTCGGCGAGACTGCTGACTCACTGATTTTCTTCCCGGTAGCTTTCGGAGGCATCATTGCCTGGAAAGAACTACTAATCATGATGGGACTTCAGATAGTTCTGAAATCTATGTACGAAGTTATCATTCTTCCGGTGACGATCCGTGTGGTAAAAGTCATCAAGAAGATAGACGGCAGCGACGTATATGATACCGACATTTCTTATAACGTGCTGAAAGTAAAAGATATCTAATATAACAACTTCTTCAAGCCTGTTTCGAAGGCTGAGAGTATAAAGAGTATTTTATGATGAACAGAGAGGCTGCATTGGTTGTGTTCAGTGGCGGACAAGATTCCACTACTTGCCTGTTTTGGGCGAAACGCAACTTTAAGAAAGTATATGCTTTAAGTTTCCTTTATGGTCAGAAGCATCAGAAGGAAGTGGAACTTGCCAGAGAAATAGCCCGAAAGGCGGAAGTCGAATTTGAGGTCATGGATGTGTCTTTCATTGGGACATTGGGGCATAATTCATTGACTGATACTGCCATGGTGATGGATCAGGAAAAACCGGCAGGCAGCGTACCCAACACATTTGTCCCGGGACGTAACCTGTTTTTTCTGAGTATTGCAGCAGTGTATGCCCGCGAACGTGGTATCAGTCATTTGGTCACGGGAGTTTCGCAGACCGACTTTAGCGGATATCCCGATTGCCGGGACGCATTTATCAAGTCTTTGAATGTGACGTTGAATCTGGCAATGGATGAACAATTTGTGATCCATACCCCTCTGATGTGGATTGATAAAGCGGAAACATGGGCATTGGCAGATGAACTGGGAGTGCTGGATTTGATTCGTAACGAGACTTTGACATGCTATAATGGCATTCAGGGGGATGGCTGCGGGCATTGTCCTGCCTGTACGTTACGCCGTGAGGGGCTGGAAAAGTATTTGAAAAATAAGAATCAATAATATCTCTACATAGAGACTAAAAACGTGTTTTTTTATTGTCACTTGTCACTTTTGAGGGTTAACTGATTGATTACAAATGAATAATCGGTGATAATAGATGGTGATAATAGGGTGATAATAACTAATGAATGCTTTTTTATTGTCACCTTCATTGTGACTGACAGATGCTTGCCATTGTATTATTGGCGTTCATTTCATTTCAAGATGTACAAGGGTAAAGAGTCATTGCCGGTTGTTTCAAGAAGTTTCAAGCGGTTGAAACTTTGGTTTCATACGCTTGAAACTCTAGTTTCTATTACTTGAAACCATAGTTTCATACGCTAGAAACTTTTAGTTTCAAGGCTTTGAAACTAGAGTTTCATCCTAGTGAAACACTTCATTCCTTTATAGGAAATGACTAAAAGCAACGGTCGTTTTGATAATAGGAGTACCGGATGGTGAAAGATCGGTGATAGATTGCAATAATCAATCTTTCATCACTGAACTATCGATGGATAAGCCGTTTCAGTGAACATGGTGACAGGTGAAAGATGTTTTGCGTTTTTTTCTGTGTGTAGAGA
The DNA here is from genome assembly GCF_020091505.1 of Bacteroides faecis. Taxonomy (NCBI): domain Bacteria; kingdom Pseudomonadati; phylum Bacteroidota; class Bacteroidia; order Bacteroidales; family Bacteroidaceae; genus Bacteroides; species Bacteroides faecis. The sequence continues at coordinate 5,397,860 of NZ_CP081916.1, read as the reverse complement.
GTTTAAAACTACATTAAACAATGGCTGAATTAAAAGACCAACTTTCCTTATTAGGAAGAAAAACGGAGTATAAACAAGACTATGCTCCTGAAGTATTGGAGGCTTTCGATAATAAGCATCCGGAAAATGATTACTGGGTACGTTTCAACTGTCCCGAATTTACGAGCCTGTGTCCCATAACCGGGCAGCCGGACTTTGCAGAAATACGTATCAGCTATATTCCCGACATCAAAATGGTGGAAAGCAAGAGTTTGAAACTCTATCTGTTCAGCTTCCGTAGTCATGGTGCATTTCATGAAGACTGTGTGAACATCATCATGAAAGATCTGATAAAATTGATGAATCCCAAATATATCGAGGTTACGGGTATCTTTACTCCACGTGGCGGTATTTCGATTTATCCGTATACCAATTATGGCCGTCCGGGAACGAAGTTCGAACAGATGGCGGAACATCGGCTGATGAATCGGGAGTGATACTTTACAGCCCTTATTTTTTTATCCAGTTTTCGATGTTAATATTGGGGATGCGGGCGAGGTGCTTTACATTTTCTGTAACCATTATTAAATTACAAGTCATTGCGGTTGCTCCGATAAGTAAATCAAAGTCATCAATCAGTTTGCCTTGTTTCTTTAGTACAGCTTTGCAATCCCCATAACATTCTAATGCTTTTTGTATAGGTATTACTGTAAAATATTTCTCTATGGCTTTTACTCCTTTTATCTTATGTTCTTTTTGTCCGCTATTTGAAGCACCAAAATATAATTCGGCTAGTGTGATGTCTGAGATAAAACAATTTTTGTTGCCTACAGCTTTAATGTGTTCGGCAACTCCGTATTGATTTTTGAGAAAATAAATACAGATATTAGTATCTAATAAATATTGCTTCATTTATAGATTAATTATATTACGGGTCGTATCTTGTCGGCGAGCCGTTTGTAATTCTTTGATTTCTTCTTCGGCAGTCAGACCGTCGTCTGCCCATGAACCACAAATTTCTTCAAATAGACGATCGTCATCCTGTTTGCTATCTGAAAAAGTCAGGGAAGCTGCTAATAGTTCGATTAAACGCCTTTTTGCTTCATTTCCTAAATTGGCTAATTTATCATTGAAGATTTCGTCAGCCGACCATGTTGTATCCATATAAATATCTCCTTTCTTTTAAAATGAAGAACATTGCAAATATAAGAAAAGTTTCTTGTGCTTCCAATAATTTGATATCTTTGCGTATAAAATAAGAAAGTGAAAAGCGATTTTAAAATGAATATTTCTATAAAGTTATGCGAGCATATCCGCGAAAGGATTATCCCACAATATGTCAACTTTGATAAGGCGCACCGGATAGATCATGTCGAAAAAGTAATCGAAGAAAGTATGAAGCTGGCTCTTCATTATGAAGTCAATTCAGCAATGGTTTATACGATTGCCGCTTACCATGATTTGGGTTTATGTGAGGGACGTGAGTTTCATCATATCGTTTCGGGGAAAATTCTGTTTGCGGATGAAACTTTGTGGCAGTGGTTTACCGATGATCAAATGTTGCAGATGAAGGAAGCGATAGAAGATCATCGTGCCTCCAATAAACAAGCTCCGCGAAGTATCTACGGGAAAATTGTTGCTGAGGCAGACCGGATTATTGATCCGGAAATAACACTGCGCCGTACCGTACAATATGGTTTGTCTCATTATCCGGAGATGGATAAAGAGCATCAGTATGAACGTTTCCGGAAACATCTTGCCGATAAATATGCAGAAGGAGGGTATCTGAAGTTGTGGATACCCCAATCTGATAATGCCGGACGGTTGGCGGAGCTGCGTCAGTTGATTACCAATGAGGAAAGAATAAGAAGGGTGTTTGATCAATTATATGAGGAAGAAAGTATATTGCCTAAAATCCGCAATCTTTAGTATGTTTTCTTTTTATTGATTCTAGTTTGGCTGCTTCTCCTGATTTTTGTCTTTTTGAGCCCCTTTTCGATATAACTATCTTACATGCTGGCAAAATTTCCCCTTTCCCCATTGTTTAAAGGTTACTCTGCGCATCTTTTCGTTTTTGCCTTTGTATGATTAAGTGGTAGTGCTCTTCTTCCAGAAAGGAAGTAAAGGGAATGGAAGTGACTTGATAAGATTTGCAAAATTCTTCATTTTCACTCCATTGCGAATTATAGGCATAAAAGTGATATTCCCATTCAGGAGAAAGAATAGCATCTAAAACTGAAATCGCTTTGTAGCACCTTGCAAAACGATAAAATTCGTGTGTGTGGCTAATGGAAAAATGTAAACAACAATGCTGATTATCAGGAAAACAGAAGTGGGTGGGGTGCAATGTGGGTTACGACTACATAATCTGCTGCATAACATATAGCAGATTTTCCGTTTATATTTTTTAAATACTATCTTTGTAAAAAGCACATAAAACAACAATCAAAAATTATCAAAATGAAAAAATTAAAATTTGTTACACTTGCTGTCCTAGTTTTGGCAGCGGCTTATTATGCCACATATACAACGTATAATACTAAACATCAATTAACGGATTTGGTGCTTCTCAATATAGAAGCCTTGGCAGTAGATGAATCAGATTATGCTGACCCTATAAGATTCAAACAGTGTTACACATTTACTAGTACAACTTTATTACCTGATTACCCCGCAGAGTATGTTACAACATGTTATGGATGTTATACAGTGAAGTCTACCACACATATTAATTCTCTGTATTGTGCAGGGTCACAAATAATCTATTAAATAAACTGATTGTAAAAATAATCTTATAATGGGAAAAAGCATTTATTTATTACTGGCTTATGCCTTGTTTAGTGCATGTACAGTACAAGTTACTGCACAAAAGCAAGTATCAGAGGAAAAAATAGAGCCATTTCCTGTAGAAAAATCCCTTCAAGCAGAGAAAATAAAAGTAAATGAAGTATTTTTCCTTGATGGTATAAAGGTAAAAAAGGGAAGTATCTTTGCTCTAGATTCAAAAAGTACTGACACTTTGTTGTATCAATATTCACTCCCAAAATTTCAATGTATTTACAAAGGAGGGAGAAAAGGAGGGGCAGAAGATGAATTCCAAATTTCTCCTACATTATGCAAGACTGTTTCTGATAAAGTCTATATTTTTGGATACACTCCATTCCTCATTAAAAGTTTTACATTGGACAGCAACAACCATCTGTCACTTGAGAAAAAATTGGAATTACCTGTTTATGACGAAATACCCAACCACATGAATGTGGTCAATGATTCTTTATTGATATACAGTACAGTTCCCAATAAGCTTGATATAGAAAAAGTCAATTTAAACACCCGGCAGATAACAGGGCGAATTTTGATTGAACAAGAAAACCACAAAGAAAATTTCTTCGATAAGAACAGAGGACATCTTGCAGCTAACGATTCTCTGATAATCTATGCTTATACCTATAAAAAACAAATAGATTTTTATAGAATAAATGACATGATACTCTGCAAAAGGCTTGTTGACGATACCGTAATCCCTCATATAGTAATGGGAAATTTCAAAGAAACAATATTTCATCAGCGTGAGTTGGTTGCGGGTAAACACTATTTCTATATAAGGTGCTTCAAAAAGGGAGGAGGGTGTTTTATAGAAGTATATGACTATTCGGGACATTCTATTGCCAGATACGAATTAGACATCCTATTATATACCTTTGACGTGGATGAAGCAAACAGGACTATATATGGTTATAATGGAGCCGTATTTGAGGATGGTTTTTTGATGTATAATTATTAGGGATATTCACTAATGATTTTCTTTCGATTTATTACAGTTCCTGCAAAATGGATAAAGTCAGGAAGACAATGGGTACTCAATATTTATTCCGACAAACCATACAAGTTACTTCGGAGTTCATAAAAATAACTGTTTGTGGGATTACTTACGCTTTTACCTAGCAGGGGAAAGGGGGGAGGTGCGACCAACTGTGTAGAAAATAAGGAAAAAGAGAGAAGATAAGTAGCTAAAAGAGACCTTAAGTGGCTAAAAAACTATTTGAATTGTTTCTAAATTAGTTGCGGATTTAAGGTATTGATATTTTGATTATTATTCAGTGTTCCATATTGTAGGATTCCGCAAACTTTCATGATAGCATCGATATTCTTCTTTAGAGGTGTTTGAGATACAGCAGATGTAAGCTAAGGCTTTTGGATCAAGGGTGCGTAATGACTTGCATATTGATACGATTTTGTCCAATCCATAATAGGAACGAATTAATTGCCAATCTTCCCATTGTCCATATTCTAATACACGTTGTATGATTTGTGCCGGACAGGTATCCATATCTGCTTTTGTTATGTCTATATCCCAAAATAAATAGAGAGATAGTTTTGATATATATTCTTCCTGTTGCGACATTATTTTATTAAAATTCTGCTTTATTCCTCTACAAAGGAAGGGTTTTATTTTAGATTTGCCAAATAGCTAAACTCTTTTAACAGGATAACAATATTCTTTATTCGTGATGATACGGCCCTCCATTCAATATTGTCATCGCCCGATAAATCTGTTCTACAAAGATCAGCCGTATCATTTGATGAGAGAAAGTCATCTTCGACATTGAGATCTTTTCGTTAGCCACCTGATACACTTTTTCCGAAAATCCGTAAGGTCCGCCGATGATAAACACCAGCCGTTTATTCACCGTATTCATTTTCCGCTTCATATATTCGGCAAATTCGAGCGAACGCATCTCTTTTCCATGTTCATCGAGCAGTACGATCACATCTCCCGGCTGCAACGCTTTCAGTATCAGTTCCCCCTCTTTTTCCTTTTGCAGGTCCATCGAAAGACTCTTTGTATTCTTCAGTTCGGGAATCACTTCCATATCAAAAGTGATAAAGCGTTTTGTACGCTGAATATAGTCATTAATCGCTGTAATATAGTGCTGTTCTACGGTTCGTCCAACGACGAGCAAAGTTGTTTTCATGCGTCTACCATTCTGATTCGTGCACAAAAATAGGCATTTTTTATGTTATTCTGCAATTAATGCTTACCTTTGCCTATCATTAGTTGAAAGTTTAATCCTTTAAACTTCAACCCAAAAGCTTGGATTTATGAAGAAACGAGTGCTTTTAGGAATGGCCGCTTTGCTTCTTTCTGTCTCATTGCTGATGGCGCAGGAGATACCGGCAGGAGTGATTACGGCCTTTAAAAGAGGAAGCTCGCAAGAGCTGAGTAAGTACATGGGAGACAAGGTAAACCTCGTTCTCCAAGGCAACTCGACGAACGTTGACAAGAAGAAAGCTACAGCTATGATGCAGGAGTTTTTCACAGAAAACAAGGTCAATGGTTTTGACGTGAATCACCAGGGAAAACGGGATGAATCCAGTTTTGTCATAGGTACGCTGACAACTACCAAAGGAAAATTCCGTGTGAACTGCTTCCTGAAGAAAGTGCAGACTCAATGTTTAATACATCAAATAAGAATTGACAAGATCAATGAATAAGGAAAAAGAACTGATCGACAAACTAATCGATCTTGCTTTCGCAGAAGATATAGGTGATGGTGACCATACCACCCTTTCTTGCATCCCAGCCACTGCGATGGGAAAATCAAAACTACTGATTAAGGAAGCCGGAGTACTGGCCGGTATCGAAGTAGCCAAAGAAATCTTCAACCGTTTCGACCCCACCATGAAAGTGGAAGTATTCATCAACGACGGAACCGAGGTGAAACCGGGAGACGTAGCAATGGTGGTAGAAGGAAAAGTGCAGTCACTGCTCCAGACCGAACGCCTGATGCTGAACGTGATGCAGCGTATGAGCGGTATCGCGACCATGACCCGCAAATATGCCAAACAGCTGGAAGGCACTCACACCCGTGTGCTGGATACCCGCAAGACAACACCGGGGATGCGTATCCTCGAAAAGATGGCTGTCAAAATCGGTGGCGGAGTCAACCATCGTATCGGCTTGTTCGATATGATCCTGCTGAAAGATAATCATGTAGACTTTGCCGGAGGTATCGATAAGGCAATCAACCGCGCCAAGGAATACTGCAAAGAAAAAGGCAAAGACCTGAAGATAGAAATTGAAGTCCGCAACTTTGATGAACTGCAGCAAGTACTCGACCTGGGTGGTGTAGACCGTATCATGTTTGATAACTTCACACCCGAAATGACGAAGAAAGCCGTTGACATGGTAGCCGGTAAATATGAAACCGAGTCTTCCGGAGGCATTACCTTCGATACACTGCGCGATTATGCCGAATGTGGTGTAGACTTTATTTCTGTAGGAGCTTTGACTCATTCGGTGAAAGGACTGGATATGAGTTTCAAGGCATGCTGATCGCACAAACGATGAATGATTAAAAATAAGCGGTGAACAGTACTGTTGCTATCGTGCTGCAGGTGTTCACCGTTTCTTTTTTGTGAATCATCGTTTCTTTAACTTCTTTTAGCAATATTCATTGCAGCATTCCTCACATTCTTGCGTCTAAAGGACAAACGGCGCAGACATACGTTCGATTAAAAAGACAATTGACATTGGAAAACGAGATAGAACTGATAAAGGGCTGTCGGGCAGGAAAGGATTCGGCCCGAAAGGAACTTTATACCCTCTATTCCAAACAAATGTTGGCGGTTTGCTTCCGCTATACGGGCGATATGGATGCGGCGCACGATGTACTGCATGACGGTTTCATCAAGATTTTTACCAACTTTTCGTTCCGAGGAGAATCCTCGCTTTGTACGTGGATTACGCGGGTGATGGTGACACAGTCACTCGACTATCTGAGACGGGAGAAACGAGTCAGTCAGTTGGTAGTGCATGAAGAGCAGCTTCCCGACATACCGGATATTTCCTCGTCGGGAGGAGGAGTAGGGATCTCCGAAGAACAATTAATGGCGTTTGTCGCCGAATTGCCGGATGGGTGCCGAACCGTTTTCAACCTTTATGTGTTTGAAGAGAAACCGCACAAGGAGATAGCCAAGATGCTTCACATTAAAGAGCACTCGTCTACTTCGCAGTTGCACCGGGCCAAGTATTTGTTAGCAAAAAGAATTAAAGAGTATAGAAATCATGAAGAAAGAAAATGATGAAATAACCGATCTGTTTCGCACACGTCTCGCTGATGCCGGGATGGCTGTTCGGGACGGCTTTTGGGAAGAGCTTTCGCAGGACATTCCTGTGGCTTGCCAACATCGCCGTCGGTTGATATTCTTCCGTGTGGCAGCGGCAGCATCTGTGTTGCTGGTATTGGCTGCATCCTCGGCTACTTTCTGGTATTTCTCTCCAAAGGAGGAGATGGAGGAGGCATTTACCAAAATCGTGGTGGCAAACAGCGGAAGAATGGATGGAGATGGGGTACGTGCCAATCAATTGCCGACGGCAATGGAACCTGTATTGCCGAAACCGGCACCTAAATCATTCGGATTGTTAGCACAGTATCCGGAAGAAGGGGATTCAGTTTCCATTTCATTCTCCATGTCATTCTCCTTCTCGGCAACGACTACTACCGGGAATGGTAACCGATACGGTAACCAGGGCCACAACGGTTACTGGCAGGCGAATAATGGTAACACAGAACCAGCTGACGCGCAAGGAGAAAAATATACGGCCGATATGTCTGCTCCGGTGAAAAACGTAAAGAAACATCGTTGGGCTCTGAAAGCGCAGATGGGGACCGCACTTCCGGCTGAGGACGGTACTTACAAGATGCCTGTTTCCGCGGGAGTGACTGTAGAGCGGAAACTGAACGACTATCTGGGAATAGAAACCGGATTGCTCTATTCAAACCTGCGTTCAGCCGGACAACATCTGCACTATCTGGGCATTCCGCTAAAAGCCAACGTCACTTTGATGGACACGAAGAAAGTCGATCTCTACGCTACAGTAGGCGGTGTGGCAGATAAATGCATAGCCGGTGCGCCGGACAACAGTTTTAAAGAGGAGCCTATCCAGCTGGCAGTGACTGCCGGCATCGGAATCACTTATAAGATTAATGACCGACTGGCAGTTTTTGCCGAGCCAGGTGTTTCCCATCATTTCAAGACAGATTCGAAACTGGCTACGGTACGCACGAAACGGCCAACTAACTTTAATTTACTTTGCGGACTTCGTATGACGTATTAATCCTTATGAAAATGAAAAAAACACTTATAATGCTATGGATGGCTGTTAGCCTGATGGTAGTATCCTTTGCAGGATGCACCAGCGAAGAAATGGATTATGAAAATCCCAATGTGAGCCTCTTTGTGAAACAGTTGAAGGCAGGCACATATAATATGAAGAATGAAAAAGGAGTGGTGGAAGTTCCTCACTTTACAGAAGAGGACATTCCCGAACTATTGAAATATGCGGAAGATCTGACTATTATTCCTTCTTTCCCCTCAGTCTATAATACCAATAACGGTAAAATCCGTTTAGGCGAATGTATGCTTTGGGTAATAGAGTCTATCCGTCAGGGGACAGCCCCGTCATTGGGTTGCAGAATGGTACTGGCAAATGCCGACAATTACGAAGCAATCTTTTTTCTGACCGATGACGAAGTGCTGGACGCAGCAGCCTGCTATCGCCGATGGTGGGAAGGCCGGAAATATCCGAAGACATCCTGGACAATCGATCCGTGCTATGACGAACCGCTCTGTGGCACTGGATACCGATGGTGGTAAAAAAAGAAAAAAACTTCGGGGCATAAAAACTAAAAAACATGAGGCAACGTTTATTTGTATCAGTAGTCTTCGGACTACTGACAGGGGGCGTGCCATGTCCAAAAAGAAGCGAATGCGTGCACGCACAGCAAGTGTACGTGAGGAATATAGAAAACAGAGGTGAAAAGATGAGTGAATTGATAAAACGTTTTATTACAGCTACCGTACTGTGTCTGACAGCTTTGCTGGCATATGCGCAGGAATGGACAAAGGAAGATTCCTTGCGTCTGAGGAAGTTGCTGGACAGTGACCGGGAGCTGCATTTGAATCAGGATGTGGTCAAGCAGATTGATTTTGGCAGTGCCGTAGGTACGCCCCGCATGTCGGTGGAGAAAAAATGGATGCTGCCCGACGAATCTCTTCCCGAAGCATTGCCCAAACCGAAAGTCGTGCTGAGCCTGATGCCTTATAAAGCGAACACTCCTTATAATTGGGACCCTGTTTTTCAGAAGAAAATAAGAATGGATAAGAATACATGGCGTGGAGATCCTCACTACGAAATGCGTCACCAGAGATCATACAGTAACTGGGCGCGTAACCCGATGGCAGGTGGTGTCCGTAAGTCATTGGAAGAGATACGGGCGAGTGGGGTGCGTTTCCGCCAGTTGACCGAACGGGCAAACGGAATGATGGTTAATTCGGTGGTGATGGATAGTCCGATTCCTTTGTTTGGAGGCAGCGGCGTATATATAAATGGAGGAACAATAGGCGGACTTGACCTGATGGCGGTTTTCACCAAAAACTTCTGGGATAAAAAAGGAAAAGAGCGTCGGGAACGTACGCTGGAAGTGTTGAGAGCTTATGGAGATTCGACAACTGTATTGATAAACCGTCCCATTGAACAGATTGCCCGTTGAAATTGTTTTATTAAATGTGGACATGTGTCATGTTCCATATTAGCGAATTAACACATTGAAAAACGATTCATTTATGAACAGAATTACTTCTCTTTTCGGTATTCAGTATCCTATTATTCAAGGTGGTATGGTGTGGTGCAGCGGTTGGCGTCTGGCTTCCGCGGTAAGTAATGCGGGAGGATTGGGACTGCTTGGCGCAGGATCTATGCATCCGGAAACTCTTCGCGAACATATTCGTAAGTGTCGTGCGGCTACAGACCGTCCTTTTGGCGTAAACATTCCTTTGATGTATCCCCAGATAGAAGAGATTATGGCGATTGTGGCGGAAGAAGGCGTCAAGATCGTTTTTACTTCTGCCGGAAACCCTAAGGCATGGACCGGATGGTTGCACGAACGTGGAATTATCGTGGCTCATGTCGTTTCCTCTTCCCGTTTTGCGGTGAAGTGTGAAGAGGCAGGAGTGGATGCGGTAGTTGCTGAAGGTTTCGAAGCCGGCGGACATAACGGACGTGAAGAAACGACCACTTTCTGTCTGATTCCTGCGGTACGCAATGCGACCACTTTGCCTTTGATCGCTGCAGGAGGTATCGGTACGGGAGAAGGTATCTTTGCTGCCATGGTGCTGGGAGCGGAAGGAGTACAAATCGGTACTCGTTTTGCACTGACAGACGAGAGTTCTGCAAGTCCGGTCTTTAAAGAATACTGTCTGAGCTTGGGAGAAGGAGATACTAAATTATTACTGAAGAAACTGGCTCCGACACGTCTCGTAAGGAATAATTTCCGGGATGCTGTGGAGAAAGCTGAAGATAGTGGGGCTTCTGCCGAAGAGTTGCGGACTTTGCTTGGGAGAGGCCGTGCGAAGAAAGGAATATTTGAAGGGGATCTGGAAGAAGGTGAACTGGAGATAGGGCAGGTGTCGGCTATTGTTTCCCGTCAGCAATCAGTAGCGGAAGTCATGAATGAATTGGTGGAGGCTATGCAGCGGGCAGCGGAAAAGAAATATGTATAGAAAAAGAAGTTCTGAAGCAGTCGGATTTGGAAAAACTTAACTACTTCAGAACTAAACTACTTCAGAAAGTTGGCTGCTTAATCAGTTTATAGGTTCATATTTTAGATCGAATACATCCGCTACTGCTTTATATACCACTTTTCCTTCCACTACATTCAGTCCGAGTGCTAGTGCCGGGTCGTCTTTACAAGCTTTTTTCCATCCTTTATTTGCTAAAGCAATGACATAAGGGAGAGTAGCATTGGTCAAAGCCAGTGTAGAAGTATAAGGTACCGCTCCCGGAATATTGGCTACGGCGTAATGAACGATACCGTCTATCACATAAGTAGGCGCACTGTGAGTCGTAGGATGAGACGTTTCGAAACATCCTCCCTGATCTATTGCTACATCCACGAGTACCGTACCGGGCTGCATCATCGCAAGCATCTTTCTGGTTATCAGATGAGGTGCTTTATTCCCCGGAATCAGCACGGAACCGATGACCAGATCAACATCCGGCAATTCCTTCTTTATCCTTAATTCGGATGCGTACAGTGTCTTGACATTTTTCGGTAATGTCTCGCTGAGATAGCGGAGGCGTGACAGATTAATATCTGCAACTGTAACATCCGCACCCATCCCCGCAGCCATCTGCGCTGCATTACTTCCGACAATACCACCTCCGAGAATCAATACTTTGGCAGGCTTCACACCGGGGACTCCTCCCAGAAGGATACCTTTTCCTCCTTGCGGCTTTTCCAAAAAGCGTGCTCCTTCCTGAATGGACATGCGTCCGGCTACCTCACTCATAGGGATAAGCAGAGGTAATGAATGGTCCGCTTTTTCTACAGTCTCATATGCAAGGCAGATGGACTTGTTGGCAATCATGGCCAGCGTCAGTTCCTTATCGGATGCAAAGTGGAAATAAGTGAACAATAACTGCCCCTTTCTGATCAGATTGTATTCGGGGGCGATAGGTTCTTTTACCTTTACAATCATATCTGCCGTGGCATAGACTTCTTCTATTGTCGGAAGCACTTGTGCACCGGCAGATAGATACGCTTCATCCGGAAAACCACTATTGATACCCGCGGTATGCTGGATATAAACTTGGTGACCTTGCTTCACCACCTCGGCAACTCCGGAAGGCGTCATACCTACCCGATTCTCGTTGTTCTTGATTTCTTTGGGTACTCCGATGATCATATTGCTATATATTAAGAGTTTAACATGGTCCAATGTACGAATAATCCCTTTAGGTTGTTATTCATCAACAGATGTTTTAGAGCAGAATGTCGTTTGAAAACATTTCTTAGCTTATCATTTCTCCCGGATATTTCGTAATCTAGTTGGAATAATGTACATTTGCGGAAGTAAAAAAGTGAAGAAGATAATGAAAAGATATATTGCTGCTTTCTTGTTGGCTTGTTGCGTGGAGGGGTATGCACAGGAAACAAAGCAGGCTGCTTTTGTGCCACCTTTTGACTTTCCCCTTACATTGAGTGGAAACTTCGGAGAAATTCGTTCCAATCACTTTCATGGCGGATTAGATTTTAAGACGGGAGGAACGATCGGCAAACCGGTTCGGGCGCTTGCTGACGGGTATATTTCTCGTGTACGTGTCACCAACGGTTCGGGCTATGTGCTTGATGTTTGCTACGACAACGGCTATTCTACTATCAATCGCCATCTGAGCGCTTTTCTTTCTCCCATTGCCGAAAGGGTAGAGAAACTTCAATATGAAAATGAGAACTGGGAGGTGGAGATTATTCCCGAACCCGGTGAATATCCGGTGAAGGCGGGACAGAAGATTGCCTTAAGTGGAAATACCGGATATTCATTCGGTCCGCATCTCCATCTGGATGTGTTCGAAACAGAGACGGGAGATTATATCGATCCGATGCCTTTCTTTAAAAAGAATCTCAAAGATACCCGTGCGCCGAAAGCGGATGGCATCATGCTTTTTCCTCAACCGGGGAAAGGAGTGGTCGGCGGAAGTCAGGAGAATAAAACAATTCTTCCAAATACTGAACGGCCCGTGGAAGCGTGGGGAATCATCGGTGCGGGCATCAAGGCGTATGACTATATGGACGGGGTAAGCAATCATTATGGAGTATATTCTGTAGTGCTTGAGGTGGATGGAACCGAAGTATTCCGAAGTACGGTAGACCGTTTTTCGCAGGAAGAAAACCGAATGATAAACTCTTGGACGCATGGCCAGTACATGAAATCGTTTATCGACTCGGGAAATACGTTGCGGCTGTTGAAGGCGTCGAACAATAATCGGGGCCTGATTACGATTGATGAAGAACGGGATTATCAGTTTCAGTATACTTTGAAGGATGCCTTTGGCAATACTTCCCGCTATCACTTTACGGTACGTGGCAAGAAACAGCCGGTTGAACCGTTAAATCATCGGGAGAAGTATTACTTTGCCTGGGATAAGACAAATTATCTGCAGGAACCGGGATTGAGTCTCGTTGTTCCGAAAGGAATGCTATATGACAATGTGCCTCTTCAATATCAGGTGAAAGCAGATAGTGGGGCTGTCGCATTTACTTATCAGCTGAATGATAAGCCGGTTTCACTGCACGCAGGCTGTGAATTGCGAATCGGACTGCGGCGTAAGCCAGTGGCGGATACTACGAAATATTATGTGGCACGCGTGACTCCGAAAGGGACTAAATACAGTGTAGGAGGAACATACGAAGATGGATTTATGAAAGCATCTATTCGTGAACTGGGAACTTATACGGTGGCTGTAGATACGGTTCCTCCGGAAATCATACCTGTTAATAAGAATCTGTGGGGGCGAAACGGGAAGATCGTCTATCGACTGAAAGATGAAGGAACGGGGATTGCTTCCTATCATGGAACGATTGACGGTGAATATGCACTTTTCGGACGTCCTAATATTGTTAAGTCCTATTGGGAATGTGTACTCGACCCGAAGCATGTGAAGAAAGGCGGTAAGCATATCGTAGAAATGACCGTTACGGATGCTTGTGGAAATCAGACCGTTTCGAAAGAGACTTTTGTTTGGTAAACTAATAAAATGTATCATATATGAAGAAAATCATTCTATCTGCTGTCCTCTCCTTGGCGGCTCTTGCGAATTCTTTCGCTTGTACGAACCTGATTGTCGGCAAAAATGCCTCTACCGACGGTTCGACTATTGTTTCTTATTCAGCCGACTCGTATGGGCTGTTCGGTGAGCTTTATCATTATCCGGCTGCTACTTATCCCAAAGGGACCATGCTGAAAGTCTATGAATGGGATACAGGTAAGTATCTGGGAGAAATCGAGCAGGCACGCCAGACTTATAATGTGACGGGCAATATGAATGAATTTCAGGTAACCATTGGCGAAACAACCTTCGGCGGACGTCCGGAACTGGCGGATTCTACCGGAATCATCGATTATGGAAGTCTGATCTATATAGGATTGCAGCGCTCACGCTCTGCACGCGAGGCAATCCGCATCATGACCGACTTGGTGCAGCAATATGGCTATTATAGCGAAGGTGAATCCTTTACGATTGCCGACCCGAATGAAATCTGGATTATGGAAATGATCGGTAAGGGACCGGGCATCCGCGGGGCTGTCTGGGTGGCTGTACGTGTGCCGGATGACTGTATCTCGGCTCATGCCAATCAGTCGCGTATCCACCAGTTTGACATGAACGACAAGGAAAACTGTATCACTTCTCCGGATGTGATTTCCTTTGCCCGTGAGAAAGGATACTTCAATGGCGTGAATAAGGATTTCAGCTTTGCGGAGGCTTATGCACCGCTTGATTTCGGTGCACGCCGTTTCTGCGAAGCACGTGTGTGGAGCTATTTCAATAAATTTACTGATCATGGCAATGACTATCTTCCTTATATTGAAGGAAAGACGGACACTCCGATGCCTCTTTTCGTGAAGCCGAACCGCAAACTTTCCGTACAGGATGTGAAAGATATGATGCGTGACCATTATGAAGGAACACCGCTTGATATTTCCAATGACTTCGGTGCCGGTCCTTATAAAACTCCGTATCGCCTTTCTCCGCTGAATTTTAAAGTAGGAGACAAGGAATATTTCAACGAGCGCCCGATTTCGACTCAACAAAGTGGCTTTGTATTTGTTGCACAAATGCGTGCCAACAAGCCGGACCCTATAGGCGGTGTTCTTTGGTTTGGAGTGGATGATGCGAATATGGCGGTATTTACTCCTGTATATTGCTGTGCCACGAAAGCTCCGGTGTGCTATACGCGAGTGGACGGAGCAGATTATATCACTTTCTCCTGGAATTCCGCTTTCTGGATTTTCAACTGGGTGTCTAATATGGTCTATCCGCGTTATGATCTGATGATTGGTGACGTGCGTGCAGCTCAGAAAGAGATGGAGACAACCTTTAACAATGCGCAGGAAGGCATTGAAGAAATGGCTGCCAAGTTGCTGGCAAAAGATAAGAATGCTGCAATCGCTTTCCTGACTAACTATACCAATATGACTGCTCAAAGTACCTTCGATACCTGGAAGCAGCTGGGTACTTTCCTGATTGTGAAATACAATGATGGAGTAGTGAAACGTATGAAGGACGGACAGTTTGAACGGAATTCTATCGGGCAGCCTGCCGGAGTCATTCGTCCCGGATACCCGAAAGAATTTCTGGAGGAATATGTGAAGCAGACCGGAGACAGGTACTTGGTGAAATGATGAATGATGAATGAAGAATGAAGAATTGGCTGGCGCAGTATATCTCAAAAACATTAATTCTTCATTCTTCATTCTTAATTCTTCATTAAATAACTAGGATTTATAAACTTATTATTTTACATTTGTGTGCTCAAGACTTGGCATATAATCAAGGATTGACAGAGAACAAGGAAATAATCATTAACCAATAAACAATAATCGAAATGGAAAATCAGGAACTCATTAAGCAGGTCACTGAGAAAGCCGAAAAATGGCTGACCCCGGCGTATGATGCCGAAACTCAGGCTGAAGTGAAACGGATGTTGGAGAACGAAGATAAAACTGAACTGATCGAAGCATTCTATAAGGATCTTGAATTTGGAACCGGTGGTCTGCGTGGTATTATGGGAGTAGGTAGCAACCGTATGAACATCTACACAGTAGGTGCGGCTACACAAGGTCTTTCCAACTATCTGAAGAAGAACTTCAAAGATCTGCCGCAGATTTCTGTGGTGGTAGGGCATGACTGCCGTAACAACAGTCGTCTGTTTGCAGAAACTTCTGCCAACATCTTCTCTGCTAATGGCATTAAGGTATATCTGTTTGATGATATGCGTCCGACTCCGGAAATGTCTTTCGCTATCCGCCACCTTGGCTGCCAGAGCGGTATTATCCTGACTGCTTCTCACAATCCGAAAGAATACAATGGTTACAAAGCATACTGGGATGATGGTGCACAAGTATTGGCACCGCATGATGCAGGTATCATTGATGAAGTGAATAATATTGCTTCTGCTGCTGATATCAAGTTCCAAGGCAACCCGGATCTGATTCAGATCATCGGTGAAGATATCGATAAGATTTACCTCGATATGGTGAAGACTGTCTCTATCGATCCCGAAGCTATCGCCCGTCATAAAGATATGAAGATCGTTTATACTCCGATTCACGGCACAGGTATGATGCTGATTCCGCGTGCATTGAAGATGTGGGGATTTGAAAACGTATTTACTGTTCCCGAACAGATGATCAAGGATGGTAACTTCCCGACTGTAGTATCTCCAAACCCTGAAAATGCGGAAGCACTTTCTATGGCCGTGAATCTGGCTAAGGAAATTGATGCTGAACTTGTCATGGCTTCCGATCCGGATGCTGACCGTGTAGGTATCGCTTGTAAGGATGACAAGGGCGAATGGGTACTGATTAACGGTAACCAGACTTGTATGATGTACCTTTACTATATTCTGACTCAATACAAGCAACTGGGTAAGATTCAGGGTAATGAGTTCTGTGTGAAGACTATCGTTACTACCGAACTTATCAAGAAGATTGCTGATAAGAACAACATTGAGATGCTTGACTGCTATACCGGATTCAAGTGGATCGCACGTGAAATCCGTCTGCGTGAAGGCAAAAAGAAATATATCGGTGGCGGTGAAGAGAGCTACGGATTCCTGGCTGAAGATTTCGTACGTGATAAAGATGCCGTATCGGCTTGCTGTCTGATTGCAGAAGTAGCTGCATGGGCAAAAGATAACGGTAAGTCGTTGTATCAGTTGCTGCTGGATATCTATGTAGAATATGGATTCTCAAAAGAATTCACAGTGAACGTAGTGAAACCGGGTAAGAGCGGTGCTGAGGAGATCAAGGCTATGATGGAAAACTTCCGTGCTAATCCTCCGAAAGAACTGGGTGGTTCCAAAGTGATTCTGAGCAAAGACTACAAGACACTGAAGCAGACAGATGCTGAAGGTAAGGTGACTGCTCTTGATATGCCGGAAACATCTAATGTACTCCAGTATTTCACAGAAGACGGAAGCAAAGTTTCCGTTCGTCCGTCAGGAACAGAACCGAAGATCAAGTTCTATATGGAAGTACAGGGAGAAATGGGCTGCCGCAACTGTTTCGCATCTGCTGATGCTGCCGCAATGGAAAAGATTGAAGCAGTGAAGAAATCATTGGGTATCTGATCCTCTGTCGCATTACTGATATTTCAGAATAAAACAGATCATCAATAAATAACGCCTCCATAGTCTTATGTGAAGATTATGGAGGCGTTTCTTTTTATGGATATTCTGTAGATTGTTTCTTTCTTTTTCGATTGTCTGTATCCGGCTTCTCATCGGTCTTTCATTTCCTTTGCATTCTTTAAGTTCCCTTTCTAATCCTTCTTACAGAAATCTTGTTCTATGTAAATCATCTCAATTTAAACATGCAGGCTGCGGAGATACACGATTTTGTTGATGCTTTAGAGTGATACGTAACGTTTCATTTTCATAAGTTGTTCGTTTGTAGTTTGTGTGTACTTCGTGGCCTGCTTTCTTTACAGATAACATCGCCTATAGTAGGACTTTTAGTCTTAAATCCGTGCATCTGAATTTATATGTATCTCAAAAGTTAGGAAGTTTCGTTATTTTGCGCTTCTTTTGCTGCGAAAAGAATTCGTTATAGAAGTTCTATTTGTTTTGGTTGACAAAAAAGGAGCAACAGCCCTAAAAAGAGTGCAAACACACATTGTAAGTCTGAAAAACTTGCTATATTTGCAACGCTATCGTTTATATAGCAGACATTTTAAACACATGGAAAGTGTTTAGCTTTGTTCTCAGAGATAAAATCTGGTAAATTTTTCGCAGGAGAATAAGCTGTACTCTTCACGTCATTGTTATATGCAATAAGTATATAGTCAAAGGCGTGGGCTGTTGCTTATTTTACTGCATGGGTTTACCAGAGCCTATCTCTTAAAATCAGCTGATAGTCCCACGCTTTCTTTTTTATACACATACATGACAATAGTGATGGATAACTTTATTATTACCTATAGAAATGTCTTCTTCCTGCTACTTATACTCATAGGTAGTTTTTGGATGCTTGCCTGTCATCAGGTAACTTCGGAAAGAAGATCCGTTATACAACGGGAGACTATCGATAGTCTTATAAAAACTTCTCCATCCATGGACTCCTTGATTATATGGCTTGAGCATTATCAATATATAAAAAACAAATCGGGAATGATTCTCACATGTAAAGAACTGGGGAAGCGTTACAGGGAGACTGCCCATTTTGATAAGGCGATTGATTATCATCGCAAAGGATTGATGTATGCTATGCAGCTGCAAGATACAGTTGAAATAATTCAGGCTTTGAATAATTTAGGCACTAATTTCCGCCGGCTGGGTATCATGGACGAGGCGTCTTCTTACCATTATCAGGCATTGATGCTTTGTGAACGATCTTCTAATAAGACTACTTTCATAGCCAAGAAGAATCGTGTGATGTCTTTGAGCGGCATTGGTAATGTTTACCTGACATTGGATAATTTGGATGCTGCCGACAGTATTTTTCGTGTGACACTTGCCGGGGAACAGGAATTGCACAGCGATTTAGGTCAAGCTATGAATTATGCAAATTTAGGATCGGTATTCGAGACACGGGGAATGATTGATTCGGCATTGGTGTATTATCAACTTTCTATGGAACATAATCGTAAAGCCCATTCCGATTTGGGTATTTCGTTATGTCATAATCACTTTGGAAGATTGTTTGCGCTAGAAGGGAAATGGAACGATGCTCTTCGGGAGTATCGGAATGCTTATGATCTGATGGAAAAAACAGGAGATGACTGGCACTGGCTCGAAGCGTGTCTTTCATTGGTTCGTGTTAATATCTCGAAAGGGAATATTCGCGTTGCAAAAGTTTACTTGGATAAGGCTCAACGAACTGCTGATGCCATTCATGCTTGGGAACATCTCAGCGAGGTGTATCGCTTGAGGTATCTTTGTTATGAAAAGGCAGGTGATTGTAGGCAAGCACTCGACTCTTATATACGAAGTCGCGCTTATGCCGATAGCGTAAAGAATGTGGATAATGTGAATCATATTCAGAACCTGAGGGTCAATTATGAAAGGGAAAGGAGTCTGCGCGAGATGACTTTATTGCGTGGCACCTATGAGATGCAACAACGCACTAAAAATATATATCTGTTAGTCAGCCTGTTTGCGCTGTTACTTGTAGGAGCGGCGGCAGGACTTTTGTGGTATGTATCGCGAATGAAGTCTCGTCATAACCGTGCCATGAAACAGATGGAGAAGGTGAGAAGTAACTTTTTTACGAATGTAACACATGAGTTTCGTACACCGCTGACGGTGATATTGGGACTGTTGGAACAATTACAGAAGGGTGGTATGAACAGGGAAGAACTGCAAAAGAGTATTGAAACGATCAGCCGGCAAGGACAGAGTCTGTTGGATCTGGTCAATCAGTTGCTGGAAGTCTCAAAAGTCAGATCGGAGGTCGGAGAGCCGGAGTGGCGCACAGGGGATGTAGTTGCCTATATTCGAATGCTCATAGAGAACTACCAGGTATATGCGCAGCAAAAACGGGTAGACCTTCGTTTTATTCCGGAAGAGATGAGCATCATGATGGACTTTGTACCCGAATACCTTTGCAAGATTATTCGTAATTTATTGTCAAATGCTCTTAAATTTACTCCTAAGGAAGGACGAGTATCACTGTTGATGTCACGAAATAAAGATAAACTGATGATTTACGTCGTAGATACGGGAGTAGGTATAGATGCGGGAGATCTGCCTCACATATTTGATACCTTTTATCAGGGAGAGAATAATGGTGGTTCCGATACCGGGTCAGGCATCGGATTATCATTGGTAAAGCAAATGACGGAGTGTATGTATGGTCATATAAAAGTGGAGAGTCGATTGGGAGAAGGAACCAAATTTATGATCACTTTGCCATTGCAGCATGGAAATTCTTTGTGGGAGAAATACTTGCCTGACGAAAAGTCTGACTTTTTCCAGCCCTTATCGGTCAACGGTGGAGGAGTGATGCTTGCTGAGGATTATGATGTAGAGAGAGCCGGTGAAAACAGAGAAATAAATGACTCCATGCACTCTTCTATATTAATAGTAGAAGACAATGAAGACGTGTCTTATTATATTGATCAATTATTGAAGAAAGACTATCATTTACTGTATGCCCGCAATGGTAATGAAGGATTGGAGAAAGCAAAAGAGTATATGCCCGATTTGATTCTTACGGATTTGATGATGCCTGAGATGGACGGTTATGAGCTTTGCCGTGAGATTCGCCATTCGGATATATTGAACCATATACCTATTATCATCATAACGGCGAAGAGTGAGGAAGAAGATCGGGTGCGTGGATTGGATACGGGTGCTGATGCTTTCCTGCAAAAACCTTTCAATGCCGACGAATTGAAAGTTCGCATAGTCAAACTGTTGGAGCAACGGCGTCTGCTGCGCGAGAAATATTCTCATGCTTTGCATGAAGGTACCGATCAGGCTGTCGAGCTGTCGGTAGCTGACCAAGAGTTTTTAACTCGTCTGAATGACTTGATTTACTCTTTGATGGGACATCATAATCTGAATTCGGACCTCTTGGCGAACAAAATGTGTATGAGCCTGTCGCAATTGAATCGCAAGGTGAAAGCGATTACCGGTTTCAGCAGTTCCGGTTATATCCTCCAGATGCGGATGGATAAAGCGAAGCGCCTGCTTGCTTCTACCAATACTCCGGTGGGTGATATTGCAATGAAATGTGGCTTTCCTGAAATCTCCTATTTCTCACGGATGTTTAAGCAGACTTTTCAGATGACACCTTCGCAATATCGTAAGAAAATTCTGTAATCTTTCCGTTCATTTTAGATCCTATGCCCCGGTTTTATACCTTCCGACCGGTTTTACTTGATATAATATTGTAAATAGTTTTTATTTGTCCGATTTGTGGCTGAAATCTGTTTATAATCAGTGCTTTACATTCGGATGATGCGCATATAAGTCAAATTCTGATAGTTAAAAGTGGGTGAATTATATAAAATAAATGCGCAAATAGTACAAACGGGTAATGTGCGATAAGCTTAATTTTGTGAGCATAGAAATCAATGATTCATTAAATTGTATAGAACATGGATGAAGATAAAGACACGAGACCATTGCTTTCGTATGAAGAGGTAATAGAAATCATTGACGAATGTATTTCACGCGATGAACCGATTGCTCGCGACGAGCGCATAGCGCGTATGGAGAAAGCGGCTGCGCGAATGGAAGCTGATCGCAGAAAGGAAAAAGGTATGAGAGGCATGTTCCGGTCTTTTAAGAGATTCTGGGCAGAGTTGTATTGGCGTATTCGGACGCGTTAAGGTAAATAGGGATGAAATGAACGGAAATAAAGATGGAAGAATAATGGCAAATAAGGATATACAGAAAGAGATCCGGTCTTTGGATGATACGGCGCAATTTACGCTTTCTACAAGGCAAATGGCGGAATACTGTCAACGGATTGTCGCTTATTTGGAAACAGAAAAGCGCTATCGGGAACCGGGATATTCGCTGTGGGAGTTATCGAGAGATACAGGTATTTCGACCAAGATTATATCTAAATCAATCAATGGGTATATGGGGCGCAATTTCTATGATTTGATCAACCGGATGCGGATAGAAGAGGCAAAAAAGATGTTGCGGGAGATGGCTGTAACAAACAGTCGGTTGATGATTGAAGAAGTAGGAGTACAGTGTGGCTTTCGTTCACGTTCCGTCTTTTTTACTCGTTTCAATGGATACGAAAAGATGACTCCCCGCAAGTATATGAGCATGTTTGAAAAGAAGCGGGAGAGAGATGCGGAAAGGATAAAGAGACGGAATGGATAAAAAATGTATTGTTAATCTAAAAAATAAAGGAAAGATGAAAAGACTACTATTTGTTTTTACCGTATTGCTACTTGCAGGAACAACGGAAGTTTATTCGCAGGGTTGGCTGGAAAAGGTAGCCAAAAAGACTGCGAAGCGGGTGGAAGAGAGGTCTAAGAAGAAAGTCGAGGACAAAGTGAACGAAGCTGCGGACAAGACCGTGGATAAGGCATTCGGTAAGGCGGAAGATGCCGTGACGGGAAAAGGGAATACGGGAAGTGATAATACCACAGGCGGTGAGACGGAAGATACGAACGAGAATGCAGAAGAAGGTGGAAAACAAGCAAAGAAATCTTCAACGATGAATTGGAACAAATTCGACTTTGTCGCAGGCGATGAGGTGATGTTTGACGATCAACTTGCTGGTGAGAAGTTGGGAGAGTTTCCTTCACAGTGGGATTTGAAGAGTGGTTATGCTGAGGTTGCACAGATAGACGGAAAGAATGCTATCTATATGACCGAAGCAACAAAGATCATGCCTCTCATGAAAGAGAAGAACTACTTGCCTGATGTATTTACCATCGAATTTGAAGTTTATGTGCCTACCGGTCGTAAAGGTGATGGGAATAATGCACAAACCGGCAACTACGCAGGCGGCAATAGCCGTTATAATATTGATTTAATAGGGGCGAATGGAAAGAATGTATTCCAAATTTATTGGTATAATCCGTGGTCCTTCGAACTTGGGGATAAAACTACCAGCGTAAATTGGGAATGGTATTCAGGCGGAGAAAGAAGCACAGGAGAGATGCAGTATATTTTCAAGTACAGAGATTTCAATCGTGTATCTATTTCTTTCAATAAACGTGCGATGAAAGTATATCTGAATGAAACTCGGGTGGTGAATATTCCTCGTTGTGATGCCCCTACAAGTTTTAATATTTATGCTTATCAGGGGGAAAAAGAGAATCGCTTTATTAAGAACGTCCGCATCGCCAAAGGCGCTGTCCCCCTCTATGACCGCATGATGTCCGACGGCAAATTCATCACCTATGGCATCACCTTCGATGTAGGTAAATCAGTAATCAAACCTGAATCAATGGGGGAAATTAACCGTATCGTCAAGTTAATGACCGAAAATCCTGATCTGAAATTCTCCGTAGAAGGACATACTGATAGTACAGGCAACGCAGCCAACAATCAGACGTTGAGCGAAGCCCGAAGTAAAGCGATTGTAGATAAACTGGTAGAAATGGGCATCGCTGCCGATCGCCTCGCTTCAGCAGGCAAGGGTCAGGCAAATCCCATCGCAGATAATGCGACAGACGAAGGACGGGCAAAGAACCGTCGGGTAGAGTTCGTGAAAATATAATTTTGTACGACTATATATATTGTATAGAAAAAGAGCTCTTTGACGTATTGGTTTACACGCTTTAAAATGAAGGAAAGCCCCTTAAAACGTGTTCACTTATTTGTGAATATCGGCAAAAGAGATTATCTTTGCAACATAATACGAGAATAATATGTTCATTACATTTGAAGAGACATACTTGCAGGACCTTTACGAGAAAGGGAAGACGGGTGACAAGAAGCACCGTTATCAGCCCGACATCGTAAGACGCTATCAAAAATGTATTCAGTTAATGAAAAAAGTGCCGGACATCGAATCGCTGGCAAAATATAATTCGTTGAACTACGAAGTGCTGAAAGGCGATAAAAATGGTATTTCATCCATCAGGGTGAATGATAAATACCGGGTTGAGTTCACCGTGAGGGAAACGATGGAAGAACCGATTATTATCGTATGCAACATAATAGATTTGTCGAACCATTATAAACAATAGCGTTATGATTAAAATAGAAGGTGTTGACCCGAAGATGATTGCCAACAATCTGACTCCATCCGAACCGATACATCCGGGTGAGATTTTGAAAGATGAAATCGAATACCGCGGCATATCGCAAAGAAAACTCGCTGCGCAGATGGGAATTTCTCCCACGTTACTCAATGAGATACTGAACGGCAAACGTGCTGTTTCTGCAGAATACGCTCTGCTGTTTGAGGCCGCACTCGGTATTGATGCCGAGCCGTTGATTAAATTGCAAGTCGATTATAACATTCAAGTAGCCAAGTCAGATAAATCCTTTCTCGAAAGGCTTGCCAATATCCGAAAGATTGCGGCAGTATTATAGAGTAAGCCGAGCGGACATCAATAGAATTTTAAAGCGTGTAGACCAATCATTAAAGGTTTGCACGCTTTTTTTGTGCACCCATATGAGAGGAAGCAGTAACCATAAAATAAAAAAACAATATGATTGTGTTCTTCTATGACAATAACCAGATTGTATGCATATTGCTCCTGTGGATGCTCCTTGGCGGAATTGGGGTACCGATGGCGACAGTATCGGCGCAGGACGTGAGTACGGACAGCACTGGACGGGCAGTGAAACTTAACCAAGTGGTGATATCCAAACGGGATATGCGAATGATCGTTCTTCGTCCGACAGGCGATACGCTTGCTGTTTTTCGTATCGCATGCGGGCGAAACTATGGTCACAAACAGCGCGAATGGGACTGCCGAACCCCAGAAGGACGGTTTGTCATAGCATCTGTGGAAGACCCCTCGGTCTGGCAGAAAGATATGGCAAAGACAGAGAGTCCGGGCGAGGTATATGGTCCCCGGTTCTTCCGGCTGAAAACACCCGGCTTCACGGGCATCGGGATACACGGAACATCCAAGCCTGAATTGATACCCGGACGAATTACAATGGGGTGCATACGTCTTTCGAACAAAGACCTGTATGTTTTCTCCAAGTTGGTGGGCGTAGATACTGAGGTAAGTATCTTGCCCGACAAAAACGATACGATCAATGATTTATTGACAAATTATTAACTATCAAAGGTGCATGAAACGACGGTCGTTCCACAAGCGCTCCAGAGCAGGAAAAGTTTACCCCTGGGCTCAACCCGGTACACCCTTGGCTTCAACTAGGTTCACCCCTAGGTTGAACTTTGTTCAGTTTCGGACTCATCAGGGAGCAACATAGTCAAGAAATGCATTAATGACAAAAAACAAAATGATATGGCATTCTTTAAGAAACAACAAAAGAAGATTAACGGCAAGTGGTATCCGCAAGTTGTTACCGTGGGCAAACCTGTCACCACGGACGAAGTGGCGGACCGCCTTTCTAAGATTTCTACCGTCAGCCGTGCCGACACGTACGCTGTGCTGAAAGATCTGGCGGATGTATTGAGCGATTACATGGCGCAGGGGCGTACCGTCAAACTCGAAGGACTGGGAACGTTTTACTATACCGCCGCAGCCAACGGACAGGGGGTAGACTCTCCCGAAAAGGTGACAGCGGCGCAAATTACGGGTGTCCGTATCCGTTTTATCCCCGAGTCTACCCGTACAAACGGAAACCGTACTGTCACCCGCTCTCTTGTTAGTGATAAAATCTTTTGGGAAGAATGGGGAGGAAAGGGTTCCGATGGCTCTTCTTCCGGAGGAGGTAGCGAAGGCGGGGGCGAAAGTGGAGGTGAAGAAGAAGCACCCGATCCGACAGTATAGGATATCAAAGGTTTGTTAGAAGGAAAAACACAAGCGAAACCCGAAAAGCTTATAGAGTAGGGAAAAAAATTAAATAGTGATAATTATGAAAACATTTGGTCTTTGGTTGAAAATGGCAGGACTCTGCCTGATGTTTGCTTTGGCATTCCCCGCATGCAGTGACGATGATGAAGAGAAAGAGGAACCGGGTGGGGTAGAAAACGTAAAAACAGGATGGAGTGAAGATGGGAACACGGCTACGTTTAAATACAGCTACACGGTTCCGGGAACGAAGTACACGGTCGCTTATGTGTATACGTTCAAGTTCAACGGCAATTCATGTACCGGTGCTTCTTGTTCCGTGACGTGCCCGACTGAGCAAATAGCACAGATGGTATACGAAAATTTGGACGCTGAAGATAAAGTCTTGTTTAAACTTTCAGGAAAAACGCTGACTTGCAACAAACTGGACTATTATATCGATCTGAACAAAGACGACATCAAAAGGGCGATGCAGGCCATGGGAGGTATGGGTTGATGGAACGGGAGACTTTGCACATCGACCTTTAAAGGAGGAACACATAGCGAAACCGAAAAGCTTATAGAGTAGGAAACATTTTTAAATTTAAGTAATTATGAGAAGAATTTTATTATTGATGGTAGCCGTGCTCTGCATTACAGTAGCAAGTGCTCAGGAGAAAGGTGAAACGGCAGTGGGTGCTCAAGTGGTATACGGATCGGGTGACGGGTTGTCCAACATCGGTATCGGGGCGAAATTCCAGTGGAACGTGATTAACCGATTGCGTCTTGAACCATCGTTCACTTACTTCCTGAAAAAAGATAATATCAATATGTGGAATGCGGGTGTAAACGTACACTACCTATTCCCGGTTGCCGATGCCATCACATTGTATCCTGTGGCAGGAGCAGGTATTTGGGGAATCAAAGTAAGCGTTCCTGAGATGGATCTGGGTGAATACGGAAACTATGGTGGAGGCAGCGCATCCAATTCGGAGTTCGGATTTAACATCGGTGCCGGTGCGGACTTCAATCTTTCCGAAAAGTTTGTTATCAATGCCGAGCTGAAGTACAAGGTTGGTGGTGATTGGAGTCGCCTGCTTATTTCGGCAGGAGTGGCCTACAAGTTCTGATGCGATAAACACGCTGTTTCTCTCGTCCCCTCTTTCCCTTTTTTCTCTCAGAAGATGTTCTTTCTTCCGATGTCTTCGCCACAGGGAGAGAGGCGGACGACGAGATAGCACCGTGTGTGGAGACAAAATAAGAAAAAACAGGCGCAAGTGAAACTTGTCCGCTTGCCCGAGGTGGAGAAAGGTGATACTCTGCTTTGTGGTATACCGACGTGAAGTGCTTCGGTGCGATGGGAGAAGGACGAATCTTCTTCGATGCGTATGGGGAGATAATGGAACGTCAACGAATATAAACAAACGGCTATGAATAAGGGATTCTATGATATATTAATACTTTAAAAACTGATGGATATGAGAAATTTTTTTGTAGTTCTGGCATGTATGACAAGCATTCTGTTAATTGTGGCTTGCGCGAAGTCTCCGGTAGACAAAGCAATGGAAAAAATTGATAAATCTATCGAAAAGGTCGAGAAGAACAAAGACAAGATGACAAAAAAGGACTTTGAAGTTCTAGACAAAGAGATGGAAGAACCTCTGAAAGTACTGAACGACGCATTGGAAAACGATGAAGTGGGTGCGCTTGATAAACTTAAAATCGTAGGTAAAGTGACGAAATGGGCTGCCGTATTGGTAAGTGCCGGGTTTAAGGTGGTTGGCGACGAATTGGGAAAAGAACTGAAAGAAAGCGGAGTAACCGGCGAGGATGTGAAGAAAGCGCTTGAAGGAGTGGAAACGACGACCGGTGACGATGTGAAGAAGGTCCTTGAAGAAGTTAAATCGACCGGCGACGAGGTGAAGAAAACTCTTGAAGAACTCCAATCGGCGAGTGATGAAGAAAAATAAAATCGAAACGAACAGTAAATGACGATAGGGGAAGCGATAGAATATAAGACAACAACAATATTTATTTAATTGTTAAGGAGAAATAAATTATGGCTATTTGTACCAATTGTGGAAATAAGGTGCCCGACGATATTAAGTTTTGTGTTTCATGCGGAGCAGCATTGGCGGCGGAAGGAACTGAGCAACTTGCACCGCAACTGCAACCAGTGTCGCAACCGCAGTCTGTCCAACAGCCACCGATATATATGGTTCAGGCCCAACAGCCTCCTGTTCAACAACCTGCGGCTGTCTACACGGAAGAGCCTATCACGACAGGCGGTTATATTGGCATTTTTTTGTTGCTGATGCTCCCGCTCATCAATATGATATGTCTTATTATCTGGGCATGCGGAGGTTGTCATAAAGTAAGTAAACGGAATATGGCGCGTGCCATGCTTATCTGGATGATAATCGGGACGGTACTTTCGGGAATAATCGTCTTGGTCGTTATCCTGTTTTTCGGTAGTGAACTGGATTCACTGAAAAATCTGGCAACCGGTCTTGGCGAATAGCCGGAACAAAAGACATATCGATCTCACAATGATGGTATACACTTTCTAATCTAAAAAATAACTAATTAATAGGAGGAAACAAATTATGGCATTCTGTGGAAAATGTGGTCAAAAAATTGAAGAAGGAATCAAATTCTGTCCGGCTTGCGGAGCACCTGTAGAAGTAAATGCGACTCAATCTGCTCAATCACAGCAACCTGCCGGCGGGTACAATCAGGCGGACATCGAGCAAAACAAAGTGATGGCGGTGCTGGCTTATTTCGGTATACTGGTACTGATACCGATTTTTGCAGCTAAGGAGTCTAAGTTTGCTCGCTTCCATTCCAACCAAGGATTGGTGCTGTGTATTGCCGCTGTCTTATACGGAGTTGCGTATAGTATCTTGAGTGCTGTCGTTTTAGCTATTTCGTGGAGGCTTTATTTTGTTGTCAGCCTTCTCGGTCTTGTCAGCATTGTCTTTGCTGTGCTTGCCGTTATCGGCATCATTAATGCGGCAAATGGGAAAGCGAAAGAACTTCCTGTTATCGGCAAATTCAAAATATTGAAATAACGGGAGAAACGAGGGAGGCGAATTGCAGGCACAAGCGCAATCTGTCACGCACCGTTTTTTATATGCAGACTACTGAGTTGCACAATTGTGTGGTACTTTCAATGAACGTGTATAGTTGATATAGTCGTATGCGTGTACTTCGTAGTCTGCATTCTTTCATTTCTGTATTTTACTTTTTAGTTCCCAGCCAAGTCCATTTGTGCCAGATTGTTTCCAGCGGACCTTGTTTGTGTCTGGCCAGCCACCATTTGCAGAATTGTACCTGTAACAGAAGAAGGACAATACCGATGATCAGACTGAGGGTATATCCACAATAAGGAGCCAGATAGAAGCCGAACGGGAAATAGATGATAGCTCCCAGTATAGATTGGCTGATATAGTTTGTTAGACTCATCTTACCGTAGAATCGGAGGTTGGACACGGCTTTCTTGAATCTTTCTTTTTGATAAAGCAGAATAAAGGAAGAAACCAGTACGATGGTGAATGCAAACTTCTGCCACATATCCAAAGCCGTACCTACTGTCTGTTTGATCAGACTGCTGTCACTTTGCATGATTTGTTCTTTCAGAGAATAAAGTGGGGCAAAACAGATGGCTGCTATGATAAGTGCCTTTATCCAGAATTTCAGATGAGATTCGGTAGTGACGAATAGCTGTTTTCGTCCGATATACAGACCAAAAAGGAAAAGTCCTGCTGTCTGTAAAAAACGTCCGGCGCCAATAGCCCAGAACAAACTGGCTTTTTGTCCCAGTGTGACGTTGCCTGTCAGGAATTCCCAGAAATTCCCGCCTTTAGTATAGGCTGCTACTTCATCGTACATTGCTCCGACATTCAGGTCAGGTAGGGTATAGTCCGGATTGAAAAGGCTCATCACATAGTGATACCATTCAATAGGCTGTAGCAGGAATATGATAGAAGTAATCAGAATTGCTTTATCGCTCCATTTGCGTACAATAAATAATATAAGGCTCACTACTGCAAACAAGAGCAGTACATCCCCTGCCGGAAAGAAAGCGGCGTTGAGAGTGGCAAAACCTACAAGTAATATCATTCTCCATAGGAAACGATAACCGAAATCTTTTCCTTTTAGCAGCTGATTATGTGATTGGATATAAAAGGTAAATCCGAAAAGCAGAGCGAATATCGCATAAGATTTTCCGGCAAACAAAGAGAATATTACATTGAGTACGCCATTGTCCAGAATAGTCAGCCATTCAGGGGAACTTTCCGGATAAACAGGAAAAATAAAATGTTCCAGGTTATGTACCAGGAGGATAGCCATGACGGCAAAGCCTCTGAGGGCGTCTACTACCTCAATTCGTGATGTTTTTGTTGATAATTCCATGGGGTTGATTTATGATTGTTTTTTTTAGTGAATATTCGTTTTACCCATTTGTTAGCGGGCTTCTCAAAATAGTAATAAGAGAATAAACTAAGTGCAATGGTAATGCAAAAGATAATAGGGATACTTATCATCCATTTTGGCTATTTATTGGAACAGTCCAGCCACCAGTCGATCATTTTCCGTGCCAGACTCAGTTTACGGGGTAGTTCCGGTAAATGATCCCGGGTATAGAAATCACCGGAACTGAGTTCCTCATCCTGTAATGTGATTTCACCTCCGGCATAATCTGCAATAAAACCGACCATTAATCCGCTGGGATAAGGCCAGGGCTGATTGCCGAAATAAGTGATGTTCTTCACATCCAGTCCCGTTTCTTCTTTTACTTCGCGGGCTACACATTCTTCCAGTGTTTCTCCTGTTTCCAGAAACCCGGCAACGAGGCTGTTGAATCTGCCTTTAAAATTGCGGGCATGAACCAGTAGGATAGAATCACCTTTTCTCACTAATACAAGAATAGCGGTAGAGATAGCCGGATAAACCTCCCGACCGCAGTTAGGGCACTTTTTCATGATGGATTCCTTTTGCTCCATCGGTGTGCCACAGGCAGAACAGAACCGGCTGTTTCTATCCCAATGTAATATTTCGTGTGCTTTCCCTGCTGCCTGGTAATGGGCTACGGGCAGGCATTCATAAGAAGCCCTAAGCCCGACTAATACATACTTGGCCGATTCTTCAATAGGACGGGCCAGGGAGAAGGCTTTGCAATTACTTCCTTCTAAAGTCGTTACATCATGTACGGTAGTCTTTTCTATCATAAAGACGGGAGGTATCTCTCCATAAGGGAGGGCAAATGTGCCGTTCTCTTTCTTTTCAAGCAGTAGTTCGTCTTTGTAGAAGACGAACCACCAGGATTGTGCTGTTTGACTCATTTTTTTCTTTCTGTATTCTTCGAACTGCGAAGTTATGAAAACTGTTTTATTAATGCAATAAAATAGGCTGGTCAATGTCAATCTCTTTGATAAAGTAGTCGTCATGTGAGATGGCTATGACAGTGCCCGTGTAGTTTTTGATGGTAGCAGTAATAATTTCAATGCTTTGTATATCCAGATTGTTGGTCGGTTCGTCCAGTATAAACATATCGGGTGTATTATTGCTGATCATCAGGCAGCAGAAAGCCAGTCGCATTTTTTCTCCCCCACTGAGTTTCCGGCAGGATTTGTCCCATTCGGCAGCGGGAAATAAAAAACGGTTTAGGATGATCTTTATTTCATGTTCCGGCAGGTTACGACTATTGAAAGCGTAAGCTTGCTCTAAAACACTGCTCCGGTCATCAATGATAGAATACTCCTGATTTAGGTAGACGTAAGTGAAATCTGCTCTTGTCAGTGTCCCTGTCTGAGTCTGGAGTTGTCCTGTGATTAATTTCAGCAGAGTTGTTTTTCCACTGCCGTTCAGCCCTTTTACACAGAGACGGTCTCCGCTTTTTATCAGGAAGCTGAGAGGGGTCTTCCAGAGAAATTGTTCCGGGTTGTCGGTGCCTGAAGTATTTTGGCTCTCTTTATTATCCATCTGATGATAGCTGAAATTAATCTTTTCTGCCGTAACAAGTATTTTTCCCGAATGGAGAGAGGAACTGTTGAAATCGGTTTTTAATACTGCTGTTGAAGGAAGCGAACTTTTGAGTTGATTTCGTTCATCTGTCAGTTTCCCGGCTTTTTCCTGATGGGCGTTGTTGAGTTTTGCAGTACTCTTTTCCGATTTGCTCTGCAATGAATTTAATACGATGCGTGGAACACCTTTTTTCATGTTCGCTTTCTCGCCACGTACATTCTGTTTCTCTCTGCGTTCAGCTGTTTCGCGGGCTACTTTGCGGGCGAGTCGGAGCGCTTTGTCCTTTTCTTCGATTCGTTCTAACAAGGCTTGCTGCATGATGTTTTTCTGTTCCTTGTAGAACTCATAATTGCCACCATAATACGTAAGCTGATGTTTCTCTAACTCACAGATTTCCGGAAGGAGGTTGAGGATTGTACGGTCGTGGCTTACTATCAGCAGTGTAGAACGCCATTTTTGTACCCAATCATATAAACGTTGCCGGCCCGATGAGTCGAGATGATTGGTTGGTTCGTCCATAAGGATAACGGATGGATTATGAATGTCCATACCTGCCAGAAATACACGTGTCTTTTCTCCTCCGCTAAGCAGATTCATTGGATAGGATAACGTGAACTGTCCTAATCCCCAGGAATCAAGAGCGGCCATGGAACGTTCTTCTATGTTCCAGTCATCGTTCAGAATTGTGAAATTTTCGGTTGAGGCATCCCCTGCGAGGATAGCGTGCAAAGCTTCTTGTTTATGGTCTGTCTGCAAAGCTTGTGCAATGGTCAGCGAATCATATTGTCCGAAATGCTGTGGAATATAATACAGGTCGTCCGGACGGACAATGACACCGGAAGATGGTGATCGTTGTCCGGCAATGATTTGTAGCAATGTGGATTTGCCACAGCCGTTATTACCGACTAATCCTAATTTTTGTCCTTTGCTGATGGCAAAGTTAAGGTCACTGAATAATACTTCTTTATCCGGATGGATATAGCTGATTTGTTGAATACTAATAGGCATGATGGTCTATTGGGTTTGAGGTTGAAAACTGGGTGAAGATAATCACGGGGTAAGGGAACGACAAACACAATACTGGCTAAACAACACGAATTTCGTGATGCTTAACGGTTATGAAAAAGCATAGATGAAAAGTGATGTTTACTAGAAGTGTTGTCTTACTTAGAAATTCTCATTGTGGTAAGTATATAGTTTAACTTGGTCGCAAAGATAATACTTTCTTATAAATATCGCTCTATTTCAGTTAAAAAGATATTTTAGAGCCTCCGTTTATGTGGTTTAGAGGCTCTATTCAATTTTATACGTCGAATAATTGGTTCAATCCCTCACTCATGCTGGGATGCGTAAAGATGAAGTCGCGCAGGAATGTATAGTGTTGCCCGGTCTTCATAGCCATCGTGACGATATTAATCAGTTCCGGAGCATCCGTACAGAATAGGGTACAACCCATTATTTTCCCGCTATGGCTGTTGATGATAGCTTTCAACATGCCATCAGTTTGTTGCAAAGTACGTGAACGGACAACGGAAGTTGCCGGTAATCGGGAAACTTTAAAAGAATACCCCCTTTTTAGTGCTTCTTCTTCCGTAATTCCGATATGTGCCAGCGGCGGGTCGATGAATACGGCATAGGGCAACGGATTCCGGTCGTTGATATCCCGCTTTTTATCTCCGAAAAGTTGGTCCCGGATAATACGATAATCATCCAGTGAGACATACGTGAATTGTGCGCCTCCTTTTACATCCCCCATTGCCCATATATGGGGCGTATTGGTACGTAACTGGTCATTGACAACAATAGCGCCATGGGCATCAACTTCTATTCCGGCTGCTTGCAGGTTCAGTCCTTCAATCATCGGCTTACGACCTGTTGCTACCAGAATAGCATCTCCATCTACAAAGTAAGGGGTACCATCGGAAGTATCCGAATAAGTCAGAGTCACCCCGTCATGCGTATCATGAATAGACTGTGTACGCACATTCAAGCGGATCTCAATGCCTTTCTTTTCCATTACCTCCCGGATACTTTTGGCAATATCCGAGTCATTGCGGGGCATAAATCTGTTTCCTGCTTCGAGGATAGTGACTTTGCTTCCGAATCCGGCATACATGGACGCAAATTCCAGGCCAATATAACCGCCACCTATGATAATCAGGTGTTTAGGCAGGATATCCAGATCCAGGAGAGTAGTACTGGTGTACACATTTCTACTTTGCTGAATACCTTCTATATTCGGAATGATGGGTGTGGAGCCGGTATTGATAAAAATCTCCTTTCCCTGCAATTCGATTTCTTCTTCAGAGAGAACCACTTTCACAGTATTGGGCGAAACAAAAGATCCCATTCCCGTGTAAATAGTTACATTAGGACGTTTACTTAATCTTTCGTAGTTATTTTCTCTTAAAAAAGAGGTCAGTTTGTTCTTTCTGGCAATAGCCTGTGTATACATGTTGCTCTGCTTGTCAAAATTGTCATGATAAAGCAGAGTTGATATCTCTGATTCGTGAATCAAACTCTTGGTAGGTATACAAGCCACATTAGGGCAAGACCCTCCGTACATTTCATTGGACCGCTCGACGATGGCAACCTGCCATCCTCTGTTGGAAAGTTCGGCAGCAAGCGTTTTGCCTGCCTTGCCGAACCCTATAATTATTGCATCATATTGTTTCATAACTTCCTTTCATTAACGATATATTCAGTAGTATAACAGATAAAAAAGTATATTGTTTGCGTTAGTTCCGGGAAGTCAGGGCATTCTGCATCAGTGGAATCAGTCTTTTTTTAGTGTTTTGAGTACGCGTTGTGACGAGTCTGAAAGAAGCACTACGGCTCCTGCAAGAATAACAATATCTTTGATAACCAATCTTCCGGCACCGGACAGTAACGGGAAGCCAAACTCTTCACCGCCCAGGTTGGGGACCCAGACTTCGGGCGTGGTAACAAGAAAGGATAGGGTACCTAATGTCATAATGATAGCAAGCGTATCACCTATCAACGCTACTTTCGGGAAGAAAATCCCCAGGAATACCAATATGCCGATACTCATAATGAGTGCTCCCAATCCATAAGAGAAAGTATACGTGTTGTTGGCTTCATGCCATGCACGGTTTTCCGGTACGAAAGCTCCTTCCGGATTTTTGTGTTCTTTATATTCAGGAGTATCTTTCGCATAGAAAAAACTCATGAATGGACTGTTGGCGACAAACGGAACAATTCCGTCGGCTTCATAATGGAAGTATTTCAATCCGCCGATCCATACGAATACGACCAGGATAGCTACACGGATAAACTTAATTCCGAAATTCTTCAGGCTGGAGGTGAAGGTGAGTAAAGCAATCAATTTCTCTTTCATTTTGCGGTCTTTTTAATGGTTTAACTTAATACCGCAAAGATCGTGCTTTCTGCATCCCCCCGAAATGGCAATACTTCCGCTTCGCTTATCAATTCTTCCCTTCTTCCGTATTTCTGAATTGTACGGCACTCTGACCTGTCATGTTTTTGAAAAAACGGCTGAAGGAAGCCTGATCTTCAAAGCCCAGAATGTCGGCAATCTCTTTAGCGCTTTTGCTGCTGTAAAGCAGCAGGCGTTTGGCTTCTGCTTCTACGCGTTCGTGAATGACCCTTAGCGGAGAAGGTAACTTACAGGTTGAGAAAATGTTCGAAAGTGTTTTGGGAGACTTGTGAAGCATGTCGGCATAGTCTTGTACCTGCTTCTTGGTCCGGTAATGCTCGTCTACCAGATTGTAATACTGGCGGACAATCTCAAAGCCGGATTCCTTTTCCCGCGTGATATCCAGTCGCTGACGGGCGATTCGTGTGCATTGGATAATGAAGCGCTTCAGCAGGATACGTAGCATTTCTTCCTGCAGGCTGTCGGAAACGGTAAACTCGTTTTCCATGGCTTCGGTAATCTGATCCAGTTGCCGGCGTTCTTTTTCATTCAGAGTGAACCTGACAAGATGGGACGAACCGTTGAACAGGAAGCCACTGCATGATACTTCGTGGTCATTTCCATAGATACAATAGAAGTTACTGTTGAATAGCAAAGTCATATATTCACCTTCTATTGATTTAAATTCAAGATGTTGCAGATGAGTCAGTGAGATTACATCGTCTTTTGAAAGCACCATTTCCTGATGGTCAATTTCTACAGTGATGCTTCCTTGCCGGACCCATATAAACTTATAGAGTCCTTTTTCTTTTTGCAAAGCCTTCTCTGTCAGATATGAATCTGTGAGTGCGAGTGTTCCTTTTAGTTTGGTGTGATACTGTTGTAACATATTTATTCCTCCATAGCTGATGCGTCAAATGATAGTGGCAGTAAGTCGCCGATGCTTTTTACTTCGTAGATACATTCTTTGCCATATAGCAGAATGCGGATCGGTTGTCCGTAGCGTTTCTCCGTCTCCAGAATAACCTGGCGGCAGGCGCCGCAAGGAGGAATAGGTTTTTCTATAAAATCCTTTTCGGTTCTTGCTGCAATAGCGAGGGTCTTGATCGGTTGGTCGGGATACTGCGAGTTAGCATAAAACAGGGTAGTACGTTCCGCGCAAAGCCCTGACGGATAAGCTGCATTCTCCTGATTGGTTCCTGTCACAATGGTCCCGTCGTTCAGCAGTGCGGCGGCGCCTACTGAGAAATGTGAATAGGGAGCGTAGCTGCGGGCAGTTGCTTCCATGGCTGTTTTCATTAATGACTGGTCAGCCTCATTCAGTTCATCGTATTGATATACTTTAATTATAGCGGTAATTGTGAGGTCCTTCATATAGGTAAATAGGTTAGTTCTACATTATTAATGTTACAAAGTTAGAAAAGAGATTGATAATCCCAATTATTTTTCAGATTTTTGTGACCAATAATCCACATATCAATCAAAATGGAGAACAAATTGTATAGACTGGTCTTTTTAACTGTCCTTATTTTCTTTGCCGTAGGGGTACAGGCGCAAAGACGGAATGCACGTTATGTAGAATATATAAATAAGTATAGTGACTTGGCTGTGGAGCAGATGAAACTCCATAAAATTCCCGCAAGTATCACGCTGGCACAAGGATTGCTGGAGAGTGGGGCTGGAAACAGTCAGTTGGCACGTAAGAGTAATAACCACTTTGGTATAAAGTGTGGTGGCAGTTGGCGCGGGCGCACCGTTCGTCATGATGATGACGCGCGTAATGAATGTTTTCGGGCATATAGCCATCCCCGTGATTCGTACGAAGACCATTCTGATTTTTTGCGGAGAGGCGCTCGTTATGCCTTTCTTTTTAAACTGGACATCACTGATTACAAGGGATGGGCACGCGGACTGAAAAAAGCGGGATATGCCACCGATCCTTCCTATGCCAATCGTCTGATTACGATTATCGAAGATTACGATTTATATAAATATGACAGCAAAGGCGTTTACTCGGAGCGCAAACTGCGAAAGAACCCTTGGCTGCTGAGTCCGCATCCGGTATATATTGCCAATGATATCGCTTATATCGTAGCCCGTAGCGGAGATACCTTCAAAGATTTGGGTAAAGAATTTGATATCAGCTGGAAGAAATTGGTGAAATATAATGATTTGCAGCGTGATTATACACTCGTGGACGGAGATATTATTTACCTGAAGAGTAAAAAGAAGAAGGCGTCCAAGCCTCACACCGTATATATTGTAAGAGATGGAGACTCCATGCATGGCATTTCGCAGAAATATGGTATCCGTCTCAAAAATCTGTATAAGATGAACCGTAAGGACGGAGAATATATTCCGGAGGTAGGAGATCGTCTGCGTCTTCGCTAGAAGGCTGTTATATCCGTTTTTCTCCGGCACCGATGAAGCTATGCTCCGGCACCGGGGAACACCCCCTTCGGCACCGATGAGGAGGTGCTTCGCCACCGGGGAAGAAATTGCTGCCTTTTTTCTTTGCAAAAGTACTGCCGTATGAAAACTAAATGTCCTGCCCGTATGTTATTATGTATGATAAAACATGATTAATATATGAGTCTTAATATTGCAAAGGACAGTAAGAAACGTGTCGTCATAGTAGGCGGTGGTTTCGGTGGCTTGAAACTGGCTAATAAGCTGAAAAAATCAGGCTTTCAAGTGGTGTTGATAGATAAGAATAACTATCATCAGTTTCCTCCGTTAATTTATCAGGTGGCTTCGGCAGGTATGGAACCGACTTCCATTTCCTTCCCTTTCCGTAAGATATTCCAGCATCGGAAAGATTTTTATTTCCGGATGGCGGAAGTACGTGCCATTTTTCCCGAAAAGAACCTGATACAGACTTCCATAGGTAAGGCAGAATACGATTATCTTGTGCTGGCGGCAGGTACTACGACCAATTTCTTCGGTAATAAGCATATTGAAGAAGAAGCCATGCCTATGAAAAATGTATCCGAGGCTATGGGATTGAGAAATGCTCTTTTGGCCAATCTGGAACGTGCGGTAACTTGCTCCAACAAACAGGAGCAACAGGAATTACTGAACGTTGTGGTCGTTGGTGGCGGAGCTACAGGGGTGGAAGTTGCAGGAGTACTTTCGGAAATGAAGAAATTTGTATTGCCGAATGATTATCCCGATATGCCCAGTAGTCTGATGCATATTTATCTGATAGAGGCCGGTCCACGGTTACTCGCCGGAATGTCGGAGGACTCATCGAGCCATGCGGAACAGTTCCTGCGCGAAATGGGAGTCAATATTCTTTTGAATAAGCGTGTTACGGATTATCGTAACCATAAAGTGACACTTGAAGATGGCAGTGAGATTGCTACCCGTACTTTCATTTGGGTAAGCGGAGTCACCGGAGTTTCTTTTGGAAATATGAATGTAGCTGCTATCGGTCGTGGAGGCCGTATCAAAGTAGATGCTTTTAACAGGGTAGAAGGTACGGATAATATATTTGCGATTGGTGACTTGTGTATCCTTTCCGGTGACGAAGATTATCCGAACGGACATCCCCAATTGGCACAGGTTGCCATTCAGCAGGGAGAATTGCTGGCAAAGAATCTGATCCGTCTTGAAAAAGGAAAAGAGATGAAGCCTTTTCATTATCGCAATTTGGGCTCGATGGCAACCGTTGGCCGTAATCGTGCCGTAGCTGAATTCAGTAAAGTGAAAATGCAAGGATGGTTTGCTTGGGTGATGTGGCTGGTAGTCCATCTGCGTTCTATTCTTGGAGTACGAAATAAAGTCGTGGTATTGCTGAACTGGGTATGGAATTACTTTACGTACGATCAGTCTATGCGTATGATAGTCTATGCCCGTAAAGCGAAAGAAATCCGCGACAGGGAAACAATAGAAGCTACAACTCATTGGGGCAAAGAACTCATACAAGAGCCGCAACCGGTAAAACAGGAGCCGCAGTCAGCCGAACCGAAAAAGGAATAATGCCGTTTTGCGATGGTGACGCTATCTAGTCGTGATAGTGACGCCATCATAAGAGGATAGTGACGCTATGATAACAGGATGGCGTCACTATATTTTTGAGCGGTGAATTCGTACAGGGTGTCCGATATCGGACACCCTGTTTTTGTTACTATCCATTGTTAATCAGATGATTATGATTTTGGCATAGATTTGGTATAATAAAAGGCAAAACAACTGAATGTGAAATTGTAAATACTTAGATATGGACAGAGAAATTCCGAAAGAGGTGCGCAATAAAGAACGCAATAAAAAAATCATCCGTTATTCATCAATAGGAGCAGCAGGTATTATTCTTGTCGGCGTACTTATATCAATCATGCGGACAGGAGTGGAAAAGAAGGATCTGGTACTTTCTACGGTTGACAAAGGGATGATTGAAGTTAGTGTCAGTGCATCCGGCAAAGTAGTTCCCGCATTTGAAGAAATTATCAATTCACCTATCAACAGCCGCATCGTCGAGGTGTACAAAAAAGGTGGGGACAGTGTGGAAGTAGGTACTCCGATTTTGAAACTCGATCTTCAGAGCACGGAAACAGAATATAAGAAACTGCTTGACGAAGAGCAGATGCGCCGCTATAAGCTGGATCAGCTCCGTGTTAATAATCAGACGAAACTTTCTGATATGGCGATGCAGATTAAGGTTTCCGCCATGAAGTTGAGTCGTATGAAAGTAGAACTTCGAAATGAACATTATCTGGATAGTCTGGGAGCAGGAACCACAGATAAAGTGCGTCAGGCAGAATTGAGTTATAACGTAGCACAGCTGGAATACGAGCAGCTTCAACAGCAATATAAGAACGAAAAAGAAGTAGCGGCAGCCGAATTGAAAGTACAGGAACTGGATTTCAATATCTTTCGTAAAAGTCTTGCCGAAATGAAGCGTACACTGGACGATGCCCAGATTCGTTCTCCGCGTAAAGCTATTCTTACCTATATTAATAATCAGATTGGTGCCCAGATATCCCAAGGCGGACAGGTAGCTGTCATTTCAGATTTAAGCCATTTTAAAGTAGAAGGTGAAATAGCTGATACGTATGGCGACCGGGTTGCTGCCGGAGGAAAAGCGGTTGTGAAGATAGGTAATGACAAACTGGAAGGAACGGTCAGCAGTGTGACACCTTTGTCTAAAAACGGAGTTATTTCCTTTACAGTGCAGTTGAAAGATGATAATAACCATCGTTTACGTTCGGGGCTGAAAACGGACGTTTATGTGATGAACGCCGTGAAAGAAGATGTAATGCGGATGGCGAACGCTTCTTTCTATGTAGGACGTGGTGAGTATGAGCTTTTTGTTCAGACGGCAGACGATGAGTTGGTGAAACGTAAAGTTCAACTAGGAGATTCAAACTTTGAATATGTGGAAGTGGTGAGTGGTTTGCAGCCGGGAGATGTAGTGGTTGTCAGTGATATGAGTTCTTACAAGAACAAGAATAAGCTGAAAATGAGATAAAACGGATAATAGGTTTCGTATGGGTTGGGTATAATGAAATATGGTATAGAATAAATTAAATACTTATAATTATGATAACATTGACTTCTCTTTCCAAGATTTACCGTACGGACGAGATCGAAACGGTCGCATTGGAAAATGTGAACCTGACAGTAGAACGCGGGGAATTTCTGAGTATTATGGGACCGTCCGGATGTGGTAAATCCACGTTGTTGAATATCATGGGGCTGCTTGATGCACCTACAACGGGGACGATTGAAATTAATGGTACGCACACCGAGGGAATGAAAGATAAGCAACTGGCGGCTTTCCGTAACAAAACGCTGGGTTTTGTATTCCAGTCCTTCCATCTGATTAACTCGCTCAATGTGATGGATAATGTTGAATTACCGTTGCTCTATCGTCGTATCAGCAATAGTGAACGTAAACGTCTGGCAAAAGAAGTACTGGAAAAAGTCGGATTAAGTCATCGTATGAATCACTTCCCTACGCAACTTTCCGGTGGTCAGTGCCAGCGTGTGGCAATAGCACGTGCAATCGTTGGCAATCCGGAGATCATTCTTGCCGATGAGCCTACCGGTAATCTGGATTCTAAGATGGGAGCGGAAGTCATGGAACTTCTCCATCGGCTGAATAAGGAAGACGGGCGTACGATTGTGATGGTGACGCATAATGAAGAACAGGCTAAACAGACCTCCAGGACTATTCGTTTCTTTGACGGTCGCCAGGTGCAGTAATCTCTAGTTGAAAATTCTAAAACAGATAATCATGACGAAGAATATTTTTATAACAGCAGTGGCCGTATTGTTAAGTGTGGCACTTTGTCCGCTTTGGGCACAAAATGTGAGTGAAGACTGTAAAGTGGGCGAATTTTCCGCAATCAATCTTCAGTCTGTAGGTAACATTGTTTTTACTCAGTCGGACACATATTCCTGTAGGATGGAAGGACCTTTTGAGTATGTTGATAAGACCAAAGTAACCGTAAAGGGAGAAACATTAGTTATTGAATATAAGCAGAAGAATGTAAAAAACGTCAAGAACCTGACATTTTATATAACAGCTCCGGATTTGAACAACGTCAAGATAGATGGTGTCGGTAACTTCAATGCCAGAGAATCTTTGAAACTGAAAAACATTACTTTTAAACTTGATGGAGTAGGAAATT
The DNA here is from genome assembly GCF_020091505.1 of Bacteroides faecis. Classification (NCBI taxonomy): domain Bacteria; kingdom Pseudomonadati; phylum Bacteroidota; class Bacteroidia; order Bacteroidales; family Bacteroidaceae; genus Bacteroides; species Bacteroides faecis. The sequence goes on along the minus strand of NZ_CP081916.1, from coordinate 5,356,363 downwards.
GTGAGGTGAAAAATCTTCGTTGTGATGAGGTGCAATTAATAGTAGACGGAGTAGGGAATATGGAAATGAATGTAAACTGTAATACTGTAAAAGCCAAGGTGGATGGGGTGGGGAATATCACTTTGTCCGGCAAGGCAGACAGGGCTTCTCTGAAACGTGACGGAGTGGGGAGAATCAATCATAAAAAGTTGAAATGTCCGGATGTGAGCACTAAAGGCTGGCGATTCTGATAAGTATGAAAATGAATGAGAAGATAATGCAACAACAATGATAAAACTCTATTTCAAACAAGCATTTCACCTGTTGAAGGAGAATAAGTTACTTTCTTCTATCTCCATCATAGGTACGGCATTGGCTATCGCTATGATTATGGTGATCGTAATCACATTGCGTGCTACCATTGCACCTTTTGCTCCGGAAAGTTACCGTGACCGCATGTTGATTTTCAGGTATGCAGGTTTTCAGTATAAAACTAATGAGAACTGGCAGAGTAACGGCCCTGTTTCTTATAAGACAGCGAAAGCTTGTTTTAAAGATATGACTACGCCCGAGGCCGTTTCTATCACTAGCAGTTTTGCGGAAACGATGTTGGCCGCCAAGCCTGCGGGTGAAAAGGTTAGTTGCAGCGTATTGCAGGTCGATGATGATTTCTGGAAAGTATTCCAGTTCGATTTCCTTTCGGGGTATCCGTTTGATAAGGCAACTTTTGATGCCGGTGCAACAAAGGCAGTGATAACTGAGGATATAGCCCGCCAATTGTTCGGAACGACGGATGTAGTCGGAAAAACATTCCTTTTAAATCATTCTGCTTATATGATTTGTGGGGTAGTGCGCCCTGTTTCCAAACTGGCACGATATGCTTATGCCCAGATATGGATTCCTTTGAGTTCTACGGATGCGTTTACTGCCAGTTGGGAAAACTATGGAATTATGGGAATGGTGAGTGTTTACATTCTGGCTAAATCGCAGGATGATTTTCCGGCGATCCGTATGGAAGCCGAACGTCTTAGGGACAAATATATGGAAGGTTATCCGGATTATAAATTACTTTATCGTGACCAGCCGGACACTTATTTCGTAGCGGCACAACGATATTCGGCCAATAATCCTCCGGCTGTGAAGCAGGCTGTCCGTCAGTATGTAATAACTTTAATCATTTTGTTGATTGTTCCTGCTGTCAACCTTTCCGGACTGACATTGTCGCGTATGCGCAAACGCCTTTCTGAAATTGGTGTTCGAAAAGCTTTTGGTGCACCTAGACGCGAACTGATGATGCAGGTGCTTTCTGAAAATATGCTTTATTCACTGTTGGGTGGAGTGCTCGGATTAGTTTTGAGCTATGCCGCTACCTTCTTTTTGGGAAGTATGCTGTTTTCTATAGACTTTATGGATAATGGTGTGACGGATTTGCGTGCAATGTGTATGGATCTGTTGTTCGATCCTGCTGTATTCTTGCTGGCGTTCTTTGCCTGCTTCACACTTAATTTATTGAGTGCGGCAATTCCGGCATGGAGAGTGACACGGACCAATATTGTGGATGCCATCAATGAGAGATAACCGGAACATTCAACAAACTAATTTTAAAAAAGATGCAACTGTTAAAACAAATATGGAATGAACGCCGTTCGAATGGGTGGCTGTGGGCAGAATTGCTGATTGTTTTCGTTGTACTGTGGTACATTGTCGATTGGACTTATGCAACAGCGCGTACTTATTACGAACCGTTGGGATATGACATTACCAATACTTACTATCTGGAACTCAGTCTGAAAAATAATAAGAGTGATTCTTATATCCCGAAAGGACAGAAAGAAACGACGACAGGGCAAGACATTATTGAGCTGACTAACCGCCTGCGTCGTTTGCCGGAAGTGGAGGCAGTCTCCATATCAGTGAATGCACGTCCGTATATAGGAAGTAATTCCGGTATCAGATTTCGCCTTGATACGTTGGTACGTAGTCCGTTGAAACGTCCGGTGACGCCGGAATTCTTTCAGGTATTCCGTTATCAGAGCGCGGATGGTCAGGGCTATCGGCCTTTGGTGCAGGCTATAAAGAATGGAAATTCGGTTATTGGTGAGAATATATGGCCCGACGATTATAAAGGTGACCGCACACTACTCGGAAAAGAAGTAATAAATGTGGATGATTCTACCAATGTCTATAAAATAGCCGCCGTATCTACCAAAGTACGTTACAATGACTTTTGGTCTAATTATGGTGACCGATATATGGCTGTACCTTTTACAGAGACAGAGTTAGCCGAGAATAATGACGACCTGTATCCAGTCAATGTTGAAGTTTGCCTGCGTGTAAAGCCGAATACCGCTGCCGGTTTTTCGGAACGTCTGATGGAACTCTCGGATACTCAGTTAAGTGTAGGAAACCTCTTCATACTGAAAGTACACGATTACGAAGCGATACGCGAAATCTACAATCGTAGCAATGTCAATCAGATGCAGACGCGGTTCTGGATGATGGGCTTCCTGCTAGTTAATATACTCTTGGGCATTGTCGGTACGTTTTGGTTCCGCACCCAGCACCGTCGTGGAGAGCTCGGACTTCGTATTGCAGTCGGTTCCACCCGTATGGGGATTTGGCACCGTCTTAATAAAGAAGGATTGTTGCTGTTGACTCTGGCTGCTGTTCCTGCTGCTGTTCTTTGTTATAATATAGGATATCTGGAACTGACAGAAGGTGGTATAGAATGGAGTATCCTTCGTTTTCTTATAGCGTTCTGTGCGACCTGTTTTTTGATGGCTTTGATGATACTCATAGGCATTTGGTTCCCTGCCCGGCAGGCCATTCGCGTGCAGCCGGCAGAAGCCTTGCGGGAGGAATAAAAAACTGGAGCTATTTGCATTGTTTTCAATATAATAACTTATCTTTGTAGGCAAAATGTTGAAAACAATGCAGCTTCTTAGCTTATGAACCGACAATATTACTGTTTGTTTGTAGTTTTGCTCTTTGCTGTTTTTGCCCGGGTGGCGGCAGCGGAACACACATACAACGTACTTTTTATTCAATCATATACCTCTCAAACTCCCTGGCACAATGAGCTGAATGAGGGGTTGGCAAAGGGGTTCAGAGAGAATGGACTGACTGTGAATATTACTACTGAATATCTGGATGCGGATTTTTGGTCATTCAACTCAGAGAAGGTGATTATGCGCCGTTTTTGTCAGCGCGCCCGTGACAAGAAAACGGATCTGATTATCACAGCAAGCGATGAGGCTTTCTACACACTTTTTTCTTCCGGCGATTCGTTGCCTTATCAGGTTCCGGTTGTGTTTTTTGGAATCAAGTATCCCGATAATGAACTTATAGCGAGCCTCCCTAATGTATGTGGATTTACCGCCAATCCTGATTTTCATGTAATTTTAAAGCAGGCACGAAAGGTATTTCCCCAGCGGAAAGAAGTGATATGCGTGATTGACAACAGCTTTCTGAGTAACAAGGGGCGTGAGGACTTCAAACAAGAGTGGTTGCTTTTTCAGGAGGAAAATCCGGATTACAACATGAAACTCTACAATACCCAGCACGAGTCAACCAATCATATTATTGCAGCTATCTGCTATCCCCGCAATAGTTATGCGCGTATTGTTGTTGCCCCGAAATGGTCACCATTCCTTTCATTTGTTGGGAAGAACTCCAAAGCTCCCGTCTTTTCCAGTCAGAATGTGGGATTGATGAACGGTGTATTTGCTGCGTATGATGCGGATGCATATACTTCTGCGGTATCTGCTGCAACGAAGGCATCGAGAGTCTTGAAGGGTGAATCTCCATTGGAGTTGGGAGTGACGGAGACAAAGCAAGGATTTATTTTCGACTACAAGCAGCTGGACTTTTTTCACATAGATCCGGATAAGGTGTCTTCCAGCGGTGTCATTGTCAATCGCCCGTATTGGGAAAGATACAAATTATTATTTATTTTCCTCTATCCATCTATTCTGGCATTGCTGATAGCCTCTATTGTGTGGCTGATTCGCGTTAACCGACGTGAAGCCAAACGGCGGATACATGCCCAGACTCGCTTGTTGGTACAGAATAAACTGGTGGAGCAGCGTAATGAATTTGATAATATCTTCCATTCCATACGTGACGGTGTGATTACGTATGATACCGATCTTCATATCCACTTCACGAACCGTTCTCTGCTGAAGATGCTTCATTTGCCATCGGAATCGGGAGGACGGAATTATGAAGGAATGATGGCGGGCAGTATTTTCAAGATATACTATAATGGTCAGGATATCCTTCACAATATGTTGAGGAAGGTGGAAGAAACCGGGCAAAGTATTATTATTCCTGATGGTTCCTTTATGAAAGAGGTCCACAGTGAGCATTATTTCCCGGTTTCCGGAGAGATTGTTCCGATCCATTCCGGAGGACAGATTACAGGCATGGCTCTTTCAGCACGTAACGTATCAGATGAAGAAATGCAGAAACGTTTCTTTAACATGGCTGTGGAGGAGAGTGCCATCTACCCCTGGCAGTTTGATGTGGAGAGTAACAGCTTCATTTTTCCGCAAGGATTTCTTGTGCGCTTTGGGTATGACGGATCGATCACTTCCATTACCCGTGATGAAATGGATCGTATGGTTTATCCGGAGGATTTGAAGGAAATGCGTATTCTCTTTGATAAAACATTGGCGGGAAAAGAAACCAATACCCGTTTGAATTTCCGTCAGCGTAATGCCAATGGAGAATATGAATGGTGGGAATACCGTTCCTCTGTCATTTCCGGTCTGACAAGAGACTCGTTGTATAATATATTAGGTGTATGTCAAAGTATCCAGCGTTATAAAACAGCGGAACAGGAGATGCGGGAGGCACGTGATAAAGCGCTCCAGGCAGATAAACTGAAATCGGCTTTCCTTGCCAATATGAGCCATGAGATCCGTACGCCGTTGAATGCTATTGTCGGTTTCTCCGACTTACTGAGTGATACAAGTGGCTTTACCGAAGAAGAAATAGCACAATTTATAGCAACGATCAATAAGAATTGCGGGCTGTTGCTTGCATTGATTAACGATATTCTTGATTTATCACGTATCGAGTCGGGAACAATGGAATTTATGTTTGCCAATCATAATTTGCCTCTGCTGCTGAAGACTGTGCATGATTCGCAACGGCTGAATATGCCACCGAGAGTAGAGTTGGTTCTTCGTATGCCCGACAATGAGAAAAAATATCTGGTGACAGATAATGTCCGTTTGCAACAAGTCGTAAATAATCTGATAAATAATGCTGCTAAGTTTACGAGTTACGGCTCCATCACTTTCGGATATGAGGAAGATGAAGACCCCGGATACACCAGAATCTTTGTAGAAGATACAGGAGTCGGTATTTCCGAAGAGGGTATCCGGCATATCTTCGAACGATTCTATAAAGTGGATAACTTTACTCAGGGGGCAGGGCTGGGATTAAGTATCTGCCAGACGATCGTTGAACGTCTGAAAGGTACTATCTTTGTGACCTCCGAAGTAGGCAAGGGAACTCGTTTCACAGTACGTATCCCGAATTTCTGCGAATAAAACAGAACGTTCATTTTTGTGCATAGTGTCCGAAAATGAACACTGGCGTCTTTTTATAAACGATTGATAGTAAATGTATTATTCTTTTGGCACATGGTTTGATTCTATCTGAATGGAAAATACCGTGTACAATGAAAAAGAAAAGTATATTGTTTGTTTTGGCTGCAGTTTGCCTGCCTTTGGCAGTGTCGGCACAGAAGGAGAGGGAAATCACCTTGAATGAAGCTATCGCTATGGCGCGTGTGCAGTCTGTTGACGCTGCTGTTGCCTTGAATGAGTTAAAAACATCTTATTGGGAATATCGGACCTTCCGTGCCGATCTTCTTCCGGAAATTAATCTGAAAGGAACATTGCCTAATTACAATAAGTCTTACGGTTCCTATCAGAATCCTGACGGCTCTTATAGTTTTGTCCGCAACAGTGCTTTAGGGCTTTCCGGTGAACTCTCCATCGACCAGAATATCTGGCTTACCGGTGGGCAACTTTCATTGACCTCCTCTCTCGACTACCTGAAGCAGTTAGGTAATAATGGTGACCGTCACCTGATGTCTGTTCCCGTCACTTTGAAACTGACGCAACCGATTCTTGGCGTGAATAACGTGAAGTGGAACCGGCGTATAGAACCTGTACGCTATGCCGAAGCGAAAGCAGAGTTTATCACGGCTACCGAAGAAGTAACGATGCGGACTATTACCTATTATTTTGATCTGCTGTTGGCGAAAGAGACTCTTGGAACTGCACGGCAGAATCTGACGAATGCCAATCAACTTTACGAGGTTGCTATAGCTAAACGCAAGATGGGGCAGATTTCAGAAAATGAGCTTCTTCAATTAAAACTTTCGGCTCTGAATGCGAAAGCCGCATTGACTGAAGCGGAAAGTGATCTGAATGCCAAAATGTTTCAGCTCCGTGCTTTTCTGGGAATAGGAGAGGATGAAGTCCTTTGTCCTGTGGTTCCCGAGACCGTAGACGGTGGCAAGATGGAATATAATATGGTATTGAATAAGGCACTGGAACGTAATTCCTTTGCTCAGAATATTCGTCGCCGCCAGCTGGAGGCCGATTATGCGGTAGCTACGGCGCGTGGCAATCTGCGCAGCATTAATTTGTTTGCCAGTGTGGGGTATACGGGGGAGAGTCGTGAACTTTCCAGTGTTTATAAAAACTTGCAGGACAATCAGATTGTGCAGGTAGGTGTTCAGATTCCGATTCTGGACTGGGGAAAGAGACGTGGAAAGGTACGGGTAGCGAAAAGCAACCGGGATGTAGTGCTTTCGAAAATCCGGCAGGAACAGATCAATTTCAACCAGGATATTTTCTTGCTGGTAGAGCATTTCAATAACCAGGCACAACAGTTGGCAATAGCCAAAGAAGCGGACGGAATAGCACAGCAACGTTACAAGACCAGTATTGAAACCTTCCTGATTGGTAAAATCAACACGCTGGACTTGAATGATGCACAGAACTCCAAAGATGAAGCGCGCCGGAAACATATCTCCGAACTTTATTATTACTGGTATTACTTTTATCAGATTCGTAGTCTGACTCTTTGGGATTTTCAGGCTAACACAGAATTAGAGGCTGACTTTGAAGAAATAGTACGGCAATAGCTATTAATCAGAGAATCTGTTGCCGGTGTTGAGTATTTGCGATATCTTTGTCATAAGAAATATAAGCTATGATTTTAATAATAGACGACGACAGTGCAGTGCGTTCTTCACTCAGTTTTATGCTGAAGCGGGCCGGTTATGAAGCACAGGCAGTTCCCGGTCCCCGGGAAGCTATGGAGGTGGTACGTTCCGTAGCGCCGGATTTAATCTTGATGGATATGAACTTCACCCTTTCTACTACGGGCGAAGAAGGTCTGACACTGCTAAAGCAAGTGAAAATATTCCGTCCGGAGACTCCGGTGATACTGATGACTGCATGGGGAAGCATACAGCTGGCAGTGCAAGGTATGCAGGCAGGAGCTTTCGATTTTATCACCAAACCTTGGAATAACGCGGCATTATTGCAGCGTATTGGGACAGCTTTGGAACTGGCGGGCTCTTTCAAAGAGACAACGCAGGAGCAGAATGAAACTTTTGACCGTCGGCATATCATCGGTCGCAGTCAGGGGCTGATGGAAGTACTGAATACCATTGCCCGTATAGCGAAGACGAATGCTTCCGTATTGATAACCGGAGAAAGTGGGACAGGTAAGGAACTGATAGCTGAAGCGATACATATCAACAGTCAGCGTGCCAGACAACCTTTTGTTAAAGTGAACCTGGGAGGAATATCCCAAAGCCTGTTCGAAAGTGAAATGTTCGGTCATAAGAAAGGAGCTTTTACAGATGCTTCCTCCGACCGTATCGGACGTTTTGAAATGGCGAATAAAGGGACGATTTTCCTGGACGAAATCGGAGATCTCGATCCTTCCTGTCAGGTAAAGCTCTTGCGGGTGTTACAGGATCAGACGTTTGAAGTATTGGGAGACAGCCGTCCGCGTAAGACCGATATTCGTGTTGTCTCTGCTACCAATGCTGATTTGCGCAAGATGGTGAGTGAACGTACTTTCCGGGAAGATTTGTTTTACCGTATCAATCTGATAACAGTCAAACTGCCGGCTTTGCGTGAACGTCGGGAGGATATTCCTTTGCTGGCACGTCACTTTGCCGATCGTCAGGCAGAAGCCAATGGGCTTCCCCGCACTGAATTTTCTGCGGATGCTATGCAGTTCCTGAGCCGTTTACCCTATCCGGGAAATATCAGGGAGTTGAAGAATCTGGTAGAGCGTACGATTCTGGTCAATGGGAAACCGATACTTGATGCTGCCGATTTTGATGCTCAATATATCCGTCATGAAGATCAGAAAGTTGCCGAAGGCGCTTCTTTGGCAGGTATGACGCTGGATGAAATAGAACGGCAGACAATTCTGCAGGCTTTGGAACGTCATAAAGGAAATCTGAGTCAGGTAGCCACGGCACTTGGTATCAGTCGCGCTGCACTCTATCGGCGTCTGGAGAAGTTTGGAATCAGTGTTTAGCAGATAACTATCATTATGCGTATAAAAGGATTCTTTGGTATACTCGTTTTCCTGCTTCTGTTGTTGGGGGGTGGATTACTTTTCCTTTCAAGCCGGTTGAACCTGATCTATTTCTATGTAGGGGAGGGGCTGATCCTTTTTATCCTGTGCTATCTCCAGTTTTTCTATCGTAAGATTGTAAAGCCGCTGAACTCTATCGGAAGCGGTATGGAATTGTTGCGTGAACAGAATTTCAGCAGTCGGCTAAGTCCTGTGGGACAATATGAAGCCGACCGTATCGTGAACGTCTTTAACCGGATGATGGAACAACTTAAGAACGAACGTCTTCGTCTCCGCGAACAAAACAACTTCCTTGACTTGCTGATTAAAGCTTCTCCGATGGGAGTTATCATCACCTCTCTGGATGATGATCTTTCAGAACTTAACCCGATGGCACAGAAGATGCTGGGTGTCCGTCAGGAAGATGTTCAAGGTAGGAAAATGAGCGAGATAGACTCTCCGCTTGCTGTCGAACTGGCAAATGTTCCAAAAGGAGAGACAGTGACCGTCCGCCTGAATGACTCGAATATTTATAGATGTACGCATTCTTCTTTTATTGACCGTGGATTTCAGCATCCTTTCTTCCTGATAGAAAGTCTGACGGACGAAGTAATGAAGGCCGAGAAAAAAGCCTATGAGAAAGTGATCCGCATGATTGCCCATGAGGTGAACAATACCACAGCCGGAATCACCTCTACACTGGATACAGTAGAGCAGGCGCTTTCTACCGAAGAAGAGATGGATGATATATGCGATGTCATGCGTGTATGCATCGAACGCTGTTTCTCGATGAGCCGTTTTATCACTCGTTTTGCCGATGTAGTGAAGATCCCCGAGCCAACGCTTACTTCGGTCGACCTGAATGACCTCGCATTTACGTGTAAGCGTTTTATGGAGGGCATGTGTACCGACCGGAATATAACCCTTCGTCTGGAGATAGACGAAACGTTGAAAGAAGTAAAAATGGATGCCTCTCTTTTCGAACAAGTACTGGTGAACATCATCAAGAATGCTGCGGAAAGTATCGAAAAGGATGGAGAAATTATTGTCCGTACCCTTTCTCCCGCCACTATCGAAGTGGTAGATAATGGCAAGGGAATCAGCAAGGAAACAGAGGCAAAGCTGTTTAGCCCGTTCTTTTCCACTAAACCCAATGGGCAGGGAATCGGACTGATCTTTATCCGTGAGGTTCTGATGCGTCATGGCTGTACCTTCTCTTTGCGGACGTATACCGACGGATTGACCAGATTCCGTATTCTTTTTCCCTGATCAAACGTCAAAGGAGAACAGTTCTTCCGCTATATAGACCTTTTTTTGTTCTAAAATCCCTCATACCTTTGCCCCGCTCAATTCAATAGGATATCAAGGTATGAGATTAATAATCAAAGGTGCATTATCGCTCTTTCTTTTATTGGCTGTCAGTGTTCCGCTAAATGCCCAGTACATAGTGCAAGGCGTGGTGACTGATTCTCTGACAAGAGAACCTTTATCTTATGTATCCGTACGCCTGAAAAATACGACCGAAGGAACAACTACCGGAAGTGATGGCCGCTTTTACTTCAAGACACACCGTTCCGAAGGAACCCTTGTTATTTCGACCGTAGGCTATAATGAATACAGCCGTTTGATTCATCCGGCCCGTAACCTTTCGTATAAGGTAGCTCTTTCTCCTGCTACGTATGCTCTCAATGAAGTACTGGTAAAACCCAAGCGGGAACATTACAAGAAGAAAGACAATCCTGCCGTGGAGTTTGTCCGCCGGATGATAGAACACCGTGACGACCATTCACCCAATGAAAAGGATTTCTGGCAACGGGAGCGTTATGAGAAGACAACCTTTGCCCTGAATAATTTCGACGAGGAGAAACAGAAGAAATGGTTATACCGTAAATTCGACTTCCTGACAGAGTATGTGGATACTTCCGCCGTAACCGGAAAACCTATCCTGACTGTATCTGCACGGGAACTGCTTGCTACCGACTATTACCGTAAATCCCCTCATTCCGAAAAGCAATGGGTAAAGGGGCGCAAACAGGCGGGGGTAGATGAATTTCTTTCCAAACAAGGAATGCAGGCTGCTATCAATGAAGTTTTTAAAGACGTAGATATTTACGAGAACAACATTTCTCTGTTCACTAATAAGTTTGTCAGTCCTTTGTCCCGTATCGGTACAGGATTCTACAAATATTACCTGATGGATACTTTGCAGATAGGTGGTGAAACATGTGCAGACCTTGCCTTCACTCCTTTTAATTCCGAGTCTTTCGGCTTTAACGGACACCTCTACGTGACACTCGACTCCACTTATTTCGTCAAACGTGCCGTGCTGAACTTCCCAAAGAAGATCAATCTGAACTTCGTAGACTATATGTTGCTCGAACAAGAGTTCAAGCGTGCGGAAGACGGTACCCGTTTGCTCGACCACGAAAGCATCACCGTAGAATTTAAACTGACTGAAGGACAAGACGGTATCTTTGCCCGTCGGGTAGCAGATTACAGTAACTATTCTTTTGCTCCGACCGCAGAAGCTGATAAAGTTTTCGGCAAGCCGGAACGCATCATCGAAGAAACCGAAGCCTTGTCACGTCCCGAAACCTTCTGGGCGGAGAATCGTCCGCAAGCAGCCATCTCCCAACAGGAGAATTCGGTAGATTGCCTGATGACACAGCTACGTGGCTATCCGGTTTACTATTGGACGGAGAAGATATTATCCATTCTTTTCACCGGATATATTCCTACTTCTAAGGAAGCGCCTCTTTTCTATATCGGGCCGATGAACGCGACAATCAGTGGTAATACCCTCGAAGGACCGCGTATTCGTGGTGGTGGGATGACGACCGCATGGCTTAATCCCCATCTGTTTGGCAAAGGATATATTGCTTACGGATTTAAAGATGAAAGAGTAAAAGGGTTGGCGGAAATTGAATACTCATTCAAGAAGAAGAAAGAATATGCCAACGAGTTCCCCATTCATTCGTTGAAAGTACGCTATGAGTCGGACGTTAATCAATACGGTCAGAACTACCTTTATACAAGTAAGGACAACGTATTCCTTGCCTTGAAACGTGAGAAGGATGACCGTATCGGTTATTATCAGCAAGCAGAAATGACTTATACCAATGAGTTCTATTCCGGCTTTTCTTTCCAGCTCACGGCACGCCGGCGGACAGACGAATCTACCTATCTTATCCCTTTCTTGAAGAAAGAGGGGGAGGTCTATTCTCCGGTCAAAGACTTCTCTACCAGTGCGGCAGAATTAAAACTGCGTTATGCGCCGAATGAAAAATTTTTCCAGACGCAGTGGAACCGCTTTCCCGTATCGCTGGATGCTCCGGTGTTTACGCTGTCGCATACCATTGCCGGAAAAGGAGTGCTAGGAAGCGACTATACTTATAATCATACTGAAGCAGGCATACAGAAACGTTTCTGGTTTTCCGCTTTCGGTTATACAGATATTATATTGAAAGCCGGGAAGGTGTGGGACAAAGTACCGTTTCCGCTGCTCATCATGCCCAATGCGAACCTTTCTTATACCATTCAGCCGGAATCTTATTCATTAATGAACGCAATGGAATTCATGAATGACGAATATTTCTCATGGGATGTGACGTATTTCCTCAACGGATGGTTGTTCAATCGCATACCTTTGTTGAAAAAACTGAAGTGGAGGGAAATAGTTTCCTGTCGTGGACTTTATGGGCATTTGAGTGATAAAAATAATCCGGATATGACCGATGGTTTGTTCGCTTTTCCGATAGCAAACACCCGTACAATGGGAAAAACACCTTACGTAGAAGCGGGTGTGGGCATTGAAAACATTTTCAAGGTATTACGTCTGGACTATGTCTGGCGGCTTACATACCGGGATTCTCCCGATGTTGATAAGTCCGGCTTGAGAATAAGTCTCCACATGACCTTTTAAAAGTTAAATCCTGCTAATTGCAATGTTTATATAGCAAACAAAGGTCGTATTAGTAATTAATTAATCTTATTTTTGCATCAATTTTAGTTTAATTTTAATAGAATAGAAATGAAACAAGAAATTAAACCCGCTACCGGACGTCTGGGCGTGTTAGTAGTTGGAGTAGGTGGTGCGGTAGCTACCACAATGATTGTAGGTACACTAGCCTCTCGCAAGGGACTGGCAAAACCGATAGGATCTATTACACAGTTAGCCACAATGCGCATGGAAAACAACGAAGAAAAACTCATCAAAGACGTTGTGCCTTTGACTGATTTGAACGACATTGTTTTCGGTGGTTGGGATATTTTCCCGGATAACGCATACGAAGCTGCCATGTATGCTGAGGTTTTGAAAGAAAAAGACCTGAATGGTGTGAAAGATGAACTGGAAGCTATCAAGCCTATGCCGGCAGCTTTCGATCACAACTGGGCGAAACGTCTGAACGGTACTCATATCAAGAAGGCTGCTACCCGTTGGGAAATGGTAGAACAACTCCGTCAGGACATCCGCGACTTCAAGGCTGCCAACAACTGCGAACGTGTGGTTGTATTGTGGGCTGCAAGTACCGAAATCTACATTCCGCTGTCTGACGAACACATGTCACTCGCTGCTTTGGAGAAAGCAATGAAAGATAACAATACAGAAGTTATCTCTCCGAGTATGTGTTATGCATATGCTGCTATTGCAGAAGATGCTCCGTTTGTAATGGGTGCTCCTAACTTGTGTGTAGATACTCCTGCAATGTGGGAATTCTCTAAACAAAAGAATGTACCTATTTCAGGAAAAGACTTCAAGAGCGGTCAGACACTGATGAAAACAGTATTGGCACCGATGTTCAAGACCCGTATGCTGGGTGTGAACGGCTGGTTCTCTACTAACATCCTGGGTAATCGTGACGGTGAAGTACTGGACGATCCGGACAACTTCAAGACAAAGGAAGTTAGTAAGCTGTCAGTAATCGACACTATCTTCGAACCGGAGAAATATCCGGACCTCTATGGAGACGTTTATCATAAAGTACGTATCAACTACTATCCTCCACGTAAGGACAACAAAGAAGCATGGGATAACATCGACATCTTCGGATGGATGGGCTATCCGATGGAAATCAAGGTAAACTTCCTTTGCCGTGACTCTATCCTTGCTGCTCCTATTGCACTCGACTTGGTGTTGTTCAGTGATTTGGCTATGCGTGCCGGCATGTGTGGCATCCAGACATGGTTGTCATTCTTCTGCAAGAGCCCGATGCACGATTTCGAACATCAGCCGGAACACGACCTGTTCACTCAATGGAGAATGGTAAAACAGACATTGCGTAACATGATTGGTGAAAAAGAACCTGATTATTTGGCTTAATTCGGGAAAATGTTCCTAATAAATATATAAACTTTCCCCTTTTCAGTAAGGGGAAAGTTTTATTATTCTACACGCTATTGGAAATAATGAAGAGACCCTCCTTTCTACCTGTTTTTATAGGCACGGGCTTTGGCTCCGGTTTTTCTCCTTTTGCTCCCGGTACGGCTGGGGCGTTGCTGGCTTCTATCATTTGGATTGCACTCTATTTTCTGCTTCCTTTCACTGTTGTATTATGGGCGACTGCCGCTTTGGTGATTGTATTTACCTTTGCAGGCATTTGGGCTGCCAATAAGCTTGAATCTTGTTGGGGGGAAGACCCGTCACGCGTGGTGGTGGACGAGATGGTAGGAGTGTGGATTCCGTTGCTGGCTGTTCCCGATAATGGACACTGGTATTGGTACGTGACAGCTGCTTTTGCTCTGTTCCGCTTTTTCGATATTGTCAAACCATTGGGAGTACGCAAGATGGAGAGCCTCAAAGGAGGAGTAGGAGTGATGATGGATGATGTATTGGCGGGCGTGTATAGTTTTATCTTGTTAGCGGTGGCACGATGGGTGATTGGCTGAAAAGAGTTGCGCGGATGATCTCGCAGAAGGGTGGAGTCTTCATGTTTTTGAGGGCGCAGCTTTCGGCTCAGATGGCGACTATTGCAGACTTTCTGGTGACTATCCTTCTGGTAAGGCTGTTTGATGTCTACTACGTATATGCTACTCTGGCAGGAGCTATTTACGGGGGGATTGTCAACTGCGTTATCAATTATAAATGGACTTTTAAATCTAAAGGAAAGAAAACACATATTGCTGTGAAGTTCATTATTGTATGGATTTGCAGTATTTGGCTGAATACTTGGGGAACGTATACTTTGACGGAATCGTTAGCGAGAATTCCATGGGTACGCGATACACTCAGCCAGTATTTCGGAGACTTTTTTATTATCCCTAAAGTGATAGTAGCAGTCATTGTAGCGTTGTTCTGGAATTATAATATGCAGCGCCTCTTTGTTTACCGGAATATAGATATAAGGAATTTATTCAAAAGGAATTGAAATAAAAACAGAAGATTTAGATAAAAACAGATTAAGGTATATGAATTATAGAGATTACTTACAGCAGGTGATTTATAAGATAATCAATCCTCTGATACATGGAATGATTAAAATAGGAATTACTCCCAACTTTATCACTACTACCGGGTTCATTCTGAATGTAGTGGCGGCAGGAATGTTTGTCTATGCCGGTATCTATGGCGGACAAGACGATTTGGCTATTATCGGATGGGCGGGAGGCGTTATCCTGTTTGCCGGATTGTTCGATATGATGGATGGCCGTGTGGCACGTCTGGGAAACATGAGTTCCAAGTTCGGTGCACTCTATGATTCGGTGCTCGACCGTTACAGTGAGTTGATGACTTTCTTCGGTATCTGCTATTATCTGTCGATGAAAGATTATTTCTTTTATGCGATTATCGCTTTTGTGGCCCTGATCGGCTCGTTGATGGTGAGCTATGTGCGTGCCCGTGCCGAAGGTCTGGGAATTGAATGCAAAGTAGGATTTATGCAACGTCCGGAACGTGTGGTGCTGACGAGTCTTGGTGCTTTGTTCTGTGGCGTATTTAAGGATATAACGGCTTTCGACCCGATGCTGATATTGATCGTGCCTTTGTCCTTTGTAGCCCTTTTCGCTAACATTACCGCTTTTGCGCGTGTAAGACATTGCTATAAAGTAATGATGGCGGACGAACGGAAGAATGCATAACTGAAAATATAAGTCGTGATGATACAAACAACTAAAATGCCATCGAAGAAAGAAACCTTGACGGTTCTTGTGATCATGGCTCTTTTTTTGCTGCTGACAACAGTCTTTATCGGACTTCGTTCCGAACACCTGCTGATAGCGGCACTCTATTTGATTTTATTCTTTGCCGGGCTGCCTACCCGGAAGCTGGCAGTAGCTCTTCTTCCCTTTGCCCTATTCGGTATTTCATATGACTGGATGCGCATTTGTCCTAACTACGAAGTGAATCCGATTGATGTAGAAGGACTTTATAATCTGGAGAAATCTCTGTTCGGAGTGATGGACAATGGGGTACTGGTGACTCCGTGTGAATTTTTTGCCGCGCATCATTGGGCGATGGCAGACGTCTTTGCAGGTATCTTCTATCTTTGTTGGGTTCCTGTTCCCATCCTGTTCGGGCTTTGCCTCTATTTCAAAAAAGAACGGAAGACGTATCTTCGCTTTGCGCTGGTCTTTTTATTTGTAAATCTGATCGGTTTTGCCGGTTATTATATCCATCCGGCTGCTCCGCCCTGGTATGCCATCAACTACGGTTTTGAACCGATACTGAATACTCCGGGCAATGTGGCAGGACTGGGCCGTTTCGACGAGATTTTCGGAGTGTCTGTCTTTGATTCCATTTATGGACGTAATGCGAATGTCTTTGCGGCGGTCCCCTCTCTCCATGCAGCTTATATGGTAGTTGCATTGGTGTATGCCATCATCGGCAAGTGCAGATGGTATGTGATTACTCTTTTTTCTATCATCATGGCGGGTATTTGGGGAACAGCTGTTTATTCATGCCATCACTACATCATTGACGTGTTGCTTGGAATTTCTTGCGCATTGACAGGCTGGTTGGTGTTCGAATACGGATTAATGAAAATCCGGGGATTCAGAAACTTCTTTGAACGATATTACCAGTATATTAAATAGTGAAGAATAAGTACCGCAATATATTCCTCGCATTCGGCATTGTTGCCGTCCTGATTATGATGTTCACTTTCGATATGGATTATCAGGAACTTTGGACGAATCTGAAACGTGCGGGAATATATTTGCCTTTGGTACTGATCTTGTGGCTATTGGTCTATCTGATTAATACAGTATCGTGGTATATCATCATCCGTAGCGGCGGCAAACCGGGATTCTCGTTTGCCCGTCTCTACAAATTCACCGTTACCGGCTTTGCTCTTAATTATGTGACTCCCGTCGGACTGATGGGAGGGGAGCCTTACCGCATCATGGAGCTGAAACCCTATATCGGTGTAGAAAGGGCGACCTCTTCTGTGATCCTTTACGTGATGATGCACATTTTTTCTCATTTTTGTTTCTGGCTGACTTCCGTACTGCTTTATATCTTCCTGTATCCGGTAGGATGGGGAATGGGGATTATATTGGGTGCTATTACAATCTTCTGCCTGCTGATAGCATTGTTGTTTATCAAAGGTTATCAGCACGGGATGGCAGTCGCTTTTGTCCGTTTGGGCAGCCGTCTTCCTTTTCTGAAAAAGAAGGTGATTCACTTTGCCGAAGTGCATCGGGAGCAATTGGAGAATATAGATCAACAGATTGCCCTTCTTCACCGGCAAAAGAAACAAACGTTTTATGCAGCCCTTTCCTTAGAGTACATGGCGCGTGTGGTCAGCTGTCTCGAAATATGGCTGATTCTTAATGTGCTGACAACCCATGTCAGCTTTGCCGACTGTTGCCTGATTGCCGCTTTTTCTTCATTATTGGCTAATCTTTTATTTTTCTTGCCGATGCAGCTGGGAGGTCGTGAAGGTGGTTTTGCCCTTGCTGTCGGTGGTCTTTCCCTTTCCGGAGCTTACGGAGTGTATGCCGCGTTGATTACCCGTGTACGCGAAATGGTTTGGATCGTTATCGGGCTTGCTCTTATGAAGGTAGGGAATAAGGTAAAAGAGTAGTGGTATCCGGAAAATATTACCCTAATTTTAATTGCGGATAGAACGGATTATTACATAAATTTATAACTTTGTGAGGCTTATATAAAGACTTACTAAAAGTACGACAATGAACAATTTTATCTTTTATAGTCCTACCGAATTTGTATTCGGGCGGGATACGGAAACTCAAACGGGAGCACTGGTACAGAAGTACGGTGCACGAAAAGTAATGATTGTCTATGGAGGCGGTTCGGTAGTGCGCAGCGGTCTGCTTGCCCGTGTGGAAGACTCCTTGCGGAAAGCAGGCATTCCTTATTGTATGCTGGGTGGAGTACAGCCTAATCCCATAGATACGAAAGTATATGAAGGTATCGACTTGTGCCGGAAAGAAAACGTTGACATGATGCTTGCGGTAGGAGGCGGTTCGGTGATTGATACAGCGAAAGCCATTGCTGCCGGAGTACCTTATGACGGTGACTTCTGGGATTTCTACATAGGAAAATCCATCGTGGCCAAAGCACTGAAGGTTGCTGTCGTGCTGACGATTCCCGCTGCCGGAAGTGAAGGTTCCGGCAATACCGTGATCACTAAAGTCGACGGATTGCAGAAATTAAGCCTGCGTGCGCCCGGCGTGCTGCGTCCTGTATTTGCGGTGATGAATCCTGAACTGACTTATACACTTCCTCCCTTCCAGACTGCCTGTGGCATTGCCGATATGATGGCGCACATTATGGAGCGTTACTTTACCAATACAAAAGAAGTAGAGATAGGCGACCGCCTGTGCGAAGGCACATTGCTTGCCATTATCAAAGAAGCGGCAACGGTGATGAAAGAACCCGAAAACTACGGTGCCCGTGCCAATCTGATGTGGTGTGGAACCATCGCCCATAACGGAACATGCGGGGTCGGTTGCGAAGAAGACTGGGCTTCCCATTTCCTCGAACATGAAATCAGTGCTATCTACAATGTTACTCATGGAGCCGGTCTGTCTGTGATCTTCCCTGCCTGGATGACATGGATGACAGAACACAATGTAGATAAAATAGCCCAATATGCTGTTCGTGTGTGGGGAGTGGAAGAGTCGGACGATAAAAAGAAAGTGGCACTTGAAGGGATTGCCCGCTTGAAAGCTTTCTTCAAATCGATTGGCTTACCTGTAACCTTCAAAGAACTGGGTATAGAAAATCCGGATATTGACCGCCTTGCAGATAGTCTGCATCGCAATAAAGGTGAATTTGTGGGTAACTATGTGAAGCTGACAAAGAAAGACAGTAAGGAGATCTACCGCCTGGCATTATAAAAAACGGTCATACGCCGGAATGATTATAGTTTTGGATAGTTCGTTCAAATAATTATCTTTGTTATGCGAAGTTACGAAAAGAGTGTAATTTATTGGAAATGAGCGTAGGTTAATTGCTCTTGATAGTAATAGGTTACGATTTAGTTAGTTATCTACTGCATTATCTTTCTGCGCATTGCGTAACCTTCAAAGAACTCTTCCTATGCAAAAGTAGCTATTTAATTCGAGATTTTGATATAAACTCCCGTTTTTTATCCCCTCATTCATAAGATTTTTCCGTAAAAGCGGTTTTGTTTGTCGGAACACCATTGCCAAAAACGAGTTTTGAACAATCGTGTGCCGACTACCGCATAGCCGGAGAAAAGGGCATTGCCTCACGCCTAAACGATGTTTAGACTGATGACGCAATGCCCCTTTCTTTTGCGTCTATGCCAAGAGGTGCTTTTACGGGCTACCAGATGATTTTTCTTTTTTTGCTGTCCCTTTTGCCGGAAGCGGAAAGTGAATGCAGAGTGTGTCAGCCTGCCTCATGAATGAAACAGGCGGTCACACACAGCCGGACAAACCGGGAAGAATGATTGTTGCCGCCCGGCTGGACAAGTTCCGTCGGAACGGAAACAATCATACTTCCTTTGTCGTGGTTTGCCCTTTTCACGCTTCCGGTGATGTCTTTTTCTTTCAGACGGTTTCCTCTTTTTACGGATTTTCCCCTAAAGTTTTTTCTACCTAATCTGCCTCTGTTTTCGTTTACCTCCATTTTGCGCCTTTCAGTAAGCCGCATCAGTCAGTCATTTTCGTTCTGGGCGCAAAGGTAATTCCGGGATTGGACGGGAAAGCAAGGTCAAGCCTCCTGTTTTCTGCGGAAATCTCCAGCCCTTCGGGTAGTATTTCCCCGAAAAACCTTGCATTCCCTAATCCCTACCTTTTCAAGCACCCGAAACGAAAACGACCGATGCGACAGAAAGACGCATAAAAAAAATGTCGGATAAACGAGAGGCAGATAAGATAGTTTGAAACTCAACTCCCTCAGCTCTTGAATCCGCATAAAAAACAAAAAAATTAAAAACAGCGAAGATATGACAGCAACGGCAAATTTCAGACAAGTGGCGCAATACATCGGGTTGGCGATATGCGGCTTGATGATGCGCACCGCCTTCGGGGTGTTCGGCATCCTTTGGGGCATCATCAGAGAGATTGTAAACGGAGTGTTCCGAGTGGCGATAGGTGTAATCGTGGCTATCCTTTCCACCATTGCCTACTTCGGCTTCATCCTTTGGTCATTAACTCTTTAACCCTTACCGACATGACAAAGAGAAACAGCAAGACGGTAGCGCAGCAGTGCAGATATTACGAGGTGGACAACATCTTCGTGTATATGGTGGAAACGTACATCAACGGCAATTTTGAAACGTTCCGAAGATTGTACCACGAACTAAACAAAGACGCACGGAGGGACTTCATGGACTTCCTTCTCAGCGAGGTAGAGCCGACCTATTGGAGAGAGATACTTAAACAGACAATCTAAAAACGACAGCGATATGAAAGGAACAGACCATTTCAAAAGAACGATACAAATGTATCTGGAACAGCGGGCGGAGGAAGATACGCTCTTTGCGAAGAAGTACCGCAACCCTGCCAAGAACATAGACGAGTGCGTGACCCACATTCTGAACCATGTGCAGAAAAGTGGTTGCAACGGCTTCACGGACGGAGAGATATTCGGGCAAGCCATCCACTACTATGAGGAAAACGAGATAGAGGTGGGCAAACCTATGAACTGCCAAGTGGTGGTGAACCATGTTGTGGAACTCACGGAAGAGGAAAAGGCGGAGGCACGTCAGAATGCAGTCCGCAGATACCAAGAGGAGGAACTCCGCAAGTTGCAGAACCGCAACAGACCGTCAGCGAGAAAAGAAAACCACCCCCAACCCTCATTATTTGATTTAGGCTTATGAAACCGAAGACCAAGATACAGAAAGAGGTGGCAAGACTTTCAGCCAACCTCCGCCCCATATCAACGACACAAATTGAATGGGCATACCGCCACTGCGTTGAACATATCGGCTACCGCACCAAGAAAGGGAACATTACCTGCTCCGACTGCGGTCACGAGTGGCACAGTGACAGTGGACTATGCGACACCCTTGAAGGTTGCACCTGTTCCCAATGCCATGCCAAACTCAAAGTGCAGGACACACGCAAACGTATCTACAAGGAAACGCAATATTTCAGCGTGATAACCATCTGCAAAGGCTATCAGGTAATCCGTGTGGCGCAGGTCAGATGCGAAAGCAGGAAAGGCGAGCCGATGCAATTCTACTGCCACGAGGTTGTGCAGCGTTGGATTTCACCCGACGGTAAGGTTACAGACATGGCGTTGCTCCGTGGCTTCACATTCTATTACTGCGATGTATGGGCATTGTGCAGCGCGATGGAGATAAGACCGCACAACAGCCTATACGATGATGTTGTGGCAAGAAGCTGTGCATATCCCAAAATGAGGGTATTACCTCAACTCAGACGTAACGGCTTCAAGGGCGATTTCCACGGCATTTCCCCCGTGCGTCTTTTCAAAGCCTTGCTTTCTGACCCAAGAATTGAAACCCTTATGAAAGGCGGTGAGATTGAGGTTATGAAACACTTTATTTTCAATGCCCGTACTGCCGATGAATGCTGGGCATCATATCTGATTGCCAAGCGTCACAAGTATCTGATAGACAACTTCTCCATGTGGTGCGACTATTTGCGTATGCTCAACAAACTCGGTCAAGACCTCCGCAACCCGAAGAACATCTGCCCCGAAGATTTCATGGCGGCACACGACAACGCAACCCGAAAGATTGAAACCATACACGAGAAGGAATGAGCAGAGCAACGCCGCCGCTGGGAGATTGAAAGGCGTGAGCGTGAGCAACAGCGGCAACTGCAAAGGGAAAAAGATGCGGAGGATTTCATCGCCAACAAATCCAAATTCTTCGGATTGGTAATCACGGACGAGGAAATAATCATCAAGGTGCTTGAAAGCATAGACGAGTATTACAGCGAGGGCAAGGCACAGAACATCTGCGTGTTCGGCAGTGAATACTACAAGAAAGCCGACACCCTCATACTCTCGGCAAGGATTGGCGGTGAGATAATTGAAACCGTAGAGGTGGATTTGCGGACACTCAAGGTGGTGCAGTGCCACGGCAAGTACAACCAAGACACCGAATACCACGAACGCATCATAGACCTTGTGAACAAGAACGCCAACCTTATCCGTGAGCGGATGAAAGCGGCATAGCATAAACCCTAAAACAACATTGATATGGAAGTAAGAATCGAAAGCATGATTTGTGTGTGGGATGATGCAATTCCCACGATGTTCATTGAATTTGTAAATCTCCTCACTCTCACAACGAGTGAGGAGGGATTGAGAAGGAGTGTGAAGGAGTTTGCCGAGAAGCACGAACTTGACAAGTTTTTCCTTTACGGCTTCGGCTCACACCATTTCTACCTGCATCAACGCTACACGAGCAACCCCGAAATGGTGATGAAGGACAGAGTTCTGTCAGTACATTTTTAATCATCTAAAAAGCAACATTATGGCAACACGAATGACCATCAACGGAGTAAGCACCTGTACGGAAGCAGGTACGGAGAAATATGAGCGTTTCCAATCGGGTATCGGCAGACGCAAGCGGACACTTGTGCAGTACGACTACCGCCATACGGACGGAGAACTGTTCGCTTGTGTCAAACCCACATTGGACGAGTGCCGAACCGCAAGGAACAAGTGGCTGAACGCAAAGCAGGGAAAGGAGGGCAACCGATGAACACGACCTATCAAACGCTGATAGTCAAATTCAGCGAACCTATCACGGCATTGGACGGTATCTTTGACGAAGCCCAAGCGTGGGGAACGAACACCCTCAAAGGGTGGATAGATGATTACGAAAGCACACGTTTCACCGCCACCGACAGCCATACGGCAGTCATCACGAGCGAGTATAATATGGAGTGTGTGAAAGAGTGGCTGCAACGACAGACACCCATTGCCGAGATGCGAGAATTTTGAACAAGTTGGCGGTGTCCGCACCGCCAACACTTAAAACCCTAAAACAACGGATATGATAGCACAGACGATATTACAGCAGATAGGCGGAAGACGCTTCACCGCCATGACGGGAAGCCGTGACTTCATAGATATGGGCAACGGCTTACGGATGAGCCTTGCAAGGAACAAGACAAGTGCCAACCGCCTTGACATCATCTATGATGCAGGGGCAGACCTCTACAATATGCGTTTCTACCGCAGGACATTCAGCAAAAAGACATTCGAGAGCAGAACAAAGGACATTGCCATACACGAGGGCATCTATTTTGATATGTTGGAGGAAATGTTCACGATGGTGACGGGACTTTACACACGCTTTTGAGTGGAGGGGCGGCGAGAGCCGCCCTACTTTCTTTCAGTGAGCATGATGGCGGACAAAGAAAGTAGCAAAGAAACCTTTGTTTCAATCGCTTGTTAGCGATATATAAAATATTATGAGTATCTTTGTAAAAGTATTGATACTCATAATCATAGTAATATTATGTGTGAATTAACAATAAGTCAAAAGCACATCATAACAGAACGAAATAATAGTAAAGGTGAATATCAGCCGGCGTTTATGCAGATTCGTATTCACAATTCTTTTGATGGAAACATCGATGAACTTGATGTCCCAACATTAGGAACTCTTGTTCATGAATACATCCACTTTCTTCAAAATGTATCAACTCCGTGGGGACTATATGATAGTATGGTTCGATATAATATAATGGCGGAAACATATGCTTTTGTAGAAAATGCTACATCTACTATCACTCTCCCATTAAATATTGATTATTCTCAAGGATTGAAGAATAAAATGGATATTGTAGAATGTGGAACAGGATATTGCCCACTTTCAGATACACGGAGAAATAATTTTAAAATAGATGTAAGTGAACGGATTTGCATCCATAGAAACTATAAAAAGGTAAATAATAGAAATTTACCAATAATAACATTAGATATCAGTTTTACGGATGGTTCAAAACAAACCATTGTTTTGGGTGCTAACATTATTAAGGAGAGTATGGCAGCATTGTATCAAATGCTCATAGATGAAACTGCAACTCATGAAGAATTTGACCTCCCATATAATTTAATTAAGATTATTGCAGAACAACATTTTTCTGCAATAGCATCTGATAATATAAAACTGATAACTATTTGCTATATATCTTTGTTTAGCCTTTCTCCTGCTGAAGTTCTAATAGATAACTTAGCATACGCGAATGAAAATCCGGATTTATCTGCAATAGAATTGTTTGAACGGTTCGTCAATGAAGATAAAATATACATCAAGGGAAAAGCAATGTCAGTTTGTGACTTTTTTGATACTCTTATAGACACATTCAAACAAGTCTTTTTTAAAAGTGTCCGAGTCGGAATCGATTATATTGGCGAAGTTTTGGAACGAATTCGTCCTGCCAAAGGATTTGTTCCTATCTTAACTTTGATTACTGATTACCAACCCTTATCTAAGGAACGAATTAAAACGTTAATAGATTTTTTAGGAATGCCTTATAGCTATACAGACAGTGGCGATTTTAATCCACACCTTCATCCTCAATAGATTCCGAAAAATTATCTGATGATATGTTGGCACTAATAGGGCACAATGCATTATTTTCATATTTAACGAGATTGCACAAATATGGTTATGTATGCCCATTGCATTCGTTTTGTGAAAAAGAAAAGTATGATAAAGATGAATGTTATGATGAACCTTGGAATGGGAAAATGTGCCCTATGACGATTATGGGAGATGTGATACATATTAAAGAGAAAGAAGTAAAAATTCAATTTTAACAAACCGGAAAACCTCCGATGAAGTTGTGGTTTCATCGGAGGTTCTTTTGTCTATTTACATTTATGGGATATACAACAGCGCAAACTCCGCTTTTCTCCGTTTGAGCAGCATGGCGTGGCGTTTACCCTTGTAGTTGCAGAAGGCGATATACTCACGGTAAATGTTCCTGTCGCCAGCTTCCAATTTCTTGATTAAGGTACTTTTGGGGAGTGTCTTGCTGCCTAACAGCTTCGCCGGTCCCACATTGTAAGCTAACGTGCCAAGCAAAGTCGAATCAACTCCGAATTTACGGAACATGGCGACAAATTTGCGCAGGTCTTTCCGCAAAAGTTCATCCGCGTCCCATTTTGTCATGGTTCGTGCTGAATACTTCTCGTTTGGCAAAAGTTTGTGACCCCAACCCACGTATGGATGGTGTTTTTCTGAGTGCCAGCCCTCAAAATAGCGACAGCATAAAAAAGCCCGTTCCATAAGTGGCAGACGGTAGATTGCCGCCTGCCCGTCCGTTTCCTCTTGGCGGCTGGTCCGTGCAGATACGGAACAGACCGCCAGAAGCGAACAGAGCATTATCATGAATACACGCATCATTTCAACAAGGGGCTGAAGTTGCCGATGGGAACGATGGTCAAACCGTCATCCTTTACATTCCGGTTGTTGAAGTCAAATTCCAACTCGAAGGAGTTGCCGAAGTTGTCCTCCACCACCACGATGAAGTTGTGTGCTTCTTCACCCTCCGCCGTGTAGTACAGACGGAACTTCCCGTTCTCCAGCAGGTAGCGGTCGTTGGGCAGGAAGGTGATGCCGTTGTCCATTTTCAACTTTCCTTCTCCCTCAAACTGAAAATAGCGGATAGTGTAAAGCGTGTTAGCGAAGTCGCCCTTCTTTTTCAGCTCACAGCGGATTTCCACCGTCTGCCCCTTTGTCACCTTGTTCGGCACGGGCATGACCTCCACCGTGAAGGGATAGGACTGTTGAATGTCCATGTCGTCGTCGCACGATACGAGGGTGAATGACACGGCGGCTATCAGGCATAACGCCACCGCCTTGAAGATGGATGTTCTCTTGTTTCTGTTGTTCAGTATGTTCATTGTTCTTCGATTTTTAGATGGTTGTTTTTTAATTTTTCGTTGTCAGTTGCAGGTACTTGTTCAAGTCCTTGCAACCGTCATAGAGGGAGGAACGGTCGGTGACACGCTCCCCGTATCGCCCCACAAGTGCGGCAAGCGTCCGCCGTCCGGCTTCGTCACGGTCAAGGAAACAGTCGATGCGCCCGTAGCCGTCCAGCAATCCCGCCGCCTTCTCCACGTTGGCGACGGAGTTCAGCACAAGGCAGTCAGCGTTACCGGTTACGCCAAGCGTCACCGCAGAAAGGAAGTCCATGAAGCCCTCGAACACGAGGCATTCGTCAGCCGGAATTTCTTTAGCCATTACCAAAGACATATCTTTTGGCGGGATGCAACCCTTGAAATATCGGCTTCTGACTTCATAGCCACCTGCCATGTTCGGGAAGCCGACGGCAAAATACCGTTTCCCACGAACGCCGTAGTTAAGACGGCAACAGTGACGGGATGCGATGGCGTAAGGGATGCCCCGTTCTGCCAGATACTCCGTCAGCGGTGAACGAAACAACGGAACTGCCTCCACATCCTCAAAGACGGGTTCAATCGGCTTCGGGAGATAGGCGGGTTTTTCCCATCCGGTCACCGTCATGTTGGCGGCTTCCGCTATGAACTTCGCCTGCGTCCTAAAGTCATCGCTTTGCAGAAACTCCCCGGCAAGCGTGAAGATGTCGCCGCCCTTGCCCAAACCGAAGTCGTACCAGAGCTGTTTCGCCACGTTCACACGGAAAGAGGGTGTGCGCTCGCCCCTGTACGGGGCAAGATACCACAGCTCGTTACCGCTCCTTCTAACAGGCTCATGCCCCAGCCGTGCGAGAAAATCCGCAAGCGGCATCCTTCTGACAGCATCTATTTCCGTCCTTTCCATGCCCGTGTCAGTTGATGATGAACTTGATACCGACCCCGAACTGCGTGTGAAACTTCCGCGTGTCGCCACCCCAAAGGCAACGCTCCCGCAGATTGGCAAGCAGGGCTATACGGTCTGCCACGTAGCATTCCACATCGAGCGTCAGCGCGCCGCCGTAGATGAAGGCGTCCCGGTCGTGCAGCGTGGAGCCGTCATGCAGCATTTTCTTCCCCCAATTCACAGACTCATATCCGGCGAGAGCCGAAGCCCCAGCATAGACGAACACGATTTTTCGGGCGTCCGACAGTATCTTGAAGTAATATCCGCCATCCGCCGTGAACTGCGCCACGGGTATCTTGGTGTCCTTATAGGGGTTGTTCTTCAGGAGGTATTCGCCACCGAACACCCACTTGTTCCCCTTCTTCGTGTAAGTGGAGAGTGCCGCCCCGAAACTGTACCCGCCATCCTTGCCGCCGGGATTAAAGCCATCCGCCATATCCGCCCTCACCTCGATACCCTGCATTTTCGGCAGGCATCGCTGGGCGTGCGCCTGCCCCGTGAAAAGGGCAAGCGACGCGATGATTATTGCGATGTACTTTCTCATGGTCAGCGTACTTGAAGTTCGTTGATGGTACCCGCGCGTACCAAATCCTCGTTCTCAATCACGAAGGACTGGTGACGGCCGCCGTTCTTCTCGTTCAGTTCCACCACAAGGCATTTGTCGTCGGGGATGGTGAACTTAGCCATCGTGAAGACCGTGCGTTCACTTTTCTTGCCCGGCACGAGGGTGGCGTAGTTCTGCGCTCGGAGCGGCAGGATGATCTGCTCCTGCATGGCGGTACGCTTCGCCACCTTCTTGTCCACGATTTTCCATGTGATATAGTCCACATCGAAAGGCACGTTGCTCTGGTTCTTTATCTCCGTGTGGAAATAGAGCAATCCGTTATGCGTGTAGATGCCTTTGAGAAGATACTGGATGCCGAAACGCTTGCAGCCGATATGCTTCACCTCCCGTTTGTTCTGTTTGTGGATGGACTTCATGATAAGGCGCACCAGCATCGGGCTTTCGCTGCCCAGCTCTTTCAGATAGATTTCCTGCGCGTTGTTCGGGCGGTTCACCGTGCTGCCGTCATGGATGAAGTCGCACATCTCCACGTTGAGCAACAGCGGTTCGGCGGCGTACTTCACGTTGAAGGTGTAGAAACTGCCGTCTTCCGTGATGACGGACATATTCGTTTCGTTGGGAAAATTTCTCACGGTAGCCTTCACGCGGATGACGTTCTCCGCTCCGTCGGCTTTCCCGGCAATCAGGTCGGGCGAGCCTAAATCGACATAGCGCACCTCCGCCGGAAAGATGACGTGGACAGTCTTGTCGTAGGTCACTTCCAGACCGTGCGGCGGTATCATGCGGTCGAAGGTCAGCTTGCGTGACAGCCCGTGATACAGGTCGCCGTCCGCCTCCTTCTGCGGATAGACCTCCTTTGTCAAGGTCGGCTGTTCATTACTTCCGTTGGTTGTTTCAACGGTTACATTCTCCTGCGCGTGGGCAGATGCGATGCCCATAGCGAGGGCAAACATGATGATTACTTTTCTCATTACTTTTGGATTTTTAGTGGTAAATGTTTTTTTGATTGATTATTGTTTTCAGTCCTTTTCCTGATAGAGCATAACCCTGTACCCGGCTTTCAGATGCACCTTTACGGTTCGCATTTTCTTGGCTATGTACTGGCTTGTGCCTTGTATCAGCCCCTTGCCCAAGTCGGAGGCGAGCTGCGCCCCGGCATTGGTGGAGATGTTGATGCTGCTACCCAACGAACCTCCCATGTTGGCGGCGACCTCCCTGACGGCGTTCATCTCCATCGAGTTCGGGATGAAGATGCCGGGCTGTCCGTCCGTGTCATAGACCGCAAGCTCCACGGGGATAATCGTACCGTCATATTCCAGCGAGGTAATCTCGATGTCGAGCCGTTCCCCCTGTATCTTGCCCGTGCCGACCACCACCGCATTGCGGGGGATTGTCCTGCCCGCCACCGCCATAGGCTCCAGCAGGCGAAGCCTTACTGTCTGCCCATCCGTCACGCTCTGCGCCCCATGCACACACGCCGGTATGGTGTTCCGGTCCGATACCTCTGTAGTGCCGACAGCCGTGTTGAACCCCCGGTTGCGTTCCTGCGAGAAGGTGGCGACAAACTCCGCGTTGCTCATGGGCTGTGCAAGGAAGGAAACGATTTGGCGGGTCACTTGCCTTACGGGTGTCGCCGTGTTCTTCTTTCCCTTCTGCACGGTGGAAGGCTCTGCCGCCTGTTCCGGCTTTCCTCCGTTCTGACCGCCCATGTACTTTGCCGCCAGCTCATAGGACTTCTCCATAAGTGCCACCTGTTCGTCCATAGATGAAGTCCTGCCTTTTTCGCTTTCCAGTTCCGATTCCAGCGAGGCGATGCGCTCCAACAGCTCATCCATCTCGGCATTGTCGTTCTTCGGCTGTTCGTAGAAGTTGCCGAGGGTGGCGTTCAGGTCACGGTAGGCGGCAGCGGAGGATTGGATAGTCTGCGGTGCGGCAGGCTGTGCCTTTTCCTCCTTGCCGCCCGGATTGGCGAGGTCGAAGTTCGTTCCGTCCTCCGTTCCCGCTATCTCGCGGTCGAACATGTCGCTCAACTGCCCGATGGTACGGTTGCGGCTCTCCTGACGCTCTTCCATCTCCCCATGCTCGTAGGCTTTCAACTTGTCGCCGATAATCTGCTTGTTCGCCTTGTCAGCGTCGGGCATTTCGGTGTTGTATCCGTCCGTTCCCGGCGGTTGTTCCTTGCCGGAGGACGGGGCGAA
This sequence comes from Bacteroides faecis, assembly GCF_020091505.1. NCBI lineage: Bacteria > Pseudomonadati > Bacteroidota > Bacteroidia > Bacteroidales > Bacteroidaceae > Bacteroides > Bacteroides faecis. Next base: position 5,326,787 of record NZ_CP081916.1, on the reverse strand, counting down.
TATCAGCCACATCGCCCCAATGAAGACCAGCACCATAGCGGGCAACACGATCATCTTCTGCCGTTTCAGCCGCTGAGCCTCTGTCAGCGGTTCGCGCCCCTTTTTCGGCTTTCCCGTGTCGGGAGCGGCTTTGTTCTCTTTCGTCGGTTCATTCTTCGTCTGTTCCATATGAATAAGGTGTTAAGTGATTGTCTGTTTCCACCGGGGTCGGCAGTTCCACCCGTCCGGCGTGTCCCGTTTCCATGCGTGAGCCGTCGTTTCTGCCGATGTCATAGACGGCTCTGCCGAAGGTATAGAGGGCAAGCACCGCGAAGGCGGCGAGCATCCCCAGCATGATGCGGCGGCGTGTTTCCGGCGGCAAACCGTCCAAATACCCTTTGAGCCTTGCCACCAGCCGTTTCCGTTTGTCGTGGAGCTTCCAGTATGCGCCCCACATTGTTTTTCTGATACTTTTTACTTTCCGTTTCATAATCCGTTACCGTTTGATTGTCTGTAAATCCTTGTTCTCGATGATGGTGAAGCCCTCGATGGTGAAGCCATTGGGGTTGTCGTCCGACCGCGATGCGTTCAGCAGGCGGCAGGTAGTCACGAGGCTGCGCTCGGTGACGTTGCTCTGCCGGATGATTTTCTGCGTGGCGTAAGTCACGGCACGGTAGGGATAGGCGTTGAAGTCACACACCACGCTGTCCACCTTCAACACTTGGTTGATGTTCCCGGCGATGATGCGGTTGTAGTACCCCTTCTCGGCGAAGTCCGAATAATAGTGGTACACGCTCTTGTCTGCCAGCAGCAAGGCACGTTTTACGTTGTGTTCAATCGCGCTTTTTTCAGGTGACAGCGTGAAGAAAAGCTCGTGGAAGCGGCGCACATGCTCCCGTGCCTCCGCTGGACGGTTCTGCGACAGATCCTGCGACAGCGCAAGCATCAGCGATTTGCCGTTGTCCAACACATAGATTTTCTCCCGTTGCTTCTCCGCGAAACGGTAGGAGTTCCACACGCTCCACACCGTCACCACGGCGCACAGCGAGAGGAAGACGATACCGAACAGGCGTATCTGCCTGAACGATGATTCGATGTTTTTAAGTGACTTAAATTCCATTGTTGTTTATTCGTTTTTAATTGTCAGTTGATTATTTCAGCAGTTTCCCGGCACGTCCGACCACGTTTCCTGCGGCTGCACCCGCCACGCTGCCCGCCATGCTTCCGGCTCGTCCCGCCATCTGGTTCACGTTGCGACCGTAACCGCCCATGCCTCCGGCTTGGATAATCCAGCCGGCAACGGTGGGAATGGTGAAGTAGCCGATGATGCCGATGCAGAGGAACACGATATACACCCCGTCGCTCGAATCCAGCGAGAAGTTCGGGTCTGCCTGCATCCGCTCGATGTCGCTTTGCAGCATCAGCACCTGTATCTTCGCCAGTATGGTGCTGAACATGTCCGACACCGGAAGCCACAGATAGACCTGTATGTAGCGGCATATCCACTGCGTGAGCGTGCTTTGGAAACCGTCCCATACCGACAGGGCGAAGGCTATCGGACCGAGTATCGCCAGCACCACGAGAAAGAAGGTGCGGACGGTGTCTATCACGAGGGCGGCGGCTTGGAACAGCAGTTCCAGTATCTCGCGGAAGAAGTCGCGGATGCTCTTCTTCATATTGTACATTCCCCGGTCGATATACATTCCCGCCATCGTCACCATGTCGGAGGGCGACCAGCCGAGTTCCTCCAGTTGCTTGTCAAATTCCTCGTTGGACACGAGGTAGGCGGTTTCGGGGTTGCGCACCATCGCCTCGTATTCCAGCTTGTCCTTCTGCTCCCTGTATCGGTTCATGTCCAGCGTTTCCGCCTCCAGCATCTTTGCCGTGCCCTGTACAACGGGTGAGAGGATGCTGTTTATCGTGCCCAGCACCACAGTCGGGAAGAACATGATGCACAGACCGATGGCAAAAGGACGGAGCATCGGGAATACGTCTATCGGTTCGGCTCTCGCCAGCGACTGCCATACCCGGTAGGCGACGTAGAACAGCGCACCCAGCCCGGCGATGCCTTTCGCCACACCCGCCATGTCCCCACATAGCGGCATCATCTGCTCATAAAGTGAGCGTAAAATCTGATGAAGGTTATCGAACTCCATAGGCTTACCAGTATCTTTCGTTCATGTTCCCGTACAGCCCCATGATGCGGTCGAGGTCGTTCTTTTTCTTTGCACGCAGATAACTCACGGAGATGTTCTTGTTGGTGTAATAGCTCACAAGGTTGCGGTAACGCTTCATTTTGGAGTAGCAGCGTTCCACCACGTCCATGCGCTCCTTGTCGGTCATGGAGAGCGTGGTGATGTTCACCACATTCTTCAGTTCCGTCAACACTTCGTTGCTCTCTTCCAGCAGTTTCGTGTAACCGAAAGCGATTGCCGACAGCTCTTCTGGTCTGAAATTTCCATCACGGAGCATCCTTTGGAAACTGTTTACATAAATGTCGGTGATGTCGCCTACCATCAGGATGGTCTGCTGCACCTTGCGGGCGTCCTTGACGAGATTGTTCACCGATTTGAGGGGTAGGCTAAGCATCCAACGCCCTGCCGTATTACTACGGTGGGTTTTCGGAAGCTCGCCCCCAAACCGGACGTACACGTCTCCGCGTATCCGGCTTTCTACTAATAATATCAATCTATTCATTGTTACTGAGTTTTTTGTAACACTTACCACATATGGCAATAGTCTTTCGTTTGCGAGCCATCATTTGTTTTTCGCAGGTAGTTTTCCCTTGAAGATTTTTTAATTTTCTCACATGGTGCATCACTAACTTATCGACTACTCCACATAATTCACATTTTTCCGCTTTCAGCCTATCTATAAGACTTGTGTTTGTAGGATGATATGTGAATTTGGGCAAGTTGTCTAAATCCTTAATGTTCATTGGATTTTTCTTTTTGAACCCACCATGATAAAAGGTCAAGTCTTTGGCAGTACCGTTCTTTAAATAGTATCTAACTGAAAAAAGTCCATTCTTGGTGTACTTTTTTCGGATTTGCGACATCGTTGTCCGATATTTCTGCGCAAATGTTTTGTACATACTATATTTCATGATATACCCAAGTTTTGACAGACTACTACAATTATTAGCCAAACAATAGTAATTGTAAATGCCCTTTATTTCCTTGTTGTACCTGTCAAGTATCTCAAAGTCATTGTTGTTTGAAAGTTTGGGACGGGATTTTGCTTTCCAATACTCCTTGCCGTTGTGTATCTTTATTTCTAAAACACGATATTCGAGCAACTTTTTCTTAAACGTATCCTTTCCAAGTGCCAATTGTATCCTCTTATTGAAGACACGTCTTAGTACTCCGTATTTGCTTCTTTTGGTGTCATTGGATTTCCTTACAAAAATCTCATATCCGAGAAATTTTGCAGCGTTTTCAGCATGGGTGATAAGTGTTTTCTCATCGGACAGTGTAAGAGCCAACTTTTCATAGAGGAAGTTCTTTATGTCCTCTTTGATGATGATAGCATCTTGTTTACTGCCAATGATTCCAATTAGAAAATCATCCGCATATCTCACGTATTTGAGTTTTCTGTAGTTCATATCCATTTCGTCACCATCAGAATACTGCAAACCTTCTTTTTGATAAGCCTTATATTGTCTTATCAATTCTGACCTTTCATTTTTGTCTTTTACCACTTTCAACTTTTTCAGAATACGGTGTCGTTTGCCTTCAAGTGATACTGCCTGTTTGGTTCTTTTCCGTTCTTTCCCCTTATCAAATTTTTCAGTGTATTCCTTCATGAATTTATCCAACTTATCAAGGTATATGTTTGCCAAGATAGGGCTGACAATTCCGCCTTGCGGTGTTCCGCTGTAGGAGTTATGAAAGTTCCAGTCTTCGATATATCCTGCATTCAGAAATTTTCTAATCAAGCGAATAAATCTTTCGTCAGCGATACGTTCTTTCAGAATACCTATCAGTATCTCATGATTGATATTGTCGAAAAATCCCTTAATATCACCTTCTACGAACCATTTCACGCCCGAAAATGTCTTCTGAATATCAGACAAGGCAGTGTGGCAGCTTCTTAGGGGTCGGAAGCCATGCGACGTTTTTTCAAACTGTCTTTCATAGATGGCTTCCAATATCATTCTGACCACTTCCTGCAATAATTTATCGTTAAAAGCTGGTACACCTAATGGACGCATTTTCCCATTTTTCTTTGGGATATACACCCGTTTTGAGGGTTGGGGCTGATAACTCTCATCTTTCAACGATGTTATCAGTTGTTCAATTCGGTTCAGGCTCATTTGGTCAATGGTTTTCCCATCTGCACCTGCTGTCATATTGCCCGGTTTCGCATATATGCGTTGGTAGGCAACGTAATACATTTCCTCATTGAAAAAGATACGGTACAAGCGTTCGAACTTGTAATTCAAATTTTCACTGTGTTCCGTTAGACTGTTTAATACATACTCTGGACTTCTCATAATGTCTCTCACATTTTCCGTTATTTGCATTAAAATTATTAGCTGCTTCCCTTCGCCATGTACAGGGCTTTCCCCTGCTCAGACTACTACGGAAGCTCCGTTGCCTTGTCGGATTTTCATAGGTCTGTACCTAATAGCCTTGCGGCGTTCCGATTTAGGCAATCCCCGTTTACGATATAATAACATGGCTATGATAGATTATCGGATATGACTTCCGCCCGTTACCGCTTACTGCGGTTGTGCCGTAATTTGTTCCTGCCTCTACTACACGACGCTCGCAACAGAGGTATTACGGTATAGCGAGTTAAGTTATCTTTCACTATAAAACATACTGGGTTCACTTGGACTATCATTCAATCAGTTTGGATTTTATCCTCGTATCTATCTGTTTCATCTCACCATTCAGTTGCAATTTGATAACTAATTGACTTATGGCTTTCCAGCGTGCTATACTCCCTGCCGTCCTTTCGTGGGCAGATAAGCTGGTGATGATAGGTAAATATTGGAACACTTACCTAATAGCTTGCCAATGCTATATTTATTATATCGCCTATACGGGCGCACCATCGTAATACTTTTTGCCCTGCTGATAGATTTTCACCGTTTCCTGAAAGTTGCTCACCATGTTCGTGGCAGTCTTGGAGGTATGGATGATGTTTTTGGAGGCATTGATGATACCCTGCGCCAGATTGCCCGGATCGCTTACGACCCACTGTGCGCTTGCCCTGCCTGCGAAAAGCAGGCACAGGCAGATAATCATTGTTATTCTTGTTCTCATGTTACTTTGGATTTTAGTGGTTGTTATTCTTCTGTCGGGTGTCCCGGCTGCGGTTTCACCCGCACATAGTCGCCGCCCGGCGAGAAGGTCAGCACGTCCGTGGCCTCGTTGTAGGACACGTCGATGCGGAAGCCGGTGTTCATGAACAGGTTGCCGTTTTCCTCCTGCAAGAGATAGGTTTCCGGTTTCAGCTTGCGGCGCAGACCGCTCCGGCGGAACACCGTCACCTTGTAGGCTTCGCCCTCCTTGTAGATAAGCACATCGGGCTTCCCCTCCACGCTCTCCCAGTTCCCGCACAGCATATCACGGAGGTTGTCGGCCACGTCGCAGGATTGCAGCATCATGACCGCCAATCCGATCAGACACTTGCTGACTTGCAGCATTTTCACTGTCTGTAAATTCATACGCATTTTTCTTTTTTCGTTGATAAATTCATTTTTAATTGTTGGTTGTTTCCTTGTTTCTCCGCTTCTCGGCAAGTTGCCGGATGGCGGCTTCGATGTCGCCGCCCAACTTCTCCGCCAGATGGTAAACCTCCACTTTCTCCGTTTCCTCGGTGGTGTACGCGTAGGCTAAGCACCCAGCGCCTTGTCATATTTCTATGATAGGTTTCCGAGTACTCGCCTCCGAACCGGACTTACAAGTCTCCCTGTATCCGGCTCTCCACTAATTAATTCAGTCTGATTCTTCGGTCGGGGTCTATCTTTGCATGACACTTTGAGCAGACAGCCAAAGTTTTTCGTCTTCGGGCTATCATTCTCTTTTCCCAGTCGGATTTACCTTTCAGGTCTTTAAGTTTGCGAACGTGATGCATTTCGAGTTTATCGGTAGCACCGCATAATTCGCAGACTTGGAGTTTCAGCCTTTCCATAAGGCTGTTACGTCCACCTGTTATGGAAACTGTCCGTGGAATAGTGTCACAGTAAATATTACCTGCAACCTTTTTGCGTTTGAAACCATCATGATAAAATGATTGGTAAAGTGTCTTACCCTTGCTATTTTCATATGCCACTTGGAAAACCTTATTCTTTTTATATTTCAGAAGGATTTTCTTTACAGATGATTTGTATTTGTTCGCAAATACCTTATACATACTGTATGACATAATGTGATAGAAAGAATTGATGACATAGCTATTATTGGCTATTGAGTAGTAATTATAGAACCCTCGGATTTCGGCATTGAACTGACTGACTATTTCCAAGTCATCCAAGTTCAGCATGTACGTTCTGACGATAGATTTCCAAACCTCTTTACCATTGACAACCGCTATTCTTGCGACCTTGTAATCAAAGAGTTTCTTCCGCATCGTTTCAAAATTCAGATACAAGACAGGCTTGTGTCCGAATGCCCTAACCGTTCTACCGAACTTATCCTTGCGTAAATCATTACACCTGCGGATAAATACGTCATATCCGAGAAATTTTGCTGGCTTTTGCGCATTGGTTATCAGTGTCTTTTCGTCTGACAGTTCCAGTTTAAGAGCTTCATTCAAATAGTTCTTAATATCCTCTTTTACTGTTTTACAGTCTTCCAGACTACCGGTAATTCCAATCAGAAAATCATCTGCGTATCTCACATATTTTAACCGTTTGATACTGCTGTCCATTTCATTACGTGCCGGATAGTTGTTCCGTTCTTCTCGTAGCCGCTTAATTTCAGCGGTCATCTGTTCCCTTACCTTTACATCTTTCTCATTCTTTTGCTTCTTTGCCAGTCGGTATCTCCGCTGTTCGTAGAGCTTGTATCGAGCATCGCCTTTTCTCGTTACCCCTTTATTAAACCGATTGGTGTATTCCTTGATGTACTTGTCGAGCTTGTCAAGGTAGATATTAGCCAGTATTGGGCTGATAATCCCGCCTTGTGGAGTTCCACTGTACGTTCTATGAAATACCCAGTCTTCCACATATCCGGCATTCAGGAACTTTCGGATAAGCCGCAAAAATCTTTCGTCAGCGATACGTTCCCGAAGAATATTAATCAATACGTCATGATTGATATTGTCGAAGAATCCTTTAATATCGCCTTCAATAAACCATTTCACGGCAGTGAATGTCTTTTGTATATCTATAAGAGCAGTATGACAACTTCGTTTGGGACGAAACCCATGTGAAGTATGTTCAAAACTGCCTTCATAGATTGCTTCAAGTATCATTCTAACTACTTCCTGTACCAGCTTATCATCAAAAGAGGGTATGCCAAGCGGACGTTTTTTCCCGTTTTTCTTAGGTATGTACGTCCTTTTGGACGGATTAGGCTGATAAGTCTCATTTTTGAGACTATCAATCAATTGTTCAACTCGGTCAATGCTCATTCCGTCAATGGTTTTACCATCGGCTCCTGCCGTCATGTTGCCTGTCTTGCTGTAAATATTCTGATAGGCTACATAAAACATTTCCTCATTAAACAGCACTCTATACAGCCGCTCAAACTTATAGTTCAAGTTACCGCTGTGTTTACTCAGACTGTTCAACACATTTTCTGGATTTCTCATGTCTCTCACATCTTCCTTTAAATTGTTAAACTTAATTAGCTGCTCCCCTTCGCCATGTACAGGACCTTACCCTGCTCAGACTACTATGGAAGCTCCGTTGCCATGCCGGATATTCAGGGGCAGACCCCATAGCCCTACAACTGGCTTTCCGGTTTAGGCAATCCCCGTTTAGAAATTTGACGACTATTTGGCTCGATAGATTGTCGGATACGACTTTCGTCCTTTACTACTTATGGTAGTTGCCTTGCGGTAAGTTTATGCTACTCCTGCTACCTGTCATCAGTGTAGTACCGCAACATAACGGTATAATTCCGAAGAATTATTCAACTGTCTTCCGTCATTGCCCAAGGATACGACTGCTCGGACTATCGTTCAACCAATACAGGCTTTATCCTCATATCTATCATTTTAACTTGCCATTCGGTCGCAGCCTGACAGTTGGCTGACTTATGGCTTTACCAACGTGCTATGTTCCCTTGTGGGGTTTTCCCCTCCGGTTAGCGGTTGTTAATAGGCATTCTAAACACTTGCCCAGTCGCTTGCCAAAGCGACATTCGTCAAATTCCCTTTTACGGGCGCACCAGATACTCTTCTGCACTGACCTCGGTGGCATAGACCGCCGATTGTGTGCCACCCAAGCCTATCCACACCTCTTTGTAGAGCCGTGAAGGGTTGTTCGCCATGTTGATGGAGAGTATCTGCGACTTCTCCTTTTCCGTCAGTCCGAGCAACGCCTGTATCTGGTCGAACTTGTTCATATATTTCCTTTGGTCAAGCAGGATTTTACAATCCGAGTTGTTGATGATGCTCTCTTTGACCACCGGAGAACTGATGATGTCGTCCACCTCCTGCGTCACCACGATTGCCTCGCCGTAATATTTTCTGACTGTCTTGTACATATAGCGCAGATATTCAGCCATGTTCGCTGAAGAGAGAGCCTTCCAAGCCTCTTCCACAATAAGCTGTTTCCGTACCCCTTTCAGTCGCCGCATCTTGTTGATGAAGGCTTCCATGATGATGATGGTCACGACGGGGAACAGTTCGCGGTTTTCCTTAATCGAATCTATCTCGAAGACAATGAACCGCTTGCCGAGCAGGTCGATGTTCTCCGTGGAGTTGAGCAGGAAGTCGTAGCGTCCGCCCCGGTAATACTGCCGCATGGTGGTGAGCATGTTGTCGATGTTGAAGTCGGACTTCTCCACCTTGATGTCACGCTGTGCCAGTTCCTTGCGGTAGTCGTCACGCATATACTCGTAGAAGGTGTTGAACGACGGCACGATGCTACGGTCGGATTGGATGCGCTCAATATAGGCACTCACGGCACTGCCCAGCTCGCCGCTCTCCGTCTTTGTCACCTTGTCGTCCTCCGACTTCCAGAGCGTCAGCAGCAGGGTCTTGATGCTGTCCTTCTTCTCCACGTCGAAGATGTAATCGTCGGTGTAGAACGGGTTGAAGCTGATGGGCTTATCTTCCGTGTAGGTGAAATACACACCGTCCGCTCCGCCTGTCTTGCGTCGGATCATGCCGCACAAGCCCTGATAGGAGTTTCCCGTGTCCACCAATACCACATGTGCGCCTTGCTCATAATATTGGCGCACGAGGTGGTTCATGAAGAAAGACTTGCCGCTGCCCGAAGGACCCAGCACGAACTTGTTGCGGTTGGTCGTGATACCCCGCTTCATCGGAAGGTCGCTGATGTCGAGGTGCAGCGGTTTCCCCGTGAGCCTGTCCACCATCTTGATGCCGAAGGGCGAGAGCGAGCTGCGGTAGTTGGTTTCCTCTGTGAACAGGCACACCGCCTGTTCGATGAAGGTGTGGAAACTCTCTTCCGCCGGGAAGTCCGCCGCATTGCCGGGTATCGCCGCCCAGTAGAGTGTCGGGCAGTCGATGGTGTTGTGGCGCGGCACGCATTCCATGCTTGCCAACTGGCTGCCCACGTCGTTCTTGATATGCTTCAGTTCCTCCGCATCGTCGCTCCACGCCATGACGTTGAAGTGTGCCCGTACCGAGGTCAGTCCGTAGGAATGGGCTTCGTTCAGGTATTGGTCTATCCACTCGCGGTTGATGCTGTTGCTCCTTGAATAGCGAGATAGCGACTGCATGTTACGGGCGGACTTCTCGAACTTCTGCAAGGTTTCCTCACTGTTGTCTATCAGCACATACTGGTTGTAGATATGGTTGCAGGAGAGCAGAAGCCCCACCGGGGAGGCGAATGACAGTCGGCAGTCACTCCGGTCGGTGGAGAGCTTCTCGTAACGGGTGTCGGTAGCCACCTTGCCCGGCAGGTCTTCCGCGTCGGAGAGGGTGTGCAGACACAGGCGGTTGTCGCCGATGCGCATCTCCCTTGCCGAAAGCTCGATGTCCTGCAAGGTGGTGTCACCTTCTGGCATGAGCGAGAAGTAGCGTTCAATAAGTCCCGCCTTACCCTCCGTCCCCACGATCTCGTCGGTGGAGAAGCGGCGCAGCCTGACAAGCCCGCTGTCGTTCATGATACGCTCGAACTGTTCGCAGGTTTCCAAGAACTTGGTCGTGGTTTCCCTGTCCAGCTCCATCGGGATGATATGTCCCCGGCACAGCGTGCTGAAATTGCTCTGCATCCGGTTACGCTCCTTTGTTGTCTTGGTCAGGTAGAGGTAGCAGGTGTGTTTCAGGTACGGACGCTCGTTGAAGTGACGCTCGAAAGAGCGGCTTAAAAAGCTCATGTCGTCCTTCTGAAGCTCCGGTTTGTAGCGTTCCTTGATGAACCAGTCCTGTTTGTGTACGACGGAGTAGTCCGGCAGCACCTTGATAGCCTTGCACCAGCAACTGTGTATCGCCTCGTACTCCGCACCCGTCACGGTGTAAAGTTCCGGTAGTTCCACCTCGAAAGCCACCGTGATGTCGGCGTCCTTTGAGATGATGCAGCCATGCTCCACCGCTAAAAGTGGGAACCTGTTTTCCAGTGTTGTCATTTTCGATGTATTCCTCATTGTCTTTCTTCCTTTCGTTGTCGTTTGAACAGACGGGTTATCCGCCGCCGGTTGATAAGGTATCGGGGATGGCTCCGTGCCGCTCCTAATTTCATCAGCCCGTGTTCGCCGTACCGGGCGTTCAGCGCGAAGGTCTGCCATACAAGGAGGGAGGACGATGCCGCGCCGAAGCCGATACATATCCACTGGTCGATACCGACCATGTAGAGGATGACGAACAGGACGAAGAGAGCCAGCAGACCTCCGCAGAAGATGAAGAGGTACTGTGCCTTCAAGCCCTTGAACTCTACCGGACGGCCGATACCCTTGTTGATTGGGTATTCAGCCATACATTATTTATTAAAGGAAGAATGAGCGCAGGATGGTGGCGGCAACAATCAGGAAGATGCACGCGCCGAACCACGAGGCGGCTGTCTTGCTGGTGTCGGGGTCGCCCGATGAAAACTTGCCGTACACTTTTACGCCCCCGATAAGCCCGACGACTGCACCGATGGCGTATATCAGTTTAGTTCCGGGGTCGAAATAAGAACTCACCATAGAGGTGGCTTCGTTGATGCCCGCGATGCCGTTTCCCTGCGCGAAAGCGGAGGCGGTTGCGGCGATGACAAGTGCCGCGGAGAGGATTGCTTTTCTGTTTTTCAAGATGTTCTTGTTCATAAACTGTTCTTGTTTTTTGCCGTCAAAAGGGTGGATGGTCCTTTGTCGGGCGGTTGATACTTTGTTTCTTTACTTTGGTTTTAGTGGATGCCCGTTTGTTTCCACGGACGTGGGCGTGTCCGTTGCGGATGGGGATGCGCCTTGCGTTTCCTCGCCGCGTGGGTTGATGTCATTCTTTCATGTTCATTTCTTTTATTGTTGTCATACATAGTTGCGAATGTCGAACTCCTCGATGTTGTCCGGCACGACGAACTCCTTTTCAGATTTCTTCAGCCGAATCTCGATAAGCCCCTTGATGCGGATGCCTATCTCCGAAGAGCCTTCCATCATTTTCTCGTACAACTCCGTGCCCTCCATGTCGGTGAACACCTTCGCCGCCTTTTCACGTTCCGCCTGTGTCGCGTCCGGGTTTTTGGCGGTCTTGCAGGCGTCGTCAATCTCGTCAAAGCTGCTGCCCGAAGCCCGTGGCGTGTCCGAGGCGTCCTCTTCCGGTTCGTCGTCCCCGTATCCCAGTTCCTCCGGCGGTATGCTCGTGAAGGTCTCATCGAGTTTTTCCTCCGGGACTTGTGCCGGGCGGGATGCGTTTCCCGTTTTTCCGTCGTCAAAAGTAGCCTCTTCCTCCGACAGCTCAATGCCTTTTTCCGAAGTGGCGGCTTCTTGCGTCGGTATGGCAGCGGTTGTCCGGGTGGATGCCATCCTGAAACGGCTCTCGCCGATGATGTCCGCCTTTTCCGCAGGGACTTCCTCGTGTGCCGCTATGCGTTTAGCCTCATTCCCGTCCAGTGACCGCCATAATCCGGCAATGCCCTTGAAGAAGCGGACAATCCGCGTGTCCATGATGCGCTCGTAAAGGAGCAGGAACAGGAACCAGAGGTTGCAGCCGACCGATACCGCCAGCAGAATGTCTGTCATGCTAATTGTGTAATTCATATCCTTCCGTTTTGGTTAGAATACTGAATTGTAATTTCGGGCATAAAGGCTCTTTATCGCATCCTCGCACTGGTTGAAATGGTACGTCAGCACATGGTCGATATAGGCGGACAGCGTAAGCCGGTCATGCCCGATTACACGGGTGATGCGCATGATACGCTCGTGGTACTCCGGGCGCACATACGCCATTTTCCCCTCACGTGCCTTTACTTCCGGGTCGCGGATGAACAGACGTTCATAGTCCTTCTCGCAGCATTTGTCGGTTACCGGGACAGGCGACAGTATTTCCACACTCGCCTGCACTTGGGCAAACATACCTCCGCAGTCTTGCTGTGGTCTTTTTTCATTCGGTGTCATTTCTTTTTCCATTTTCAAATCAGATCTTCACGTTGTTTCTTGTACAGTTCGTTGATTCTCTCCTTGTGCTGTTCCAGATGCTGGCGCAGCACGGTATCCACATATCCGCCTACTGAGATTTCCCCTCCGGCGATGTCGTTCACGATTCTGAGGATCTTGCCGTGGACGTCACGGCTGATATAGACACATTGGCGGGTCTTTATCTCGTTGCGGCGCAGGAACAGCTCGTTGTAGTCCTCGTCCTGCCTTTTCCGGCGTCCACTTTCCCTCTGCGCTTTTTCCCGTGTTACGGGTTGCACAGGAGATGGTTCCGGTGCGGCGGTGTCCTCTTCGGTCGGTGCAGCTGCGGGTACTTCCTGTGCGGGGCGCAGTGTCCCGTCCTGTGTGCGCCGCCCGATGGAGGCTAACAGCAGTTCCTCGTCGATGCCTTCCGTGTTCACTTTCCTGCTGCCCATGCTCACTGCGGTCTGATGATGTCGCTTATCTCTTCGGAAAACTCCCGGATGCCACTCCCTTTCAGCAGTGCCGTGTCCATCGGGAAGATGGTGGAGCGGAAAACGCTCTTGCGCTCTTCCGAAAGGTCACGGCGGAACTTCTTGCTGTCGGGCAAGCGGGTGGAAAGTACCGGAAAGCCCATTTCGGCTATCACTTCCTCGTAGATGCCGTACAAGTCGTTCCTCTCCCTGCCGTCCACCATCGTCCAGAACAGATGCAGCCCCTTTGTTTTCGCCTGTCCGGTAGTCATCAGCCTGTCGCGGAACATCGTGACGAATTTCAGGGTACTCTCCACGACAAAGCGGTCGGCACTCAGCGGAGTGAAGATGTAGTCCATCTGCGAGAGCGTCTTTATCACGCCGTTACTACGGAGCGTGCCGGGCATGTCGAAGAACACCACGTCGGGTTTCATGTCCTCAGTGGCAATCATCCTCTCGGCATCGTCGAGGGCGTTCACCGCATTGCTCTTGACGATGGTGTAGGCGTTCTTTTTGATCCGGCGGAAATGGTCGCAAGCGAGAGCCTTGAAGTAGGTGCTGCTGTCGATAAGCCCCATTTCGTGTTCGCGCAGCCCGTGGATGCTGTGCTGCGGGTCGTCGCAGTCCACGACGGCGACATTGTAGCCTTTCACGTTGTGCAGGTAGCTGGCGGCAAGTGCCGTGACAGTGGATTTGCCGATGCCACCTTTCTGTGTTGCGAATGCAACGAAGATTTCCTTACTCATAGTTCCATTTATTTTAATTGTTGAAGATTTCTTTTTCTATTTATATGCGGATTTGGTTGCTACATTATCCGCTTCAGTGAACAGACACACGGGCGGGTCATCGCGTATCCGGTTCTGTGGTGAAGCGGTGCGGCGAACAAGTGATGAATGACGACACTGCGTCATGAAGTCATTGAATCCGTACTTCACCGGATTGTCGGATAACCGGGGTTCCGACGGTTCGGGTATCCGCTTCGGCAAGTGTCCGAAGAAGCGGTTTTCCGGGTATTTGAATGTTCCGTTTCTCATATCTTCAAATCGTTGGTTCCTTGAATCATGCTGCAAATAAACAAGTATATTTTGGAACTTGTATCACTTCCCAAGCAATTGGCAGCACGTTGCGCCGGTTGGCAGTCATTGACCGGGTCAAGCGTCTGTCCGATACCGCTTTAAGGACGTAACTTTGCCCCCGGACAGCAGGGTTCGCCGATGGTGGCACAGCCGGAGTCCTGAAAGGTATCTTCCCATCCGTCCCCTGACGGATTTTTATGTTCACCTGAACATAGCAAGGTATGTTTTCAGCCGCTCAAAATATTTTGAGCATCCCGGAAAACGCCTTGCCCTTGCAGGGGGCGGGCTTTCCCTCCGAAGTCGGGAAGCCTTTCAAAACTGCGGTGCTGTAATCCGAAGCGGCGGCTTATGCCGTCAATCCGCTAAATCCAAAGTAATATGAAAGAGAAAAGGAAAAGCAAATCAGGGAGAAATCCCAAACTTGATCCGGCGGTGTACCGTTACACCGTCCGTTTCAATGAGGAGGAACACAACCGTTTCCTCGCCATGTTCGGAAAATCGGGTGTCTATGCACGGTCGGTTTTCCTCAAGGCGCACTTCTTCGGACAGCCGTTCAAGGTGCTTAAGGTGGACAAGACGCTGGTGGACTATTACACCAAACTGTCGGATTTTCATGCACAGTTCCGTGCCGTGGGTACGAATTACAACCAAGTCGTGAAGGAACTGAGGCTGCATTTTTCAGAGAAAAAGGCGATGGCGTTGCTCTACAAATTAGAGCAACACACCGTCGAACTCGTGAAACTGAGCCGCCGGATTGTGGAACTTTCAAGGGAAATGGAGGCGAAATGGTCGCAAAAATCAGTGTAGGAAACTCGTTGTACGGCGCGATTGCCTATAACGGGGAGAAGATTAACGAGGCGCAGGGGCGGTTGCTTACGACCAACCGCATCTACAATGACGGTTCGGGAAAGGTGGACATCAACAAGGCGATGGAGGGTTTTCTCACCTTCATGCCGCCACAGATGAAGGTGGAGAAGCCGGTGGTGCATATTTCGCTCAACCCGCATCCGGAGGATGCGTTGACCGATGCGGAATTGCAGGATATAGCCCGCGAGTATCTGGAAAAACTCGGTTTCGGCAACCAGCCTTATCTTGTTTTCAAGCACGAGGACATCGACCGCCACCACCTGCACATCGTGACGGTTCGGGTGGACGAGAACGGGAAATGTATCAGCGACAAGAACAACTACTATCGTAGCAAACAAATCACCCGTGAGCTGGAGAAGAAATACGGGCTGCACGATGCGGAGCGCAGGAACCGCCGTCTTGACACGCCGCTAAGCAAGGTGGACGCATCGGCAGGCGATGTGAAGAAACAGGTAGGCAACACCGTGAAAGCTCTGAACGGGCAGTACCGTTTCCAGACGATGGGCGAATACCGTGCGCTCCTTTCCATCTATAACCTGACGGTGGAGGAAGCGAGGGGTAACGTGCGCGGACGGGAATATCACGGGCTGGTCTATTCCGTCACGGACGGCAGGGGCAACAAGGTGGGCAACCCGTTCAAGTCCTCGCTCTTCGGGAAGTCCGCAGGCTATGAAGCCATGCAGAAGAAGTTTGTACGTTCCAGATCGGAGATTAAGGACAGGAAACTGGCAGACATGACGAAACGTACCGTTCTTTCCGTGCTGCAAGGCACTTATGACAAGGATAGGTTTGTTTCCCAACTTAAAGAGAAGGGCATCGACACCGTACTGCGCTACACGGAGGAAGGGCGCATCTACGGGGCTACCTTCATCGACCACCGCACGGGGAGTGTGCTGAACGGTTCGCGCATGGGCAAGGAGCTTTCGGCGAATGCCTTGCAGGAACACTTCACCCTGCCATACGCCGGACAACCGCCGATACCGTTATCCATCCCTATGGATGCTGCGGACAAGGCACACGGACAGACCGCATACGACCGTGAAGACGTATCGGGCGGAATGGGCTTGCTCACTCCCGAAGGTCCGGCGGTAGATGCCGAGGAAGAGGCTTTCATCCGGGCGATGAAGCGCAAAAAGAAGAAAAAGCGCAAGGGCTTGGGTTTGTAATCGGAGTATCAACAATTAAAAAATCAATGTATGTCACAACAAGAAGACGATTTGAGGGCATTGGCGAAAATCATGGATTTTCTGCGTGCCGTGAGTATCATTTTAGTGGTCATGAACGTGTACTGGTTCTGCTACGAAGCCATCCGGCTATGGGGCGTGAACATCGGTGTGGTGGACAAAATCCTTCTGAACTTCGACCGCACGGCGGGGCTGTTCCATTCCATTCTGTACACGAAACTGTTTGCCGTCCTGCTGCTTGCCCTGTCCTGTCTGGGTACGAAAGGGGTCAAGGGCGAGAAAATCACTTGGGGAAGAATATGGACGGCACTCGCCGCCGGATTCGTGCTGTTTTTCCTCAACTGGTGGATACTGGCTCTGCCGCTGCCGGTTGAAGCGGTGACGGGCTTGTATATCCTTACCATCGGCACGGGCTATGTCTGTCTTTTGATGGGCGGGCTGTGGATGAGCCGCCTGTTGAAACACAATCTGATGGAGGATGTTTTCAACAACGAGAATGAGAGTTTCATGCAGGAAACGAGGCTCATCGAAAGCGAGTATTCGGTCAATCTGCCCACACGCTTCTATTACAAAAAGCGTTGGAACAATGGCTGGATCAATGTGGTGAATCCCTTCCGTGCGTCCATCGTGTTGGGTACGCCGGGCAGCGGCAAGTCATACGCCGTGGTAAACAATTTTATCAAGCAACAGATTGAAAAGGGCTTCTCGATGTATGTATATGACTTCAAATTCAGTGACTTGTCCACCATAGCCTACAACCATTTGCTGAACCACCCGGAGGGCTACAAGGTGAAGCCGAAATTCTATGTGATCAATTTCGACGACCCGCGACGCTCACACCGTTGCAATCCCATACACCCGGATTTCATGGAGGATATTACGGACGCTTACGAGAGTGCCTACACGATAATGCTTAACCTCAATAAAACTTGGGTGCAAAAGCAGGGCGACTTCTTCGTGGAGTCACCTATCATTTTGTTTGCCAGCATTATCTGGTATCTCAAAATCTATCAGAACGGGAAGTATTGCACGTTTCCCCATGCCATCGAGTTTTTGAACCGCCGCTACGAGGATATTTTCCCGATACTGACCTCTTACCCGGAGCTGGAAAACTACCTTTCCCCGTTCATGGATGCTTGGCTCGGAGGGGCTGCGGAGCAGCTCATGGGGCAGATAGCGTCGGCGAAAATCCCGCTTTCGAGGATGATTTCCCCGCAGCTCTATTGGGTGATGTCGGACAGCGAGTTTACGCTGGACATCAACAATCCCGAAGAGCCGAAAATCCTATGCGTGGGCAACAATCCCGACCGTCAGAACATCTACGGGGCGGCTCTCGGATTGTATAACTCCCGTATCGTGAAACTCATCAACAAGAAGGGAATGCTGAAGTCATCGGTCATCATCGACGAGCTGCCCACGATATACTTCAAGGGGTTGGACAACCTTATAGCCACCGCCCGAAGCAACAAGGTTGCCGTGTGTCTGGGATTTCAGGATTTCAGCCAGCTGGTGCGCGACTACGGTGATAAGGAGGCGAAAGTGGTGATGAATACGGTCGGTAACATTTTCTCCGGGCAGGTGGTAGGTGAAACGGCAAAGACACTATCGGAACGGTTCGGTAAGGTGTTGCAGAAACGGCAGTCTATCTCCATCAACCGGCAGGATGTTTCCACCTCCATCAACACGCAGATGGATGCGCTCATTCCGCCGAGCAAGATTTCCGGTCTGACGCAGGGAATGTTTGTCGGTTCGGTGTCCGACAACTTCAACGAACGTATCGAACAGAAAATTTTTCACTGCGAGATTGTGGTGGATGCCGAGAAGGTGAAGCGGGAGGAACGTGCCTACAAGAAAATTCCGGTCATTACCGATTTCACGGACGAGGACGGCAACGACCGCATGAAAGAAACGGTGCAGGCGAACTACCGGCGTATCAAGGAAGAGGTGAAGCAGATTGTGCAGGAGGAACTGGAGCGCATCGCGGGCGATGATAACCTGAAATATCTGTTGCAGCAGAAGTAAATAAAAAAATGAAGAAAGGCTTACCATAAACCTTTCTTCATTTTTTTAGAACTTAAGCATTATCCATACTTACTAAGATTCCGTTTTCCAAAATTTTTTGCAATGGAATTTTCTTTAAGATTTCTTGATAAGTGCTATAGAAGTCATTATCAAGTCCTATATAAACAATATTGTCATGTAATTCTTCTATAACACTAATATGTGAATGCAATTTGCACTTTTTATCAGAACAATCTGATACGATACTTTTAATTCGTTCCAACTTATTTAATAAATCATCATATTGAGATAACCCTTTTGTAGTTGGTTGTATTTGATAATTAGTTTTCTTTGCCGGTTGTATATTATGTTCAGGATCTAATAATACTATGTGAAATATAGAAGAATCCCGATCAAAATAACCTACAATACGCCCCGTACTTTTTGTTATCGAAAATTGCATTATTGGAAAATCTGTCTCATTGTCCAATATTTCTTTTGGTAGCCAATCTAAATCTTTTCGTTGAATAGGAATGTTTTTAGCACTCCAATCTATTGGATGACATCTTAATGCAATACTACCTCTATTTTCTTCTAATACTTCTTGCGGTGTCATAGTACCCAAAGCACCTAATCTTTCAAGAAGCCCAATATGCCATCCCTTAGAACACTCTCCAATCTGAAAATTAGGTATCTGCTTAAAGTAAGAGAAGGAAAAAGTTATCTTCCTTCTCTTTAACTCATTTTCTTGTTCTTTGGTAACTAATGATTTGTTTCCGTATTTAGGAGAATCTGAATTAAGATTTAATAGTTTCCCATTTTTTCCCATAATACTCAATCATTAGTTCTGGAGTAATAACCTTGTCACAACGCTCATTTACATTTAAATCTCCACGTGTTTCAATCCAAGGCATCTCATTGTGGGACAATCGTTCTAATTCAGCACCGCTATATTTAAGATAATTCTCCAATATAAAGTCAATGAATTCAGCGTCTTCTGATGATAAACTCACATTGTGATTCATGCAATCATCAATATTGATTTCTGAATAGAGATATTTTGTAGAATTAAATCGATTGTAGATTTCTCGATTTACCGGACCATGAATCCATGCTTCAAACTCGCCGTCAAACATAGGTTTTTTATTGATACCATAAGACCATGCTTGAACATAATACAATAACTTCTGCAACTTTAAATTTATTAAAGACGCAAATCTATCTTCCGATTTTACTCGTAAGATAATGTAGTCTGTTATATCGTGTATTGAGTTCATCTGAATTATGACTATATCAATTTCAATGCAAAGTTAATATCTTTTTCTAATATAACAAAATAATGAATTGAATTGATGTGATTTATTCTAATGAATTTGTTTTTTATCTCCTCATACGATCCAACTCATCATCGCGCAGCATCCTCTCGTTCAATTTCTCCTGCATTCTGTCAAGGAAGTAGGTGCGGCTTTCGTTCTTCCGGCGTTTGATATCGGTGTAGAAACGGTAGCAGTCCTTCGACTCAACCCCGAATATCTTGTAAAGGAGCGGGGCAAGCTGTTTGAGCGGCATGTTGCCGTTGTTGATGCAGCCCATCTCGTCGATGCCGTAGATAAGTTCCACGAGGTCGATGGCATTGCCCGTCCATTGCAGGAGGCTGGTGGCGGTTTCTGTTGTGTTGTTGGCGGATATCAGTGGCGGCACTTGGGGCGTGGCAAGGAATTTCTGCATCTTCCTCACGAAAGACAGGGCCTTGCTGACATAGGCGGCAATCTCTCTCTTTTCTTCTGACAGGTTGCGCACGGGATGGTGCTGCAACTCGATTTCGATGTAGGCAAGCGCGATGACGGTAAGGTTCGCGTCCATGCTACCGTTACACAGTTCGATCACTTGGGTGGCAAAAGCCGTGTATGCCGTTTCCATATTGCAGTCACCGGCTTCGTTTATCAGGCGGAAAAAGTCGGTTTCCGCCAGCAAGAAATAATTCATGGTTCTGTCAATTTTGAAAATTACACTTTGTTTTCTGCGTGCGCACATGAATATAATTGGCAAAAAACGCGGCAGAAAATAAAAAATCCAACACTCAATTTTACAAAGTACTGGATTTCAGAGGTATAAAATTCAATATTTTTTCACAAGGACAAATTATCTCCGACTTAAATTGTTTGTAATCAGAACATTTATTCTATTCCTGAAAATAGAAATGTATGCTTGCCGCACATTTTGGCTATCTTGCTTTTTTATCAAGGATATAGATAATGCGACATACACCGTTGGAATAGCTTTTCAAGGAGGAAAGCGTCCAGTGTTGCTCTGGCAGAGCCGACTTAAAAAAATGTCGTCCGCTTCCGGATATGAAAGGAACGGTGTATAGTATGATTTCATCCACAGCGTGCATACGCAGTAGTCCGTTTATATAATCTGCCGTATCCAGTGTGGCTTCCGCGAGGTAACGGATGTTTGTGCCGTCTTTTCTCCATTCGTGCAGCATTGAAATGGAATAGTCCGGTGTCACACGGTAAAGGGCTTTCTTCCTGATTTCATCAAGACCGCAACGGTCAAGGCACAAATCCTGATGTGCTTTATCATATAACTCTGAAGAAAGACATCCGTCCATCGTCAGTACGGCGAGAATCTGAACTTTACCCATAATCGTTTCCTTTCGTTAGGCAAGGGTAAAAAAGTAGCGTGCAATTCACACTACCTTCAAGCGATGGCTCTGGTAAAGCCTTTACGGAGAGTACGTGAATGCACGCTATGCGTAAGCATAGCATAAGCATCACGCAATCGTCTCCGTAGTTCCAATTTACCAGATTTTCGCTTGAAACGCCTTGCGGTCTTATCCTATATGTTGGCGGCGAAAAGCTCCTGCCAATCGCCGTTTTTCTCAAATGTTATGCAAAGATAGCCAAATTCAGTGAATTACGGGCTATGATTGCTTGAATTTATATTTAAGTCCATACTCTTCAAGTTTGCTGTATAGTGTTGTCCTGCCTATGCCGAGCAGTTCTGCGGCGACACTCCGGTTGCCGTTTGCCTGTTTCAACGCACGCAATATCCGCTCCTTATCCTCCGCGTCATTGCGCAAGGCGAAGCTGACAGTAGAGGTCGGTTTCGTCACGGCAAGTTCCAGATGCTCTTTCATGACAACACCTTCCTGCGCCTGCAATACAGCACCCATAACTTTCTGCCGAAGTTCCCGCACGTTGCCCGGCCATGCGTGTGTCAGCAACGCTTTACGTGCTTCGGAACTGAACCCGCTCACGCTACACTCCAGCTCTCTGTTTGCCATATCACGGAAGAACTCTGCCAGCGGCATGATGTCTTCCTGACAGTCACGCAACGGAGGAACGGTTATCCCGAAGTCGTGCAGGCGGTACAGAAGATCCTGCCGAAAACGCTTTTCATTCACCGCTACTTCCAAATCTTCATTGGTAGCAGCGATGATGCGGACATTGAAATTCCGGTCTGCCTTGTCTCCGACCGGGCGATACCGCCTCTCCTGTATGGCGCGGAGCAACATCTGTTGGGTTTCCAACGCGAGGTTTCCTACCTCGTCCAGAAAAAGCGTGCCGCCTTCCGCCTCATGGAAATATCCTTTCTTGGCATTGTCCGCACCTGTAAACGCTCCCTTGACGTGTCCGAAGAAAGCCGACGGTGCAAGCTCTTTGGAGAGTGAACCGCAGTCCACCGCCACAAATGGCTTGCCTGCACGTTTGCTCTTGTCATGCAACAGATGGGCAATATGCTCCTTACCCGTGCCGTTCTCACCAAATATCATCACGCTCATGTCGGTGGCGGCTACCAGCCTTATCCGGTGCATGATTTTCTGAAAAGCGGAACCTTCACGGGCGAATACAGGCATACGGCGTTGTCCTGCCTGACGTTCTTTCAGTATGGAACGGATCAGGGGGACAAGTTTATCCTCCA
This sequence comes from Bacteroides faecis, assembly GCF_020091505.1. Classification (NCBI taxonomy): domain Bacteria; kingdom Pseudomonadati; phylum Bacteroidota; class Bacteroidia; order Bacteroidales; family Bacteroidaceae; genus Bacteroides; species Bacteroides faecis. The sequence goes on along the minus strand of NZ_CP081916.1, from coordinate 5,304,600 downwards.
CAAGCTGTTTGGGAATATAGTCTATCGAGCCGAGTTTCATGCTTTCCACGGCGGTATTAACTTCGGCGTAGTCGGTCATAATGATGAAGGGCTGCATCTTTCCCTCCTTTCGCATCCAGCACAAAAGGTCTATGCCACTGCCGTCAGGCAGACGCAGGTCGGCAACCACGATATCATTATCTGTTGCCTGTTGCAGATGTTTCTTCGCGGTTGAGAGGTGGTAAGCCTTCATATTGCGGTAGCCCTCCCGTGACAGCATATTGCAGACATATTCGCAATACACGATGTTGTCTTCCACCACAATTATTTTTGTCTTATCCATCTTCGTATTTTCTCCTTTCCTCTTCTGCCAACCGTATTATTTCCACTCCCTTATCCAGCACAGCAGTCACGGCATGGCTTAACGCTTCACCATCCGGGAGAGCATCGCCACGAAGCAATCCGTAAAGTACATTCAGCGGTTGGTCGGCACGGAGCACCTCCCACGAACTGCGCAGGTGGTGGATCAGGGAATCCAGCTTTTGCAGGTCTTTTTCTTTTGCTGCATCCCGTACCGCCTGCATTTCCTTTTCTGTTTCAGTTATCAACTTTTCCAGCATGACGGCTTCATTGCCATAGGACAATAAGGCGGAAAAGTCCGGTTTCCCGTCCGGTGTCGCTTTTATGGCACACCTGTCGGAAACCTCCATCAGTTCCGATATGGAGAACGGCTTGAACAGGCATCCGGCAAAGCCTTTTGCCAATAGTTCCCCTTTGTTACAACTGCCCGAAGCGGTTGCCACAACCACCGGGATTGTTGGTGAATTGCCCACGTTGGACGAACGCAACAGTTCCAGCAATTCGAAACCGTTTATACCAGGCATATTCAAGTCTGTCAGCAACAGGCTGTATTCTTTCTGGCGTATCATTTCCATCAGTGCCGCAGCATCGGTGCAAGTGTCGCAGTGTATTCCTTCTTGGGAATACATCTCTTTCAGCATTAGAAGTAATACCTCATCATTGTCAATGGCGACAACATCATGGAATTTATTGTTATGATAAACAGGTGTATTGCTTGTATATCCAAGCTGTTCTTCAGCTTCCTGCATAGAAATTTCAACTGTGAAACGACTGCCTTTCCCTTTCTTGCTGTCCAAACGGATTGTTCCGCCAAGCATCGACACAATATTACGCATTATGGCAAGCCCAAGCCCGAAACCCTCCTTTGCAGCGGCATTTGATAGACGTTCAAACGCACCGAACGCTTGTTTCTGTTCCTCTTCTGTCATGCCTGTACCTGTATCTTCAATGACCAGTGTCAGAACTCCATTATCATATTCAGTAATCAAAGAAACACCGCCTTCTTCTGTGAACTTGACAGCGTTTGACAGCAGGTTATTCCCGATTTGTATTATTCGCTCTTTGTCGGTCAATACAATGGCATCGTGTCCAGTCTTCACGGACAAGGACAACCCTTTGTTCACGGCAACAGGCATGAACTCCGTTTCAAGTGTGTGCGTGATTGCAGAAATCCGGCAGGGTGACAGACGGGGCTGTTCCTTGCCGTTGTCCAGGCGGAAGAAGTCAAGCAAAGTGTTGAGCATATCCCGCATACGGTCGGAGGATTGCAGTATATTTTGGATATATTGCCCATTATTACCGCTATTGCATTCTTTCCGCAAAAGTTCGGTATAGCCGGTTATTGCCGTCAGTGGTGTACGCAACTCATGGGTAATAGTATATACCGCTTTCTTTCGGGAGGTTATGAGTATCTCATTTTGTTGCACGGACTGTTCCAATTGCTCGATCAAATCCGTTGTCTTGCGTTTGTATCGTTTAATGTTCTTTGCATCACGGTGTATGATGATATAGGAAATGACCAACAGCAAAAGAACAAATCCCATCAAGCCGCCTATCTGCATAAATGATTTTTTACGCATGGCTGTTATCTCGCTTTCTCTATTTTGTAAATCAGATTGCACCTTCTTTTCGATTTGGCAAATCAATCCTTGCAGTTGTCTGTTAAGTTCTGCATTACGGGCAGCAAGACTATCGGCTTGTTCTGACAATCGACGGCTCTGCGCATTCTGTTCGTTGACCATGTTTCTATTGGATGAACGGAGCGTAGTCGTTGTTGTCGTTGGCTTCGTTCCCTCTTTTTTGCCGAAGATGCTCAAGAAACCTTTTCGTTTTGGCTTTTTGGACTGTTCCTGCACACTTTTCTGCACAATAACCGGAATTTGATTGGCTATCTTCTTGTTAATAGATTGTTGTTCATCCATTAACCGGACTATCTGGAACATCTGTCGTTCCTTATCCTCTAAAAGACTGCGCACACTATCGATGCGCTCTGCTGGATAGGTGGCCTTGAAACGGCAAAGCATACTGTCCATTGCCATACGCCGTGCATGGTAATGCTCGATATCTTTATCGTTCCATTCCAGTATTGTTTCACCCAATAGAGAAAATTTTATCATTTGAATATTGATATTGTTTATTTCTTTTCGGAGCTCGTCTATTTTTTTATTGCCAAGTTCTAATGCTTCTATCTCCTGCCATTCATAGAGGCTATTATATGCCATACATCCGATAAGAATGGAGATAAGTATATATCCCAACTGTATTGCCTTATAGAAATTTCCTGACCGCTCCATTATTTTGATGACATTGATTTTTGGAACATGAATAAAAGTTTATCTTTTTCGTTCATGCGGATATTATCAGAATAACCGCCTTTTGTTATTTGATACCCGCATGGCTTAACCATAAAAATGCCTAAGCCCTTAGTGTATGAACTTACTTCTGATGCATAGTCTTTACTTGTATTTAATGGAACTTTCCCTTTAATATGACACCACTCATTATTGCAACTGATGTCTTCAATCTCAGACATCATTTTTTGCAAATCTGTAATAGCTTTGGAACTTGCCGCTTGGGGTATCTGCAACTCAAAATAGAGCATCGGTTCGAGAATGTCCACACCTGACTGTTGCAAGGCCAGCCTGAAGACATAAGGGGTCAGCTGTCTGAAATCAGCAGGTGTACTTACCGGGCTATAATACTCGGCTTGAGTAAAAGTTACTTTCAGATCAGTCACTTCCCATCCATGTAACCCGGATTGGCAAGACATACGAATCCCTTCAAAAACGGCATTTTGAAAAGAATGGTTCAGATAACCATAGGAGATGTCACTTTCGATTTGCAACCCTGTCCCTAACGGTAAGGGTTCAAGAGTCAGCCCTATTGTGGCCCAATAAGGGTTGGGCGGCACTTCGATCTGAATAATCTTATTGACCTTTTTTACAGGTCGTTCTTTGTATATAGTCTTGATCTCATCAAAATGGACCTTTACGGAAAATCGTTCTTCCAGCAATGTCTGTATGATTTCCTTTTGGGTTAAACCATATAACGAGATTTCCAATTCATCACTATATGAGTTTATGGAAAAGGACAAAGACGGGTCTTCAATCCACAATGTATTCAGAGCGGATATCACCTTGCTTCTCTCTTCGGGCCTGTCTGGCCGGACGGAGGATTTGAGAGCGGGATGCTGATGCGATAATCCTTGAATCAAACAAGGTTCAGCACCTAAATAATTTCCGATTCGAAAATCATCCATATCCTCTACAATCGCGATATCATTGGCGCCCACTTCATCAACATTTATCTCTCTGCCCTGATTGATAGTTTTTAGATTTTTAATCTTGATGAATTTTTCCGAATCGTTGATTCTTACAACGTCTCGAAGTCTCAGACTTCCGTCAATTATTTTTAGAAAACTTCTTTTATGTCCTTTGGGGTCATGCTCTATCTTATAAAGATAAGATGAAAGTCTGTTTGAGACCGATGCCGGAGGAAGTATAAAAGAAGTGATGGCGTCCAACAACTCATTGATACCGATATTGAACATTGCTGATCCATGTAGCACCGGATAGACTTTGGCTTTTGCCACAAGAGCGATTATCGTATTCCAATAATCAGCCGGTGAAATTTCGCTATCCGCCAAATATCGTTCTAATATATTGTCGTCATGGTTGCATACAAATTCTTTGTATTCTTCCTTTATATATGTTTGGGAGCAAACCGGATAAACCGATCCATCGACAACATTTTGCATAAACAGGACATCTTGAGACAGATTTGCTTTTATATCCAGATACAAACGCTCCAAATTCACACCGGCTCGGTCAATCTTATTGATAAATATAATTGTCGGGATTTGCAGCTTCTGTAAAGTATTGAACAGCAACTTTGTCTGCGCTTGTATGCCTTCCTTTGCGGATAAGATGAGGACTGCTCCATCAAGCATTTTGAATGTCCGCTCCACTTCCGCAATAAAATCCATGTGTCCCGGAGTGTCAATGATATTGCATTTCACACCATTCCAGATAATAGATGTCGTAGAAGCCCGAACAGTAATTCCTCTACGTTTCTCTATATCCATAGAGTCCGTTATGGTGTCACCATTATCCACACAGCCGCACTTTTCCGTTGCTCCACTGGCAAACAGCAGATTCTCGGTTACGGAAGTTTTTCCTGCATCAATGTGAGCAAGAATTCCTAAATTTATAATATTCATTTGGATTAAGCAATAATATACTACAATAGATGCATTGTCGAAACGCACCTTTTAATACCTCCTCGTAGCATATGAGAACTACAGGATTCCTAACTCGTATTAATATGTATATTATTACTGCCGCATAACGATTACAAAATTACACAAAAAAATATATCTAACAAAAGTAGGAGGATTTTTTAACTTTTTACCATAGACATTTTATTAGGGAAACGTAGGTTCAACTGGTAAGTACAAATAAGTAGAAATGTTTGAACAACACTGTTTTAGGAAGTTGAAAAATCAAGTTTCTCTCTCGGTATAGCGTTTATTTTGGCCAATATCTTCTTTAGTTTGGCATTTGAGTATTTCCCATTCGTGTTCTATTTAGCTCCTTATTATGAGTATGTAGCAAGTTGCTTATCAAATTCAGCCTCTTTGAGGGTCAAATATGGTTTTGCAAATGGTGACTGACAAGACATAAACAAGGTCAGCAGGATTTTTTACATAAATGGACATGAATGTATATAACCTAAAATAAGAATAAATTTTAATAAGGGCTGCCCAAAAAGAAAAAAATGCAGTTGCCATCCTACAGATACTTGCAGAAAGGATAAAATTTACTTTTAGACCTTTTGGGATAGCCCTTATTAATACTTCAGATAAAATTCCTAAGGTTATATTTTCAATCCTTTGAACCGGGTTTCCTCCTTGGCATACAGTCCCGGACGCCCGATTATGACATGGTTGGCAACGATACTATCCGCCGGACTGCGTATCTGCGGCGGTGCATTTTCGGGATATTGCGCCTGCCTGTTCCTCACATCTTCCGCTTCCGGCTTGACCTGTTGCCCTTCTTTCTCCTTTTCGGCGACTTCGGGCGTGGGCGGCGCAAGTTCCAGCTGTATTTTTCGGTCAAGGGCGGCAAGTTCGGATTTCAGCTGCTTCAGCTCGTCCTCCTTCTTCCACACCTTGCCCGCTATCTCCTGCAACTGCGGTATCTCCCTCTCCAGCACCTCGTTCTTCGCCTTGTACTGGTCGATAATGGAGGGTATCCTCTCCATCGCGTTCAGGAAGTTTCGGGCGGCAGCCATCGGATCAGCCATTGCCAGATGTCCGTTGTTATAGGTGTACTTGTAGTTCCCCTCTACCACGAAGCGGTTGTCGGTAAACTCCAATCCCTCTTTGAGTATCCTCTCGCTCACCACCTTTATCGGAAAACCGTACAGTTCTCCGACCTGTGTGTAAAGCCCGCCCGTAGTGGCGTTTTTCGCTATCTCCTGCAAACGCTTTCCGATAACCTTCTCATCGGCGGAATCCACACCGTCCACCTTTATTATATTAAGGCGGTTGCCCTCCCTGTCGGTCTGCGCCACCGAAAGGAAGCGGTTCCAGTCCTCCGTCATGGCATCTATGAAAGCCGTGTTGTTACGCAACTCGCCCGTCTTCGACTCTAACTTGAACTCCGAATCACGCTTGCCCTTGTTAAACGACTTGCGTTCCCCTTCGAGCGAGGCGATGCGCTTTTCAAGTTTCGCCTTGTCCAGCAGGTCGGTGTTGCCGGATAGCAACGCCATATATTCCGAAAAGTTCATGCCCGATTTCTCGTCCACTGCCCCCTCGTCGATGGTACGCGCCCCCATAGCACCGCTTTTGAGCTGGCTGATGAAAGTCTGCTTGCAGTGCAGGAGGTTGAACTTGTAGCTGTCCAGTGACTTCTCCACCGCGTAGATGATTACGTCCACGTTGTTCCCGGCGAAATGCTTGGCAATTTCGTTTCCGGCTCTAACTCCGCGTCCGTCACGCTGTTGCAGGTCGGACGGTCGCCACGGCGTATCGAGATGATGAATTGCCACACACCTTTTCTGTGCGTTCACACCCGTTCCGAGCATGGAGGTGGAGCCGAACAGAACACGCACCGTTCCGGCATTCATGGCGTCTATCACCGCCTTCCGAGCCTTGTCGGTCTTGCACTCCTGAATGAAGCGCACCTCGCTTGGCGGTATGCCGTAATCCTCCGTCAGCTTGCGCTTGATTTCCGAATAGACGTTCCACCCGTCGCCCGGCTGATATGTCCCCAAGTCCGAGAAAACGAACTGCGTGCCTTTCTGCGCGTCGTATTTTTGGTAATACTCCGCGATCATCTTGGCACAGTGGCTCGCCTTGTTATCGGGGTGGTCTTCATAATGCGGGTCTATCATGCGCATGTCGAGTGCCATCTTGCGGGCGTAGTCGGTGGCGATAAGCATCTTCGCCTTTTCCTCCGTTTCCGAAAGCGGCAGCCTGCCCAGAAGTGTGGCATCGCCAGTCTTGGCGAACTGCATCAGCTTCTGTATGAAGTCCTCCTGCTCCGGCGTGGGCGGTATGTGGTGCAGTATCTCATTCTTGTTGGGACGATCTACGCCCACGTCCTCTGCCGTGCGGTAGTCCGTGATTTCATTATAGAAGGCGGCAAGTTCCGGCACCTTGATGAAGTAGCGGAAACGCTCCTTTTGAACCACGTTGTTCGTCACGTTAAATTCAAAATCCGTCGTCTTCTTGGCGAATATCGCCGCCCAAGCGTCGAAACATCGGATGTCCTGCCGTTCCAGCTCCTTCGGACGCAAATACTTGAACAGCAGATACAACTCCGTCAGCGAGTTGCTGATGGTAGTACCCGAAAGGAAGGTCGCTCCCAAGTCTCTGCCCGTGCGCTCCTGTATGGTGCGTATGGCAAAGAGCATGTTCAGTGCCTTCTGGCTTCCCTCGCTGTTGCCCAGTCCCGCCACACGGTCATGGCGCGTGTTGAACGTCAGATTTTTGAACTGGTGGCTCTCATCTATGAAGATGTGGTCGATGCCCATCTGCTTGAAATCCACCACGTCGTCCGTGCGTGACTTTATGGCATGTTCCACCTTCTCCAGCTTCGCTTCAAGGTTGTGTTTGCGCTTCTCCAGACCTTTCAGCATAGCCCGCGACACGTTCTTTCCCTGCTGCCGCAGCACTTCGAGGTTTTCCTCCACCGTGTCAAGCTCCGCTTGCAGGATGCGCTGCTGCAACTCCGGCGACTGCGGTATCTTGCCGAACTGGTCGTGCGACATGATGACACAATCGTAGTCGTTGTTCTTTATATTATTGAAGAAGCGCACACGGTTGGCGGTCGAAAAGTCCTTCTCCGAAGCGTACAGAATACGTGCGTTGGGATATGCCGCCTGATAGGTGGCGGCAATCTCCGCAACGTTGGCTTTCAGCCCGATAATCATCGGCTTATGTGCCAATTTCAGACGCTTCATCTCATGCGCGGCGATGCACATTATCAGCGTCTTGCCGGTTCCCACCTCGTGGTCGCAAATTCCGCCGCCGTTCTGTTTCAGCATCCAGACGCAATCCATCTGCGAGGGATAGACGCTCTTGATACCCCGGCTTGCCAAGCCTTTCAGATTGAGGTCGGGGAAGGTCTGGTGCGAGCCGTCATACTTCGGGCGCACGAAACAGTTGAACTTGCGGTTATACATTGTCGTCAGCCGTTCCTTGAACTGCGGCGACTGTTCTTCGAGCCATTCGGAGAAACCGTTGCGGATTTCATCAATCTTGGCGTTGGCGAGCTGTATGCCCTCGCTGTCGCGCACCTTGATGTCGTTGCCATGCTCGTCCTTGCCGATGGACTTCATCATGTCGGGGCAGGTGTTGTGCAGGGCGTGTTTCAAGAGGTGCATACCGTCATAGTTCCGGTAATACCCCTTTACCAGAAACTCGTCCGTGATTTTCATGGTGCGGTAGCCGCACGCAACCGAAAACTCGTCCATGCTTGCGGAATAGGCGATTTTCACCTCCGTGTCGAACAGCCGGCTCATGTAGGCGGCATAGACACCCGTCGGAATCCAGCGTTCCCCGAAATTGAAGTCCAGATCCTCGAAGGCGATACGCGGCGGTTCGGCATCTTTCAGAGCCTCCAACGCCTGTTTCACTTCCGGCATACGCTCACTTTCGGGGTTTTCGCCCATCCAAGCCTCTATGCGTTCCGCCTTCTCTATCACGTTCCCGGCTATGAAGCGGTCTTTGATTTCGTAACCGGTCACGAGCGGATTGTAATAGATGCGTCCTTGCAGGGCTGTGAGCAACTCCTCCGCCGTGCTGTCGGTTATCTCCCGCATATAGTCGAGATTGACCGTGCCATATTTGTTGAGCGACGCGGACAGGGCTTCTTCGGGAGAGCCTACGTTGGCATGGCTCTCCACGGAGAAGGAAACGGGATGCTCGAAGATGTCCGCCTTGACGAACTTTCCGTTCTCCACCCGTTCCAGCGAAAGGATGTCACGCCCGCCCGCGTCCATCATCACTAACTTCACGTTCTGCTTGGCGTTGAGGTTGCCGTAGCGCATGACAAACTCATCGTAACAGGTATTCAGATGCTCTCGCCACGGAACATTTGCCTCGCGCCGGAGCGATTCATAACGGTACAGACGCTCGTAGGCGTCACGCAGCGACACATACAACAACGCCTTTTCCTTCTGGTATCCTTTCAGGTCGAGCGGCTGGAATGTAGCCCCGTATGGCGTGATGTCCTTCAGATAGCCGATGTTATGACGCCCCCGGTCAGCCACCAGCGAGCCTTCGCGCAGGTGCATCTCCGGCGTGCGATGGTAGGCACGCGGCGTAAGGTCCGCGACTTCCTCCTTCGGCTTTTCCGGTTCGATGTCGGGAAAAAGGGAAGTAGCCACCGTTTCCGGTGGAGCATCGGTAACAGCAGGTGCGGCGACTGCTTCCGGCTGTGTTTCCTCCTGCCGGGGTTGTTCACGTGGTACTTCCGGCGTGATCGTCGCAACCGTTCTGTTTTCATGTTTTTCATTATGCTGCCTTGCCAGCTCCCGAAGTTCCTTCCTGCGCTCCGGCGTGAGTTCCATCATCATCTCGTAGAAGCCGTTGATGGGAGGATTGGTTTCCCAGTCCAGCTTTGCATAGATGTCGTCCGGGTCGGCAGGCTTGGCGGTGTTCTCCGCTTTCACCTCCTTATTCTCCATAGCGGGTTTTGCAGTTGGAGCTGTCGGTGTAACCGTGACTTTCGGTTTGGGCGGAGTGGACTTTGCCGTAACTGCCTTTTTCACCGTCTTTTTCTTTTTGGAGGTTTTCGGTTGGCTGACCTCTTCCGTCATCCCCCAGAGGTTGAGCAAGGAGAGCTGCACCCCGTCAGAATATTTCGGACGTGGCTCTATCTCCGGTTTTTCCTCAACGGGTTGCGGTTTTTCCGTCGGAGTTTCCACCGTCTGCGCCGAAGATACCGTTTCCAATTTTATAGCAGGACGCTCCGCCTCCTTTTGAACGGTAACCTTTTCTTCCGTTCCCGACTGCCAGATTGTTCCCGAATACAGACGCATGGCGAGCCTGTAATGGAAATCCTCGTTGAGCATCCGGCGCAAGTCCCCGGCGATACCTGCGGTCTTGCCCTCGTGCAGATAAACCATAGCGGGCTTCCCGTAGGGGTCAGTGTCAAGTTTCGACGTCGTATGCACGATGCGTTCCGGGTGGTGGATGAAATAGGCGTTGTCGGTCAGGTCGGTTTTCGTGTCCGTCTGTATCACGGTCATCAGCCGCTCGTCCTGCGACATTTCCTTCTTGCTGAGGTTCTTTTGCAGGACAATCAGGTCGCTGCCCACCTCCGTCCCCGCGTTGTCCGTGAACAGGTTGTTGGGCAGGCGTATCGCGGATACCAGATTGGCCTGACTGAACAGCTCGTTACGCACGGAGGTCTTGGTGCTATTCAATACCCCTTGCGAGGTGATGAACGCCACGATACCGCCGTCACGCACGGCATCCAGTCCTTTGAGAAAGAAATAGTTGTGGATGGTTTTCTGGGCGGAGCGTCTGCCGAAAGAGTCGCTCCGCTGAAACTCCGCGTCGAACACGGCAATGTCACCGAACGGAATGTTGGACACCGCCAAGTCGAAATAATTGTTGAACGGTCTTTCGATTTTCTCAAAACCGCAGGTGCGCATTTTCTGGTCGGGATAGAGATGCCTCAAGATTGTACCCGTGAGCAGATCCTTCTCGAAAGCCATCACATCCGCATTGGGGCTGTGCCGTAGCATGGAATCCACGAACACGCCGACACCTGCCGACGGTTCGAGCATACGGGCGGGGCGGACGCTGTAATCTGCCAGCACGTCCGCGATGGTGTCGGTTATCTCTTTGGGGGTGTAGAAAGCGGTCAGCACGGACGCTTTCAGCGAATCCACAAACCGCTTGTACTCTGTTTCGTCCTTGCTGTTCTCACGGATAAGCCTGTGCAGCTCCACCGTCGGGGCGAACAGTTCGAGGTCGGATTTCGCCCACCGGACGGCATCCGTCAGTTCCTTTGCAGGGTTGAGGATACATTTCAGACCGCCGAAACCGCAGTACCTTTGAAGTATGGCACGCTCTTCGGTTGTCGCTGTCCTGTTTTCCCTGTCAAGGATGAATGCCGTCCGTATCGCCTCGATGTTGTCCCGCAGTTTCTGTTTGCGGTTAAACGCCATATTCGTCTAAGTAAAGGACGGTTGCTCCCGTCAGCTCCGTGTAGAGCAGGTCGTAATCGGAAGACAGGGCGAAATTGTCATCCGAGAGGTCATAGACGGAGAACACGTTGCCGACAAGCGGCAGCAGTTTCAGGACAAAGGCTTCACGCTTCTCTTCCGGCACTTCATCGGCAAACTCGTTTTCCACGACTTCGCGGAGGATGGCGTAACGGGAATAATGCAGCCCGCGCAGCAGCGTGTCCATCGCCAGTTCCTGCGCACCATCGGCGGGATAGCCTTCAAGCCGTGCCCTCTCATACGTTTCGGCGGCACGGTCGGCCCGTTCCCGTATGAAAGCGGTGTCGTCAGCCTGTTCAAACTTGTTCGTGCGGAGATAGTCCAGCAGGTACAGACCGTAATAGGAAAAGTCGGTCTGACCCTCGTTTTTCTTCTTGTTGTTCATTACTTTGGATTTAGCGGATTGATAATTAACGGGATAATCGGTTGGAAAAAGGAAGAAAAAGGCACTCGGTATCCCTCCGAGTGCCACCACTAAATCCAAAGTATGAGTGTAATCCGGTATCGAAGAACAATTCATTACTCTGAACAAGTGGCAAAGTTAATACTATTTCTTCCGTCCTGAAAATTTCTTGCCCTTTTTAGCCTCCGGGAACACAAAAGTCGTGTTATATTCCCCGTCAAAGGCGACAACAGCATCGAAACTCTTGCCCTGTTTGCTCTTGAACCCTTTGAGCAGCTTGGTATGCCCTTCGGTGAGCAGGTCTTTGATTTCATCGTCGGACAGGGTGCGTCCCGCTTTCAGCCGGAACACGGGCAGTCCGCACTCCGTGTTGTCGCAGCGTACCACCTTGCCGTAGAACCGCATCCTGCCCGTGCCACACTTGGGACACGCGCAGCCGGAGTCACGGCTGCCGAAGAGCTTGTCGCACGAGAGCAGTTCGGAGGTTATCTCACGTGTGTACGCCTCTATCTCCTTGCGGAAGGTGTCGGCGGACAGTTCCCCGCGCTCGATACGCGCCAGCTCCTTTTCCCATTCGCCCGTCATGGCAACATCGGCGATGCGCATCGTCTTGACGACGGAATTGAGGGCAAGTCCTTTTTCGGTGGGAACAAGCGACTTCTTGCAGCGTTCCATGTAACCGCGCTTGAAAAGCGTTTCGATGATGGAGGCGCGTGTGGCGGGAGTACCGATGCCACAGTCCTTCATCGCCTGCCGCAGTGCGTCGTCCTCAATTTCCTTGCCCGCCGTTTCCATTGCCGAGAGCAGGGTGGCTTCGGTATGCAGCGGCTTGGGTTTGGTCTTTCCTTCGGTAATGGACGAGCCTTTCGGTGTCAGCGTGTCGCCTTCCTGCCAGCCGGGGATGGTAATTTCCTCTTTTTCCTCGCCATAGACGGCACGCCATCCGGTTTGCTTCACGACGCTGCCTTTTACGGTAAACTCCACTCCGGCACATTCCGCCGTGACAGTGGTCACATCCTTGACGCATTTCTCAGAGAATGCCTCGACCATGCGCCCGGCAATCATCTGATAGATGGTATTGTCCTCTTTGGAGAGGAAGAGCGGTTTCTCACCCGTGACGAGCAGGGCATGGTGGTCTGTCACCTTGCCGTCGTCCACGCTGCGGCGTGTCGGGGCGGCTTTTGCCCGCACCTTGTCTTTCCATTCGGGCTGTGTGCCGATGAAAGCGAGCAGTTTGGGAATTTCGGCAAACACGTCTTCGGGGATGTAGCGGCTTCCCGTTCTCGGATAGGTTATCAACTTCTTTTCGTAGAGTTTCTGCGCGATTTCAAGCGTCTGTTCCGCCGTGAAGCCGTGCTTGGCGTTGGCTTCTTTCTGGAGCGTGGTCAGGTCGTAGAGCAAGGGAGTTTCCTCCGTCTTCTCCTTGCGCTCGGCTTTCGTGACAGTGGCGCAACCTGCCGCCTTTACCTTATTATATAGTTCCATCGCCGGTTCTTTCTCTTTCCATTTCTCGGAGGATGAGAATTTCACGACTTCGCCGTCGCAACCGTCCGTTGCGATATGGAGCAGCCAGAATGCTTCGGACGTAAAGCGGCGGTTCTCCCAGTAGCGTTCACATACCATAGCCAACGTTGGTGTCTGCACCCGCCCCACGGAATACGTGCCGTGTCCGGCGGCGATGGATAACGCCTGTGTGCCGTTGATGCCCACGAGCCAGTCGGATTCGCTCCGCGCTTTGGCGGCGAGGTAGAGGTTGTCGTATTTGCTGCCGTCTTCGAGTTTCCGCAGTCCCTCACGGATAGCTTTGTCGGTGAGAGAGCTGATCCACAGGCGCACGAAAGGAGTGGTGCAACCCGTATAGTGGTAGAGGGTAGGCTCGGCACTCGGCGCCTTGCCGTCTTGCGACGGTAGGTTTCCGAGAGCCTGCCCCCGAACCGTACGTACAAGTCTCCTTGTATACGGCTCTCCGTTGGTTTTTCTCATTTTAGCGAACATGAATTTTAGCATTACAGGTTTCACAAACAGCCAAAGTTTTACGATGTTTTCTGAGCATCTGTTGTTCCCACTCGTTCTCTCCCTTGAGGCCTTTGAGTGTACGCACGTGATGCATCACCGTTTTACCTTCTGCTCCACATAATTCACACCTTTCAGCCTTCAATCTCTCAACAAGACTTGGATAAGGACTGATGTTTGTGTTCGGAATGTTGTCGCATTGGGCATAATCTTTAGCTGTCTTTCGTCTAAAACCTTCATTATAAAGCACTCTGATTTTCTTTTGCCCTTTCTTGTCTATGTAGGATATGATAAAGTCTTTGCCTTTGCGGAGTTTCTTTATCATCTGCGCCATAGTCATGTTTTGTTTTTGAGCAATAGTTTTGAACATACTGTACTTCATATTAAATCCGAATGAATTACCGAGATATGAAATGTTGTTAGCAATAGAATAGTAGTTGTAGAATCCTCTTATTTCTGCATTGTATTGTGCGAGAATATCTTCTGGCTTCATTCCTATCATGTATGAACGAGTTTTCGGTTTCCAGACTTCTTTACCCTTAACTTGCTTGATGTATACGGCATCATAGTCCAGTAACTTCCGTCTGACCGTCTCGTTGGATACGTTTAGGACAATTCTACCATTGAAGGGTCTTCTCAAAACTCCATTTCTATTACGCCTTAGAGCTTGGGACTTGCGAACATAGATTTCATAACCGAGAAACTTGGCAGGATTTTGTGCATGCGTTATTAGCGTTTTCTCTTCTGACAACTTCAGTTTGAGTTGCTCACTCATGTATTGAGCGATGTTCGCTTTGATTTGCATGCACTCAGCCTTGCTGCCAATAACTCCAACAAGGAAATCATCAGCATATCTCACATATTTCAATCTTTTGAATGTTTCGTCCATATTTAAGCCATAGGGCGTATTAATCATCTCTTTCTCGATTTTCCGAATCTCATCCATCAGTTGTTTTCTGACAGATTCATTCTGTTCGGATTTGTTTTTCGCTACTAGCCTGCTTCTTTTATTTTCAAGACGTTTATACTCCGTACTGCCCCGTCTTTCCTTGCCTTTATCAAAAGATTGGGCATACTCTTTCATATACTTGTCGAACTTGTCAAGGTAAATGTTTGCCAAAATGGGGCTTATCAATCCTCCTTGCGGTGTTCCGCTATATGTTTTGTGGAATTTCCAATCTTCCATGTACCCTGCGTTCAGAAACTTCCTGATTAAACGTATAAACCTTTCATCGGCTATTCGTTCTTTCAAGGTATTCATAAGAACTTCGTGGTTAATGTTGTCGAAGAAGCCTTTAATATCTCCTTCGATGAACCACTTTGTTCCACTGAACGATTTTTGAATGTGGGTCAGTGCAGTATGGCAACTCTTATTGGGTCTGAAACCATGAGAGGTGTATTCAAAATACCCTTCATAAATGGCTTCAAGCATCATTCGTGTTACCTCTTGTACCAACTTGTCTTCAAAAGAGGGAATTCCAAGCGGTCTTTTCTTGCCGTTCTTCTTTGGAATATACACCCTCTTGGCAGGATGTGGCTTATAAGTCTCATTTTTGAGACTTATGATAAGGTCATCTATTCTCTGAATACTCATCTGGTCGATTGTTTTGCCATCTGTTCCTGTTGTCATATTGCCCTGTTTAGCGTATATACGCTGGTAGGCAGTATAATACATCTGCTCATTAAATAGATTACGGTACAGCCTTTCGTACTTGTAGTCCGAATCAGTGCTGTGTTCACTTAAAATGTTTAATACATTCTCTGAATTTCTCATACGTCTCACACGTCTTTCTTTGTATTAAAGTTTCCAACTGCTTCCCTTCGCCATGTGCAGGACGTTATCCTGCTCGGACTACTACGGAAGCTCCGTTGCCATATTGGGTTTTCAGAGGCTAACCCTCATAGCCTTTCGGCGTCCCAACTTAGGCAATCCCCATTTAGCTTGCATAATAACTATTAGCGCGACAAGCTGTCGGATGCGACGTTCGACCTTTTGTCCACATACTGTGGTTGTGCCGTAGTTTGTCCTTTTGCTCAATCCGTCCGGCTACATCGGAAGAGTACTACGGCGTGACGTTTGTAATTGCCTTCCGTCACGGCTCATTTAACAGCCACTGGACTATCGTTCAACCAATTCAGGCTTCATCCTTGTGCTTGTCTTTCTACCTCGTCATTCAGTCGCCACATGGCAATTTGTGGACTTATGCCTTTACCGACATGCTACACTCCCCATTGGGTTTCCCCTTTGGATAAGTCGGTTGGTAGTAGGTTATTTCAAAGAACACGAACCTAATCTCTTGCTAAGGAGATATTTATTATGCAGCCGTATGGGCGCACTAGCGGAAGATAAGCTCTCCCTCGCGTCCGGCATCGGTCGCCACGATGATATGTTCGCTTGTGTCGAACAGTCTTTTGATGACTTTTATCTGCGACACCACGCCGCTGTCGGGCTTGTAACCTTTCTCCGTCCTGACCTGACGGGGGACGAGCGTGAATGTGTCGGGAATAATCGGGAGGTTGTCACGGACAAATCCGCGCACGCCGTAGCCGTCGGGCATGGCAAGCTGAACGAGGTGTCCGAATGCCCATGTCACGGCATAGCCGCCTCCCTCGAAATATCCTTCCTCTCTCTTTGTCGCGCCCACGATGCGGGCGATTTCACGTGCCACGGAGGGCTTTTCTGCAATGATTGTCTTCATGTTTTCTTGCTTTTTTGTTGATACTTTGGATTTTATTTTGGATTCAGTGGCGGACACGGGATTACATTTTCATGCCTTTGTTGTTCTTCTTTTTCGGCTTCTCCTGCTGCTGTTGCTGGCGGTCGTCCTTCGGGGCGGTCTGACCTTTCTGCAAAGGCTCTTTCAGGTTCTTTGTCGCCTCGTTGGTTTTGCCCTCGTTGTTCACCGCCACCTGTGTGCGGCTCTCGTTGGACGGGGCGACCTGCTGGGCGTTGTCGGGGTTCGTTTCGTAGCGGTACGGGCGGCCCTTCTCCGGGTTGAACTTGATATACATCGTGGCATGGAAGCCCTGCTTGTCGGTCACGTTCTCCAGTTTCACGGCTTTACCCGCCACGTAGTCGGCTTTCTGCTTGTCGGTGAAGTTCACGCCGCTCCATTTGCTGATGGGGCGGATGCTGCCGTCCTCGTTCATCCACGTGTTGCGGCGTTGCTCCTTCTTGGTCTGTGCGGCATTTTCCCCGCCTTGCGCCTGACTTTTCGAGGTGTCACCTTTGGCTTCCTGCGTCTGTGCGGTACGGGGCGACCTTCCGGTTCCCGGCACGAACTCCACGCCGCGCTGCTCCACGTTCACTTGAAGGGTGGTGACGAACTTCCTGCCGTCGTTGCGCTCGATGAGCTTGTCGCGCACGGGCAGTCCGGCGCGGAGCATGTCCTGCTCCTGTTTGGTGATTTCCGTCTTGCCGATGCGCTCCGGGATGCGCACCTTGTTTGCCGGAATGTCCGTGATTTCATTCGTCTTGCGGTCGATGCTGATGTAGGAGGGGATGATTTCGCCCGTTTCCCTGTCCTCAATGTCCACGACCCTGCCGAGGTTGCCCGTTTCGCGCAGGTTCTTCCGGTCATCGTCGGAGAATTTGTGTTCCTTGTACTCATCTAACTTCTGCTCCTTGCGGATGAAGTGCGGCACGAGGCTGACATTTCCCTCACCGTCCTTCTTGAAGGAGAGGCGGGCGTCCAGCTCGAATGATTCGCCGCCGAAGGTGGGCTTGACCTTTACCAAGTCGGACTTGCCGTAGTGGAGCATCTTCGTAAGGTCTCCGGACTTTTCAAGGTCGTCACGCTTCACGCCCCATCTGTCCTCCAGCTCCTGCCAGTTGATTTTGCTCTCGTTGATGGGTTGGTAGCCCTTTCTGCCCTGCGTCTGTTGCGGGCTTTCCTGCTGTTCTTTCTGTTGTTCCATGTTTTCCTGTTTTTGAGGTTCTTGTTTCTCTGTCTTTTGTGCCGCCATCTCTTCCTGCACCTGCTGTTGATAAGGGAAGGTGTCGATTTTGTGCGGTGCAAGGATTTGTTTGTTCTGGTACGGATGCTGAAGCAGGTCTTTCATCACGCCAAGCATGGAATCCACTTGGTCTGCCGCGATGCGGTAGAAACCGAAGCGGCTGGGTTCCTTGCACTGCCGGAAGAAGTTCTTGAAGAAGTTGTCCAGCACGTCGCCTTGTCGGTCGAATTGCAGGAAACTCTGCGCGTTCTCAGCTTTCGCAGGGGTACGCTTGGGTGTGCCGTCTGCATTCAGCCCGGCTACCACGCTGATCTCGCCCGTCTTCTCATCACGGACTACCAGCACGTCCTTTTCGTCTTTTTTCTTTGCCATTTGAAAAATGTTTTAATGGGTTATTTATGAAAGAAATTATGGATACGAGCCTTGTAGAAGGCTATATCTTCTTTTTTGAAGTCCTTGATATGGTTGGAAAGGAATGTCAGCACATCCTCCTCGCTGTAATAGGTTTTCTTGCCCAGTGTCTTGTAGGGCAATGCGCCGACACTGCGGTAGCGTTGCAGTGTGCGCTTGCTTATCTGGAGCAGCATGCACAAATCCTGATTGTCGAAAAGGCGGATGCTTTCCGTGATAGTAGGCTGTTTCCCCTCAGCCTTCATCGCCAGCAGCAGTTCGTCCTGACGGTCGAGCCGTTCCATCAGCTTCTGCATCCAGCCCTCGAAGTTGTTTCGTGTGAGCAGTTCCATGACCTATGTCCTCCTTCCTTTTGGTTTGCCGCCAGTGCGCAGCGTGTGGTTGCGTTTCAATTCCTGCGGTGTCGCCGCGTCCTCGTTGACGGCACACGCTTCAAGCAGGCGGTCTATTTCCGACTGCCGGTAGCGGCATTTACCGCGAAGCACGACATAACCGATGCGTTGCTCGCTGCGCATACGCTGGAGGGTGCGGGTACTCACGTTAAGCAGGTGCGCCGCCTCGCGTGTGGTGAGCAACCTGTCGGGCGATGCCGCTTTCTTGTCGCCGGAGGCGGCACGGACGTGTGCCGCAATCTCCGCTATCTGTTCCGTCAATGACCGGAAGGCGGAACTTTCCATCGTTATCACTTTCATATTCAGTCCTTTCTTTTTGTTTCTGCAGCAAAAATCGGCAATAAACAAAAGGGGCTTTAACAACTCACTACGTGACTCACGTAAGATTTTTACGGAAGATGGCTCCGTAACCCGGTCAAACGGCGCAACAGGCAGCCTTTCAGCGGAAAACGGCACGTGTTCAGGACCGTACCGTTACCTTTGCGGGCAAACCGATAATTGCATGAATATGGAAATAGTATCTATCGAGAAAAAGACTTTCGAGATGATGGTGGCGGCATTCGGCGCACTCTCGGAGAAGGTCGCCGCCCTGAGGCGCAAAAGCGACACGAGGCGCATGGAAAGATGGCTCACGGGCGAGGAAGTCTGTAGGCAGTTGAGAATAAGTTCGCGCACGTTGCAGACGCTGCGCGACAGGCGGCTTATCGGCTACTCGCAGATAAACCGCAGGTTTTATTACAAGCCGGAGGAGGTGAAGCGGCTGATACCGCTTATCGGCACGCTCTATCCGCACGGCAGATGATTTGATTTATTCACCCACTGAATCCGAAGTTATGATGAACGAGAACAACGATGTTTTTACGATGGAAGACGAGCCGATAGCCTCTGTGGTGCAGGATATGCGCAAAGGCTCGAAATGGCTGTCCGCCTTTCTGGAAAGTTACCGTCCTCTGCTGGACGGGGAACGTTACCTGACGGACGGCGAGGTGGCGGAACTGCTCCGCGTAAGCCGACGCACATTGCAGGAATACCGCAACAACCGCGTGTTGCCCTTCATACTTTTGGGAGGGAAGGTGCTTTACCCGGAAACGGGGCTGCGTGAAGTGCTGGAAGCAAATTACCGCAAGCCGCTGGAGTGAGCGCGGTTGGCAAGAAAAAAGGAAACGGGCGACACTTTTTGTGGTGCTGCCCGTTTCCTTGTCTTATGTGGTATGCGCAATCAGCAGTACCCGGCTTTTCCGTTCTGTATGAACATCACGTATGCCTGCCGTTTCTCTTTGGCGAGAGCTTTTCCCACCAGCCATGTGCGGAACAGGTGGGTGTTGTAGGTGTTCAGCCGGAAGGCGACGGGGATGATGATTTCAAGCGCGTACACATCTGCGTACAGTCCGTTTTCAAGTTGCATGTAGCGGCACACCTCGTAGTCGTTAAGCACGTCCGACTTGCGGATGGCTTTGATGGCGGCGTTCACTGCCGGGACGGTCGTATGGAACAGTCCGGCGATTTCGGTGGCGGTCATCCACACGTCGTTACCGGTTACGCTGACCGCCTTGTCCTCTATGATGATTATGTCACGTTTCATGGCTTCTCTTTTTTAGATGGTGCAACCTGCAAATTCCTCAACACTGTTCAACCTTGCGGCAAGGTTCTTCATGTCCTGATTGAGTTTTTCTTTGGTTATCTTCGCGTAAATCTGCGTCGTCTTTATGCTCTTGTGTCCGAGCATGGAGCTGACGGTTTCGATAGGTACGCCATTAGAGAGAAATACCGTCGTGGCTGCCGTGTGGCGGCTCTGATGCCACGTGATATGCTTGGTGATGCCGCAACGCTTGGCGACGGCACGGATACCGGCAAGGCACGTGTTATAATGCGGGACGGGGAATATCTTGCCGTTCTCGCACAGCCCACGGTATTTGCCGATTATGCGGTTGGCGATGTCAAGCAGGCGGATGTTGGACACCACGCCCGTTTTCTGGCGGTTGATGTTTATCCACTCGTGTTCGTCGAAGTAGGTGCGGATATTCTCTTCCGTGAGGTTGCGCATATCCGAGAACGACAACCCGGTGAAAGCGCAGAACAGGTAGAGGTCACGGTACAGTTCCTGTTTGGCGTTTTTCAGTTTCCCGTCCATCAGCAGGCGTATTTCCTCTTTGGTCAGAAAACTGCGTGTTGTTTCCTCCTTCTTGATTTCATACTCGCGGAACGGGTCGCGTGTCAGCCACTCGTTGTTGATGGCGATGAACACCATCGTCCGTAGCGGGCAGACGTACAGCCACACGGTATTGGTGCAGCAGTGTTTGTCCGTGCGCAGGAACATCTCGAAGTCGGAGATGAAAGCGGGGGTAAGCTCTTTCAGTGCGATGTCCTTCACATGGTAGCGGATGTCGAGGAACTCTTGCAGGTGCTTGTAAACGATACGGTACTTTTCCAGTGTACCTTTTGCTTTCATGCCTGCTTCCACCTGTTTCTCATAGTCCTCATTGTGACGACGGTACACCTGCATCAGCGTGTGGTAGCGGTGTTCCAGTCCGAGAAAAGCGTTCTTCACCTTCTCAGCCGTGACGAAGTTGTCACGTTCCATGATTTCCTGATAGTGCCTATTGATGCGCACCCGCATCTTGTCAAGCATACGGTTCGTTTCGAGTGCCGCCGCGCTTCTGCCTGTGACACGTCCACCTTTGGTGTCCCACAGTTTCGGATCGACTGTCAGCTTGCAGCTGAACTGCGTCTGGCTGCCGTCCACCGTGATGCGTCCCATGACGGGTACTGTCCCGTCCTTTTTCACTACCTGACGCTTGAGGTAATAGATTACTGAAAATGTACTCTTCATCGTCCTTAATTTTTTGGTTTCAAAATTAGTTGGTGAAGAGTCCGGTGTCGGTACGCAAAACGGGGAGGAACGGAGCAATCTTTTTCCGTAACCGAAATTTTTGCGTGAGTTATCGGTAACTCACTATTCCTTAACGTATTGTTTCGCTATCCGTACCCGTTTGTCGCATTTTCGGGCATGGTTACGAACAAGTAACGTTGCGGCGTCAGGATTTGGCTTCGGCAGGGATTGTAATGGCTTCACGAATTATCGCCACTTCAACTAAAACCCTTGTAACTCAATTCTATCACTATAACTTTCCGCATTTCACTTTTTTGTAGTAACTTTGTATTTCAAATAAATACATATAATATTGGACACATGAAGAAATTAGTCTCAACTCTAATGATTCTGGCGATGCTCATTCCATCAGTCGGGGCGCAATCTACAGACATTTTTAAAAAGAAGAAGAAAAAGAAAGGAAAGACAGAGGAAGTAGCCAAAGTCAAAACCGATTCTGTTGCCAACAGGAAGAAAGATGCCTTGCAACCTTATGCAAGAGTAATTACCGGCAAGGCTAAAACGATGAATGGCTTCTTCAAAGTGCACAATGTAGAAGGCAGATATTATTTTGAAATTCCCGACTCGCTCTTCGGACGTGATGTACTGATAGTGAATCGGATCGTGAAGGCTCCCGTAGATATGCAAAAGCGCAAAGTCGGTTATCCGGGAGATCAGATCGGAGATGAAGTGATCCGTTTCGAAAAGGGAAATGGTGATAAACTGTTTGTTCGTGAAATCTCTTATATTGAACATTCTTCGGATACATTAGGATTGTATCAGGCAGTACTGAATTCTAATGTACAGCCCATTATAGCCACTTTTCCTCTGAAAACGGTCCGTAAAGAAGGCGAGACGAACAATTACGTCATAGATATGACTGACTATATCCGCAGGGATAACAAACTGTTTTCATTTGAAAGCCGTGCGAAAAACAATGCCGGAATAGGAGGTATGGTAGATGATGCCAGCTATATTGATACTCTGAAGGCATTTCCGCGTAATATCGAAGTCCGTACGGTACGTACTTTTCAGCGGAGAGCCTCATCACCTGCAGGAGCCGGAACATCCGTGTCTTCCGCTCCAAGTTCTCCGTTGACATACGAGCTGAACAGTTCTATGATGTTACTCCCCAAAGAACCGATGAAATCAAGACTGTATGATAGCAGAGTAGGTTACTTTGCTGTCAGCTACAAGGATTTTGACGAAAATCCTCAGGGGGTGGAGTATAAAGCGAAGATTACCCGCTGGCGTCTTGAGCCGAAAGACGAGGATATAGAAAAATACCTGAAGGGAGAACTGGTGGAACCAAAGAATCCGATTGTGATCTATATCGATCCGGCCACTCCCAAGAAGTGGGTACCTTACTTGATTCAAGGTGTCAATGACTGGCAGAAAGCTTTTGAAAAGGCCGGATTTAAGAATGCCATTATAGGCAAAGAAGCTCCG
The DNA here is from genome assembly GCF_020091505.1 of Bacteroides faecis. Taxonomy (NCBI): domain Bacteria; kingdom Pseudomonadati; phylum Bacteroidota; class Bacteroidia; order Bacteroidales; family Bacteroidaceae; genus Bacteroides; species Bacteroides faecis. Next base: position 5,282,021 of record NZ_CP081916.1, on the reverse strand, counting down.
ACAGACGATCCTGAATGGAGTTTGGAGGATGCGCGTCATTCCGCTATCGTATATAAACCTTCCGATATTCCAAATGCGAGCGGTCCTCATGTACACGACCCTCGCAGCGGTGAGATTCTGGAAACGCATATCAACTGGTATCACAATGTGATGAGCCTGTTGTACAACTGGTATATCGTGCAGGCTGGAGCTGTCGATCCGGGTGCACGCAAACCTCTGTTTGACGATGAATTGATGGGGCAGCTGATTCGTTTTGTATCTTCTCATGAAGTAGGCCATACGTTGGGACTGCGTCACAACTTCGGCTCTTCCAGCACGGTTCCTGTAGAAAAGCTACGAGACAAAGCATGGGTGGAAGCCAACGGTCATACTCCTTCTATCATGGATTATGCACGGTTTAATTATGTAGCGCAGCCCGAAGATAACATATCCCGTGCCGGAATCTTCCCCCGCATCGGTATGTACGATGAGTGGGCTATCGAATGGGGATATCGCTGGATGCCCGAATATAAGACGCCCGAAGCCGAAATCCCTCACATGAACAAGTGGATTATCAGTAAACTACAAGAGGATAAACGTTACACTTTTGGTACGGAAAGTGACCGGAACGATCCTCGTAATCAGAATGAGGATTTGGGTGACGATGCTGTATTGGCGAGCACTTATGGTATCAAAAATCTGAAACGCATCATGCCTGAAATTATGAACTGGACTTACGAACCGAACGAAGGCTACGCTAAAGCATCCAGTCTGTATCAGAATATAGTGGGGCAGTTTAATCTGTATATGCGTCATGTAGCGACGAATGTGGGTGGTATTTATAGTACCCCGGTTTCCGTAGAGCAGACTGACGTCAAAGCAATGGAATATGTACCCAAAGATATTCAGAGAAAAGCAGTTATCTTTTTGAATAAGGAACTGTTTAATACTCCCAACTGGTTGCTGGATAAGAAGCTTGCCGAAAGAGCCAGAATCAACACTTACAATGCTGTATTCCGTGTACAGAGCAGCATTCTGAAGCAACTCTTAAGCAAGAACACGTTGGATAAAATGACAAACGATGAATTCTTGAACGGTACAAAGGCATATACAGCCAATAACCTGTTTACTGACTTGAAGAAAGGTATCTGGAGCGATCTGCAAGGCGGTAAGAGACCGGATTATGCCCAGCGTAATTTGCAGAAAGTTTATGTCAACGCTTTGATCTCGATGATTGATAAGCCGAAAGGTAACTCTTCATCGCTTCTGGGTATGATGACGAGTGTTTTATCCTCGTCTGATTCTCCTTCCGAAGCACCGACAATTGCCCGTGGACAGTTGCTCGAATTAAGGAGGTCATTGGCAAGTGCGGCAAGTGCTTCTACGGGGATTGTCCGGAGTCACTATCTGAACTTGCAGGCACTGATTGATGCAGCTTTTGATGCACGATAAGGTATAGTTTAAATGAAAGGTTGACATTGAGGTCAACCTTTCATTTAAACTATAATTTCCCAGTATCCGTTTTTGTTTGATCCAACTCGCTGAATCATTCCTTTTTGCTTTAATGATGTGATCAAACGTTCGCTATGCCTCAGACTGATACCTAGAAGTCCGGCGATTTCTTTGGCGGTGATTTGATTGTTTTTTCTCAAAAGTTCCAGAACTTTTTGTTCGTTTATACCGACATTTATACCGACATTTATACCGACATCCTTTGTCGCTTTCATTGTTACTATAGAATCGCCTTGCCGTTTCTTTAGTGTTTCGTATATTTCTTGTAGCATGAAGTCAATGAATATACCACTATTTACAGCATCAGTACTTCGGTTTATAGCATTATAATAGGCTTGTTGATTGGCGAATACCATATTCTCTACCGGTAAGTGTTCGAATACAGGATGGAGTTTGCCTAATATCAGCGATTGCCATAAACGTCCTATTCTCCCGTTTCCATCACTGAATGGATGAATAAATTCAAACTCATAATGAAAAACACAGCTTTTTATTAATAAATGATCATCCGACTTTCGTAACCATTCAAACAAATCTTTGATAAGATAAGGAACGCGGTCGGCAGGAGGCGCCATGTGGATCAACTGTGTGCCTGCGAATACTCCGACACCTCCTTGACGAAAGTGTCCTGTATTGTCTACCAGTGCTTCCGTCATTATTTTATGTGCTATCAGTAAGTCGTCTACCGAGTAGGGATCGAAAGTGTGATATGAATTGTAGGTTTTGATGGCGTTTCGTACCTCCTGTATTTCACGGATGGGAGCTACTATATGCTTCCCGTCAAGGATATCTGTAATTTGACTTTCAGATAGGGTATTTCCTTCAATAGCCAGTGAACCTTGAATGGTCTTAATTCGGTTGATTTTTCGCAATAGCAAGGCATCTTCCTGCTCCATACGGATGGCATATCGTTCTACCAATGCGGAGATATCCGCTATTAAGTGAATGGTGCGGGGAGATATGGTGAAAGGCGGAGTATACATGCTAAAATATAAAAGTTTCTAGGTTTATTACTTTCTACAAAGATAGCATTAATTTCCTTCAGAGGAGATATCCCGACAATCTATTTTATAAATGTAGAAACTCCAACTGCTCCGACTTCGTTTGGTCGGGCAATTGGAGTTTTCTTGTTTATAAGCTATTCAATTGAAGCTTTACTTGATTTCTGCCTCATGCTTTCCAGTTATTTTCCGCATCGAAGCAAGGGCAAGCTTTCACCCATTCTTCCGGCTCTGTCTCCCCATTCTCATTCCGGTCGGGACTAAGGTCACGGTGACCGCATACGCGGCATCCCGGATAATCCTTCAATAAAGTAAGAATCAGTACTCGCAGTGAATGTTTCTGCCATTCGGTCCGGGTATCTTTGGGGCGACCTTTGCTGTCAAGCCCGCCTTCATAGCAGATACCGATACTTTCTCTGTTGAATCCTTTGGCGTGGGCACCGATCTTTTCTATCGGTCGGGTAGACTTTATATCCCCGTTTTTGCGGATATAAAAATGATAGCCCGCTCCGTTGAATCCGCGTCGGCGATGGCAGACGTCCAGGTCATATTCCGTGAAATCCTTGTCTTCGCGTGTGGCGGAGCAGTGAATTACGATTAAGTTGATCGTTCTCATGATTGTCCGGCATTATGCTTCAGAGATGGATGCTTCGCTTTGAGTACGTTGTATGCACTCTTTGTTTATGCACTGTAATGCGGCAGCCTGTGTCAGTTGCTCTCTCAGCGAAAAGATTTCGGCGTGCATCTCTTTCATTCTCGCACTAAGGTCGAAATAATCTTTCAGTACCTTTTCCAGCTGCTCCATCAGGAAGGTATACTGGTCTTTCACCAGCTCGCTGAATTCTTTGACGTTTTGCGCCATCGCTTTACGCTTTTTACGATTACCCAGAAAAGGGAGGATAGTCATAATAATCTCGATAATTTTATCTAGCATTTTTTTAATGGATAATTGATAATGGGGGTGAGTTATATGTTAAGGTTGGTTCGATATGGTATCTCCTGTTAAACTGTCGGGTCCGGAGCTTCCTCTTCGCCTCCGGTATTTCCTCCTCCTCCTCCGGCATTTTCGCCTTCCGTGTCACCTTTGCTTGCCAGTACGAATTCCACGTTGTTTTCACTTCGTGTACTGGTGTGGCTTGCGTTCACCAGATGCAATGCTTTATCCGCTACAAACCGGACATTCACCCTGCGGATGCTTCGGACCGTGCAATCTTTTTCCTTCTCTGTCCCCTCGCTGCATAGTGTGATGTGAAATGTTCCCAAACCGTCGATCTTCACTTTGTCGCCTTGTGTGAGTGACAGGCGGAGCTGCTCTACAAAAGCTTCGATGGCATGTTTTACATCTCCTGCTGTGAGTGAAGAGTTGGCTTCGATGGCATCTGCCAGTTTTTCGACGTCCATCACTCTGACTGTTCCCGATTTCTGGCGTACGTAATACAGCATCGGAGAATTCTCTTGACTCATGTACTTTCTACGCTGATAGCGTTCTACTGAAACATTCATAATTTTAAAAAGTTAAGGTTTAAGTAATAATAATTTTGTTTCTCTATGACATTGCAAATATACGAAATATAAGAGGCAAAGTCAAGCATTATGCTCTTTATTTTACTGCAAATATGAAATAAAATCGGAAAATATTTAATCTTATATTATGTAATATAATATTGTAGTTATGGTTCCGGGAATTTTTTTATTTTGCTTGTTTCAGCAATACTTCCAGTGGTGGTGTATAGTCCGTAATTTTCGTTAGAGAAGGGTTGTGGCTGAAGTATGCGTTCCCTGTCTCTCCATTGCGTTGTTTGGCTACGATGACTACTCCCAGCCCTTCGGTCGGATAACCGCTTTCGCGGTCGGTAGTGATTCGTGCCAGTGCAGGGCGGTAGAGTAGCATCACTACATCAGCATCTTGCTCGATGGCGCCGCTTTCACGCAGATGGAATAGTTCCGGTCGACCACCGGGACGGCCTTCCGATTCGCGGTTTAGCTGGCAAAGTAATACGACGGGAACGTTCAGTTCCTTGGCGATCAATTTAGCCTTGCGGGTGGCTTGTGCCACTTCCTGTTCACGGTTGCGGTTCTTCTGTCCGGTGCTCATGTCGCAAAGTTGCAGGTAGTCGATGATGATCAGATCGCATGTACCCTTGCTTTTAAGGAGCCGTGCGCTGGAGCGTACATGGTCCATGCTGGTCGAAGTGCTGTCGTCTACGTGTATCGGTAGTCGTGCCAGTTCTGCGGCGGTGGTGTGTGCTTCCGCCACTTCGTGCGGGTTAGGGATGCCTGTGCGCCAGCGGTAAGGGTTGATGTCGCCGGCGGACAACAGCCAGCGGTCGGCAAGGCGTTCTCCTTGCATCTCAAGGCTGTAGACAGTGACGGCATGTCCCTGCATGGCAGCCTGCCGCGCCAGATGGAGGGCGAAGGCGGTTTTCCCGACCGAGGGACGTGCGGCGATGACGGTGAGTTCTCCGTTTTGCAGTCCGGATGTCATGTGGTTCAGGTCTGTCAGGCCGGTAGGGATGCCGGTGATTCCGTTCACGCTTTTGGCGATACGCTGTTCGGCTTCTTTCATCGTGTCGGTCATCAGTGCGTCCATGTCGCGCATGTGGTCGTTGTGTCCGAATTCACCTTCCAGGCGGTCGAGCAGGTTGTGTGCGTCTATCAGTGTGTCGGCTATGTCCATTGTTTCGTCCAGAGAGCAGGCGAGGAGTTTGTTGAGTCCCAGTATCATTTCTCGCCGCAGATATTTCTCGTGTACGATCTGCATGTGATATTCGATATGCGCCGAGGTGGCTACTTTGCTGCTCAGTTGCGTGATGCCGAATGCTCCTCCGGCTTCTTCCAGCTTGCCCCGGTGGGCAAGTTCTTCTTTGACGGTGAGGATGTCGATCTTCATTCCTGCCCGGTACATGGCAAGCAGGGCGGCGTAGATCACTTGGTGGCTCGTGGTGTAGAACATTTCCGGGCGCAGTGTGTCGGCTGCGAGCGGCATGGCTTCCTGTTCTATCAGGCAGGCCCCCAGGATGGCTTCTTCTATCTCCGGGGCCTGTGGGGAAACTCTGTTGTCAGTATTCATTCAGAAAGGCTTTATTGGATAAATAACTGCAGGCATGTAGGATGAATTTCACGTTTGTCTGATGATAATAATACTCTTCGATGTTGTCGATGGCGAGTTGCTGTTCTTTTTCGCTCAGCTTTTTCCAGATACGCTGCGCTTTGGCGATGTTCTCTTTGGGAAGCTGCAGGATGTTGTGGAAGTCGTCCCAGAAGAGGCGGAACTTTTCGTCGCTGGTTTTTCGGGCGTTTTCTTTTTTCTCGCCGACGAGTGCCGAAATGTTTGTCCAGTTCTCGTAGTTGACCACTCGGATATGCAGGGCGGTGGTGTCGTTGTGAGGAATGATTTCGATGATTCCGTTTGTTTTCAGTTGTTGTATGAAGCGGTAAGTTCTGCTCGTTGGCCAGTGGAAAATGGCGCTCCAGCTGCGGTAGCTGTGCAGGCTTTCACCTCTTTTGCACACGATGGTGTGTTTTTGGCGGTCGGTGAGTTTTGTTTCCGAGTAGTTGACTTTTATAAGAAGTTTCAGGAAAGCTTCTATTTCTCCTTCGTGTGGGCTGCAGCCTGTAAGTTGCTCTTTCAGCAGAGCTTTTGGGATGATGATGTAGCCATATCCGATGGCCTGGCAATTCATTTTTTGCATATGATATTCTGTTTTTTAAATTTTGTCCAAAAGTAGGTTGATTGCTGTTCGAATCCTAAACGGATGTACGTGCTTGGACGTGTTGGGATGTAATATTCCTCGTGGTGACGTAAATAGCTGCTTTTGGCGCGTGTTGTTTTTTTGTGCGGTATACGTTGGAGGAAGATCGTGAAACAGAGGCTTCGTCTGATGTAAACAGAGCCTCTGTTTATAGTAAACGAAGCCTCTGTCCGGTCATTTTGGAGCCTCTGTTTGAGGGTGAAAAAAGGGCATTTTTGTGGAACGCACAGCGGAACACTCTAAGGAGTGAGGTAATCTTCTGACATTTAATGAATTATGTCTGTTGAGAAAAATGTGTTGAAACGCAGGGCGGAACCATAATAAGGGATAACTAATAAATTATATATTTAAAAATATATAGTTCGATTTTCACTTTTTTGGGCGTTTAAACTCGTTTGTTGTCCGACTCGTTTGCCTGGTTTTCCGACAGTGAAATGATGGGTGGTCCCCAGTACGCCCAAATGATTTGCTGCATCTTCGGACTTAGCAAAGTCGTGTGTTCGGTGTAGCTTGCTGCGGTGAGCTCTGCTTTGAGCTGCAAGTTGGCGTCTATTGTGTCGCGCATTCTTTTTCTGGCTGCATTGCAGTCCGGATGTCCTTGAAAGTATTCCGTAGCTAATTGGGTAAAATGTTTAAATCCCTTGATGATGTAATCTTTGGATACTTCTTTTTCTACTTTTATCATATTCTTATATTTAGTTTTTATAAACCGCTATTTGTGGCTTATTTTCTGCAAAGTTATGAAAAATAAATTAATTGAATAGTATAAAATTATTTAGTTTTATTTTCGTTTTTCATATCTGTAAATTTATATGTATATGCTTGCTTTATAAAATTTGTAATTAGAACTATTTGTTAATTATAATAACTGTTTATTCGCAGCGAAAACTTTGTGCGAAAAAACATACCGGTTTCTTTTTTTGTTGTTTTACTTTCGGAGGTATGGTCAAATCCGCTGATTGGATAACCTGCCGATGAATGAATATATGTCTGTAGGGTATTTGGGAGAGATGCTAAAATATTCCTATATTTATCGTGTAATTTAATTAATAGTAAGTAAAATGTTGAAAGTAGTAGCATTTATGAAGCAAGTAGCGGTGGGGCTACAGATGGAGGGAAACTTTGGTACTGCACACGTTTATCGCAGCAGTCTCAATGCCATTATTGCTTATCATGGGAAAAGGGATTTTGCATTTGATGAAGTAACCCCTGAATGGTTGAAGGGCTTCGAGATTTACCTTCGTAGCCGTGGATGTAGCTGGAACACTGTTTCCACTTATTTACGCACGTTTCGTGCGGTCTATAATCGTGCGGTGGATGGTCGCATGGCTTCTTATGTACCCAATCTGTTTCGTTCTGTCTATACGGGTACCCGTGCGGATCACAAGCGTGCCTTGTGTGATGAAGATATGAAAAAGGTGTTCGCTGGGGTGTCTTCGTCTTCTGTCGTGCCTGCCGGCATGCGGCGCTCACAGGAATTGTTCATTCTGATGTTTTTGCTTCGCGGTCTTCCTTTTGTCGATCTTGCCTATTTGCGTAAAAGTGATTTGCGTGATCATGTGATAACTTACCGCAGGCGTAAGACGGGTCGTTCTCTGTCGGTTACTGTGACTCCGGAAGCGATGGCAATCCTGAAGAAGTATATAAGTCGTGACGACACATCTCCTTATTTATTTCCTCTGTTGAAAAGTGGTGAGGGGACGAAGGAAGCATATCGCGAATATCAATCGGCATTACGCAGCTTCAATCAGCAACTCATGCTTCTGGGCGAATGGCTGGCGCTGAACGACAGACTCAGCTCGTACACTGCTCGTCACACTTGGGCGACGACCGCCTATCATTGCGAAATTCATCCGGGTATTATCTCCGAGGCGATGGGGCATTCCTCCATCACTGTGACGGAGACGTATCTGAAACCTTTCCGTAGTAGGAAAATTGATGAAGCCAACACACAAATAATCAGTTATGTAAAGCATTCGGTGATAGGAATATCTGCCTGATAGCTAGTCCGTTACTTTGTAGGTAACGGAGCTAAATAGCGTTGCAAAGATGGAGATATTTTGGAAAACATGCAAACAAAAAAGATATTTTTTCTGATAAACTACTAAAAAAAGAGAAATAACACGATAAAACAGCGATTTTCTTAGTATTAGAGTGTTTCACCCTTCTAATTTAGATAAAAGAATTTCCTCCCCTCTGCCTCTTCTCAGAAGCAGGGGTAAAGATGTTTCATTACCAATTCAGACATTTTCCGGTATTGACTACCCTTTTGGGGCAGGTACAAAGGTTTTCCCGTTACCTACAAAGTAACGGGTAAAGTGTGCATAGACTATATACTTCAGAGTATATTGTATAAGGCAAATGTAGGTGAAATAATTTAAGAAAAGGAGGTTATGCAAGGAATGAAAGGAGTAAAACATGGGATTTATGGGAATTGATAATCCAAAACAAGAACTATATTTTTATTATTTTTTTAATTTATAAATTAAAAGTTTTTTTATCATGAACAAAAAGTATTTAAGTGCAATCCTGTTTGGAACGCTGTTGGCGGCTTCAACAGGTACATTTACTTCTTGTAAAGACTACGATGACGACATCAAGGCGTTACAAGAACAAATCGACAAAAACGGAACTACCGTTGGCACTCTACAAGAACAGTTGACTGCTCAGCTGACTGCCTTGCAGGCTGCTTTGCAGACAGCCCAGTCTACTGCTGACGCTGCCAAGGCCGACGCTGCCAAAGCCCAGGCCGCTGCCGATGCTGCCAAAGCTGCCGGTGACGCTGCCGCTGCCGAAGCTGCCCAAGCCAAAGTTTTAGCAGAAGCGGCAAAACAGGCCGCTGCCGACGCCGAAGCTAAAGCGCTTGCTAAAATCACGGAAGAAGTAACTGCGATGAAAGAGTATGTAGACTCTTCTATCGCTGAAATCAACGCGACCAAGGCTGACAAGAAAGACCTGGAAGCCGCTATTGTGCAATTCAATGAAGACATTGAGGGTGTCATTCAGTTGCTCGGTGGTAGGATTGACGGTGTTCAAGCCGAATTAAGTACACTGACAGGCACTGTAGACGGTCTTAAGGGGGATGTGGTCACCAACGCGAACAATATCCAGACCGCTCAAGACGCTATCAAGACTTTGATTGCTGCGGACGAGAACCTTCAACTTCAGTTGGATGCCTTGAAAGCTTATGATAAGGAATTGAAAGGCATGATAGACGCCAACAAGATAGAAGCTGACGAAGCTCTTGCGCAAGCTATTAAGAAAGCTGAGGATGAACTGAAAGCCGCTCAGGAAGCAAACCAAAAATTGTGGGATGCGCAGACAGAGGAAAACAGTGCATTGCGCGGACTGATAGGTGACAATGCAAAGGATATTAAGGACTTGCAAGGTGATTTGGTGCAAACTAATAAGGACCTCAAAGATCTGGGAGATAGAATCGATGGCGAGCTGGATAAAATCAAAGCAGATATGGGTAAACTTGGAGAAAGAATTACTACTCTGGATACCACTCTTAGAACTCTCATCTCTACAGAAATCAGCAACTTGCATGTATTGATCGTCGCTCGCTTGAGCAGCATCGCGTTTGCTCCGGATTATATTGTAGACGGTGTGGAAGCTGTTAAATTCAGTTCTTTGCAGTATAGCGCAATGAGCCCGAATGAAAATGCTTCACTTCCTATCGTGACTAAGTATGCTTACTCTGTAGGTGCTCCTGCAATTGCCAGCTACCATTTCAATCCGAAGAGCTTTAATTTGGGAAATGCTACTTATAGCTATCTTGACCGTGCTGTAACTATTATTGAAACTGGAACTCGCGCGGCAGGCAGCAATTTGGTAGATATCATCGGGCAACCGATCAAGAATACCGCTACAGGAACTGTTGACTTTACACTTCGTCGTAAGCATGCCAATGTCAGACCGGCAGAAGATAAAACAAACATGATTGCTTTGCAGGCAACTATGACCGGTGATCCTGCCCAGAAGGATGCAGACCCCGTAATTACTTCTCCATATGTAGCTGTATATGACGATCTGATCACTCCTGAAGACATCTTTATTGCCGACGGAGCGACTTTGGCAACTGGAAACACTGCTCATTTCGCAGCAACGTTCAGTGCATGTAAGACTACACTCGTTCGTTACGAAATGGCATATGACAAAGTGTTTGACTTGAAGTCATTGGTAGCTACTTGTCTTGTGAAGGACGGTTCACATGAAGCGTTCCCTGTTGAAGATTATGAATTGTCATACCGCTTTGCTGTAGCATCTTCTGAGTATAATGTACAAAGTGGCTCTACTATAACTAATCAGCAGAAAGACTTGGTATGTACAGATGCTGAGAAGGGTACTTTCGAGGCGATTGCTGATAATGGACATAACCCGGAATTTGTAGGACGTACTCCTATTTTCAAGGTTGAGTTGGTAGACAAGGCCGGTAATGTAGTTCGTCGCGGCTTCGTGAAAGTTGAGATCGTAGCAGAGAAGACTCCTGATATGGCCGTGACTATAGAAGGTACTGAAACTTATGGCTGTGCAAATACGCAATCTAAACTGTATAAATTCGAAGAGGATTATCTGCGTGATAATATCTATCGTTTGATGAACAAGGGTGACGGTTCTGAACAAGGTATGAGTCATGAGGAATTCTGGAATACGTATGAATACCTAGAAACCTCAGTTCTTAAGAATGGTGTTGCTCTTCCGGGTATTACTGCACCGAGTCTGATTGACGGTGTAGCAACTGACGGCAAAGCTACTAAGATTGTAATTTGGCGATTCGCTCATGGACAGGTTGGAAATGTAGGTATAACTGGAGCTAACTTGTATGCTACTTTGACACTCCGCAATAAGGTTTCTTCTAATAAATATCCGAAATACATTCATTTCCATTTCGCAGTGAAAGTTAATTTGCCTGTCATTGCTTTGGATACGGAAAAGACAAAGGTAAATGATGCCTTCTGGGATAAGGATGCTGACGGTAAGTATATCGCGTTCAGAGTAAATGCCAAAAGACCGGGTGCTATCACTTCACCGGCTTCGGAATGTACAATCTCACAAGATATAACGAAAGCTTATGTTGATGGTACTTATACAGTTAATATACCGACTGGAGTATGCACTGAAAGTACGTACGAAATTGAATCAACTTATAGCAACGGTGTCAAAACAGCAAACGTTCTTACCGGTGTTCAGTTGAATGGAACGACCATTTCTTTGAACAAGAGTAATACTGCAGTTAAGGCAGCGTTGAATAGCGAAAAGGGATTGCAAGCTGTTATTATTCACAAGTATATGATTGAGAGTGGTGATACGTATATCGTGAACAGATTTAAGGTAACATTTATCCGTCCTGTCACTTTCACTATGCCTGATGGTATCACTGTAAAAGACGGTGCGACAGGTGGTGATGAAGTCAGCTTCCAGCACGATGGTTTGTTGACAGACTGGAGAGGTTACGCGATCACACATCCTGTTTGGGAATCGGTTGTAAAGACACACGGTAGGTGGAAAACAATTTGCGTGCCAGAGTACACTTATGTTGACGGACATTATAATAAGACAAAGGATGCTGAATTTAATCTTGAAACAGAGACAGTTACATTTACTACAGGAACTGACTTGAAGATGTATACCGGTCGAGAAAGTTATACAGTTCAAGAATATAGGCTAATAACTGCCGCCGACGGCACACAATATTGGGGTTGGATGACTATGGATTATAATAAGGTGTTTAATGTAACAGATGTGAAGATAAGTAAAGACGCTGTTCGTGTTGAACTTGCATTGCAAGCTGAGCGGTATGCTGCTAGTCAAGCTGTGCAGACCCGATGTGTGTCTAACGATGATGTTACTTACAACGAACACGTTATTACTGCATCAAGTGAAGTTTCCTTTACTAATATCACGGGCGTTAATTACGTGCCTGCTGTATATGAATATGTACCGGCTACAGAAGTGGAAATCAGTCATGAACATTCTCCAAAACCTCATTACGCAGGTACAGTGAACGGACAAACTTCCGGTTGCTGGGAATGGCATCAATGGGAGCACGATCACGAAGTTCTGGTTCCGGGTCAATTCTGGGATTATTACGGAGAGATCAAGAATGTCGTGCTTGATATAAATAATGTTAGCACAAGCTTGGAATACAACAATCATAAGTTGCCTGATGATGCAGTGCTGACACAAGGAGCTACTAACACTGTGAAGTATGAAAATGCTGAATCAAATATTGGCTATTCATATACCATCACTATCCCTGCTTCTATAGAATATGGCTGGGGTATCCTTAAGACAGACTTGATTCTTACGGCTGAGCCGGCAGGCAACAACAAGTAAGAAATCTAAGATAGTAATAAACTTTTAGACATGCTACAATCGAAAGGGTGCTCTGCTCAAAAGAGCACCCTTTTTATAACTACTTCCTGATAATGTGAGGGATGCAATGCAGATCATTCTGTGATAAAGACATTAAATACATAACATATGATGAAAATAAGAAATTTACTACTAGCCATACTGACTGTCAGTAGCACCTTGGCTTTCGCTCAAGAGCAGCGGATCAAGGAGGAGGGTAAAACCCTTTTTAATCCCCACTGGTTTATGCAAGTGCAAGTAGGAGCCGCTCATACGATAGGCGAAGCCAAATTTACCGATCTGATCTCTCCGGCAGCCGCCCTCAACGTGGGCTATAAGTTCGCTCCGGCATTCGGGGCGCGTATCGGTGTCAGCGGCTGGCAGGCTAAAGCGGGCTGGGTGACTCCCTCCCAATCTTATCAGTATAAATATCTTCAAGGCAACCTGGACCTGATGGCGGACCTCAGTGCTTTGTTCTGCGGCTTTAACCCCGACCGTGTATTCAATGGTTATCTTTTTGCCGGTGTAGGATTTAATCACGCTTTCGACAATGACGAAGCCAACGCGCTGGATACGCGTGCTTATGAAATGGAGTATCTGTGGCAGGACAGCCAGAACCTGGTAGCCGGACGTTTGGGCTTGGGCTGCGACCTTCGCCTGAATGACCGTCTGGCGATCAACATCGAAGGAAACGCCAATATCCTTTCCGATAAGTTCAATTCAAAGAAAGCGGGCAACTGCGACTGGCAATTTAACGTATTGGTGGGACTTAGTATCAAATTTGGCAAGAGTTATACCAAGACCGCTCCCGTTTATTACGAACCGGAGCCTGTAGTGGAACAGCCCAAAGCGGAACCTGTGGTAGAAAAGCCGCAGCCGAAACCTGCACCGGTGGTGACCGTCGAGCCGATGAAGCAAAGCGTCTTCTTCGCGCTGAATTCCGCAAAGATCCAGGATGACCAGCTTGCCAAAATAGAATCTTTGGTGAAGCATCTGGAAAAATATCCGACTGCCAAGGTAGCCGTCACCGGATACGCGGATAAGGAAACGGGTAACCCAGGCATCAATATGACCTTGTCAGAGAAGCGCGCGAACAACGTGGCGGACGTCTTGAAAGCGAAAGGCATTGCTGCGGACCGGATCGTGACTGACTTTAAAGGGGATACCGTACAACCGAACACGAATCCTACGGAAAATCGTGTCAGTATCTGCGTGCTAGAATAATGTTTGTATAAAGGCATAACCCTTTTTTAAGATATCTCATGTGCGGTGTTCCCCATTTTTCTTCGCTTTCCCGCGAAGAGCCTCACATGAGAATACCCCAAGGGAATCCGTGCTTGCGAAAGTATGTATTTCCGCAATGAACCCTTTCTTCACTTAATGTGAAGAAATAACAGGGGGTAGCAGTGGAAGAATTTGCTTGTGAAAGTGAATCTTTCCTGTCCCTCCAAAGAGGATGCCTCCCTTTCCCTAACGGCATCCTCTTTTTTCGTTTTTAAATTTCTTCTATAAAAACATACTATCCCCTTATTTTGTTATATTTATCGCGTCATTTAATAAATAATAAGTAAAATGTTAAAAGTAGTAGCATTTATGAAGCAAGTAGCAGTGGGGCTACAAATGGAGGGAAACTTTGGAACTGCTCACATTTATCGCAGCAGTCTCAATGCCATTATTGCTTATGGTGGGAAAAGGGATTTTGCTTTTCGTGAAGTAACTCCGGAATGGTTAAAAGGCTTCGAGATTCACCTTCGTAGCCGTGGTTGTAGTTGGAACACTGTTTCCACTTATTTGCGTACATTTCGTGCGGTTTACAATCGCGCGGTAGACAGGCGTATGGCACCTTATGTGCCGCATCTCTTTCGTTCGGTGTATACCGGGACACGTGCTGACCGCAAACGTGCGTTGTGCGAAGAAGACATGAAGAAGGTATTCACTAAATTACCACAGTCATCTGCCGTGAGTCCCGCCATGCGTCGTGCGCAGGAATTGTTCGTTCTGATGTTCCTGCTCCGTGGTCTGCCTTTTGTCGATCTGGCTTATTTGCGTAAAAGCGATTTGCGTGATAATGTAATCACTTATCGACGGCGTAAAACAGGCCGACCTTTGTCTGTGACTTTGACTTCGGAAGCGATGGCTATATTAAAGAGGTATATGGACCGTGATAGCTCCTCTCCTTATTTATTTCCGTTATTAAGCAGTCGGGAAGGAACAAAGGAGGCTTATCATGAATATCAGTTGGCTCTTCGTAACTTTAATAGGCAGTTGATGTTGCTTGGTGAAATGTTAGGACTGGGAGATAAACTAAGTTCGTATACAGCCCGCCATACATGGGCAACGACAGCTTACTATTGTGAAATTCATCCGGGCGTTATTTCTGAAGCTATGGGGCATTCGTCAATTACGGTGACCGAGACATATCTCAAACCTTTTCAGAATAAGAAAATAGATGAAGCCAATAAAAAAGTGGTAGATTTTATAAAGCGCTCAATGTCAGTAGCAATATGTTGAATTTAAGCCTGTTACTTCATAGGTAACGGAGCTAAACAGCGTTGCAAAGATGGAGATATTTTGGAAAACATGCAAACAAAAAAGATATTTTTTCTGATAAACTACTAAAAAAAGAGAAATAACACGATAAAACGGCGGATTTCTTTTTATTAGACCTTTATAACCTTCTAATTATATTCAAAGATTTCCCTCCCCTCTGCCTCCTCTTTGAAGCAGGGGTAAATAAGTTTCATTACTAAATCATACAGTTTTTCATAAAGAAGGCTTCATGAGAGCCAGGACAAAGGTTTTCCCGTTACCTATGAAGTAACGGGAAAAAAGTGTTGGGAATATATTTCTTGTCCATACTAAAGAATCATGGACACAGGTAAAACGAAAAGAAAAGGAGGTCACATTAATAAAATGAAAAGGGAAACACAAATGGCTTTTGAATCAAAAACGAGAAATTATATTTTTATTTTTTAATTTATAAATTAAAAGTTTTTTTTATTATGAACAAAAAGTTTTTAAGTGCAATCCTGTTTGGAGCATTACTTGCGTCTACCACAGGAACATTTACATCTTGTAAAGACTATGATGATGACATCAATGGTCTAAGCGAACGTGTAGATGCAATCGAAAAAACATTGGCCGAATTGAATACCAAGTTTGGTTCATTGGCCTATGTGAAATCGGTGTCTTTTGCAGATGGAAAATTAGTAGTAACAGATCAGAATGGAGATGCTACTACTTATAATATTCCTGATACAGACACTAATACTACGTATACTTTGGATGTATCTCAGGATGGTAATAAAGCTACTATTACTTTGACTGATAACAAAGGTAATGTACAAACTAAGACTATTACTTTTACAGATACTGACACTGATACTAAGTTTGATGCTACCAAATTGACTGTTGGTGAAGATGGCGTTGTAAAATATGATGGTGTAGCTACCGGTGTTACAATACCTAAGCAAGGTACGTTGGATATCACAGAAATGACTACAGATGGCGTAACTTATGGTTGGGCTATTAAATATGGCAATGCAGAACCTGTTAATTTGATGATTTGTGATGTTCTGCCTATTACGAGCTTTGGCTTTGAACCGGATGCTTATTTGGGAGGTGTTCCTTCAATGAAGGCTTTGAAAGTCGTTTATAAAGCTTGGAGTGAAACAACTAGCTGTAATCCGGCTACTGCTACTGGTGAAGTATGGGCAAAAGCTACTACAAATTCTTATGTTCGTCCGGTGATTGCAGGTACTTACTACTTGAATCCGTCAAGTGCAACTAAAGAACAGATAAAGAAGATCACTGTACTTTCTGCAGATAAAGAGTATATTAATAAAACTAGAGCAGCTGCTTCTAATCCGGAAGTTGAAAGCTATGAAGTAAAAGACGGTGTTTTGACTGTTTACTTTAAGGCTACTACTGAGTTGATTGAAGCTATCTCAAGTTCTAAAATTACAGTTTTGGCTATCCGTGTAGAAACAGAAGCTGGTAACACTATTACTGATGAGTATAGAGCTATCTACGCAACAGATTATGAAAACGTGATTTTGGGTGATAAGGCTAAAAAGGCTGCAGGTACTGCACATCATTTGTATGGAACAGACACAGGCAAGGCAGATGATGCTATCAAGGCTGATGCTGACTATGAAGTTGCTTATAACTCAACTACTGGTATTGATCTTGCTGAAAAGGTTATTACTTGCTATGATGATGTAGCTGCTACAAAGACAGATTTGACTATGTCTGCTGCAGAATTGGCTAAATTAGGCCTGAAGTATGATTTCCATTTGTGTGCTTACATTGATGGTACTAATCAGACTAACCAAAGTGATTTCGCTAGATTGACAGGTTCGGTTTTGTATCCGAAATTGTTTAATGAAACAGCTACTCCGTATGCTGCCGTAGGTCGTCAGCCATTGGTACGTGTTCAGCTGTTGGATACGAAAGCTAATAATAAAGTGGTCAGCACAGGTTGGATTAAAGTGATGATCACTAAAGATAAGGCTCCTGCTATTGACGCTCCGTTCACATTTGATCCATTCACTAACCAATGTGATGATAAAGTATTCGCATTGACAGTTGAACAAATGAACGTGAAGGTTTATAACAAGTTGGGTATGGACTATAAGATGTTCAAGACTATCTATGAAGCTGCCAATCCGTTGTATACCGGCGATGGTGTGGTTACTGAGGTTGCCGATGCTGGAGAAGTTACACAAACTGACTTGTTGAAGTGGACTATTTCTCAGGCCGATATGAAGTTAGCTTTGGCGAAGACTTCTGATGTTGGCTCATTGAAGGCTGTTGTAACTTACAAACCGAAAGCTGGTTATGAAGATTCTTACAGCGATGTAACTATCACATTGTCTACTAAGGTTAATGCAATTGCCGCTGTTACAATTCCTGCTTCTAACAAGATCGCTGAATACTGGGATGCTAATAAGACTTACGTTCGTCTGAATGTAGTTGTTCCGGGTACTCTGACTGATGACTGTGCATTTGCAGTTGATTTGGATAACACATTTGAAGGAAACAAACCTATTATCACAGGTGCTACTGCTTACAAGTATATTTTTGCATCTAAGAACGTAAATCGTAAAGAGAAAGGTTTGAGCGGTACTGAATATACATTATCAGTTGGTGATGATGGCTTGACATTGAAAGCTACTGCCGGTGCTGCGACTCAAAATGTAGCAGTGATTGATGCTGATGGTGTAGTCACTTATCAAAATACAGACTTTGCAAAAGACCTGTTGAATATTGCAAGTCATAACTCAGTTCCATCTGCCGGATTCTATGCTTGGATTAACATTAAAGCAACTACCGGTGAATGTGCATTAGAGTTGCCTATCACTAACGGTGAATATATGGCTTACTTCTTGCGTCCGATTGATGTAATTGCCGGTGAAGGTAAGTTCCAAGATGCTGTTGATAATGGTTCTACAGTTAATATGCTCGACCTGTTGAGCTTCTCTGATTGGAGAAACCAAGCATTCAGCACAACAGTAAAAGCTAACTACTTCGGTTATTATGGAATCGAGCTAATTACAGTTGATATACCTAATATCACTACTGACTTGAATGGTAACGATATCAATTCTAAGAAGTTGTCTGAGGTTACTTCACAACTGGTAATTACTCAAACTGGTACTACGGTTAATCCTATTCCTGCAGCTCCTGCTAAGGATACTTATGGTACCGTTACATATACAAACAATGGTAACGCTGTCGGTGCATTCAACTTGAGATTACCTGTTACTGTCACTTACAAGTGGGGTACAGTTAAGTCTTATGTGATTATTCCGGTTGAAAAGACATTAGGTAACTAATTCTTTTTTGAACTTAAATATAATGAAGCGCTTCTCTCTAATGAGAGGCGCTTTATGTTTAATGTAAATTAATCTATTATGAACATTAAAAGAAAACTGTTGATAGGTATAATGGCTATCAGTCTATTGCCAATTTCCGCCCAGGAACAGCGTGTCAAGGAACCTGAAAAGATTTCTTTCAAACCTCATTGGTTCATTCAGGCACAAATAGGAGCAGCCCATACTGTAGGTGAAGCAAAATTCACTGATCTTATTTCTCCGGCAGCAGCTCTTAATGTCGGTTATAAGTTTGCTCCCGCGTTTGGTGCGCGTGTTGGTGTAAGTGGCTGGCAGGCAAAGGGCGGATGGGTCAATCCGCAACAGACCTACCAGTATAAGTATCTGCAAGGTAATGTGGATATTATGGCTGATCTCAGCGCTTTGTTCTGTGGTTTTAATCCGAAGCGGGTGTTCAATGGTTACATCTTTGCCGGTGCAGGACTGAATCGTGGTTTTGATAACGATGAAGCCAATGCGCTTGATACAAGAACTTATGAGTTGGAGTACCTTTGGCAAGAAGGTAAGATTCTTCCGACAGGTCGTTTCGGTCTGGGCTGTGATCTTCGTTTGAATGATCGTTTGTCCATTAATATCGAAGGAAATGCGAACGTATTGTCTGATAAGTTCAACTCCAAGAAAGCTGGTAACTGTGACTGGCAACTGAATGCTCTTGTAGGTGTAAGCATTAAACTGGGTAAAAGCTATACAAAGACTGCTCCTGTTTATTATGAACCAGAGCCTGTGGTAGTGGAACAGCCTAAACCTGCTCCTGTAGTAGAACAACCACAGCCTAAAAAAGAAGTGGTAGTAGAACCTATGAAACAGAATATCTTCTTTGCCATCAACTCTGCAAAGATTCAGGATGATCAGCAATCTAAGATTGCTTCTTTGGTTGACTACATGGAGAAACATCCAGCAGCTAAGGTAAGTGTAACAGGTTATGCTGATGTTGATACGGGTAATCCTAGAATCAATAGTAAATTATCAGAGAAGCGTGCTAACAATGTTGCTGAAGCTTTAAAAGCAAAAGGCATCGCTGCAGATAGGATAAAAGTTGATTATAAAGGAGATACTGTGCAGCCATATAATACTCCGAAAGAAAATCGGGTAAGTATTTGTATTGCTGAGTAAATAAGGACAAAAATAGACAATATACCCTTTCTCATGAGAGATTTTTTTCCCCACTTCTTTATATATCATTTATATAAGGTGCTCTCTCATTGGGAACCTTAAGAGGTTCGCACTTGTGAAAGTCCGTGCTTCTGCAATAACCCTTTCTTCACTTAAATGTGAAGGTTAATAGTTAGGACTAGATGAAAAAGGGAACGCTTGTGAAAGTATACTTTTTCATATATCTATTCCTAATTGGAGGATGTCTTCCTATTTCCCACAGGCATTCTCTTATATGCAAAAAGGCGGCTCATATTGAAATGAGTCGCCTTTTCTGTTACTTGATTTCGATTTCTTCCTTCATATCGATTTCCTCTCCATGTGTATCATAGAACACATATTGCAGGAAAGCGAGTTTCTGACTTGGAATAATCTTGATACCGAGTCCGTACTTCATCTGCCATTTACGTTTGAGGGAGACAAGTCCCTGATTGATAAAGGCGGCGACATACGGATGGACGTGTAACGAGAATTTCTTTACCTTCAGTTTGTTGACCAGATAATCAATTTTACTCTCTAAAGTGTCCGTAAAGAGAATGGACGATTTGATAGTACCTTTTCCGAAGCAGGTGGGGCAGATTTCGGTCGTGTTGACGTCCATTGCCGGACGCACACGTTGGCGTGTAATCTGCATCAGCCCGAATTTGCTGAGCGGCAGAATATTATGCCGTGCCCTGTCTTTCTGCATGTTGGCACACATTCGTTCATAAAGCTTCTGACGGTTTTCGGCTTCATTCATATCGATGAAGTCCACGACGATGATACCACCCATATCTCTTAATCGCAGTTGGCGAGCCAGCTCGTCGGCGGCTCCCAGATTTACTTCGAGTGCGTTACCTTCCTGCCCGTTGGCATTCTTGGTGCGGTTTCCGCTGTTCACGTCTACTACGTGAAGCGCCTCAGTGTGCTCAATAATCAGATAGGCACCACTCTTGTAAGAGACTGTTTTACCAAACGATGATTTGATCTGCTTGGTGATACCGAAATTGTCGTAAATGGGAAGTTGGCCTTTGTACAGTTTCACGATGTTTGCCCGGTCGGGTGCGATCAGTGTTACGTAGTCTTTGATTTCATTGTACACAGCCTCGTCATTGACGTGAATATTCTCAAAAGAAGGGTTGAAGAGGTCGCGTAACAAACCTACGGCGCGGCTGGTCTCTTCATAAATCAACGTCGGATACTTGGTGGCTTTCTGTACTTTCGCCATTGCATCTTCCCAATGCTTGATCAGGACTTTAAGCTCTCCGTCGAGTTCGGCTACGCGTTTGCCTTCGGCTACTGTACGGACGATGACACCAAAATTTTTAGGTTTGATGCTCATCAACAGTTGTTTCAGACGGGCGCGCTCTTCGCTCGATTTAATCTTTTGTGAAACAGAAACCTTATCATTAAAAGGGATCAGTACCAGATAGCGTCCGGCAAACGAAATTTCGGACGTCAGTCGCGGTCCCTTGGTAGAGATAGGTTCCTTAACGATTTGCACCACCACTTCTTGTCCGACCTTTAATGTGTTGGCTACAGTACCATCCTTGTCAAGGTCAGGAAGTAGGGTTGCTTTGCTGATGGAGTTCAGCTTCTTTTTGTCGCTTAAAGTCTGCTTTACAAACTTTTCGAGTGAGTTAAATTGAGGACCCAGGTCAAGATAATGAAGAAAAGCGTCTTTCTCGTAACCGACGTCTACAAAGCATGCATTCAGTCCGGGCATCAATTTCTTGATACGTCCCAAATACATATTGCCCACTGAGAAAGAAATGTTTCTTCCTTCGCTTTGAAGTTCCACCAGACTCTTGTCTTCGAGAAGGGCGATGGAGACCTCTTTGGGCTGTACGTCTATTACAATTTCACTTGTCACTGTTTTGCTTTCTTATTATTGATTGAATCTCATTTGTATGAACAACTTTTTTGACAAAATGTTCATTTTGGGTTAGCTACTTAAACAAAGAACAAACTTGAAAGACATGTAGCTTCGCAAGTTTGTTCTTTATTCTGTTTGATCAGACTTAAAAATTATTTTTTGCTTTTATGTCTGTTCTTTCTTAGTCTTTTTTTACGCTTGTGCGTAGACATTTTATGTCTTTTTTTCTTTTTTCCGCTTGGCATAGCTTCACATTTTATGGGTTAATACTCTTGTTTATTATTTCTTTACTGAAATTGTAAATGTCTTAGCCGGTTTGAAGGCCGGAATGTTGTGCTCTGGAATGATGATAGTAGTATTCTTAGAAATATTACGAGCTGTCTTTTGAGCTCTTTTCTTAACTACGAAGCTACCAA
Organism: Bacteroides faecis; assembly: GCF_020091505.1. NCBI lineage: Bacteria > Pseudomonadati > Bacteroidota > Bacteroidia > Bacteroidales > Bacteroidaceae > Bacteroides > Bacteroides faecis. The sequence continues at coordinate 5,260,103 of NZ_CP081916.1, read as the reverse complement.
ACCCGCGAAGGTATACATTCTCATCGTTAGACAATGAGTCTTTAACAGCTTCCATAAATGCTTCAACTGTTGTAAGAACTGTTGTCTTATCAATACCGGTTTTCTTTGTAATCTCGTTTACAATATCTGCTTTAGTCATTTTTCCTTAAAAAAAATATTATTACTAGGTTCTTGCTAATTTTTTGGACTGCAAATATATAGCTTTTTGGTCTCCTAAAAAAATATATTCTGCACATTTTTCTAAAAAAATGGAGGCATTAAGTTTTCTTAGAGTCAAAAGAGTTACTTTTGTACTGCTTTTGGATAGTATATACAAGATAAATGTTAGATGATAGATCGAAATCAGGAATGAATATTTTTAGTGAGGCTATAGTTGAATGGTATAAAGAATACAAGCGTGATTTGCCTTGGAGAGAATCGTCGGACCCGTATCGGATCTGGATATCGGAGATTATTCTCCAGCAGACACGGGTGGCGCAGGGATATGATTACTTTCTCCGGTTTATCAAACGTTTTCCTGATGTGAAGACATTGGCAGACGCTGACGAGGATGAAGTGATGAAATACTGGCAGGGACTGGGATATTATTCTCGTGCCCGCAACCTGCATGCCGCAGCCAAAAGCATGAATGGAGTTTTTCCGAAAACATATCCCGAAGTGCTGGCGTTGAAAGGAGTAGGGGAGTATACGGCGGCAGCTATCTGTTCTTTTGCCTACGGTATGCCTTATGCGGTGGTAGACGGAAATGTGTATCGGGTACTTTCCCGTTATTTTGGCATTGATACTCCGATTGATTCGACGGAAGGAAAGAAACTGTTTGCTGCTCTGGCGGATGAAATGCTGGATAAGAAACAGCCGGCTCTTTATAATCAGGGTATTATGGATTTCGGGGCCATACAGTGTACTCCACAGTCACCCGATTGTTTGTTTTGTCCGTTGGCGGATAGTTGTTCGGCACTTTCAACAGGAAGGGTGGCTCAGCTTCCGGTGAAACAGCACAAGACAAAGACGACAAACCGTTACTTCAATTATATGTATGTACGTGCGGGCGCGTATACCTATATAAATAAGCGGACAGAGAATGATATATGGAAAAATCTGTTTGAACTGCCATTAATAGAAACTCCGGTTTCTTTGTCGGAGGAGGAGTTTTTGTCATTGCCGGAATTCAAAGCTTTACTGGTATCGGAGGAGAATCCGGAGATACGTTTGGTTTGCAGAAATGTGAAGCATGTATTGTCTCATCGGATTATTTACGCCAATCTATATGAAGTGGTATTGCCCGAGGGTACCAAAGCTTTTGCAGACTTTCTGAAAATACGGATAGAAGATTTGGATCAGTATGCGATTTCTAAGTTGGTGCAGAAGTTGGTAATTGGTAATAAGTATTAAGTATTAACCATCCGGTCTACAGCGCAGCTTAATACCTAATACTTATTACTTAATACTTAAAATACTTGCATACTATCGTTATTCTGTTTAATTTTGGCAGCAGATTTAAATAATAGAACATAAACTTGATGCATATATGTCAGTAAATAAAGTGATATTGATAGGAAACGTAGGACAAGATCCTAGGGTGAAATATTTCGATACCGGTTCGGCAGTGGCAACTTTTCCTTTGGCTACCACTGATCGTGGCTATACATTGGCTAATGGAACCCAGATCCCCGAAAGAACGGAATGGCATAATATTGTTGCATCCAACCGTCTGGCTGAGATTGTGGACAAATATGTGCATAAAGGTGACAAGTTGTATCTGGAAGGGAAAATAAGAACCCGTTCATATACTGATCAATCAGGTGCTATGCGCTATATTACTGAAATATTTGTGGACAATATGGAAATGTTGTCTCCGAAAGGGGCTAATACAGGTGCGGGAGCTCCTCAGCCGTCTGCAATACAGGCTCAACAGCCACAGCAGATGCAACAACCGCAACAACAGGTACAGCCTTCACAGGCACAACCGATACAAGATAATCCGGCAGATGACTTGCCGTTTTAGATACTGTGATAATGTGCCAATAGGTTGATTGCTGATTGGCACATTATCTTTTGTTTAACTAAAATATATACTCTTTGGACTCAGATGGTTATTTAAGCCAATTGGCTGAAATTTTCAACGGTATTACCGTAAACACTCCTTCAATCTCTGCTATTATTGCCATAGTACTGGCAGGTGTGCTCCTGCTTGCTTCCGGCTTTGCTTCGGCTTCTGAAATAGCTTTTTTTTCACTTTCTCCTTCGGACCTGAATGATATTGACGAACACAATCATCCTGCTGATGAAAAGATCAGCGCCCTTCTTGGAGATTCCGAACGCCTTCTGGCTACGATACTGATCACTAATAATTTTGTTAATGTGACCATTATTATGCTCTGCAACTTCTTTTTCATGGATGTATTTGTGTTTCATTCTCCATTGGCAGAGTTCATTATACTGACCGTAATCCTGACTTTCCTGTTATTGCTGTTCGGAGAGATTATGCCGAAGATTTACTCGGCACAAAAGACGCTGGCATTTTGTCGTTTCTCTGCTCCGGGCATCTATTTTTTAGAAAAGTTGTTTCATCCGGTCGCTTCCATGCTGGTGCGCTCTACCACTTTTCTGAATAAGCATGTTACCAAAAAGAACCATAATATCTCTGTGGATGAATTGTCTCATGCCTTGGAGTTGACGGATAAAGCAGAAATCTCCGAAGAGAATAATATTCTGGAAGGGATTATCCGTTTTGGAGGGGAAACCGTGAAGGAAGTGATGACCTCACGTTTGGATATGGTCGATCTGGATATTCGCACACCTTTCAAAGAGGTGATGCAATGTATCATTGAAAATGCTTATTCGCGCATCCCTATCTATTCCGGTTCACGGGACAATATAAAGGGGGTGCTGTATATTAAGGACCTTTTGCCGCATGTCAACAAGGGGGATAATTTCCGTTGGCAGTCACTGATTCGTCCTGCTTATTTTGTGCCGGAAACAAAGATGATTGATGATCTTCTCCGTGATTTTCAGGCGAATAAAATTCATATTGCTATCGTTGTCGATGAATTTGGAGGAACTTCCGGACTGGTGACGATGGAGGATATTATCGAAGAAATTGTAGGTGAGATTCATGACGAGTATGATGACGAAGAACGCACGTACGTAGTACTGAACGATCATACATGGGTGTTCGAGGCAAAAACGCAGTTGACCGATTTCTATAAGATTGCAAAAGTAGATGAGGATGAGTTTGAGAAAGTGGTAGGAGATGCGGATACATTGGCCGGTATGTTACTTGAAATAAAGGGGGAGTTTCCTGCATTGCATGAGAAAGTGACTTATCATAATTATGAGTTTGAAGTGCTGGAGATGGACAGTCGGCGTATCCTGAAAGTTAAATTTACGATTCTTCCCAAGGAAACGGAGCCATCGGAGGAGAAAGAATAACTGAAGGAAGATGGGATTGTTTTTGCAACATAAAACGAAAGATATACACTGGGCTATTTGGAAGATGGAAGAGTCTCAGGAAAGCTTATTGACTCTTCTTCCTGCTTTCCGGAGAATTTCTTGTGAGCAAGAGATGCAGCGTTTTACTTCAGAACGCAGGAAAATGGAGTGGTTATCTGTTCGTGTGCTTCTATATTCCATGTTGCAGGAAGATAAAGAGATTATCTATTCATCTGAAGGGAAACCTTCTTTGGGTGATCATTCTTTTTTTATCAGTATTTCGCATACCAAAGGATATGTGGCTGTGATACTAAGTCCGATTGCTCCTGTGGGTATCGATATCGAACAATATGGTCATCGTGTAAAAAGAGTGTATGATCGTTTTATCCGTCCTGACGAACAAGTAGAACCATATTTGGGAGATGTAACCTGGAGTATGCTGTTACATTGGTCGGCAAAAGAGACGATATTCAAATCAATGGAGAATGCAGACGCTGATCTCCGGAAACTTTGTTTGTCACACTTCGTTCCTCAGAAAGAGGGGACATTTCAGGTACAGGAATATGCTACGGAACAACAACAGTCGTTTGCAGTGGGCTATCGCATCTCTCCGGATTTTGTTCTGACTTGGACTATCATCAAATAACTGAGAATTAATCAATAAAACATAGTGACGCTATCCGGTTGGTATACTGTCACTATCTCTGTAGGATGGCGTCACCATCGTCACATGATAGCGTCATTATGTTTGTTGTGCACTATTGCCGTTTCGGGACTTGTGATTGCATATTGAAAAACGGTGAATAATGAGTGGTTGTTCCCCAAATTATTCACCGTTTATATCGGATTACTTATTATCTTTTTTATTAAGCCTGTAGCTTAATGCTCCTGACGGACATTTGCTGATTTGTGCAATTAATTCTTCCGTTGTCGCATTTTCAATTTGTACCCACGGTCTTTCTTTCGGGTGATATACATTGGGTAACATTTTTACGCATATTCCGGCGTGCTGACACATTTCCGGCTGCCATATGATGGTTAATTCGCCATTTGTGTATTCTACTTTCTTTCCCATATTTTCTACTTTTATTTAATATGAATACCACGCATTACTATTCGTTTCCATTCCGGATGCTTATGGATATATCCGGCTACAAATGGGCAAAGGGGTACCAAACGTAAACCTTGTCGTTCAATATCTGACAATACTTTTTCTGCAAGTTGAGAACCAACTCCCTTGCCTCCAAGAGAGGCGGGGACTTCAGTATGAACAAGGTAAATTTCTCCATTGTTTGATTTTATATAGTCTATTTCGGCTATTTTGTCATCGATTTGAAATTCATATCGATGTTTCTCTTCGTTATCTATAAGTTTATAATCTTCTGCCATAATTTTTACGTATTAAGTTCAATTGATTATAATATAAACACTTGAGAGTTGATTTTGTTTATATGGATTATCGTCCTTGCTTATGCTGATGATTCCTTTTTGCTGCTATGATAATCGTTCTAATTGAACTGTAAAATGGCGCATGAGAGGAGCTTCCCAGACGATACGAACTCCATGAGTAATAGATTCTCTTCGTTCATATACATTTCTGAGGGCGGCGGCTATTACATTCATATGGTTGTCGGTATACACTCTGCGAGGGATGGCAAGCCGGAGTAAATCGAGTCCGTTAAAGCGATTCAGGTGAGTAACCGGGTCGCGGTCAGCAAGGATGTATCCGATTTCGCATCCACGAATGCCGGCTTCCAGATAGAGTTCGACTGTTAATGTCTGTGCCGGAAATTCTTCTTTGGGGACATGTGTCAATACTTTGGATGCATCGACAAAGATGGCGTGTCCTCCGGCGGGGCGTTGATATGGAATTCCATATTCATCCAGTTTTTTGGCCAGGTATTCTACTTGTTTGATACGTGTTTCCAGATTATCGAATTCTGTATTCTCATCCAATCCGGTGGCAAGGGCATTCATATCCCGTCCGTTCATTCCTCCGTAGGTGAGGTAGCCTTCGTATTGCACACAAAAGCCTTTGGCACCTTCGTACCACTCTTTAAGTCGGGTTGCAATGAATCCTCCCATATTGACGATGCCATCTTTCTTGGCACTCATGGTCATTCCGTCGGCAAGATCGAACATCTCCCGTGTGATTTCTTTTATTGATTTCTGCTGATAGCCGTTTTCACGCATTTTAATGAAGTAGGCATTTTCTGCGAAACGTGCGGAGTCGAAAAGTACCGGTTTGTTATATTTATCAGCAATGGTACGAACCTCACGCAGGTTTTGCATGGATACAGGTTGTCCTCCCGCTGTGTTGTTGGTAATGGTAACTATGATAAAGGGAACGTGGTCAGCATGCTCGCGTAATACTTTTTCCAGTTTTTCCGGATCAACGTTTCCTTTGAAGGGAATTTCTAGTTGAGTATCTTTGGCTGCATCGATGGTACAATCCAATGCGATGGCATGACGTCCTTCGATATGCCCTTTGGTGGTATCAAAATGTGAGTTGCCGGGTACAATGTCTCCATCGTGTACGAGATAGGAGAAAAGGACATTCTCTGCTGCTCGTCCCTGGTGGGTAGGGATTATATATTCGAATCCTGTGAGTTTCGTGATTGTATTCTTTAGGTTGAAGAAGGAGGTAGCGCCTGCATAGCTTTCGTCTCCCAGCATCATAGCTGCCCATTGGCGGTCGCTCATAGCTCCTGTTCCGGAATCAGTGATAAGGTCGATATAAACTTGTTCTGATTTGAGTTGGAAGACATTGTAATGTGCTTCTTTGATCCACTGCTCGCGTTCCTCGCGGGTACTTTTTCTGATGGGTTCTACCATCTTTATTTTCCATGATTCGGCAAAAGGTAACTCCATTGTTGTAGATTTTAGATTTTGTCCGACTAAAATAGTAAAAGTAGGTGTAATAAGCAAACTTTTGATGACTTTTTGTTAATGTAGAGCAGGGAGATCTTGTTTGAAAGATTTGGTAAGATAGATTACAAAAGTGAGTTTATGATGAAAAAAGAATCAGGCTTCATCATTTGAAGTCTGATTCTTAAAATTATGTGTTCTGTTTGATACAATCATATGTCCTGTCTAGTATGATTATACGCTCTATTGGGTAATCATTCGTTTTATTTGATATAATCGAGCGCCCGTTTGTACTCAATCAAACAGTTGTTTTAGTCTTCAATAAGAGTGATGCCATCAAGGCAGAAATAAGTAGGAGTCATGGGCCCCCAATCATTAACTTTCGTTGAGATCATTGTAAATTTTAAGCCATTGGTTTCTCCAAGTGCTGTAAGATCTACCCATTTCCATGTTGTTAGAATATTCGTTCCTTCTGCTAAGTCACATTCCACCATTTTAGTTTTGTCAAAATTGTGTATTTTTAGTTTAAATGAGTCATTAGCTTCAAATTTGTCTAGTCCACTAAAAATAGAGCTACCTTCTTTCATACTCTTGTAAGCATATACACAATTAGTTACATATAGACCTTTTACTTGATAATCTTCTGTTTTATTTGGATTTTCATTGTCTTTGAATCGTATTGATACTTCTTTGTCGCTGTTTGAACCTACTTTATATCCGGCAGCACCCACAACAACATATGTATTGCTACTTACTCCTTTTTTAGGAATTGCACGATAGTCATATACAGAGAAGTCTGGACAATCGTTTATTGTACAGTTGGTGAATGCAAATCCATCGGAACCAAATCCATAAGAGTCAGACGAAATACAATCAAATTCGAAAATCTTACTATTGTCTGTCAGGAGAGTTTGGAAATAATTAGTGGTATAAGTTGTACCTTGATCTTCATAACTACTTGACCAAGTATCAATAGGATTTTCTACATCACCTAAATCAAGAGTATGAGTTTCATAGCTTGGCAAATTTAGTACATATGTTTTAGGACCATTGTCCTTGTCATCGTCACTACATCCACAAAAAATAAATGTGGATATCGTTAAAAGTAAAAATAATTTCTTCATGTTTCTGCTTTAATTTAAATTGTTGATTATTTAGTTGATTACTTCTCAAAATGTAAATCTTCTATTGTCATGATTTCTGTTGATATTTCTCCTGTCCAGCCTACATTCTGGTTTACAGCTGTATATATTCTAATGAAATCAATTTCATCCAATGCAACTGGTCTCCCATTTTGAGTTACTGCCCAGTCGATTTTAAATTGACAATGTTCCGTATTATAAGGATGATTATCTGCATACCCCCACGGATAACAGTAGCCTACCCATGTACCTCCTTCATTTACCGCATTATCTTTCAAGCGTGTTCCACGGAAGGTTATCTCATCTTCTTCTATCCAATTCGGATAATAAGAATCTTGTTGATGGTAGGTGTTTCTATAAATATAACCTTCTCCTCCCTGATTATCGGTCCAACGGACATCTCCATTAGCCGGTTGAGGTCGGTGATAAGTTATTTCATAACCACGTGTTTCCGTATCCTTTCCATATTCGCTCCCTGCCAGTTCGTACCATTCATCATCGGGTAATCCGTTTCCGTTTACATCTTTTGAAACCAAAACGATGCCCGGTTCGGCACTTCCTCCTAGAGCTCCCGTACCGGTATTTTGATTGTAGGAAGCATTACCCAGAATCTTGAAATCATATTCCCCTTTGATATTGCGTATTGGCTGATGGAAACCTACGGTGATTGTCCCGCCGAAACCGCCTAGGGAAATAACTGATTTCTTTTTTAGCTTTTCAGTCGCACGTTCCAGGACTTGTTCGGCAGAAAAGCCGTCCTCATAAGCGGAAGTTGTAGTATTTATAAACTGTCCGGGGGCAGGCATATACTCTAATACTTTGTTGGCAAAGGCGGAAGGAGCATTCGGGTCGTCCGGAATATCACTTGCGTCGTTTTGTGAAGCTTTATCACTGAATACAATTGTATTGGGATTTAAACCTATTTCATTCAGGCGATATTGAAGTTGTCCCTGCTGGTTGAAACAGAGGACATCCCCTTTGATGGTATAATTGTAGGCTTCCGTAATATAAATATTTCCGCTGAAAGGGTTTGTCTGGATACTGAAAGGAGTTTGAATGATTGTTCCATCCGTGATGAAGTTGTCTCGTATTACAGTTCCGGTAGTGAGGTCGAAAACTTTGATAGCAGAGGCTTTTGTCTGATAGTCGTATGTGTATAGATAGGCAATGGGGCCGTCGATTGTAAAGCTTAAAGCCTTTTCATCATAAGTGTTGGTAACAACATCTGTGCGACTGTCGATTCGTACCAGATGATAATCGCCGGCTTCGATGTCGGCACCCTGTGTTACTACATATACTGCATCTTCCAGTCCCGGAAGTATTTTCCCCGGATTGGGACCGACTTCGATTTTCTTGGTTTCTTTGAAAGTCGTGATGTCAATCACTGATACGGTGTTATCCACACCCGGGCCGGAATAATCCAGGCTGCCTGAGTTGGATACATACAGTTTGTTATTTTGCACACAGATATCGTCCGGGTTTCTTCCTGCTGTAATAATGGCTTCTATTTCCAGTGAAGTAGTATCAATTCTGGCTACTGTTCCGTCAAAAGAGCATACGTATGCCTTGTCTTTATCGAAAGCTATCGAACGGGGCTGGCGAGAACTGCCGTTATCACGCAGCATTTGTATTTGACGGATTGATTTTCCGGTCGTAAAGTCTATTACTTCTACGGTACTTGATACATTGACTACGATATATATTTTATTGCCATAGATAGCCATGTCATTGGCGGTATCCCCTAATCCCCGTTGGTTGTTTGCACTGAAATAATTGCTGGTACGTTTCTGCTGATTGAAAGAATAGCGGGCCAGTGAGCTGTTGTTCTGATTGAATAGTCCTTCGCTTAGAATATACATTTCCGCTGTGCCGGTTTCGTAGACGTCTCCGCTTTCTCCGGGCACCAGGCTGGGCTTGTCCTCCAAGTCATCACAGGCGATGAGGAAGAACAATAAAAGGGATAAATATTTCCCTGATTGATATATATTATAAAGTATGCTTTCTTTCATACACAAAGTTTAATGGCTCCATTATTAATATCTGACTCCTACCGTGACTCTGAAAGATCGTCCCGGCATGGGGAAGTTCTTTACAATCTCGTAATTCTTGTTCAGTAAGTTCAGCACTTCTACGTTTAATGATGCTGTGACATTCCGCATCTTAAAATCTCTGCCGGCAGAGAGGCTGTGATCGCTATAGCTGTCCAAACGGTTATCACTGATATTCTGTCCGAGCATGTACCGTTTGCCCGAGAACAGGAAGGAATAGGACAGATTCACCCAGGGAGTTTCTATTCCGGCATGTCCGGATGCGGAAACTCTGGGGGTATAGGCTATCTGATGTTTGTAAACTCTTCCTTCAGGAGTGTTAAGATCAGAGTTGGTCACATCCAGTGCCCGTTGGTAGGTGTAGTTGCCGGAGAGGTTAATTCCGAGCTTCTGCCAAGGTTGCAGGTTGATACTGGCTGTTGCATCTATTCCTTTTATATCTACCTTGCCGAGATTGAGCATGCTCCAGGTGAATAAATTCTTGGTTGGAACAGCTATAATCTTGTCGGTCACTTTATTATGATAAGCGTCTACAGTAGCCGAAATATAAGGTATAAAGTCATTTATTTCTTTACTATAGGTGATGCCTATGTTATACTGAATGGCATTCTCCGGTTTTAAGTTGATATTTCCCGTCTGGCTGTAATATAAATCGTTGAAACTAGGCAGGCGGAAGATGTCTTTGTAGAAAAAGCGGAACCTGAGTTCTTCATTCTCAAAAGGTTTGATCGAGGCGCTGACATTGGGAGACAGTTTCCGGTGATTGCCTGCACTCCCTCCGCTTTTGGCTTTTTCATTGATGACGGTTGCCAGGGCAGAGGCAGATAATGTCACCCAGTTATTCATGTATTTTCCGGCAAAGGCAGTCAGCCATGAGTACCGGGTAGGGGAGACAAAGTTATTTAAATTGGCATTCATTGTGTTGATGCTTCCGTCGGTCGACAAGGAGAAAGAGAGATTGTCCAGCATCCGGTAAAGAGTGGAGGCAGACAGGTAGTACTCTTGCTGGTAATAGCTGTTATTGATTTCCTTTGCCGCTACGGTAGGATTCGGGTCTTGGTAGTTCTGGTAACTCCAGTTCCATTTGGCAGATGTCTGAAATACCCATTTCCTGTTGAATTCTTTCTTGTATTGGCTTTGGATAAATGTATTTTTGTCTCGTAGATGTTGCAGGGCAAAGTCGTAATACAGGGTTGTCGCATTGGGCAAGCCTCGTGAAGACTGGTAATAGTAGGCTTTCAGTTTCCACTGTTCTTTGTCGGAGAAATTGCCGTAGATGCCTACTTCTGCACGGAGATTTTGTACATCGGTGTTGTGACGTTTCTCTTTGCTGGTTTGCATGTCTTCGCCGTTTCCGTAGTGCAGGATAAATGGATAATGACCGTCTGAAGACATCCATTCTCCATTGGCAGACATGCTCCATGTATTAGTGAGTTGTCGTTCCAGTAAGAGAGAAGGGTTTACTAAGCTCCATGAACCGGTTTTGAATTCGGCTGCCATATTGGTCTGCTTGTGGGCAGAGAAATACGGAGTGGGTGTTTGTATGTTCAATAATCCGGCGGAGGCAAAGGTACGGGCAGGTTGAAAAATATTATCTCCTTGTCCGTTGTGGAGTGAAAGGCGGTCGACGTTATTTAAAGAGAAACGTCCGATGTCTATTTGTCCGGTCTGGCAGTCGCTGATAGTAATACCGTCATAGGCTACAGCGGTGTGTTGTGCTCCTAGGCTTCGTATAGATACGGTTTTCAGCCCTCCGATACCTCCATAATCTTTCACGGTGACTCCGGCGAAATGCTTTACTGCATCCGATACTTGCAGTACATGCAGATTTTTGAGTTCCTCTTTTGAGAAGATTTGTTCGGGAGTGGTGGAGCGGACTTCCCGGGTCTGATAAGGGTCGGAGACCGTTATTTCGGGGATCGAATAAATATGAGTGGTGTCTACCTTTTGCTTTTGCGCAAAAAGTGATGTAGAAAGGAGCAGGCAGCAGAGTACCGCATATATCGTTTTACAAAATGTTCTCTCTTCCATTTTATCTTTGTCGTCCACCTCGTTTTAATTAAAAATGTCCGGGCGAACTCACTTCGACCGGACATCATAATAAACTTGGCAGAGTTTATTAGTTTGTACACACTTTCTCTGAATCAGAGTGGTGAATGAAATGATGGACGAAATGTCCGGCTCATTAGACTCAACGCTTTTTCCTCGAAAGCAGTGAAACGAGTTTGCATGGTAGGTCTTCTGACTTGTTCTTATTGCGAGCGCCTTCCCGGACTTTGCTTTCCAGTGGCTAGAAGTCGTTGCTCACAACATAATATACGAACTTACAGCAGCGGGACTGTTCAGGACTTGCACCTGATTCCCTTTTAATCGCTCCCCTCGTGCATGAGAGTTGCAAACCAATGCGCGACAAAGATAGAGAGTTTATTTGTCTTTTGCAAGAAAGGAGCGATAGTAAATCCATGATCTCTAATTGTTTTCTAGAATGCCTTGAAGCCCAATACTTCGGTAGAGACTTCACCGATTGACTCTACATTCTTCAAGATGGCACTTTGCACTTTCACGAAGTGGATACGATCCAGCTTCACGGAGTTGCCGTTTGAATCGATTGCATCGTCCAGATCAAACTGGTTATAGCGGTAATTGCCGTTGTCGTCTTTTGCCATATCGCTTCCCCAGTTGTCGGCATATCCTTTGCCGAAAGACTGGTTCTTCCATTTACCGCCTTCCAGTACGGTACGTGGTTCAAGCATGCTTCCGGTCAGTGTATAAGAGTCTTCTTCGATCCAGTTGGGATAATACATTTGAGCATGATATTGAGAGAGATACTTGATGACACCTTTCTCTCCTTCGCTATCTTCCCAAGGAATGTCTCCTATTTCGTCAGGTCTGAAATAGGTAACGGAGTAATCCCGTGTCGGATTGTCGCTTCCTTTAAGTTCGTACCAGACATCGTCTGCTTTTCCGTTACCGTTAGCATCTTCCGATACCCATACGATGCCGGGTTCCGAGCTTCCGTCAAAAGGATTGCCAATGATACCAAAGTCATATCCTTTGCGGTTCTTGATCTCTTTCGGCATTTTGACGGTGATATATCCGCCAAAAGATCCGAGAGAAACATAGTTTTTCTGCTTGAAGCGTTGCTCTGCATAGGCATTTGCTTCTTCCATCGTCTGGCAGTTGAAACCCTCGTTAATGAATTGTCCCGGTGCCGGGCAGTATTCCAATACTTTGAGTTCATTTGTTTCTTCTGTGATTTCCTCGTCTTTGTTGCACGAAGTGAATATAACAGTTGTCATTACTGCTAAGATGTACCAATGTTTTTTCATTTCCGAATGCTAGTTTAGTTATTAAATAATACGTGAGAAGGAGAACTGCTACCACAGTCTACGGAATAGTTTAAGGAGCCGTCTTTATTGTAAACGGTAATCGTATACTTCGATTTCTGGTTATAAACTACGTATAACTCTCCGGTTTGTTGATTAAGTTGTGGAGTGGCAGTAATGGAAGATTTTAATTTGTCCACTGCAATAAAGGGTTGACTCAATGAATTGTTTTCACCTATTACATATTTGTATATAGCACCATCATTGGATACAATGTAGATTATGTTTTCACTTTCAGATGCTACCATACCGATGGTAGGTGTAGAGTAAGAACTTTTTGCCGGCTGGAAAGCCAATAATGTTTTTTCTACGGTAAAATCCTTATTGATCTTCACGAGGTAATTTCCTTCACTGGTTGCTTCGAGTGTATAGGCATTGCCGTCTTTAGCCAGTACGAAATTAGTTTTCTGGTTTTGATTGATATCCAATGGTGTGGCGGTAGGTTCTTCTCCTTCTTTAGCGGCAAGCAATTCGTTTACATCGTAGGATTGTACTGGGGCGTCATCTTTATAAGTTTCATTGGACAATACTTTACCGTTGAATACTAATCCGTTATAGATGCTGAACATATACTTGTCCTTGATCTTGATATTGCTAAGTGATTTAAGATCAATACGATGTATACCGTCTCCTGTCACTAAAGCATATTGATCGTTCAGAATGGTCAGACCGTTCAGGTTGGCACCTACTATAGCAGAATTTTCATAATAAAGCGTTTTGGCATCAACGACAAAGAACTGATCTTTATTCGATGTACTGGTCTTTACCAGAACGTAGAACTTGCCATTGTAATTACTGATATTTGCATTGTCATAACTACCCATCCCTAAAGTTTTTCCGGCGTTCAGAGAGGAATAGCAATCCTTGTAGGTAACCTTCTTTTCCGTATCGTAGAAGTTGAATGTTCCGTCAGCCAGGTAAAAGAAACCTTTGGAAAAGTCATGGTTGGAACGAAAACTTGTATTCATTTCTACTTTTCCATACTTATTTGTGATAACACAGGTCAGATCTGCCCGACATGGATTATCGACCTGATAAGTAAATGTTTGTTCGGTAGAGATCTCTTTTCCATTGAGAAGCCATGAATATGTAGCGTCTTCGGGATTAAGTAATTCCGGAGTGATTTCTAATGTTTCTCCTAGTTCCAGCACCTGGTCTTCGGTTGGGAATGTCCCTTTTAATACGTTTGGATAGTTTGCCAGATTGCCAAGATGCAGATCATCGCAATTGTCGTCATTACAGGCAGTAAATCCTACTGCAATACATGCTATTAATAAAGTTGTATATAACTTATTCATCTTGTTTCTAAGTTTTGCTATTAATTAAAAATAAAGGTAGCGGGGAAGTAGTAACCGTCGTAGGTTATTTCTGAAATCTTTTCTCCTGTTGTGGCATTGAATCGGACTATGAGATTTTTGTTATATTCGCTGGTCAGATACATTGCAAGCAATTCATTTGTTTGGGGATTTACACGGATACCTGCACCATAAAATCCATAACCGTCTTTGGTGTAAGTGGTGAGCGCTTCTGTAGGAGCAGGATTGTCAAACGTTGCCCGGTAGATTTTTCCTCCTGCGATATAGTAGAATGTGCCGTCTGAGGTTCCGCAGAAAGTCGCTTCTCTGTAGGCACCGAAAGAGGAGGACTCATAACTCGCATGTATCGGAGCTTTTTCGATAGTAAAGTCCGGCTTGATTTTTACTAAATTATTCTCACCATTAGTACTTTCGACTGTATAGAGATTGCCGTCCTTACATTCTACAAAACGAGTACCACCCGAGGTGGATACATCTATATTCTCGTAAGGAAATTGGTTCTTCCAATCATACTGAGATAGATCTCCGCACAAGGTTTTAATATCTATCTTATAAATCTTCTGGCCTTTTACGTTGAGCAGCAGTTTATCTTGATAAACAATTCCGCTACCGCAACCTCCCCAAGTACTGCCGGTGGAGATTCTTATTGCTTCAAATGTGTTTAAATCTATGCGGTAGAAGTCGCCGTTTGCCGTTACAACAGCATATTGATCGTTGACTGGTATAAATTCGTAGGCTTGGCGTCCGCTAGGTAACAATAGTCCTATGCTTTTTTCTGCATATAGAGTTTTAGGGTCTACGATTACTAACTGATTGTTTTGCTTGGAGCAGACGTATAACTTGCCATTCCACAAAGTGCCCGATTGTGATGTTACTCCTAATTCATCGCCGAAGTTCTGATTCTTGTAGCACCAATGCTCGATGCTGTTGTTGTCGTAGTTGTAGTATGAAATGCTTCCTGACCCATGTCCATACCAGCCCTCGTTAATAATGAAGCATCCTTTGGAGTAGTCAGCTCCCCGAACGGTCACTTTGTTTTCTAACGTAACTTTTCCCAGATCATTACTAAGTTCCAGGATAACTTTTGAACGTGACGGACGTTCGGCATTGAATGTGAATGAAGGGTCTGTAGACATGTCTTCTCCATTCTGATACCACTGGTAATATATATCCAGCGGACTGCTTGCTTTGGGGGAGTATACATATTTCTCTCCGACATTAAGTGTTAGATCTTCTTCCGGGAATGTACCGGCTTTTAAGGCAGGCAGGCCTTGTAGTTTTTCCAAGTGGTCGAGGTCACAGTCGTCTGTAGAACAAGACGCAATTACGAATGCCGCAGTTAAGAACAAAAGCGGCTTGAACAGTTGTTTTAAATTCATATTTTATTTATTTGATTAAGAGAATATTATATCACATGATATATAATGGATTTGCTTGTATGAGTAAATGGTTGATTGCATGACGTATATGGAGCTTTCATGACTTTCTGCTGATCGTAGAAAGTCATGGGATAGCGTTGGAGATGATGTAAACTTAAATATCTTTCCATATTAGCTAAATTCTTTTATTCATAAAAATGTCCGGGCGAAATCGCTTCGACCGGACATACATAATAAACTTGGCAGAGTTTATTAGTTTGTGCATACTTTCTCTGAATCAAAATGGTGAATGAAATGATAGACGAAGGTCCGGTTCATTAGATTCAACGCTTTTTCCTCGAAAGCAGTGAAACGAAATTACATGGCAGGTCTTCTGACTTATTCCTGTTGTGGGCGCCTTCCCGGATTTATTCTTTCCAGTGGCTGAGAGTGAATTGCTCACAACATTATTTTATTGGAACTTACAGCAGCGGGACTGTTCAGGATTTACACCTGATTCCCTTTTAATTGCTTCCCTCGTGTGAGGGGGCGCAAACCAATGCGGTGCAAAGATAGAGAGTTTATTTGTTTTCTGCAAGGAGGTGTTCTTTTTCTTTCATCTTGATACGAAAGAAAAAGGAATGCTCAAAGAACTGCCTCCGCCTAACGCTGAACAAACGAGGCGGGGAGACTTTGCGGTGTGGTGGCGGAGGTGTTATTGGGCGTGTATGTTTTTTATTGGGCGTTCGTCATTAAATATTCTTCTATAGCTTGTGCGGTGGCGTCTTTGAGCAGGACGGTTTTCTCCTTGTTTAGGAGGTATAGGGTTGGGATGGCTTTGAGGTCATATAGTTGTTGCTCTTTTATTGCAAATTTCTTGTCGTAGCCGTTGATCCATTCTTTGGGGAATTCGCTGAGGTGTTTTCTCCATTCGTCGAGTTCTTCGTCGGGATAGACGGAGAGGAGGATGAGTTTCTTTTCTTTTAGGAGTTGGTTGATAAAGGGGGCGTTTTTCAGTCCTTCTATTGTTTCGGTGCAGGCATGGCAGCCGGGGTTGTTGATGAATAATAAGATGTAATCGGCTTTCAGTTGATGCAGATTGCCTTGGGCGCCGGAGGCAAGGGTGTAGGTGAAATTCAGAGCTTTGGTACCGATACGGTTTTTCTGTGCCAGTTGCAGGCGGGCTTGAGGACGTATCTTTTCTGTTTTGTCGAGTATGGGCGAGGCTATCATGGCTTCCAGTACGGGAATGTAGTATTCTTCATTGCGCATTGGAGAGTTCGGGTCGTACAGATATTTATCCGCGAGGTCGGTGAAGTAAGCGAATACTTTCTTATCTGCGTTGCTGCGGTCAATCATTTTGCGCATTGCTTCGTGTGCAGTTTCGAGTGGTACGTGGTTTAGCAGGTCGCAATAGTCTGCCCATGCTTGTTCGGTGACTTCCGGGTGATGGATATAATTGGTGTCGGCAAAGTTAACGTTGTCCCAATAGTGCTTTACAAGAAAGTCGGCACGTTGTTCCGGTGCGGTCAGCATGGGTGGGATGGTGGGCAAGGTAAATGATTTGATGGTATCTTGTGGAGTTTCACTTTTGCTCTGACTTGAGGCGTTACCGCTTTTGCAGGCGCATAGGAGAAGGAAACATAAAGCTAACAGGTAATTTATATTCGTTTTCATAATTCACGGTTTTTATATTGGACTTGTATCTAAACACGGAAGACAAAGATAATCCCCTTTTTATTTTAATCAAAGTATTCTCCTTTTTTTCTGTTCTTCTTTTAGGAAAGACGGGAGATGAATGGGGCTGCGAGAGGATTTTTTCTGAGGGCTTCTAGGGGGAAGAATGGAGGGGGATGATGTGCTATTTTTAAGATATTCATCACAAATGTTCGTTGGAAAATGATTCAACCAGAGAAGGAATTGCATAAATCAATGCAATAATATACGGGATTGTGCATAGTATTGCATGTTAGGAGGGATAATATACACATTTTACAAGCAATGTAAGGTGGCTTAGGTCGGTGTGTAAAGCGAGTTTCCTCGGTGAGTAAGGTTGGTCTCCTCGGTGGGCAACTTAATTTAGGTCGGTGGGCAAGTGGTAGCAGCCGAATTTATAGCTTTGGTCAAGCTGGTTGGCGCTTGTCGGATGATCGGAAGGAAGTGATAAAAGGATTGTCGGGAAGATGTGACGAGGATGAAAAGAAAGGAATATCGGCGAGACTCTTTCTTTAGGACAGGAAAATCCCATTATGTGTAAATAATGGGATTTGATTGTTGCCGAATGGAGGCGTTTTTTCGTTTATCTCTGTACGACGGATGAATAAAT
Organism: Bacteroides faecis; assembly: GCF_020091505.1. NCBI lineage: Bacteria > Pseudomonadati > Bacteroidota > Bacteroidia > Bacteroidales > Bacteroidaceae > Bacteroides > Bacteroides faecis. Next base: position 5,242,227 of record NZ_CP081916.1, on the reverse strand, counting down.
CGCTTTCTTGCCTATTTGAATATTCCTTTTTGAAGAATGGTCGATTTTTATGCAGATCGCGTGACCATCCTATTGAGGAGGAATAAGAATAGTATGGAGATTATTTCTCTTTCGCCAATGTGAAAACAAATTCCAGACCACCACCTTGGTTGTTCTTGGCTGAGATGTTGCCGCCGTGTATGATCACGGCATTCTTTACAATGGCCAATCCCAGTCCTGTGCCGCCAAGTTTGCGTGAGCGGCCTTTGTCTACCCGGTAGAAGCGTTCGAAGAGGCGGTTCAGATGTTCCGGCGATACCCCTATCCCTGTATCTGCAAAGCTGAAATAATAGTAATTCTCGTCTTCACGGAAACAGTTGATGTTGATTTGTATATTCGATCCTGCGTAGGCGATGGCATTGTCCATCAGGTTACGGAAGATGGAATAGAGCAATGAGTAGTTACCTTTTATCTGAATACCTTTCTTGAGTGAATCGATAACGGTGATATGCTTTTCTTCCAGTTCCAGTGAAACTTCGTTGATGATGTTTCCTACCAGTACGCTGATGTCCACTCGTTCCATATCTATCATGTTGGCGGCTTCGTCCATACGGGTTAGTACGGATATGTCACGTAGCAGACGGCTGAGGCGGTTGCTCTGTGCATAGCAGCGTTCGAGGAAAGTGTTCATCTTCTCGCGGGAGATGTTTTCGTTGTTGACAATCGTTTCCAGATATCCTTGGATACTGCTTACCGGCGTTTTCAGTTCGTGGGCGATATTTTGTGTCAGCTGGCGTTTCAGTCTTACTTGTTCTTCTTCCTGGGTAACGTCGTTGATGGATATCTCGAAACTGGCATCTTGGAAAATGATACATTCTACGATAAAGTTTCGTCCGTTCTTGTTGATGGTGACAGACATACGTTTTTCGTCTTTTCCCCGTGAACGTTGTTGCTGGTTTTTGTTGATGAAGTTGATGATCTCTTTCAGTTCGCTGATAGCGAAAACTTCTTCTGTCGTTTCCAGGTTAGAGTCTGAGATCAGGTTACTGTATTGGGTAAAGAGATTGTTGACCAGAATCTCCTTCTTATCTTTAGTGAATATACCCAGTCCTTCGTGTGAAATCTGAAGGTGGGTAATCAGCTTTTCGCGTTCGATGTAAAGAGCTTCCTTGGTTTCATGCAGACGTCTGTAGATCTGGATAATGTGCTGCGAAATCTCGCCCAGCTCGTTGTGGGGAAAAGCGGATTGCATTGCCATTTCAATCGGTTCGTTCCGGTCGGCACGCATGGCAAATTCGCGTAACTGGCTGATAGAAGTGCCCAGTTTATTCGTGAATTTGTAGAAGATGATGATAAGCAGCAAAGATATGGCAGCTGTAAACCAAAGGTAATGCGGGTCTGCTTGCAGGTTATTGATCAGACTTACATTATAAGGTAGTGCCGAACGGATCATATAATCTCCGTAGCGTGTGGCGGAGTAAAAATAAGGCAATCCGGTAGTTTCAGAAGTACGACGTACATCGAATCCGTTACCCTCTTTCAGGGCTTTCTGCACTTCCGGGCGATTGAGATGGCTCTCTAGTGGCTGATTCTGATTCTTATAACTGTCATAGATCACATTTCCCTGCAGATCGATCAGTGTGACACGTAAGTCTTGTAGCGCATGCTCACGAATATATTTGCTTGTGACTTCTTCGATAGCTGCGCTATTATTCAGGCGTTCATACAGTCGGCTGTTATAATCTTGTAACTGCGTATTCAGTAACTCGATTTTATATTCTCTTTCACGCTGATACTGGTAGGCTATAAAGCAGATGGCGAATACCAGAAACAACGAAATGACCGAAAGGAAAAGCTTCCGGCTGAAAGAAAGGAAATGTTTTTGGGTGACAGGTAGGTTCATAATCGTTTATTATTCTGCTTCAAAGCAATATCCATATCCCAGGCGGGTGACAATACATTTGCCATATTCGCCTATCTTTTTCCGCAGGCGGGTGATATTTACGTCGATGGTACGGTCGAGTACGTAGACTTCATCACTCCAGATGCGGGCAAGAATATCTTCGCGTGAGAATACACGTCCTTTGTTCTGTACCAATAGAAGCAGTATCTCAAATTCTTTTTTAGTCAGCGGTACTTCTTCGTCATCTATGCTCACCTTTTTCTTGGTGATGTCAATCACGAGTGACTGGTAGACAAGTCGTTCGGGCACTTTTTCCGTTTCCGTTGTGGCTGTGCGTCTCAATACAGCTTTCACGCGGGCGATGACTTCACGCAGGGAGAAGGGTTTCGAGATATAGTCGTCTGCTCCCAGGTTGAATCCGGTCACAGTATCATTTTCTGTGTCTTTCGCCGTGATGAAGATGATAGGCACCATAGCCGTCTTTTTGTCCTTCTTCAGCATGTTCGCCATTTTGAATCCGGAGATTTCTCCCATCATCACGTCCAGGAGAATCAGGTGGTAACTGCTGATGTCCATTTTCAGCGCTTCTTCGGCAGAGTTAGCGGTATCCACCTCGTAACCTTCATTCTCAAGATTAAATTTCAGGATCTCACAGAGGTCTTCTTCATCGTCGACAACTAAAATACGGTAATCGTTCATAAGATATATGTATTAATGTGATATGACAAAGTTAAGTTTTTATTTTATTCCGGGACAAAGATGAGGAGATTTTGTTACGGGCGGATGAAACAAATGTTACAATCATATTACATTCGACGGAAAGTGGCAAGTGAGAGGGGATTTAAAAGATTTTGTTGAATACCCAAGTAAAAAACGGTTGTTATTTGTTATCTTTGTTAGCGATATAAGGTAATAATACATATATTAAGGATATAGATAATGATAAGAATAGATCTGAAACGCTATAGACGCGAAATCATAGGAGCAGTCATTGTGCTCCTTATTTTAATTGGGGGAATATCAGTCTTTAAATATTCTGCTTTTAATTCAGGTTTCGAGATAGTAGATGATTTGGGAGGGAATATCTTTCCGTCGGCTATTTTGTCGGTAGCGACCACAGATGCTCAGGTTATTACTCCTACCGATTCTATGTATCTGGGAAATCCGAAGTCATGTATTGCCATCCGCGTAAAGTCGCGGACAGCTTACAGCAGGGTCCGGATTGAAGTTGCCGAAACTCCGTTTTTCTCACGTTCCGTATCGGAATTCGTACTGAATAAACCAAGAACAGAATATACCATTTATCCGGATATCATCTGGAATTATGAAGCATTGAAGAATAATGTGCAGGCGGAACCGGTGAGCGTGGCGGTAAAAGTAGAAATGAATGGAAAAGATATGGGGCAGCGGGTGCGTACATTTTCAGTACGTAGCGTCAATGAGTGCCTGTTGGGATATGTAGCCAATGGAACGAAGTTCTATGATACCAGCATTTTCTTTGCGGCCTATGTGAATGAAGAGAATCCGATGATCGACCAGCTACTGCGTGAAGCCTTGAATACTCGTATTGTAAACCGCTTTCTGGGCTATCAAAGTACGGCAAAAGGAGCAGTAGACAAGCAGGTATATGCCCTCTGGAATGTTTTGCAGAAACGTAAATTCCGTTATAGCTCTGTTTCTAACACGAGCCTTTCCAGTAATGTCGTCTTTTCGCAGCGTGTCCGTACTTTTGATGACGCTTTGGAGTCTTCGCAGATTAATTGCGTGGATGGAAGTGTACTGTTTGCGTCGTTGCTTCGTTCGATTAATATCGAACCTATATTAGTGCGTACTCCGGGACATATGTTTGTGGGATATTACACCGACAACTCACATAAGGATATGAATTTTCTTGAAACGACGATGATCGGTGATGTCGACCTGGACGACTTCTTTCCGGACGAACAACTGGACTCTACGATGGTAGGTAAATCACAGAATGAAATGTCTTTACTGACTTTTGAGAAATCGAAACAATACGCTAATAAAAAGTATAAGGATAATGTAGAAGGAATCCATTCCGGAAAGTTGAACTACATGTTTTTGGAGATTTCCAAAGAAGTGCGGAGGAAAATACAGCCCATAGGGAAGTGAGATTCATTTTTAATTTGTATTTTTGCCAAGTAATCATTTAACGAAAAAGAATGCAAGGCAAGAAATTTATCTCTCCCGGAGCTTGGTTTTCTATAAACTATCCGTCGGACTGGAATGAGTTTGAAGATGGCGAAGGCTCTTTTCTTTTCTATAATCCCGATGTTTGGACGGGAAACTTTCGTATATCTGCATTTAAAGGGAATGCCGGTTATGGCAAAGAAGCCATTCGGCTGGAGTTGAAAGAGAACGATTCGGCTTCATTGGTGAAAATCGGACAGTTGGATTGCGCTTATAGCAAAGAGATGTTTCAGGAAGACGGCACGTATTACACTTCTCATTTATGGATCACAGGCATTGACAATATAGCTTTCGAATGTTCGTTTACCGTCCCCAAGGGAGGAGCGGTGAAAGAAGCGGAAGAGGTGATTGCTACGTTGGAGATTCGTAAGGAAGATCAGAAATATCCGGCAGAATTGATTCCCATCCGTCTTTCGGAAATCTATCTGGTGAATGAAAGTTATGAGTGGACCGTGTCGATGGTGAAACAGGAACTGAAAAAAGATTTTCAGGGAGTGGAAGAAGACTTGGAGAAACTGCAACAAGTGATTGATTCCGGCAAAATAGGACCGAAAAAGAAAGAGGAGTGGATGGCGATAGGTATCACCATTTGCGCTATCCTTGCAAATGAGATCGATGGCATGGAATGGATGACATTGATTGACGGTAATCGTGAGGCACCTTTGCTCCGGTATAAAGACCGGACTATCGACCCGATGAAGTTAACATGGAGCAGAGTGAAGGCAGGAGAGCCTTGCAACGTAGTAGAGGAATATAAGAAGTGTTTGGATTAAATGGCAGTACCTTATTTACAAGTAGACAACCTGACCAAGTCTTTCGGAGATCTGGTTCTTTTTGAAAATATATCATTTGGCATTGCCGAAGGGCAGCGTGTCGGATTAATAGCAAAGAATGGTAGTGGAAAGACTACTTTATTGAATATTATCTCAGGGAAAGAAGGGCATGATAGCGGTAGCATCGTTTTCCGCCGTGATCTCCGTGTAGATTATCTGGAGCAGGATCCGCAGTACCCCGAAGAACTGACTGTTCTTGAAGCTTGCTTTCATCATGGAAACAGTACTGTAGAACTGATTAAGGAATACGAGCGTTGTATGGAAACCGAAGGACATCCGGGACTGGAAGATCTTTTGGCGCGCATGGATCAGGAAAAAGCATGGGAGTACGAACAGAAAGCAAAGCAGATTCTATCTCAACTGAAAATCAGAAATTTTGATCAGAAGGTGAAGCAACTGTCCGGCGGACAATTGAAGCGTGTTGCATTGGCCAACGCCTTGATTACCGAACCCGACCTGCTGATTCTGGATGAGCCTACCAACCATTTGGATCTGGATATGACTGAATGGCTGGAAGAATATCTCCGCCGTACCAACCTTAGCCTGTTGATGGTAACGCATGACCGTTATTTCCTCGACCGTGTTTGTTCGGAGATTATTGAAATAGACAATCAGCAACTGTATCAATATAAAGGAAATTACAGCTATTATCTGGAGAAACGTGAGGAACGTATCGAAGCGAAAAGCGTGGAAATAGAACGCGCCAATAATCTTTATCGTACTGAACTCGACTGGATGCGCCGGATGCCACAGGCACGCGGTCATAAAGCCCGTTATCGTGAAGACGCTTTTTATGAATTGGAGAAAGTTGCCAAACAGCGCCAGCGTAATGATAACGTGAAACTGGAAGTAAAAGCGTCTTATATTGGAAGCAAGATATTTGAAGCTGATCATTTATCCAAGAGCTTCGGTGATCTGAAGATTCTGGACGATTTCTCATATATTTTCTCCCGTTATGAGAAAATGGGTATTGTGGGAAATAACGGTACCGGAAAATCTACTTTCATTAAAATATTAATGGGACTGGTAAAACCGGATGGAGGAACAATAGACATCGGCGAAACAGTTCGTTTCGGTTATTACTCGCAGGATGGGCTTCAGTTTGACGAGCAGATGAAGGTTATTGATGTGGTACAGGATATTGCCGAAGTAATTGAACTGGGTAATGGCAAGAAACTGACAGCCTCACAATTCCTGCAACATTTCCTGTTTACTCCGGAAACGCAGCATAGTTATGTCTGTAAACTGAGTGGAGGAGAGCGCCGTCGTCTTTACTTGTGCACGGTCTTGATGCGTAATCCTAACTTTCTGGTATTGGATGAGCCTACCAACGATCTGGATATCATTACCTTGAATGTTTTGGAAGAATACCTCCAGAGTTTCAAAGGCTGTGTGATTGTTGTATCTCACGACCGCTACTTTATGGATAAGGTTGTTGATCATCTGTTGGTCTTTAACGGTCAGGGAGATATCCGGGACTTCCCCGGTAACTACAGTGATTATCGTGACTGGAAAGAAGCGAAAGCTCAGAAAGAAAAAGAAGCAGAGAAGCCGCAGGAAGAGAAAACAGCCCGTGTTCGTCTGAATGATAAACGTAAAATGAGTTTCAAGGAAAAACGTGAGTTCGAACAGCTGGAAAAAGAAATAGCACAACTGGAAGCGGAGAAGGTACAGATTGAGGAATTGCTTTGTAGTGGTACTCTTTCTGTAGATGAACTGACTGACAAGTCTAAACGTTTGCCTGAAGTGAATGAACTGATTGACGAAAAGACAATGCGTTGGTTAGAATTAAGCGAGATAGAAGGTTGATGCCGATAAAGATTAATATGAAAACCGAAATAACCAGATAAAACCTATTATGCCCAATCTGACTAATTATCATAGCCACTGTCTGTATTGTGACGGGCGAGCTAATATGGAAGATTTTATTCGTTTTGCCATAAGTGCAGGCTTTACTTCTTATGGTATTTCGTCTCACGCTCCACTGCCATTTTCTACCGCATGGACAATGGAATGGGATCGGATGGATGATTATCTTGCTGAGTTTTCCCGCCTGAAAGAGAAATATGCCGATAAGATAGAATTAATCATCGGTCTTGAAATTGATTATTTGAATGAGGAAAGCCATCCCGCTTTGCCTAGTTTTCAGAATCTGCCACTTGATTATCGGATCGGTTCCGTGCATATGCTCTATTCTCCGGAAGGAAAAGTAGTGGATATTGATACTCCGGCAGATACTTTCCGGCAGTTGGTAGATCAGCATTTTGGAGGTAATCTTGATTACGTGATTTGGTCATACTATAACAATCTGTTTCATATGTTAGATTTGGGAGGCTTTGATATTGTAGGTCATGCGGATAAAATGCATTACAATGCTTCCTGTTATCGCCCCGGCTTATTAGATGAGTTATGGTATGACAGATTGCTACATCGATATTTTACGACAATTGCCGAACATGGATATATTGTTGAAATCAATACAAAGTCCTATCATGATTTGGGGACTTTTTACCCGAATGAACGTTATTTTTCTTTGTTGAAAGAGTTAGGTGTCCGGGTACAAGTGAACAGTGATGCCCACTATCCGGAACGGATCAATAACAGCCGCGTGGAAGCGTTGACTGCTCTGAAGAAGGCCGGTTTCTCCTCTGTAGTGGAGTGGCATGGCGGTAAGTGGGAAGATGTAGCTATTGAACTTTCATAAAATATAGCCTGATTAAAAACAGAGGCTCTGGTTGGTTGTAACTGAACCTCTGTTTGATATAAATAAAGCCTCTGTTGGTCTTCAACAGAGGCTTTATTTTATGATGAGTCTAAAAGTGTTTTTTAGAATGTTTATTCTGTCCGCTTGTAGGCATTTGCCATGAAGAACTCATTCAATGTATCTTCATAGTTACCATGAATCATGATGTGATGGTTGCCCAACGGATTTTTCAAGAAATATTCTGCCGGGGTATTCATCCGGATACGTACCTGTGTACGGCACATATTAATATAATTGGTATTTTCGGTCAGTGTTCCTGTAGACAGATAATATTCATCCAGACATTCACCACCACATTTAATGACCGTTACATCTCCGGTGGGAAGTAGTCCTTGTATGGCTATTCCTTTTTCCGTCTCAAAATGATTACGGATGATATATCTTTCCGTTTGTTGCAGTCCTACGGTACAATGTGCTAATATCAGTTCGTTTGTCCGGGTATTGATCATAGAAGGATTTGCCATGAAACCTTCTTTGGTTGTAAGTGCTTTGACAGCCAGAAGGGTGAAGATGGATTGAAGGTCTCCTTCACATCCTGCCATTATTCCGTCGTCATTCAATAAGGATAATGCCAGGCAACCGGTAGTGTCTATCTGCTCGATCAACTTGAAGCAACTTAAAGTCAGTGCTTCCAGCTTTTCTTCTTTACATATCTTCTTTATCGCCCGGTATAATCGCATAGCCTTGATTAAATCTTCAGGACTTCCCTCGCGACAAGCAAGAGCTTGCGAAGCAACGGCAGCACACGATGCACCTACTTCTTCATCTGTAATTTGTTGAAAATGTTCATAGACTCGTTCCAGTGGAATATCTATGTATTCGATGCCCCAGCGGCGCTTAGCCAAAAGATAGTCAACATTACTGGCAACCAACCAGGAAGAAGGAGTACCGATGACGCCTATACGTTTACCAAACAAAGAACGCTGTGCCCGGAAATTGTTATAAAGTATATGTACCCTTTGAACGATAGACGGGAGTTCACCATGAAGAATTTCGCTCTTCATTCCCCTTCCTCGCAACCAAGTTGATATTTCCAGTGCTGCAGCAAGTGAGTTCTGCATACCGTCTGCTAACAAAATGGCAGGTCGGGGCAGACGTTCGAAATGCTGGATAACCAGTCTTTCCACTCCTCCGGTAGCGACAAAAATGATCTTGAAATCATCACTGTTCAGCTTATCCATATCTTGATAATCGATGAGCCTTACAGTATAATATTTTTCAAGCTCACTCAAAATAGCTTCGTGTGAACTACGCAACGAGGCTTGTTTATGTAGTATTGAAGCGAATGCGATAAGGTGTATGGTCATTATGATATTGTTTTAAGTTTTCTGTATTACAAATGTATAGCTTTCTTTTCAAATTACCATAAGGTTTTTAACCTTGCTAAGGTTTTTAAAGTTTTTATGTCTCTGTATTCAAATAATTGCGTACATTTGCAGCTCCAAGTTAAATAGTAAATAGTAAATTGTAAAATAGTCAATAAAATTATGCCGACCATATCCATTCGCGGAAACGAGATGCCTGCATCTCCTATCAGAAAGCTGGCTCCATTGGCAGACGCTGCCAAGCAACGGGGAGTCCATGTGTTTCACCTGAATATCGGACAGCCTGATCTGCCCACTCCTCAGGCCGCGATTGACGCGATACGCAATATTGATCGTAAAGTACTGGAATATAGCCCCAGTGCCGGAAACCGTAGCTATCGCGAGAAACTAGTAGGATATTATGCAAAGTTCAACATCAACCTGACGGCTGACGATATAATTATTACATCAGGAGGTTCGGAAGCGGTACTTTTCTCCTTCCTTTCCTGTTTGAATCCGGGTGATGAAATCATAGTTCCGGAACCTGCATACGCCAATTATATGGCATTTGCCATTTCTGCTGGAGCAAAGATCCGTACGATTGCCACGACCATTGAAGAAGGGTTTTCTCTGCCGAAAGTGGAGAAATTCGAAGAATTGATCAACGAACGTACCAAAGCGATTCTGATTTGCAACCCGAATAATCCGACAGGATATCTGTATACCCGTCGTGAAATGAATCAGATTCGGGATTTGGTGAAGAAGTATGACCTCTTCCTCTTTTCGGATGAAGTATATCGTGAATTTATTTATACCGGTTCCCCTTATATCTCTGCCTGCCATTTGGAAGGTATTGAGAATAATGTCGTACTGATCGATTCTGTTTCAAAACGTTATTCCGAATGTGGTATTCGCATCGGTGCTTTGATTACCAAGAACAAAGAGATACGTGATGCTGTTATGAAGTTCTGTCAGGCTCGTTTGAGTCCTCCTTTAATCGGACAGATAGCTGCTGAGGCCTCTCTGGATGCTCCGGAAGAATATTCACGGGAGACGTATGATGAATACGTGGAACGTCGTAAATGCCTGATTGACGGATTGAACCGTATTCCGGGTGTTTATTCTCCAATTCCGATGGGGGCTTTCTATACTGTAGCCAAACTTCCTGTAGATGATTCGGATAAGTTCTGTGCCTGGTGTCTTTCTGATTTTGAATATGAAGGGCAAACTGTATTTATGGCTCCGGCTTCTGGTTTTTATACTACCCCGGGCTCAGGTACCAATGAAGTCCGTATCGCCTACGTATTGAAGAAAGAAGATTTGAACCGTGCGCTTTTTATTTTGCAGAAGGCTTTGGAAGCGTATCCGGGAAGAACGGAATAAGGAATAGATTAATAAGTATTAAGTATTAACCGTAGACGCTGATTGGCGTATGATGTATTATAAGGTAATGTCTTAATGCTTAATAAATACTTAATTCCTAATCTCTAAATAAGCTGTGGCTAATACTTAATACCTATTACTTAATATTTAAAAGAATTGTCGTTATCTCTTTTTATAGCTCGTCGTATTTATCGCGAAAGCGATGGTGGAAAGCAGGTTTCACGTCCTGCGGTCCTCATTGCTATGGCCGGTATTGCTATCGGGCTGGCTGTTATGATTATTGCGGTGGCAGTAGTTATAGGGTTTAAAAGTGAGGTAAGGAATAAAGTGATCGGATTCGGGTCACACATTCAGATAGCGAACCTGGATGCGGTTAATTCTTATGAGACTCATCCGATAGCGGTAGGCGACAGCATGATGACTGCTCTTTCCAGCTATCCCGAAGTAAGCCATGTGCAACGTTATTCCACAAAGCCGGGGATGATAAAAACGGATGATGCTTTTCAAGGAATGGTCTTGAAAGGTGTCGGACCGGAGTTTGATCCTGGTTTTATGCAAGAGTATCTGGTGGAAGGAGAGATTCCTGTGTTCAGCGATTCGGTTTCCAGTAATCAGGTACTTATCTCCAAGGCATTGGCTACCAAAATGAAGTTGAAGCTGGGGGATAAGATATATACCTATTATATCCAGGATAATATTCGTGCCCGACGTTTGACGATTGCAGGTATTTATCAGACCAATTTTTCCGAATATGATAACCTCTTTTTATTGACGGACCTTTATTCAGTAAATCGCCTGAATGGCTGGCAGCCGGAGCAGGTGAGTGGAGTAGAGTTGCAGGTGCATAACTATGATAAGCTGGAAGATATAACTTATGAAATAGCAGTTGACACTGACAACCAGCGGGATGAGTTTGGCGGTATATATTATGTACGCAACATAGAACAACTGAATCCTCAAATATTTGAATGGTTGAATTTGCTTGATCTTAATGTATGGGTAATCCTTTTTCTGATGATTGGAGTTGCTGGCTTTACCATGATTTCCGGTTTGCTGATTATTATCATAGAACGAACTAATATGATCGGAATATTAAAGGCTCTGGGAGCTGATAATTTTACGATTCGCAAGACTTTTCTTTGGTTTGCAGTTTTTCTTATTGGTAAAGGAATGCTTTGGGGAAATGTAATTGGACTGGCATTCTGCTTTATTCAATCTCAATTTGGAATATTCAAACTTGATCCGGAGAATTATTATGTGGATACAGTATCGGTTTCTTTCAATATTTGGTTCTTCCTTTTGATTAATGCAGGTACTTTGCTGGCATCCGTCCTGATGCTGATTGGCCCTTCTTTCCTAATAACAAAGATCAATCCTGCAAGTTCCATGCGATACGAGTAATCCCTTCTTTTTCTTTTCTTTTTTTGCTGCAAAAATAATTTAGACTCTTACGTGATGTAGAGTGAATAATATGTCTATATTTGCGCCCAATTTACTTAATATCCTCTTGTAGGTTTAATTTTTAACCATTATGAATAATGTGTTAATTCTGTTGGATAATCCGGATGACTGGAAACCGTATTGTGAGACAAAAAGTATCCTGACTGTTTCCGACTATCTGAAGAACAAGCCGGTTGAAAAAGACCGGAAGTTAGTTATTAATCTTAGCAATGATTACAGCTATAATTCCGAAGGGTATTATTGTTCGTTGCTTGCCCAAACGAGAGGACAACGGGTGATTCCCGATGTTGATATCATCAATAAACTGGAGACAGGGACAGGAATCCGTATGGATCGTAGTTTGCAGGCATTGTGTTATCAGTGGATTCAGAAGAATGAGATCAAAAGTGATATCTGGTATCTGAATATCTATTTCGGGAAATGCCGTGAGAAAGGGTTGGAAAGAGTAGCCCGTTTTATTTTCGAGAATTATCCCTGTCCATTACTGAAAGTTGCCCTGAATACTCATCCTAAGAATCAGATTGAAAGTGTTCAGTTTTTGCCTTTGAACCGGTTGGATGATGAGGAACAGGACTTCTTTGCTAATACACTCGATAATTTTAATAAGAAGATATGGCGTGCGCCTAAGTCGACAAAAGTTCCCAGATATAGTTTGGCAGTACTCATTGATCCGAAAGAAAAATTTCCGCCTAGTAACAAAGGGGCTTTGCATAAGCTGTCCGAAGTAGCCAAGAAGATGAATATTCATGTTGAAATGATTACGGAAGATGACGCTATGCGCTTGCTGGAGTTTGATGCGCTGTTTATCCGTACGACGACATCACTGAATCACTATACATTCCATTTGTCGCAGTTGGCTGCACAAAATGGAATGGTAGTTATTGATGATCCGTTGTCTATTATCCGGTGTACGAATAAGGTTTATCTGAAAGAACTTTTTGAGAAAGAAAAGATTTCGGCACCGAAGTCTACATTGATTTTCCAGTCCAATGAAAATTCGTTCGAACAGATAAGCGAGCAGGTAGGTGCTCCTTTCATTTTGAAGATACCGGACGGTTCTTATTCCATTGGGATGAAAAAAGTATCCAATGAAGAAGAGCTGAAAACCAGCCTTGAAGTCCTTTTCGAGAAGTCGGCTATCTTATTGGCACAGGCGTTTACGCCTACGGAGTTTGATTGGCGTGTTGGTTTGTTGAATGGAGTACCTTTGTATGCCTGCAAGTACTACATGGCAAAAGGACATTGGCAGATTTATTGCCATTATGATTCGGGAAGGAGCCGCTGTGGATTAGTGGATACGATTCCTATCTATCAAGTACCACGTGTGGTATTGGATACAGCGATAAAAGCTGCCAATCTCATAGGAAAAGGTTTGTATGGAGTAGACTTGAAAATGGTGGATGATAAGGCTTACGTTATTGAAATCAATGATAATCCGAGTATTGACCATGAATTGGAAGATGCGATTATCGGTGACGAAATGTATTATCGTCTGCTGAATCACTTTGAGCAGGCTTTGGATATGAAACATTATTAGTGATGGAACAGACCGTATACCTTCGCAAAGCAAATTTGAGGGATATTCCTGCTATTCTGGAAATAGAGCAGGAATGTTTCCGGGAAGATAGTTTCTCGCGGGAACAGTTTGCCTATCTGATCGGTCGTTCAAAAGGAATCTTTTATGTGGTGGTAGAGCAAGAGCAGATTATAGCTTATATCTCGTTGTTGCTTCATGCGGGAACTCGCTATCTGAGAATATATTCGATAGCTGTCCATCCGGATTTCAGAGGTCGGAAACTGGGGCAGTTACTGATGGAACAGACGATTGCTACAGCTCATGACTGTAAGGCGGCAAAGATTACACTCGAAGTGAAAGTTACAAATACTCCTGCTATCAGGTTATATATGAAAAATGGCTTTATTCCCGTGGGAGTAAAGCCAGCCTATTATCATGATGGTTCGGATGCGATTTATATGCAGCGAACCCTGTAATCTATATGATTGCTTATCTTCTCATAAAATCTCCTTTTCTCCGGAAAGAACGGTAGAGTTTAAATCTAAGTGACTGGATGGGTTGGAGAATATCGAATACCGGCAGAGAGAAATAATATTTTCTGCCTCCGCCCATTTCTTTGGCTGTTTGATTGATGACGACTGCCTGTACAATATAACGGAATATCCATATCAATAATGCAATTCCGGCAGACAGCCAGTGTAAATGGAGGATACCGATTACAATACCCGCTATACAGACAGCGTAAAACAGTAAACGGGAGAAAGTTTCAAATCCTGATAAATAGCGTTGTATGCCGCGATAATAGCGTGCGGTAGCCATGTAGCTAATCTTTTCTTCCTTCCATTCTTTGTAGTTATATACAGGTTGTATCCGCATGGTTGCATTGATATCCGTTTCTACCCGTGTGTTTGATGGAGTCGCTATCTGGTTGATGAACAGATCATCTTCTCCGCGTTGCAGATTCAGGTAAGTGGAGTAACCTTTTCTTTGGAAGAATAATTCTTTCCGATAAGCCATGTTACGTCCGATACCCATATATGGCTTTCCTGCCAGTGCAAAACACAAATAACGCAGGGACTGGAATAAAGTGTCAAAAGCCACCCGTTTGTGTAGCCATCCTTTGGTCCGGTCGTAACCGCTATATCCCAGCACTATTTGAGTCTGTGAAGTGAAATTGCGTGCCATTAGTTTAAGCCATTGTCGACTGGCAGGCATACAATTTGTTTCTGTAAATACTAACCAGTCATGTTTACTGGCTTTGATACCTAGCGTTAAGGCTAGTTTCTTGTGGCTGATATAGCGTGCACTGTCAGGAGTAAAGCTATGGTAGAGATGAGGGTATTTCTCTTCCATAAATCCCAATACATCCTCTGTTTCATCTGTAGAAGCATCGTTGATAACAATCACTTCGAACTGCGGATAGTCTTGTTCGAGAATGGAAGGTAAGATTTTACGTAAGTTATCAGCTTCATTTCGTGCATAAAGTATTACGGAAAGTGGAGGCATTTCCTGTGTGAAATGCACTTCTTCTTTGCGTACAGCTTTATTGCGGATATGTATTCGATTATACAAGCCGAAATAATAAATGAGCTGAATGATAAAAAGAATACCTGCCGCTGATAAAAGAATCAGTTCAACAGTGTTGAATGTAAATGCTTCCATTGAATTAAAGTGTCGTTTTTACGACTGCAAAAGTACGCATTTTTTTGGTAGCTCCGTCATCTCGAAGGAAGGTTATTTCGTAAATCCAGATATTCTTTCTTGAACATGTCAACAAAGAGAAAGAATAGTGAGAGTAGTAACGGACCAAAGATAACTCCCATAAAACCGAATAGCGGCAAGCCAATTACAACTCCGAATATGGTAATCAGTGGATGGGTATCGGCCATTTTCTTTTGCAGAATAAATCGGATCAGGTTATCAGATTGTGATACGACTATTGCTCCGTAGGCAGCGAGTCCGATAGCATTGAACCAGTCTCCGGTTACAGCAAGATAAGCGGCTACGGGAAACCATATCAGGGCAGTTCCTACCATCGGAATGATGGTGGCAAAGCAGGTAAGAAATCCCAGAATTAATATGTTCGGTGCTCCGAAGATGAGATATCCTATCATGGCTACTCCTCCTTGGATGATTGCTAATAGCGGGATGCCGATAGCGTTGGAACGTACAATCATGTTAATCTCATGAATAACTTCCTGTGTGTTTGCTTCATTAAATGGCAAAATATCATTCACATAAGCCTCCATTTTTTTTCCTCCTATCAGCATAAAGTATAGTACGAATACCATGACAAACAGATTGATGGCAAGGCTGCTGATGCTTTCCATAATGATCTGTCCGATGCGGGGAAGGATGGAGACAATGAATGATATGGTATCTTTCCCTAATACATCGTAACCGGTTTTTTCTTTGATAAACTCTGCCACTTGCTGCATAGGAGCGATGAATGTTTGAGGGTCCAGATTGATATCTTGAAGTTTGCTTACCAATAGCCAGACGGTTAATCCAAGTGGTACCAAAAATACCATAACCGTTTCTGCTGTGATCAGTAATGCGGCAACACTGCGTTTTATTTTCCATCTTTCTGTCAGGTGTGCCATTTGTTTACGTACTAGAATATAAATAGTGAGTGCTCCCAACAATCCCCCTAGAAAAGGGGTGATTTGACGGAAGATGATGATTCCCATAAATAGTATGATGACGATGAGGGAATATTTCCAGTATTGTTCTTTGATGCTCATATCGTGTATTTAGTTATTCTACTTTATAAACAAAAGAACTATGAAAAAGGTTTGGATATCCGGTGTGAGGTTTAAGATAGACAAGTGTTCTTTGGGCTGACGGTATTTCAGATTCTGTCAGGCATTAGTTAATATCCAAATGAATTATGTTAAATGTTAACGAATCTGCTGCTTTTATTAAACCATGTTATAAGATGCTCCGCTCTGCTCCGGAAATTTGGAGATATGCGGAAAGTCCGTATCTTTGTAGTGTGTTTTTCATAGTATTAGATTTAAGGTTAACAAAAAGATTGGCTGTCTGGGATAGATAGCCTTTTTTTATGCCTTTTTTTGTATATTTGAGGGACTTAAAACTTGAATGAATATAATGAGAACAATCCTATTAACTCTGTTACTCTCTGTTGTGGCAATATCAGCCTTTGCACAGACAAATACTTATCCGGAATGTACAAGTCAAGTTGAAGCTATTAATAAGATGCCGTTACGGATAGCGTATCTTGTACCTGTCGATAGTTTAGGTAAATATATGTATCTGGAGTTTGCAGCTCCGAGTATGTGTGATCACTCAGATGTGGTAGCTGATATAGACTATAGGCAGGTCACAAGTTTTGCGACTTTATATTATGATGAAAAAGGAAGGGTACGCAAGACTATCAAATGGTACTCGGATGGGGGTGACCTTAATAATGTCGTTTATTATGATGAACAGGGTAATATCTTATATGCTGTTTATGCGAGCACTTCTGAAAAATATGGGAAACTGTATTCATGCAATTCACAAATTCATATAAATCATTCTTTTTCGGAACTTGACTTCAGAGAAGGATTTCATATTTGGATTAATATGACTACGGAAAACTTGGCGAATGTATATAAGTCTGATTTGAAAATGCCTGAAAATTGTAAATCTGTTACCTTTTTGCCTATAAAGATTGGTGATCGGGCTTTTCTTTGTACCAATCGTGCTTATATTTCACCCAATGGGAGATTGATAAATAAAGATGATAATATGGCAGGTGCATACTTTGGCGGACGCGTTGTTATTGATGATATTAAAGGTGATTGGTGCAAAGTGAGATATACTCTTATAACAGAATCTGACGAAACTGTTGGATATGTACGGGTTGAAGACTTAGAGATTATAAAGTAATCCAGTCTTTTCGGTTTATTTCTATGAAATCTGTTATTGTTTCTATCTGATTATTTTAGAATGATTTCATATACACGAGAACTTTCTCCCCAAGGATGCCAACAATCTCCGATATAGGTGAAGCCTAATCGTTCGTAATACGAAGTATGACTGGTACTTAAGTATAATTTTGAAAAACCGATTTTTTGTGTATCTTTCTTTGCCCGTTCTATTAAAAGACTGGCATAGTTATTTCCTCTGTACTTTTCCTCAATGAATAAGGAAACGAACCAAGGATATAAATCCATACGAGAATTAAAATCATTGCTAACAAGTCCTGCACACCCTACAATTTCATCACCATTCATAAGAAGATACCATTGAGGTATGGGATTTTCGGCTTTTAGAGAATGTCTGAAACAATCGTCATACACCATTTTCGTGTTTTCATTAGCCCATTTACTTTGGAAATAGGCAATAGCTTTTTCTAAATATTGAGGTGAGTCTTTAAGAGAAATGATATTCATGCTTTATATAAAATTACAAGGATTCAATATCGCCAAAGTTATAAAATTATTTTTGAAAATCAACTGCTGTTTCTTTAATCCGGCTAATTCCATATATTTGCAATACATACTGCATTAAAAAATATCGTGATATATGGAAAATAAAGAATTGTGTGAAAGAATGCATTCAGGGGAAATGTATAATGACTTGTCTATAGAATTGGTTCAAAGAAGAGAACGGGCTGTCTTTTTGACTAATGATTATAATTCCACTTATGGAAGACCTAAAGAAGTTCGGGAGGCATTATTACGTAAACTATTGAAACATGTCGGTAATGGTGTTCATTTTGAGCCGCATTTCCGGTGCGAGTTCGGATTCAATATCAGTATTGGAAACAATTTCTTTGCCAACTTTGATTGTATTATGTTGGATGGAAATCTCATTACGATAGGTGATAATGTATTATTAGGACCACGCGTTGGTCTATATACGGCAAATCATGCGCTCGATCCGCAAGAACGTGTTATGGGGGGATGCTATGCTTATCCGATTGTAATTGAAGATAATGTATGGATAGGTGCCGGAGTTCATATTATGGGTGGTGTTACGATCGGGAAAAATTCTGTAATCGGTGCAGGTAGTGTAATCACAAAGAATATTCCGGAGAATGTAATCGCTGCGGGAGTTCCCTGTAAAGTAATCCGGGAAATAACCGAGAAAGATAAAACGGGTTTTTTACCTTGATGTTGATTGCCATTATTTACAATCAATCCGTTCCCATTTGTCGAATAGCCACACCTCAAATCAAAAAAAAAGAACAGAACAAGTAGAATATTATGGGTAAAGTGAGGATTGCTCCGCAGCTACTGAAAAAATGACCTTTCTTAAAAAGTGGATATTTACACGAGTTCTAAAGACCATGATTCCATTACGTTCACTAAGGGGAATAGAATATCTCAATGATTTGTAAGTGTGGATTTTCTTCTTTATGTCATTGGAAGAGATAATTGAATAAATAGTAATCATTTTCTGTTGATGCCTGTTATTTGGAAAGATTAATCATTCGATTTTGTTTCTTATGTCACGTTTTGATTTCTCGATATCTATGACAAACTAGAGAAAAAATAAGCTAAAATAGCCTTTTTATAACTTTCTCATCAAGAAAAAATAGGTTCCTCGGTGAGGAACGAAGTGTTGGTTTTAAAGGAACAAGGTGTTCCTTTAAAACCAACGAGTGTTATATGAACAAGAATAGATGCATATTTTACGTAGTATTATGCAGTGTGGGCTCGCTTTTCTGTATATTATTACATTAATTTATGCAGCATATCCTGTAGTTCATTATTTTTAGAGTAACCTCCTGTTGTTATTATATTAAATTTAGAACATTTAGAGGGGAAGGCATATTTATCTTATCAATCCTATATCTTGTCTACAAACGAGGCGTGTTCGTCTCATTTGAAAAACAGGCAATACTGTATCCCTTATCTTCGTGTCGAAATAAAAAACAAAATAAGTCATGAAGATGAATAAAACTATGTTATTGGGGGAAATAGCAACCCGTTCAGGTATTCCGGCAGATGAATGTGGGATAGTACTTAAAACTTTTGAAAAAGTTCTTTGCGAAGAACTCATACGGAAACTGTATCGCTATGGGGGATGGATATTATTATTGATTGCCTTATTTGTATCAGTTACTGTTTTGGGGCAAACATCGGAACGGAAAGGCCGTCCGGTACAGACCATTCGTGGAATGGTAGTGGATGGAGACTCAAAATACCCTATACCGTATGCGACAGTGAGATTGTCTGACAAAGCAGGGATGGGGACGACAACCGATAGTTTGGGACGTTTCATTATTCCGCAGGTTCCTGTCGGGAGACATACGATAGAAGCAGCATTTATGGGGTATGAACCGGGACTTTTTAGAGAAATACTGGTAACTTCCGCCAAAGAAGTCTATCTGGAAATCCCTCTGAAGGAAAGTGTAAACGAACTGAGTGAAGTCGTAGTCCGTGCCCGAACGAACAAAGAGGAAGCGATGAATAAGATGGCGACCACTGGGGCACGTATGTTGAGTGTGGAAGAAGCGAGCCGTTATGCAGGTGGTTTTGATGATCCGGCACGCTTAGTTTCCGCTTTCGCCGGAGTAGCACCCAGTGTTTCTTCCAATGGCATCTCTATTCATGGTAATGCACCCCATCTTTTACAATGGCGACTGGAAGATGTAGAAATCCCGAATCCGAATCATTTCGCGGATATTGCCACATTGGGTGGAGGAATTCTTTCTTCTCTTAGTTCACAGGTACTCGGTAATTCAGATTTCTTTACCGGAGCTTTTCCGGCGGAATATGGAAATGCTGTGTCCGGTGTATTTGATATGAAGCTACGAAATGGTAATAATCAAAAGAATGAAAACACGATTCAAGTAGGGATTATGGGAATTGATGTTGCTTCTGAGGGTCCTTTGAGCAAGAAACATAAAGCATCGTATATCTTCAATTACCGTTACTCTACCACAGGACTACTGAATCTTGACGGTGGAACGATGGATTATCAGGATTTGAACTTCAAACTAAACTTTCCTACGCAGAAAGCCGGAACTTTCTCAGTATGGGGAACCAGCTTGGTAGACAAATTTAAGAGTGACATGGAGAGAAATCCGGAGAAATGGGAATATTGGGGTGACCGTAGTGAGTCGCGTGACAAACAGTATATGGCGGCTGGGGGTATCAGCCACCGTTATTTCTTCAATAGTGACGCATCGCTGAAAACCACCGTTGCCGCTACCTATTCACAACTGGACGGAGGCGCTTCCATGTTCAATCACGCTTTGGAATCGACTCCTTACATGGATCTTGAATCGAAGCACACCAACCTCATAGTAACCAGTACCTATAATCGTAAGTTCAGCAACCGGTTTACTAATAAAACAGGCTTTACATATACCGTTATGTTCTATGATATGAATCTTTCCATAGCGCCTTACGAAGCCCAGGTACTGGAAACCGTATCTCAGGGGGACGGCAATACAAGTCTGCTTTCTGTCTACAATAGTTCTTCTGTCGGTTTGAGTGACCGTTGGACTCTCAATGCCGGCATCTACGGGCAATATTTGACATTGAATAATAAATGGTCGGTTGAACCCCGTGCCGGTTTGAAATGGCAAGCTAGCCCGAAAGCTACTTTTGCCTTAGCTTACGGAATGTACAGTCGGATGGAGAAAATGGACGTCTACTTTGTAAAAACAAAAAATACAGGAAGTCAATCTGTTAACAAGAATCTGGATTTTACCAAAGCACAGCATATCATGTTATCTTTCAGCTACAAAATTACAGACCGCATGAATCTGAAAATAGAACCCTATGTACAGTTTCTGCATGATGTACCTGTGATGGCGGACAGTTCCTATTCTGTGCTCAATCGCTCTGATTTTTACGTAGAGGATGCCCTTATCAATAAGGGGAGAGGCCGCAATATTGGAATTGACATTACTCTCGAACGTTTTCTGGAGAAAGGACTCTATTATATGGTTTCCGGTTCGTTGTTTGACTCTCGTTACCGTGGTGGAGACGGTGTGTGGTATGATACGAAGTTTAACCGGAACTACGTCATCAATGGACTTATCGGCAAGGAATGGATGTTGGGGCGAAACAGGGAGAATATCCTTAGTGTCAATCTGAAACTGACATTACAGGGAGGGGACCGGTATTCCCCGATTGATGTAGAAGCGACCCTGAAACACCCGGACAAGGAAGTGCAATATGACGAAACGAGAGCATTCTCCAAACAATATTCACCCATGTTTATCGGTAATTATACTGTCAGCTACCGTATCAATAAGAAGAAAGTATCTCATGAATTTGCTGTAAAAGGATTGAATTTCATGGCTACGAAAGAGCACTACGGACATGAATATAATGTGAAAACCGGAAAAATAGATGCAACTGACGGTTCCACGGTTCTGACGAATGTGAGCTATAAACTTGAATTTTAGATATCCGGATAGAAATCTTGAAGGAAAAAGTTTTATCTTCGTACCCAATGAAGCATATGGCAACTGAAACAGCTACAGCAGGCAACGAATCTGCTATTTTATATAGATTACTTGTTAGTCCTGAATTTCGATGGATACGGTATCTGATACTTGTCATGGTGCTGGGCACTATCTCTTTCAATCAGGTGTTCATCATTTTTATGGACTACCGGGATATATTGGGGGGATGGATTTATGTGTTCACTTTTATATACTTGCTTACTTATGTGGGTGTTATCTGCCTGAATCTTTTTTGGTTATTCTCAAGATATTTGTTGAAAAGGCATTATATGGTGTATTTATCATTATTGTCTGTGGCAATGATCGTTGCACTGTTGATACAGATGATTATAGAATATCTGGCTTATTCCTATTGGCCACAGCTTCATGCACGGGGATCGTATTTCTCGGTTCCCATGCTGATGGACTACATATCTTCTTTTATGCTGTCAACGCTTTGTATGATAGGGGGAACGATGACTGTGCTCCTGAAAGAATGGATGATAGAAAACCGACGTGTTTCACAGATGGAAAAGGCACATGCACTTTCTGAAGTAGAGCAGCTGAAAGAGCAGGTCAGTCCCGAACTTCTTTTCAAAACTTTGCATCATTCGGGAGAACTGACATTGACTGAACCGGAAAAGGCTTCGAAGATGTTGATGAAATTGAGCCAGTTACTACGTTATCAGTTATACGATTGCAGCAGGCACAAAGTATTACTTAGCGGTGAAGTTGCTTTCCTTACAAATTATCTGACATTGGAACAGAGTTCCCGGCCGCAATTCAGCTATCAATTTATTTCGGAAGGGGAGGTAAACCGGATGTTGGTTCCACCTTTGCTTTTTATTCCTTTCGTACAGCATATTATGAAGCTGATGCACGAACAGCAGATCGTTCTTCCTGTTTCTCTGAGTATTCATCTGAAAGTTGAAAAAGGCATGATTGTATTCATTTGCATGTGTCCGCAACTTAATCTCTCTGAAGACAGAGGGCTGGAACGAATCAGGCAAAGGCTGGACTTATTGTATGGTGACCGTTACGGATTGTTGTTAACTACTGAATGTATAAGACTGGAATTGAATGGAGGTGAACAATGATAATAAATATAGAAGATAGAAGTACGGTTGATAGAAATCCGTATGATGGAACTATGGATGACAGAGGTGTGACCGCTTTTCTGATAAGCTCTCATTACAGAATATACAGGCATATCCTGTTGCAACTGGTTGTTTTGCTGATTACCATCAATGTCTTTTGGTACGAGCCTTTGCAGACTGTCTCTTTCTGGCGACGCTTGGGAGGGTGTCTGGCATATTTCTTGTCTATGGATGCGGTGATTTATACGAACCTGCACGTGCTGGTTCCCCGTTTTTTATTAAAGAATCGTTTGGGTAGTTATGTTTTGGCAGCTATCATCACCAATCTGGTGGTAATCACTTTTCTTTCAGTTACGCAAGGATTGCTTTTTGAGGTTATTTTGCCTGTCAGGAACCCCGATGGATTTGCTACTTTCATCAATGCCTTTTCGGGCATACTTACTATGGGGTTTGTTACCGCAGGTTCGGCGGCAATTTCATTGTTCACTCATTGGCTGCGTTATAATCTGCGTATTGATAAACTTGAATCTACCACTTTGCAATCTGAACTGAAGTTCCTTAAAAATCAGATAAACCCGCACTTCCTGTTCAATATGCTGAATAATGCCAATGTGCTGATTAAGAGGAATCCGGAAGAGGCTTCCAAAGTTCTTTTTAAGCTGGAAGATTTACTGCGGTATCAGATTAATGACAGTTCGCGCGAAAGGGTCTCTTTAGCTTCGGATATTCGTTTTCTGAATGACTATCTGAATCTGGAAAAAATACGTAGGGATCATTTTCAGTTTACAGTGGAGCAGGAGGGAGACATTGACTCCATTTGGATTCAGCCGTTATTGTTTATTCCGTTTGTGGAGAATGCGGTGAAACATAGTTTTGATAGTGAGCATCCTTCGTCCGTACATCTTTCTTTTAAGGTAGAAGAAAATCGGTTGGAATTTCGTTGTGAAAATTCCACGCTGGCGGTTGCTGTCAGTAACAAGGTAGGAGGTATTGGGCTGGCAAATATTCAGCGTAGATTGGGGCTGTTATATCCCGATCGTTATGAACTGGAACAGATAGAGAATGAAAATCGGTATATTGTAATTTTATGTATAACGCTATGAATTGTATTATTGTAGATGATGAACCATTGGCACGTGAGGCAATGAAATTACTGATAGAGGAGGCGGAATGTCTTCAGTTGGTGGGAAGCTTTAATAGTGCTGCCACAGCTTCTGACTTTATGGAGCAGCATGTAGTAGACCTTGTATTTCTGGATATTCAGATGCCGGGTATTACGGGAATTGAGTTTGCCCGAACTATCTCCAAACGAACATTGGTAATCTTCACTACCGCTTATACAGAATACGCATTAGATAGTTATGAGGTGGATGCGATTGATTATCTGATAAAGCCGGTGGAGGCGGAACGCTTTCAGAAAGCGATTGAGAAAGCGCAGTCTTATCATTCCTTATTGTTGCAAGAGGAAAAGGAAGCGATTGAAACGATTGCGGCTGCCGAATATTTCTTTGTAAAGGCGGAACGCAGGTATTTCAAAGTCAACTTCTCTGATATCCTCTTTGTCGAAGGATTGAAAGATTATGTGATCTTGCAATTAGGCGAACAACGTATCATTACCCGTATGAGTCTGAAAGCCGTTTTTGATTTATTACCGAAGGAGTCTTTTTTACGGGTCAATAAGTCGTATATAGTCAATACAGCCCATATCAATTCGTTTGATAACAATGATATATTTATCAAATCGTACGAGATTGCAATTGGAAATAGTTATCGGGATGATTTCTTTGAAGGCTTCGTGATGAAGCAACAAAGATGGTGATATTTCATGTGATGTTTTACACTGCAACCAGGTATCCTAATCACAATGGGACTGTTTTACATACCCCTTCAATTGTTTACCCATTTGAAAATAACGGATGAAGCCCAGAATGAACAAGATAACTCCGGTTGCGACACATACCCATGCGAGACCGTCCAGACGGGATATACTTTCGATCTGAAATATTCCGATTCCGGCAGTAAGAAGATAGAGTGAAGTACGGATATAAGAGAACAAGGTTCGTACATTGGCCAACTTTGTTCTTTCAATAGCCAGATAATCGCGGAGTATTAACTCCTCATTCTTGAATTTGTCGGTAGATTCCTGCATAAAATGATACTGTTTTTTTATTTTCCTTCGGATATTTCCGAGAATAGCAACTCTTTTATTATTATAACGGAAAATAGGTATAAATAGTTTGTGAAGCATTTTTTTTACCGGCTATTGATTTTCAGACACTATTGATTCTGTAAAGTCACAAAAATTGTCTGTAGATTGTTCGGAACGAATCTTTTCGCCTAACTCTCCTGCATTCTTTTTATATACAGGATTAGCCACTAAATCGTATATCTTTTCTTTTAATTCCCTGTCGGAATCTTTACCTATTTTAATTCGTTCCGGTCCTATCTTTAATTGCTGTACACGATAGGTCCAATAAGGCTGGTCGATGATAAGCGGCATGATCACCTGTGGTTTGCCGGTGCGAGCTACACTATGTGTTGTGCCTGCCCCTCCGTGATGCATCACCGCATCGCAGTGGGGAAATCTCAGACTATGGGGAATCGTATGTGTCAGTAGGAAAACGTCTTTCTCGTTTGCTAACGTGTGTATCTTCGAACTCATCGAACGAAAGGAACTTCTTGTGCGTTTGGTTTTCATTTTATGATTAGCTTAAATTTTGGGTATATCATTTTTTATTCCTCTGGCAATGTCCTCATATCATCAAGTGCTCTCGGCAGATATTTTATTTCACTAAAATCCCCGGTAAATCCGTTCCCACGCGATCCGTGTACAGCAAACCCTACTTTAATTTACCAGTAGTATTGAGGTTGAAGTTTCGTACCATAGACCAGTTTTTATTGTCCGGGGAATAAAAAAATGAGTACTCAGAGCCTCTCTTTACGATTGCCATATACGCATAGTCACCGGCTGGCATTGAATTACAGTCATCTGAAAACGTACGAGTCACAACAGATACAATTGTCGGCATAAGATTGACAGAGTTCTCGTAACAGAACTTGGCCCAAGTCTCGTCATCCTGATAGACAACAAGTGCCGCCACATCATAAACAGCTTTTAGTTTGCCTGTTACTTTGGCACTAATAGTGAAATTCGCTTCCGGTTCAAAGAGTATAAGCGGAGCATTTACCACTTTGGGCTTGCCGGAAGGACTATTGAAAAGGTTAGTCTTCCTGCTGGCGGTCATACTGATTGAGTTTCCTTTTATTTTGTAATCAACAGGCTGATTGTGTATTAGTAAGTTATGTGGAATAGTGGAAATCTGCTCTGTTGGAAGCGGTTTCTGTGCTGATGTGGAAACAGCTAAAAGCAAGACAAAGATGGAGGTAATAATCGATTTCATAAATGTATTATATTGATTCCTGAACAAATGTATGTAAAATATTCGAATCTTGTATCGCTTTGATATACACAATATTACCTTTTTTCTGTCAGATATATCTGTTGTTCTTCAATCTGATACCATATCGGAAAACATAAGAGTGGTTTATATACAATTAGCCCTCTATTAACCTTAAAGTACTAATAGAGGGCAACTACTTATCAAGAAAAAAGTTGAAGTTAGTTTATTTAGCTTCGTTGTTCTGTTTTAAAAGAAATTCGTCAATTGCTTTTTTTAGTTGGTCTTTCGGCAGCGCTCCTTGTGAAATTCTCGGCTCTTCCTTCATAGGGATCATCAGCAGGGTTGGAATACTGCGGATGCCGAATGCGGCAGCCAATTCCTTTTCTTTATCTACATCGATCTGATAGATATCTACTTTACCACTGTACTCCTTGCTAAGTTCTTCGAGAACGGGGTGAAGTGCTTTACACGGACCGCACCAGGTTGCGTAAAAATCAACGATTGCAGGTCTGCTTCCTTCAAACTTCCACTCTTTCGGGTTGGCTTCATAGTTATATACTTTCTTCAAGAAATCGGCTTTATTTAATGATACTACTTCCATTTTATTTTCCTCCTTTGTTGGTTCGTTACTCTTTTTATTTTCTCCGCTGTTTCCTGCGCAAGCTGTGCTTGCCAGTACAATAGCGAAAGCACTCATTAAGTTTTTTATTAGTTTCATATTCTTTTTCTTTCTATTTGTTATTTCTGATGCAAAGATAGGGTGATTGTAGCACTTGAGAAATGGCAATTTGGCTGGAACACTTGGCTAAATTTCCCACAGACAGTTACTGAACGCTAAAATTTGTCTTTTATTCTTTGGAAGGGATGAAAATTAGCATTGTTTTGGTCGCTCTAAAATAGGGCATTCAAACATGGTGACGCTATCCTGTTGTTATAGCGTCACTATGTATATAGGATAGCGTCACTATATCAACAGGATAGCGTCACTATAATTCTGTTCTCATTTTCAGGAGATTAACTGAAGATATAAACGATAATTCCGGTAATTACCACATAAGCCAGTGCATACGGGATAGCGGCTTTTAGAATTTCTCCTTCCTTTCCTTGTTGGTTTCCGGCAGAAGTTGCGATAGCAATACTTTGCGGAGAAATAATTTTACCACCTGTAGCACCTACTGTATTTGCAGCTGATAACCAGTCCGGACTGACATGGATCTGTCCGGCGACACTGGCCTGTAATTTTCCGAAAAGGATGTTGGATGATGTATCACTTCCCGTGATAAAGGTTCCTAAACATCCGATGACCGGAGCAAACAGCGGATACAAACTTCCGGTGGCGGTAGCCAACGCCGAAGCAATAATAGCAATCATTCCCGAAGCATCCATAATGGTGGATAACCCGACGAGACAAATTACTGTAATGAAGGTTTTCTTCAATTGTTTTACGGTATTCCAAAGTACAATGAACAGTTCTTTAACTTTCGCTCCCTGTATTAAGCCGCCGATAAAAGTACCAAGGAAAAGTAGTACACCTGCATGAGTCAGCCAAGAGATAGTATAGTTCACAGTGGAAGCATTGATAGGCAAGCTGATTCTTGTAATCCAGTTATTTTCTAATGTACTTCTCAATTCCGGGAAAAGCGGACTGGTGAGGATAATCAGGAATAAAATCAGTAAATAGATGCTCCATGCATTGAGTATGTCTTTGGTTCTCAGCGTACTTTTTCGTTCTTTTTCTTCTTTGGACGCAGTCAGCTTCCCATAGAGGACAATGACAATGATCGAAAGAATACTTCCGATGATGGCAGGTGACTCTGCTCCCATGTATCTGGCAGCCAGATATTGTCCGGCCAGAGAAACACCTCCGACTAATAAAGCCAGAAATATATTCTTAGGAAGAGCCTTTAATTTAGGATTAGTGAGGAAAAGCAAAACTAAAGGAATAAGGAACATAAGTACTGATAATTGCAATACGACATTGGTACTAAGATGCAGTACGTCCAGATTTGTTTCCTTTGCCAATACTAATACCGGAGTTCCGATTGCTCCGAAAGCTGTTGCTACGCTGTTGGCTATCAGGCTGACTGTAGCCGAGAATATCGGCTTAAATCCCAGACTGATAAGAATCGCTGCCGGGATGGCAACCGCCGTTCCGAATCCTGCCATCGCCTCCAGTAATCCTCCGAATCCCCATGTCAGTAATAACACCTGAATGCTTTTGTCTGTAGAGATAGAAGTGAACTGCTGTTTGATGATCTCCATTTTTTCTGTTTTCAGCAATACGTTGTAACTGAAAATAGCCATCAGGATAATGATTAAAATAGGAGAGACTGCTTTTAGCGCTCCATATAAAAAGGAATAAAACAGGTTATCTACGGAAAAAGCAAAGCCGAAAAGAGCGATTAACATAGTTACAATTAACGAGATAATACTACTTTTGTCTCCGGACATTTTGAAGAACGCCATCAATACAATCAATAGCAATACCGGAATAATAGCAAGGATTAGTGTCATAATTCTAAATTTTAAATAGTCAACTCCTGGTGAATATCTATATAACAAAACAAAATGCGGTTTTGATGGATGAATGACTAATCATTTTATACAAAAAACGGATTGTCGACCAGACAACCCGTTTTTTATTTGTTTTTAATGCGAACTCTTTTGCTACTTGCTCATTTTCATATTCATGATTTGTTGCAACTGCTTTAAATTGGCTTGGGCAGCTTCATTTCCTAGTTTGGCAGCTTGTTCGAATGCTGCCATAGCACGTTGGATGTCTCCATTTAAGAAATTATACACTCC
Source organism: Bacteroides faecis (assembly GCF_020091505.1). Taxonomy (NCBI): domain Bacteria; kingdom Pseudomonadati; phylum Bacteroidota; class Bacteroidia; order Bacteroidales; family Bacteroidaceae; genus Bacteroides; species Bacteroides faecis. The sequence goes on along the minus strand of NZ_CP081916.1, from coordinate 5,213,154 downwards.
CGTATTGTTGAGGAACTCAGCAGTGGTATGGTCTGCTTTTTCCATATATTTTAATGCGGTATTGATATCTTTCTGTGAAAGGGCGACAGCTGCTGCATTCAGATTGGCTACTGCATCGGTCGGATACATGCGTACAGCAATATCAAATACATCTACAAAGTCTTTGCTGCCTTTCGGATAACTATTGGCGACCTGGTACATCTCATTCAGACTCAGATATTTCGGATTTTCCCGGATGATGATACGTCCTTGTTCTACATCGAAGTTAACTACTGTATAGTCAATCTTGCAATTCACTTTACGCAATCCCGGATAAATTTCTTTCAGCATGGTGCGATAAGGAGCTCCCCCGCCTACTTTCATGATTTCCTGTTTGCGTTTCACATCGTTCGTAGTATTTTTGATAATATTCAGGAATGTTTCTTTATCCTTCATAGAAGAAGATTCGAGTGCTTTCACTAGTCCATCCCAGTTTTCACCGCCAAAAGTCACCTTATACAGTTTGGCGGGTACCTTTTCCTTCTTAACGAGATAATCTTTCAGAGCTTCCGCACGTTTTTTGGATAGCTGTTCGTTGAAGGCCAGTGGTCCTTCGGGAGAAGCAAATCCTTCAATGCTGATACTTTGTACAGTCAGATTCTTGTCATTCTGAATTTTGTCAAACATAGAATGAATGTTCACCAGTTCGGAGTGGTTGTTCATGAAGTCAGTAAGGATAACAGATTTATTGACAGGGAAATCCAGATGCGCTTCATATTGTTCGCTACGGTTTTTTACCACCTCTATTGTAGGCTGAATATAAGCCACAATAGGCGACATGGCACTCAATCGTTTGGCTTCGGTTGATACGTCATTGGTTATCAGTTCCTGTGCATTCATTTCCTGATAATTGCCGCATCCGCATAGATTCTCAACAAGTTGTAAAGAAGCGTTTGCCATCCACGGTTGGTAAGGTATGACTTGCGTATAATTAAATGTTTCTCTTTTGTTATAAGGAACAATGATAGCGGTAGGTTCCTCTTTGCTGATTGCCAATCCACGGATGTATGCTTTTTCACGTCTTTTCCCATTGACAATAATTTCTTGAAGCGGAACATTATGCTGTCCGTCCGTCAGTAGGGGGATAAGGCTTAAACTGCGTGCCGAGCCTATAGTCAGGTCTTTCATATCAACCGTCATGCCGACATAAAGAGAGTTTCCTTGTTGCCATAAAGATACATTCGAAAGTGTGAGCGCATCATTCAGAAATTTCTGTGCATGAGTCGGAAGTATGGTGGCTGCAAGAGCTATAAATAGATAGATAAATTTTCTTTTCATCATTGTAAGTTTTAGAAAGTTCGATTATTTGATGACATAAATGAAACTGAGGCCGATTTTGGTCGGACCGAAATAATTGCGGCTATTGTGCCCGAGTTTTTCACCTCCGTCTCCACGGGCATATTTATCATATTTCAGGCGGGCGTAGCCAACGCCGATGGTTGCTTCCATGCTCCAGCGTTTACTGATAATCCATTGGTATCCGTAAGAGATACCGACTCCATACAGACTGCCGTCATAACGGTCATGTCCCATTCCGAATATATTCAGATTGCTGACATTCATTTCTCCATAATGTCCGTGCAGGCCGAAGAAGCTTCCGTTGAAACGTTCGCAGAGCCAGTAGCGCAATTCCGGTTGAACGAGCCAGTGTTTGATCTGGCGGTCGTCGCCAAATTTCCACGGATTATAGTTACCGGATACATCAAAAGTGATTTTCTTTGCCAGCCCGACTTCGAATCCCAGATTAGGAGTGGTGGTTGCCCAATAAAGGGCATTAGTCTTGATGGCGAATTTGGGTAGATAGGTTTCATTCCGTTGTACTTGGGCATGCACGCTTGTACCCAATACGAGCAGGAAACCGGCTGCTAATAAAAATTTAATTGTTCTCATTTTTGTTAGGGTCTAGGTTTTATTAAAATGATATGCGATAAACACATGATTGTGTGACTTTGTTGTGGAAACCCGAAAAAAAATAATAATAAGCCGCATCCGCCATAAAGATGTTTAAGGGCATAAATGCTAACAAATTCAGTAAATGATACGTTTACTATATAAAAAGACCTTTGTGTAATCAATATGACAACAATTTAATTTATTACTGCTTATTTTTACACATAACATTTATACAAACAGCCTATGAAAGAGCTTATCAAGAACCTGGAAGAACTGAACAGGAAAGCTGAAAAGGGTGGTGGAGACGCCCGGATCGAAAAACAGCACTCTGTGGGCAAGCTGACCGCCCGTGAACGCATTGATTTACTTTTGGAGAAAGGATCGTTTATCGAACTTGATAAACTGGTAACTCATCGGTGTACCGATTTCGGTATGGAGAAACAGAAATTTTCCGGTGACGGGGTGGTGACCGGTTACGGAATGATCGGCAAACGGCTGGTCTATGTTTTTGCACAGGATTTCACTGTGTTTGGCGGAGCTCTCTCGGAGACACATGCCAAGAAAATCTGTAAAGTGATGGATATGGCAATGCAAATGGGGGCTCCCATTATCGGACTGAATGACTCCGGCGGTGCCCGTATTCAGGAAGGAGTCCGTTCATTGGCAGGATATGCAGAGATTTTCCTGCGCAATTCCATGGCTTCGGGAGTAATTCCCCAGATCAGTGCTATTATGGGGCCGTGTGCCGGTGGCGCTGTTTATTCTCCCGCGTTGACCGATTTTATTCTGATGGTAAAAAATTCCGGTTATATGTTTATCACCGGTCCCGATGTAGTAAAGAGTGTGACACAGGAAGAAGTAAGTAAAGAAGAGTTAGGCGGGGTAGGTATCCACATGACAAAATCGGGTGTGGCGCATCTGTCTGCTGAGAATGATATCGAATGTATCAATTACATCCGTGAACTTATTTCCTATCTGCCGGGAAACAATATGGAAGAGCCACCTTTCGTTGTTACTAATGATTCGCTGACTCGCCTGATACCGGAACTTTCTGACTTGGTGCCTGCCAATCCAAATCAGCCCTATAATATAAAGGAGATGATAGAAGCAATTGCCGACGATAACAACTTCTTTGAACTTCAGTCTGAATTTGCTGCGAATATCGTTACCGGATATATCCGTCTGAACGGAAAGACGATTGGTGTAGTGGCCAATCAGCCGCTGGTGCTGGCAGGGACACTGGATATCAACGCTTCTATAAAAGCCGCCCGTTTTGTCCGTTTCTGTGATGCTTTTAATATACCTCTTCTGACTCTGGTCGATGTGCCGGGATTCCTTCCGGGAGTTGATCAGGAATATGGCGGTATCATTCGTAATGGTGCGAAACTGCTTTATGCTTATTGCGAAGCCACCGTACCGAAAGTAACTGTTATCACTCGTAAGGCCTATGGAGGTGCTTATGATGTCATGAGTTCCAAGCATATTCGTGGTGATGTCAATCTGGCTTTCCCGACTGCCGAAATCGCTGTGATGGGACCGGATGGAGCAGTGAATATTCTTTTCAAGAAAGACATCGAGAAGTCACAAACTCCCGAAGAAAGGCGAAAAGAACTTCAGAGTGATTATCGTGAAAAGTTTGCGAATCCTTACCGTGCAGCGGAATTGGGATATGTGGATGAAGTGATTGATCCTGCCGTGACCCGTTTACGTCTGATACGTAGCTTCGAAATGCTGGCCAACAAACGTCAGTCAAATCCACCTAAGAAACACTCGAATATTCCACTTTAAGAAAAACAAGTTATGATAAAGAAAATATTAGTTGCCAATCGTGGAGAAATAGCCATGCGCATCTTCCGTACATGCCGGGTGATGAATATTTCGACAGTGGCTGTTTACACACATGTAGATCGGGGAGCCTTGCATGTCCGCTATGCAGAAGAGGCTTATTGCATCTCCGGTTCGCCCGAGGATACTTCTTATCTGAAACCGGAGTTGATACTTTCCATTGCCAAGAAGACCGGTGCGGCTATTCACCCGGGATATGGGTTCTTATCAGAGAATGCCGACTTTGCCCGCCGTTGTGAAGAAGAAGGAGTAATATTTATCGGTCCCGGTGCCGACATTATTGCTAAGATGGGAATCAAGACTGAAGCACGCAAAATAATGCGTGAAGCAGGACTGCCTATTGTACCCGGAACCGAAGCTCCTGTGCAAGGCATTGAAGAAGTGAAAAAAGTAGCCAAGGAAGTGGGCTATCCCATCATGCTGAAAGCGCTTGCCGGAGGAGGTGGAAAAGGAATGCGCCTGGTCCGCACCGAAGAAGAAGTAGAAACAGCCCTTCGTTTGTCCCAATCCGAAGCAGGTACTTCGTTTGGTAATGATGCGGTTTATATAGAGAAATATATAGAGAATCCGCACCATATTGAGGTGCAGATTATGGGAGATAAATACGGTAATGTGGTCCATCTGGGCGAACGCGAATGTTCCATTCAACGGCGTAACCAGAAAGTGATTGAAGAATCTCCGTCTCCGTTTGTGAAAGAAGAAACCCGTAAGAAAATGCTGAAGGTAGCTGTGGAGGCGTGTAAGCGAATCGGTTATTATAGTGCCGGAACATTAGAATTTATGATGGACAAGGATCAGAATTTCTATTTTCTGGAGATGAATACCCGTTTGCAGGTAGAACATCCTGTGACGGAGGAATGTACAGGTGTCGATTTGGTACGTGACATGATAATGGTAGCTGCGGGCAATCCATTACCATATAAACAAGAAGATATTAAATTCAGCGGAGCTGCTATCGAATGTCGTATTTATGCGGAAGACCCGGAGAATAATTTTATGCCTTCTCCCGGGGTGATTACTGTTCGTGAAGCTCCCGAAGGCCGTAATCTCCGTTTGGATAGCGCTGCCTATGCCGGATTTGAAGTCTCCCTGCATTATGACCCGATGATCGCCAAGCTCTGTTGCTGGGGACGTACCCGCGAATCTGCTATCTCCAACATGGCGCGTGCCTTGCGTGAGTATAAGATTCTGGGCATTAAGACAACGATTCCTTTCCACCAGCGTGTGTTGAAGAATGCAGCCTTTCTGGAAGGAAAATATGATACGACATTCATTGACACCCGTTTTGATAAAGAAGATTTGAAACGCTGTCAGAATACCGATCCGACAGTTGCCGTGATTGCTGCCGCTGTGAGACATTATGAGAGGGAGAAGGAGGCTGCATCCCGTGCAACCACGCTTCCTGTTGTAGGTGAATCTCTCTGGAAATATTACGGCAAGTTGCAGATGACTGCGAATAACTATTAAAATATAAATATATGAGTACATCATTAGCGACTTATTATGCCAAACTTCTGGATATGCCGGATAGTGAATATAAGGTAGAGATTCTGGAAGACGGACCGATCAAGAAGATAGCGGTCAACGGTAAGATATACGAGGTCGATTACAATATGGGAGGCGACTCTATTCATTCGATTATCATCGATCATCACTCTCATGGAGTGCAGATATCTCCTTCTTCCAATAATTCCTATACGATTATGAATAAGGGAGAACTTTATCAGATAGAGTTACAGGGAGAGATGGAGAAAATACATAATGCCCGTGCCGGTGCGGAAGCTGTGGGACGACAAGTGGTACAGGCTCCGATGCCGGGAGTCATCCTGAAGATATATGTAAAGAAGGGGGATACAGTGAAACGTGGAGATCCGCTTTGTGTATTGGTAGCAATGAAAATGGAAAACGAAATTCGTTCGACCACAGACGGAGTAGTGAAAGAAGTCTTTGTAGAAGATAATATGAAGGTCGCTTTGAATGACCGGGTTATGGTGATTGAATGATTCTTTTAAAAATAAAGGTGTTTTACGTACTTATCTCAAAACTTTTCTTTACTTTTGGCAGATAAGTACGTATTTACATCTTGATGTCTTATGGATAGCGAACAAACAAAAGAAGCATTAAAAGAAGAATTAGAGTTACTCAGAAAAGAAAATGAGCAACTGAAGCGACAACTTCTGTCTCTTGAACAGAAAAAACAGACAGAAGAAAGTACTGCCAGTTTTCAGGAAAGGTATGCTGTCAGAATCTTGAATTCTTTACCGGATATGTTAACCGTTTTCAACAACGACGAAGTAGGAATTGAAGTGGTTTCCAATGAAGAAACCAATCATGTCGGAATATCCAACAAGGACTTTGAAGGAATGCGTATGTGTGACATGGTACCTCCGGAGGCCTATCAGAATATCCACTCGAATATGCAGAAAGTGATTGCTACAAGAACTGTTTCGGCAGCGCATCACGATCTGGATTTCAATGGCTCCCATCATTATTACGAGAACCGTATCTTTCCGTTGGATGAAGAACATGTACTGATCATGTGTCGTGATATCACAGAGCGGGTGGCTACCCAGCGACAGCTGGAGGTGTTTAAGAGTGTACTCGACAAGGTTAGTGATAGTATTCTTGCCGTATCGAGTGATGGAACTTTAGTATATGCCAATAAACAATTTATAGAAGAATATGGTGTCACCCAGCAAATGGGCACACAAAAGATATATGACCTGCCTGTCTCCATGCGTACACCGGAGCTTTGGGAAGCCAAGCTGAAAGATATACGCGATAATGGTGGCAGTTTTTCGTATCGCGCGGTGTATGTGCGTAAAGGTGAAGAGAAAGAAAGGGTGCATCAGGTTTCTACCTATTTGACCAAAGAAGACGATATGGAACTTATTTGGTTTTTTACTCAGGACATTACAGATGTCATCAAGAAACGGGATGACCTTCGGGAATTAAATCTATTGTTGGACGGCATTCTGAATAATATCCCGGTTTATCTGTTTGTGAAAGATCCCGAAGATGACTTCAAGTATCTGTATTGGAATAAAGCTTTTGCCGAACATTCCAAGATTCCGACATCCCGGGCCATCGGGCATACGGACTTTGAAATCTTTCCTGAACGTGCGGATGCCGAAAGATTTCGCAGAGACGATCTGGAACTGATTCGCACGCATGAACGAATCGAAATGCAGGAGACCTATGTGGCAGCTACCGGAGAGACTCGTATCGTGCAGACTTTGAAAGCACTCGTACCTATGGAAGGGCGTGAACCGCTTTTGATAGGCATATCCTGGGATATCACTAATTTCCAGAATATCGAGCAGGAATTGATTAAGGCACGTATCAAGGCTGAGCAGTCCGACAGGCTGAAAACTGCTTTTCTGGCAAATATGAGTCATGAAATCCGGACACCTCTGAATGCGATTGTAGGTTTCTCTAATCTGTTGCCTTCTGCCGAAAATGTGGAGGAGGAGAAGCTTTATTCCCGTATCATCAATCAGAATTCAGAGATATTGTTGCAGCTAATCAATGATATTCTGGACTTGTCGAAAATAGAAGCGGGCACGCTGGAATATGTCAAACAGCCCATGAATCTGGGGGAAGTATGCCGCAATATTTATGAGATTCATAAAGGACGTGTACAAGAAGGAGTTACCCTTATTCTGGATAATAAAGAAGATGATCTGATTATTGAAGAAGATCGGAATCGTATTATGCAGGTTATTACTAATTTTATAACCAATGCCACTAAATTTACTTATGCAGGTGAAATCCGCTTCGGCTTTAAAATAGAGAATCATTGTATTCATGTTTATGTGAAGGATACAGGCATCGGGATAGAGGCGAGTAAAGTGGATCATATCTTTGACCGTTTTGTCAAATTGAATTCTTTTGCACAGGGTACGGGCTTGGGTCTCGCCATTTGCCGGATGATAATAGAAAAAATAGGAGGGGAGATTGGAGTCACTTCGGAAACAGGGAAAGGGTCGACTTTCTTCTTCACCATACCGTATAAGGAGAATTCGGATGAGCATATAACTTTTTCCGATGCTTTTGAAACGAAATATATCAGCCATACTATAAAGAGAATGCAGAAAATCAAAAAGATTCTGGTGGCTGAAGATGTGGACAGTAATTTTGTATTAGTCAAAAACATGATTGGGAAAGAGTATACTTTGCTGTGGGCCAAAGATGGTTTTGAAGCTGTAGAAATGTATAAACGATATCAGCCGGATTTGATTCTGATGGATATCAAAATGCCTCGTATGGATGGTTTGGAGGCTACCCGTATCATTCGTTCGTATTCAAAGGAAATCCCTGTCATAGCACTGACTGCTTATGCCTTTGAGACCGATAAGGAGCAGGCTTTTGAGGCCGGTTGCACTGATTTTGTTACGAAACCGGTATCACGGGAGGCATTGGAAAAAGCGCTGGGAAAATATTCAAATTTAACCATGTAGAATACGGAGACAGAAAATTTTAAAAAGAAACTGCTATTCTATAAAGAAGAATGAATCAGCCTTCTTAAAAAATACCAGTTTCTTTTTCTCAAAACAATATCTATTCTTTTATTTCAGGAACTAATAAAAACTTCGTATCCGGAAAGTATTTTTCCAGCCAAGTCCGGATAAAGTTCATTGTATCATTTTGAATCGTTTTATCTTCCACTGTTGGATAGAGATTATAAAGTACTGTATCCAGAACAATCCCCCGTTTCTGTATGGCTTCAAGGCTCAAAAGTGTATGATTGATGCTTCCCAGTTTGCCGGAAGTAACGAAAATGAGTGGATATTTCTCCTGTGCGATATAATCAATCGTTAAAAGTTTCGTAGTCAGAGGGACCATAAGACCTCCTGCCCCTTCAAGTAAGACATAATCATATCGTTCGCTCAGTATTTCAGTAGATCGTTTGATTTTATCAAAGTTGATAGGTCGATTATCTAATTCGGAAGCCAGATGGGGTGAAGCTGGGTAAGAATATATCTCCGGCATGGTAAGCCCTTCCCGGTCTTCTTCAGTGAAGGAGATTCCCATGATATGACGATGGAGGTCTATGTCTTCGGAGTGACCCACATTCCCGGTTTGGATGAACTTTTGGGTAATTGTCCTTTTGCCATGTTGGTTCCATTCACGTGCCAAGTAGCCGGTCGCATAACTTTTTCCTGCATCAGTATCGATGCCGCTTACAAAATATACATTCTGTTTCATACTTTTTTCTTTTTTGCTATGATATAAATAGGGTGATATGTCAAAGACACAGAAGTGCCTTGTGTAAATTCTTGCGTGTAACGTTCGCAAAAATACTGTAGATCACGACGGGTCCAAGCCTGTCTCTTTTGCTTTGGATAGAAAGAAGAATGTGCTGATAAACTATTTACACCTGTCTGTTTCAGATGATACAATACCTTCATCGGATTTTCGAAAGAGAGGAGAATCAGCTCTTCTTCTGAGTACAGTATATCAAAATGAGGAGACAGGGCAGCTTCAAGTTCTTCTTTTGAACGATAGGGAAGACCTGTTCCGGTAAGCTCACGTATTTCCTTCATATTCTTCTTCCCGAAAGTGCTGAAAGCAAAATAACCTTGACTATGAAGTAGTGTATTGCATCTTTTGAAAAAGTTCTCCGGCGACTCAAACCATTGCAAAGCAGAACAGGAAGTAATTAAAGTACTTTTATCCGGAAAAGGAATCGTTTCTGCATCTCCGGAAAGAAAAGAGACTTGCTTCTCCTTTAATAAATCTTCGCAGCAATATCTCATTTCCGGACACAGATCGTTCAGCAATAACTCTTCCGGACGAAGGGTACGGAGCAGCATTCGGGAATAAACACCTGTGCCGCATCCAAACTCAATCACTTTCGGGCAGGGAGAGAGGATATATTTTTTAAGCAGACGGATCATTTTGTCTGCTATCTGCCGTTGTACGTTTGCTTCACGGGGGTAGGTGGCGATGGCTTTTGAGAAACGTTCCGCAATAATTGTCTTATTCATGATCGATGGTTACTTGATGTTCATAATTACCTCATAAAAAAGTTCCTGCTGATAGTGAGCGGCTTCGACATTTACAAGGGAATCTACTTTATTTCTCCATGCTGTCTCTTGATACTCCGGAAGGAAAATCCGGTCATTTTTCCCTACGATGGCTTTATGCCAGATGAAGTCTGAAGATACCGATGACAGGCATTGTTGCCGGATGGCAGCAAGTTCTTCTTTTAACTCTTCAACCGGACGCTTGGGAGCTATTGTTTGAAAAGCTTTGTAATCGGTGGAAGAGTTACACATTCTTCGCTGGAACTTCTGTAGCGTTTGTTCATTCAATCCTTGCAGGGTACCTTCAAAGACAGATGGCATAATTCCTTTCGTTGCATGTATGGGATAAAGTGTTCCGTTGATGGCGATACTTTGGGAAACAGGCAGGGAAGGATGCTGCTTCATTATCTGCGAGGCAGCCCAAACTCCCATCGACCATGCAATCAGAGTTATTTCGGAATATGCTTGCATCAAAGTAGTATCGAACTCTAACGAGCGATAGTCATAACAAATCATCCAATCACATCCTGCAGGCTGGATGTGAAGAAATGGTGTTTCATCCATTCCCCAGCCGGCAAAGAATAATAGTAGCTGTTTTTGACTGTTATTGATGATAAAATGCTGTTTCATTGGTTTATTATTTCTATTAGTCTGTCGATTTCATTTTCTGTGATGTCCGCTGTCAATGAGAAACGGATACGGGAAGTCCCTTCGGGCACTGTAGGCGGGCGTACAGGCAAAGCGTAGAACCCTTTGCGTTGCAATTCTTCTGCTTTCTTTATGGTATCTTCGCTTGCTCCGACCACCATCGGTACAATGTGGCTGACAGAAGGACACTGATACCCTTTATCGGACAGTGCTTCTTTCAGTTGCCGACTGATTTGCAGCAGATGTTCTCTTTTCTTCCGGAAATCGGTGAGGTGCTTCAGTACCCATGAAGTCCATTGAATCTGGATAGGAGGAAGTGCTGTTGTGAAGATAAATGTACGCATCTTATTGATCAGATACTCCCGGATGATTTGTCGGCAGATGATATATGCTCCGGCAGATGCCGCTGCTTTTCCGAAAGTTCCTATCAGAAAGTCTATGTCGTTGATGCAATTTTGTTCTTCGGCACATCCTAAGCCTTTTTTGCCTCGTGCTCCGAAAGCGTGGGCTTCGTCTACATAAAGAAGAACGTTAGAGTAATTGTGTTTCAATCGTACCAATGCTTGTAAATCGGCTTCATCTCCGTCCATACTGAAGATACTTTCGGTAACGATTATGATCTTCTCATACATACTGTGGTTTTCTTCAAGAAGACGTTGGAGCTGGGGTAAATCATTATGGCGATACCGGATACATTTGGCAGATGATAATCTGATTCCGTCTATCAGGCTTGCATGTACAAGTTTATCCGCAAGTATTAATGTCCGGGCATCGCTGACTGCCGGAAGAATACCTGTATTGGCATGGTATCCACTATTGAATACGAGGGCGCTTTCTGCTCCGAACATAGTGCTTAATTGTTGTTCCAGCTCCTCATAGACAGTGTAGTTGCCTGTCAATAGGCGGGAAGAAGAGGAAGTGGGCAGAAATGATTCAGGGGTGAGGTTCTTTAAGAATTCCTCTCTTAAAGACAAATCATTGGCTAACCCCAGATAATCATTGGATGAAAGGTTCAGCATTCGTTGTCCGTTTACTATCACATCTCTTCCCTCATGAGTCAACTGCGGAAGGGAACGGTAATTCTTCTTTTCTTTTAAAATCAGAAGTTCTTGATTTATGTTGTCTAAAATCATACTTTATACAATGATAAAAAATAAGTTACATCTCGCTTACTATCTTGAGCACTCTGGTAGTTAGTTTACTTAACTGCTCCGGAGCAATGATGAACGGAGGCATCAGATAAACCAATTTTCCAAAAGGGCGTACCCAGATACCTTCTTCTACAAAGCGGCGTTGCATATATGCCATGTTTACTGAGCGTTTTGTTTCGATGACTCCTATGGCTCCTAATATCCGTACATCCGCTACTTGCGCTAACTTGCGGGCAGGAGCCAGTTCCTCCTTTAGCTGAGTTTCAATTCGTTTCACGTTCTCTGCCCAGCAGGAATCGAGCAAGAGCCGGACGGAAGCGCATGCTACTGCGCAAGCGAGCGGATTACCCATAAAAGTGGGACCGTGCATAAAAGCTCCCGGTGCATGATTGGAGATCGTATCTGCTATCCGGTTGCTTGCCAGTACAGCAGACAGCGTCATGTATCCTCCGGTCAGTGCTTTTCCTATACACATGATATCCGGTTCTACTCCGGCATGTTCCCAGGCAAAGAGTTTGCCGGTACGTCCGAATCCTGTTGCTATTTCGTCAAATATCAGGAGAATATCATATTCTTTGCAGAGTTTTTCCGCTTCACGCAGATATTGCGGATGATAAAACCACATACCGCCTGCCCCTTGAACAATAGGTTCGAGGATAAGTGCCGCCAGTTCTTTAGAGTGTTTCTCTATGGTCTCCTGCAAGGGGATGATATCTTCCGGATGCCATTCTCCGTCAAATCGGGAAGAGGGTGCCGGAACAAAATAACGGACAGGAAGCGATGAACCGAAAAGGCTGTGCATTCCTGTTACGGGATCGCATACGGACATTGCATTCCAAGTGTCACCGTGATAACCGGAGCGGATGGTTACGAAATTATTTTTTTCAGGTTTTCCGGCTGCATACCAGTATTGTACGGCCATTTTTAAGGCAACCTCTACTGCTACCGAACCGGAATCCGCATAAAAAATCTTTTGCATGGACGGGGGAACCAATGGCAATAGTAGCTTACCTAATTCGATGGCCGGATCATGCGTCAGTCCTCCAAACATGATATGTGACATCTTATCTAGCTGGTCTTTTGCTGCCTGATTCAGTGTCGGGTGGTTGTATCCGTGCACTGCACACCACCAGGATGACATTCCTTCAATCAATGTCCGTCCATCTTCGAGGGTAATTGTTGCTCCGTCTGCCCGTTTCACTTTATAAACAGGTAATGGATCGGTCGTAGAGGTATAAGGATGCCACAAATGTTCACGATCAAATTGAGAATCCGCGAAATGGTATCCTTCTTCCAGAATCATCTTTTTGTCATCTGAAACCTTCGAACCGAGCGTTGTCAGCAGATCGCCCACAATAGCGGAATTGATGCCGATGAATAGTGCTTTGTGCATGGCTTCGGGAGTGAGTTGTGAACGACCTCCGGCGAAACGCAGGAAAGCGGTGGGATTGATAAAGCGGAACAGGGCAACAGTTCTCAGAATTTCTTCTTCACTCAAGGGCTTTTCACCTTCTAATGGGGTTCCGGGTATCGGACTTAACAAGTTGATGGGAATAGACTGTACATTCAGTTCTGCCAGTGTGAAAGCAAATTCGATACGCTGTTCCATCGTTTCTCCCATACCGATAATTCCACCGCAGCAGATATCCATACCTACCCGGCGGGCAGCATCGAGAGTTGCCAGTTTCTGCTCTTGTGTATGTGTGGAGCAGAGTTTGGGAAAAAAGGAAGGGGCTGTTTCGAGGTTACAGTGGTAGCGGGTGATTCCGGCATCGTGTAGTGAGCGGAGTTCTTCTTCGTTGAGTAATCCCAATGATGCGCAAAGCTGAATTGACGAATGATTCCGCATGAGGCGGACTGTGTCGCAAAGTTGTGTTATCTGTTTGGAAGAAGGTTTTCGTCCGCTGGTGACGAGGGAGAAACGGTTGATGTCTTGACTTTCGTTGTATTTTGCCTGTCGGAGACACTCTTCAGCGGGCAGGAGATCGTAAATCTTGGCTTGGGTCTTGTAGTGAGAGGATTGTGCACACCATTTGCAATTCTCCGGACACCGGCCGGACTTGGCGTTAATGATGGAACACATGTCGAATTCGTGCGAAGCACATGCGATGGTAATCTCGTGCGCGGCGGCATATAGCGCCTCGCTGTCGGCCATGTTGGCCAGCCAAGCGGCTTGGTCGGGCGATATGTCAATGCCTGCCAATACTTGGTCTTTGATTTCTTGAAGTGTCATAAATGTATGATAAGGGATAGTTTGTGCAGCATTCTGCTTGCGAAGAGCCACAGCTACCACATTCGTATGCAGGTGACCGATTTGGAATTCACGTCCCATACTCGCAAAAGCGGCATAGTTCTTTCTGCCCCAATAGCGGAAGCGGGAAAGAAGGGAACGTGTGGTCTGTATGTGGCGTTGTTTCTTCATCAGGTTCTTGTTTTTGAAGTAAAGAACGGGGCAAATGTACAAAGATTCTTTGGATAAGCAAGCAAGTTAATGATTTCTGCTGTATCTGCTTCTACTTCTTTTTTCTGTATTCCTTGCGTAAATTGAGATTGAATCCGACATATACCTGAAGCGTTCCGAATCCATTATCCAGTGAGAAATTATTCCGGTGGTAATTGTAGTTTTTGCCGACAAATGAGGTACCGACGAAATATTTTCCGTTATTATAGACTACTCCCGCACGAATCAGAAAGTCGAGATTAAAATTGCCGTACCATGTCTTTCCTTCGTGGGTTTCTGCATCTACATCGGAAGCTTTATAGGCTATGGCGGGAGTGAGAGACAGGCATGCCAGGCAGTTACGGGCAAATACCCAGTTATAGGCATAGCCAAAACTGATATTGGCATTGGTGTATTTTATATTGTTGACTTTCATGCCGGGATTCATTGTTTCCAGTATGAAATCGGGAAGTTCTGTATAATCAAACTCAAGATTGTGTTTTGAAATGGAAAAACCTGCGATAAACGAACCTGCATTCCGGCGTTGATTGGTTGACTGGCTGAAAGCGGCAGGGTAGGAGAATTTGCGGTTGTTAAAGATATAGTATAGGTTCAGTCCTCTGATATCGACCTTTATTCCGTTGAAGTTCTCGGAGTAATTGGCGGGGATGTCTTCCGGGAAACCGTTGATCTTATGAATTTTGTAGTTATTACCCGTACGACGATAGAAAATGTCTACTCCCAGTTTGGAACTGTATAAGCTTAAGTCAAATTCTGTTCCTTTGTTCCTCCGGTTCGTTTTCCGGTAAATATCGTCCACGTCTACGGACCATCCCAGAAAAATCCATCGCCAGCCAAAGTACAATCCTATTTTGTTATGTGGATTGGGGGAGAAACTCAGCTTTTGTGGTTGTGGCAGATTGCTGGTAACAGAATAATATTCAAAGTTGCTGAAATGTGTCGTCATTAATGCGTAGTTATACCGGTTGGGACTGATGTAAAGTGTGTCGAAGTCACTGAAATTCATGAATTTCTTAATGGCTCTTTTGAAAGCGCTCGGTTGGGCCGGCACCACAGAATCAGCTTGCAGACTATCGTTCATTAGGGTATCTCTCCCTTCAGTTTGAGCCTGTAAGGAGAGTGACAGAAACAGAAAAAGAGATAGAACAATTTGTTTCATCCTGTGATTTTTCGTTGCTATGATTGATACTGTTCGTTTCACGAATGTACTACCTTTCGTTGATTTATACTAATAATCGTCTAAAAAAATGTTTCGTTTCCTAAACAAATGAGATATGTATTCTGTTAGTTAGAACAAGCAAATAAATCCTAAGCCACAAAATTATGAGAATCTATTTACGTTTATTAGTGGCGTTTCTATTGCTTTCTGCCGGCAATATAGTGTATGCAGAAGCACAACAAGAGAAACGCGTGACGGGTACTGTGACTTCTGAAGGAGAGCCTTTACCCGGTGTTTCCGTACAAGTGAAAGGCGCCTCTTCCGGAACCATTACAGATATTGATGGAAACTATTCAATTGAAGCTCCCGCCAATGGGACTATCGTTTTCCGCTTTGTAGGAATGCGGACGGTGGAACAATCGGTGAATAACCGCAATGTAATCAATGTTACTTTAGAATCGGAGAGCAAAGAGCTGGACGAAGTGATGGTAGTTGCTTATGTCACTGCCAAGAAATATAGTTTTACCGGAGCTGCTTCGACAATGAAAGCCGGAGAAATAGAGAAGTTGCAGACTTCCAGCGTATCACGTGTGCTCGAAGGCACGGTATCCGGGGTACAGGCTAGTGCTGCCAGCGGTCAGCCGGGTACGGATGCGGAAATTCGTATTCGTGGTATCGGTTCTATTAATGCTTCCAGTGCACCGTTATATGTTGTAGACGGTGTTCCGTTTGATGGTAGTGTAAACTCTATCAATCCGGATGATATTTCTTCGATGACTGTATTGAAAGATGCTGCATCTGCCGCCTTATACGGTTCTCGTGGTGCCAATGGGGTTATTATCATTACGACGAAACAAGGGGAACAGGACTCAAAGGCGACAGTCAAAGTAAAAGCCTCTTTAGGAGGTTCCAATCGTGCAGTACGTGATTATGACCGGGTAAGTACCAATCAATATTTTGAACTTTATTGGGAAGCACTCCGGAACCAGTATGCTAAAAGTTCGGATTATACTCCGGAAACTGCTGCGGCACAGGCTTCCAAAGATCTGGTTACTAAATTGATGGGCGGCGGTCCGAATCCATATGGAACGCAGTATCCGCAGCCTGTCGGTACGGATGGAAAATTGCTGGATGGTGCCCGCCCTTTATGGAACTCCGACTGGAGCGATGCTATGGAACAGCAAGCACTCCGCACGGAACTGAACCTGAGTGTTTCCGGTGGTGGCAAGTCCAACCAGTATTTCTTTTCTGCCGGATATTTGAATGATAAAGGGATCGCACTGGAATCCGGTTACCAGCGTTTTAATCTTCGCTCGAATGTGACGAGTGAAATGACTTCCTGGCTGAAAGGAAGCATTAACCTGAGTTTTGCGCATTCCATGCAGAATTATCCGGTGTCTTCTGACTCTAAAACCAGCAATGTAATTACGGCTGGCCGTACTATGCCCGGCTTTTATCCTATTTATGAAATGAATACGGATGGCAGCTATAAACTGAATGAAGATGGTAGCCGTATCTATGATTTCGGTTCTTATCGTCCCTCCGGTTCTATGGCAAACTGGAACTTGCCTGCTACATTGCCTTTAGATAAATCGGAACGAATGAAAGATGAATTTTCCGGTCGTACTTATCTTGAAGCTACGATCATCGAAGGACTGAAGTTTAAGACAAGTTTCAATTTCGACTTGATCAACTATAACACGCTGGATTATACCAATCCCAAAATAGGTCCGGCTTTGGAAAACGGAGGTGGTTCCAGTCGTTTGAACTCGCGTACTTTCTCTTGGACATGGAATAATATCGCATCGTATGATAAAACCATCGGCGATCATCACTTCAATGTGCTGGCCGGAATGGAGGCTTATTCTTACCGTTATGATGAACTGACTGCTTCGCGCACCAAAATGGCTCAGCCTGACATGCCCGAACTGGTAGTCGGCTCACAATTGACAGGTGGCTCAGGCTATCGTATCGATTATGCTTTGGTGGGTTATCTGACCCAATTGTTATATGATTATCAGGATAAATACTTCTTCTCCGCATCGTATCGCCGTGACGGTTCTTCCCGTTTTGCACCGGAGACTCGCTGGGGTAACTTCTGGTCTTTGGGAACTTCCTGGCGTATTGACCGTGAAGAGTTTATGGCAAGTACTTCCGACTGGCTATCTGCCTTAACTTTGAAAATGAGTTATGGTGCACAGGGAAATGATAATCTGGGAACCTATTATGCAAGCAAGGGACTTTATACGA
Organism: Bacteroides faecis; assembly: GCF_020091505.1. Taxonomy (NCBI): domain Bacteria; kingdom Pseudomonadati; phylum Bacteroidota; class Bacteroidia; order Bacteroidales; family Bacteroidaceae; genus Bacteroides; species Bacteroides faecis. Next base: position 5,195,679 of record NZ_CP081916.1, on the reverse strand, counting down.
TTGTTTCCAATTTGGGAGAGAATGCTTTGGTTTCCGACCGTATGGCTACTCCCAACCTGAAATGGGAGACGAACCTGAACTTTAATGTTGGAGTTGACTTTTCGCTGTTTAATAACCGTTTTTCCGGTTCGTTCGACTTCTTTACACGTCGTTCGAAAGACTTGCTTTATTCCCGTCCGATAGCTCCTTCCTTAGGATATGGTTCTATTGATGAGAATGTAGGTGCACTGAAAAATACAGGTATTGAAATGGTGTTGAACGGGACAATAATTAACCAGAATGGATGGGTATGGAAACTAGGTATGAACCTGACACATTATAAGAATAAGGTAACGGAACTTCCATTGAAAGATATGCCGCAAAGTGGCGTGAATAAACTACAGGTGGGACGGTCTGTTTATGACTTCTACATGAAAGAGTGGGCAGGTGTAGACCCCGACAATGGAAATCCGTTGTGGTATATGGACGAGGTAGACGCCAATGATAACCCGACAGGGAAACGTGTTACTACAAGTGATTATGCTTCGGCAAATTATTATTACGTCAACAAATCTTCCCTTCCCAAAGTATATGGTGGTTTTAACACTTCGCTTTCATGGAAAGGATTCGATCTTTCCGCAATCTTTGCTTATAGCATTGGCGGATATATCTACAACCGTGATATTACGATGATTTTGCACAACGGTAGTCTGGAAGGTCGTGACTGGTCGACAGAGATACTGAGAAGATGGACACCGGAAAACCGTTATACGGATGTGCCGGCTTTGAGTACTACTTCCAATAACTGGAACTCTGCTTCCACCCGTTTCTTGCAGAACAACTCGTATATGCGACTGAAAAATCTGACTCTTTCTTACAATTTGCCGAAACAGTTGATCAGTAAATTGGCATTGAGCAGCGTGCAGGTGTTTGTACAAGGTGATAATCTTTTCACTATTCACAGGAATCAGGGACTTGACCCGGAACAGGGAATTACAGGCATCACTTATTATCGTTATCCGGCTATGCGAACCATTTCCGGAGGTATTAATCTATCTTTCTAAAATTACACGATATATATATGAAAAAGATAAAAATACAATCTATGCTGACTGCTGTTGCCGGATTACTATTGGCGACAAGTTGTAGCAGTAGCTTTCTGGATACAGAGCCCACGGATGCAGTAAGCTCCGATCAGGTGGCAGTAGCCGGAAACGCGGAACGTCTCTTCAACGGAGCTTGGTATAACCTGTTCGAGTACGGAACAACTTATGCCAATATTGGCTATCGGGCACTTCAATGTCAGGATGATATGATGGCAAGCGATGTGGTTTCTCGTCCGAAATATGGTTTCAATTCTTCGTATCAGTTCAATGACATAGCGATTCCATCTGACGGAAGAACTTCATTTGCCTGGTATCTGATATATAAAACAATAGATAATTGTAATACTGCGATTTCCATTAAAGGGGACTCCGAGGAACTTCGACAGGCACAGGGGCAGGCATTGGCTTTGCGTGCTTTTTGTTATTTACATCTGGTACAGCATTATCAGTTTACCTATCTGAAAGATAAGGATGCCCTTTGTGTACCTATTTATACAGAACCGACTACGAGCACTACCGAGCCAAAAGGAAAATCAACGGTAGCACAAGTTTATCAGCGTATTTTTGATGATTTGAATCTTGCACAAGAGTATTTGGAAGGCTATGTCCGCAAAGGAGACGCCCAGAAATTCAAACCGAATGCAGATGTTGTCAACGGTCTTTTGGCACGTGCGTACTTATTGACCGGACAATGGGGAGAGGCTGCAAAAGCTGCCGAAGCTGCCCGCAAAGGATACTCACTGATGACTACCACTGCCGAATATGAAGGCTTTAATAATATTTCCAACAAGGAATGGATCTGGGGATCTCCTCAAACACTTTCCCAGTCGGATGCAAGTTACAACTTCTATTATCTAGATGCGACTTATGTCGGAGCTTATAGTAGTTTCATGGCAGATCCTCATTTGAAAGATACTTTTATAGAAGGAGACATCCGCTTGCCTCTGTTCCAATGGATGCGCGAAGGATATCTGGGGTATAAAAAGTTTCACATGCGCTCAGATGATACAGCCGACCTGGTGTTGATGCGTTCTTCAGAAATGTATCTGATAGAAGCGGAAGCGAAAGTTCGTGACGGTGTAGCGTTAGATCAGGCTGTAATCCCTTTGAATACTTTACGCAATGCTCGTGGGGTAGGAAATTATGATGTGACAGGAAAGACAAACGAAGCGGTCATTGATGAAATACTGATGGAGCGTCGTCGTGAACTTTGGGGAGAAGGCTTTGGTATCACTGATATTCTCCGTACCCAGAAAACGGTAGAACGTACGGCCTTATCCGAAGAAGTGCAGAAAACGGAAGTAGACTGCTGGCAGGAGGGAGGTAGCTTTGCAAAGAGAAATCCATTGGGACATTGGTTCCTCAGCTTCCCGAATGGCAAAGCGTTTAGTGAAAACAGTAGCTATTACCTGTATGCGATCCCTGAGAAGGAAATGAATGCAAACCCTAACTTATAATAAATAGCTCTCTTAATTTTTTGACTTTGACCTTAACTTGTGAGCCGGTATACGTCGTGATGACGCATACCGGCTGTTTTTATGCTGCTTTTTGCTTTTTCAAATTAGGTAAAAAGAAAGTGACTAATCCCAGCAGCGGCATATATGCACAGACATTATATACATATTCAATACTGGTTTTATCAGCCAAGTTGCCAAGAACGGCAGAAGCGACACCTGCAACTCCGAAGGCGAATCCGAAGAAAAGCCCTGATACTAATCCTAATTTGGTGGGCAGCAGTTCTTGCGCATAGAGCAGTATGGCAGGAAAGGCGGAGGAAAGCATTAACCCTACACAGAAGCTAAGCACAATGGTCCAAGTAAGATTAGCATGAGGCATAAGTAAAGCGAAAGGTGCTGCTCCCAGAATGGAAGCCCAGATAACATATTTCCGTCCGACGCGGTCGCCTATCGGACCGCCGATCAATGTTCCGATGGCAGTGGCAACTAAGAAAATAAATAAATATAGCTGCGATTCTTGTACGGTTACATTAAATTTATGAATCAGATAGAAAGTATAATAGCTGGTAAGACTTGCCATATAGATATATTTAGAGAAAATCAATATTAATAATATACCGATAGTGATAGCCGTCTTATCCATAGGCAGTGGGAGATGCACTGGCTTTCTGAGACTTACTATTTGCGCTTTCATCCGGTTTAGATAAGATTTGTACCATTTGCATATCGGATACATCACCCCAATAGCCGCTAAAGCGACAAATGAGAAAATGAAAAGATGGTCTCTGCCATAAGGAGCTACCAGTAAGGCTACCAATAATGGGCCTAATGAACCTCCGAAATTACCGCCAACCTGAAACAAGGATTGTGCGAGTCCACGTTTTCCACCCGAAGCGAGGAAAGTGATTCGGGACGCTTCCGGATGCAGTACGGAAGAACCGATACCAATTAAAAATACGGATAATAATATCCAGGGAAGATTGTCGGAGAATGCCAGACTGGTAAGTCCGACCATTGTAAAGCTCATTCCGATAGGCAAAGACCATGCAATGGGATACTTGTCAAAGATAATTCCGGTAATCGGCTGAAAAACAGATGCGGAAAGTTGATAAACTAATGTGATCAGTCCGATTTGCGCGAAGCTTAATCCCAAATCATCCTTGAACAATGGGTAAGCTGCCGAAACTACAGACTGCAAAAGGTCGTTGAGGCAGTGTGAAAGACTTAATGCAATTAAGATAGAGAACGTAATTTTCCCTACAGGCTGTTCTTGATTCTGTACCATAATACCTATTTCTATTGAAGTGTTCCTGAAAAAATTGCCTGCAAAGGTACGTAAACTTCCCGTTTCTCAATATATTTGCTACGATTAATTCTGTATGATATGAAGAAAGTGGTAGTAGCGATGGATTCTTTCAAAGGTTGTCTTTCCTCCACAGAGGCGGAAAAGGCTGCCGAAGAAGGCGTAAAACAAGTTTGTCCGGACTGTGAGGTCGTTTGTTTTCCGATAGCCGACGGAGGTGAAGGGATGCTCGATGTTTTGGTGGAAGCAACCGAAGGTGCATATCAAAAGGTAATTGCCGGTGATCCTTTGATGCGTCCGATAGAAACAGCTTATGGAGTTTCGGGCGATAAACGTATTGCCTTTATCGAAATGGCTGCAGTGAACGGGCTGCCATTATTATCGGCAACGGAACGGAATCCGATGCTGACTACTACTTATGGAACCGGTGAATTGATATTGCACGCGATTGAACATGGATACCGGGAATTTATAATTGGTATCGGAGGGAGTGCGACAAACGATGCCGGACTGGGTATGTTACAGGCATTAGGTTTCCGTTTTTACGATCAGAATGGAGAAATTTTGGGGAAGGGAGGTCAAATCTTGGATCAGATTGTCGCTATTGATTTTTCTTCTGTCCATCCGGCATTGAAAGATGCCCGTTTTACGATAGCATGTGATGTGCGAAATCCCTTTAGTGGTCCGGAAGGTGCCGCATACGTTTTTGCCCGCCAAAAAGGAGCTGACGGTGCTATGATTGAAAAACTGGATGCAGGTATGAAGAGGTTTTCCCGATTGATTCATTCAACTACCGGAAGAGAAATCACAGAGGTTGCCGGAGCGGGAGCCGCCGGTGGTTTGGGAGGAGCATTTCTGGCTTTTCTGAATGCGGAGTTGAAGCCGGGAATCGAATTATTGCTCCGGACATTGAAGTTTGATGAGAAAATAAAAGATGCCGATTTGATAATAACCGGAGAGGGAAGGGTAGACCGCCAATCTGTGATGGGAAAAGTTCCGTTCGGAATATTAGAAGAAGCGAACAAACAAGGCATACCGGTCATTGTTGTAGCAGGTAGCATAGCAGATACGGAAGTTTTGAATAAGGCCGGTTTTCGAGGTATCTTTTCCATTGTTCCTTCGCCTATGTCTTTGGAAGTAGCGATGAAACCGGAAGCCGCTAAGAATAATATTAGCCGGACTGTTGCTCAGATTATTTCTTTAGCAACCTTATAACTGTTCATATCTGTGTTATGCCATAAATAACCTCCTGCCTTTAATCAATTACTGTCTCGCTATGTTATTCTTGTTTCGTTCTACGTGGGTTATCTTTTAGTTCCACCTAGGTAGAACGAAAAAGAATAAGTATAAAAAAAGAATCGAAGATACTGTTCAACGGAATAACGTATGAAAGCCCCTTTATAGAAAAGAGAACGATCTAAGAAACAAGTTCCTGTCTGGATAGAAGGGGAGCTTCGGTCGTAAAAGTTCCTTTGAATAAAGTCTTAAAACTAAGGATTGTAAATTGTAGTTAATTCATTTTTGCCCTACCGAACTATTCTCTACACCTACTGTTGTTAAATAAAAAAAGGAGGATAAAATGGGCTTTATTTGGTATATTATTATTGGTATTGTGGCTGGGTTCCTCGCAGGTAAAATAATGCGCGGCGGAGGTTTTGGCCTTATTATAAATTTGTTACTTGGTATTCTCGGAGGAGTGCTGGGTGGTTGGGTATTTGCCCTTTTCGGACTGGCAGCTTCGGGATTGATCGGGAGTTTGATTACTTCTACTGTGGGGGCTATTCTGGTGTTATGGATTGCTTCTTTATTCTCGAAATCTAAATAATAATTTTATATAATTTATTTTTAATCTAAAAACAGAACTTAATTATGGAATGTAGACATGGAAATTTCTGGATTGGACTTGGAATTGGTTCAATTCTTGGTGCAGTAGCTTATCGTCTTTCACGTACAGCTAAAGCTAAACAGTTGGAAAGTGATATTTATAACGCTATTCACCGTATCGGTCGTGACGCTGAAATAGCAGCAGCTGAAGCAGAAAGAAAAGCAATGAATCTGGGCCTGAAAGCTGTTGAAACAGGAGCTAAAGTTGCAGATAAAGTAGCTGAAGAAGCTGACAAGGTAGTTGGAAAGGCAAAAGACAAATGGGAAAAATAATAGCCCTTGAAAGTGGTAATCGATTTTAATAGAACTGGTTACCACTTTCGATTTGTTCTGTTCTTCCTATTATTAAAGGCCTTTTTCACTTATTAAGAGTGATGTGTGCCCGTACACATTTTGCTTCTCATATACCTCTTTTCCATTCTTTCTGCAGATAAAAAGCTCTTCTTGCATGATACTTATTACTTTTCTAATAGATGTTTTATAGCTTTTCTGCTTAATATCTTATGTTTAACAACATGTGTGCACTTTGTGGTATTGCTTTAAATCGTTGATTTATAGTATTATATTAATAGTTTGTTATGATGTGTGTGCGCACACACTTTTGTTTAATTCAATAATTCATTTTACTTTTGTCGTTGAAAAACAAGATACTTATCAGTAAATGGATAAAGAATTCTCAAATATTCGTATTGTGGACATCGCCAAGATGGCGGGAGTCTCTGTCGGTACAGTAGACAGGGTAATTCATAATCGTGGACGGGTATCGGAAGAAAACAAGAAGAAAGTGCAGGCCATTCTGGAAATGGTTCATTATCAGCCGAACTTGATGGCACGTTCGTTGGCATCTAAAAAACAATACCATTTTGTTGCTATCATTCCCTCGTTCACTCACGGTGAATATTGGGAGGCTATTTCCGAAGGAATTGATAAAGCGGCTTCGGAAATGGAGTCGTATAATATAATTGTAACCAAGCTTTTCTTCGATCAATATAATAATAAAGCTTTTGATGATACTGTCCGTAATCTGCTGGACGGAAAAGTGGATGGAGTATTGATTGCTACGCTGTTTGCCGATTCTGTAATTCGTCTTTCTCAGGAGCTCGATAATAATGAGATCCCCTATGTGTATGTTGACTCTAATATTAAGGGGCAACATCAGCTTGCATATTTTGGAACGGAATCTTATGATGCCGGAGTGATTGCGGCCAGATTATTGACGGACAGACTCTCTTCCTCTTCTGACATTCTGATGGCACGAATTATCCATAGCGGAAAGAATGACTCCAATCAAGGAAAAAACAGGCGTGAAGGTTTCTGTCATTATCTGAAAGAAATAGGATTTGGTGGGAAGTTACACGAAGTAGAGTTGAAAATCAATGATTCTGTATATAACTTCATTAAACTTGACGAGCTTTTTGAAGCTAACTCTTCTATAAAAGGTGGTATTATTTTCAATTCAACCTGTTATATCTTGGGAAATTATCTGAAGGCACGGGGGATGAAGTCTGTTAAGCTGGTTGGCTACGACCTGATCGAAAGGAACACACAACTGCTTTCCGAAGGCGTCATTACCGCATTAGTAGCACAACGCCCCGAACGACAAGGATATGATGGCATCAAGTCATTGTGCAATCATCTGTTATTTAAGCAGAATCCTGAAAAAGTGAACCTGATGCCGATTGATATTCTTTTGAAAGAGAATCTGAAATATTATCTGAACAATAAATTATAAACCATATAAATAAAAAAAGAACCATGAACGAATTATTTAACGTAAAAGACAAAGTCGTTGTTATCACCGGTGGAGCCGGAATCTTGGGTAAAGGTATTGCTGCATATCTTGCAAAAGAAGGCGCGAAAGTTGTTGTGCTCGATAGAAGCGAAGAGGCTGGTAAAGCATTGGTAGAAAGTATCAAGGCAGAAGGTAATGAAGCGATGTTCCTGTACACTGACGTGATGGACAAAGAAGTGCTGGAAGGCAATAAAGTGGAAATAATGAAAGCCTATGGACGTATCGATGTATTGCTGAACGCCGCCGGAGGTAATATGGCAGGTGCAACCATCGCTCCGGACAAAACTTTCTTTGACTTACAGATCGATGCCTTTAAAAAGGTGGTAGACTTGAACCTGTTTGGTACAGTATTGCCCACAATGGTATTTGCCGAAATCATGGTAGAGCAAAAGAAAGGTTCTATCGTAAACTTCTGTTCAGAATCAGCTCTTCGTCCGTTGACCCGTGTAGTGGGTTACGGTGCTGCAAAAGCTGCTATCGCTAACTTTACTAAATATATGGCCGGTGAACTGGCTTTGAAATTCGGAAATGGTCTGCGCGTAAATGCCATTGCTCCGGGATTCTTCCTGACTGACCAGAACCGTACTTTATTGACGAATCCGGATGGCTCTCTGACCGACCGTTCTAAGACAATTCTGGCTCATACTCCATTTAACCGTTTCGGCGAACCGGAAGATCTTTATGGAACTATCCATTACCTGATCAGTGATGCTTCTAACTTCGTAACAGGCACAGTAGCTGTTATCGATGGCGGTTTCGATGCATTTTCTATCTAATACTTAATACTTCTTAATACTTATCATTATGTATTTATGTGAACAAACTTGGCGCTGGTATGGTCCGAATGACCCTGTAAGCTTGTGGGATATCAAACAGGCAGGCGCTACCGGTATAGTAAACGCTCTTCATCATATTCCGAATGGCGAAGTGTGGACAGTAGAAGAAATCATGAAGCGTAAGCAAATGATTGAAGAAGTGGGATTGACTTGGTCGGTGGTAGAAAGTGTACCTGTACACGAACATATTAAAACACAGACCGGTGATTTCATGAGATATATCGAAAATTATAAGGAAAGTATCCGCAATCTGGCTAAATGTGGTGTAATGGTAGTTACTTACAACTTTATGCCTGTATTGGACTGGACCCGTACAGACCTTGCCTATACAATGCCTGATGGCTCTAAAGCTCTTCGTTTTGAAAAAGCGGCTTTCGTTGCTTTCGATCTTTTCATCCTGAAACGTCCGAATGCGGAAAAAGACTATACTCCGGAAGAGATAGCTAAAGCAAAAGCTCGTTTCGAACAAATGAGTGAAGACGATAAGAATTTGTTGGTTCGTAATATGATTGCCGGACTTCCGGGATCAGAAGAAAGTTTCACTGTAGCACAGTTTCAGGAAGCACTAGATCGCTATAACGATATTGATGCAGAGAAACTTCGTGCGAATCTGATTTTCTTCTTGAAAGAGATAGCTCCTGTAGCTGATGAAGTAGGGGTGAAGCTGGTGATCCATCCGGACGATCCTCCTTATACAATCTTAGGCTTACCGCGTATCTTGAGTACGGAAGAAGACTTTAGGAAACTGATTGAAGCCGTTCCTAACGAGTCTAACGGCCTCTGCTTATGTACCGGTTCTTTCGGTGTCCGTGCTGACAATGACCTTGCAGGTATGATGGAGCGTTTTGGCGACCGTGTGAATTTTGTACACTTACGTAGCACGCAGCGTGACGAAGAAGGCAACTTCTACGAAGCAAACCATCTGGAAGGAAATGTGGATATGTACAATGTGATGAAGAGTTTGATTCTTCTGCAACAACGTCGTAAATGTTCTATTGCTATGCGTCCTGACCATGGCCATCAGATGATCGACGATTTGAAGAAGAAAACGAATCCGGGATATTCCTGCTTAGGTCGTCTTCGTGGACTGGCAGAACTTCGTGGTTTGGAAATGGGTATAGCCAAGTCTATACTTTAATCAGGATTTATAATTAGCACTGTATTATAAAGGCACTGCGGCTGTTATTGATTGTAATAAGGGCTGTAGTGTCTTTTATTTTGTTTACCTGATATCATTTATAGATTAAAACAGGCTTCCGGTGTGCAGGTCAACTTTAACCTTTTTCGGTTCGGGAATGATAAGAAGCGCTATCTGTGCACACGCTTCGGCATCAGCCAAAGCGTGGTGGTGATTGGTCAAATCATATCCGCACCGTGCTGCTACCGTGTGCAACTGATGATTGGGAAGTTCTTTCCCAAATACTTTTCGTGAAGTACGGCAGGTACAGTAAAACTTATAATTGGGATAAGTCATCTCGTATAACTCATGAACTGCTTTGAGGCAGCCTTCATCAAAAGGACTGTTGTGGGCAACAAGTGGCAAACCGTCTATGAGCGGCTTAATTTCAGCCCATACTTCCGGAAAGTCTTCCGCTTCTTCTGTATCACTGTAAGTCAGTCCATGAACAGCTGTGGTCCATTGAGTATAGTAATTGGGGCGGGGACGGATCAGTCGATAGATTTTGTTTATAATTTTTCCATTCCTTACAATAACAATTCCTACACTACATACACTGGTGCGTTTATCGTTGGCTGTTTCAAAGTCGATAGCTGCGAAGTTTTTCATTATTAACGATAAAAAAGGACGAGTTTCCCCGCCCTAAATGTTTTCACAACGGAATAATCCTTATTGCGATTTGCTTCAAATTAGTTTTGCAAAACTAACTAAATATATTTAGAAAACCAATAGTTTTATACAAAAAAAATAGTAGCTTTGGGAAAAATAATAATACGATGAAAAAAATATTAGGATTAGATTTGGGAACCAATAGTATAGGTTGGGCTGTGTTAAATGCTGCAGATGATAACTCTTTAAAATATATAGAAGCAGCTGGCAGTAGAATTATTCCGATGGATGCAGCTATATTAGGTGATTTTGATAGAGGTAATTCAATTTCTCAAACGGCAGAGCGAACAAGAATTCGTGGAATGCGTCATTTACGAGAACGATATTTGCTTCGTCGAGCAAGATTACATAGAATTCTGAATTTGTTAGGCTTCTTACCCTTTCATTATGCGCAAGACATAGATCGATATGGTAACTTTTCAGCTGATATGGAACCTAAAATAGCTTGGCGTAAAAATCTAGAAGGAGAATTAGAGTTTATTTTTATAGAATCATTTAATGAAATGCTGGAAGACTTTAGGAAAAATCAGCCCGAATTAGTCGCAGATAATAAGAAAGTACCTTATGATTGGGTGATTTATTATCTTCGTAAAAAGGCATTAGAAAAGAAAATATCTAAAGAAGAATTAGCTTGGATTCTTTTAAACTTTAATCAAAAGCGTGGATACTATCAATTACGTGGTGAAGATGACGATGAATCTATGAAAACTGCCAAGACACGGCAGTACTTTGATAAGCAAATTATTAAAAATATAATTGATACTAATCAGACTTATAAAGGGCAAAGAATACTTATTGTTGAGCTACAAAATGGAGATAAAGGTAAAATCTTTAAAAAAGAAATTCCAGACTGGATAGGGCAAGAAAAAAATATTATCGTTACTGTAGATATTGATAAAGATGGGAATGATAAATATGAGGAATCTGGGAGCTTGTCGTGTCGATTTAAAATTCCAACAGACGCAGAATGGGAATCCGAGTGGAAACTTATAAAGATGAAAACCCAAAAAGATTTGGATGAATCTAATAAAACAGTTGGTACTTATATATATGATTCGATTTTGCAAAATCCGACGCAGAAAGTACGTGGAAAATTAGTGCGTACAATTGAACGGAAATACTATAAAGCAGAACTTAAGCAAATATTGGAAAAACAAACTGAATTTCATTCGGAATTGCAGGATAAGGATTTATATATTGAGTGCTTGAACGAATTGTATTCTAATAATGATACCCATCGGAACGCGATTACTGACCGAGACTTTGTTTATTTGTTTATGAATGATATATTATTCTATCAGCGTCCACTTAAGAGTAAAAAGTCTTTAATTGATAACTGTCCATATGAAAGAAATATATATATAGATAAGGAGACGGGAGAGATAAAATATTCACCTATTAAATGTATTGCTAAATCACATCCGTTGTTTCAAGAGTTTCGTTTATGGAAATTTATATCTAGTATTAGAATTTATCAAAGAGAAAGTGTTGTTGAAGTTGTTGATAAACAGTTAGATTTATTTTCTTCACAATCAACTTCTGTTCAGAAATTAGTCACAGATGTAGATGTTACTGATAAATTTTTAACATGTGAGAATGATTATGTGGCTCTTTTTGAATGGCTGAATAAGAAGAAGATTATAGATCAAAAAGAATTTTTGAAATATCGTCCGTTTGGTCTAAAGGGAGATATAGATAATTATCGGTGGAATTATGTGGAAGATAAATCATATCCTTGTAATGAAACACATGCAATGATTTTGACTTATTTTGCAAAAGCAGGTATTTCAGAAGATATTCTAACTAAGGAAATGGAAGAAGCGCTATGGCATATTTTGTATTCTGTAGAAGACAGACAAGAAATTACGAAAGCTTTAAGAACCTTTGCTTCCAAGTATCATTTAAGTGATTCTTTTGTGAAGGTATTTAGCAATATTCCTCCTTTTAAAAAAGAGTATGGTTCTTATTCTGCTAAAGCGATAAAGAAATTACTTTCTTTAATGCGAATGGGAAAATATTGGAGTGAAGATGCTATTGATGTGAATACAAGAGAGCGCATAGATAAGATTGTAACGGGTGAATATGATGAGAAAATTAGAGATAGAGTAAGGGAGAAAACTATCCGATTGAATGATATCAGGCATTTCCGTGCATTACCGGATTGGTTGGCATGCTATGTTGTATACGACCGTCATTCGGAAACTAGAGAAATAACTGAATGGAAATCTCCAGAAGAAATAGATGAATATATACGGAATTTTAAACAGCATTCACTAAGAAATCCGATAGTAGAGCAGGTGATCACAGAAACATTGCGTACTGTGCGTGACATCTGGAAACAGGTAGGTTGTATTGACGAAATTCACGTGGAATTAGGCCGTGAAATGAAGAACCCTGCTGATAAAAGAAAGAGAATTACATCACAGATAATCGAAAATGAGAATGCAAATTTACGAGTGAAAGCTTTGCTTACAGAGTTTGTGAATCCTGAGTTTGAGATAGAAAATGTACGCCCTTATTCGTTGGGCCAGCAGGATATTTTACGTATTTATGAGGATGGAGTATTAAACAGTGTAGCGGAAGTACCTGGCGATATAGCGGGAATATTGAAAAAGTTCAATGAGAATGATGCAAAGAAGCGTCCTACAACAAGTGAAATTCTTCGCTATAAACTATGGCTTGAGCAAAAATATCGTTCGCCTTATACTGGTGAAATGATTCCTCTCAGTAAATTGTTTACATCAGCTTACGAGATTGAGCACGTTATTCCACAATCGCGATATTTCGACGATTCTTTTAGTAATAAGGTAATTTGTGAAGCGGAGGTAAATAAACTTAAAGACAATGCGTTGGGTTATGAGTTTATAAAGAAACATCATGGGGAAAAAGTAGAATTGGGATTTGGTAAGATAGTAGAAATATTTTCAGTTAGTGTATATGAACAATTTGTGAAGGATAATTATTCGCGAAATCGTGGGAAAATGAAAAAACTATTGATGGATGAAATACCGGAGCAATTTATAGAACGTCAATTGAACGACAGTCGTTATATTAGTAAAGTTGTTAAGACATTATTATCCAATGTTGTTCGTGAAAAGGCGGAGCAGGAAGCTGTTTCGAAGAATGTTATTGTTTGTACAGGAGGTGTAACTGATCGCTTAAAGAAAGATTGGGGAATAAATGATGTTTGGAATAAAATAGTGTTACCTCGTTTCCTGCGTTTGAATGAGTTGACAAATTCGACTAATTTTACAGCGAAAAATGCTGCCGGTAATGAGATTCCTGCGATGCCGCTTGAATTACAAAAAGGATTTAATAAAAAAAGAATAGATCATCGACATCATGCGATGGATGCTATTGTGATTGCATGTGCTAATCGTAATATTGTTAATTATTTGAATAATGAATCTGCAAGTAGAAAGGCTAAGATAAGCCGTCATGACTTACAAGCTATTCTATGTGATAAGGTGAGGACAGATGATAAAGGAAATTATCAATGGAGGGTTAAAAAGCCATGGGATACATTTACACAGGATGTATATGTTGCATTGGAAAATATAATTGTTAGTTTTAAACAAAATCTACGTGTTATAAATAAAACGAGTAATTATTATTGGCATTACGAGAACGGAAAGAAAGTTCTAGTAAAACAAGTAAAAGGTGATAGTTGGGCTATTCGTAAACCAATGCATAAAGACACTGTATTTGGAGAGGTGAATTTGCGTAAAGTGAAATCGGTATCTTTAAATGAGGCGCTTAAGAATCCACAGTTTATTGTGGAAAAGGACTTAAAAAGACAATTGTTATCTTTACTTCAACAGAATTTTGATATAAAGAAAATAAAAAAATACTTTGAGGAGCATAAAGATATATGGAGTGATATATCTTTGTCTAAGATGAATATATACTATTTTACAAAAGAAACTAAGGACCGGTATTTTGCAACTCGCAAACCTTTGGATGCAAGTTTTGATAAAAAGAAAATAGAAAGTTGCATCACAGATACTGGAATCCAGCAAATATTACTTCGTCATTTAGAATTAAAAGAAAATGATCCGGAGCGAGCTTTTTCACCAGATGGCATTGACGAAATGAATCGCAATATTATTCAACTGAATAAAGGTAAAGGTCATCATCCCATAGCTAAAGTTCGCGTTTATGAAAAGGCTGATAAGTTTGAGGTAGGACAGCGAGGCAACAAATCTTCTAAATTTGTGGAAGCAGCAAAAGGGACAAATTTATTCTTTGCTGTGTATGAAACTGAATATCCGGATGAAAAAACGAATTCTATTGTACGTAAAAGAAATTATGCAACAATACCTTTGAATATTGCTATTGAAAGACAGAAAAGAGGATTATCTACAGCTCCAGAAGATGAGAAAGGAAATGTCCCCTCTTTTGTCTTATCACCTAATGATTTAGTTTATCTTCCTACTTCTGAAGATATCGTGAATGGTCATATTACTCAACCGATAGATAAAAGTAGGATTTATAAAATGGTCTCTTCTTCTGGAAGTCAATGTTTTTTTATAAAGCATAATATAGCTAATATAATTGTTGATAAATACGAATTTTCACCTCTTAATAAAATGGAAAGGGCAATCTCCAATGAGATGATTAAGGAGATTTGTATTCCTGTTAAAGTTGATAGGTTGGGAAATATTGTCAAATTAGGTAAATCTGAATAGTGTTAGTTCTTAATTTTGAAATGATCTAAATAGTAAGCTTATATTCAATGGAAGAAAACAAGAAAGGTGAGATACTTTTATATCAAACAATAGATGGAGTTTCTAAAATAGAAGTGACTGTATATAATGATATAGTATGGTTGCTAGATCAGGTGGCAGAGCTATTTCAACGTAATAAGTCAACAATATCGCTTCATATTAAAAATATATTTGATTGTGGTGAACTACAGATAGATTCAACTGTTGCAAAATTTGCAACAGTTCAAAAAGAAGGTTTGTATAAAGTAGCATTTGTTTTAGGTAGAAATTCATTTTATTGAAAATTAAAAAAAGAGCGAAAAAAAATGAAGATATAGGATACGTTATAATTATTATACTATTTAACACCTTAAAACTAATACAATGATAAAAAAAACTCTTTATTTTGGAAATCCGGTTTATCTGTCATTGAGGAATGCGCAGTTAGTAATAAAATTACCGGAAATAGAGAAAAATGATATATTGCCAGAGAATTTTAAGCAACAATCTGAAATAACAAAACCTGTTGAAGATATAGGAATAGTGGTTTTAGATAATAAACAGATTACTATTACATCAGGAGTACTTGAAGCATTGCTTGAGAACAATAGTGCTGTTATAACCTGTGATAGCAAAAGCATGCCCGTGGGATTGATGCTTCCTTTATATGGAAATACAACTCAAAATGAACGCTTTCGTCAACAGTTGGATGCTTCAGTACCATTGAAAAAACAGCTTTGGCAGCAAACTATTAAGTCGAAAATAGATAATCAAGCCTCTGTTTTGGAGAAGTGTACTGCGGAAGAAGTGAAGTGTATGCGTATTTGGGCGAATGATGTGAAAAGTGGTGATCCTGATAATTTAGAAGCACGTGCTGCTGCCTATTATTGGAAGGGACTATTTGCTAATGTTAAGGGGTTCACTCGTGAACGCGAAGGCATTTCTCCCAATAATCTACTAAATTATGGATATGCTATACTTCGTGCAATTGTAGCCCGTGGATTAGTGACAAGCGGATTACTTCCAACTTTGGGTATTCATCATCATAATCGTTACAATGCCTATTGTTTGGCTGACGATATAATGGAACCTTATCGTCCTTATGTGGATGAGTTGGTTTTTGGGTTGGTTCAGTTGCATGGGAGTAATTTGGAATTAACTAAAGAAATAAAAGCTTGTTTATTGACTATCCCTACATTGGAAGTGAAAATAGGTGGAAAGCGTAGTCCTTTGATGGTTGCTGTTGGACAAACAACTGCATCATTGTATAAGTGTTTTGATGGAGAATTACGTCGTATAAGTTATCCCGAACGTTAATGGATCGTTTTAGTGAATATCGTATTATGTGGGTACTTGTTCTTTTTGATTTACCAACGGAGACGAAGAAAGATAAAAGAGCCTATGCTGATTTTAGAAAGAATTTACAGAAAGACGGCTTTACTATGTTTCAATTTTCTATTTATGTACGACATTGTGCTAGTAGTGAAAATGCAGCAGTACATATAAAAAGGGTTAAATCTTTTCTTCCTGAATATGGGCAGATTGGAATTATGTGCATAACTGATAAACAATTTGGGGATATTGAACTTTTTTATGGGAAAAAGATACAGATGGTGAATACGCCAGGACAACAGTTAGAACTATTTTAAAATAAAAAATCCCGTAGAAAAAACGGGATTTTTTGTTAAATACAGCTTCTTTTTTATTTCCTATATTAGGCTTTAGTATGTTGTGCTACAGTTAGATATGTAGATTCGGCTGTATTCAATGGCTCAAAGATACTAATTTGAAAGCAAATCACAACCATTCTTCGCGCTTACTTTTGAAGAAGCGTGCTGTATTCAATGGCTCAAAGATACTAATTTGAAAGCAAATCACAACGTAAGTTTCATAGGTATACAAAATTTAAGGCTGTATTCAATGGCTCAAAGATACTAATTTGAAAGCAAATCACAACCCGCTGTATATACTGTTTCTAGCCAATCTCGCTGTATTCAATGGCTCAAAGATACTAATTTGAAAGCAAATCACAACCTCTTTCCACATTTGCAGATTTCGTTTGTGCTGTATTCAATGGCTCAAAGATACTAATTTGAAAGCAAATCACAACTTCGTAACGTCTGTTTAATACCATGAAGTGCTGTATTCAATGGCTCAAAGATACTAATTTGAAAGCAAATCACAACTGCCTTTATCTTCAGCATATAACCACAATAGCTGTATTCAATGGCTCAAAGATACTAATTTGAAAGCAAATCACAACATCAAAATTAACGCTTACAATTTCTGATATGCTGTATTCAATGGCTCAAAGATACTAATTTGAAAGCAAATCACAACTTATCTTGTGATCCATCATTTTTATACCCGCTGTATTCAATGGCTCAAAGATACTAATTTGAAAGCAAATCACAACCGTTTTGGTCATGGATATCGTGCTCTTGAGCTGTATTCAATGGCTCAAAGATACTAATTTGAAAGCAAATCACAACTTGTTTACCACGCCTAAGCAGGGAAAGATGCTGTATTCAATGGCTCAAAGATACTAATTTGAAAGCAAATCACAACACCATGAAAGTAACTCCAAATCAATGGATAGCTGTATTCAATGGCTCAAAGATACTAATTTGAAAGCAAATCACAACATGTGTGATCTAACAATGAGATGGACTTATGCTGTATTCAATGGCTCAAAGATACTAATTTGAAAGCAAATCACAACAGTGTAATCAAAAAGATAACAATTAACAAGCTGTATTCAATGGCTCAAAGATACTAATTTGAAAGCAAATCACAACGCAGGGATCATTTAACAACGGTGCAGCCGCGCTGTATTCAATGGCTCAAAGATACTAATTTGAAAGCAAATCACAACTCTATGCATTAATGCAAATATCTATAAATGCTGTATTCAATGGCTCAAAGATACTAATTTGAAAGCAAATCACAACGGTATATCTTGAACTCTTCCCATTTCTGAGGCTGTATTCAATGGCTCAAAGATACTAATTTGAAAGCAAATCACAACCCTACAGAGGTCTTCTTGATCATTATCAGGCTGTATTCAATGGCTCAAAGATACTAATTTGAAAGCAAATCACAACAATATGCCTCTCATGCGCAATATCTCTGAAGCTGTATTCAATGGCTCAAAGATACTAATTTGAAAGCAAATCACAACAATTCATTCATTCGTGACAATCGTAATAAGCTGTATTCAATGGCTCAAAGATACTAATTTGAAAGCAAATCACAACTTATTGTCGCCTAGTGTATTCTTTCCTAAGCTGTATTCAATGGCTCAAAGATACTAATTTGAAAGCAAATCACAACAATCAAAATTACGCAAGCAAAGAGATGGCAGCTGTATTCAATGGCTCAAAGATACTAATTTGAAAGCAAATCACAACAGCTAAGTATTCATCATTTAATTAATATCGCTGTATTCAATGGCTCAAAGATACTAATTTGAAAGCAAATCACAACCGCGAATGGAGAACATCGCAAGCAGACTGGCTGTATTCAATGGCTCAAAGATACTAATTTGAAAGCAAATCACAACTGTATCCGTTCTTTAAGGTTAATCCTAATAGCTGTATTCAATGGCTCAAAGATACTAATTTGAAAGCAAATCACAACATGCTTCTAGCGTTTAACTCCAATCCGGTAGCTGTATTCAATGGCTCAAAGATACTAATTTGAAAGCAAATCACAACTCACTTAACTCCAGAGTTGTTGCCGACAGGCTGTATTCAATGGCTCAAAGATACTAATTTGAAAGCAAATCACAACATAAAACTTTTATATACGTGAGGTCTTTCTGCTGTATTCAATGGCTCAAAGATACTAATTTGAAAGCAAATCACAACATGATTAAGTCTAATACTTCACTTGTTAGCGCTGTATTCAATGGCTCAAAGATACTAATTTGAAAGCAAATCACAACATCCTCTCCCGGTTTGCCATCTGCACCCGGCTGTATTCAATGGCTCAAAGATACTAATTTGAAAGCAAATCACAACCGGAAGTGGTTCCTTCCCGCTTTTGCATCGCTGTATTCAATGGCTCAAAGATACTAATTTGAAAGCAAATCACAACCATCTACAGCAGATAATTATAAAGGGAGTAGCTGTATTCAATGGCTCAAAGATACTAATTTGAAAGCAAATCACAACGATGTCAAGCAGGCAAACGGTAGGGAAATAGCTGTATTCAATGGCTCAAAGATACTAATTTGAAAGCAAATCACAACCGCACTTTCCGGTCCCCGGTCCTGAATACTGCTGTATTCAATGGCTCAAAGATACTAATTTGAAAGCAAATCACAACAAAGCAAGTTGCGTAAAAAAAGAGATGGCGCTGTATTCAATGGCTCAAATTTAGATATAAATTGCGATTTATATGCCAGTGTAATAAGAAAAAGTCAAGCCCACCCCTATCTTTATGGCGTGAGAGGTATCGATGGACGAGCCTCAAAATAAATGTTTGACGAGCTCATAGTCTCAAAAATGTTATCTCCAATGAGAATAGTATGTGGTCTTGACGTTCACAAAGATAGTGTATTTGCCTGTATCTTGAATGATAATGGCGACAAACTAGAATTCAAATATGGTGTTTTGACGCCTGAGTTGGAAGAGTTACATCAAGTTAGTGAACTCTTATTTCATCAAGTAGTTGCCTGGTAGGAAGAGTGATGTCCGTGATGCGGCTTGGATTGCGGAATGTACCATGAAGGATTTGATCCGTGGAAGTTTTGTTTCCGGCACTATTGTTCAGCGTATGCGGCAATATAACCGTCGTATATTTTACTTAAATAAAGAAATCGTTTACAAGCTTACTAAATTGGTCGCTGTTCTTCAATATTGTAACATTCGCATAAGTAACTATGTTTCCTCGACCGATAGCAAAACTACAAAGAAGTAGTCCGTCTTATTTCAGAAGCTATCAACGATGCCAATTATCTTTCCTGTGTTATTCATGGGCGCACAGTAAACCGTGTGGGTAAAGATGTTATTATCAACTAATTGACGTGCGCCATATCGGAAGTTGACATTGATTTAATTGGTCAGTATCTGGAAGAAATAGATCTTTTTCAGAGGCATAAGCAAGAGAAGCTGACTCAAATGTGCCAGAATGAATTTCCCAAAGAGTTTGAAAATCTCCAGACTATCCCGGGAGTCAAGGAACGTTCCGCCGCCTCCATATTAGCAGAAATAGGAGCGGACATGAAAATGTTTACCGCATCATCCCTAGTGTCATGGTGCGGCTTCAAACCTCGAAATGAAGAGAGTGTAGGAGAAATCAAATCGCGTAGAATCCGCATGGTAATAAATATATTCGAAAGATAATGATTGAATGTGCGTGGGGTGCAGCAAAACCCAGAACTGTTTCTTCTCGAAATTTAGTTATACACAAACTGTTATCAGAAAGAAAAATGCTATGAAAGTCAAAGTGGCTGTCGCTAGAAAAATGTAAATGGCTATTTGGTATGTATTATCAGAAAGCAAGCCTTATATCGATTATAAGAAGCCTGATACAATAGGCTACTCATAATATACCGCTTATTGTAAGGCCAGTATCTTTGTGGTAGTTTTTTGACACCGTCTTGTAAATAGACTGATGCTTTGCGGCTTAGGATGCCAGTGCTGGGACGTGAGAGCCCGAAGAGGAAAACGAAGAATAAAAAGCAGCAAGACTACCCTGCTAAAGGTGCCCAAGAAACTCCATGTGCCTCAAAGAAGAAGAAAAGACAAGCGGGAGGCATAAAGACAGGCGTGATCTTGACTTAAATTCGTTTTCTTAGAGAAAAGATACTAATTTTGAAAGTAAATCACAACATGCTCTATATCTATTTGGGTATGTTTTAATAGATTGAAAACTCTGTTTCCATCGAATCTTTTTTATATGTCAATCCATGGATTTTTGTCATCCACTGAATATAATAATTGGGAGCCGGACGAATCATTCGGTATATCTTATCTACAATTTTCCCTCCTCTGACAATGACTACCCCAATGCTATATACACTGGTAAGTTTACCGTTGGCCGTTTCAAAGTTGATAGCTGCGAAGTTTTCCATTATTTCCGATGTTTTTAATTGTAAATATACAAATTAGCATTTATTCTCTTTATATTTGCGTATAAAATATACCGATGTACACAGAATATCAGCCCTCTTACTTACTTGCTCCCTATATCGATAATTATTGGGAATTTAAGGGAAAACCGGAATATGGTATGCGTATCCATATTTTGCCGGATGGTTGTACCGATTTTATTTTTACGTTGGGAGATGTGGTGAGTACGGTCAAAGAAGAAACGCTGGTCATGCAGCCTTATAGTGCTTACTTTGTAGGTCCGATGACGAAGTATTCGGAACTTGTTACTTATGCCGAATCTGTACATCAGTTCGGTGTCCGTTTTCTGCCTTGCGGATTATCCTGTTTTACAAAGTTACCTTTGCATGAATTTGCGAACCACAGAATCAGTACGAATGAGATGCAGGCAGTTTTCGATATTACCTTTATTGAAAGGTTGTGTGAGCAAAACCACGTGCAAGGCAGGATTCAGATCGTTGAAGAATATCTCTTGACGTATCTTGCACATAATTACCAGCCTGTTGACTCTCAGGTTGCTGTAGCGGTGGATATGATCAATCAATCCGGTGGAAAACGTACGGTTCGCAGTCTGATGGATGAGGTATGCTTGTGCCAACGTCATTTTGAACGGAAATTTAAGCACTGCACCGGGTTTACCCCTAAAGAATATAGCCGCATTGTTAAGTTCAGAAATGCAGTGGAATTACTGAGGAATACGACATCTGTCAATTTACTGACTACTGCTATTGATACCGGGTATTATGATTTGGCGCATTTCTCAAAAGAAATCAAGTCATTGTCGGGCAATACACCTTCATCGTTTCTCTCGCTTACGGTTCCGGAAGATAGAACGCTGACATATATCGAGCCGTAGATCCCAATGAGTGAAAGTCGATTTTTTACAACAGAACGGTCTCATGTACTCTTATCTTTGTAGCGAAATATATAAATACAATAAGAGTATGTCAACAAAAACGATGAAAGAGAAAGCTGCGGAATTATTGCGGAAATGTGAAGTTGTAGTGCTGTCTTCCGTGAATAAAGAAGGTTATCCGCGTCCTGTACCAATGAGTAAAATCGCAGCGGAAGGGATTTCTGCTATCTGGATGTCTACCGGAGCAAATTCATTAAAGACGATTGATTTCTTGTCAAATCCGAAAGCCGGATTATGCTTTCAGGAAAAGGGGGACAGTGTGGCATTGATGGGAGAGGTGGAAGTCGTAACGGACGAGAAGTTAAAGAAGGAACTCTGGCAGGACTGGTTTATCGAACATTTTCCCGGTGGTCCTACAGATCCGGGGTATGTATTGCTGAAATTCACAGCCAATCACGCGACTTACTGGATTGAAGGTACTTTTATTCATAAAAAGCTTAATTAATCTTGTTGTAGAGTGATTGTGAAATACCGGACTTGATGAGTATCGGTACACTTGTATGAGAAAAAAGAGAAAAACAGATCCTCTTACAGACGGATTGTTCTTCTCTTTTATGTTTGGACTGGATGATTTATTTCGTCAGCCTGAAACTCATTTAGAATTCAAACTTTTCCAGCTTCATTTCAGCTAATTCCTGAATGATACCTACGTATTGGGCAAAATGAGCGGATTTCTCATGAGCTGCCAATACTTCGGCATTCTGCCATGTTTCGCAAATCATGAAAACATCACGGCGGGTACTACTTTCAAAAGTATCATAAGCAATACATCCTTCTTCTTTCAAAGAACAAGCTGTCAGTTCTTTTGCTGCTTCAATCGCTTTTTCGCGGTTTGTTTCGTTTACACGAACAAAAACATTTAATCTGATCATAGTCTTTTTGTTATTTATATGATTAAAAAGAACGGTTTCATCACTGTGTCTGTGAAGAACCGAAGGCAAAGATACAATTTTTCTGTAGCTTCCAACAGGCTGTTTTCAAAATTTCATATAAACTTCACATAATCAAAAAAAACGGCTATATTTGCATCTAAATTCTAAAAGCAGCTATTTTGGGCACAATTCTTAAATTTGTTATAGCTTACTATTAGCCTCATAAACCACAGGCTAATTTCTTTTGTTTGAGTAGTTCTACTTGAACCGGTTTTTCATTTTATCAATTTTATTATTCACTGTATCGGTTTTTACAACGGATGCAATTGGGTATTCAGGCTTTTAGTCAGATTCCTTTTGACGGTCAGAAAGCTGCGGATACATGGAGAATGAATGGAAAATTTCGTAAGAAATACTAAGCTGAACATAGAAGAAGAAATAAAAAGGATAGAGCAACAGCCGATTGAAACTCTTGATAAGATAAAGAAGATCATCGATGTCATACAGGTTTCGCTTGCTTTGCTGAAAACGGCCGTTATCGGATATCAATTTCAAAATCCTGAAGAAGAGATTCTTTTCTTTAAGGTCTGGAAACCGCAGATTTCCGGGCTGCTGATGTTTTATGTCCGTTTATATCAGATTGAAAAGAACCGTGCTGACAAGTCCCTGTCAGTCCAATGCAGATATTTAAAGATGGAACTGGAGAATATACAGAAGTCTTTTTTGAATAATAGCTTTTATGATTATTACCGTGCCGGTCAGACTGTACTTGACAACCAATATTTTATCCGTGCGAATTATGATATTCTTTCTGACATTCATTATCATTTGCTGGACAGGGATTCCTCTTTTACCACTTTGCACGATTCAAGTGTCGCAATGATTCTGGCAAATCAGCATTTGATAGAATATATATCGGGTGAAATAGATTCGCTATCGGAAAAATTACAGCTTAAATTCATCTCCATAGTAGACAGTAAGTTGCTGCAATGGACGGATAGTAAAGTGGCTTTGGTGGAATTTATTTATGCACTGTATGCAGGGAAATGCTTTAATAATGGAAATACCAGTCTGAAGGACATCGCTTTCTGTTGTGAGGCTCTTTTCAATATTGAGATTGGCGACTTTTATCGTATCTTCCTGGAAATCAGAAACCGGAAGAAGAGCCGAACACAATTTCTGGATAAATTGAAGGATAAAATACAAAAGATGATGGACGAACTTGACGGATAAATTTCATGGTATCTTGTGACATCTTGTGAATTTTACAAATGGCTTATATCCAACTTTGCGGAGACAAATAATTGATTCACAAAGAAAGATAACAGATTTGTATATTTATGGATACAACATTTACCTGGGAGATAAAAGCAAAGAACTCTCCTTTATTAATTAAGAAATGCAGTCATTGTGATAGTGACCGATTTTATTGTAGTGATAAGTTTAGAATGAATGCGCAGAAGAAGAACATTGATGTCTGGCTGATATATAGGTGTGTGAAATGTGACCATACGTGTAATATTACTTTGTTGTCGCGTACCAAACCGGATCTGATAGATAAAACTCTGTTTCACAGCTTTTCCATGAATGATTGGAAAGCGGCCTGGAAATATGCTTTTTCAGCCGAACTTGCCGGCAGGAATAACCTGAAACCAGATTATGATAGTGTGGAGTATGAGGTTGCAGGGCATTTTTCAAAAGAAGATATAACTCATGTATCTGATGAGACAATAAAGATTCAGGTCAGATGTGAGTTTGAGTTTAATCTGAAACTGTCCTCTTTATTAAAAAGGAATTTTCTTCTTTCCAGTACTCGGTTAAAGCGCTTGTTCGAACAGGGAGTGATTTCGCTTCTTTCCGGTAAAGTACCACAGAAATATAAAGTAAAGGATGGGGATATCATATTGATAGATAAAGAGTATTTGCTTGGTATGATGGATTTTGTTGATAGCTTTATTGCAAAAGCGGGCATTGATTAATTTATTATTACTACTTTTGTTTTATGAGGAATAGATGAGTTCATAAACTAAGTAATATTATAAATTCAGCAGTATGAGAAAGTTATTTTTATTAGTTTTTGCTTTATGTGTATGGAGTGTCTTTGCCGATGCTCAGGAGGGTGCGGGAAGATATATTGAGGTGACCGGTTCTTCTGAAATTGAAGTTGTTCCGGATGAAATTCATTTTTTGATTCAGATAAAAGAATATTGGCAAGAGGAGTTCGTTCCGAAATCCAAGCCGGAGGATTATAAAACAAAGGTTCCATTGGAATGGATTGAGAAGGATTTACGGCGGGTTTTGAGTAGAGCCGGAATCTCGGATGAGGCTATTCGTGTACAGGAAATAGGAGATTATTGGCGTCAGAAAGGAAAAGAGTTTCTGATAGGTAAGCAACTGGATATCCGGCTCACAGATTTTGAACAGATCAATACTATCATTAAGAAAGTTGATACGAGAGGCATTGAGTCTATGCGTATTGGAGAGTTGAAGCACAAGGATTTGCCGAATTATCGGAAGCAAGGTAAAATAGAAGCATTGAAAGCGGCTCGTGAAAAGGCCTCTTATCTTGTGGAAGCGATGGGACAAAAACTGGGTGAGGTCATTCGTATCGTCGAACCTGCTTCGAGCTATGTAAGTCCTTATACTCTTTTTCAGGCACAAAGTAATGTCAGTATGGGATCGGCTACCACCGAGCAATATCGTGTTATCAAGCTACGATACGAGATGACGGCCCGTTTTGCTATTGAATAATAATGAATGAGGCGAAAATACCCACAAGAAAGTATTTTCGCCTTTATGATTACTCATAAGAGAGTACTACAAAAAATACTGTCACAATCTTATTTATGGTAGTTTTAGCAGATAGACATCATCAGGAGAAATGACTTGTCCGTCAGTATACAGTTTCCAGTCTGTGATTAGTCGGGTGGGGTAAGTACCGACAGAGTCTTCGTGCATATTTTTAATATAATATGGTTCCTGAATAAGCACTCCCGTAATAGAGTCTTCGGTTACCTTTTCGACTTTAAACCAAATATGTTCCAGATTGGAATTGCCTTCTTCTTTAAATTCTTCGTCAACGGTTAAGCTGATTTTTGCGAGGGCTGAACTTCCTTCTTTTTGCAATCCTTCTATTAGATAAGAAAGCTGTTCGTGAGCCATGGCATTTAATCTTTCTGTTTCTTTGTCTGTGAAAAACAAAAGGGGATTCTCCATTGCAGATTCTTTAATACTCGTGATAAGCGAGTATTTTTGTTTCTCATAGGCTTTCTCTGAATGATAGATAAAGATAATACCTGTATTTTGATTATGTGCTTCATCCCTGTCTTCTGCTCCACCCAATATGTTTTTTTTGTAGCTTTTAAGACCTTCTTTCCAAGAAACCCAAGTTATCATTATGGGCTGGTGATTGTCCAGCCATCCAAAGTGCAGATTTTCTTTTGCAGGAGGGAGAGAGCCTTCGCTAATCACGTAATTTACTAAATGGCTTAAAAGGTTGGTATAAAAATCATAGTTCTTTTTAGAAATTTCACCTATCAGTTCTAGTTCCGGGATACCGCAGCAGTTGAGTCCGTGAGTATGTAGCCAATAGCTGGATTTACTGAAAGGTAACCATTTATTTTTATCTTCGTAAACAGCATGAATAGTGTACAGGCAGTTTGGAGATGGAGGGGTGGTAGTAGCAGCGGCACACTTTGCCCATACAGGAGACAAAAGGGAGTAACTGTTGCAATTGAATATTCCGATTTGTTTGGGTACGAGCAGGCATATAATTTTCAATAGCAGGTGAACGGATGTTTGTGCATCTGTTGTATAGAGCATTGAGAATTTTATTCCATTTGTAGCCTGTTGCAATGTAGCTATATTTTCTGTAGAAAATTGCTGGGCCATAGTGTCTTCCTCAAAATGGTATTCATACCAGTCAACATCTATCGGATAAACTTCTTTTTTATATTCAATGTATAATGTTGGACAATCAATGATATCATTGTGACGTATGTCAACGACATTGAAGTCCGTAGCATTGGCTAATGACTCCAATAGTTTTTCCCAATTCTTTGTATTACCGGCTTCCTGAGGAAGAATGGCTATGAGTTCGGCCATACTTTTCCGGAAATAATCCTTTGATGATCCTTCGCTTTCCATAAACAGATTTGTTTGTTACTATTCAATGAAGCAAATGTAATGAATTAAAATTAAAGTTTCGTTTATTGCAGATTCTTTTAATAACACATATTAAGTCAGATAATTTGCATCTTCTATCTCATACAATTATCTTTGCCCCACTATTCTGTTAAAAAACGATAGGGGAGAATGTATCATAAGAGAAAAATAAGAGCATACATAGCATGGATGTTATTCATAACATTCATTCCCTTCTTTGTAGTGAAAACCTTTCACTATCATGGAAGTGAAGATGAAACGTCATGCTCTCATACCGACCATTCCCGGAGTCATGCTGAGGATTGTGCGATATGTAAATACTCTCTTTCCCTATTTACAGAACCTCAATCAGTAGAATATCATTGCACATTAACGCTCGTTCCTTACGAGCCGATTATTTATCAGGATAAGGTTGTCTGCAAACGAACTTATTCGCATCATTTACGCGCGCCTCCCGCTGCATAATTACATATTCAGATTTTCAAAGAAGACAAGTGCGCGGTAACTTGTCCTCACATTCATTTTACACATTATATAAAAGATTGTAATTGATGCGTATCGGAATTATTTCGGGCGTAATAGGGCTATTTGTAACCTTATCCGTCCATGCACAAAAGTCCGATTCAATCAAGAGCATGCTTTTGCCTGATGTTGTTGTGACGGAGTCGTATCAGCAACGTCAAGCCAAAAAGTCTGCACTCACGGTTGAAGTGGTAGAACAGGAATTTTTGCGCAAACATTTTACGGGAAACTTCATGCAGGCAATGGAGAATATTCCCGGAGTACAAGCCATGGACATAGGTTCCGGCTTCTCCAAACCAATGATCAGGGGAATGGGATTCAACCGGATCGCCGTGCTGGAAAATGGAATCAAGCAGGAAGGGCAACAGTGGGGAGCCGATCACGGGCTGGAACTGGACGCCTTTAATATTGGGGCGGTCAATGTTTTGAAAGGTCCTTCCTCGTTACTTTACGGTAGTGATGCTATGGGCGGGGTGATTGATATAACCCCTCCTTTGATTCCTTCTGTGGATATGCTGTTTGGTGATGTTACTTTGTTGGGGAAGTCCGTCAACGGAACGCTTGCGGGTTCGTTGATGCTGGGTCTTAAAAAGAATGCCTGGTATGCGCAAATCCGTTATTCCGAACAACATTTTGGTGATTATCGTATTCCTGCGGATACCATTGTCTACCTGACTCAGAAGATGCCCGTTTATGGGCGTAAGCTGAAAAATACGGCAGGGATAGAACGTAACATCGGACTTTTCGTCCAATATCAGCGAAAGAGATATAGAGCGGACTATTCCGTAAGTAATGTCTATCAGAAGACAGGCTTCTTTCCGGGTGCACATGGTGTCCCTGACGCGTCGCGGGTAGAAGATGATGGGAATAGCAGGAATATTGAGCTGCCTTACAGCAAGGTCAATCATCTGAAAGTAACCACTCACCAGCAATATGCATGGGAGAAGTTAATCCTGTCGGGTGATTTGGGATTTCAGAATAATCATCGGGAAGAATGGAGTGCTTTTCATACCCATTACGGCTCGCAGCCTGCACCGGAGAAGAACCCTGACAAAGAACTGGCTTTTGATCTTAACACTTATAGTGCTTCGGTAAAAGCTCGTATTATAGGTTCTTCTTCATGGGAACATACGCTGGGGTGGGATGGCCAGCATCAGCAGAACGATATTTCCGGCTATTCATTCCTGTTGCCGGAATACCATCGTTCTACTACCGGATTGCTTTGGCTTACGACATATAGACCTGATAATGTTTGGTCTGTCAGTGGAGGTATGCGATATGATTATGGTTATATTGACATTTCCTCTCATGAGGACGTTTATCTGGCCGATTATCTTCGGAAACAAGGATATGATGAAGAACAGATAAACTTCTACAAGTGGAACAGCCATCCGGTAAAAAAGCATTTCGGCGACTATTCCTTTTCTTTGGGACTGGTATGGACACCCTCCGAACAACATATGGTAAAAGTGAACATCGGACGTAGCTTTCGACTACCGGGGGCCAATGAATTGGCTGCTAATGGAGTACATCACGGTACTTTTCGTCATGAGCAGGGAGATGCTTCTCTGAAATCCGAACAAGGATGGCAGATGGATGCTTCTTATAACCTGCGATATCACGGACTTTCTGTTTCCGTTTCTCCTTTTGTCAGTTGGTTCAGCAACTATATCTTTCTGCGTCCTACGGGCGAATGGTCAGTTCTGCCGCATGCAGGACAGATTTACCGCTATACAGGTGCCGAAGCACTGTTTGCCGGAACGGAAGCTACGATAGACATAGACCTTCCGTATCACTTCAATTACCGTATCTCCGGTGAATATGTTTATACCTACAACTGTGACGAGCATATACCGTTAAGTTTTTCTCCTCCGTTCGGGATGCGGAATACTCTGACATGGCAGAAGAAACGCTATATGTTTTATGCGGAATGGCAATTGATTGCCCGTCAGAATCGTGTAGACCGTAATGAAGACCGTACACCGGGCGCCAACCTGTTTCATTTGGGCGGCTCGCTGAATATTCCGGTAGGTGGGAATAACAAAATAGAAATAACCCTGACCGCCCGCAATATTTTCAATACGCGATATTACAATCATCTTAGTTTTTACAGGAAAGTAGAAATCCCGGAACCGGGACGCAATTTCCAATTATTAATCAAAATTCCATTTAAAAAATTACTGTAATGAAAACAAAACTTTACCTCCCGATAATCAGCCTTTTGGCTATGTCAGTGTTTGCATTTATCTCTTGTGACGATTCAGATAGCGATACCACCAAGCCGGTGATTGAATTGCACGAACCGGAAGAAGGACAGGAACTAAAAATAGGTGGCGAGAACGGAGTACATTTTGAAATGGACTTGTCGGATGACGTTATGTTAAAGTCTTATATGATAGAGATACATAGTAATTTCGATCACCATTCGCATGGGAAGAGCAGGGCCGTCGGTACGGGCGAAGCAACTGTTGATTTCAGTTTCAACAGGTCTTATGATATTTCCGGAAAGAAAACGGCGCATATTCATCACCACGATATTGTGATTCCGGCAAATGCTACTCCGGGTGATTATCATCTGATGGTTTATTGTACGGATGCCGCAGGAAATGAAGCTTATATTGCACGCAATATTGTTTTGAGCACTACCGCCGAAGAGGATGATCATCATCACGATGAGTAAATAAAAACTTTCTTTATTCGTATAATTTTCTTTAAAAGGTGTAATAGTTATTACACCTTTTGTGTTTTCAAAGCTTTACTTTTGTGAAAAATACTTTTTCACTATGATGAAGTTACCATTTATAAACCGAATTTTTCCTTCGTACAGGTCAAAGATAATAGCCGTCATGATTGGCGGTGTTATAGTGGGCGGAGGAGCTTTATTTATGTACATGCTTCGTGCGCATACATATCTGGGCGATGATCCGGCGGCATGTGTGAATTGTCACATCATGTCTCCTTATTATGCTACATGGTTTCACAGTTCACATGCACGGGATGCTACCTGTAACGACTGCCATGTTCCTCATGAGAACATAGTAAAGAAATGGACATTCAAGGGAATGGATGGGATGAAGCACGTTGCAGCCTTCCTCACCAAAAGCGAGCCACAAGTGATACAAGCTCATGAAGCCAGTTCACAGGTGATTATGAACAATTGTATACGTTGCCATACCCAGCTGAATACGGAATTCGTAAAGACAGGGAAGATAGATTATATGATGTCCATGGCAGGAGATGGAAAGGCTTGTTGGGATTGTCATCGGGATGTGCCTCATGGTGGTAAGAATTCACTGTCCGCTACTCCGGGAGCCATTGTTCCTCTTCCCGAATCGCCCGTACCGGAGTGGCTTCGGAAGATGATCGATCATAAAGAATGAGTATCTACATTAACTACGTAATAAAATAATAAAACCGATATACAATGGAAAAGAAATTAAAATCATGGCAAGGATGGCTATTGTTCGGAGGTTCAATGGTCGTTGTTTTTGTTTTAGGATTATGTGTTTCTGCGTTGATGGAACGGAGGGCGGAAGTCGCCAGTATCTTTAATAACCGTAAAACTGTCATCAAAGGAATTGAAGCACGCAACGAACTGTTTAAAGATGATTTTCCCCGTGAATATCAGACTTGGACAGAAACGGCTAAGACTGATTTTGAAAGTGAATTCAATGGAAATATAGCTGTCGACGCTTTGGAAAAACGTCCGGAGATGGTTATTCTGTGGGCAGGATATGCATTCTCAAAAGACTATTCTACTCCGCGCGGGCACATGTATGCTATCGAAGATATCACCGCATCACTTCGTACCGGTTCGCCCGCCGGTCCGCACGATGGACCTCAGCCGTCTACCTGTTGGACCTGTAAGAGCCCGGATGTCCCTCGCATGATGGAAGCATTGGGAGTAGATTCTTTCTATAATAATAAATGGGCTGCTTTTGGTGATGAAATCGTGAACCCGATTGGTTGTTCCGACTGTCACGATCCTGAGACAATGAATCTTCATATCAGCCGTCCGGCATTGATCGAAGCCTTCCAACGTCAGGGAAGGGATATCACTAAAGCTACTCCACAGGAAATGCGTTCATTGGTTTGTGCGCAGTGCCACGTAGAATATTACTTCAAGGGTGATGGCAAATATTTGACTTTCCCGTGGGATAAAGGTTTCACTGTGGAAGATATGGAAGCATATTATGATGAAGCTGGTTTCTATGATTATATTCATAAGCTGAGCCGCACTCCGATTCTGAAAGCGCAGCATCCTGATTATGAAATAGCACAGATGGGCATTCATGGTCAAAGAGGTGTTTCTTGTGCCGACTGTCACATGCCTTATAAGAGTGAGGGCGGCGTGAAGTTCAGTGACCATCATATTCAGAGTCCGTTGGCAATGATTGACCGTACTTGTCAAACTTGCCACCGTGAGAGTGAAGAAACCTTACGTAATAATGTTTACGAACGTCAGCGCAAAGCAAATGAAATCCGTAACCGTCTGGAACAGGAACTGGCGAAAGCGCATATCGAAGCAAAATTTGCTTGGGATAAGGGAGCTACGGAAGATCAGATGAAAGATGTACTTGCATTGATTCGTCAGGCACAATGGCGTTGGGATTTCGGTGTGGCATCTCATGGAGGTTCTTTTCATGCACCGCAGGAGATTCAGCGGATTCTTTCCCACGGTCTGGACCGCGCTATGCAGGCTCGTCTGGCTGTATCTAAGGTTTTAGCAAAACATGGATATACGGAAGACGTTCCGATGCCGGACATTTCGACAAAGGCAAAAGCACAGGAATATATCGGTCTTGATATGGACGCTGAAAGGGCGGCTAAGGAGAAATTCCTGAAAACGACTGTTCCGGCATGGTTGGAGAAAGCAAAGGCTAACGGACGTCTGGCACAAAAATAAAAAAGGTGATATATGTGGAGCAAACCGTGGAGTTATAAAGAAGGACTGGTGATTGGTGCAGGATTGCTGGTGATAGGTGCTTTGCTGCAAATGTCAGTGGGAACTATCAATTGGAGTCTGTTTGCTTGTCCGGTTAATGTAATTGTGTTGGTGGTTTACCTCATTGCCTTGATAGCCATGCACCTCCTTCGTAAACGTATCTATCTGTTTGGATGGTTGAGCCATTATTCTGCCGCTGTTTCTTCCTTGGTATGGGTAGTCGGTATGACAGTGATAATGGGACTGATCCGGCAGGCTCCTTCCGGCCATGCTTCGAATGATATGCTGGGATTTTCACAAATGATTTCGTCCTGGCCTTTTGTCTTGCTTTACTTCTGGATGGTTACAGCATTGGGATTAACGATACTTCGTGCCGGTTTCCCTTTCAGAATTGGCAGACTTTCGTTTCTTCTCAATCATACCGGATTGTTTGTCGCATTGATTACGGCTACTTTGGGAAATGCCGATATGCAACGGTTGAAGATGACCACCCGGATGGGAAATGTAGAATGGCGGGCTACGGATGATAAAGGGAAGTTAATAGAACTTCCGCTGGCTATCGAACTGAAAGATTTCACGATTGACGAATATCCTCCGAAACTGATGTTGATTGATAATGAAACCGGTGGAGTACTTCCCGCAAAGTCTCCTGTGCATTTATTGCTTGAGGAAGGAGTTTCCGATGGTCATTTGCTCGATTGGGAACTGTCTGTCGAACAGTCTATTCCAATGGCTGCTTCCGTGACTACTGAAGACACACTGAAGTTTACGGATTTTCATTCGATGGGAGCAACATATGCAGTATATCTGAAAGCTGTCAACCGGAAAAATCAACAGACGAAGGAAGGCTGGGTGAGTTGTGGGAGTTTTCTCTTTCCTTATAAGGCATTGCGTCTTGACTCTTTGACGAGTCTGGTGATGCCGGAACGGGAACCGCAGCGCTTTGCGTCGGAAGTAAAAGTCTATACACAGGAAGGAACGATAACAGAAGGTACGATTGAAGTGAACCGTCCGATGGAGATAGAAGGATGGAAAATCTATCAACTTAGTTATGATGAGTCGAAAGGGCGATGGAGTGATATCAGTGTCTTTGAACTGGTTCGTGACCCATGGTTACCTGTTGTTTATGCGGGAATTATCATGATGATGCTCGGAGCTGTCTGTTTGTTTGTCAATGCACAAAAGAGAAAAGGGGAGGATAAGGAATGAGCTGGGAACATTTTATACTGTTTGCGATAGCCGCATTGATTTGCTGGGGCTTGGGAGCTTTTACTGCCTGGAAAGGCAAGAAGCCGGCATGGACTTATGGTTTTACTTTGTTGGGACTGGCCATCTTCTTCAGTTTTATACTTGGCATGTGGATTTCGTTGGAACGTCCTCCGATGCGGACGATGGGAGAGACGCGGTTATGGTATTCCTTCTTTCTTCCGTTGGCAGGATTGATAACGTATGTGCGTTGGAAATATAAATGGATTCTTAGTTTCAGTTGCATTCTCTCTTTGGTATTTATTTGCATCAATCTTTTTAAACCGGAGATTCACAATAAAACATTGATGCCTGCATTGCAGAGCCCGTGGTTTGCTCCTCACGTCATTGTGTATATGTTTGCTTATGCGATGCTGGGAGCTGCGGTGGTAATGGCTGTTTATCTGCTTTGGTTCAAAAAGAAAGAGATTGAACGGAAAGAAATGGATTTATGTGATAACCTCACTTATGTAGGTTTGGCGTTTATGACATTGGGAATGCTGACAGGGGCTATTTGGGCGAAAGAGGCTTGGGGACATTACTGGGCCTGGGACCCCAAAGAAACATGGGCGGCAGCTACCTGGTTCTCTTATCTGGTGTATATCCATTTCAGATTGGGCAGACCGTTGAAGAGTCGTCCAGCATTAATCATTCTGTTAGTATCATTTGTCTTATTACAAATGTGCTGGTATGGAATCAATTATCTTCCATCAGCACAGGGAGTTAGTGTACATACTTATAACTTAAATTGAAATATCAATGAAAACATTTTATTGGTCACTCGTTCTTATGCTATTGCCAAGCATGGCATACACACAAACTACAGAGAAGGAAAACGAATTTTCGATGTCTATGCAAATCAGACCTCGTGCGGAGTATCGGAATGGTGCCTTGTTTCCTCGTCTTGAAGGGCAGGAAGCTGCATCATTTATTAATAACCGTGCCCGGCTGTCGATGGATTACAAACGTTCGGATTTAGAAATAAAGATGTCGGCGCAACATGTCGGAGTCTGGGGACAAGACCCGCAGATTGATAAAAATGGGCGATTTATATTGAATGAGGCATGGGCAAAACTGGATTTTGGAAAAGGTTTCTTCGCTCAGTTAGGTCGTCAGACCTTATCTTATGATGACGAACGAATCTTGGGTGGGCTGGATTGGAATGTAGCCGGACGTTATCATGATGCGTTGAAGTTGGGGTATGCCAATAAGAAGAATGAAGTACATGTTATTCTTGCTTTCAATCAGAATGATGAGAAAACGGCAGGTGGTACTTATTATTATTCAGATGCCGCTACAGGTCAGCCTTATAAGAATATGCAGACGGTCTGGTATCACTATAAAGCAGACAATGTTCCTTTCGGAGCTTCTTTGTTGTTTATGAATTTGGGATTGGAGACAGGAGACAAGTCCACGCAGGACTCTCACACCCGTTATTTGCAAACAATGGGAACTTACCTTACTTATAAGAATAGCAGTTGGAATTTCGATGGTGCTTTTTATTATCAGATGGGTAAGAATAAGAATGCTCAGAAAGTTTCAGCCTTCATGGTTAGTGCTACGGCTGCTTATGCGTTCAATAATACTTGGGGTGCAGTGGTTGGTTTTGATTATCTAAGTGGTGATAAAGGTGGTGGTGACAAATTTAAGGCGTTTGACCCTCTTTATGGTACGCATCATAAGTTTTATGGAGCAATGGACTATTTTTATGCTTCTGCTTTCAAATATGGAGCTCCCGGATTGATAGACGGTCGTCTTGGCATTCGTTTACGTCCCTCTTCCAAAGTGGATATGGAACTCAATTATCACTATTTTGCTACGGCTGCCGATATGGACATTAATGAGGATTTGAAGATGGTATTAGGTTCGGAAGTCGATTACCAGATCAATTGGACAATAATGAAAGATGTGAAACTTTCTGCAGGATACTCTTTTATGCTCGGTACGAAGATGATGGATTTTGTGAAAGGGGGCAATCATAATAGTTGGCAAGATTGGGGATGGGTATCTATAAATATCAATCCGAAAGTATTTTTTGCAAAATGGTAATTGAAAGTTAGTCAGGGTTCTGATTAAACCATTGGTAGAAATAAGGAAGTGGCACCGCATTGAAGTTGAGGCTGTGTCACTTTCTTTTTATTATAAGTATTTCTCCAGAGCCATTTTATTCAGAATCTCGATTTTTTTTCCTTCCATTGTGATAAGTCCTTCCTTGATTATTTTATTAATTTCTTTAGATAAAGCAGGACGTGACACATTCAGATATTCGGCAAGTTGAGATTGAGTATGCATGATTTCCACTGTCAGAGAGTCTGTCTTTTTGTGCTCGAATAAGTAAACAATAAACCTTTCACGTACAGTCTTGCGTGACAGAGGCTTCAGACGTGACACGGTGCATATATTACAATTTCCAGCGATACAAAGAAAGTTGTGTAATACCTGAGGGTCCTGACTGATGACTTTAAAAGTGGAATCTTTGGTTGCCATAAGTACTACACTGTCTTCCAAAGCTGTGAAAGTAGCAGGTAAAGTATTGTTAGAACTGAAAAGGTGGGGAGTGGCAAAGGTACGAGGTGCAATGATATACTCAATCATCACTTCATTTCCTAGTCCGTCAATGATATCAGTACGTAGTTTTCCTTCCAATAACACATATAGTTTGTTACAAGGTGTGCCTTGTGTAACAACTATTTCTTTTTTATCCGCTGCATAGATGACGAATTCCAGTTTATCTAACAGAGATTCCTTAATGTTCAGAGGTAAATCCCGAAATAAAGGGATTTGAAATAGCTTTTCTTTATGTGAGTTGGTCAGCTGTATTTTTTTCATTGTACTATGTTGTTCGTATCATGGACAAAGATATAAATTATAAATTAGTAGAAAAAAAATACGGGAAGTATTGTTTGTAAGGTGGATAAGATAATGCAGAAAGTAAAATCAGTAATTAGGGTACATATCTCTGTAATTTATCTACATTCATTATATTATTATTTGTCTATTTTTGCAGAGTTAAAAAACTGACTAATAAAATACTAAAGATAAAAGTAATAAAGTTATGTCTAAAAAAGTTCTGATTATTTCGTCCAGTCCGCGAAAGGGCGGTAATTCTGATTTGCTTTGTGACGGATTTGAGAAAGGCGCCCTCGAGGCTGGTAATGAAGTGGAAAAGATTTTTCTGAAAGACAAAACGGTTCATCCTTGTACGGGATGCAGTGTTTGTAGTATGTATGGTAAGTCATGTCCGCAGAAGGATGATGCAGCCGAAATTGTAGAGAAAATGATTGTGGCTGATGTCATTGTAATGGCAACTCCGGTTTATTTCTATACGATGTGCGGACAGATGAAGATTATGATTGACCGCTGCTGTGCACGTTATACAGAAATTACGAATAAGGAGTTCTATTTTATTATTGCAGCAGCAGAGAATGATAAGTCGATGATGGAACGTACTATTGATGGTTTTCGCGGTTTCCTTGATTGTCTGGAGAATCCACAGGAGAAAGGAGTGATCTATGGAATAGGTGCATGGAAGGTGGGAGAAATAAAAGATACTCCCTATCTACAGGAAGCTTATGAAATGGGGAAATTGGTGTAAACGTTAGTTTTAGATACGCATTTTCTGTATCATATAACAGACTTTCGGGATGGTGTCACTATACTGATCATATAGTGACGCTATACCTGTAGGATAGTGACACTATAGTAATGGGATAGCGACACTATCTTTTTGATATATATATGTATAAAAAAATCAGTTTAATTACCCTGATTATAATAATCTTCTTTCGTTCGATTCCAGCTCCAATAATGTCTTTTTGGCTGTAAGACCACCTGCATATCCGGTCAATTTATGGTCACTGCCGATCACTCTGTGACAAGGAATAAGTATTGAAATCGAATTTGCTCCATTAGAAGAGGCTACTGCACGGATAGCTTTCGGATTGTTCAGCCTTTGTGATAATTGAGTATACGATATCGTTGTTCCATAGGGGATATTTTGCAGTTCATTCCACACACTTTTCTGAAATTCCGTCCCGACAAGAAGCAGAGGAACATCGAATGCTATTCTTTGGCGGGAAAAATATTCATCTAACTGGCTAATCGTTTTTGCGATTACTTCAGAGTTTTCTGTTACATATTGAGCGTTTAGGGCTTTTTGTATCCGTTTGTCAATTGCAGCTCTGCGTTTTTCACTCACCACCCAGTCACACATACAGAGTTTGTCTTCAAAAGAACCGAGTATCAATTTCCCGCATGGAGATTGATAGTACTGTATCTGAACTGCTTTTGCTTTACCTTTTTCTTCTTTCTCCATTTTAATTCTTTATTTGAAGGGTTAAATATGGATGTAAAAGTAATTATTTACATTCAAACTACAAAATGAATCATTCGGCAGTGAAAGCCTGAAACAATAGATTTTACCCCTACAATGGATTTAAATCGGTTGATTGCTTGTTCTGCCATAGAATTATTCTAATTTTGTAGCAGAACTTTTTATTTCGTATTA
Organism: Bacteroides faecis; assembly: GCF_020091505.1. Lineage (NCBI taxonomy): Bacteria > Pseudomonadati > Bacteroidota > Bacteroidia > Bacteroidales > Bacteroidaceae > Bacteroides > Bacteroides faecis. The sequence continues at coordinate 5,157,483 of NZ_CP081916.1, read as the reverse complement.
TTTGATTAATAACCAAGCTACATGAACTATAAAATAACGACTCTTGTAGAAAATTGTGTCTATGGACGTAAATTGCAGGCAGAACATGGGCTTTCACTCTATATTGAGACTCCGGAAAATAGATTACTTTTTGATACGGGAGCTTCCGATTTATTTATCCGTAATGCCCGTTTATTACATATTGATCTGCAAAAGGTGGATTATCTGGTATTATCTCATGGTCACAGTGACCATACAGGCGGATTGCGTTATTTTATGGAATTGAATACGAAAGCGACAGTTGCCTGCAAACGCGAAGTGTTTTTACCTAAGTTTAAAGATGAACGTGAAAATGGAATAAAGCATACCCATTCGTTTGATCTTTCCCGATTCCATTTTATTGATGATTTGACTGAGCTGGTTCCCGGAGTATTTCTTTTCCCTTCTGTGGATATTATAGACCGGAGAGATACCCATTTTGAACGGTTTTGGATTCAGAAAGAAGAAGGTTCTAAAGTGCCGGATACTTTTTCTGACGAATTAGCTATGACATTGGTTGCGCCTGAAGGACTTTCTGTTTTAAGTGCTTGTTCTCATCGTGGTATTACCAATATATTGCGGACTGTACGAACCGTATTTCCGGGACTACCCTGCAATTTACTTTTAGGTGGTTTTCATATTCATAAAGCAGAAGAATTTAAATATAAAATTATTGCTGATTATCTGCATGAATATTTACCTCAAAAGATGGGTGTCTGCCATTGTACGGGAGTAGATAAATATGCTTTCTTTTATAAGGAGTTTGGTGATAGAGTATTTTATAATCACACAGGGAACTTGATTCAGACGAATTCTTTGATATAATTATCTAAGATGACTTGACAGAATGTAAAAAATGAACTGGATGAACTTTAAAGACTGCATAGATTCTTATCCCTTTATACTGATGGAAGGTGCTTTAGGAGAGCGACTAAAGAGGGAGTTTGATTTGGATATCAGTGGTACCGTTGCAATGGCTGACCTAATTTATCAGCAAAAAGGCAGAATGGCATTAAAAACGCTATGGAATGAATATATGGATATTGCACATAGATATCAGTTGCCATTTCTTGCAACAACTCCAACAAGAAGGGCCAACAAAGAGCGGGTTTATATGGCTGGATACAATGAATCCATCATCACAGACAATGTGGATTTTCTTCGTACAATAAAAGAAACGGCGAATGTGAACATGTATATCGGTGGTTTGATGGGATGTAAGGGAGATGCATATACAAGTGAAAGAGCTCTAAACCAAGAAGAGGCAATAGCCTTTCACAGTTGGCAAGCCAGTCTGTTCAAATCCGTTGGAGTTGATTTTTTATATGCGGGTATAATGCCTGTATTGTCGGAGGCTATCGGAATGGCAGTCGCTATGTCTGATACAGATATTCCATATATTATCAGTTTTACCATTCAAAGAAACGGAAAATTGATAGACGGCCATACAATTAATGATGCTATATATTACATTGATAATCATGTATCAAACAAGCCAGTGTGCTATATGACAAATTGCGTTCATCCTGATATCGTTTACGAAGCACTTTCTCATAAGTTCAATCAAACACAGATGGTAAAAAATCGCTTTTGGGGTATACAGGCAAATACTTCCAGACTTTCATATAAGGAATTGGATGGAGCAAAGAATTTGCGTACTTCTTCGGCAGTCGATTTAGGTAAGGCTATTTTAAGGTTAAAATCAGATTATCATCTTAAAATATTTGGTGGGTGTTGTGGAACAGACAGCAGGCACATGGAAGAAATCGCTGGAATATCAAAAGTGGTTTAAAGCAGCTTTAAATATAGTCTTCTTGTGAAATTTAGAATATAAATTAAATATATAAACATACAATAATATGAAGAAACTTATAACTTCTTTAGCATTGGTACTGGTTGCATTATCCAGCCATGCTATTACCCCTCTGTGGATGCGTGATGCACGTATTTCACCGGATGGATCGGAAATCGTCTTTTGTTATAAAGGGGATATCTACAAAGTTCCTGCACAGGGAGGAGCTGCTGTTCAGTTAACGACACAAGCCTCTTATGAGGCTAATCCTGTTTGGTCGCCTGACGGAAAACAAATAGCCTTTGCCAGCGACCGAAATGGTAATTTCGATCTCTTTATTATGCCGGCTGACGGTGGAATAGCACGTAGATTGACCTTTCATTCCGCTTCGGAGATTCCTTCAGCTTTTACTCCTGACGGTAAATTTGTACTTTTTTCTGCATCTATTCAGGACCCGGCGAACAGTGCCCTGTTTCCTACCGGAGCAATGACGGAGTTGTATAAAGTTCCGGTTTCCGGAGGACGTACCGAACAGGTGCTGGCTACTCCTGCCGAATGGGTGTGCTTTGATAAATCGGGGAAAAATTTCCTTTATCAGGATCGTAAAGGTTTTGAAGATGAATGGAGGAAACATCACACATCTTCTATAACAAGAGATATCTGGTTATATGATACCCAAACCGGGAAACATACCAATCTGACCAACCGGGGAGGGGAGGATCGTAACCCGGTATATGCACCGGACGGCACTTCTGTTTATTTTTTAAGTGAGCGTAACAACGGTTCATTCAATGTATATAACTTTGATTTGAACGCTCCGCAAGAAGTGAAAGCTATTACTACTTTCCGCACGCATCCGGTACGTTTCTTGTCCATCAGTGACAAAGGAACATTGTGTTATACGTATGACGGAGAGCTTTATACGCAGGAGCCCAACGCCCGTCCGAAGAAAGTGAGCGTTGACCTTGTACGTGATGATGAAAAAGAGATGGCTGCTCTTCGATTTTCTCAGGGGGCAACTTCCGCTTCTGTGTCTCCGGATGGTAAACAGGTGGCTTTTATTGTACGTGGTGATGTTTTTGTGACTTCAACTGATTATGCTACAACCAAGCAAATAACGAATACTCCGGCAAAGGAAGCCAGTGTATCTTTTGCTCCCGACAATCGTACACTTGTATATGCAAGCGAACGGACTGGTAACTGGCAACTTTATACCGCCAAGATAGCTCGTAAAGAGGAGGCAAACTTTCCCAATGCAACTCTTATTGAGGAAGAGGTGCTGCTTCCTTCTAAGACCGTAGAGCGCGCTTATCCGCAATATTCTCCGGATGGTAAGGAACTGGCTTTTATTGAAGACCGTAACCGGTTGATGGTACTTGATCTGAAAACAAAGAAAGTGCGTCAGGTGACAGACGGTTCTACTTGGTACAACACCGGTGGCGGATTCGACTACGAATGGTCACCCGATGGCAAGTGGTTTACGCTTGAATTTATCGGCAATCGTCACGATCCTTATTCCGATATCGGTATTGTCAGCGCGCAGGGAGGTACTATCATTAATTTGACTAATAGTGGTTATATTAGCGGTTCTCCACGTTGGGTGCTGGATGGAAATGCCATTCTGTTCCAGACGGAGCGTTATGGTATGCGTGCGCATGCTTCCTGGGGTTCTCAGCAGGATGTGATGATGGTGTTTTTGAATCAGGATGCTTACGACCGTTACCGTTTGAGCAAAGAGGATTTTGAACTGCTCAAAGAATTTGAAAAGGAACAGAAGAAAGCAAAGGAGAAAGACGATAATAAGAAAAAAGACGGAAACAAGTCTAAAAAGGAAAAGGCAGATAAAGAAAAAGATAAGGCAGACAAAGCGGGAGATGAAGAGGAGTTGGAGGATAAGAATGACATTATTGTAGAACTCAATGGCATTGAAGACCGTATTGTACGCTTGACTCCCAACTCTTCTGATCTGGGTAGTGCCATCCTCTCAAAGGATGGGGAGAATCTGTATTATTTCTCTGCCTTTGAGGAAGGCTATGACCTTTGGAAAATGAATCTTCGTGAAAAGGATACGAAGCGTCTCCATAAACTTAATTCCGGCTGGGCATCGCTGATGCTGGACAAAAAAGGAGATATCTTTTTACTGGGAAGCAGAAATATGCAGAAAATGGATGCTAAATCGGATGCTCTGAAATCTATCAGTTATCAGGCTGAAATGAAAATGGATTTAGCTGCTGAACGTGAGGCGATGTTCGACCATGTGTATAAACAGCATCAAAAGCGTTTTTATAATCTTAATATGCATGGAATAGACTGGGATGTTATGACGGCTGCCTATCGCAAATTTTTGCCGCATATAGATAATAACTACGACTTTGCAGAGCTGTTAAGCGAATGGTTGGGTGAACTGAATGTTTCGCATACCGGAGGTCGCTATTCTCCAAGAAGCAATGGAGATGTGACTTCTAATCTGGGATTACTGTTTGACTGGAATTATCAGGGAAAGGGCATGCAGATTGCTGAAATAATAGAGAAAGGTCCGTTCGACCATTCTCGCACCAAGGTAAAGGCAGGATGCATTATCGAGAAAATCAACGGAGACGAAATAGCTCCGGATAAAGACATCACTGCTCTCTTGAATAATAAGGCAGGAAAGAAAACGCTGATTTCGCTGTACGATCCACAGAACAAGGAGCGCTGGGAAGAAGTGGTTAAGCCTATCACAAGCGGACAGCTCAATGGCCTGCTGTATAAACGTTGGGTAAAGCAACGTGCTGCAGATGTGGAGAAATGGTCTGGCGGTCGTTTAGGATACGTTCATATTCAATCGATGGGAGATGGAAGTTTTCGTACTGTTTATTCGGATATTCTGGGAAAATATAATAACTGTGATGGAATTGTGATCGACACTCGCTTTAATGGGGGTGGTCGCCTGCATGAAGATATTGAAATACTTTTTAGTGGTCAGAAATATTTTACTCAGGTGGTACGCGGACGTGAAGCCTGCGATATGCCAAGCCGCCGCTGGAATAAACCTTCTATTATGTTGCAGTGTGAAGCCAATTATTCGAATGCTCATGGTACTCCGTGGGTGTATAAGCATCAGAATATTGGAAAGCTTGTGGGAATGCCTGTTCCGGGAACAATGACAAGTGTGTCTTGGGAAACATTACAAGACCCTTCATTGGTATTCGGAATTCCTATCATCGGTTATCGTTTGCCTGACGGCAGCTATCTGGAAAATACTCAACTGGAACCTGATATTAAAGTTGCCAATAGCCCGGAAACAGTGGTGAAAGGTGAGGATACACAACTGAAAATGGCTGTGGATGAATTGCTTAAAGAGATAGACAGCCAGAAGAAGTAGATATCTTCGTTTGTGTTAAAAGAATCGAAAAGAACACTCCTGTTGAAATGATGTATCAAAGTTATTTCTACTTTTATGTTTGACAATAGTGTCAAGCTAAGGGGACATAGTGTAGAACATGATTAAAATAGGAATTGACGTAGGTTCAACAACTGTGAAGTTAGTTGCTATCGATGAAAATGATAATTTATTATTTTCGAAGTACGAGAGACACAATGCGAAAGCAAAAGAGACAATTTTATCATTCCTGAAAGAGCTGTTATCCGAAATTGGAGATAAAGATATCTCCTTAAGAATAACAGGCTCTATCGGAATGGGAATTTCCGAGAAATGTTCATTGCCATTTGTACAGGAAGTTGTTGCAGCGGCGAAAGCGATACAAAAAGATTATTCTCATGTGACTTCCATGATAGACATCGGAGGGGAAGATGCGAAAGTTGTCTTCTTCAAAGATGGCGAAGCGACTGATTTGCGCATGAACGGAAATTGCGCAGGAGGAACAGGTGCTTTTATTGATCAGATGTCGATCATACTGGGGGTGAATATTGATGAATTGAATCATCTTGCCATGAATGCGAAACAGGTGTATCCGATTGCCTCCCGTTGCGGTGTTTTCTGTAAAACAGATATTCAGAATCTGATTGCTAAAAATGTAAGTCGTGAGAATATTGCGGCTTCTATCTTTCGTGCAGTAGCTGTTCAGACAGTCGTGACACTGGCACATGGCTGTGATATAACAACTCCCGTATTGTTTTGCGGTGGTCCGTTGACTTTCATTCCGGCACTGAGAAAAGCCTTTATTGATTATTTATCTTTTGATGAACAAGAGATAATACTGCCTGCCAACGGTACTTTACTTCCTGCATTGGGGGCTGCTTTATTTCATATCGAGGGTGAGGATTATTATAAACTGTCTCATTTGATCGATAAGATCGACACTACTTTAAACTGTGCAGGAAATCTTACTGCAACAGGGCTGAACCCCATTTTTACGAGTAGTGAGGAATATGAAATATGGAAAGAGAGAATATCTCGTCATAAGATGATGTCTTCCGGTTTGAAAGCCGGAAAACAAGATGTTTTTATTGGCATTGATTCCGGTTCTACCACGACAAAGATTGTTGTATTGGATGGAGATTCAAGAGTATTGTATTCTTACTATAATATGAATGGAGGAAATCCGATAAAGGCCGTAGAGGATGGTTTGAATCGGTTGAGCGAAGAATGTTTGAAGCAGGGTGCTGTACTCGATATAAAAGGAAGTTGCTCTACCGGATATGGTGAAGACCTTATAAAATCGGCCTTTCAGCTTCATTCGGGAATTATCGAAACGATTGCTCATTATATGGCAGCACACTATCTGAATAAGAATGTGTCTTTCATCCTCGATATCGGAGGACAGGATATGAAAGCCATTTTTGTGAATAATGGAGTGATTGACCGGATGGAGATTAATGAAGCGTGCTCATCCGGATGTGGTTCATTTCTTGAAACATTTGCTAAGTCTTTGGGGTATTCGGCGCAAGAATTTTCATTGGCAGCCTGCCGCTCGGAAGCACCGTGCGATTTGGGAACAAGGTGCACTGTTTTCATGAACTCAAAAGTGAAACAGGTGCTCAGGGAGGGAGCAACTATCAATGATATTGCCGCCGGACTGGCATATTCTGTTGTTAAGAATTGCTTGTATAAGGTACTAAAACTGAAAGATATATCTGTTTTGGGGAACGATATTGTTGTACAGGGGGGGACCATGCGCAATGATGCGGTGGTCCGTGCTATTGAACTTCTCACAGGAGCAGAAGTTGCAAGATGTGATACTCCTGAGTTGATGGGAGCCTTCGGATGTGCATTATATGCGATGAAGCATCAGGGGGAATCCGTATCATTGAATGAGATTATAAATAAAGCTCAATATTCGGCACGTTCTCTGTATTGTAAAGGTTGTGATAACCGCTGTCTGGTCATTCGTTATCAGTTCGAAAGCGGTAAAAGTTACTATTCGGGAAACAGATGTGAGAAAGTTTTCACGAATGGGGAGAGCAGTAATCGAAAAGGTCTGAATGTTTATCGACAAAAAGAAGAACTTTTGTTTCACCGCAGTGTGGAGATTGCAGTTCCTAAACAGATCATCGGTATCCCCCGATGCCTGAATATGTACGAGGAATATCCTTTCTGGCATACTCTCTTCACTTCCTGTGATATACAAGTCTGCTTGTCTGATCCATCCAATTTCAGGAAGTATGAGCATAGTGCACGGATGGTGATGTCGGACAATATCTGTTTTCCGGCTAAGTTGGTACATAGCCATGTACAGAACCTGATAGAAAAGAAGGTGGACCGGATATTTATGCCTTTTGTCATCTTTGAAAGAAAAGGGAAGGAACAAAACAGTTATAATTGTCCTATTGTAACAGGGTATTCGGAGGTTATCAAGAGTGTACAGTCCGAAGGTATACCCATTGACTCTCCTGCAATAACTTTCAAAGACCGGAGGCTGCTATTTAAGCAATGCCGTGAATATCTGAGCAGTTTGAATGTGGATGATAAAATGATTCAGCAGGCATTCAATAAGGCGGAAAGCGAACAGATTTCTTTTATTAATACATTGGTTGAGTATAATAAAAATATATTGAAGCATGCAGGGGGAGGGGAGACGCTGACTGTCATGCTTGCCGGACGCCCTTATCATACCGATTCTCTGATACAGCATAAAGTATCGGACATGCTTTCGGATATGGGAGTGAATGTGATAATGGATGATTGGGTGCGTCATTTGGATATTCCGGTGGATGATGCGCATTTTGTTGCTCAATGGGCCTATACGAATCGTATTTTAAAAGCAGCGAAATGGTGCGCAACACAAGGACAGAATGTTCAGTTTGTAGAAATGACGTCATTCGGGTGTGGTCCGGATGCCTTTCTGGTAGATGAAGTGAGAGATTTGCTGATGCGTCATAATAAATCGCTGACCTTATTGAAGCTGGATGATATCAATAATATCGGTTCAATGAAGTTGAGGGTACGTTCAATGATCGAAAGCCTCAAACTTGCGAATATGAATGAAACAGAAGATATCGGTGTAAAAGACTTTGCGACTGTCCCTGTTTATGATGAGTTTTACCGTGACCGTAAAATATTAGTTCCTTACTTTACTCCATTTATTTCACCTTTGATTCCTGCTATAATGAAAGTAGCCGGTTATGATGCGGAAAATCTTCCTCTCAGTGATAGTGATTCAAGTGAATGGGGATTGAAGTATGCCAATAATGAGGTCTGTTATCCGGCTACTTTGATAGTTGGTGATATCCTGAAAGCGCTTAAAAGTGGAAAATATGATGTAGCCAAAATAGCAGTGGCAATCACTCAAACGGGAGGGCAGTGCCGTGCTAGTAACTATATTTCTTTGATAAAAAAGGCACTGATGGATGCCGGATATACGGATATTCCTGTAATCTCTATTTCTGTGGGCAGTGAAATAGATAATAATCAACCTGCCTTCAAGGTCAACTGGATGAAAGTAATTCCGATTACTTTTCATGCTGTTTTGTATAGTGACTGCATTGCAAAGTTTTATTATGCGTCGGTAGTACGTGAGAAAGAGGCAGGTGTATCGGCTAGGTTACGTGATAAATATTTGCAGCTTGCATCTGAAGTGATACTGAGAAGAGATATAAAAGGACTTCATTCTTTGTTGCAATCGGCTATCGCTGAATTTAATAGTATATGTAAGGCTGTTGATACCCCTAAAGTTGGAATTGTAGGAGAAATTTTTTTGAAATTCAATCCTTTTGCTCAAAAAGAGATCATTGATTGGCTGATAGACCGGAAGATAGAAGTGGTTCCACCGATTTTAGTTGACTTTTTTATGCAGGGATTTGTGAATAGGAAGATCAATACGGACTCTTATGTAAAAAACAGGCAATTGCCTGAGTTTATTTACGATTGGATTTACAGGTTTGTAAAAAAACAGATTGATAAAATAAACAAGACTGCAAATCAGTTCCGTTACTTTGTCCCCTTCAATGATATTTTTGAAGAGGCGGAGGGAGCTAAAAATATTATTTCCTTGAATGCTCAATTCGGTGAAGGTTGGTTATTACCGGCTGAAATCGTGTCTTACGCCCGGCAAGGAGTGAAAAATGTCGTGAGTTTGCAACCTTTTGGCTGCATAGCAAATCACATCGTATCCAGAGGAGTCGAAAAACGTATAAAAAGTTTCTATCCGGATATAAATTTACTATCTTTAGACTTTGATAGTGGTGTGAGCGACGTAAACATAACAAACCGTATGCTTTTATTTATTGATAATCTGAAAAATGCGACAATGAATTATGACAACAACTAATAACAATGAAGATGTGGAGAAAAAGATAGTTGAGGCTGCCAAGGAACTATTTATAGAGAATGGTTTTGCGGAAACCAGTATGAGTGATATTGCTGCTAAAGTTGGTATCAACAGACCGGTGCTTCATTATTATTTCAGAACGAAGGATAAGATGTTCCAGGCCGTTTTTGGCAACATCATACTTTCTTTTATTCCCCGAATACATGATATCATCATTCAGCAGGACAAACCTGTTTCCGAGAGTATTGGTGAAATTGTAGATGCTTATTATAAAGTATTTACTGAAAACCCATGTTTACCATTGTTTATGGTGAGAGAAATGCATCGTGATATGGACCATTTAAGTACTACGATCAAAGAGTTACGTTTGGAACAATATCTCCATAAGATTATGGATGTTTTGCAGGAAGAAATGAATGGTGGGAGACTTAAAACAGTTCCTCTGCCATTTGTGTTTTATACTTTTTATAGCGCATTGACAGTACCCTTTCTGACAAAAAATCTTAGTGCTTCTTTCTTTTTGGAGAAGGAGGATACTTTTGAGGATATACTTGTTCAGTGGAAACCTTATATAGTCAGGCAGATGGAAGCGTTACTGGTAGTAGGTTAGAGAAATAAAAACTTATTTCTCTAACAGTTTACTCTTATGCAATTTACTTCAATGCGGGTAATAACTTGTAGAGAGTCTTCCTTGTCATTATTTTCTGATTCAGGAAACTGACGATATATCCTGTGATACAGGCGGCGATAAGAGAGCCCTCGCGAACACCTTCGATACATTGAGAAAGCAGGAGAGAGAGTATGACTGCCAGAGTGACCAGCGTAACATCAAAACAGACTTTGAACTTTCCAAACTCTTTGTTGTAGCGTCGGGAGGCATACTTCACAAAAGCCTCTGCACTCATCATAGCTACTTTAGGTTTGAGTTCGAGTACTACTCCTATGGATTGTATCATACATCCTGTGAGTAATAAGGCTATTGACATCCCGTAATTGTCGGGATGTAGATCACTGGTGAGTGCCATATTGAAATCAATGAATGCTGAAAAGATAAGGGAGAACGGCAATTGAAGAAGTATTTCAATGGTATCCTGTTTGGTATTATTTTTTCTGATTAACCAAAACTGTCCCATAATAAGCAGCATATTGATGAGAAATGTACAAGTCCCTAATGACAAGGGACTGTTCAGACTTAATACATAATTGACGCTGGATATAGGTGTCGTTCCCAACGCGGAACGCACGATCAATACTATTCCGGCAGCCAGAAAATACAATCCGATAACAAATACTAAATACCTTTTAAAAACGTCCTTCATTTCCATGTCTTTATACTCTATATGATTGGTTTCTTCTCCATTCTGTAAAGAAGAGTATGCAAAGGTCCCGTTTTTTTGCCTGAAATGAGTTATCCAATTCCACACAGTTTTTGTCATATCCGAAACAAATTGTATTTTTACGTCGAAAAGGAGGAGGCATAAATGGTAAAATCCCGTATTTTTGATAATAGGCAGTTGCTAAAGGAACATCCGGAAATTCCTCATTATAAAGAGGAGGTAGTCTGCTTTATGAGTGAATATAAAGATAGAAGTTATCCGGAAAATGAACGTTACTTTAACCGTGAACTTTATATGATCCTCGTTCTTGAAGGTCGTTCCGAGATTTTGCTGAATGGTGAGTTTATTGCGATAGAGCCTGATATGCTACTTGTTCATGGAGCGAATTATCTCACTGATCATCTTTATTCGAGTCCGGATATAAAGTTTATCACCCTCTCTATTTCCGAATCCATGCGGACAGACGATTCTTATCTTACCCAGATAACAGCCATCCTGTTGGCTACGATGAGGCAGAATAGGCAATACACCATACAACTGACTGCGTACGAAGCTCAAATTATCCGCAATGAATTGGAAGTGCTGATGCATCTGCTGAATATAGAACATCAGTTTCTTTTCCGGAGAATACAGGCGGCATGTAATGCTTTGTTTCTGGATATAGCCGATTTTCTTTCCCGGAAAACCATTATCAGAAAGCAGGTCAGCCATAAAGACCACGTTTTACAGGAGTTTCATGCGCTTGTTACCCGAAATTTCAGAGAGGAACATTTTGTCAGTTTCTATGCGGATAAGCTGGCTATCAGTGAACAATATCTTGCACGTATCGTTCGTGCCGGAACAGGAAAAAGTGTGAATACTATTATTAATGAATTGTTGGTAATGGAAGCCCGTACCTTGTTAAGTTCCACTAAACTCACGGTAGGGGATATTGCCTCCCGGCTAGGTTTTAGTGATGCTGCCGGTTTCTGTAAATTTTTCAAGAGAAATACAGGACGGACTCCACTCAGCTATCGGAAAGGATTATTGATTTGATTGAAAAAAAGTAGGTTGATGTAGTCTCATAACGAGCGGATACATCAACCTGCATGAAATTATATAGTGAACCGGTTTTGACTCATTAGCCAACCAAGGATATGATATCTTCTACAATCTGTTTATCTGTCAGGTGATTGGAGCGGAGCAATTCTTGTACGTCGTAACGGTCTACAAATTCCTTTTTGGCTCCGTAGTTGAGAACTTTCATATCCGTCGCTCCATAATAACGGGCAATCTTTTCACCAAAACCGCCATCCAGCACTCCGTCTTCCAGTGTAATTACTAATTCGTGGTCAGCTTTCAGTTCATCCATTAATTCGCTGTCTACGCCTGTGATATAACGAGGATTGATAAGGGTGGCATCAATATTGGCTTTATTTTTCAGCAATGACAGAACTGACTGACCTAATCCAAAGAAGGAACCTAATGCAACGATAGCTACTTTGGAACCGCGGTGGACAACTTTATAACGATTGAGATTGCTATAGTCAGACTCTGCCGGTTCGCCGTAACTGATAACCTCTGTGGCAGGTACACGGATAGCAACCGGATGTTCATTCTGGCGGATACTCCATTCCAGCATGGCAAGATATTCCTCTTTGCAGGTGGGTGCCAAGTAAACCATATTGGGGATATTGCTGATCAGTGGAATATCGAAGAAGCAGAGGTGAGTAACATCATTCATGCCGGATAATGTTCCCCAAAATACCAACAGAACTGCCGGATTGTTATTGATACAAAGATCTTGCGAGAGTTGGTCGTATGAACGTTGTATAAATGTACTGTATACTCCGTAAACCGGTTTTCCACCATTGGCTGCAATGCCAGAAGCAAGAGCTACTGCGTGTTCTTCGGCAATGCCGACATCTACAAACTGCTTGCCTGCTTCCTGGCGACGGGCAGGAGTAAATCCCAAAACAGCAGGAGTACCGGAAGTAATAGTAACTACCCTTTTATCTTCTTTCATCTTTTTCAGCAGATATTGAGCGGTCACTTCACTATAGTCTTCTGCATCATCGTTTACTTTCGATTCTCCAGTTACTATATCAAACGGTGTACGCCAGTGATATTTTTCCTTATTTTGTTCCGCAGGCTCGTAACCTTTGCCTTTTAATGTATTAATGTGGATTACGATCGGATGCAGGATGTCTTTTACTTTAGAGAAAGCTTCAATCAGTGCTTCTACATTATTGCCGTCATTCACATACATATAGTCCAGTCCCATCGCTTTGAAAAAGTTACATTCACATTGGCCGTTGCTGTCGCGTAAGTCTTTTAAATTCTTATATAAGCCTCCATGATTTTCGGCAATAGACATCTGATTGTCATTGACAATAATAATCATGTTAGTACCCATTTCTGCAACATAATCCAATCCTTCGAATGCTTCGCCTCCGCTTAATGAACCGTCGCCTATTACAGCGATGATGTTTTCGTTGCCACCTGTCAGATCACGTCCTTTAGCTAATCCACTTGCCAGACTGACAGAAGTAGAAGTATGACCGATCACAAAGAAATCATGTTCACTTTCCTGTGGTTCCGAGTAGCCGGATACATTGTCATATTCAGCCGGATGCAGGAAAGCATCTTTACGACCGGTCAGCATTTTATGTACGTAACTCTGATGTGATACATCATATACAATTTTATCTTTCGGTGAATTGAAGACATAGTGCAAAGCAATAGTTGCCTCCACCATTCCGAAGTTAGGACCGAAGTGTCCGCCGTGTTCACTCAACTTTTGGAGAAGTGATGCGCGTATTTCATGACTTAAGTCATTTAGTTCCTGAAACGATAATTTCTTTACGTCTGCAGGAGAGTCGATATTTTCCAGATACATATCAATTTGTTTTTTATGTTTATACCTATATTTTTATTTCACTGCAAAGATACTGCCCGATTTGAAATCAGTTTGTATATGAATTACAGATTCTTTTACCCATATTACAGTTCTGCATAGAATAGGGATTGATCAAAGCATTAATAGGGGGAGAGGATATAGAAAGAAGTTAGTTTTGGGATATCTGATATTCGTTGGGAGTTATTCCTGTCATCTTTCTGAATAGGCGGCTAAAAAACTGTACGCTGGGGAATCCTAACTGATCAGCGATCAGACTGGTTGTGAGTTTTCCTGTCAATAACATCTTTTTGGCTGTCTCTATTCGTTTAAATTGAAAATACTCATCAGAGTTTTTTCCTGTTTCAATCTTTAACAGGTCATTAAAATAATGAGGTGACAAATGAAGTTTTTCCCCACAATATTCTATTGAAGGTAAACCTTTACTTTTTAATAGTCCCATTTCGATATACTCAACCAGAAAATTATCAGTCTGCTTTAATATCATTTTATTCGCCTCATTTCTCGTAATGAACTGGCGTTCGTAAAAGCGGGAACAATAGTCTAACAATAGTTCAATGTAACGTGAAATCAAGGTTTTACTATGGCAGTCTATCGCATGTTTTAATTCTTGTTCTATGTTACAGATGCATTCTATGGCCTTCGTCTTTTCGCGCAGAGAGAGATGAAGGGATTCATTCAGTTGATAAAAAAGAAATGTATACCTATCTATATGTTCATCTAAGGAAGTACCGCAAAGCAGCGTAGGATGGAATGCCAATAACCATCCTTTTTGTGGGAAGATTTTATCCTCACTCATGTTAATAGATTGTCCCGGAGTAAGAAATATCATCGTTGCATTGGAGTAGTCATAATATTTGCGTCCGCATATAAAGTCCTCCGCTTGTCCTTCCATCAGCAAGATAGTGTAAAAGTCAAACTTGAGGGTACGTTCCGTCAGGTTTGCTTTAGACAAGTCGATGGCGCTAACCAATGGATGCAAGGTTTTATTTCCCATGCAATGGTTACATTGATGTACAGTCTTTAAGTTTAATATTTTTTCTTTCATGTAAATGCTTGATTTCTATATTCGTTCGGAGTACATCCGACACGCTTTTTGAATAGTCGGCAAAGATGTTGCGGATACTGGAATCCGAGTGAGTAGGCTATCTGGCTGACGGTTTCCTCTGTGTCAACAATACGTTCTTTTGCAAGTTCGATCACCTTTGTCTGAATATGTTCTTGTGGAGTTTTTCCTGTTTCCTTTTTCACCATATCTCCGAAATAGTTGGAAGAAAGGCAGATCTTGTCTGCGAAGTACTTCACGGAAGGCAGACCGTCCTGCATGGGAAGTTGACTCTGAAAGTATTCATCCAGAAGTTGTTCGAATTTGGTGAGAGCATCTTTATTAATGTTGCTTCGTGTGATGAACTGCCGTTCGTAGAAACGCATACAGTAATTTAGCAGCAATTCAATATTCATAGCAATTAATGCTTTGCTGTGTTTGTCTATGGCATGTTCCAATTCTATGCTGATTTTCTTCAGGCAATCCATCACTATTTCCTTTTCCTGATCTGACAGGTGCAATGCTTCGTTCACTGCGTAAGAAAAGAAAGTATATTTTTTTATTTCTTTTCCCAGAGAAGTACCGCGAATCAAGTCGGGGTGAAAAACAATGCCATAGACAGGTGGACTTACCTCGTCTTCAAAGGTTTCTACACTTGCTGTCTGACCGGGACCAAAACAAACGATAGTGCCTTCCTGATAATCATAATATTGGCGGCCATATTTGATATCGCAACTTTTAGTCTCTTTCAGAAAAAGTGCATAAAGACCATAATTCATTTGGATGTGGTTAACGGATTTAGTAGCTTTAGTCAAGTCGACGATGCTAACCAAAGGGTGCAAGGTTTCAAGTCCGTATAAGCTATTATACAGGTCTACATTCTCTAATTTTATAACTTTATCCATACCTGTTGATAGTTGAATTGTAACAAAGATACACATAAAAAAACGATCTTCATAGAGGTGGAACTGCGAATCTGTAATTGAGGTTATGATATCCGTAATCTGTATACACAAAGCAGGTGATACGTGTGCGTAATCATTTATATAATAGCAGAATGTGATTCTATCATAATTTCTAATCTTGTGTGGAAAAAGACAAAAAACGCTAATCTGTAATTGGGGTAATTATACCCGTAATTTGTCTACAATCCTTTCATCTTATTCTTCCGACCTTTGTACCGTCGAACGAAACTCTATACTTTTTGGGTATATGAGATTAATTATAAAGAATATGGATAGAAAAGGCTTTTTAAAAAATACGATGATAGCAACCGGAAGTTTACTATTAGGAGGGGCGGGCATCTATCGGTTGCTGAATGATAAAGGACCGGCAGATAATCCGCTTCCCCGAACAATAGAAAAAATACATCATGGAAATATGAAAAAGGTACTTGTCATTATGAGTGCGGGGACAAAACTAGGTAATACAGATCGGTTGACCGATGCTTATATAAAAGGATTGGTTGAACGGGGACATTCGGTGACAAAAGTCTATCTGGGCAGTATGCGGATAGAAGGATGCAGAGGATGCGGGGTATGTCAGCGGCTCGCTCATCAATGTGCGGTGAAGGACGGTATGCACGACATATATCCTTTGTTTGCAGAATGTGATACTGTAGTAATGGCTTCGCCTCTGTACTTCTGGACGATCACATCGCAGTTGAAAGCTTTTATAGAGAGGCTTTACGCCATCTCTGCCGACGACAAATATCCGCAGAAGGATTCAGTATTGCTGATGACAGCCGGTGATGATAATGAGAGCACCTTTGAGCAGCCCAAACGCTATTTTCGGTTTCTGAATCAGGCGTTGGGCTGGAATGAAGTCGGAGTATATTGTGCCGGTGGTTGTACCGGATGTGAGAAGTTGGTACGGCAAATAGATAAAGAACATCTTGAAAATGCCTATAAAATGGGATTGGAGTTGTAAATAGCAGATTAAATATGGAACAAAAGAATAAATTAAAACTTAATTCGGGCGGTTTGCTCGTATTTATCCTCACAGTCGGTGTTTTTGGAATTATAAATACCGAAATGGGAGTGGTGGGCATACTGCCTTTAATAGCTGAAACTTTTAAGGTCTCCGTACCGCAGGCAGGCTGGACGGTGAGTGTTTTTGCATTGGTGGTAGCGGCATCGGCTCCTATCACTCCGTTGTTGTTTTCGGGAGTAAACCGGAAGAAAGTCATGCTATTGGCACTGGGATTGTTTACGCTGAGTAATATCATATCCATGCTTACTACCAATTTTACAGTATTATTAATTGCACGGATACTTCCCGCTTTCCTTCATCCGGTATATGTATCCATGGCTTTTACGGTAGCTGCAGCATCAGTAAGCAAGGAAAAAGCTCCAAAGGCGGTCTCAAAGGTCTTTGTCGGTGTATCTGCCGGTATGGTGCTGGGGGTTCCGGTGACCAGCTTTATAGCCAGTGAGGTTTCGTTCTCTATGGCAATGTTGTTTTTTACAGTTGTAAATGCATTGGTTCTTATAGCTACTATTTTGTTTATTCCCTCCATGCCTGTAAAGGAAAAAGTATCTTATGGTGCACAACTCAGTGTATTGAGAAAAAAGGTGATGTGGCATTCTATTATTGCCGTTACTTTAATCAATGGGGCTATGTTCGGGTTCTTCAGCTATATGTCGGACTATTTGAAAACAGTGACGGAAGTATCATATAGTGTAATTAGCGTCGTGTTGCTTGTCTATGGTTTGGCGAACATTGTAGGTAATGTACTTGCCGGAAAACTATTATCTATCAATGCGCGGCGTTCAATCATTATCATGCCCTTTGCGTTGTTGGTTTCCTATATATGTCTTTTTATGACGGGAGAATGGATTACAGCTGTGGTAATTATTATTCTTATTTTGGGTGTATTGGCGGGTATAGCCAGCAATAATATGCAATATATGATTGCGGAAGCTGCTCCCGAAGCTCCGGACTTTGCTAACGGGATGTTCCTGACCTCTGCCAATCTGGGAACAACAATCGGCACAGCCATATGTGGAGCTTTCATCACAGAAATGGGTACACAATATTCTGTATTCGGTGCATTGCTCTTCCTGATTGCCAGTATGGTGTTTGTTTATTTGAGGATTCGTGTGCCGCATTCACCGAAACAAGTTAAAATGAATATGGCAACAGAATGATGAAATCTACTAATATAGAAAACTCAGCCTCGATTCAGTCTAAAGAACATTATATTCTGCTGGATGCTTTATGCGTTAGTCGGACTCTTTTTGCCTTTGTTTCGTAAAGTTTCCAATAAGGGATTATTGATAACTTCCGCCTTTTTTTATTATTGCCGGCTGGATTGGCGAGTGGATATGGCGTATGCTCACTTACAAGAAAAGAATAAAAATATATAATCCGTAATTGGGGTAATAATGTCAGTAATTCATCTACAAACACTCTTTTTATTTCACCGTATTTTTGCAATGTAGAAAGTAGACAATCAATTCATTAATAATTAAATGTAAGAGATATGAAACGAATATTATTATTAACCGCTGTATTTATTATGATGCTTGGAACCAGTTTTTCTTTCGCACAGGCTGATGCGGATAACTTTTATAAAAGTGATTGGGTAAAGGTAGAAAAGGTTTCTTTTTCTAACCAGTATAAAATGAAAGTAGCCGGCAATCTGTTTTTGCCGAAGACCATGAAAGAGGGAGAGAAATATCCTGCCATCATTGTCGGACATCCGATGGGAGCGGTCAAGGAACAGAGTGCGAATCTGTATGCTACTAAAATGGCGGAACGTGGTTTTGTAACGTTGTCCATCGACTTGTCTTTTTGGGGTGGAAGTGAAGGTGAGCCGCGCAATGCTGTTTTGCCAGAGCTATATGCGGAGGATTTCGGTGCCGCAGTAGATTTTTTGGGTACACGTCCGTTTATCGACCGGAATAATATTGGTGTAATCGGAATTTGTGGCAGCGGAAGTTTCGCTATCAGTGCGGCCAAGATAGACCCTCGTCTGAAAGCGATTGCAACCATCAGCATGTACAATATGGGTACAGCCAGCCGCAACGGACTGAAACATGCGCTGACTTTAGAACAACGGAAACAAATCATGGCTGAGGCAGCAGAACAGCGCTATGCAGAGTTTCTGGGCGGAGAAACTAAATATACCGGTGGCACTGTACACGAAGTGACAGAAAGCTCTGGTCCGATAGAACGCGAATTTTATGAGTTCTACCGCACTCAGAGAGGAGAGTTTACTCCCGAAGGAGCAACTCCGATGACTACCACACACCCTACACTTTCAAGTAACGTGAAATTCATGAATTTCTATCCTTTTGCTGATATTGAGACTATTTCACCTCGTCCTATGCTTTTCATAGCAGGGGAGAATGCCCACTCACGCGAATTTAGTGAAGATGCCTACCGACTGGCTGCCGAGCCCAAAGAACTGTACATTGTACCCGGTGCGGGGCATGTAGACCTTTACGACCGTGTGGGTCTTATACCATTTGATAAATTGGAATCCTTTTTTAAGGAATATCTGAAGAAATAAGTATGAACAGGAGAACCGGAAAAACAGAAACAGTTATGAAGCGCTTATTTATGACAACTTTGGTAATGTTGACGTTGTCCGTCAGTTTCGCCTCGTGTGGCACGGATGATACGGAGTTTGCTCCGAATACAGGAGTGCCGGCTCCACCGGCAAACAATGACGATAATAGTTCCAGTGGTGGAGGCAGTGATAATCCGGGTGGTGGGAACGATAATCCCGGAGGAAATAATGACGACAGTGACGATGAAATAATGAGTAATAAACTTCGGATTACAGTAGGTTCTTCCTCGTTCGATGCTACGCTGGAAGACAATGAAACGGTAAAAGCATTCAAAAAGTTA
Source organism: Bacteroides faecis (assembly GCF_020091505.1). Lineage (NCBI taxonomy): Bacteria > Pseudomonadati > Bacteroidota > Bacteroidia > Bacteroidales > Bacteroidaceae > Bacteroides > Bacteroides faecis. The sequence goes on along the minus strand of NZ_CP081916.1, from coordinate 5,137,829 downwards.
CTGCCTATGACAGTGAATATGCCGGACTTGAATAGAAATGAGAAATATTATTATTTATCAGGTAGTCTGCCAACGGCTGCATCCAATCCGGGCACTATCCTTACAGGCGACCTGATGCTCTATGGTTCTAATTGCGTCGTACTTTTCTACGAGAGTTTTTCCACCTCATACAGCTATACCCGGCTGGGACGTGTGAATAACTCTTCCGGACTTGCTTCGGCATTAGGTTCAGGAAGCGTGACAGTAACTTTCGAACTGCAAAAAGAATAATTGCATCACGATCATTTTAGAATAATCATCAAGAAAAACAGATAACTATTTAAATAAAAGACAATCGAATCATGAAACAAATTAAAAATACACATTACGAAGGCGAACGTCCTTTGTTCGCATCCCACGGGCTTTATTTGGAAGAAGTAACCATTCATGCCGGTGAATCGGCACTGAAAGAGTGCAGTGATATAGAAGCGGTAAACTGTCGTTTCGAGGGAAAATATCCGTTTTGGCATAATGATGGTTTTGTAGTTAAAAATTGCCTCTTTACCGAAGGAGCACGTGCCGCACTTTGGTATTCCAAAAATCTGAAGATGAAGGATACCTTAGTGGAAGCACCGAAGATGTTTCGCGAAATGGACGGAGTCGAACTCGAAAATGTACAGTTGCCCAATGCTTTGGAAACACTCTGGTATTGCCGGAATGTAGAACTGAACAATGTGAAGATAAATAAAGGAGACTATCTCTTTACACGGAGAAGATATCCGCATCAAGAATTTTGTATTGAATGGCAATTACTCCTTCCAATATTGCAAGAATGTAGAAATCCGCCATGCTGAAATCCATTCGAAGGATGCATTTTGGAATACGGAGAATGTGACAGTCTACGATTCTGTGCTGGACGGTGAATATCTGGGCTGGCATTCTCAAAACTTACGTTTGGTGAATTGTAAAATCTCGGGTACACAACCGCTTTGCTACGCACACGACCTGATAATGGAAAATTGTACGATGGCAGATAATGCTGACCTTGCTTTCGAACATAGCAGTGTACAAGCAACGATTAAAAGTCCTGTTCATAGCGTGAAGAATCCGCGTACGGGACGTATTGTTGCTGAAAGTTTCGGAACGATTATTCTGGATGAGAATTTGAAATCTCCGGGAGATTGTGAACTGAAACTTTGGGATGGCCTGACCTGTTTTGATTGAGATATGAAGTATAATTTCGATGAAGTTGTTCCACGCAGAGGTACGAACTCCTATAAATGGGATTCTGCCGGAGATGCGGATGTGTTGCCGATGTGGGTGGCTGATATGGATTTCCGTACAGCTCCCCCTGTTGTGGAAGCGTTGAAGAAACGGGTAGAACATGGCATTTTCGGATATGTGCGTGTACCCGATGTTTATTATGGGACGGTGGCAGGATGGTTTGCCGGACGTCATAACTGGCAGATCGAAAAAGAATGGATTATTTATACTACCGGAGTAGTACCGGCCCTGTCGGCTGTAATCAAGGCACTGACCACTTCCGGTGATAAGGTAGTGGTGCAGACCCCCGTATATAACTGCTTTTTTTCTTCTATCCGCAACAACGGATGTGAGGTGATTACCAGTCCTTTGATTTATGAGAATGGAACTTATCAGATGGACTTTATAGATTTAGAACAGAAAGTGGCTGATCCGGGTGTAAAAGTGCTGTTATTGTGCAATCCGCATAATCCTGCCGGAAGAGTCTGGACAAAGCAGGAACTAACTCGTTTGGGCGAAATATGTCTCCGAAATGATGTGTGGGTAGTATCAGATGAAATTCATTGTGAACTTGTTTTTCCGGGACATACGTATATTCCTTTTGCTTCTGTCTCGGAAGAGTTTCAGATGCATTCCATAACTTGCACTTCGCCCAGTAAAGCTTTTAATCTCGCGGGGATTCAGATTGCCAATATTGTTTCTGCCGACGCTGATATCCGTATGAAAATAGATAAGGCAATTAATATAAATGAAGTCTGCGATGTAAATCCGTTCGGTATAGAGGCGTTGATGGCTGCCTACACTGACGGTGTGGAATGGCTGGAAGAACTCAATCGATATCTATTTGCCAATTACCATTGTTTGAGAGCTTATTTTGATGAATATCTTCCCGAATTTTCAGTAGTGTCGTTGGAAGGTACGTATTTGGTATGGGTCGATTGTTCGGTGTTGAAACAGCCGTCAGAAGCTATAATGAAAACTCTGCTGGATAAGGAGAAGCTTTGGGTAAACGAAGGAAGCTTATATGGAGAGGCTGGTGAAGGTTTTATCCGCATCAATATCGCTTGTCCGCGGCAGCAGTTGATAGAAGGATTGAAAAGATTGAGGCGGGCGTTGAAACAATAAAATAATTGTCAATTTATTGAGAGGTCCCCCTTCTCACTCCCTGTAAATACTGGTTGAATGAAGTAACATGGAAAGATTGAATTGCTTGAATAGGAAGGTGGTAGGTGTTATCGTCGCTTATTTCCTTATTTATGTAGTCTGGGGTTCCACCTACTTTTTCATAGGTGTGGCTTTGAAAGACTTTTCACCTTTCCTGCTCGGAGCATTGCGGTTTACAGCTGCCGGGTTGATACTTCTTGGAATCTGTTATTTACGGGGAGAACAGATATTTAAGAAAAGCTTAGTGAAGAGTTCTGCCATTAGTGGTATTGTATTGTTGTTTGTAGATATGGCTGTTGTAATGCTGGCACAACGTTATCTCACAAGCAGCCTTGTGGCTATTATTGCTTCCTCCACAGCCCTTTGGATTTTACTGCTGGATATCCCGATGTGGCGCACTAACTTTTGTAATCCTTTCACAATCATAGGTGGCATGATTGGTTTTTGGGGAGTAGTAATGCTTTATGCCGAACAGTTCCATGCTGAATGGTTGCATCCATATAGTGAACGTGGTGTTTTGCTTCTTATTTTCGGATGTATCTCTTGGGCATTAGGAACGTTGTATGCCAAATATCGATCATCCCGTGAAGAAGAAGTGAACGCTTTTGCCGGTTCTGCGTGGCAGATGCTTTTTGCCAGTGGAATGTTTTGGATTTGTGCCGCTATGAGCGGAGATGTTCAGGAAGCGGATTGGGGTAAAATATCGGCAGGAAGCTGGTTCTCCTTGTTATATTTGATTTCTTTTGGTTCTTTGCTGGCATATTCGGCATATGTCTGGTTGTTGAAAGTGCGTCCGGCTGCAGAAGTAGGGACACATGCTTATGTCAATCCTTTTATAGCTGTTCTTTTAGGAGTCTTTTTAGGAAATGAGCAAGTTACTTTTATTCAGATATTCGGTTTATTAGTGATTCTCTTGGGGGTGATGCTGATTAGCAGGAAATATAACAGGAGAAAACCATCTTTGTAGCTATTACTTTCAGGATTACAAACGAAATTTGTTAGGAGTTATTTTTGCTCTATCCTCAAAATCCATGATTGTGGTATAAATATCTGTAAATCGTATACATTCGGGTCGGACCATTTCCCGTAATTTTGTAACTGGTAATTTAATATTAAAAAGGTATAGTAATATGAAAAAGATTTTATTAATTCCATTGATGCTGCTGACGATGATACCGATGGCGGCATGTAGCGGATCAAATGCAGATCTGATTCTTCCGGAACAACAACCTGAGAATTCCGGTAGTGGAGATGAGGACGATTCTACAGATCCGGCAGACCCCACTCCCGGGGGTAACGGACGATATCTGGTGCTTTATTGCTCGCGCACAGGCAGTACAGAGCGTATGGCACAGCAGATTCAAAAAATACTTGATTGTGATATTCTGGAAGTGGAACCCCAAGTGGCTTACGACAGTGATTACGATGGAATGCTCAGTCGTGCGCAGGAGCAACTGTCTGCTATCCGTCAGGGAAATTATCCGGCGATTAAGACTTCGGTTGAAGATTTTGACGACTATGATATTGTGTTTGTCGGCTATCCGATCTGGTACAGTAGTATTGCCACACCGATGCAGACGTTCCTGCACAATCATGCTTCGAAGCTCTCAGGTAAACGTATTGCCCTTTTTGCCACCAGTGGTAGTAGCGGTATCTCTACATCGGTTGATGAGGCACGGAGGCTCTGCTCCGGTGCCACTTTCACCGAAACGCTGCTTCTGACTTCTTCGACGCTTTCACAGATGGAAAGTCGGGTGTCAGCGTGGCTCGAAACACTTGGTGCCAGTCGTGAAAACAATTATCCATCTACTTCTATGAATTTAAAGATTACAGTCGGAAACCGTACAATTACCGCCACAATGGAAGACAATGCTGCTGCGAAGGACTTCCTTTCGCGTTTGCCACTGGAGGTAACGCTGAATGATTATAATAATATCACTGAGAAAATCTTTTATCCGTCGCCTGCGCTGACTACGACAGGAGTGATACGTGGCTGTGCACCTGTGCCCGGTGATATAACGATTTATGTGCCATGGAATAATGTGGCGATCTTTTGTAAAAGCTGGTCGCAAAGTAACGACTTGATAAAGATTGGTCACATTGACGCTGACGGAATGGCGGCATTGAACGTTCCGGGTAATATTGCTGTGAAATTCGAGCGACAGTAGCTAAGTGAGATGCGGAAGTTTCTGAATCATAAAACAATATATATCACTATGAGAAGATTATTTTTTATTTTTGTAACAGTCATCGGAGTTTTGCAGATTCCGATGCAATCTATAAATGCACAGAATATGAAAAAAGAAGAAGTACCTCAAAACCTCAGCGCATTTCCGGTAGGAAAGGAAAATGCAGGATTCGAACAATACTTTACGGGAAAATCCTGGCTGGCGCCGCTGACCGGTAACAAAGACTTGAATGTCCCTATGTTCAATGTTACTTTTGAACCTGGTTGCCGAAACAATTGGCACAGCCATACAGGCGGACAAATCCTGATAGCCGTTGGAGGCGTAGGATATTATCAGGAACGGGGTAAGGCAGCACGTCGTTTGCTTCCCGGTGATGTCGTTGAAATAGCACCTGATGTAGAACATTGGCACGGTGCCGCTCCTGATAGTTGGTTTTCGCATTTGGCTATTGAATGCAATCCGCAGACCAACAAGAATACTTGGCTGGAACGGGTGGACGATGAACAGTATGCTGAAGCTACGAAAGATGACAGAGGAGGCGGACTAAGTGATACTGACCCCGAACTGGACGCGATATGGGGTCATTTTGCCAAAGAAGTACAGGAATACGGTGACTTGAATACTAAAACCCGCCTGATGGTGACCTTGGTATCCAATATAGCCTCGCAGGCCCGGACTGAATACCGGATGATGCTTGAAAGCGCTCTTAATGCAGGTATTACTCCGATAGAAATAAAGGAGATCCTTTATCAGGCAGTAGCCTACGCAGGTATGGCTAAAGTGATGGATTTTATCGGTATCACTAATGATGTATTATTGGCCCGTGGTGTTCGTCTTCCCTTAGAGGGACAGTCGGTTGTTTCTTCCGAAACCCGTTTCGACAAAGGACTGGGGTTGCAGAAGTCCATTTTTGGTGAGCGGATAGATCAGATGCATAAAAACGCTCCCGAAAACCAAAAGCATATTCAGCGTTATCTTTCTGCCAACTGTTTCGGAGACTATCAGACACGTAACGGACTGGATGTGAAGATGCGCGAACTGTTAACGTTCTCAATCCTTGTTTCTTTGGGAGGTTGTGAATCGCAGGTGAAAGGGCATATACAGGGGAATGTTAATGTAGGTAACGATAAAGATACTCTGCTGGCTGTTGTAACCCATCTATTGCCTTATATCGGTTATCCGCGCACACTCAATGCGATAGCTTGTCTGAATGAGGTGATTCCGGAAAAATAATCAAAAAATAACACTCAAACGATAAACAGTATAATCTGTTTGAGCGTATCTTTTTAAGAATTCTTTTTGGAGTGATGCGGAAGGAAACGATAGGTAATGTCCTCCATTGTCCCATTTACGATATGGTACAGACGCTGATTGGTTGTTTCAGATTTTAATCCGCCCAGAGTTTCTATGTAAGGTCCTAACTTTATATATTGGAAATAAGACACATTAAAATGATCCGGTAATTTCGATTTCCCGGAATACCAGCCGACTTTTACCGGAGCGATAGTCTGCCTGCTTAGATATTCAGCCAGCCGTTCTACTTCCGCTGGTGAAGCATCGCCACCCATAAAGCAGACGCACGTGACAGCCTTTCCGTACTTGTCGAGCAGTACGGAAAGGCTGTTTTCATTCAAGGGCTCTCCAACGTTCTCCATCAGGTAAGGACTATGGCAGCCTTTGCAGTGATTGGGGCAGTTGGAGAGATTGATAGCCAGCGTTACTTCGTCCGGTATTTCTTGAAATACAATATCGTAATCAGCGTACCGAAGCATAATATCTGAGGTCTGCCTCCTTTTGACGTGCCTGGGAGAAATTGCTGATACGTTTCATGTAGCCGATAACGCGGGTCAGATAGTCCACATCCTCGCTATGACATTCGGGACACTCGTGCAGATACCGTTTGTCGATGTGATGACATTTATTACATACGGTGTTCGGAATGTTGAATGTAAAGTAATTGCAGCCTTCGGTAGCAGCCACACGGAGTAATTGCCGGTATTGTTCTTTGCTGAGATGTTCTTCCAGGTTCATGTGCAGAGCAGAACCGCCTGTCAGATGTTCGATATAGCGATGGCCATGCAGACGGAATTTATCGACGATGTTCAGCGATTGATCTTCTACGATATAGAAGTAACTGTTATAGCATTCGCGGTAAGTCTGGAATCCTGCTTCCTTGTCCCATTTCGCATGCTTCACTCCGACATTTTCGGCAGGAATCATTTCACAGTTGAACAGAATGTCTTTTGTACGGTATTTCTTGTTATATTTTTCAATCATGCCGAGAATTTCCTGTACAAAAGCTTCATATTTAGGATTATCATTAATGTCGATTCCCATGAACTGTGCGGCTTCCACCAGTCCGTTTACACCGATAGTAAGATACTGACGACTCATATTGATGTAACCGGCATCAAATAGCGGCAACATTCCTTTTGCCTGCAGTTGCTTCAGATTCTCATTATAGGCCAGTTGTACTTTATGAACCAGATCGACTACTTCTTCCAGAAAGAAAGGATAAAGCATGCCGGATTTTACAGCGTGCTGGATACAGCGGTTCAGATTGATGGTGAGCACACTTTTAGAACCGGTAGAAACTCCTCCGGCTCCCAGCGTATAACTGAAACCGTTGTCTTGTATCTCATTACGCAAGCGGCAGCAACTGCTCAAAGAATCGGCATTGTCGCTCATATAAGTAAAGAAGGAATGCCCCTCTGCATACATCTCGGCAGTGAAGTCACCGTATTCTTTATCCAGCACGTCACCGTCTTTTGTCAAGAGTGCCATTGTCTCGACAGGGAATGTCAGTACGGTGCGGGTGCGTTCTTTATTAAACCATTTCATAAAACGCTTCTGCAACCAGCTGAGTGAATCCCAGTCGGGCTTGCTTCCATCCGGGAAAACGAAGTGCTCGAAAAGGCTGTTGAAATAATACTTGTCATAATAAGCTACATTCCAGAAGATAGCCTGGAAGTTGCGTGCTCCTGTAGGCTGATTGATGGAATAAACTATTTGTTCGAAACAGTCCGTTATAACTTTGTCAATCGATCTTTGTTTCAGGGATAGGTCTGCGAGTTTATCGGGGTTCTTATAATAATCCTGTCCGTATTCCAGTCCTATGAAATAGTTCATATACATCAGAAACTCGGGCGTAGCGCATGCCCCGCTCAACATACTCGATACGATGAATACCATATTGACGAATCCGCCACAGAAAGATTTCAGATTGGTGGGGGCAGTGGAATTGCCTCCTACGGCTGTTGTGCCTGCTATCAACCAGGGATACATCGTAATACTTGCACAGTAGTTGGCAAGATTGGTTTCATCATTCTTGTAGATGAAGTGATGATTCAGCAGGTCCAGATAACGGTCGGATATTTCTTTGCCGTACATATCTTTCAGGCGGTCTATCAACAGGCGGCGGTTGAGGCGGATAAAATTCGATTTGGGGAGTTCGCCTATCAGTGTGGCGATATTCTTGTTCTCCATATTGGCGTTGGAATCGTATTTGCTGCCGGTAGCCGGATTGGAAGCGTCGCAATAATCGAGAAGAAATTTGAGCTTGTCCCTTACTTCCCGGTCTTCCAGATGTTTCTGGCGATACAGCATATATGCCTTGGCAACGCTGTAATAATGCTCTGCCATCAGGGCGACCTCCACCTGGTTTTGGATTTCTTCTACATTTGTCCCGTCACTGATACTGACACGACTCAACACGTTGGTGATAACATCCTGTGTTGCAAAACTTCCTACTGACAAGAATGCCTTGGATATTGCATTCTTAATTTTGTCGAGGGAAAAAAGTTCTTTCTTCCCGTCCCTTTTGATAATAAATATCTCCGAACTGATTATACCTATATTTTAAGAATTAACAAATATAATTTGTGCTTACATAGTTATTCGTGCACGACAATTTCCGGAGCTTGTAATAAAATGGATCTGTGTAGGATTCGTTCTATTGCCTTTCACCCGAAAGCCTGGAATAACGGTTATCATATCGGCAGGTCTTCTGACTTGTTTCTGTTGTGACGCCTTCCCGGTTTGTTCAGCAAAACCAGTGGCGGATGAATGCCACAACATTTCTCTCATTCTGATGGAGGGATAAAACTTACAGCTACGGGGATAGTTCCTGATTTTCACGGGATTCCCTTTTAATTCCGTTTCATGTTGATGATGATTCGGAAACCGATGTTGTCGGCAAAGTTAGAAATTAAATCAATAATCCAACTGAAAAGGGGATAAAATTATTCGGCTATTATTAGCATATATCTGAAAGCCGTTATGCTGATTTCACTGTGCATAATAAAAAGAAAAAAATCTTTTTTGAAACAGGATACACAAACCCGGATACTGTCGCAAAGTGAAAATAAAGTGTTAATCTCATCGATTTGTGTCTTTTATCAATGTTCTGTTTTTAATATTGAGAATGAATGTTTTCGGTATGATTTTCTTTAGATAGAGAGAATTATGCATATAAAGATGAAATAATATACACTTTCTGAAGGCTTTATTGCATCAATATAACTGTTATATGCATCATAACAATGCATGAAACAGGTTGTTCCTTTAAATGAAACGGTCCGTTGGTTTTAAAGGAACGGGTCATTGGTCGGTGAGGAAGGTTTGTTTTCTTTGCAAGGAAGGGGGAAATCTCTTTTTCAACCGGCTTTTTACGCTGGTTGTTTTCATTTTCCATCACTATATATTGTGTTAACTTGGACTGGTTTTCTTACAATTGGTGTTATTGGGGATGTAACAGCTACAGAATTGTATCATATCGCAATATAATAATCGATATTCCTGTTCATTGGATATTTTTAGATTGGAAATCCAGCCGTTTTTTCGATCTTCCTTCTGATCCCTCTGTATATTTCGTATCCAGTTTTTGCATAATAGTCGTTCTTTCATATTTGTTCTCTAACAGGGAATGCCGGAACATACATGTATCGTTTCTCCTGGATGGATTGAGTAAATAGATGTTAATTCAGCTAGAGACCTGCGAACTAATATTTGATATGGAATGTTGTTTAATCTAAATAACGAGCTTTAATTATGAACTAAAAAGTTAGACATGAGCAAATAAAACATTTCTAATAATTTAGCAAATGAAACATTACAATTTAAAAAAGAATGATTATGAGAAAATCTATTATTTTATTAGCTATGGTATTGGGCGCTTTTACAGCGAATGCCCAGACTGTTGTGGAAGGTACAAAGTTTGCAGATAATTGGTCTGTAGAAGTAAACGCCGGTGTGATTACTCCTCTTACTCACAGCGCTTTCTTTAAGAATGCACGTCCCGGTTTCGGAATCGGAGTCTCCAAACAATTAACTCCTATATTTGGTTTAGGATTGCAAGGCATGGGATATATCAATACTACCCAAAGCAAAACAGCTTTTGACGCATCTGACGTTAGCCTGTTGGGTAAAGTAAACCTGATGAACCTGTTTGCAGGTTACAAGGGTGTTCCTCGTTTGTTTGAGGTTGAGGCAGTAGCCGGTGCGGGTTGGCTGCACTATTATGTGAATGGCGATGGCGATCAGAATTCATGGTCTACCCGCTTCGGATTGAATCTGAACTTTAACCTTGGTGAAAGCAAAGCCTGGACTTTAGGAGTGAAACCAGCCATTGTATATGATATGCAAGGTGACTTCAATCAGGCAAAAAGCCGTTTCAATGCCAACAATGCGGCATTTGAATTGACTGCCGGACTGACTTATCACTTTAAGACCAGTTCAGGAAACCGTTACTTCACTGAAGTGAGAGTTTACAACCAAGGCGAAATTGACGATCTGAACGCTTCTGTCAATGCTCTTCGTGGACAGGTGAATAATAAGGATGGTGAGTTGAACAGCGCTAACCAGAAAATCAGCGGATTGCAGCAGGAACTTGAAGCATGTCGCACTAAGGTTGTTCCGGTTGAAACTGTGGTAAAGACTGCCCGTGTTCCCGAATCTATCATTACTTTCAGACAAGGCAAATCATCGGTTGATGCTTCACAGCTCCCGAATGTAGAACGTGTAGCTTCTTATATGAAGAAATATGCCGACTCAAAAGTAGTGATCAAAGGATATGCTTCTCCGGAAGGTAGTGTGGAAGTCAATGCCCGAATAGCTGCGGCTCGTGCAGAGGCTGTAAAAACGATCTTGGTCAACAAATATAAGATTAATCCGGCACGTATCACTGCCGAAGGTCAGGGAGTAGGTGACATGTTTACCGAACCGGACTGGAACCGTGTAAGTATATGTACTATTGAAGATTAATAGGATATGTAAATAGAATAGGTGAGGGCTGTCCTTGTATGGGGCAGCCCTTATTTTGTTTTAAAACAAAATATGAATGGACGAAGTACAGAAAAATGGGTAAAGTCATTGTTTGTTTATTTAAAGTGACTATTTTTGGCAAACCATCCGTTTTATGCTGAAAAGAGTGGCAAAGCAATTGAAATAAAACTATTTATGGATATACATGATATCATTGACAACATATATAAACTGCCGGATGTTTCGAAAGAAGCATTATTGAGTGATGCTTCCGAAGTGGTATATCCTAAAGGTTTCCATCTGTTTTGGGCAAACCGTAAAAGCACTAAATTTTATCTGATGAAGAAAGGGATGCTGCATGCCTACACCCATAAGTCGGATAAGAAAGTTACATTCTGGTTCGGGAAGGAGGGAGATGCTATTTTCCCGTTGCAAACTCTCTATGATAATCAGGCGGGATATGAGAATATTGAACTTTTGGAAGACAGCGCCCTGTATGAACTGAGTGTTGATAAATTGCATAATCTCTATCTGGAAGATATACACATAGCCAACTGGGGAAGGAAATTTGCCGAAAGAGAATGTATCAAATCAGAGAAACTTTTTATTTCCCGACAATTCAAAACTTCATTGGAGAGATATCAGGAACTGATATCCGACTATCCTGATATACTTCAACGCGTACCGCTGGGTATTATAGCGTCATATTTAGGTATCTCGCAGGTCAATCTAAGTAGAATCCGGGCAAAGATCAGGTGATTTTTTATCAAATGTAAAATTCCTTTTTTACAAATGTAAAATAGAGGTGGACGGAAATTCATGACCTTTGCAACTAAAAACAATAAGTGTTATGAACTGGATTCTTTTGATTTTGGCAGGATGTCTCGAACTGGTATTTACCTTCTGTCTGGGAAAAATAAACAGGGTTATAGGAGTAGAGAAATATCTGTGGTCATTGGGGTTGCTGATATCTTTATGTGTCAGTATGCTTCTCCTGATAAGAGTAACAAAGGCATTGCCTGTTGGCACAGCTTATGCTATATGGACCGGTATCGGTGCGGCAGGCACTGTGTTGATCGGTATCTTTTTCTTTAAAGAACCGGCAAGCTGGAGCAGAATGTTTTTTATCTTCACATTGATTTGCTCCATCGTTGGTTTGAAATTGGTATCACATTGATACCTTATGGTATCATAAAAAAATAATTATCGATTATAATTTGGTAGTTATGAAAACAAAGCCCATATTTGCAGCCCCAAAATAAGGACAGGCATAGAAAATCCTCATCGGAGGGTGCTATAATAATAATTATGGTGCTGGATAAGATGAATGGTGCGAATCATTCAGCTTGTCCGGCACTATTTTATTTTGTAACAAATAGAGATTAGAGGAATAAGTAGCGAAGAAACTATGAAGGAGTTAAATTTGACACAAGGGAGCGTTCCGAAGGTATTACTGCAATTTGCGGTTCCTTTTCTGATTGCGAATGTGCTTCAGGCGCTTTATGGCGGGGCTGACCTCTTTGTTGTGGGACAATACGATGATTCTGCAAGTGTAGCGGCTGTGGCTATCGGCAGCCAGGTGATGCAGACAATTACAGGTATTATTCTTGGTATTACGACGGGAACAACCGTGCTGATCGCTATTGCTACCGGAGCCAAGGATGACAAGAAGGTGGCTTTTACCATCGGTTCTTCCGTGTGGCTGTTTTCAATGATCGGGGTACTGCTTACTTTGGTCATGGTGGCCTTTCATGGTCAGATAGCGGAGTTGATGCATACGCCGATGGAAGCAATGGCAGATACGAAAAGTTATATTCTGGTGTGTTCGGTCGGCATCTTGTTTATAGTAGGATATAACGTCGTATGTGGTATTCTGCGTGGGTTGGGAGACTCTAAGACACCGCTCTGTTTTGTAGCGCTGGCATGTGTGATTAATATTGTACTTGATTTTATACTGGTAGGATATTTCCATTTGGGAGCTACAGGAGCAGCAGTTGCCACCATAACGGCGCAGGGAGTCAGCTTTGTGATATCTCTTTGGTTCTTATATCGGCATGGATTCCATTTTGAGTTTACACGAAAAGATATCCGGCTGAACCGGAATCTGGCTAAAAGAATCATGACATTGGGGGCACCTATTGCGTTGCAGGATGCGTTGGTTAATATCTCCTTTTTGATTATAACCGTTATAGTCAATCAGATGGGAGTGATCGCATCGGCCTCTTTAGGTGTTGTAGAGAAAATCATAGTGTTTGCCATGTTGCCTCCGATGGCGATTTCATCGGCAGTGGCAACGATGACAGCACAAAACTACGGAGCCGGACTCATACAGCGGATGAACAGATGTCTGGCTTCCGGGATAGGTATTGCACTTGTTTTCGGTATATCGGTTTGTGTCTATTCACAATTCCTGCCGGAAACGCTTACCGCATTCTTTACGAAAGATGCTGCGGTTGTGGCAATGGCGGCGGAGTATCTGCGAGGATATAGCATCGACTGTATTATAGTAAGTTTTGTGTTCTGCATAAATTCTTACTTCAGCGGACAGGGAAATTCACTATTCCCGATGATTCACAGTTTGATAGCGACTTTCCTGTTTAGGATTCCGTTGTCGTACTGGTTCAGCCAGATAGATAGTTCTTCCCTGTTTATCATGGGGTTTGCTCCGCCTGTTTCAACAGTGGTTTCATTATTGATATGCATTTGGTATTTAAGGTATACACGGAAGAAAGTTTATTTGAAAGGCACAATGATGCCTGCTATGTCGAATTAGGTGTTTTTAAGTGGATATATTAACTAAAATCAATTTGTATGGAAGCTTATTTGAAGAAACTCTGTTTTGAGTATCAGGTTGAAGAAAAGGAAGTGAAAGAACTGTTGGCTCGCATGGAAATGGTGTATCTGGATAAAGGAGAAACGATTGCTTCTGCTACAATGCCCGAGCAGAGCTTGTATATTATCGTTTCCGGCATCCTGCATACATTTACTACCCGGCAGGGAGAGGACAAAACTGTCAGATTCCTGTCCGAAGGTGATGCTATCTTGTGCTACAATACAAGTAAGCATTCTATAAAAACACTGACAAGGTGTGTTGCCTATTACATCAGTGAAGATGAGATTGAAGAGTTATGCGCAACATCCATAACGTTTGCCAATCTGATGCGTCAGCTGATGGAATATCAGTTTTATTTGAAAGAGGAAATGAATGTAAATACCCGTAAACTGACAATCAGAGAAAGATATCTTTCTTTATTGACAGAGATACCCGATATCCTGTACAGGGTCCCTTTGAAATACATTACTTATTATTTAGGGGCTGACGTGACAAGTCTGGGATACTTGGCTGGCAGTCATAAATAAGAAACATTTTCTTGTGATCCGTCTCTTTAATATATTCCTTATTAAATAGTCTGTGGGCTTCCTGTTTTTTTAGTTGGAGAGGCTTTGGATTATTTGATAAGGAATATTATTTTTGTATCTCAAATGAAGAACTCGATCCCCCGATATACTTTCTATAAGAATAAGTATGGGAGTGAACTTTTAGTAGATGTCGTCGAACTGAAGTATGTAAAGAAGTTCCTCGCCCTAAGTTCTGTCCATACGCTGACTTACTATGATATCACGTTTGTCACAGAAGGAGAGGGCATGTTCTCGATAGATAATCAGACTTGTGAAGCGGTTTCCCGTGATGTGTTTTTCTCTAAACCGGGAGAGATTCGGAATTGGGATACCCATCGTATAGTTAATGGCTATGCCTTGATCTTTGAAGATGAGTTTTTATCTTCTCTTTTTAAAGATTCTCTTTTTGTGCAGCACCTCTCATTCTTCAAATCGGGGAAGACATCATCCAAATTACAGTTGTCGGATGAACTTTATATGCGTATCCTTCAGATATTGTATAACATTAAAGCGGAGATTGATTCGTACAAACAGAATGATGTACATGTATTGAGGGCATTACTCTATGAAGTACTGATGTTGTTGAACCGGGCCTATCAAAAAGCGGATATCGGGGGAGAGAGTACAAGTAAAGAAACCAACAATATCCATATAAACAAATTTATTAAGTTAGTTGACGCCCATTTGAAAGAACAGCATTCTGTTCAATATTATGCAGATAAACTTTGCATTACTCCGAATTACCTGAATGAGATTGTAACTTCAATAATGGGACTCAGTGCGAAGCAATATATACAGAATAAAGTAATGGATGAGTCTAAGAGACTACTTGCCTATACAGATTCCTCTATATCGGATATTGCATTTGAACTTCACTTCTCAACCGTTTCTTATTTTATCCGTTGCTTCCGACAACATACGGGAGAAACGCCTCTACTTTATCGAAAAACGCATAAACCGTAAAAAGTGCTATTTCTCCCTTTCTTTTTATTGCACTGATTGTGTTCTATATTCCTACTTTCGCATCAGATAATAACCATTTAAAATAATTGAATAATGAGAGATGCAGAAAAGACAGTAGGGAACATGATTGATAAGTTGAAAACGGCTTTTATCGGTTCCATAGATAATGAAGGATTTCCTAATATCAAGGCCATGTTGCAACCCCGAAAGCGGGAAGGGATAAAAACAGTTTATCTGACGACAAACACTTCATCAATGCGTGTCGCGCAGTATAGGGAAAACAATCATGCCTGTATTTACTTTTGTGATGCGAGGTTTTTTAGAGGTGTGATGCTGCGTGGCACTATGGAAGTGCTGACTGATAGTGCCAGTAAAGAGATGATCTGGCAGGAGGGTGACACCATGTATTATCCGGAAGGCGTGACAGATCCCGACTATTGCGTGCTGAAATTTACGGCAACTTCCGGAAGGTTTTACAGCGGTTTTAAGTCTGAGAGTTTCATGGTTGAATAAAGCTTGGAAACAGGGAGTGTTATGGGATTGGTAGGACAAGTAAATGAAGAGAGTTATCCCATTACATCCCTGACGTATTGCATGGGTGAAATACCATAAAATTCTTTGAATTTCTTCCCGAAATATTTGGCATCGCAATAGCCTAGTAAGGTTGCGATTTCAGAAACATTATATTGTCTGGAAGCCAGCATCGTTTTGGCAATCCCCATCTTATAGGAGAGAATGTAATTGGTGGGAGATTTTCCAACAATGAACTTCACTCTGTTATAGAATGCTGTGCGACTCATTCCTATGTCGGCACACAGCATTTCTACTGTATATTTTTCACTCGAAAGATTCTTCTCCAGACATTTCTGTATTTTATCTATCAGTATGGCGTCACTGTCGCCCTGTGATACCTTTTCAGAATGGTTGGCAGGAAGAGTAGCTGCCGCAAACTCTTTGAGTCGCTCTTTTTGTGCAGCACGGTGATTGATCAGAGCTATTATATCTGCCTTGAGTTTGCAGACGTTTATCATACGTAATTCTACTTTGTCGGCACCACAGCCGATATGTGCCAGATAGCTTTCGCTATCGCACAGGCTTATCAGAAGGATTACCGGAATATTACACATACAGGTATCCGCCTTTATCTCTGAGCAAAGCTCACTTCCATATATGCCATTGACTGTTTCGTCAACAATGATGACATCCGGATTACGCTGGGTGGGAGAGGAACAAACCAGTTCGGGATTGTCAAAAACGGAAACCTGAAAGTTTTTCGAGAATCGTTCATGTAGATAACCGCTCAGTTCTGTATCTGCCATAACCAGAAGGACATGAGGTACTTTATTGCCTTTCGATGCCTCTTTGTCTTTTGGAGACAACTGCTCTTTGCAGGGAAAAGTGTTTTCGTAACCATTCATTACAGAATATTGAGTGATCGGGCAGTAATCTTTTCTGCAAGGGATATGTATAGGGATACTGATTTGGATAAAAATGCCTCTTCCTTTTTTTCTTCCTGTTATTTTTCCATCATGTAGGCGGATTATTTTCTTGACTATATGGAAATGCCTGCAATAAGATATTGGCATTCCTGCCAGGATCGATTGTCCCGAACGTGAATCCCTTTTTTCAGTATACGTGCTGTTGCTTATTTGTAGGTTCCAGTAGCCATCGGTATGTGACACCCTAATGTCTATGTGCTCCTCCCGGGGAGTTATATCTATTATCTTATATAGTAAACATTGCAGCGTTGCAGTCATCATAGCTTCATTGATCCGGCAACTGACGTAGCCTGCTTCCCTGTTGGTGCATAGTTGTATCCTGCGTGTTTGGGCGTATGTCCGGCAATGGGTGATTATTGAATTGATATAAGTATGAAGTTCGAATTCGTTGGTTTGAAATTCTGAAGCTGCATGATTGGTCAGCTTGTTCAGGACTGCAATGTTTTGGTAGCATTCCATGACATGCATCGTGTAACCGAGCGCATGATTTAGCTTTTTTGAGATATCTTCCGGAAGTTTTTCCGAATCGATGTCATTCAGCAGATTCTGCATTAATGTTAATGGAGTTTGAGTCCTGTGTACCATGCTCAGGGCAAGGCTTAATTTGTCGTGGGAAAGTAGTTCTTTGTTGCGTTTTGTTCGATGGTAGGCTAGTAGAGATATAAATAATCCGAGGCTGAGACTTCCAATGGGATATGTCAGGGAACTTGCATCTTTTTCTGCCTTTATAGGAGGATGGAAAATACCTGAATATGGATGCGTCTGATTTAGATTCGCACTAATCAGCGTAAAAGTGAATATTAATATAAGTCTCATACAGAATTTAAATAAGGGTTAAATAGTTTTTGTGATAAGCCTATGCCGTTTTTTTCATTCAATCACATAGCTTGGTTCTAATATGCTACTGCAAGTATAATTAGTTTCCTATATCCGGACTGGGTATTTTTCGTCAAAAATAGGGGTAATATTTATCAAAGGATCATTTTATGGAGGGATTTAACTAAGAAAAGGGAGGTGGACCAGCTGTTTGTCATCCTTTTGTTATGTATCTGACATCAAAATGAAATATATCCGTTATGAGAATGCTATATTCAATGCTACTGGTATTTACCGAAAATAGTTTGGTAAATACCAATAATACCAGAAGTCTCTTATGTCTATATTCTTCGTTTGTTTATCCTTTCGGACAGACCCCATTCTTATAAAACAGATAACTTTCTTCTATCGCTTCAGCTGTATCGGCTTCTAATGCATATAATATTTCCCTGCAAAATTCCAGTTGTCCGATGCCATTGGCAGTTACAATATTTTCATCTCTTACAGCCTGTTTATTTATATAATTGGATTCGCCTGTATATTGATCTCCGGCATATTGTTTCAAGTAATCGAGTGTATTGCTGGTATGCTTTACCTCATTTAAAAAACCATGCATACCAAGAAAGACGGAGGCGTTGCAAATACCAGCAACCAGTTTCTTGTCTTTGAGTGCTTTCTTTACAAGCGGAACAATCAATTCGGCTTCCGGTGAAAACCATCTCATGCCGCCGATTAATATCAGGCCCGCATAGTCTTCCGGCATATCTTTTAGATCATAATCGGGTAATACTCTGAGTCCTCCTATTGAAGTGACAGGCTCTTTGGTTATTGAGAGGTATTTTACTTTATAATTGATGGGGTTTCCGGGTTTAACACCCTGATTCAAACAGATGGCTGTAAATGCACCCTCCCAATCGGCAAAACCATTTAATAATACAAATATTACTTCTTTCATACGTTATTCTATTTTTTGTATGCACAAAGATGCTATATTTAATTGAATTATGAGTCCATAGCCGGACGAATAAATTTATGTACTTGAAGATTTTGTGTAACGGAGAGTGTTTCAGTTTCGGGAAAACGTTCCGTCTGACTAATTTGAGAATGCAAAATAGGTGCAAGTGGCATTAAAAAGAAGTTGGGTATAGAAGAAGAGAACTTAAATTAGAAAACAAGTAAGATACTTATTATTATGGAGTAGAAACATTATTTTTGTATTCTATAATAATTGAAATATGGAATTCGTAGATCGGATAGAAAAACAAAAACGGCTCCAAAAAGCGTTGAACGGTGAGAAATCTGCATTTGTCGTTGTATATGGCAGGCGCAGGTTAGGAAAATCCACCCTGATAAAAAAAGTGCTGACTTCAAATGATGTGTACTATATAGCTGACCAAACCGAGCGTGCGCATCAAATCAGCCTGCTTGCCAAAGAAATCGGTATGGTAATACCGGATTTTGATAAAGTAGTATATCCTGATTGGGAAGCAATACTGACAGCTCTTAACCATCGGACTCAAGAGCGTTTTTCACTCTGTTTGGACGAGTTCCCGTATTTGGTCAAGAGTTCTCCTGAACTCCCTGCCCTATTGCAAAGGTTGATAGATTCCCGTAGCCTTAAGTATAACCTGATTATTTGTGGGTCTTCCCAACAATTGATGCAGGGATTGATATTGGATGGTAGTGCCCCGTTATACGGACGTGCAGACCAGATGCTGAAACTATCTCCTATACATATTAAGTATTTACAGGAAGTATTGCATTCGGATGCTGTGAGTACGGTGGAAGAATATGCTATATGGGGAGGTGTGCCCCGTTATTGGGAGCTTCGGTTACAAGATGACGGCTTGCAGGAGTCAATAGCTTATAATATACTCAATCCGTTAGGTACACTGTACGAGGAACCGATCCGTCTGTTTATGGACGATATGCGGGATGTAATTCAGGCATCGACGCTTCTCTCTGTGATTGGGAGCGGTGCCAACCGGTTATCGGAAATTGCCGCACGCCTGGAAAAACCGGCTACCCATTTATCCGGTCCATTAGAGAAACTACGCTAACTGGATTTCATCGAACGGGAGATTCCTTTCGGTGAGAATCCGAAGAACAGCAAGAAGAGCCTGTATAAGGTAAGTGACCCATTTATGGATTTCTATTTTCATTTTGTAGTTCCCAACCGCTCGCTGATAGAACTCGGACGTTCCGGTTTTGTGACGGATGCTATCTGCTCACAGTTTTCTCGATATGTATCTGCCTGGTGGGAAAAACTATGCCGTCAGGCCGTCAGTGGTGGAGTAATCGGCGGAGATATGTACAATCTTGCCGGACGTTGGTGGGGCAATGTATCAAGGGATGAAGCTATCGAACTGGACGTAGTGGCACAGAGTATGGACGGTAAGAAACTGCTTGTCGGGGAATGTAAATGGACAGAAGGTGAAGATGCAGGCAGGCTAATTTATGAACTGACTGCCAAAGCTCGGAAACTCCCTTTCTTGAAAGGGCAGGAAATCGTTCCGGTATTATTCCTGAAACAAAAGCCGCTTCGTGAGAGTGATGCTCTGGTGATAACACCTCAGGAAATTATTGATGCTATCGGCTAATTAAAGTAAAGAACCCGCTATTTTTGCTAAAGTGAAGAAAAAGAAAAAGCTCTGAAATTCTTGAATTTCAGAGCTTTACTATTTGCTTTCGCGGTGCGTACGGAAGATGAACCTTTATTCTATTCTTCACGTACTCAATATCTTAGCAATCTCTAAAATCTTTCTCCCACTAATAACCCCACGTGTGCAATTCTTTGGATTGCTTGGTGTTGCGGTGGTTGTTTGAGTTGGTGCAAAAATACGAAATAGTTCATATAATAATCATCAATAGCCTATAATTTTTACAAGAAAATATTGTATCTTTACTGCAAATAAAGAAACTTAGTATGTTTGAACAGATAAAGTTATACATATCCAACAAATGGGAGAAATTATATCCATTACTATTTTCTTCGATGATATGTTTGCTATTGTACTTTTTTAAAGATAATGAAATAATAGATAAGTGTTATTATAAATGTTTTGATAAAACATTTATATCAGCTTTAGTTACAGCGGAAAGTATTGTTTTTGGGTTTTTATTGACAACGATGGTAACTTTGATGCAGTTAAACAATTCCGCTATTAAAAATTTAATTGATACTAATAGATTTCCAGAGTTAATACAATACAATAAGACAGCGGTAATATATTCTTTTTTATCTGTTATCTTAACCTGTGTGTTTTTATTAACATTAGAAATTCAAATACCTTATTACAATATATTTGTTGCAATATGGATATTTGTTATGAATATGGTCATATTCCTAAGTTATAGATTTTTGAATATATTTTACTCCTTTCTTAAACGCTGAATACTATCTACCACAGTAGAAACTTCTTTATAAAGTTTCATATAAACCGTATTAATACCATTTTTTCTATCCATAAATTGAAGGTTTGAAGCTATAATAGGTTCTTCTATTGAAAAACGAAAATCAATTTTGTTTAGTAAAAATCTACAACATCCTCTATTTCAGCTCCATCTTCATCTAAGATATTTCCTTTAATTATAAGTTTATTACCTTTTTCTCGCCCTAATTCTGTTGCCTCTGAATGAATACGTCCAAAACTATCTATAATATTTAAGATTTCCCCTTTCTTTAAGCTTTTTACTTTATCCGCAGTAAAAGAACATTGCATGTATTTATCTGCATTAAGCTGATCGGATATACTTGCCAATCCTCTTGATGACCCTTTAGACAAATTATTTCTAAGAAGCCCGGTTGGTTTAGCTAATTTCAAATTTACATATTTTATTCTCACCATGTTTTCAACTCTTTCATACGCCTCTTTTTTTAAAAGAGGACTGATTTCAATCCAAAAAGTAGGAATAGAGTCCCTAATAGCCCTCGCCTCAAAATATGCACATATTTTTGACGGACTAACTCCCATTCTATTTGTCTCTAAATATAGTACTTTAAATTGGGGATCATATAAAAATACATTAGGATAGGCTAAGCCTTGTCCATCATCTAAGGGCAATGCTGTATAATCGTCTCCATTTCCAGGTTTATGAGCCGGTGGAATATTTTTTCGACTTGTAGTTACAAATAGACCAACAATACTTCCATTTTTCTGTATTTGAGTATATTTAAGTTCGATTGTTCTATATTGATCAAGAACAAAGGGTTTTAACGAAGATTCTTCGTTATCTAAAAGGAGTTGTACAAAATCCATGCTTTCTGGAATATTCACTGAATAGCATGTTACTTTTTTATTAACCATAGTATTATCGTCTTTTGTTACTTACAAAAGTATTACGTTACAACGAATTAAGCAAATTTTTAAATAGAAAATATTAATAATATACACAATCAAACTTGACCTTTATTCATTTTTTGATATGGCTAATAAGAACGCAAATTTATAAACGCCATTATATTGTTGGTTAATTTTCTAAAGTTCAAATGATTACAAAAATATTTTTTTTGTAAAAGTAGGGCACTACCCTTTTATTTACTCCTAATTTGCTTTGTATTCTTTCAATAATTCTATGGCAAACAGAGATTAAAAATCAATTCTGATACATTTTTCTATTAGCTTTTAGGGCTTTTTTGTTAGAATGTCCCTTTTTTACACCTATTATCAATCTAAGAAATCTTACTTTTGCCTGATAGTTAAGGCAAAATGGAGAAAATTCAAGTAATACAACCTACCAAATTGCTCGCTCCTTATATAAAGCAATATTGGTTTTTAAGGATAGATGATGTAAAGCAAGGCTTCCAACGTTCTATCCCGGCAGGTTGTGTAGCACTTGTTTTTCATAAAGGAAATAAAATTATTTCTTCTTTTCATAAGGGAACGCAGCCACAATCCTATATAAGTGGGCAAATCAGTACTTATTCAGACATAGAATTTTCCTTCTTGGATATGGTCATTATTTTATTCCAGCCTATCGGATGCAGGATGTTTTTTCCATATCCTATGGAAGAGTTTACTAATCAGAATATAAGCATTGATTTGTTAGATAATACCTATTTAGTAGAATTGGAAGAGAAAATAAATGAAGCATCAGATAATTATCAAATAGTCAGATTGATAGAAGAATATTTATTAAATAGACTATGCGAAAATATATCATGCAACGCCAATAGGATGATGGCTACTATACACAATATCAATGAAGGTGAAGGAAATATATCCGTTTTATCTCAAACGGCTTGTTTAGGATATAAGCAATTCAAACGGATATTCGCTGAATATGTAGGACTAAATCCAAAAGATTTTATCCAAATCACACGATTTAGAAAGGCATTCAATATTTTGCAATCAACTCCACAAATCAGTATAAGTAAGGTTGCCTATGATTGTGGATATTATGATAAATCACATTTAATAAAAGAGTTTAAAATGTTCACGGGTTATACCCCTACACAGTTACTTGATATTTGTGATATTTATACCGAAAATCTATCGGAATTCAATTCTGTATTTATCAACGACAACAAAGAACTTAATAATATCGCTTTATGAAAATATTGATATACGGTGCTGGCGTAGTGGGTTGTACTTATGGCTGGCAATTATCCAAAGCAGGATGTGACGTTACTGTATTGGTGCGTAAAGGGCAAAAAGAATTTGTACAAAAAAATGGTATTCACATTATTTGTTCTGACTTTAGAGAGAAAGTAAAAAAAGATACAGATATAATCTTTAAGCCTACAGTAATAGACGAACTTTCGTCAAATAATGATTTTGAATACATTATTGTCTCCACCAATAAATTGCAATTATCAACTATATTGCCAAGTCTTTCAAAGTCAGCAGGAAAAGCAAATGTTGTATTTTTCCAAAATAACTGGGATGTTTTTACTGAAATAGATAAATATCTAAAACCTGAACAATATTTTTTTGCCTTTCCCTTTATGGTCGGGGGCGGAAAAGAAGATAAAAGCATACATTGTGCCATTTCAGGTCTAAAATATTCCAATACTCCGTTAGGTGAAAAAGACGGGCGGATAACTCCACGAGTAGAAAAGCTTTCTATAATACTGGATAAAGCAAACTTAAAGCCTGTCATTTCTAATCAAATATTAGTATGGCTAATCACACATTATGCTGTCGCTGCCGGTCTTTCAGCGGGAATAATGAGTGCCGGAAGTGCCTCTAAATTTATAGAGAATACAGCTATTATCAAAACTACAATGAAAGCTATTCGGGAAGGCTTAGCTATTTGTGAAAGAATGGGCATCAATCCTAAAACAGAAAAAGCAAACAGATTATATCTTTTACCTCTATTTATCAGTGTGCCAATAGCTAAGAAAATTTATAGTAATGATGCTCTGCAACTTATGTTTGATGGACATATAAATCATTCTCCTGCTGAAATAAGGCAAATGATAGATGATATAATAGATAGTGGTGTAAAATATGCTGTTATAACTTCTAATTTGGCACAATTAAAAAGTTATATATCTTCTAACCAAACTAATAAAAGTAAGTGAATAAAGCTATCAATTCGATAGCCATTAAATATAAGTATATGAAAGATATATTACAAGAGAGATTTTTCCAATTATTATTGGAATGCTCGCAGCGTAAAGTTTCTGTAACAGAATTTACAGAAGCTATTGAGGAATTGGCTACACATTTAGCTGATTTCAGTTGCAACGAACAGGATTATAGCGTTTTACTTCGTTATTTCTCCTTTGGTTTGCATCGACTTAAATCGTATCGTGTGCGGTTTGAGCAAGAAAAAAATGCCCTACTTGCATTTAATTGAGGAAGCAATAGGATTACTAAATAATGAAATGCGTATTATCAAACTGCGCATAAAATATCCGGAACAGTTTCAGCAACACGCAAATAAACTATTCCTTTCCCCTCTCCATTTAGCAGACAAAACAAGCCTTATTAGTATCATGGAAATAGTCAGCGGTCTATTTCTCTCCCAGCGTATAATATATCAAAATGAAAAAACTGTTCACCTGACGGACTTAGGAAAAGCCTTTGAATGGCTCTTTAACATCAAATTAGGTGATTATCACCAAAAATACATGGATGTCATCAAGCGAAAACCAGCCAAACTAACGGAGTTCCTTAATGAACTGGCAAACCTTATCCGCAAAGAACACGAAAACAAAGGGTATAGATAATCAGGTGTTTAGCATCAATTTATACAGGGTAGCGTATGCTACCCTGTAATTTGTTTGCTTTCCTTTTCTGAACTTTGCTTCATCAATCGATTGAAAATCTTAATGTATAACCTGAAAAATGAAGCAATATGTATGTAGATAATTACGAGTTCAAAGACTGGATGCAAAAGTTACTTGATAAACTGCTTGAAGTAGGCAAAGATGTAAAGAGTTTGCAGACCAACCCCGAAGTGATGCCGGGTGATAAGTTATTGGATAATCAGGATTTATGCCTGTTGTTCAAAGTAAGTACCCGAACATTGCAGAGATTGAGAAGCAAGAAACTGCTGCCCTTTATGATGATTAGCGGGAAAGCCTACTATCGGGCTTCCGATGTGCGTGAGTTCATAAAGAAACGGTTCGATGTGGGTACGCTCCGAAAGTTCGAGAAAGAACACGGAACGGATAAGTAAGTATGAAATTCATCCCGAAACTGTACACGTGGCAGTTCCGGGATGTTTTTTCTTTTGACAAGCCTGTACTTATTTCTCTGCCGATATTATTCCCTCTTCCTTATAAGATGCTTCAAACTGTTTGGTAAGCGCAATAATCTGCTGGTTTGTCTTTACCAGTTCAACAGTGTATTGTTCCAGTTTGTAAAGCAGGGCAAGTGCTTTCTTTTCCGCAAAATTGGAATGGAGTTCTTTCACCGTTTGGTTATACAGTATGCCTATGCTCCTGAATTGTGAAAACAGTTGGGAGAGCTGGATGTAATAATCAACCTTGCTTTTATCAATCCTAAGTACTTTAAACGACTTTCCAAAGATACAGTTCTTGATGAAATGTGCCTTTACCTTATAGCCAGACTGGTCGTAAAAAGCTAAGAACTTGGCGTTCTCCACATCATCCAAATTCAGGGAATAACGGTGCGTTCGTGGGTCAAGTTTAGGCTTGCGCCCACCTTTGTTAAATGGCTTCCTTTTCTGTTCCATACTGATAATAATTTACTGGTTTTACGACTTCGGAGTAAAACCAACCACCTTCAAAGGTGGCAAGGTTTTGAGGCACAAAAAACGAAGTGCGGGCCTCAAAACACAACTTGCTATGTTCCAATGAACATAAAAATCTTCCCTACGATCAGATTGCCAAAGCAAGCGGTTCGGCTTCCTCCTATGTCTGTTTATCGGTTACAAAATTACAGACAGCTGTTTACCCCTGAAAGATGGGCTATTACGCCAAATTGCGACACAAACGGCCAAAGTACCCCCATTTTTAAAAGCATCTGTTTTTACCCTTTTCTTTGCTGAAAATTGATTGAATGGTGGCAATATATAAGGCAGTCAAACAAGGTTTGAATATGGCTTTAAAACATGTTTGAAAGGCGTTTAACGATTTGGCAATACTGCCATAAAACTGGCTTACCATCTTTCAACATTATTAAAAATCAATCAACCTATTCATAAACCATTAAAAATTGAAAGTATGGAAGAAGTAAAACAATCATTACAGGAACCTGCAAGCAAGGAACGGGAAAACTATAAATCGGTGTTCTTTAAAAAGCGGGCGGTTTGCAACCGTCAAAGCGTGTACATAAGTGGAGAAATACAGAAACGTATCATGCAGATTGTAGGTGTGATTACAAACAAACAAGTAAGCATCGGAAGTTTCATTGATAACGTACTGGAAGAGCATTTGAATACGTACAATGATGTCCTTTCGGTTCTCTACCGGGAAGAAATGCAAAAAGGAATATTCAACCAGCCAAAAGAGAATAAAGAATGAATATAATAACTATTGAGGAACAGACCTTTAAACAGTTATGCAGTCGGTTCGCCAACTTTGCTAATCAGGTGGAACGCATTTGCAGGTTGAACAATCATCAGTCCGATAAATGGTTGTCAGGTCGTGAAGTGTGTGCCCTGCTCGGTATCAGCATCCGAAGTTTGCAGAACTACCGGGACAGTGGTAAACTGGGTTACTCCCAAATCGGGAATAAGCTGTACTATAAATCTGTCGATATTGAAACACTGGTTGCTGAATGTACAGTTAACCATCTTTCAGGAAAGAAAAACAACTATATACCAACCAATAAATAAGTATCGCCTTATGACAAGAAAACAAGATGACAATTCAGAAGCAAACCAATCTTTTACCCTCCCGGCTATTGTGGGTACATGGGAAAGTTTAAATCTTCATCCTACGGTGATGATATATCCAAGTAAGAAAAAGTATCTCCTTTCGATGCTTCATGTATCGGATAACGGACAGGCGCAACCCGCTACTTACGAGATACAGAAAGAAGATAGCCGTTACTTTATTGTTTCAGCCTTTAAGCGGCTTTATATCGGCTATGACAAGGCAAAAGACAGCCTTTCCATTTCTTACTATGGCAATTATCTGCGTAATTGAAAATGTATATACTAATCATTCAAGCTAACTATAAATCAATATGGAACTAATAAACAGCAACAGTGAAATGATAAAAGAGTTCTTTCAATCTATGGATAGAATGTTAGACGGTATCAGCCGACTGGCAAAGGAGAGCAGACCGCATTTGAACGGCGAGAAGTTTCTAAGCAACCGGGAAGCAGCCAAATATCTGAAAGTAAGCATCCGCACGCTGCAAGAATGGCGAGATACGGGCGTTATCCCTTACATTCAGATAAAAGGCAAAATAATCTACCGTCAAAGCGATATAGAACGGCTTTTGCAGACCTACTACAACAAGGAACGGCAGGAATAACCCACCGTCCTAAAAAACACATTTTTTCCGAAACTGACTAAGAACATTAACTCTATCAGTGTAGTATTCCGTCTGTGCAAGCCTTTGGAAGAAAATACTACCCGGAGCGTAGCGCAGGCGTGGAGATTTTCTTTCAAACCCGTAGGGCTTGGGCTTGAACGGACGGAATACGAAGCTTACCTTTGTTAATGTTTTATTCAGCTTTGGAAGAATCTTCGCTAATCAGTCTGTATTTACTCAAACTTCTTCTCTTGCTTATTGTCATTTTTCATGCCACTTTCACTCAATGATTGTGATATAGAAGATGTAATTGTTAATTGGGCATTTTTAAAATTAGCTTCTTGTTGATATTGAATGCTTAGCCATTGAGGGAAATAGAATGACTTTACATTTTCCCATTTTATGTTTGTATAATGTAAATCTTGCGCCATTGCTTCTATTAATAACAACTCTTTATCAAAAATCAAATTGGAATTTGGAGTAGGATGTTGCAATACAGAATAATAGTCACTCCATGCTTTTCGCACTTTCTTACTATCATAAAAAACAACATCAATAGAATTAAGCGCACGAACATATTCTATTGTACACCTATTATAACGTGTTGCCATTAATATCTTAAAAATTTCCATTTTATCTTTTTTCTTATCAGTTCTGATTGATAAATACCTTGTTATAAGAACTGCTATAATGGGTGATAAAACAATTGCTATTATATTTATAATATTCTGTATATCCATTTTTTACTTATTTTGAGACGAAAATAGAAATTATTTATCAAAAAAGCAATAAAATTCAGCTTATTGAAAAATTCTTTTTCACATTCACCATATCACGCATAATGGAGCTATCTAAAACCTTTGCATAATGCTGTGTCATTCTGATATTGGAATGTCCCAAAATCTTAGATACATTTTCCATTGATACATCATTAGCGAGAAAAACAACTGTAGCCGCAGTATGTCTTGCAACATGAGTAGTTAGGCGTTTGGTAATGCTGCACAAATCAACGATTTCCTTTAGATAGGCATTCATGCGCTGATTACTAATTACAGGCAAAAGCACACCTTTCTTTATGCACTCTGCATTATCTTCATATTTCCTTAATATCCTTTGAGGAATAGATAAAACAGGAATATTGCACATTTGATTAGTTTTCTGTCTTGCCTTGCGTATCCATAAAGTACCGTTATTGTCTTTTATCAAGTGCTCACGGCTTAACTGCTGCACATCGACAAAAGCAAGTGCGGTAAAACAGCAAAAGACAAAAATATCCCTTACCTGCTCCAAACGTTTGATAGTAAATCCTTTGTTCATCAAAACATCCAATTCTTCACGTGAAAGGAACTCTACATTAACTTCTTCCTGCTTGAAGTGGATGCCGTAAAACGGGTCTTTCTTTATCCAGTCGTTAGCCAAAGCAATACGAACAACTTTTTTCAAGTTCTTCAAATGCTTCAATGCGGAATTGTTTTGGCAATGCTTATCCGTTTTCAGCCAAAAATCAAAATCACGGATAAATTGCCCGTCCAGTTCTGCCAGCATTATATCATCACGGTGGTAACAACTACGGATATATTCTTTCAAGCGGTTTATGGAAGTATCAAACTTGGTAACTGTGCTTTCCGTATATTCCTTACCAATCAGGGCACGGCATTTCTCGTTATGCTCCGCATACACTTCTAGCAAGCTGCGCTGCACCTTGTCCCGTCCGTAGAAACAATCCTTTATTGTATCGGCTGTTATCGGTTTGTTGTCTATTTCCAGTTCACGGTGTATCTGCAATACTTTGGCACGAATCGTATTGATATAGTGGTTCAGTTCTGTAGCTACACGGTCTTTTCCTTTGGAACATTCCTTTTTCTGATTCCATAAATCTACGGGAATGCTCCGTTTAATCATAACTTCGACTACTCGTTTGTTTACGGTGATGCGCATACAAATAGGAGCTTCACCGTTTTTCAAAAGTTTCGCTTTCTTGATAATGAACAATACGCTTAGTGTGTTTCTTTTCACTGCTCCCATAATTCTTTGTTTTTTAAGTGGTACAAAATTAGTTTGCTACACTCAAAAACCAGCTACGCAAAAAGCTGACAATCAAAGACAAAAGCGTCAATTCGTGGGAGCAAAAACAGTTTTCAAAAAGTCCCACGAATAAGCCACGTGAGAACTGCTTTAAACCGCTATTTTTTGCCTAAGCGGGGAAAAAGAAAAAGCTCTGAAATCCTTGAATTTCAGAGCTTTACTATTTGCTTTCGCGGTGCGTACGGGACTCGAACCCGTGACCCCATGCGTGACAGGCATGTATTCTAACCAACTGAACTAACGCACCAAATTTTAATTAAACTAACTCATCTTATTCTTCCTGCTTCTCTATTACTTAAGAAGCGGTCCGGACGGGACTCGAACCCGCGACCCCATGCGTGACAGGCATGTATTCTAACCAACTGAACTACCGAACCAGAATGTCATTTTGTTAATCTGCATCTCTCTTGATTGCGGGTGCAAAGGTAGATGTTTTTTGTAAATCTGCAAATGTTTTGATGAAATTTTTTTTTCAATAAAAAGCAAGAAAAATGCTTAGTGTCTCATTTTGAGTACTTTTATAAAGAAAAAAAGTTGTTTTTCCTTCTGTCAGGATGGTGACGCTATCCGGTCGTCATAGTGACGCTATCTTGATGGGATACCGTCACTATCCGAAGGTGATAGCGTCACCATCCTGAAACTTGTCATCCTCATCATAGGAAATAACTTTGGATATCTTTCTATCTGTAAGAAATCACCGTTTTTATATCAACTTTCTGCTTGAATAATTCGTAGTTTTGCAATAAATCGTTATTTTTGCACCCTAAAATAGGAGAGGTAGAACATTTTCTGCCCGGAATAGTAAATTAGTAAAAAGAATGATGACTACAGCCAAACTGTTATTGCACTGTCCCGATAAACCGGGAATCCTTGCGGAAGTGACAGATTTTATTACGGTAAACAAAGGAAATATTATTTATTTGGATCAGTATGTAGACCATGTGGAAAACATATTCTTCATGCGTATAGAATGGGAGTTAAAAGACTTTCTGGTGCCGCAGGAGAAGATTGAAGATTATTTCAGAACGCTTTATGGGCAGAAATATGAAATGGATTTCCGTCTTTATTTCTCGGATGTGAAACCGCGTATGGCTATATTTGTCTCTAAAATGTCCCACTGTCTTTTTGATATGCTGGCTCGTTATACGGCAGGCGAATGGAATGTAGAAATACCTCTTATTATAAGTAACCATCCGGATTTGCAGCATGTGGCTGAACGTTTCGGTATTCCTTTCTACTTGTTTCCTATCACCAAAGAGACAAAAGAAGAACAGGAACGTAAAGAAATGGAATTGCTTGCCAAACATAACATTACCTTTATCGTATTGGCACGTTATATGCAGGTGATCTCCGAACAAATGATTAATGCGTATCCGAATAAGATTATTAATATCCACCACTCTTTCCTTCCGGCATTTGTGGGAGCAAAGCCTTATCATGCCGCATTTCAGAGAGGTGTGAAGATTATCGGTGCAACCAGTCATTATGTGACTACGGAACTGGATGCCGGTCCGATTATCGAACAGGATGTAGTGCGTATTACACACAAAGATTCTATAGAAGATCTTGTAAATAAAGGAAAGGATCTGGAAAAAATCGTTCTTTCGCGTGCGGTACAAAAACATATCGAACGTAAGATTCTGGCTTATAAAAATAAAACAGTAATATTTAGTTGATGAAAGTAGCAGTCGTAAAATACAATGCTGGAAATATCCGTTCTGTGGATTACGCCTTGAAGAGGTTGGGAATAGAAGCAGTGATTACTGCTGATAAGGAAATTCTTCAATCTGCCGATAAGGTGATTTTCCCTGGAGTAGGAGAGGCGGAAACTACCATGAATCATTTAAAGGCAACAGGACTTGATGAACTGATTAAGAATCTGCGTCAGCCTGTGTTCGGAATTTGTCTCGGTATGCAGTTGATGTGCCGGTATTCCGAAGAAGGAGGGGGAGATTGCCTGAATATCTTTGATGTGGACGTGAAACGTTTTGTTCCGCAGAAGCATGAAGACAAAGTTCCGCACATGGGTTGGAATACAATCGGGAAAACAAATAGCAAACTGTTCGAGGGATTCACCGAACCGGAATTTGTCTATTTTGTGCATAGCTTTTATGTGCCGGTTTGTGACTTTACTGCTGCTGAAACTGATTATATTCATCCGTTTAGTGCGGCTTTGCATAAGGATAACTTTTATGCCACCCAATTCCATCCGGAGAAAAGTGGAAAGACGGGAGAGAAGATTCTGAAGAACTTTCTGGATCTCTAATAAACGTTGCAGCAGTTTATAATAAACTCCGCTATCGTTTATAATAAACTCGGTTGTCGTTTATAATAAACTAAATAGTAAATCGTAAATTATCAAATTGTAAATAGACAGATGATAGAAATTATTCCAGCCATTGATATTATTGACGGGAAATGTGTACGCCTTTCTCAGGGAGATTACGACAGTAAGAAGGTATATAACGAGAGTCCGGTGGAAGTTGCCAAGGAGTTCGAAGCGAATGGAATTCGCAGGCTTCATGTGGTAGATCTGGACGGAGCTGCTTCTCACCATGTAATCAACCATCGGGTATTGGAGCAGATTGCTACGCGTACCTCTTTAATAGTAGATTTCGGTGGTGGAGTAAAGAGTGATGAAGATTTGAAGATAGCTTTCGAAAGCGGTGCTCAGATGGTGACGGGTGGAAGTATTGCCGTGAAAGATCCGGAGCTGTTCTGTCATTGGCTGGAAGTATATGGCAGTGAGAAGATTATCCTCGGAGCAGACGTCAAAGAACATAAGATTGCTGTAAACGGCTGGAAAGACGAAAGTGCCTGTGAGCTTTTCCCCTTTCTCGAAGATTATATGAATAAAGGTATCCGGAAAGTTATTTGTACGGATATTAGTTGCGACGGGATGCTGAAAGGGCCATCTATTGACTTATATAAAGAGATGCTGGAGAAATTTTCGGACCTCTACCTGATGGCTAGCGGCGGGGTGAGTAATGTGGATGATATCATTGCCTTGAACGAAGCCGGAGTCCCCGGAGTTATCTTTGGTAAAGCATTGTACGAAGGACATATCACGTTGAAAGACCTGAGAATCTTTTTATAATCGGGTTTTCGGATAGAAAAATTACAAATTGTCAAATAGTAAATAAGATAGTATTGTGTTAGCAAAAAGAATTATACCTTGTCTGGATATAAAAGACGGACAGACCGTAAAGGGAACGAACTTTGTCAATTTGCGTCAGGCCGGTGATCCGGTGGAACTGGGGCGGGCTTACAGTGAACAAGGAGCTGATGAACTTGTTTTTCTGGATATCACTGCGAGTCATGAGGGGCGTAAGACTTTCACGGAACTGGTAAAGCGGATTGCTGCCAATATCAACATCCCGTTTACCGTAGGGGGAGGGATCAACGAATTGAATGATGTCGACCGCCTGCTGAATGCCGGTGCAGATAAGATTTCAATTAACTCTTCCGCTATTCGCAATCCTCAGCTGATTAATGATATTGCCAAGAATTTCGGGTCTCAGGTTTGTGTGCTGGCGGTAGATGCCAGACAAACGGAAAACGGATGGAAATGTTATCTGAATGGCGGACGTATTGAAACCGATAAAGAATTACTTTCGTGGACCAAAGAAGCGCAGGAGCGTGGAGCCGGTGAAATCTTGTTTACGAGCATGAACCATGACGGTGTAAAGACCGGCTACGCAAACGAAGCGCTTGCCTCTTTGGCGGAGCAACTTTCGATTCCTGTGATCGCTTCGGGTGGTGCGGGACTGAAAGAACACTTCCGTGATGCCTTTTTGGTGGGAAAAGCAGATGCGGCATTGGCTGCCAGCGTTTTTCATTTCGGAGAAATTAAAATTCCCGAATTAAAATCGTATCTTTGCGGCGAAGGAATAACCATCAGAGGGTGAGGTACCCCGGGCAGGCTTCCATGCAGATAGGAAGCATAATAGGACGTGGACTGTGAACAACGGTATGATGTCACACAAACGGCATAGTAATTTGAAATAGTAATTAGAACTTAAAATAAGATGGAATTGGATTTCGATAAGATGAACGGACTTGTTCCGGCTATCATACAGGACAACGAGACACGTAAAGTCTTGATGCTGGGTTTCATGAATAAAGAGGCCTATGACAAAACGGTGGAAACCGGAAAAGTAACTTTCTTCAGCCGTACCAAGAATCGTCTGTGGACGAAAGGAGAAGAAAGCGGTAACTTCCTTCACGTTGTTTCTATCAAAGCAGATTGTGATAACGATACCCTGTTGATTCAGGCAGATCCGGCAGGTCCTGTTTGTCATACGGGCACAGATACTTGCTGGGGTGAGAAAAATGAAGAACCTGTCATGTTCCTGAAAGCGTTGCAGGATTTCATCGACAAACGTCACGAAGAAATGCCCGAAGGATCTTATACCACCAGCCTGTTCGAATCCGGAATCAACAAGATTGCACAGAAGGTGGGAGAAGAAGCTGTGGAAACAGTGATCGAAGCGACCAATGGAACAAACGAACGTTTGATCTATGAAGGAGCCGACTTGATTTATCATATGATTGTGTTATTAACTTCAAAAGGCTATCGTATCGAAGACCTTGCACGTGAATTGCAGGAAAGACATAGCAGTACATGGAAGAAGCATTAATTCAATATAGGAACGTAGAAATCCATCAACAGGAACTCTGTGTGCTGAGCGATGTAAATCTTGAATTGCGCAAAGGAGAGTTCGTCTATCTGATCGGGAAGGTAGGTTCGGGAAAAACGAGCCTGCTCAAAACACTGTATGGCGAACTGGACGTGATCGACGGTGAAGCGGAAGTATTGGGCTATAATATGCGTTCAATCAAACGCAAGCATATCCCTCAGCTGAGAAGAAAGCTGGGAATCGTATTTCAGGACTTTCAGCTGCTGACGGATCGTACCGTATACAACAACCTGGAATTTGTACTTCGTGCCACCGGTTGGAAGAACAAGCGGGAAATTCAGGAAAGGATAGAGGAAGTGCTCGATTTGGTGGGAATGTCTAACAAAGGCTACAAACTCCCCAATGAACTTTCCGGTGGCGAACAGCAGCGCATCGTAATAGCACGTGCCGTACTCAATTCTCCGGCTATTATTCTGGCGGACGAACCGACCGGAAATCTGGATGTGGAGACAGGCAAGTCCATTGTTGAATTGTTGCACAACATCTGTGAATCGGGTTCTTCCGTGGTGATGACGACGCACAATCTGCAATTGCTGAAAGAATATCCCGGCAGCGTATATCGTTGCTCCGAGCATCGCATAACGGATGTGACCGACGAATACATGCCCAGGCAGAGAACAATAGAAATAGATTTAAATATAGATAACTAAAACAGTAACGAAAATGAAAGTTTTAAAGTTTGGAGGAACTTCCGTAGGTTCTGCTCAGCGGATGAAGGAAGTAGCCAAATTGATTACCGATGGTGAACAAAAGATTGTTGTCCTTTCTGCTATGTCAGGAACAACAAATACATTGGTGGAAATTTCGGACTATCTGTATAAGAAGAATCCGGAGGGTGCCAACGAGATTATCAATAAGCTGGAATCAAAATATAAACAGCACGTTGATGAACTTTATGCAACTCAGGAATATAAACAGAAAGGGCTGGAAGTCATCAAGTCTCACTTTGACTACATCCGCTCCTATACTAAAGACCTTTTCACTTTGTTCGAAGAGAAAGTGGTTTTGGCACAGGGAGAGCTTATTTCTACGGCTATGGTGAACTTCTACCTGCAGGAATGTGGTGTGAAGTCCGTGTTGCTCCCGGCTTTGGAATTCATGCGTACTGACAAGAACGCGGAGCCGGACCCCGTATATATTAAGGAGAAACTGCAGACACAACTGGAACTTTATCCGGATATGGAGATTTACATCACACAAGGTTTTATCTGCCGCAATGCTTACGGTGAGATCGATAACCTGCAGCGTGGTGGCAGCGATTACACCGCTTCTTTGATCGGTGCTGCCGTGAATGCTTCTGAAATCCAGATATGGACAGACATCGACGGTATGCACAACAACGACCCGCGCATTGTTGACAAGACAGCTCCGGTTCGCCAGTTGCATTTTGAAGAAGCTGCCGAGTTGGCTTACTTCGGTGCAAAAATTCTGCATCCGACTTGCATCCAGCCTGCTAAATATGCCAACATCCCTGTACGTCTGTTGAATACAATGGACCCGGATGCGCCCGGAACGTTGATTTCCAATGACACGGAGAAAGGCAAGATCAAAGCTGTAGCTGCTAAGAATAACATTACGGCTATCAAGATCAAGTCAAGCCGTATGTTGCTGGCTCACGGTTTCCTGCGTAAAGTCTTCGAAATTTTTGAAAGCTACCAGACTTCCATCGACATGATCTGTACTTCTGAGGTAGGTGTATCTGTTACGATAGACAACACCAAGCACCTGAATGAGATTCTGGACGACCTGAAAAAATACGGTACGGTCACTGTAGACAAAGATATGTGTATTATCTGTGTAGTAGGCGACTTGGAATGGGAGAATGTAGGTTTTGAAGCAAAAGCACTTGATGCGATGCGTGATATACCGGTACGAATGATTTCATTCGGAGGAAGTAACTACAACATCTCTTTCCTTATCCGGGAATGTGATAAGAAGATAGCGTTACAGTCGCTGAGTGACATGCTTTTCAACAACAAATAATTCCACAAATAATACTGAGCGCTTTTACCGATACTGATAAAAGCGCTCTTTTTAACTAACTAAACAAGTTTCTTGAATGATGAAAGGAATATTTCCAATCGATAAATTCCGTACTTTGCAGACACCTTTCTATTATTATGATACGAAAGTGCTGCGTGATACATTGTCGGCTATTAACCAAGAGGTTGCCAAATATCCTAGCTATTCCGTACACTATGCTGTCAAGGCAAATGCCAATCCGAAAGTAATGACCATTATCCGTGAAAGCGGAATGGGAGCCGACTGCGTGAGCGGTGGAGAAATACGTGCCGCTATCCGTGCCGGGTTTCCGGCCAATAAGGTTGTTTTTGCCGGAGTCGGTAAAGCAGACTGGGAGATCAACCTCGGACTGGAGTATGGCATCTTCTGTTTCAATGTAGAGTCTATTCCCGAACTGGAAGTCATCAATGAACTGGCTGCGGCACAGAATAAGATTGCTAATGTCGCTTTCCGCATCAATCCGGATGTAGGAGCACATACGCATGCTAATATCACTACCGGTCTGGCTGAAAACAAATTCGGTATCAGTATGCAGGATATGGACAAGGTGATCGATGTCGCCTTGGAGATGAAGAACGTGAAATTCATCGGCCTGCACTTCCATATCGGTTCTCAGATATTGGATATGGGCGATTTTATCGCGCTCTGCAACCGTGTGAATGAATTGCAGGATAAACTGGAAGCGCGTCATATTCTGGTAGAACACATCAATGTCGGCGGTGGCTTGGGTATTGACTACGGACATCCGAACCGTCAGTCCATTCCCGATTTCAAGAGCTACTTTGCTACCTATGCCGGACAACTGAAACTGCGCCCTTATCAGACACTGCACTTCGAACTGGGACGTGCGGTGGTAGGACAATGCGGTTCTCTGATATCCAAAGTACTGTATGTAAAGCAGGGAACCAAGAAGAAATTCGCCATCCTCGATGCAGGTATGACAGACTTGATTCGTCCGGCTTTGTATCAGGCTTACCACAAGATGGAAAACATTACTTCGGAAGACCCCGTAGAGGCATATGATGTAGTAGGCCCCATCTGTGAATCATCAGACGTTTTCGGTAAAGCGATTGATTTGAATAAGGTAAAGCGCGGAGACTTGATTGCACTTCGTTCTGCAGGGGCTTACGGCGAGATTATGGCATCCGGATATAACTGCCGTGAACTGCCGAAAGGATACACTTCTGACGAATTGGTGTAAATAAAATGTGAATGTAGTTTAAAAATACAGGGAGGATGGAACAATTTTAACTGAAATCTTGTTATTTTTGTAATGAGTTCAAAAGAAAACTACATTAACAACTTAATAAAAATATACGATTATGATTTCAGAAAAATTACAGAAAGCAATCAATGAGCAGATCACTGCGGAAATGTGGTCTTCTAACCTGTATTTAGCAATGTCTTTCTATTTTGAGAAAGAAGGTTTCAGTGGATTTGCACATTGGATGAAGAAGCAGTCTCATGAAGAACTGGAACATGCTTACGCAATGGCCGATTATATCATTAAACGTGGTGGAATGGCCAAAGTCGACAAGATCGATGTGGTTCCTAACGGCTGGGGTACTCCGCTGGAAGTGTTTGAGCATGTTTACAAACATGAATGCCATGTATCGGAAATGGTAGACAAGCTGGTAGATGTGGCTGCTGCTGAAAAAGATAAAGCTACTCAGGATTTCTTGTGGGGATTTGTTCGCGAACAAGTAGAAGAAGAAGCTACCGCACAGGGAATTGTGGATAAGATCAAGAAAGCCGGTGATACTGGTATTTTCTTTGTTGATTCACAGCTGGGACAACGTTGATGGCAATCTGAAAAATAGAAAATAAGATAGGAGAAGCTGTTTGGATTTATATTCAGACAGCTTCTTTTTTTTAACTTACTTTGCTCATATTTAAAAATCTGTTATCTTTGCCCACTGCAATGAGTTATTCTGCACACAAAGGATCATTCATTTGCTACAGTCTAATTTGGAGTATATGATCAGATTTTTATGGCTCCTGATGATGTTTAGCTGTTTGGCAGCCGCATCTTTTGGACAAGCAACTACTTCCTCTATGAGCGGAAGAGTTGAGGACGAACAAAACGAACCGTTACCGGGTACTACTGTAATTGCAATACACGAACCGTCCGGAACACGCTATGGTACAGTGACTAACCTGCAGGGAACTTACCATTTGGAAGGTATGCGCACCGGCGGGCCATATCGGATTGAATTTTCGTATGTCGGCTATCGGACAGCTATTTTTACCGGCATATCTCTGAAACTTGCCGAAACCTATGTCTGTGATGCCAAATTGAAAGAATCTGCCGAACTGGATGAAGTAGTCGTTATAGGCACGGCTTCTAAATTTGCCGGAGAAAAAACCGGAGCATCTACCCATATTACATCAAAAGATATTTCTTGTCTCCCTAATATTTCTCGTGGTCTGACGGCCATCACCAAGATGTCTCCTTACGCTACTAAAAATGGCTTTGGGGGGCGTGACCAACGTATGAACAACTACACGATTGACGGAGCGAACTTCAATTACAGTGCGGGACTGGATGGTGCTGTTTTGCCCGGAGGCGGAAATCCGATTTCAATTGATGCGCTGGAAGAGATACAGGTGAGTATCGCTCCTTTTGATATACGTCAGAGCAATTTTGTCGGAGGTTCGGTAAACGCGGTGACAAAGAGCGGAACAAATCGGTTTCGTGGTTCCGTCTATATGTACACAAAGAATGAATATCTGCGTGGGAACAAGGTAGACGGTTATGACCTCGGCGACCGGGAGGAAGAGCGGCGTAATGTATATGGATTTACTTTCGGCGGACCGGTTATAAAGAATAAGCTATTCTTTTTTGTGAATGGAGAATATGAATATAGTCCGCAGCCCATCCATAAATGGAAACTGTCCGATGACGGTAAGGACGATAGCCAGAATATGATTTCACGTGTGACGGCGGAAGACATGAGCCGTTTTTCGCAGGATCTGAAGAACTTGTATGGATATGATACCGGTTCGTGGACAGATTTTGCCGGACGTACGGATGTGTATCGTGTCATGGCACGTATGGACTGGAACATAACTGACAAACACCGTTTCATGCTACGTTATAACTATACCGGACAGAAAAAAGATAATAATCTGGTAGGATCGGCGTTGAGCATTAATGGCGGACCGGTCAGCCGCTATTCGATGTCTTTCCGTAATTCCACCTGGCAGCAATTGGATAATGTGAATTCACTGACTGCAGAGTTGAATAGCCGTTTGAGTGCTGCTTTGACCCATCAGCTTTTGGTGAGTCTGACTTTTAATGATGGAAACAAAAGAGAATGTAAGGGCGATTTTCCTACGGTCGATATCATGAAACCCGATGAAACGGGGACAAACCGTGCATTTATGAATGCAGGATACGAGCAGCATGCGTGGAAAAACGGAATCCGTGAAAAGGTTTGGAGCATTACAGATAACTTTTCCGTTCATTGGGGAAACCATAGTCTGACATTAGGGGCAAGTTTTGAATCGCAGAACGTTTCAAATAGCTATATGCGCTACGGAGCAGGGTATTACCGTTACAACAGTTACGAGGACTTCGTGAATAAGGCGGCTCCTGTAGCCTTTGCTCTCTGTTATTCTTTAACGGGAGACGCAGAAGCTCCGGCTTCCGTTCATTATGATCAGTTTTCGCTGTATGCGCAAGATCAATATAACGTGAATGAACGGCTTAAACTGCTTTATGGTATCCGCATGGATATTCCGCTTTATGTCAACAAGCGATATGAGAATCCTTCCATCACCTCTTACGAATTTAATGGTACGAAGCTGAGTACCGCTTACTGGCCGAAGGCGACTCCGCTGTTTTCGCCGCGTATTGGCTTCAATTACGATTTATCAGGTGATCAGACACTGAAACTTCGAGGAGGAACGGGAATCTTTACCGGACGTTTCCCATTAATTTTCCTGTCGAAGATGCAGGAAGGAAGCGGTATGCTGAAGACGACCGTCTCGGTACTTCAGAATACAAACGATCCTCGTGAGAAAGAGCTGTTGGCGGCTTTGGCAGGCGGTATTCGTAATCCTCAGCAGATCTTGTCGGAGATTGCCCCTCAGTATCCGGATTGTTTCCCCACAGAACCGGGAGCAGTAAATGAGATCATAACGATTGACCGCCACTTTAAGACTCCGCAGGTATGGACAACTTCTCTGGCACTGGACTATCGTTTGCCATTTCCTTTCCGGTCCGATTTGACGTTGGAGGCTATGTATATCAAGGATATCAATGCCATTCTGCAACAGAACGTGAACATGATTGCTCTGGATGAGTCCAAGATGTCCCGCCTGTCCGGTGCTGACGATCGCTATATTTATCCGGGAAATAAGGACAACCGCATCAATGCGGATATCACCCGTGCCATGCTGATGACGAATACAAGCAAAGGACATAGCTATACGCTGAACGCCACTATGAATATGGAGCCGGTCCGAAATCTGAATCTGATGGCATCCTATACTTATACCCGTTCCCGCACGTTGTCGAATAATGCGAGCAACCAGATCGAAAATGCGTGGCAACAGGAACCTTCCGTGCAGGGAGCCAACTATCTGTCCATGCACAATGCTTCTTATCTGGACTCCCCCCACCGTGTCATTGCATCTGCATCCTATACCATCGAATACGCCCGAAACTTTGCCACCGGCATTTCTCTGTTTTATACCGGGCAGTATAATGGTTCTTATACCTATCTGATTGATGGAGACCTGAATAACGACGGCTCTCAATATGACCTGATGTATATACCGGCTACCCGTGATGAACTGAATTTTACCGACTTGAAGAAAACAGACGGAACCGTGCTGTTCCCGGCGGCTGAGCAGAGAGAGGCTTTCTGGGCTTTTGTGGAGCAAGATCCGTATCTGAGAAAACGAAAGGGAAAATATGCGGAGACAAACGGAGCGTTTCAACCTTGGTATCACCGTTTTGATTTGCGTGTGGTACAGGACTTTAAGGTGAAGGCGGGAAAGACTACAAATACCCTTCAACTGAGTGTGGATATAATGAATATCGGAAATTTGCTGAATGATGCCTGGGGAGTACCCAAAGGTGCTACTATCAACAAACCGCTGCAATATAAGGGCTTGAATGAAAAGAATGAACCGATATATACCATGGGTACATTGACAGAAGACGGAGAGACAATATTGCCTTACCGTAGTTTTGCTCCCGTTCGTTCTTCTGTCAATTGTTGGCAGTTGCAATTTGGAATCCGTTACATCTTTAATTGAAAGGATAATCTTTAGATGAATAATGAAAATAGAAAAATAATCTTCCTGTTTCCTTTACTGATCTATTTAATTTCAGCACTGGTCGGTTGTACCTCTTCCCAAGAGCGGCGTATACTGGTCGTTCATTCTTATGAAGAAACGTACGCTGCTTATCCCGAGTTTAATCGTCTGATAGCTAAACAATTCAAGAAAGAAGGAGTCAATGCTGATATTCGGACGCTCTATCTGGATTGTGAATCCTATAAGGAAGAGACGGAACTGAAGCGAATGAGATATTTGCTTGATTCTGTATCTGGAGACTGGCGACCGGAAGTGATTCTGGTGAATGAAGATCAGGCGACCTACTCTCTTCTGAAGTGTGGTGATCCGTTAGTGAAAGAGGTGCCGGTGGTCTTTGCCGGAGTCAATTATCCGAATTGGGAGTTGTTGAAGCAATATCCCAATGCGACGGGCTTTCATGATAAGATCGGCTTTGTTCAAAATGCTGAAATGGCCAGAAAACTCTTTGGGGATAGTGTCCGTCTGTTTACACTTCTGGATTCTACTTTTCTGGATGTGCAGATAAGAAAGGACGCGAGGAAGCAATTGGCAGGACATAGAGTAACAGGTTTCATGGATTATCCCGACATTCCTTCTGTGGAACAGTATCGGCTGGTAAGGGAAGAGGGATATATTCGTTTTCTTTCCATTTCTATACGTAGCAACCGGGACAAGTCTGAAGCCAATCTGATGTGGGCGTTGAATAAGAACTATCGGGGGCAATGCTATATTCAGTTGAAGCGGGATTTTACGACCATCAATATTGGGGCCATCTGTGTGAGTCCCAGTCTGACTGTGATCAATGAGGGTTTTGAATGTGGAGAGAAACTGCTTGGAGGATATCTGACTTCGTTGCCGGTTCAGGTAGAAGAGGAGGTAAGAGCTGCTGTACATATATTGAATGGAGCTTCATCGTCGGATATGCCGGTGACTGAGAGCAAGAAGGAATACCTGGTTGACTGGAATGTGATGAAACAGTTGGGGATAAAGAAGGAGAAGATTCCTGCTAATTATAAGATTGTCAATATTCCCTTTAGTAAGGAATATCCATATTTTTATATTTCTTCCATCGTGTCTTTGGCTGGATTGTTGTTTGCCATTGTTACCTGTTTGTTGTGGCTCTATCTTCGTGAGCAGAAAAGGAAAAAGCAGGCACTTTATGCATTGGCAGACGAAAAGGAAACTCTGGCATTGGCTATTGAGGGAGGAACCACTTACGCATGGAAGTTGGAAGACGAGTTCTTTGTCTTTGAAGATGCCTTTTGGAGATCACAAGGTATGTCTCCCCGCAAATTGCCTTTTACGGACTTGGGGAAGTTTGTACACCCCGGCCATTGGGACAGTGTAAAGCTTAGCCGGAGAAACCTGAAAGAAGCAAGTAAAAAGATAGTTCAGCTACGCTGCGATTTTAGCGGAAGAGGATATCAGTGGTGGGAGTTTCGCTATACGACCAATCTGCTGGAAGGAGGGGGATACAAGACCGCCGGACTTTTGCTCAACATACAAGAGATGAAGGATCGGGAAGAAGAACTGGACGCTGCCCGTTTGCTGGCAGAAAAGGCGGAACTGAAACAATCCTTTCTGGCGAATATGAGCCATGAGATACGTACACCGCTAAATTCAATCGTAGGTTTCTCCAATATTCTGGCTAGCGATGAAGAATTAAGTCCGGAAGATAAGCAGGAGTATATTGACACCATTAATAAGAATAGCGATTTGCTGCTCAAACTGGTTAATGACATTCTGGAACTTTCCCGCATCGAGTCCGGATATATGTCTTTCTGCTATAAGAAGTGTATAGTGAAGGAACTGCTTAATGACGTCTATATGACCCATCAAGTGTTGATTGCACCCCGTCTTGATTTTCAGAAAGAGGAAGAAGATATATGTCTGGAAATTGATGTTGACAGAGACCGACTGATACAGGTCCTTACGAACTTTCTGAATAATGCGACCAAGTTTACGGAAAGTGGATTTATCAAAATCGGCTACTACTATATGGAGGAAGAAGAGGCAGTGCATATTTATGTGGAAGATACCGGCAGAGGCATTCCCCGTGAAGAACAGCAGATGATTTTCAGCCGCTTCTACAAGCAGAATGAATTTTCGCAGGGAGCCGGACTGGGACTGTCTATTTGCAAAGTGATTGTGGAAAAGCTGGGTGGCAAGATAACCCTTCAATCGGAAGCGGGCAAAGGAAGCCGTTTCACGGTCATTATACCTTGCCGGGTCATATCATGACGTATCGCGTAAAATGAGTCGTACCGACGTATAATAAATATGTAATATTCAAAACATAGCTCTCCGGAAATGGGCAGAGCTATTTCTTTTTCCCTTTCTCCATAGTTCCCAGATAGATTTCCAGTGAACGGGTAGAAATCTGTATTTCACGGAAAGATACTCCTAAAGAAGCGATCAACAGAATCAAAGCCAGCCCGAACACATACGCCGACAGTAATTGCAGTCCGATGTAGATGAGGAACATGCTGACTACACAGAAAAAAAGACTTGCAATGCCCAGCCCCTGCATCGTTCGTGTCAGGTTTAAGCGTTTTCTTAAATTCTCGATTTGTGCTACCGTGATATCCGTAGGATTTTCCATGTAACGGTCCCGCAACTGTCGTACCAATTGTGCATACGATAAAAAACGATTGGTATAAGCCAGTAAAATCAGTGAAACAGCCGAGAAAAGCAGGGCAGGAGTAGTGAGAGTCAATTCTTCCATCTTGAAAACAAATTAGTAAGTATTAGGTATTAAAGTATTAAGTATCAAGTATTAGGTATTATGCTATGCAGATAAACGATCGGCAGCTACGGTAATACCTAATACTTAATACCTGATACTTATTATTTAAGCACTCCGAGTTCTTTGCCGACTTTGATGAAGGCAGCGATACATTTGTCGAGATGTGCTTTCTCGTGTCCGGCGGAGATCTGTACACGGATACGAGCCTGTTCTTTCGGAACGACCGGATAATAGAATCCAGTCACATAAATTCCTTCTTCCTGCATGCGTGCAGCATAAATCTGCGACAGTTTGGCATCATACAACATAACGGCGCAGATTGCACTC
This sequence comes from Bacteroides faecis, assembly GCF_020091505.1. Taxonomy (NCBI): domain Bacteria; kingdom Pseudomonadati; phylum Bacteroidota; class Bacteroidia; order Bacteroidales; family Bacteroidaceae; genus Bacteroides; species Bacteroides faecis. The sequence continues at coordinate 5,093,210 of NZ_CP081916.1, read as the reverse complement.
TGTGTCGGTTTGATGTCGAATCCGGCGGCTGTCATCTGGTCGCGGAAGTAGTTTACATTCTCTACAAGCTTGTCATGCAGCGCATTGCTTTCTTTCAGCATTTTGAATACTTCGAGACTTGCACCGATGATACCCGGAGCCAATGAGTTGGAGAACAGGTAAGGACGGCTGCGCTGACGCAGTAAGTCGATAATCTCCTTGCGACCGGTAGTGAATCCGCCCAATGCACCTCCGAAAGCTTTGCCCAGTGTGCCTGTATAGATGTCCACACGTCCGTGAGTTTTGTACAGTTCGCTGACGCCGTGGCCTGTAGCGCCAACCACACCGGCAGAGTGCGATTCGTCTACCATAACCAGCGCATCGTACTTCTCGGCAAGATCACAAATCTGATCCATCGGCGCTACGTTGCCGTCCATAGAAAATACACCGTCGGTGACAACGATACGGAAACGTTGCGCCTGAGCCTCTTGCAGGCATCTTTCCAGGTCCTTCATATCCGCATTGGCATAACGATAACGTTTCGCCTTGCAAAGACGTACACCGTCGATGATAGAAGCGTGGTTCAGAGAATCGGAGATAATGGCATCCTCTTCGCTGAAAAGCGGTTCGAATACACCCCCGTTGGCATCGAAGCAAGCTGCGTACAGAATCGTATCTTCTGTCTGGAAATAATCCGAGATGGCAGCTTCCAGTTCCTTATGTATATCTTGCGTTCCGCAGATGAAGCGGACAGATGACATACCATATCCGCGGCGGTCCATCATTTCCTGAGAAGCTTTGATCAGGCGGGGGTGGTTGGACAGTCCCAGATAGTTGTTGGCGCAGAAGTTCAGCACTTCTTTGCCTTTTACAGTGATGGCAGCTTGCTGCGCACTTTCGATAAGTCGTTCTTCTTTGTAAAGTCCGGCTTCCTTAATTTCAGCCAGTGTCTGGCTGAGATATTCCTGCATTTTACCGTACATAGTGTTTGAGTGATTAAGTTATACTGCAAAGGACACGATTTTTCTTGGAATAAACAATATCTTTTTGATTTAAATCTGAAAAAAAAGTGCTTACTTTGCGCACTATTTAGCTTAACACTTTTATTTAAAAGGAAAAATGAAACACATTTTGATTATTGGAGCCACCGGACAAATAGGGTCCGAGTTGACGATGGAGTTGCGCAGGCGTTATGGAAACACAAACGTAGTAGCGGGTTATATTCAGGGCGCAGAGCCCAAAGGCGAGTTAAAGGAGTCGGGACCGTCGGCTGTTGTCGATGTAACGAATGGTGAAATGATTGAATCGGTGGTGAAAGAACACCACATAGATACAATATATAATTTGGCTGCACTGCTTTCGGTGGTAGCCGAGTCCAAGCCGAAGCTGGCCTGGAAGATTGGTATTGACGGATTGTGGAATGTTTTGGAAGTGGCGCGTGAGCAGGGATGTGCGGTATTTACCCCCAGTTCTATCGGATCGTTCGGTGCAAGCACGCCTCATACACTGACACCACAGGATACCGTTCAGCGTCCTCGCACCATGTATGGTGTCACCAAGGTGACGACAGAGCTGCTGAGTGACTACTATTTTAACAAATACGGTGTCGATACCCGTGCTGTCCGTTTCCCGGGCATCATTTCGAATGTGACCCCTCCGGGAGGAGGAACTACCGATTATGCCGTAGATATTTATTATTCGGCAGTGAAAGGAGAAAAATTTGTGTGCCCGATCAAAGAAGGCACTTTAATGGATATGATGTATATGCCGGACGCGCTGAACGCAGCAATCATGCTGATGGAAGCAGATCCGACCAGGCTGATACACCGCAACGCTTTCAATATCGCCTCTATGAGTTTCGATCCTGAGACGATATACCATGCCATCAAGAAGCATGTGCCTGCGTTCGAAATGGTCTATGACATAGATCCTTTGAAACAGCGCATAGCCGACAGCTGGCCCGATAGTCTGGACGATACCTGCGCCCGTGAGGAGTGGGGATGGAAGCCGGCTTACGATTTGGAGAGCATGACGGTGGATATGCTTGAAAAGCTAAGAGAGAAACTGAAAAAATGAAAAAACTTATTGCGGGGGTACTGGTGCTCAGTGTTCTGGGTTCCTGTGGAAACAAGAAAACGAGCATCGACCCCTTTGCATCTATCACACATGAGGTGGATTCTATCCGGCATAAAGCCGATTCAATCCATCAGGAGGAGTTGCCGGAAGAACCTAAACCGACAGAAGCGGACGAATCTTTCGACGATTTCATCTACAATTTTGCTTCCGATGATGCTTTGCAGCGTCAGCGTGTGAAATTCCCGTTGCCCTATTACAAGGGAGACGAGAAGACCAATATCGAAGAGCGCAACTGGAAGCATGATGACTTATTTACCAAACAGCATTATTATACGCTCCTGTTTGATAAGGAAGAAGATATGGATCTGGTGGGGGATACCTCGCTGACCTCCGTTCAGGTAGAATGGATATTCGTGAAAACCCGAATGGTGAAAAAGTATTATTTTGAGCGTATCAAGGGGGCATGGATTTTAGAGGCTATCAATCTGCGTCCTATTGAGCGGAATGAGAATGAGGACTTTGTGGAGTTCTTCAGCCATTTTGCTGCCGACAGCCTTTTTCAGAGCCAACGTGTGCAGGACCCTTTGGCTTTTGTCACCTCAGATCCGGATGATGACTTCTCTATTCTGGAGACCTCTCTGGATTTGAACCAGTGGTTCGCCTTCAAACCGGCATTGCCTGCAGACCGTCTCTCGAATATCAATTACGGACAGCGGAATGATGATAACTCGCCGACAAAGATTCTCGCATTGAAAGGAATTGGAAACGGCTTCTCTAATATTCTCTATTTCAAACGGAAGGCAGGCGAATGGCAGCTGTATAAGTTTGAAGATACCAGTATTTAGCAACCAAAAAACAGAAGAAATGTATTCTCTTTTATCACACAATACGTTTGGCATTGACGTCAGTGCCGAACGGTTTCAGGAATATGCTTCGGTAGAAGAACTGAAGACATTGATAGCTCAAGGTGCCCTTACGACACCTTTTTTACATATAGGCGGTGGGAGCAATCTGCTTTTCGCCAAAGATTATGACGGGCTGGTTCTGCATTCCCGTATCGAAGGAATCGAGGTGATGGAGGAGGACGACCGTAGTGTGTCCGTACGGGTAGGAGCAGGCGTGGTCTGGGATGACTTCGTAGGTTATTGTGTAGAGCACGGCTGGTATGGAACGGAAAACCTTTCCCTGATTCCCGGTGAAGTGGGAGCAAGTGCCGTGCAGAATATCGGTGCTTACGGGGTAGAGGTGAAAGACCTGATCATCTCCGTAGAGACGGTGAACATTCACGGTGAGGAGCGCGTTTATGCTGTAGAAGAATGTGGCTATGCCTATCGCGACAGCATTTTCAAACGTCCGGAGAATAAATCCGTATTTGTGACCTATGTTTGCTTCCGGCTCAGTAAGGAAGAACATTATACGTTGGATTACGGCACCATCCGTCAGGAACTCGAAAAGTATCCCGCACTGACATTGCCGGTGCTCCGGAAAGTGATCATCGATATCCGTGAAAGTAAACTGCCCGACCCGAAAGTGATGGGAAATGCCGGCAGTTTCTTTATGAATCCTATCGTTCCGCGCGAAAAGCTGGAAGCTTTGCAGCAGGAATTTCCCCGAATCCCTTTCTACGAACTGAATGACGGACGAGTGAAAATTCCGGCAGGATGGATGATCGACCAGTGCGGCTGGAAAGGAAAATCCCTGGGACCGGCAGCAGTGCATGACAAACAGGCATTAGTACTGGTGAACCGGGGCGGTGCAAAGGGGAGTGACATTATAGCACTTTCGGATGCGGTACGGGCTTCTGTTCGTGAGAAATTCGGCATAGACATCCATCCGGAAGTAAACTTGGTTAATGGATAATGGAGAATGATCAATTATCCATTAAAGAGTTATCCATTAGAGAAATTGTTGATTAAAGAAATGAAAGTAAGAATACTTGGAAGCGGAACATCGACGGGAGTTCCCCAGATAGGGTGTAGTTGTCCGGTCTGCACTTCTCCCGATCCCAAAGATAACCGTTTGCGTGCGTCTGCTATCGTTGAAACGGAAGACGCCCGGATACTGATCGATTGCGGACCCGATTTTCGGGCGCAGGTGTTGCATCTTCCTTTTGAGAAGATAGACGGGGTACTTATCACGCACGAGCATTATGATCATGTGGGCGGACTGGATGATTTGCGTCCGTTCTGCCGTTTCGGGGCGGTTCCTATTTATGCTGAAGAATATGTGGCACAGGCACTGCGTCTGCGGATGCCCTACTGTTTTGTCGATCATCGTTATCCCGGTGTTCCTGATATTCCTTTGCAGGAAGTGGTTGCCGGGCAAGCCTTTTCCATTCATCGTACGGAGGTGGTTCCTTTGCGGGTGATGCATGGGCGGTTGCCGATTCTGGGCTATCGTATCGGTCGGTTGGGCTATATCACGGATATGCTCACCATGCCCGAAGAATCTTATGAACAATTGGAGGGGATAGATGTTCTGATAATGAATGCGCTTCGCATCGCTCCTCATCCCACCCACCAGAGTCTGGAGGAGGCATTGAAGGCGGCAGAACGTATTCGGGCAAAGGAGACATACTTCATCCACATGAGTCATGATATGGGGCTGCATGAGAAGGTAGAGAAGGGACTTCCTGAAAATGTTCACCTTACATACGACGGAATGGAAATCATTTTCTGATTATCGGTGACTTTTTTTAGCAAAAGTTTTGTTTTCTTTGTAGAAATTATTATTTTTGCCCCTAGCCGATAAACAGCAAATATTATGAAACTTCGTACGATAGTGAAAATAGCGATCACTTCTTCTGTTGTACTTTTGTGCTCAGGTTTTGCGTTGTACTCTTTTTTCAGGTTATCGGCTGCCGAAGATCAGAAGGATTTCGATCTCTACACCTTGGTTCCTTCCTCCGCTTCAGCAGTGTTTGTGACAGAAGACGTGGCGGAATTTGTAATGGAAGTAGATGAGCTGACTTGTAGCAGAGACCATCAGTATCTTTATGTATCCAAACTGTTTTCTTATCTGAAACAATACCTTTACTCTCTTCTGGAAGATGCGCCTCACGGTTTGAGCAGGCAGATGAATCAGATGCTGATTAGTTTCCACGAACCGGACAATGATCGTAATCAGGTGCTTTATTGCCGGTTGGGGAATGGTGACCGTGAGCTGATCGACCGTTTTGTGCAGAAATACGTTTCGTCGGGCTATCCTCCGAAAACATTCGATTATAAGGGCGAGGATATTATCATTTATCCGATGGCTGACGGCGATTTTCTCGCTTGTTATCTGACGGAAGATTTCTTGGTGCTCAGTTGCCAGAAGAAACTGATAGAGGAGGTGATCGATATTCGTAAGACAGGCAAGTCATTGTCCGGAGACCCTGATTTTGAGGAAGTGCGTACACCGAAAAAAAGTACGGCTATCGCTACTGTTTATACCCGTCTGGCAGGAATGATGGGGTGGACGGAGTTTGATATGAAACTGAAAGATGATTTCATCTATTTCTCCGGCATCAGCCACCATGTAGATACTTGTTCCACCTTTATAAATGTAATCCGGCAACAGGAATCCGTCAAGGGATTTCCGGGTGAAACGCTGCCTTCTACCGCTTTTTATTTCAGCAAACAGGGAATTACGGATTGGGCGTCCTTGCTTTCCTATGGTGACCGGCAGGAATATGCGACGGCGGGCAGGACAGGTGAGGTCCTGAACCGGGATCGGGAACTGTCGCGCTATCTGGCGGAAAATACGGGGCAGGACTTGGTGGCGTGTCTTTTCCAGCGGGAAGATTCGCTGATGGGGCCTGCGGCTGTTTTGAGCCTCTCTGTGATGGATGTGACTGAAGCGGAAAGAATGTTGCGCTCGTTGGTAAATACGGCTCCGGCAGAGGAAGGAATGGGGCGGAATTCCCGTATAACTTTTTGTTATACTTCCGCTAAGGCCTATCCTGTATATAGGTTGCCTCAGACAACGTTGTTTACGCAACTAACCAGTTTCGTAGAGCCGTCTATGCATGTTTATGCCACATTCTATGGAGGGCGTTTGCTGCTGGCTCCGGATGAGGATAGTTTGTTGAGATATATCCGTCAGTTGGACAACGGTGAAGTGCTCGATGGAGCATTGGCTTATCGGGCGGGCACGGACGGATTATCTGATTCGTACCACTTCATGTTGATGGCGGACTTTGCCCATGTGCTCGACCAGTCCGGATATCAGGTTCGCTATGTGCCGGAATTCTTTCTCCGCAACTCCGACTTTTTCCGTAATTTCGTTCTTTTTGCACAGTTCACTTGTGCGGATGGGGTGGTGTATCCTAACCTTGTTTTGAAGTATAAATCCGAGTAGAATCCGATGAAAAAAACAGGCGAAAAATAGAGGGGGAAAATAGCTCTTAATTTGCGAAACTAAAAGCTCTGAAACGCCTTCTGGCAGGGCGCGAAAACCGAATGGAAACCAGTAGAGTAGAGAAGAGTATATAATTCTATTCTAAAGAAATAGAATTAATAAGAAAAAAGATAGAGGATTTTGCCGCCGCCGACTCACTTTTTATTCCATTCCGTAAGATGTCTTTGAGGGAACTCATGAAGGGGTGTCAAAAGTAACTAAAGTGAGGACTGTTTAGTTACTATTGACTTTTGGGGTCAGTCCGAAAACCCTGTTTGAGCTCCATGCTATACCGAAAAGAATATATTTAGGCACGGATTACACGGATTTCACGGTTTTAGTGCTATGATTACGTAAAACAACCGTGTTAATCCGTGTAATCCGTGCCTAATCCTCAATTTATAATTTTGTTCATTTCCGTACAAAAAATAATCTGAAAACAACCGGGTTTTCGAACTGATCCGACTTTTGGCGCACCTTCATGGGGCTTTTTTTGTCTCGCTGCCCAATCTCCTTCAGCTCGCTGCTCGATTTCTTTCGCCTCGCTGCTCAGTCCTTTTCAGCTCGCTGCTGAATCTGCGTTGGCTCCGAGGTGAATTCACTTCAGTTCGGTGTACGGTTACTGCAGGGGACAGTCATAAAAAAAACTCCCGATAGAAATGGTTTCATCGGAAGTCTTTTTATGCGGATCATTTTAATTCTTAGAACGGCAGGTCGTCTTTTGCATCGCCCGGAGTGAAATCCGGAGTAGCAGACGGAGCCGGAGGAGGAACGGGAGCACCCGGAGCCATAGGGGCACCTGCGCTTACACGCTCAACTTTCCATGCACGGATACTGTTGAACCAACGGTCGTTCCATTGACGGGCGTCAACGTCGAATGATACGGTCAGTTCTTCGCCCATCTGAATGTTGAACTGTTCGATTTTGTCGGCACCAAATACGTCGAAACACATTTTGCGCGGATATTGGTCATGGTTTTCAATTACGAACTCTTGTGATTTCCACTCGTTGCCGCTAGTCTTTGAAACTCCACTTCTCGGAGGGAGGATAGCGATGATTTTTCCTGTAAATTCCATTGCGATAATTTTAAATTCTGCGGCGAAGTTACAATTTTTTAGGAATATCCCTCACACAATGCTTGTTTTTTCTTTCGTTTTCTTGGGCAGCACGAATCTTTTTTCGTAACTTTGTGCGATATATAATTCAAAACTTAAATACTCGAAAATATATGAAATTTATCGTTTCAAGTACTGCTCTTTCCAGCCATTTACAGGCTATCAGTCGTGTAATTAACTCAAAGAATGCGCTGCCTATTCTCGATTGTTTTCTCTTCGAATTGGAAGACGGAACATTGTCTGTGACTGTTTCTGACAGTGAAACGACTATGGTGACTACCGTAGAGGTAAATGAAAGCGATACAAACGGGCGTTTTGCCGTAGTAGCAAAAACATTGCTTGATGCACTGAAAGAAATTCCGGAACAACCGTTGACATTCTACGTCAATACGGACAATTACGAAATCACAGTGCAGTATCAGAACGGAAAGTATAGTCTGATGGGACAGAATGCTGACGAATTTCCTCAGTCGGCTGTATTGGGCGACAATGCAGTCCGTGTGGAAATGGAAGCGAACGTACTGCTCGGCGGTATCAACCGCTCGGTATTTGCGACTGCCGACGATGAGCTCCGTCCGGTAATGAATGGTATATATTTCGATATTACAACAGAAGACATCACAATGGTGGCATCGGACGGTCATAAGCTGGTGCGTTGCAAAACGCTGGCTGCCAAAGGAAACGAGCGTGCCGCGTTCATCCTTCCGAAGAAACCCGCTACATTGCTGAAAAACCTGCTTCCGAAAGAACAGGGAACAGTGACCATCGAATTTGACGAACGCAACGCCGTGTTTATGCTGGAAAGCTACCGCATGGTCTGCCGTCTGATCGAAGGACGTTATCCGAACTACAACTCGGTGATTCCGCAGAACAACCCTCATAAAGTGACCGTAGACCGCCAGCAGCTGATCGGAGCTTTGCGCCGTGTGTCTATCTTCTCTTCCCAGGCAAGCAGCTTGATCAAACTGCGCATGCAGGAAAATCAGATTGTGATTTCCGCACAGGACATCGATTTCTCCACTTCTGCCGAAGAAACGCAAGTTTGCCAATATGCAGGCGCTGCCATGAGCATCGGATTCAAGTCTACTTTCCTCATCGATATCCTGAACAATATTTCAGCCGATGAAGTGGTAATCGAACTTGCCGATCCATCCCGTGCCGGAGTCATTGTACCGGTAGAGCAGGAAGAAAATGAAGACTTGCTGATGCTGCTGATGCCGATGATGTTGAACGATTAGTTATTTAATGGATAATTGAGAATGGATAATGGATAATGAGCTGCGCTGTCAGTAGTCAGGAGTTATCCATTTTTTATGTTTCCTGTCCATTCTTCATTATCCATTATCAATTGTCCATTATCCATTGAATAATTATCCATTAAAGAAAGATATGAGATTAAATTTGAAAAACCCGATTGTTTTCTTCGATTTGGAGACGACGGGAACCAATATCAACACAGACCGGATCGTTGAAATTTGCTATCTGAAAGTATATCCTAACGGGAATGAGGAAACGAAAACAATGCGTATCAATCCCGAAATGCATATTCCTGAGGCCTCTTCTGCCGTACATGGCATTTATGACGCCGACGTGGCGGATTGTCCGACTTTCAAGGAAGTGGCGAAGAATGTTGCCCGTGACATTGAAGGCTGCGATTTGGCCGGATTCAATTCCAACCGTTTTGATATTCCGGTACTGGCAGAAGAGTTTCTTCGTGCCGGCGTAGATATTGATATGACAAAACGCAAGTTTGTGGATGTACAGGTGATCTTTCATAAGATGGAGCAACGCACCCTTTCGGCTGCCTATAAGTTCTATTGCGAAAAGAGTCTGGAAGATGCCCATACGGCTGAGGCTGATACACGTGCCACTTACGAGGTGCTGAAAGCACAGCTCGACCGTTATCCGGATCTTCAGAACGATATCGCTTTCCTGGCAGAATATTCTAGTTTCAGTAAGAATGTAGATTTTGCCGGACGAATGGTGTATGACGACAACGGTGTGGAAGTATTTAACTTCGGAAAATATAAAGGAATGTCTGTAGCCGAGGTGCTGAAGAAAGATCCCGGATACTACAGCTGGATTTTAAACAGTGATTTCACGTTGAATACCAAAGCGGTGCTGACCAAAATCCGTTTGCGTGAAATGAGTAATTTGATTACAAAATAATGCTAAAAGGAAAAAAGATAATTCTTGGAATAACCGGTAGCATCGCTGCTTATAAGGCTTGTTACATTATCCGCGGGCTGATAAAGCAAGGAGCGGAAGTGCAGGTTGTCATTACTCCGGCGGGAAAAGAATTTATTACTCCCATCACTCTTTCGGCTCTGACCAGCAAACCGGTCATCAGCGAGTTTTTTGCCCAGCGGGACGGCACGTGGAACAGCCACGTAGACCTGGGATTGTGGGCAGATGCCATGCTGATCGCACCCGCCACTGCCTCTACCATCGGAAAGATGGCGAATGGGATAGCCGACAATATGCTGATAACCACTTATCTTTCGGCAAAAGCTCCGGTATTCGTGGCACCGGCTATGGACCTCGATATGTATGCCCATCCTTCTACACAGAAGAATCTGGATATACTGCGTTCCTACGGCAACCATATCATCGAACCCGGAACGGGCGAACTTGCCAGCCATCTGGTAGGCAAAGGGCGTATGGAAGAACCGGAAAACATTATTCGTGTGCTGGATGAATTTTTCTCTGCAAGTGCCGAACTTCAGGGAAGGAAAATCATGATAACCGCCGGACCGACTTACGAAAAAATTGATCCTGTCCGTTTTATCGGCAACTATTCTTCCGGTAAGATGGGATTTGCACTGGCGGAAGAGTGTGCACGCCGTGGGGCAGAGGTGACGTTGATTGCCGGACCGGTACAACTGAAAACGCAACATTCGCGTATTCACCGGATTGATGTGGAGTCTGCCCGGGAAATGTATGAAGCAGCGCAAGCCTGTTTCCCGACTGCTGATGTAGGGATTCTTTGTGCGGCGGTTGCTGATTTCCGTCCCGAAACGGTGGCCGGCCAAAAGATCAAGCGAGAGAAAGAAGAAGAACTGACCTTGCACCTTCAGGCTACGCAGGACATTGCTGCAAGCTTGGGAAAGATCAAAGAAGAAAATCAACTGTTAGTGGGCTTTGCCCTCGAAACGAACAACGAACAGCAGAATGCCGAAGGAAAGCTCGAACGCAAAAACTTCGACTTTATCGTCCTTAACTCCCTGAATGATGCAGGAGCCGGCTTCCGTCATGATACAAACAAGATTAGCATTATTGATCGCAAAGGTCGCAAGGATTATTCTTTGAAGCCTAAACAGGAAGTAGCACAGGACATTATCGACCATCTGGCCGCTGTCTTAACTCTCTGATCTTTAATTCTCATTTTTTAATTTTTAAATTACAGAAAGTGTTACGTTCACTCTATATTCAGAATTACGCATTGATAGAAAAACTGGATATCGGTTTTGAAACCGGGTTCTCTGTCATCACAGGTGAGACAGGAGCCGGAAAATCGATTATTCTGGGAGCAATCGGTCTGCTGCTGGGGCAGCGTGCCGACGTGAAAGCGATTCGTCGTGGAGCTTCTAAATGTATTATCGAAGCACGTTTTGATATCTCGGCATACGGCATGCGTCCGTTTTTTGAAGAGAACGAACTGGAATACGACGACGAAGAATGTATCCTGCGACGCGAAGTGCAGGCATCCGGCAAAAGCCGTGCATTCATTAATGACACGCCCGCTTCGCTGGCACAGGTGAAGGAACTGGGCGAACAGCTGATCGATGTGCATTCGCAACATCAGAATCTTTTGCTTAATAAGGAAGGTTTTCAGTTGAATGTGCTCGACATTCTGGCTCATAATGACGACGCGCTGGAGAAATACCATTCATTGTATAACGAATGGAAACAGCTCGACCGTGAACTCTCCGAGTTGACGGCACTTGCCGAGCAAAGCCGGACAGATGAAGACTATCTCCGTTTTCAGCTGGAACAGATTGAAGAGGCTCATCTTGCCGAAGGAGAGCAGAGCCTGCTGGAACAGGAAGCGGAAACATTGAGTCATGCCGAAGAAATCAAAGCGGGACTTTACCGCATCGAGCAGTCCTTTTTCTCGGATGAAGGCGGACTGCTTTCGTTCTTGAAAGATAATCTGAATACGCTGAATGGCCTGAAAAAAGTATATCAGCCTGCCGGCGAACTAAGCGACCGCATGGAAAGCGCTTATATCGAATTGAAGGATATTTCGCAGGAAGTATCATCGCAGGGAGAATCGATAGAGTTTAATCCTGCCCGGCTGGACGAAGTGAACGACCGTCTGAACCTGATTTATTCTTTGCAGCAGAAGCACCGGGTGCAGACGCTCGAAGAATTGATTGCCTTGGCGGATCAATACCGGAATAAACTGTCCGAGATTACCTCTTATGATGACCGGATAGCCGAACTGACTGCCCGCAAAGACGCCCAGTATGACCGGGTGAAGAAACAGGCAGCCGTACTGACAAAAGCCCGTGCGGCAGCCGCCCGCGAAGTAGAGAAACAGCTGGCTGGCCGGCTTGTCCCGCTGGGGATGCCCAACGTCCGCTTTCAGGTGGAAATGGGCTTGAAGAAAGAACCGGGTGTACAGGGTGAGGATACTGTCAACTTCCTGTTCTCCGCTAACAAGAACGGAACCTTGCAAAGCATATCTTCTGTCGCTTCCGGAGGAGAGATTGCACGTGTGATGCTTTCTATCAAAGCGATGATTGCCGGTGCGGTGAAATTGCCGACGATTGTATTTGATGAGATTGACACCGGAGTTTCCGGTGAGATAGCCGACCGCATGGCAGATATGATGCAGGAAATGGGTGACCGCAACCGCCAGGTGATCAGTATCACGCACCTGCCGCAAATTGCAGCTCGCGGGCGCGCTCATTATAAAGTATATAAGGAAGACAGCGATACGGAAACGAACAGCCATATCCGCCGTCTCACCGATGAAGAACGGGTAGAGGAAATAGCTCATATGCTGAGTGGAGCCACTCTGACAGAGGCTGCTCTTAGCAATGCGAAAGCTTTGTTGACCCGTATTTCATAATCCATAATTCAAAATTTATAATTCAAAATTACAATGACCGATAAAAGTGAAATGATTTTCGGCGTCCGTGCCGTCATAGAAGCCATTCAGGCAGGAAAAGAGATTGATAAGATCCTCGTCAAGAAAGATATTCAAAGTGATCTTTCAAAGGAACTTTTCGCAGCATTGAAAGGCTTGCTGATTCCTGTTCAGCGTGTGCCGGTGGAGCGTATCAACCGCATCACACGGAAGAATCATCAGGGTGTGGTTGCCTTCATTTCCTCTGTGACTTATCAGAAGACGGAAGACCTTGTTCCTTTCCTTTTCGAGCAAGGCAAGAATCCGTTCTTTGTGATGCTGGATGGCATAACGGATGTGCGTAACTTTGGCGCGATTGCCCGTACCTGCGAGTGTGCGGCGGTAGACGCGGTGATTATTCCTGCACGTGGCAGCGTGTCGGTGAATGCCGATGCCATGAAGACTTCCGCAGGTGCATTGCATACACTCCCTGTTTGCCGCGAACAAAATTTGCGTGCTACTTTGCAGTATCTCAAGGATAGCGGTTTTCGTATCGTTGCCGCTACCGAGAAAGGAGATTATGACTATACGAAAGCCGATTATACAGGTCCGATGTGTATTATTATGGGGGCGGAAGATACGGGTGTATCCTATGAAAATCTGGCTCTCTGTGACGAATGGGTGAAAATACCGATGCTGGGAACCATCGAATCTCTGAATGTTTCCGTGGCTGCCGGTATTTTGATTTATGAAGCTGTGAAACAAAGAAACAACGACTGATATGAAGAAACTTTTAATCTTACCTCTGGCGCTTTTCCTTTTGGTACAGAGCGGTTGGGCGCAAACCCCGAAATGGGTGGAGAAGGCGAAACGTGCTGTATTCTCAGTAGTGACTTATGACAAGAATGACAAGATACTGAATACCGGGAACGGATTTTTCGTATCCGAAGACGGGTTGGCTCTGTCCGATTACAGCCTTTTCAAAGGGGCCGAACGTGCGGTGATTATCACGGCTGAAGGCAAGCAGATGCCGGTCAGCCTGATTTTGGGAGCAGATGATATGTACGATGTGATTAAGTTCCGTGTGGCCATCACTGAGAAGAAAGTGCCGGCGTTGACCGTAGCAAATACGGCTCCGGCTGTAGGGGCTGATGCGTGGATGCTTCCTTATTCTACGCAGAAGAGTATCGCCTGCGTTTCGGGTAAAGTGAAAGAAGTATCGAAGATTGCCGGCGAATATCATTATTACACCTTGAGTATGCAGATGAAGGACAAGATGGTGAGTTGCCCGGTGATGAATGTGGAAGGACAGGTGTTCGGTATTTCCCAGAAGTCTTCCGGTGCCGATACAATAACGACTTGTTATGCGGCAGGAGCGGCTTTTGCGATGTCGCAGAAGATTAATGCTTTGTCTTTGGGAGATGTAGCCTTGAAAAACATTGGTATCCGTAAAGGATTGCCCGAAGCTGAAGATCAGGCATTGGTGTATCTGTTTATGGCTTCCACGCAGATGTCGGCTGATGACTATGAGAAATTGATGGACGATTTCATCCGCCAGTTCCCTGGCAGTACGGATGGATATATTCGCCGTGCCGGCTATTATGTGGCAAAAGGGAAGGAAGATCAGTCTTATTTCGATAAGGCGGTAGCTGATTTTAATCAGGCCCTGAAGATTTCAACCAAGAAGGATGATGTGTATTATAATATCGCCAAACTGATATACGGTTACCAGCTCTCGAAACCGGAGCAAACTTATAAAGACTGGACGTACGATACGGCTTTGAAGAATGTCCGTCAGGCGGCGGCTATCGATCCTCTTCCCGTTTATACGCAGTTGGAAGGTGATATACTTTTTGCTCAGCAGGATTATGCCGGTGCGTTGGCTGCTTATGAGAAGGTGAATGCCAGCAATCTGGCTTCGGCTGCTTCGTTCTTTAGTGCTGCCAAGACAAAAGAGTTGCTGAAGGCAGATGCAAAAGAAGTAATCGCATTGATGGACAGTTGCGTAGCTCATTGTCCGCAGCCTGTCACAGCAGACTTTGCTCCTTATCTGTTGGAACGTGCACAACTGTATATGAATAACGATCAGGCAAGAAATGCAATGCTCGATTATGATGCTTATTATAAGGCTGTGAATGGTCAGGTCAATGACCTTTTCTATTACTATCGTGAGCAGGCTGCATTGAAAGCCCGCCAATACCAGCGTGCATTGGATGATATCGTGAAAGCGATAGAGCTGAGTCCTAAGGATCTGACTTATCGGGCAGAGCATGCGGTTATTAATCTGCGGGTAGGGCGTTATGAAGAATCTATGCAGATATTGAACGATATATTGAAGGATGAGCCGAAGTATGCAGAAGCATACCGCTTGTTGGGACTTTGTCAGATACAGCTGAAGAAGACAGATGAGGCTTGTGGAAACTTCAATAAAGCGAAAGAACTGGGCGATCCGAATGTGGAGGGGCTTATAAAGAAATATTGTAAATAAGCGTATATCTGCCGACCGGAGATATATACTTAATGTTGAAAAAGTAAACCCCTGCCGACTACAGAAGTCGGCAGGGGTTCTTCGTTTTTGGGGACGTTGTAAAATACTCTCTCTCTCTAATTTCTCCCCACTTGTCAAGTTCAGGTTTCAGGTCTTAATATGATATATAGGTTTGATTCTTTTTTGTCTTGTTTATAAGTTAAATGCAGTAATTTGTGAAATACTGCATCCGTTCTTCATTTTTTTTCTCCAAATGGTTACTTTTTTACTTTTTGACCCATAAAAAGCCTGAAATCGACTTTGTTCAGTGAGTAAATTTAAAATATAGTATCTATGTCGTGCATACTCTTGTTGTATTTTCATGTTTTTAGTAATCCTGTCTTCGTTTTTCTTGTTTATAAGTGGAAAATAGTAGAGTTGCAGAAAGAGTTTTTTGAAAGGCGAAAATTAGAAGTAGCAAGTTTGGGAATTGCAAAATTAAACTAGAGTTATCTATATTTTAGGCGCAAATCGAAACTTATATTAAATTTATTTGTTTGTTTTCATAAATATGCCCATCTTTGTGCCGTTATTTGATTCGTTGCGTAATAGGTAACGGATAAGTGTGGGGTAAATAGATGATTTATAGCAAAAAAAGCATACAAGAAGTTCTGCCGGCAGATGTGACTGGCAGGAGCGTAGCGCACCCTAAACGTTGGTTAGTGGCTTTAGTACGTGTTTCTCATGAGAAGAAAACGAGTGAGCGGCTATCTAAAATGGGGATTGAAAATTTCCTTCCTGTTCAGCAAGAAGTGCATCAATGGAGTGATCGTCGAAAGGTAGTCGAGCGTGTTCTTCTTCCGATGATGATATTTGTGCATGTCGATCTTTATGAGCAGAAAGAAGTTTTAACATTGGGTTCTATCAGCCGATATATGGTGTTGCGTGGAGAGAGTACTCCTGCTGTCATTCCCGATGAACAGATGCACCGCTTTAAGTTCATGCTAGACTATTCTGACGAGACGATTAATATGAGTACGTCTCCCTTGTCACCAGGAGAAAAAATTAAGGTTATCAAAGGACCACTATCCGGACTTCAAGGAGAATTGGTTACTGTAAATGGGAAATCGAAAGTCGCAGTCCGGCTTACTATGCTGGGATGTGCTTTTGTAGATATACCAGTAGGGTGTGTGGAACCGCTGGAAAAATAAGGGTTTAAATAAGTGAAACAAGCATTAAGTGAACAAAAGGGGTATGGTGAATTTTTTACTGCAAGAAAACATAGATGATCTGCAAAAGCTGTCGGATCGTCTACTTCATATCAGCGATGAAAATGGGTATATATACGCTGATGACCTTTCAGAATTACATCAAGCAATTCACGAAAAAATCATAGATCTATATTCCCAACGGGGGAAGACACCGGAGCAGGATGCTACCCTGTGTTTGGCAATCCTAATGGGATATAATGTGTCGATGTACGCCAATCCGGAAGACGAAGAAAGAAAACAGGCTGTTTTGACCCGTTCTCTGTCTCTTCTCGATGTTCTTCCCCCTTCTCTTCTTAAGCAACAGTTATCTGCCGTTTGTCACGAGATGCAGGAGCTGTGCGAAATCAACTGAAACTTTTTTATTTGTCAATGAAAATGCAAAAACTTTTTAGCATTCTACTCTTTTGTTTGATGCTGGGAAGTGGCTCGCTTATGGCTCAGTCCATGAGTGACTCACAAGTACTGGAATATGTAAAGGACGGTATCCGGCAAGGTAAGGAACAGAAGCAGCTCGCTTCCGAACTGGCCCGTAAGGGTGTAACCAAGGAACAGGCAATGCGTGTGAAGCAGCTGTACGAGCAGCAGAACAATGTAAATACCTCGAAATCAACGGGCACGGACATCAACGAATCTCGCCTGCGTGAAGAAACAAAGGAAAATACTTCCGACATGCTGGAGGACCATCCCACCACTCAGGACCTTGCCCGTGGTGATCAGGTCTTCGGACGCAACATCTTCAATACCCGCAACCTGACATTTGAACCCAGTGTCAATCTGGCTACTCCCTCCAATTACCGTCTAGGTCCCGGTGATGAAGTAATCATTGATATCTGGGGTGCCAGTCAGAACACCATCCGCCAGCAGATCTCTCCGGAAGGTACCATCAATATTTCGAAGATCGGTCCTGTCAACCTCAGCGGTATGACGGTCTCTGCCGCCAATGACTATCTGAAAGCGGCATTGAATAAGATATATAACGGTTTAAACAATACTACCGACCCCACTTCGGACATCCGTCTGACACTTGGTAATATCCGTACCATCCAGATCAATGTGATGGGAGAAGTAGTGCAGCCGGGTACCTACGCCTTGTCTTCCTTCTCTACGGTCTTCCATGCGCTTTACCGCGCAGGCGGCGTGAGTGATATCGGTAGCCTCCGGAATGTGCAGCTGGTACGAAACGGAAAGAACATCGCCACCATTGACGTCTACGAATTCATCATGAAAGGCAATACGCAGGACGACATCCGCCTGCAGGAAGGTGATGTCGTGATTGTTCCTGCTTATGATGTATTGGTAAAGATCAGCGGCAAGGTAAAACGTCCTATGCGTTTCGAAATGAAAAAGGGGGAGTCGCTGTCTACCCTTATCACCTATGCCGGTGGCTTCGATGCCGATGCCTACACGCGTTCATTGCGTGTTGTCCGTCAGAATGGTGAGGAATACGAAGTCAACACGGTCAAGGACATGGATTACAGTATCTACAAAATGCGTAACGGTGATGTCGTAACCGCCGAAGCCATCCTTAACCGCTTCACAAATAAATTGGAAATCCGTGGTGCGGTGTACCGTCCCGGCATCTACCAGCTCAGCGGCAAACTGAATACCATCCGCGAATTAGTCAATGAGGCTCAGGGTCTGACCGGTGACGCTTTCCTGAATCGTGCCGTCCTATATCGGCAGCGTGAAGACCTGACCAGTGAAGTTGTTCCCGTAGATATCAGGTCTATTATGGACGGTACTTCCCCGAATCTTGCCTTGATGAAGAATGACATCCTCTACATCCCAAGTATCCATGATTTGGAGGATCGGGGCAATGTCACAGTTCATGGTGAGGTCGCGCACCCCGATTCATATCCCTATGCGGATAACATGACTCTTGAGGATCTGATCATTCAGGCCGGTGGTCTGCGCGAAGCTGCCTCTACTGTCCGGATTGATGTCTCGAGACGAATCAAGAATCCCCGCAGTACTGCGGATAATGATACGATCGGCCAGATGTACAGCTTCTCTTTGAAGGATGGCTTCGTAATAGACGGCCAGCCCGGTTTTATCCTTCAGCCTTATGATCAGGTATATGTCCGTCGCAGTCCCGGTTATCAGGCACAGCAGAACGTCGCCATTGAGGGTGAAATCCTTTTCGGAGGAAATTACGCCATGACCAGCCGTGAGGAACGTCTTTCTGATCTGGTGAATAAAGCCGGTGGTCCGACCAGTTACGCTTACCTGCGTGGTGCAAAGCTGACTCGTGTGGCTAATGCCAGTGAGAAGAAACGTATGAGCGATGTCGTCCGCTTAATGCAGAGACAGTTGGGTGAGGCCATGATTGATTCTTTGGGTATCCGCGTTGAAGATACCTTTACGGTTGGGATTGATTTGGAGAAGGCCTTGAGTAACCCTAAAGGTAATGCCGATCTTGTTTTGCGTGAAGGTGATGTGATCTCTGTTCCTAAGAATAATAATACCGTAACTATCAATGGTGCTGTCATGGTTCCGAATACGGTTTCTTATATACAGGGAAAAGATGTGGACTACTATTTGAATCAGGCCGGTGGTTATTCAGATAATGCGAAGAAGAGTAAGAAGTTCATCGTTTACATGAATGGTCAGGTGACGAAGGTGAAGGGTAGTGGTAAGAAACAGATTGAACCGGGTTGTGAGATTATTGTGCCTAGTAAGGCTAAGAAGAAGGCGAATATTGGGAACATACTGGGTTATGCTACTTCCTTCAGTTCTTTGGGGATGATGATTGCTTCTATTGCCAATTTGATAAAAAAATAACAGATATCTATCATGACAGAACAGAAACTAGCAAAAGACCTCTCATCCGTATCCAACGAACCGAAGGCTGATGAGATGGAAATTGACCTGATGGATATTCTAAGAAAAATCATCGCTATTCGTAAGACCTTATATAAGGCTGTCGGCATAGGTTTGGTCATTGGTATCATTGTGGCTTTGAGTATTCCAAAGAAATATACGGTTGAGGTAACTTTGTCTCCTGAAATGGGCCATTCCAAAGGCAATAGCGGTCTTGCATCAATGGCTGCCTCCTTCTTAGGAGCTGGGACAGGTATGAGTGGTGATGGGGTGGATGCTCTAAATGCTTCCCTTTCACCTGAGATTGTCTCTTCCACTCCTTTTCTGCTGGAGCTTTTGTCTATGAGCGTACCTAGCGGTGGTGAAGAAAGTGAAAAGATTGATTTAGGATCTTATTTGGATAGCCAGTCTTCTCCTTGGTGGAGTTACGTTATGGGACTTCCAGGTATGGCAATAAGCGGGGTAAGGGCGTTGTTCGCAGATGAAGATGAGTCCGACGGTTTGAGAAACAATAAGTTCGGTACTATTGAACTTACTAAAGAAGAGGATGAAAAAATCACTTCTTTAAAGAAGAACATAACAGCTGTGATGGATAAGAAGACTGCCATAACCAATGTTTCCGTCACTTTACAAGATCCCAAAGTTGCCGCTGTCGTAGCCGATTCCGTTGTCCATAAGTTACAGGAATACATCACAGGTTATCGTACTTTTAAAGCAAAGGAGGATTGCGCTTATTTGGAGAAGCTGTTCAAGGAACGCCGGGAGGAGTATTACGCGGCTCAGAAGAAGTATGCTGAGTATGTGGATACCCATGACAACCTGATTCTTCTGAGTGTTCGTGCCGAGCAGGAGCGTTTGCAGAACGACATGAGTTTGGCTTATCAGGTTTACAGTCAGGTTGCCAACCAGTTTCAAGTAGCCCAAGCAAAAGTTCAGGAAGAGAAACCCGTATTTGCGGTAGTAGAACCTGCGGTTGTACCTCAACAATCTTCCGGTACGAGCAGAAAGATGTATGTGATCGTCTTTGTCTTTCTGTCTGTGGCGACAGTCATCGGTTGGAAACTCTTTGGGGAAGAGTTTTGGGACAAGCTGAGGCGTGAATTTGTGTAATACGTCGTATAGAAGTTTTAAAAAAGGGAGAATATAGAATACGATCATGAAGAAATCATTGGAAAGATTTTTGCAATACACCAGCCGTAATTTTTTTAATTGTTGGCTTATTCTCGGGGTGGATACACTGATCTCCGGTTTGTGTACTCTGTCTGCCTTTATCGGCATTTATTACATTGTGGGCATCGGCTGGAATATTTTTCAGTTGTTACAGGTCACCGCTGTATCTTTGCTGTCAAGCATAATTGGTGATTTGCTTTTCAACACCTATCGCAACACCATCCGTTATTCCGAGATCAAGGATCTTTGGCGGATCACCTGTAGTGTTCTGTTCAAAACATGCTGTCTTGCCGTCTATGTGTTTTTTATATTAAACGGAGACCGCTTATTCGGCAGCCAGAATCTGGTATTTGTCATCTCCGACGGTATGTTCACTCTGATCGCTTTGATCGGTTTTAGAGTCATAGTCATCGTTACTTATGATTCTCTGATCGGTATGGTCCGTAAGACGGACACTCGTGTGTTGATCTATGGTACCGATGACAAGAGCGTTGCCTTGAAGACGCGTCTGCGCAACAGTTCGCATTACAAGATAGTCGGTTTTTGTATTTACAGTCCTGATCATAGTCGCCGTATTCTTGCCGATTCTCGTGTTTATTCATTCTCGGACAAGTCCGGTTTTAGGACGTTGATTCAGAAGCACCGTATACAGGCTGTTCTTTTTTCCCGCTATGATTCCATCAAGGAGGAAGAGAACCGTCTTCTTGAATATTGTAAGAGCATTGGTGTGAAGACTCTGATCGCCCCCTCAATCAGCGAGGCGGACGTCGATGGTCTTTTCCATCAGTTTGTCCGTCCTATCCGTATTGAGGACCTTTTGGGACGTGAGGAGATTAAGATCAACATGGCTGAAATTGCAGCGGAATATTGCAATAAGACCATTCTTGTTACTGGAGCTGCCGGTAGTATTGGCAGTGAGCTTTGCCGGCAACTAGCCCAGATCGGTGTCCGTAAACTAATATTATTTGATTCTGCCGAGAGTCCTCTTCATAACGTCCGTTTGGAGTTCGAGAAGAAATATCCTGGGATAGACTTCGTACCGGTTATCGGTGACGTTCGTGTTATTCAACGTCTCCGTATGGTCTTTGAACTGTATCATCCTCAAATCGTATTCCATGCTGCTGCTTATAAACATGTCCCTTTGATGGAAGAGAATCCTTGTGAAGCGGTCTATGTCAATGTAATAGGTTCCCGTCAGGTTGCCGATATGGCGGTGGAATATGAAGCAGAGAAGATGATTATGATCTCTACGGATAAAGCGGTTAACCCCACGAATGTAATGGGAGCCTCTAAGCGTCTGGCTGAGATCTATGTTCAGAGTTTGGGTACAGCAATAAAAGAAAGAAAAGTAAAGGGTAAGACAAAATTCATCACCACCCGTTTCGGTAATGTTTTAGGCAGTAATGGTTCTGTTATTCCCCGCTTTAAAGAGCAGATAGAGAATGGTGGTCCTGTCACTGTTACCCATCCTGACATCATCCGTTACTTTATGACCATTCCGGAAGCTTGTCGTTTGGTGATGGAGGCTGGCATGATGGGAGAGGGGAACGAGATCTTTGTTTTCGAGATGGGTGAGCCTGTAAGGATCGTGGATCTAGCTACCCGTATGATTGAGTTGGCCGGTTACCGTCTGGATGAGGACATCAAGGTAGAGTTTACAGGTCTTCGTCCTGGGGAGAAACTTTATGAGGAGCTTTTGAGTACTGAGGAGAATACTCTTCCTACTTCTAATAAGAAGATCAAGATTGCTAAGGTCCGTCGTTATGAGTATGATGACGTGTTGGATTCTTACTCTGATTTTGAGGCTTTAGTCCGAAATGTCAGGATCATGGACACTGTCGCTCTGATGAAAAAGATAGTTCCGGAGTTTATTTCTAAGAATTCACGATTTGAAGTCTTGGATAATGAGGACTCTTCGTTTGAAAAATAAATCCATCAATTTTACTTTTTTCTTAAACGGACTAAGATCATAGAAAAGTAAGCACTCAATTTAGGGTTATGAGTTAAAAGTTCTACATTTGTTGCAAACAAAATAACGATATTATGTATAGTAGTGAAGATTTAGAGAGTTTTTACTTTTAATATCAAACCGTGGTATTGTCTCGTGGAGAGTTTCTACAATATTTTTGTATGAAGAATAAAGTACCCTATAATATCTTTCAAAATGGTATAAGGATACTCATAATAAAATAGTCGAGGTCAAGGTTGACGGTATGCCTTGTGAACAGCCCTCTTGTAGTTCTACCGCTTGACAGAAATAGCGATAAGGGTGTGCGAATCCAGTTCTTTGTATAAATAATGGATTGCACATATCTCATAAAGAATCTTAGCTATCGGTAGGCTGTCACTAAAAAATATTGATTGGCTATAATATATAAATAATTTATAAATAATTACAAAAGCAAATGCTTTAGTCCTGTTACGGGGTCTAAAGTGACTACTTAATATGACAAAGAAAGTAATGTTAGTCTTCGGAACTCGTCCAGAGGCCATTAAGATGTGCCCGCTGGTCAAGGAGCTCCAGAAGCGTCCAGACGAGTTTGAAACCATTGTATGCATCACTGGTCAGCACCGGGAGATGCTCGACCAAGTGCTCCGAATCTTCGAAGTGAAGCCCGATTACGACCTCAATATCATGCAGAAGGGGCAGGATCTTACTGACGTCACTTCCCGAGTCCTTTATGGTATGCGTGATGTGCTTAAGAAGTGTCGTACTGATGTAGTCCTTGTACACGGCGACACTACTACCTCTACCGCTGCAGCTCTTGCTGCCTTCTATGAGCAGCTCCCTGTAGGTCACGTTGAGGCAGGTCTCCGTACCCACAACATTTACAGCCCATGGCCAGAGGAGATGAATCGTCAGATTACCGATCGTATCGCTATCTACAACTTCTCGCCAACCCCACTCTCAGAGAAGAACCTCCAGGACGAAAAAGTCCATGGCAACATTTACGTCACCGGCAATACCGTCATCGATGCCCTTCATATGGTAGTCGATAAGCTCAAGACTGATGTCACCCTTACTGAGGAACAGAACAAAGTGCTGCTCGAAGCAGGTTACGATGTCACTCGCCTCTTAAATGGTAAGAAGCTTGTTCTCATTACCGGTCACCGTCGTGAGAACTTTGGCAGCGGCTTTATCCGTATGGTGACTGCCATGAAGGACCTCTCCGAGAAGTACACAGATGTTGATTTCGTCTATCCAATGCACCTTAATCCTAACGTGCGCGAACCTATCCACGAAGTGTTTGGTGGAGACCTCACCCGTCCAAATTTCTTCTTCATCGAACCCCTCCAGTACCTCGAGTTTGTGCACCTCATGAGTAAGGCTAATATTGTTCTCACCGACTCTGGTGGCATTCAGGAAGAAGCACCAGCGCTTGGTAAGCCCGTTCTTGTGATGCGCGACACCACCGAGCGTCCTGAAGCTCTCGTTTTTGGTACTGTCGACCTTGTCGGTACTGATTACGATAAGATCGTCAATGAAGTCAGTACCCTTCTCGAGGATGCAGTCGCCTATGAGAAGATGTCTCATGCAGTCAATCCTTATGGCGACGGACAGGCTTGCCGTCGCATAGCCGATGTGCTCGCTGGTAAGGAGACTGACCGTTATGAGGTAAAGTAAATAACGTGAGTTGTTAGCATCCGAAAAAGTCGTATATGAAACACTCCTGAAATAGATTTCGTTTAAGTGAAGTTTCGACTATGAAATAGCAGAAAAGGCTCGGTCCGTTGCTATAGTACCTTTCACCGACTAATGGAAAGACCTTGACACATGGAACACTCTTGCCGATGAATTCCATTGTTCTATCATTAGCAATGTTGTAATAGGTGCTTATTACGAGAACACTCACGTTATCAACGACTCCAGTACCCCCCATCTATGTTGATGACTTGAATAATGTGGCTGTAGCTACTTGTCCTGATGGCATCCTTGTGTGTTGCAAAAGTCATTCGAAGGAGATCAAGAAGACAGTTGAGAACCTTATCCGCGTCCAATGTACGAGGAGGGGGGATGGGGCTCTTATTGTGTGCTTGATGACTCCACTATGAAGGAGGGCAGCATTCGTTCGCTAAAAGCATCACCCTAAACCCTGGTAAGAATATCTTTCATCAGACTCATTACCATCGTTCTGAGGGCTAGATTTTTGTAGAAGGTGAAAGGATCTTTGTGCTTGATGACAATGCGGAGAGAGTGAAGACTGGTGATACAGCCATCATTCCTGTAGAGACTTTCACTCTATTAGGGTGTTCACAAGGCTCACCTTCATTGAGGTTCAGAGCGGCAATCCGTTTGTTGAGGAGGATATTGAGAGAACAGAGAGGAAATAGAGTAAGTGATTAAGAGTTTGTGCCATATGTGATATATGAGTTTTGTTGATTATTCACTTTTGAAAAATGCAAAATAAACAAATAGGATCAATCAACCAGTTGAAAGCAGGAGCAATTCTCAATTATATTGTAATTGTTCTGAATATACTTGTCACATTACTATACACCCCATATATGCTTCGCATGATGGGGCAGAATGAGTATGGGCTATATGCACTTGTTGCTTCTGTAATTGCATACCTTACAGTTTTAGATTTCGGTATAGGAAATGCAATTGTAAGATATACAGCAAAATTTCGGGCAGAAGGAAAAATTACTGAGCAATATGAGATGTTCGGCATGTTCTTTCTTTTATATGTTGTGATAGGTATAATTGCTTTGTCAATAGGTACAGTTCTCTACTTTAATGTTGATTGTTTATTCGCCGAGACAATGTCTTTGGCAGAGCTATTGAAAGCAAGAGTTATGATACTTATTCTTGTATTTAACCTTGCTTTCACATTTCCAATGAGTATATTTGGTTCTATTATTACCGCTTATGAACGATTTACATTTCCCAAGGTCATAAACATAGTCAGAATCTTGTTGAATACCGGAGTAATGATAGTATTGCTATCAATGGGTTATAAGGCAATAGCATTGGTTGTTATTCAAACAATATTCAATGTTTTTACATTAATCATCAATTTTATCTATTGTAAAAAGAAATTGAGAATTCAAATTCTATTTTCGAATCTCAAACTATCCTTGCTTAAAGAAGTTGCCATTTATTCATTTTGGATTCTATTGGACGTTGTAATGAACCAGATATACTGGAATACTGGTCAATTCGTACTAGGGGCTATATCAGGAACTGCAGCTGTAGCAGTATTTGCCGTAGCCATACAGATGGAAAGCATGTACATGCAATTCTCTACTGCCATATCTTCTGTTTTCCTTCCAAAGGTTACTAGTATGGTCTCTCAGAGAAACGATAAAGAAGAAATCTCCAGCCTATTCATACGTACAGGAAGAATTCAAAACATCATAATGAGCTTTATGCTGTTTGGATTTATTGTATTTGGCAAAAGATTTATTGAATTGTGGGCAGGCGAAGATTATTCTGATGCATATTATATGACAGTTGCTTTTTTTGTTGCTCTCTATATTCCTCTGATTCAGAATCTTGGTATTACCATTCTTCAGGCTCGAAATGAAATGAAATTTAGAAGTTTACTATACATCTGTATTGCAGTTGTCGCTTTGGTTATTCAAATTATTTTGGCGAAGAGTTGGGGAGGAACCGGTTGTGCTTTAGCAATCGCAGGCGCTTTATTTGTTGGACAGGGGGTGATTATGAATATATACTATAAAAATAAACAATCTTTAGATATACCGAAATTCTGGAAGGAAATACTAAAGATGGATATAGTACCAATACTTATTGTCGGCATATTCTCTGTAATATTGAGGTTTGCCCCATTTGTAAACACCTGGACATCATTATTATTAACTGTTGCAGTATATGTATGTATATACGCTCCATTATATTATATGTTTAGTATGAATGAGGAGGAAAAGAATCTCATTGTTAAACCTATTCTGCGAATATTTTCAAAATGATTAATGTAATTGATAAACATAATTGTTGTGGCTGTAGTGCCTGTGCATCCATTTGTCCTAAACGATGCATTCAGATGGTTGCAGATAATGAAGGGTTTCTTTATCCTCAGGTCGATATGGATACCTGTATAGACTGTGCCCTCTGTGAAAAGGTGTGCAATGAACTGCAACCATACGAAAAACGAGAACCTCTCAAAGTACTTGCAGCTATCAACAAGAACGAGGAGATTCGACTCAAGAGTTCCTCTGGAGGCATCTTCTACATCCTTGCAGAAAAGATCATCAAAGAAGATGGTGTCGTCTTTGGTGCTCGCTTTGATGAGAATTGGCAGGTGGTAATAGATTATGCTGAGGATATGAAAGAGGTAGAAGCCTTCATGGGCTCCAAATATGTGCAGGCCCGCATGGAGAATGCATATAAAGATGTGAAGCGTTTCCTCACAGATAGTCGTATGGTACTTTTTTCTGGAACCCCTTGTCAGGTTGCTGGTCTTCACAAGTACCTTCGCAAGCCATATGATAACCTCTTGACGGTTGATTTTATCTGCCATGGTACACCAAGCCCAAAGGTATGGGGTATGTATCTCGATGAAGTTGTCAAAGAAGTAAAAAGTATCAGTAGCGTAGAGTTCCGCAATAAAGACAAGGGATGGAAGGACTTCAGTTTTAACCTTAGATTCAACGAAGGTGACAAGACAGCATCAATGCTTTCACCATATAAGCAAAATCACTATATGAAGGCATTCTTACGTGATATAATTCTTCGTCCTTCTTGTTACGAATGCAAAGCTAAGGGATGCAGCAGTCAGAGCGACATTACCATTGCCGACTTTTGGGGAGTCCACAATATCTATCCTGAGATGGATGATGACAAAGGTACCAGTCTAATACTCCTCAACACCGATAACGGAATAGATACTTTAGATAAAAAACAGGTTATTTCTGCGGAAACAAATTTTAAACGCATTAAATCACTCAATCCAGCTTGCTATCTTTCGCCAAAAGAACCCTCGAAACGCGATGAGTTTTTTGCAAGATTGGATAATGAGAATATGATAGAGCTGATAAACGAGTGTACTAGACCCACATCTAAACAACGATTATATAAAATAGTATATGATTGTACCTTGTTGATATATAATATGTTAGATCGTGTAGTGAAGGTAAAGAAGTCATTCAACTAGAATTCAAATTATTAGATGTCATCCTTGATGATCCCAGAATCATTTCGATATGCTTTAGAAATAAGGAGACTAGATGGAAATAATAGTAAAGAATGTTCATGTAAAAAATGAGTTGTGTGAATAATATTAACAAACAATGAAGGTCGGTGTATTAACATTAAGATTTCATTCCAATTTTGGCTTCATAATGCAAGCCTATGCAATGCAGTATGTCATCAAACAGTTGGGACATGAACCTTATACATACTACACTAAGGTTGTTGAGGAAAAACGTATAAATAAGGCAAAACAGGTAATTAAGAATTGCTTGCTTAAACTAATTAGAAAGTATAATGGTCCTGTAATTCCTCATTGGCCAACAAATGAAGATTACGAGATTATTGACACATACACAAACCAGTTTGTATTTGATAATATTGCATTAACCCCGTATTTTTCAAGTATTAAAGAACTTGAGAGATATGATCATCGTTGCTTTGAAGCATTCATTGTAGGCAGCGATCAAGTTTGGCGTGAGGAGTTTTCGCTCAATATTCCGACCTATTATTTTGATTTTGTCAAGCATCCTGCAAAGAAAATTTCTTATGCTGCTTCGTTTGGAGTTTCGAAGATTGACTACCCCAAATCACTGATAAACAAATGTAAGAGATTGATACGTGATTTCTCATTTGTATCAGTACGAGAAAAAGAAGGTGTGACCATCTGCCGAGAGAATTTTGGTGTTGATGCAGTACAAGTATTAGATCCGACCATGTTGGTTGATGATAAACAATATTCAAGTTTAGCGGATAAATCAACAAAAAAATATCCTGATAAATATATCATCACATACATTCTCGACGAAACTAATAAATCTACAGAATTTGTTGCTAAACTTAGCAAACAGTTAGATCTTCCTGTAGTAAATATTTTATCATATAAGAAGGGAAAGAAAGTAACCCCTTATCCTTCAATATATGATATACTTAAAGGGTTCAGAGATGCAGATTTTATAGTAACAGATTCTTTCCATGCTTCTGTTTTTTCTATATTATTCAATAGACAATTCTGTGTATTAAAAAATCCATATAGAGGTATAAGCAGAATCACTACGTTATTAAATACATTCTGTATCTCAGATAGAATTGTTGATGATACCCTACCTACAAATCAAATTGATTTTTACAATATTAACAAGATGCTTATTGGTAAGAGGACTGATTCTCTTTCACTTTTTAACAAGGTCCTAAATGAGTAGTTTAATTCATATATTTGATGATAACAAATTCTATACTCGGTTAATTCTTTTAATCTTAATCGAATTAGGGAATTTCTATTTACTGGAATCGCCATTAAATATTATGATTACGGCAATTGAAGTTGTAGTAGTGATGTCTTTGATGATAAGGAAAGATTATCCTTCTGCATTGATCTTTCATGTGATTTTTTGTTTGACGGGATGTGATGCGACATCCGCATCATCTGACGCACAATTATTCTCATATCCAGAAATTAAACTGATTGGTCCGCTCACGCTGTCGTATATATTGCTCGGCATGTTGTGGCTCGCAAATAGGAAAAAGACCATTCAAGCGCCCAAAGATTCGCTGTTGTGGGGGGTCCGAAAACTGATGTCATTTTTTTTGATCTATGGTACAGGTATCGGTGTTCTGGGCCTTCTTATCTTTAATTATCGACTCAATGACTTCATCACAGCATTCATTTACATATTTGTAGGTTATTTATACGTTGATATTTTCTCACGTAATTACGATGACAATTATCTGCATAAATGCAAGAATGCAGCTATGTCATTATTGCTGACGGCTCCGATTGTTTCATTCATATCATATTTTTTACTTAATATTCGAGTATCATATTCTGTGTTCGATGCCTTGGTGTTTAACGAGGAGTTTATTATGGGGGCTATCCTGATATTAATTCTGTTTACTGATGTTAAGTACAAGGTAGCATACATGGTATCGCTCACATTATACATCGTTTGTCTTGTCATAGCAGGACGAGGAGGTTTTTTCTTGTCTCTTTTGATATGTTTCTTGGTATTAATCTATTTTACATATTTTGTTCCAAATTCAATTCTCAAGTACACCAAGTATTTAAGAATTATATTCCCTATATTTATCATTGTAGGAGGATCTGCGATCGTAAGCTTCTTCTTATCTATCGAAGGTGGTCAGAGTCTTGCAGGAAACAAAGTTATGGAGTTGATTTCTTTGCTGGAAGCCTTGTTTACAATCGGTTCAACAGGATTCACTCTTACGGATATTTCCGATTCACCCTATATACGAGTTGCAGAGGTGTTGAATATTCTGGATAATGGTATAAGAGACCCTCTAGGTTTGATATTCGGTCATGGCTTTGGTGGAGTCTATACTGATAGTACTGGGTTATTCCGCAATGTAGATGTCTCAATTGGTGGTTTCCCTCTTGAGATTATCAATTCAGGAAGATATGGAACTGCCCACTCGTTTCTTCCGAACACTCTGCTGTTTAATGGCCTAATTGGAACATATATGCTTCTCAAAAAAGGTTTTATGTACTTGAAAAACATCAAGTATTCTCCATTATGCTTTGCAGGATATTTTCTATTCTTGTATAGTTTCTATTTCAATACATCACTATTTCTTGCAGCTACTTTCGCATTATATGCTGCAGAGTATGATATAAAGAAATATTCTAACGTGAACAATTAATACAATGAATATTCTAATAGTCGATTACATCTGTACCCGAGGTCATGTATTTTTCAATAGGATACATATCAATGCGCTAATGCAGACTGGACATAAGTTGTCGTATGTTTCCAGAAAAGGGTACTTAGAGGTTCCTGAGAATGCTGAGTACTATGAGATACCAGAAGAGTACTATTTACACCAAACAGAAAAGCAACTCAGTTCTATCCAGCATATAAAGTATGATATCAAAAAACTGCTTTATACAAAAAGCGTTGCTAACAAGATAAAGCCGGATGCAGTAGTTGTGCTAACCTACGATGCTCTATCTCTTGTATTCTTTAGGGTGAAGTGTCCTACATTCGTAATCAATCATGTAAATGTGGATTTCTTGAGTTTTTGGTACAGAGATCTTGCGACGAAACTTCTTCCGAACAATTTCATACATGTATGTTTGACAAAAAGGATACATGAGTATATGAAGTCAAGATGCAAGAACAAAAAGTCTGTTTATATTCCCCATGGATATTTGCCGGAACATATCCAAGTTAACGAGAAAGAGAATGTAGTCTTCTGCCCTACAACTTCATCCATGGATAAACATCTTTTAAACAGTATTATAAATAATGGCGAGGTAATTAAGTACTTGACAGAGCATAATATACAGTTAGTTATAAAATCAAACAAACAATATGGTAATGTTGCATCATGCATTACTATACTGAACGGATTTATTCATAAAAAACTATATCAAAAATTGGTTCAGAGCCCGATAGCAATCTTCTTGCCATATGATAAGTCATTTAATTATAGAGCTAGTGGTGTGTTTCATGAAGCACTTTCATATAACACTCCTATTGTGACTAGTGCAATACCTATTTTTGATGAGTATAAGAATTTGGTAACGTATGATTTTCAGGTCAAAAGTCCATCGGAATTCATAGCTGTAATTGAATTCGTAATGCAGAAAAGTGAATACTACCGTAATTTGGACATCTTGGATCCTTGCAAGTATTGGAAAGATTGTTTTATAGTCCAAAATAGATAATATATGAAAATCGTAATCATAGATACAAGTATTCCTATCAATACTAGGAATAGTAAAATTGAGAATTCGTTCAAAGAGATTTATCCTGAAGCTGAGATGCTGATTTTAACTTGGAAGAGAGATAAGGTAGCGTTTGTCACTCCATCCAACTATATCGTCTATGAGGCAGAGGCAGCATACGGTAATCCTACAGAGAAACTCAAGAAGATATTGGGTTTTGCTAAGTTTGCACGCAAGAAACTTCGTGAACTGCAGCCGGATGTAATCATAGCTTCACATTGGGAGTCGTTATTGGTGACTCCTTCCGATCTGCCTAATAAGCCTGTTCTTATTTACGAGAACCTAGATGTTCCAACTGGTTCTTATCTTATCCGCAAGGCAATTCAGATATTGGAGGGTAGAAAGTTGAAGAGTTTTGATTTGATTATCCATGCATCCCGATTCTTCCAGGAACTCTATCCCGAGTCAATGCCTCAGATTATACTTGAGAACAAGTCAAAGTTTGATTTCAAACAGGAGGAACAGTCAACTCACAATCCTTTCGTAGTGTCGTATATCGGTACCATCCGCTATAAGGAAATTTTGGAGCACTTTGTGACAGCAGCTTGCAGTATCGATGATATAGAAGTGAAAATCTTCGGTGATGGACATGATTTGGAGCACATAAAGGCATTCTCGAAGGGATACAAGAATATCTCGTTTTATGGTTCCTACTCGTTCTCACAGATACCAGAGATATATGGCCAGAGCGATCTTGTATGGGCTGCATACCCTAATAAAGACTATAATGTAGTGTATGCTATCTCAAACAAGTTTCATGAGTCAATGGCATGTGGCAAACCTTGCATTTATGCAGACAAGACCAAGTTGGGTGACTTTGTCAGTAGCAACAAGATGGGGTATATCGTAGATCCTTATTCGGATGAATCCATCAAAAAACTCATTTTGAATATCAAAGACAATCTCTCAGAATATGAAGCATGTAAGCGAAATATCCTGAAGAACAAGCAGTACGAAACTACTTGGGGGCAGGATTTTGCAAAAGTGGTAGATTTTATCAATCAAAAATTAGAGGAACGACGTCATGAATAGTAAGGACAGTCCGCTTGTGAGTGTAGTGATGCCATGCTACAATGCTGCTCAGTATATAACCGAATCAATAGAGTCTGTGATTGCTCAGACTCATCGGAACTGGGAGTTGATTATTGTCGATGATTATTCAAAGGATAATTCTGTTGAAATTATTCAAGACTATCAAAATAATGATAACCGCATTAAACTGATACGTAACGCAAGGCCATCTGGATCTCCTGCCGAGCCTAGGAATATTGGTATAGAGCATTCGACCGGTGAGTATATTGCCTTCCTTGATAGTGATGATATCTGGACTTCAGACAAGTTGCAAAAGCAGTTGGCAAAGTTCCAAGAGGGTGACTATGCTATAGTGTATGCAAACTACGAGGTGATGTGTGAGGATGGTTCCCGTACTGGCAAGATTGTGAAAGGACCAGCCTTTACGGACTATAAGCAATTGTTGAAATACAATAGCATAGGTTGCTCAGAGGCGATTTTCAGGAAAGAGTGTCTTAATGGTTGTCGTTTTAAGAAGATAGGTCATGAAGATTATCTCTTTTGGTTGACCTTCCTTAAGAATGGAGGTACTGCTGCAAACAGCAATGAGGTGCAGTTGATCTATAGAGAAAGAGAGTCATCTGTATCTGGAAATAAAGTAAAGGCCGCCAAGTGGACCTGGAATATCTACCGTAAGGAACTTGGTTTAAATATCCTCGAGGCATCTTTCTGTTTCCTGCATTATGTAATTAAGGGAATTGAGAGACATGTTGGAGTATAACAAATGTGTAAAAATGAGTGTCAATAATAATGGTTTTATAAACCAAGAGTGTATAGGAAGTAAAAAGAAAACAGCCTTTATTACCGTTCATGTTGGCGAAAATTTCGGATCTGCCTTGCAAGCAATTGCGACTCAAAGAGTATTGGAACAAGTAGACACAGAGCCTACTTTGATTAACTATATTCCTCCTCGAGTGACGTTTTCCGGCTTTCTGAAAAGAGGTTTAAAATCACCAAAGGACATCGTTTGTATGCTTTTGAAATTACCTTGCTTCTTGAAGAACAAGAAGATTTTTGAGTCGTTTGTCAAGAAGCATAGTAATATCTCTGTCCCTATCTATAAGGGTGATGATTTTACTAAGAAGTGTCCAAAAGCCGACTGCTACATCACTGGTAGTGATCAGGTGTGGAACTTTGTCTATAATGAGGGGTTTGATGAGCATTACTTCTTCCAAGGTATTCATGGTCGCAAGATTTCCTATGCAGCATCAATGGGAATGACCGAATTGAACGAAGATGAGAAACAATGTATGACCCAAAGCCTGAAAGACTATGACTATCTATCTGTCCGTGAAGAGAGCGGTAGAGAAGTCCTATCTGGACTTGGATTTGATGATGTGCAGGTCTTGATAGATCCCACATTGATGCTGGATAAGGATGAGTGGGCAAAATATGCATCACCCAGATTGATTGACAAGCCTTACCTCTTTGTATACATGCCATACAATGCCAGTGACGAGGAAGCACATTACAAAGTCATTCGTCAGATTGCTGCTAAAAAGAGCTTGAAGATTGTTTCCTTCTCACTTACATATCTGAAGGATAATCGTGCAGATATCACATTGCATTATCCATCACCAGCAGATTTCTTATCTTTGATGCTGTATGCTGACTATATCCTGACTAATTCGTTCCATGGAACGGCATTTAGCATTAATTTGAATAAAGACTTTGCGGCTATTAAGCCAAACAAGTTTGAGTCACGCATTACTAACATTCTGACCACAGTTAGCTTGATGGACCGTTTAGTGAATGGCCTTTTGGCATCGGAAGTAACCGATAAGATTCTCAGTACGATCAATTATGATAAGGTGAATGCAGTTCTTGATCAAAAACGAAGCGAAGCTATTGAGTATCTAAAATCGGTGATAAAATGAAAACCTATTTTCAGACAAATAACCTTGCAGAGTGCTGTGGATGTAGTGCATGCGCAACGGTCTGCCCCAAAAACTGCATAGAATTTAAGATAAATGCTGAGGGTTTCAAGTATCCTGTTAAAGATATGGATAAGTGTATTGACTGCGGTCTTTGCGAAAAGGTATGTTCTTTTTCTGATGAATACACTTGTAACAATACGCAACATCCTAAAGCGTATGCTGCTTACGATAGTCAGAACCGTGTGGGCAGCAGTAGCGGAGGATTGTTCTACACTTTGGCTAAACATATCATAGAGGATAAGCATGGATGGGTGTACGGAGCTTCGTTTGAAGATAAGCTCCAGTTAAAACATATTGGAGTAAATACTATCAAGGATCTACAGAAGTTACGCGGATCTAAGTATCTGCAAAGCGATATAGGCGATACCTTCAGACGAATCAAACAACATATCTCGAATGGAGAGTATGTACTTTTCGTTGGTACTCCTTGTTTAGTGGCTGGTTTGAAAGCGTACTTGAAATATAAGCAGAGTGAGTACTTACTGTGTGCAGATTTGATATGCCATGGTGTACCTTCCCAGTATGTTTTTGATGAACATGTCAAGTATTTGGAGAATAAGCATCAGGCTACATTGACCTCCTACCAGTTTCGTAACAACGCTCGGTGGGGAGTTTGTGAAATCGTAGATTTCGCAAACCCTAAGATCCATAAAGTGTTGCCTTCTTACGACTTGAGTCTCTATTTATATTCGTTTATGCGCTCATATACTTATCGCGAGAGTTGTTATCATTGCAAGTTCACAAAACTCCAGAGACAAGGTGACTTAACGCTTGCCGATTGGTGGGGTGTACGCTTATTCTTCCCATTGATGGATTATCGAAAGGGCGTTTCTTTGTTGTTGGTAAACAATGCAACTGGGGCAAAGGCATGGGAACAAATCAAAGACCGATGCGTATTTGAAGAGTCAAATATCGACGATGCATCCAAATACAACTGGAATCTGAATCACGTCAGCAAACGTCCCGTGGAGAGAGACACCATCTATCAGAGGATTCGGGAGGAAGGCTACGAGAAGACAATGAAGGATATCAATCCCAACAGTCATTCTACTTTACGCACTTGGATTATACGAATCAGAGAGTTGGAGATAGTTGATGATATTATCTACTATATGAGGAGGTTGATGGTGAAGATGAAATGATAGGATTACTAAAAAAAAAGCCCGCACAAAAGTCGCGTTATAGTATGGTGCAATGCAGATTTAATAGACGAAACTGATAGCGGGATTCAGATATAATACAAGATAAAGGATTGAAAAATAAAGAAACTTTGTCAAAAAAAATAACGGCAGAATGTGTCATGAGAATAATTTTACATTGTCTAAATGTATTGATCATTTGGAGAAAATATTATAAGAAAATTAAATGAACAGTAATTTATGAATTATTTATTAGTAGTTGCACATCCTGATGATGAGGTTTTAGGAGCTGGTGCGACAATAAAAAAACTTACTTCTGTAGGACATAATGTAGATATTTGTATTATGTGTACGGAAGCAAAAGCACGTGCGTTTCGTCCTGAAGATGAAGAATTAAATGCCGATCTTGATGCAAGTGCACAAATACTGGGTATCCGTAATAAGTATGAGGGGACCTTCCCAAATATTGAAATGAATAACTCTACGCATTTAAGTTTAGTTCAATTTATTGAAAAGGTTATAATAGTATCGGATTGCGATATAATAATTACTCATCATCCAGCAGATACTAATAATGATCATATGCATACAAGCATGGCTTGTCAAGCTGCAATAAGGTTATTTCAGCGTCGCACTGGGGTTAAACCATTGAAGGAGTTCTGGTTTATGGAAGTTCTTTCGTCAACAGAATGGTCTGTTAACACAAGCATGAATAGATTCCAGCCGAATACGTTTGTAGAGGTCGGGAGAGATAATGTGGATGTTAAGATTGCTGCTTTGGCAACTTATCGCGGAGTAATGAGAGCATATCCTCATCCTCGTTCAGAGGAAGCTATAAAAGGTTTGGCTGCATATCGTGGTGCACAGAGCGGAACAAACTATGCGGAAGCATTCGAGGTTGTTCTAAAAAGAATCTAATTGTTCACTTTATACTCATGGTTACTTCCTATCCATTTTTATACACTTTTCAATTTGATAACTTTCAAATTAGATAAACCAAATAATGTACAGATATTTTTTTAAACGATTCTTTGATATTTTGTTATCTCTAATTGCAATAGTAATATTGTCACCGCTTTATCTCATCATTGTCGTTTGTGTGAGGATATGGATGGGAAGTCCGATACTATTCTCACAAGAGAGGATTGGTAAGGGGGAGAAAATATTCAAGATGTATAAGTTTCGCTCGATGACTAATGCGAAGGATGAGAATGGCAATCTGCTCAATGAACAACAGCGACTGAACAAATTCGGAATCATGTTGCGTTCTACATCATTGGACGAGTTACCGGAGTTGTTCTCAATACTTATGGGTAATATGTCGATAGTGGGTCCGAGACCACTGAGAGCTTGTGACCTACCATACTTCAAAGAAAACGAAAGGGTGAGACATAGTGTTCGTGGTGGTCTAATACCTCCTGATGGATTATCGTTAGAGCCAATCACAACGTATGAAGAACAGTTTGAATATGAGGTTGATTATGTCAACAATATTTCGTTGTGGTTAGATTTGAAAGTGATATTCTACACACTCATTATACTCTTTAAACGTGTAAATGAGAATTATGGTATTGACGAACGTCCACATCTGAAGGAATACAGAATAAAACAGGGATTTGAAATAAAATAATCAACAAAATTATGGTCAAAGAAAAAATAAATGAACTGGTAGCTAAGTATGGTTCACCGCTTTATGTGTTTCAGAAGGAAGAGTTTGTGAAGAACTACCTCCATTTTGAGAAATGCTTTAAGAATTTGTATCCTAAGTATCAGTTGGCCTATTCTTACAAGACGAACTATACACCTGTCATTTGTGAGATTGTTAAGCAATTAGGTGGTTATGCTGAGGTAGTTTCAGACATGGAATATAATGTGGCAAAACGATTGGGCTATGATAACGAGAAAATCATCTACAATGGGCCTTATAAGACTGAGCTTAGTATTGAGCATCTGCTTGCGGGTGGCATTCTGAACATTGATAACATAGAGGAAGTGAAAAAGGTTTGTGTAGTTGCAGAAGCGCATACTGAGAAGCAACTGAAGGTCGGTATTCGTGTTAACATTAATATTGGTCAGTGCTTCATTTCCCGCTTCGGCATTGATAGCGATAACTCGGACCTTGATCTTGCCTTCTATTTGCTGAAAGAAAGTGGTGTGAAGGTAGAAGGCCTTCATTGCCACATCGGCCAGTCTCGTACCATTCAGGCATGGAAGAACAGAGCTGAAGTTATGTTAACCCTTGCTGACAAGTACTTTCCGGCAGAACCACCGAAGTATCTGAATTTGGGAAGCGGAATGTTTGCTGTAATGAAACCTTCGCTTGCTGAGCAATTTGGTGACAATATTCCATCTTTTGAGCAGTATGCTGCTGCAGTAGCCATTCCATTTGCTGAGCACTATGCTTCGTTGCCAGAAGAAAAGAAGCCTATTCTTTTTACAGAACCAGGCACAACAATTGTTAACAGCTATATTGACTTTGTCGGACGTGTTGACAGTATCAAGCGTATCAAAGGTCAAGACATTGTAGTGATGGATTGCAGTAAACACATGATTGGAGACATTTGCCAGATAAAGCAGTTACCAATAGATGTTATATGCTGCTCAGAAGAACAGATAGAATTGAATAATGCTAACTTCGTTGGTTATACTTGCTTAGAGCATGATGTGATGTACACCGCCTATCATGGTAAACTTGGAGTTGGCGACTATGTGGTATTTGCTAATGTGGGAGGTTACTCAAACAATTTTAAACCACCATTCATTGCTCCAAACTGTGCAATGTGTGAGCTTGACGAGAATGGAAATAGTCGAGTAATTAAGCGTAGAGAAGAGTTTGACGATGTATTCATCACTTATATTTTCTAAATATATGAGGGATTTAACTATACTTACAACTGCGTCTGGTGCGCAGTTTATGCCAGGTCTTGTATCTTGTCTGCATAACAATGGGGAACGAAAGGTGAAAGTGATTGGTGTGGATATGAAGAGTGACGAGACACTTTTACAGATGGTAGATGAATATTTCTTGGTTCCTTCAGCTTCTGATCCTCACTATGTGGATGCTTTGCTTGAAATATGTAGTAACGAGAAAGTTGACGTGTTGATGCCTTTCATGTCTAGTGAACTGGAAGAGTTGCAGAGAAGACGTAGCGAGTTTAAAGCTGTTGGTACTATGCTTTCTGTTTCTGATGGTGATGCTATCGCAATATCAAATAACAAGTTGGCACTATATGAGTTCATGGCTGTTCGCGGATTGAGAACTCCGAAATATTGTCCGGTTAGAAACCTCGAGGAATTTGACAAGGCGTTTGAATATATTGGTTATCCTCAGAAGGCGGTCTGCTTGAAAGCAACAGAAAGTAGTGGTAGTCGTGGAATCAGAATTGTAGATCCGACCAAGTCGAAGTTCGACATTCTTTTCTACGAGAAACCAAACTCTTTCTTCATCTCATACGATGAGTTAAGAGGTATTTTGGCAGAGAGGCCTTCATTTCCTGAAATGATGGCGATGGAGTATCTGCCTG
Organism: Bacteroides faecis; assembly: GCF_020091505.1. Classification (NCBI taxonomy): domain Bacteria; kingdom Pseudomonadati; phylum Bacteroidota; class Bacteroidia; order Bacteroidales; family Bacteroidaceae; genus Bacteroides; species Bacteroides faecis. The sequence continues at coordinate 5,054,289 of NZ_CP081916.1, read as the reverse complement.
GTGAGGAGTATTCGGTTGATCTATTGGCTGACAGGGGGAAGATTTTATATATGGCTGGTCGTGAAAGTAATGTAAACCTTGCAAGTATACCACAGGTAGCTACATTGAGAAAAAACGACGAAGCATATGAGATAGCAGAGAAAGTAATCGGTGCATTGGAACTAGATGGTAATGCTGACTTGGATTTCAAGTTTGACGAAAATGGTCATCCTGTTTTGATGGAGATTAATCCTCGTATTGCTGCCACCATGCAGATATTCAAAGAAGGTGGTCTGAACCTGCCTTATCTTCGTGTCAAGCAACTTATTGGGGAAGAACTGCCAGAAGTCAATATTGAATATGGTATTAAGATGCACAGAAGATACTTGGAAATGTTTGCAAGAGAATAAAAGAATGAGAAAAGTCCTTGTAATTGGTGATGACAGCTATATTGGGTGTAAAATCAAAGCATGGCTTGATGCATTTCCTTCCGAATACGATGTTGATATAATCTCATCTAGAGAAAATAAATGGAAAGAGGCAGATTATACTAAGTACGGAACTGTAGTAAATACTGCCGGTATTGCTCATATAAACAATATAACAGAAAACATGAAACCTCTGTTTTATGCCATTAATCGTGACTTACCGATTAATATTGGAAAAATTTGCAAAGAGAATGGTGTGAAGCATTTCATTCACTTTAGTTCGATGAATGTCTATGGCGATTGTTGTGATGACTTGAAGATTCGTAAGTTTGAAAAGCCGACTAGTTTTTATGGTGATAGCAAATATCAAGGTGACCTGGGGTTGAAGAAGTTGGAAAATGAAAACTTTAAGATTTCATACGTTCGGCCGCCGTTTGTTTATGGCAAGGGGTGCAAGGGTAACTACAACAACGTGGTGAAGCTTGCTTTGAAAGTGCCTTTCTTTCCCTGCTATCATAACAAGAAGAGTATGATATATATTGATAATCTCTGCGAATTTATTCGCAAGGTGATAGACACGGAATTGGATGGTGTGCTGACTCCGCAAAACAAAGAATTGGTTTCAACTTGCGATATTATTTATGAGATTGCCAAGGTACACGGCAGGAAGTTACCAACGTCAAGCATCTTCAATCCATTTATTTGGATAGCAGTGAAACTGTCGAAAAAGATACGTAGAGGGTTGGGAAACGACAACTACACTCTAGCACTATCGGATTACTTTAACTATAGCTATTGTGTAGTGAGCTTTAAAAATTCGATTAAGAATACCGAATCATAACATAATAAGATATAAATGCGAATCAGTAGTTGCCTTTGATTTATAGTTTAAAAAATAGATAAATAAATGTGATGGCAATTTTCCCATCGTATGCAAAAGAAGCTCGGATGTAGATTTGATCTTCATCGTTTTTTGAATATTTGTTTTCATTCTGTCGTAATTTTGGGTTTGAATGAATGGATTTACTGTCTGACAAGTTCGTTGATAGCCTCTGACATCAAATTCAATCTATAATTGCATGTTTAGTAAGAAGGTAACTTGGGGAATCATGAAAGCAGGTATTCCTTGGTAAAAGTGTGTATATCTTTGATTTTAAAGTATTGTTTATAGGCTCTGCAAAACAGATATATAGTTAACAGTTCCCGGTCGGTAAAGACAGGATTTGTGTTATTACTGAAACTCTGACAGTAGAACTTCAGTGAAGATTCATAAATATCGCAGATATACATATATAGTTTTATAAGTTTTAATTCTTTCTCCTAGGGAATTATAATTAGAAAAATGAATAGTTTATTCTTCTAATATAGTGTTTTTTAAGGAGACTAGAAGAATTTTTTATGAGGTAATTATCTGAATATTATAATTTTAATAAATGAAAAGGAGGTTGGTTTTCAACTACTGATTTGCATAAATTCTAATGAGATGTGATAATTGATAATCTGTTTCTTGATAACTTATTGGAGTAAGCTGTAGATTCCCTATGTTTGCGTCAAAATTATGACTTAAGAACTTCATCTGAAGATCAGTCGCAACGTATGCTTAATGCCGTTTTACCTGGTACTCAAGCTCCTATTCATAGACATCAATAAATAACAGAGTGTGCTTTTATCCTCAAAAAGGAAAGATTGAAGAGATTTTTTACGATGAAAAAGGTGTTGAATACGAGTGTTATTATCTTGATGCTAATTCTGAGTGTCGAGGATGTGTTGTTCCTAAAGGTATTTGGTATATCATTGACGTTGGATGATGTATGGAGTTATGAGTGAAGAAAAAGGATAAAATTGGTCATTATTATTTATCTGATTTTACAAGATAATTTTGGTCGGATTAGTATCTTTGCAAATCAATCATTGAGTGTATTTCTGCATAGTAATAATCGTATTGATAATAGCATATATGCTGTTCAAGAAGAAGTGTTATTATTTACATGAGGAATATTTGAAAACTAAAATGGCGTAAAATTATGATTATAGATGAAAAGTTGTTAGACAAGGTTTCAGAGAAAGCAAAAGCAAGTGAACGGCTGAGAATGAATTTTAATCTTCATGATTCTCTTGATGCAAAAGCGCAGCGTTTATTAAATGCATTGGAAATTGGTACTATACTTCCTGTTCACCGTCATCGTAATACCGCAGAAACTTATATTCTTCTTCGTGGAAAAATTCGTGTGATATTCTATAATGAAATGGGGGCTGAAACAGAATCGTTTTTATTAGATCCTTTGAATGGGAATTATGGTATTCATGTCCCTATCGGACAGTGGCACACATTAGAGGTATTAGAACAAGGTTCTGTTGTTTTTGAGGTGAAGGATGGTCCTTATATTCCATTCCAACCGGAAGATGTATTGTATTGATAAACGGTCCATTATTATTTATGTTCCTGTGAGTAGGATTTTATATAATCTTCAATTTCTTGTGTTGCAACAGTGTAAGTTAGTTGAAGCTGTTCAAAATGGGTATCTCTTGTAAAGCGACTTCTATTAGTAAGCATCGCTAATAAATTCTTGGATTTTAATTTATTACTAGAATATGTTAGCGCCCTAAAAACTAAATTATTAGTAGAGATTCCACTTTTTAAAATAGAGTATATATCGTAATAATCGCGGAAATTACTTCTACGTAACATTACTTCCATTTTCGTTCTTAATATTTGCTAATCTAAGATTATTTAAATAATTGATAGGTTTACTGACTGGAGAGTATTTAGGACAAGCATAAAATGAGAAGTTGACATCTGACACAAGATATTCTACATGGTCTATCCCTGAAGTTTACTTCTCTAGATTTGCAGCATCCCATCAAGGGATAGATCACAGCAGTATTTTCTGCCGCATCATCATTCGCAGCTTAATTTTTCCATTGTGGCTATCAATTATGATGTAAATATAGCTATTTTTAGAGAATTGTACAACTTTCTTCGCTTACCTTTTATCTCCTTTTTTTCATGTGGATTTCATCTTTTTCTACGAGTATAATTACCTGTGTTGATACCTTGTATCATCAGCATTAAATCCTGTCAGGTTGTTTTGTAAACATGGATTTCTGTTATGCACGTCTTGCAACGGGTTAACTGGATTAAGGTCTTGAGTAGTTCTGTGTTCACTGTATTTCGGGTGTGTAATATATTTTATAAGAATAAAGAACTTTATATTCCGGAGCAATAGTAGCGGAGTGAGGTGCGCCGACATTGCTTGTACAAGACAGAACGGAGTTTGGAGAGTGAGAACCTAGTACAATGGGAATAAAACTTTGAGCCGGCAATTTCGACTCACGCAACTTTTTTTGCCAATAATAGAATTTCGCTTCGTTGATTACTTCATTGGCATAAAATTACAAACCCTCAAATCGTTATTCTCGTAACGGGAATAGATTGATTCAAACTCTTTAAGCTTCCACATAGCTTTGGGGTGATAAAGGTAGAACAGAACAAAGAAAGTGAAAAGACGGGGGCAGCGAATGCTTACAAAGTAAATTGGTGCGAGTTATAAAATAGGATATTACTCCATTTGTAATTGCTTGCAATTCAATTCTTAGAATTGAAATAAACGACGATTGGGAGCGTATTCTTGAACGAATACACCGATAAAAAGAAAAAAACATTGAGGAGATTCAATACAATCTTCTCAATGTTTGAATCCAATCATTAAGAAGATTTTTTCAAACTTCCCAATGATTTTTGTAAACTTTCAAAGTGACATAATGACAAAAAGGACATATGGTCCCTTTTATAAATTCTTATGATACATTCTTTAAACTATCTTGCTGATTTTTAATTCATTGAGTGCCTTTTATGGACTGTTTTTATGTGATTGCCGAAATCGTATTTTACGCGAGTTAGATTGTTGCTTTGTTGATGAATGCTTTTGGTAGTTTACCAATAAAGTGTTGGATGTTGTACGAATTATTTGAAGGATGAAGTGTGGGAGATAGCATTAAGGACAATAATAACTGGTTATGCTCATAACAACAAAAAATCAGGTAGATATTTGTACACGATTTTAGGAAAACATGGCATTTGCTTTCTGTTTTTTACCTTGCTGATCCGCTTCTTTTTCCTCATTGCCATCTTCAAAACTATTATATGTCTTTTTGTCCTTTTGTCTTTTTGAGAGAGAAGGGTAAAGCGAAGTGTTGGATGCGGATGAGTGTGTGCAACTATTTGTAAACCAGATTATAACATGCTATTTGTTTCTCGGATAGGAAAAACGGAATCCTCAAAATAGGTTGTAGTATCGCGTAATATGCTTTTGGGGGAATATTTTTGTGGCAGGCTTCGCAAGTGAGGAGATTTCATCGGTCAACAGTTAATAGGTTTAAGAAAATATGCTACAAAAAACTACTTGGTTTCTTTTTTGTTTTCTATTCTTGATAGAAAAGGCGATTTTTTGACATAAAAGCTTTCTTTATTTAATTTATTTTATATCTTTGTTAGCATATCAAGATTACAATCAACTATTTATTCACATAAACTTAATAAAATTATGTTCAAAGCTCCTTTTTCTTTTGACGGTCGTATTCGCAGGATCGAATATTTCCTGTCTGGTATTATCGGTGGTATCGTTTTTGGTATTGCCTATTCTCTGGGATTAGCTACTTTATTTCTTGGTGCGGCTGCCGGTTCTGCAGGTGGTTCTGTTTTCGGTATCCTGATTGGTTTCGTGGCAGGTATTGCCTCCCTGTGGTTTTCTTTGGCACAGGGCGTTAAGCGTTTGCACGACTTGAACAAATCCGGCTGGCTGATTCTGATTTGCTGTGTTCCTATCATTGGTTGGGTATTCGGCCTTTATATGTTGTTTGCCGATGGTACGGTAGGTCCTAACCAGTATGGTGAAGATCCGAAAAACCGTATGCCGTATCAGCCACAGCCTGCTTCTGTCAATGTAACGGTGAACGTGTCGAGAGACGGAGTAAAGGTGGATCAGACGGTGAAAGCCACTCCTGCCGAAGCATCGGCTGAAACTTCAGCTGAAGCCCCTGCTGAAGAAGAAAAAACAGAAAAAGCTGAATAGTCTTTAATAAGAAGAAATATGGTTGCCTCTTGCAAAATTCGTTTTGCGGGAGGCATTTTTTTGCTACCTTTGAGGATTGGTAAACAAAAAAAGAAAGATAAATATGAAAAAAGTAATTTGCAGTGAAAAAGCGCCGGGAGCTATCGGACCTTATAGTCAGGCGATAGAAGCCAATGGAATGGTATTTGTATCCGGTCAGTTGCCTATTGATGCGGCTACCGGAAAGATGGCGGAAGGAATTGAAGAACAGGCACGCCAGTCGCTGGAGAATATAAAACACATCCTGGAAGAGACAGGTTTGACAATGGGAAACATTGTGAAAACGACTGTATTCCTCCAGGATATGTCATTGTTCGCCGGGATGAACGGCGTATATGCTACGTATTTTGACGGAGCTTTTCCGGCACGTTCGGCAGTTGCTGTAAAGGCTTTGCCGAAGGATGCGTTAGTAGAGATTGAGTGTATCGCGGTTCGCTAACAAATCGGCAACAATAAAGTTACTGCCTCCCACGAAGATAAAGTCTTTAGGGGGGCAGTTTTCTTTTGCCGCCCGCACGGCGTCTGCTACGGTAGGATAGGAGGTACCCTTCAGTCCCGCTTCCGAAGCCATTTTCATCAGCTCATCTTCCGGCAGCGCACGCTTCACGCTCGCTTTGGTGAAATAGTAGGTGGCGTCTTTCGGCAACAGTTCCAGGACGCTGCTGATATCTTTGTCATTGACCATGCCAAATACAATATGCAGTTCCTGATTTAATTTATTGTGTATATAGTTAAGCTGCTGACGGATACATTTGAAACCGTCGGCATTGTGACCTGTGTCGCAGATGACGTCGGGGTAGCTCTGGAGCTTTTGCCAGCGTCCCATCAGACCGGTCATTTCGCATACGTCAGAGAATCCGGTATGGTAATCCTTCTTGCTGATTTCATATCCCCGGTTCTTCAGAATCTCCAGGGCTGCGAGGATCGTGAGGCAATTTTCTGTCTGACAGAGGCCGCTCAGTTCGTAGTAGAGTCCCGTCATAAAACTGGAATTATGAATCAATATCGCGTCTTTTCTTTTATCAATGATTCTGTCTATGGCGTGTATGGCGTCGGTCGGGTTGATAAGAGAGACAAATTGCATCATTTTCATCGGAAGCTCCTGTATCTGCTGAAGTTTTATTTCCTCCTCCAATAACTCCTGCAACTCGGCTCTGGATTCTTTCAGGGTATCATAGGGGGCATATCTCACATTGGTGCAACTCTTTAATTCTTCCGCGAAGACGATGCAGGCATTCATAGCCTTGGCTTTCATCGTGAAGACTCTTTTCACTGCTCCTGATACTTTACCCACTATTACCGGAATGTCTTCTTTGATGATTCCTGCTTTTTCTTTGGCGATTTTAGTCAGTGTGTTGCCCAGATATTGCATATGATCCCAACCGATATTGGTAATGACACACAGATCGGGGGTGATGATATTGGTACAGTCCAGACGTCCGCCCATACCTACTTCGATTACAGCTACATCTACCTGCTGGTCGGCAAAGTAGCGGAATGCCATTGCTGTGGTGAGTTCGAAGAAAGAAGGGTGCAGAGGCTCGAAGAAAGAACGGTGTTCTTCTACAAAGCTGACTACATAATCTTCGGGAATCATTTCACCGTTGATACGGATACGCTCGCGGAAGTCAATCAGATGCGGGGAAGTAAATAGCCCGACTTTGTATCCTGCTGCTTGCAGTACGGCTGCGATCGTGTGTGAACAGGAGCCTTTTCCATTTGTTCCGGCGATGTGAATCGTTCTGAATTGTTGATGCGGATGACCTAAATGTTCGTCCAATTTGTGTGTTGTCTCTAAACCCGGCTTATATGCTTTTCCACCAATTTGCTGAAACATAGGTGTACTTTCATATAAGTACTTTAAAGTGTTCTGATAATCCATGTTTTATAATATTTAACTCCGGGCAATCTTTATTGCTCGCAAAATTGTTTATCTTTAGAACCATCAATTCAACCGATAGCGGAGGATTGATGAATCAGACTGCAAATATCAACATTAAATTCTAAGAAATCATGGGAACTAAGAAAAATTTTGTAATTGACACAAATGTTATTCTTCACGACTACAATTGCTTGAAGAATTTTCAGGAAAATGATATTCATCTTCCCCTTGTCGTACTGGAAGAACTGGACAAGTTCAAGAAAGGAAACGAGCAGATAAATTTCAATGCCCGTGAATTTGTCCGGGAACTGGATTTGCTGACGAGTGACGAGCTGTTCTCCCAAGGGGTGAGTCTGGGAGAAGGAATGGGTCGCCTGTTTGTAGTTCCCGGAAATGTGGATGCTCCCAAAGTGCATGAGTCTTTTCCGGTGAAGAAACCCGACCATCTGATACTGGCAGCTGTTGAATATCTGGCAGCCAAATATCCGAAAACTCCGGCTATATTGGTGACCAAGGACGTAAACCTGCGTATGAAAGCCCGTTCTATCGGTATTACCAGTGAGGACTATATCACAGATAAGGTATCCAATGTCGATATATTCGAGAAATCCAATGAGATCTTTGAAAATGTAGATCCGGCATTGATCGATCGCATCTATTCATCTAAAGAGGGCATTGATCTGAGCGAATTTGACTTTAAGGATGTCATTCACCCTAACGAATGCTTCGTTTTAAAGAGTGATCGTAACAGTGTACTGGCGCGCTACAATCCTTTTACTCATTCCATTTGCCGGGTAACGAAAGGACGTAATTATGGTATTGAGCCCCGTAATGCCGAACAGAGTTTCGCTTTCGAGATACTGAATGATCCGAACGTCAAATTAGTGGCATTGACCGGAAAAGCGGGAACAGGTAAGACATTGCTGGCTTTGGCAGCAGCTTTAGGCAAGTTGACTGACTATAAGCAGATATTGCTGGCACGTCCGGTAGTGGCATTGTCCAACAAGGATATCGGTTTTCTTCCGGGGGATGCCCAGGAAAAAGTGGCTCCTTACATGCAGCCGCTATTCGATAATCTGAATGTGATCAAGCGTCAGTTTGCCGCCAACTCGACCGAAGTGAAGCGTATCGAAGATATGCAGAAAAGCGAGCAGCTGGTGATTGAAGCATTGGCATTTATCCGCGGACGTAGTTTGAGCGAAATGTACTGTATCATTGATGAAGCGCAGAACCTTACCCCGAATGAAATAAAAACGATTATTACCCGTGCAGGTGAAGGTACGAAGATGGTATTCACAGGAGATATCCAGCAGATTGACCAGCCTTATCTGGATAGCCAGTCCAATGGTCTTGTGTATATGATCGACCGTATGAAAGACCAGAATATCTTTGCACATGTCAATCTGGTGAAAGGGGAACGTAGTCAGTTGAGTGAGTTGGCTAGCAACTTGTTATAAAAATGAAGAAATAAGAATGAAGAAAAAAGAATGAAGAATTACTTGCAGCATAAATGCGCTAGCGAATTCTTCATTCTTCATTTCCCCAAAGTTCTTCATTTTTTAGGCTTCTTTCTTTCCGAAGTATTTCAGGAATTGGGTACGTTCGAATGTATTGATACCTTGAACGTCTTTAATATTCAGCTTTCCTTTGAATTGAGCGATATTATTGAAACCTTTGCGTTCCATCCATGCGGAAAGGAAACGGGTGGATTCTCCGATAAATGCATTCGTATTCTGATAGATAGCACTGCAAACTTCTACGGCTGAAGCACCGGCAAGGATTACTTTTACTACCGCTTCCGGATTGGCGACACCGCCGGAGGCTGCATAATCGATTTTGTTTACCACTGAAGAAGCGATTCCAATCCAGCGGAGAGGAGTGGCAAGGTCGGCGGAGGTGCTGAACACTTCACCGGATACTTGTTCCATATTCTCAATGTTGATGTCCGGCTGGTAGAAACGGTTGAAAAGAACCACTGCAGCTGCTCCGTTAGCATATAGCTGGTCGATCAGGGCTACGGGGTTGGTCAGGTTGTCACCCAGTTTCATAATAACCGGAATGGTTACCGTTTGTTTGATATGACGCAGAATGTCGATGTGACGCTGCTCAAATGAGCCATACGTATATTGCACATCCGATTGCAATGCCAGAATATTGATTTCCAGTGCATCGGCGCCGGCCTCTTGTATCTGTTTGGCAAAGTCTACCCATTCCGAGTCTGAATAGCAGTTGATGCTGGCTATGATGGGAATAGAACACTCTTTCTTGCTTTCCTTGATTAAAGTGAGATATTCAGCTAACTTATGTTCACGGATATATTCTTCCAGATAATCACTTGCTTCCGGATAAAAAGCGGGGTCTTTCAGTTGATCCGCTTCCAGCATAATTTGCTCTTCAAACAGAGATTTCAGTACAATGGCACCTGCTCCTGCTTCTGCCAGTCTCTTATTCTTGCCGGCACTGTTGGTCAGTCCCGAGCTACTGATAATGATTGGGTTTCTGAGAGAAAGCCCTGCGAAAGTAGTTTTTAAATCGGTCATGGTAATAATGATTGATTAAGTATTATAGTTTCTTTCTCCGAATATCTTGCTTCCGACCCGCACTAAAGTACTTCCTGCAGCGATTGCTTCGTGATAGTCGTGTGACATACCCATCGACAATTCGCGGAAAGTATCCGAATCGGCAAACCAGTTTGCTTTTATTTCCTGAAAGAGCCTATTCAGTAAACAAAATTCCCGGTTAATTTGTTCAACATCGTCGGTGTTGCTTGCCATTCCCATCAATCCGCAGATGCGTATGTGAGACAGTTCTTTCCATTCGCCGGCATGCAGCATGTCTTTGCATTCTTCGGGGCTGAAACCGAATTTGGTTTCTTCTTGGGCAACGTGAATCTGTATCAGGCAGTTCACGATACGTCCCGCCTTGGCTGCTTGCTTGTTGACTTCCGCCAGTAGCTTATAAGTGTCGATTCCGTGTATCATTTCTACGTAGGGAATCATGTACTTAATCTTATTTGTCTGCAAGTGCCCGATAAAATGCCATTCGATGTCTTTCGGCAAAGTTTCGTATTTAGCTGTCATTTCCTGCACTTTGCTTTCTCCGAAAATACGCTGTCCCGCCTGATAAGCCTCTTCTATCGCTTCATTGGGGTGGAATTTTGAGACAGCAACCAGCCGGACTCCTTGTGGGAGTTCGGCCAGCACTTGCTTTAGATTGTCAGCAATACTCATGGTTACTTATGCTTTTGACGGATCAAATTCCGGTTTGTCATTCGGTCCGGCGCTATAAGGATATACATCCATCAGCGGAGTTTCTGATACCATACCGATTTGATAGTCAGCCATTGTTCCTTTCATGCCCTCGTCCAGTTTCTTCACTGCGTCGCGCAAGTCGGCAGCCTGAACCAGCACTTGGGTAGAAGTCTTTTTCTCGGCGCCGCTTTTCTCGTCAAGGGTGATAAAGATCAGTTTGCACTTAAACCAGCGGTCAGCGCTTTCTTCATCGCTGGGGAAAAGTTCGCTATAGTTGGCACGTTTGATGTCCGATACTGTAAATTCTCCTGTGATAAATGGAGTCATCTCCTCGATAATACGTGCTTCTGCTTCTGTAAAGCTGAGTGCATCTACCAGATAAGGTTCCGTCACTTTCTTCTGCATTCCGTTTTCCATTGTTTTCTCGTAACGGATTTTGCACTCAAACCAAGTATGCATTGCCATAATTTTTCTTCTTTTTTAGTTTATTGATTCGTGTAAATTGCCTACAAAGATAAACAAAATACGAAGTAACTGCCGAAAGATTTTTATTTTCTTTTATGCAGATTTCTCAATTCGAACGAAAGCATGACGCGGAAAAGTCCGATGATGAAGAAAGTAAAGGAGATCATGTAGACTACGTATAATGCGCCTACTGCCGGTTGCCACAATATGATCAGGGCACAGATAATGGCAAGGATGCCGAAAGCCATGTACCAGCCCCAGTCGCGAGTGCCGTAACGTTTGAGGTCGATGGAGTAGCCGGTGGAGGAGAAGCCCCGGAACATAAGCCAGAAGGCGATGATAAACGGAATGACTTCCATGCTGACCATCGGATAGGCGATCAGGTAAATACCTAAAATAAGGTCGATGATTCCTCCCACCAGATACCAGCCCCAACTGGGTACTCCCTTGCGGTTACTGAGAGAGAATATGATTTCGAGAATACCGCTTATCAGCATCGATATGCTGAAAACGATGCTCAATGCGACATAGCTGCTGAGGGGTGAGAACATAAGCCAAAGGGCGACAATGATATACACAATTCCTAATAAAAGAGAAGTCCACCAGTTTTTTACTGAGTGCTGGATCTCGTTGAATACAGTTTCCATACGTTTTAAATTTTAAATGAATACTCTGTGAATTTGTGGAGGAATAACAAATTGATTTTAGAAAAGGTTTTCGTGTGAACATATTCCGGGGATAAGTTGTTTTTATTATAAAGTAATTTTAAAATGTAAATGCAATATGGCAACAACAAATTTCAAAGGACAACCGGTGAAACTGATCGGTGAATTTATACAAGTAGGTAAAGTCGCTCCTGACTTTGAGTTAGTAAAAACTGATTTGTCTTCTTTCTCTCTGAAAGACCTGAACGGCAAAAATGTAATTCTAAATATTTTTCCAAGTCTGGATACGAGCGTTTGTGCAACATCGGTACGCAAATTTAATAAAATGGGAGCAGGTCTCAAAGATACGGTCGTACTGGCTATTTCCAAAGACCTTCCTTTTGCTCATGCACGCTTTTGCACGACTGAAGGCATTGAGAACGTAATTCCATTGTCTGACTTCCGCTTCTCTGACTTCGACGAGAGCTACGGACTGCGTATGGCAGACGGACCGCTGGCAGGATTACTGGCACGTGCAGTAGTCGTGATCGGTAAAGACGGCAAGGTAGCTTATACGGAGCTTGTTCCGGAGATTACTCAGGAACCGGACTATGACAAAGCATTAGCGGCAGTTAAAGAATAAGTATTAAGTAATAAGTATTAAGTATTATTCCATGCGGTTGGTACCAATAGTACAATAAGCGGCTTCGATTAATACTTAATACTTATTACTTAATACCTAATTACTTTTTTCCTAAACCTCAACCACATGGACAAAATTCGATTTTTCTTCATTGCCCTGTTAGGCATGGGCGCTGCCCACTTGTCGGCTCAAACCGCCGATAGTACAAAAACTTCTCCCTGGACAACGGAAGGTTTTGCCGGACTCAAACTGACGCAAGTAAGCCTGACCAACTGGTCTGCCGGAGGTGATAACTCCGTCGCTTTTGACTTGCAAGGTACTTATCAAGCTAATTATAAAAAAGGAAAGCATATATGGAATAACCGCCTTGAACTGGCTTATGGATTGAATAAGACAGGGGAGGACGGCATGAGAAAAGCCAATGATAAAATATATTTGAATACCAACTATGGTTATTCTATCGCCAAAAACTGGTATGCGAGTGCATTTGCCACTTTTCAGACGCAATTCTCACCCGGATATGACTATTCTGTCAATAAGGATGTCGCTATCTCCGAATTTATGTCACCGGGCTATTTGACCACCGGTCTGGGATTTACGTATGATCCGGGAAAGATTTTCACGGTTGTATTGTCTCCTGCTTCCTGGCGCGGAACCTTTGTTCTGAATGACCGTTTGTCTGACGAAGGTGACTTTGGAGTAGATCCCGGCAAGCATCTGTTGTCGAGCTTCGGTGCCAACCTGAAAGGGGAGGTGAAATATGAATTCTTGAAGAATATGACTGTATACTCCCGTCTGGACCTGTATTCTGATTATTTGCATAAACCTCAGAATATCGATGTCAACTGGGAAATACAGATAAATATGGCAATTAATAAATGGTTCTCCACCACGCTGACCACTAATATGGTATATGACGATCATATCAAGATCGTTCAAAAAGACGGCAGTAAAGGATCTCGCCTGCAATTCAAAGAGGTGTTAGGCGTGGGAGTGCAATTTAATTTCTAATTTAGGTATTAAGTATTAGGTATTAAGCCATGCGGATAAGCTCATAAACAGCAGCTTCGGTTAATACTTAATACCTAATACTTAATACTTATTTTTTCTTCATTCCTTTATAGACCAGGAAGCCTACGATGAATATTCCGATGGCGATGAAGCAATAGCCGATTTCGTGGCTGTATTCTGTGACTTTGGCGATCAGTTGTTCTTCGCTTTCGATGCCGGGCACTGTTGACAGATAATAACCGATAACAGCCAGGATGGTGTTCCATAATCCGGCTCCTATAGTAGTGTACAGCAGGAAGGTGTGCATTTTCATGCGGGCAAGTCCTGCCGGTATGGAAATTAGCTGACGTACTGCCGGAATCAATCGACCGATGAATGTGGAGAGTGCGCCATGCTTGTCGAAATACGATTCGGCATGCTGTACTTTTGCTTCGTCAATCAGACACATATGGCCGATACGGCTGTTGGCAAACTTATAAATGATGGGGCGTCCCAGCCATTTTGCCAGATAATAGTTGATTAATGCTCCGATATCTGCACCGATGGTGGCAAACAAGACTACCAGATAAATATTAAGCTCGTCATTGACAGCTGCCTTGTAAGCCGCCGGCGGGATGATCACTTCCGACGGGAAGGGGATGAAGGAGCTTTCTATAGTCATTAATAAAGTGATTGTCCAATAATTCAGGTGTTCCAGACACCACTGGATAAAAGCTACTGATTCCATATGTTTTTGGGCTAAAGTTTATTAATATGATTAGTTGTTTCCTTTCTCTTTCTTCATGCGTTCCCATACTTCTCTCAGCATCTGTTCTCCTTCTTCCGTTTGGTTGGGGCGGGATAACAGGTCCAGAATGATATCTTCGCTGATGGGATGCTCACTTTCATTGTTGTACTTGAAGAAGTCGTCTATTTCATTATGCATCAGGCTGAGGACACTCAGTTTCTCTGCGATGTCCGCATAGTTGGGATCAATCCGGTATGCCTCCTGAAAACAGAGCTTGGCCTGATATAAGTACTCTGCGTCCGAATAGGCCGAGGCTACCATATACCACATTTCCGCACTTGGTTCCATTGTCAGTGCTTTATCAAAAGATTTGACCGCTTTTTTCTTTTGATTTTCCTGTATGTAGAGTTTGCCTTCTGCCAGATAGATGGCAGGATCATCCGGTTGGATGGCTATGGCTTTTTTGCATAGCTGATGCGCTTCCTCATACTTGCCCAGTCGGGAGGCGGCTACGGCTTTATTGGTATAAGTATCTATCAGTAAGGGAGAATTGCCGAGACCCTCTTCTATAAAGCGGTCGATGACACGTTGGTAGTAATCGTCGGCTTCTTTCCATGCTTCTTTGTTGGAATATGTAAGCCCCAGAAACATATAACCCATTTCGGGAGGAAGAGCTTTGTACTTTATTGCCTTTTTATAATCTTCAATGGCGGCATCTGAGTTGTTCAAGTAGAAATAGCTATGTCCGCGATAGGCGTAAGCTTCTCCACATTTGTCGTCGGCAGCCAGTGCAAAGTCGCAGGCTTCGATTGCTTTTTCACAGTCTTCGGCTGCAAAGCGGCATTTGGCAAGCCCTACCCAGTAGCTGGCGTTGTAGGGGTCGATGTCGATCAGTTGATTGTAGAAAGTTGATGCGGCTTCGAGCTGGTTGGTACCTGTGAGGTAGTCCGCCATAACCGCCATGAAATCTTCTTTTTTGCCATGACGGGGAGCACCCTTGTCCAGCCATTCTTTGGCGGCTTCGGGATATCCCATATCCATATAAAGATAGACGATGTTGATGATCGTTTCCAGTTCATCAGCATCTTCTATAGTATCCAGTACATTTCGGGCGTTTTCCAGTTGTCCTTCGTTCAGCATAAGTTCCGCTTTCAGCATTTTCACATCTGTATCATATTCGTCTGTAATACTTTCCACCACTTTTTTTGCCAGAGGAATTTTGCCGGTATCCAGATAAAGATAAGCTTGCTCTACCAGTAGATCTGTACTGTCGGGATGCAGGTGGAGGCCGTAAGTTATGACTTCTTGCGCTTCGTTGAATTTACGTCCGGCGGCATATTGGTCAGCAATGTCGGCTAATTGGTCTCCGTCCAGATAGAGTTGCCGGTTTTCCGCTCTGGCCGTTTCATATTGAGCGATTAACTCGTTCAGTTCTTTATTTGCGGACGGTGAATTTTTTCTCCCCATTCTGATTTATTTTGATTTGAATAAGACAGTGCTAAAAGAGGTTTTAGGCACGGATTACACAAATTACACGGAACTGAAAGTTGATGTAACTTAGAACCGTGTTAATCCGTGTAATCCGTGCCTGAAAATATCAGTAAGCTATTTTTCGGCTTTTGGCACTGTGTCTTTTTGTTGTTACCAAGCCTGTGAAGGCTGAATTATTTATTGATTTTACCCCAGGTATCTTTTAATCCTACCGTACGGTTGAATACAAGTTTCTCCGGAGTCGAGTCTTTGTCTATATTGAAATAGCCGATGCGTTGGAATTGCAGGTATGAGAGTACAGGCAAGGTTGCCGCAAACTTCTCGATATAGCAATTCGGAAGAACTTTCAGAGAATCCGGATTGATGATTTCCTTCATTGCTTCCAGAGCTTCGCATTTCTTTGCTTCGCGGATAGCAGCCAGTTCATCGCGTGGGTTTTCTACTTTCCACAGACGGTCGTAGAGGCGCACTTCTGCTTGCAGGCAGTGGTTGCAGCTTACCCAGTGGAGCGTACCTTTCACTTTACGGTTGGCATCTGGCATACCGCTGCGGGTATTTGCATCATATTCGCAATATACTTCTGTGATCACACCGTTTTCATCCTTCTTGCATCCGGTACATTTCACGATGTAAGCGTTTTTGAGGCGTACTTCCTGTCCCGGAGTCATGCGGAAATATTTCTTGGGCGCGTCTTCCATGAAGTCTTCGCGTTCCATCCATAATTCGCGGCTGAACTCAATCATATGGCTTCCGGCTTCCGGATCTTCCGGATTGTTGATGGCTTCCAGTTGTTCTACTTGTCCTTCCGGATAGTTGGTGATGATGAGTTTCACCGGGTTGATGACAGCGGATATACGGGTAGCACGGCTGTTCAGATCGTCGCGGACAGAGCTTTCCAGCAATGCGATATCGTTCAGTGCGTCGTAAGTGGTGTAACCGATCTTATCGATAAATTTATGGATAGACTCCGGAGAGTAACCACGACGGCGGAAACCGCAGATAGTCGGCATACGGGGGTCGTCCCATCCGTTCACCAGTCCTTCTTTTACCAGCGTCAGCAGGTTACGTTTGCTCATCAGCGTGTAGCTCAGGTTCAGTTTGTTGAACTCAGTCTGACGGGGACGGTTGTCGTTCAGGTCCTTGCCTTCTTTCAGCCAGTCGATGAAGAGGTCGTAGAGCGGACGGTGCACCACAAACTCAAGTGTACACAGAGAGTGAGTTACTCCTTCAAAGAAGTCACTCTGTCCGTGGGCGAAGTCATACATCGGATAAGCCTTCCAGGTAGTGCCTGTACGGTGGTGCGGATGTTTTACGACACGATAGATGATCGGGTCGCGGAAGTGCATGTTAGGATTGGCCATGTCGATTTTGGCACGGAGTACCATAGCACCTTCTTCTATTTCACCGCTGTTCATCTTCTTGAAAAGTTCCAGACTTTCTTCGATAGGGCGGTCGCGGTAAGGGCTGTTCACACCTGCCTGGGTGGGAGTACCTTTTTGTTGGGCAATCTGTTCGGCAGTTTGCTCGTCAATATATGCTTTTCCTTCCTCGATGAGGCGGATGGCGAAGTCCCATAATTGCTGGAAATAGTCGGAAGCGTAGTATTCGTTTCCCCATTGGTAGCCCAGCCATTGAATATCTTCTTTGATGGCTTCTACATATTCCACATCCTCTTTGGTCGGATTTGTGTCGTCGAAACGAAGGTTACATACGCCGCCATGCTTGGCAGCGATGCCGAAGTCAAGGCAAATAGCTTTGGCATGACCGATGTGAAGGTATCCGTTCGGTTCGGGCGGGAAGCGGGTCTGCACTTTTCCACCATTTTTACCTTCCTTCAAATCCTTCTCTACTGCCTGTTCAATAAAGTTCAGGCTTTTCTTATCGCCTGTGTCTTCGTTTTTAATATCTGTCATAACGTTAAAATGTTAACTCTATTTATAGGCTACAAAAGTAGGACATTTTTTTTATTTTACTGGAATATAACCGCTCTTTTTTATAATCTCCTGCCCTTCGGGTGAAAGAATGAAGTCAATCAGAGGAGCTACCTGTTCTTTATTCTTCACATTATAGTAGTAATAAAGGGGGCGGACGATGGGATAAGTTTTGTTCGTTGCGTTCTCCACCGTCGGAGCGGCATAGTGGCTTCCGTCATATGATACGGAAAGCGTCTTGGTGCGCGGAGATACATAAGCCAGGCCGACATATCCGATAGCTCCTTTCGTCTGGCTGACGGATTGGATGATGGCACCTGTGGCGGGCATGGAAAGGCTGCCTGCCATATAATTTTTATTTTTCAGCACGTTTTCCTTGAAGAACTCATAAGTACCCGAAGAAGTTTCGCGGGAGTAGACTACTATTTTGCGGTCGTCGCCGCCTACCTGTTTCCAGTTGGTGATTTTTCCCCGGAAGATGTCTTCCAGTTGCTGGCGGGTGAGCTGTTTCACCGGATTGGAAGGATGCACCACTACGGCAAGGGCATCGTAGGCTACGATGACTTCGTCCACCTCTTGTCCGGCTTCCTTGGTTTTCATCTTTTCGCTGAATTTGATTGGACGGGAAGCCATGGCGATATCCGTCGTATTGTCCATCAGTGCAGAGATACCGACACCGGTTCCTCCGCCGGTGACTGTGACCCGTGCATCCGGCTGCAGATTCATAAATCGCTCTGCTGTTTGTTGGGCAACAGGCAATACAGTGTCGCTGCCTTTGATGCGCTGTGCGTTGGCGCTGAGAGACAGAAGGGAAAGGGCGATTAATAAATTTCTTCTCACTTTCATAATTATTCTTTTTATTGTTGGTGCAAATAAAACAATCACATATTACATTTTTGTTTCAGATAAGCGGGAAATAGTGTTTGTAACACAAATGTAACAGCATTGAAATACTTCCTTCAAACATTAGTCACACCTCCTTAATAAGGAGTCGCTTTCTTTGCATCAGAAAACCAATAGGTATGAAGAAGATTTTTGAGAAGATAATAGAAGGAATTTTGACTTGTAGCGGTTTCGTAACAAGTATTACTATCCTGCTGATCGTACTTTTCCTGTTTACAGAGGCTTTCGGGCTGTTCAATAGTAAAGTGATTGAAGAAGGGTATGTGTTGGCTTTGAACAAAAGTAATCGGGTAAATACGCTGAGTCCTGCTCAGATAAAGGATGTTTTCGACGAAGAGATAACAAACTGGAAAGAACTCGGTGGGGAGGATCTCCCTATCCGGGTTTTTCGTTTGGAAGACATCACGGAGTATTATACAGAGGAAGAACTCGGACCCGCTTATGAGTATGCCGGTGAAAGAATCATGCAACTGGTGGAGAAGACGCCCGGCATTGTAGCTTTTGTCCCGCAGAAATTTATAGTGCAGCCTGATGCGGTGCATTTTATCAAGGATAATACCATTTCGGTAAAAGATGTCTTTGCAGGTGCCGAGTGGTTCCCGACAGCTACTCCTGCTCCATTATTCGGATTTCTGCCGTTGATTGCGGGCACCTTGTGGGTAAGTCTGTTCGCTATCCTCTTTGCACTTCCGTTCGGACTTTCGGTATCTATCTATATGTCTGAGGTTGCTAATCCGAAGGTGCGCAACTGGCTGAAACCGATCATTGAACTGTTGAGTGGTATTCCTTCGGTGGTTTACGGTTTTTTCGGTTTGATTGTCGTTGTCCCGCTGATTCAGAAATTCTTTGATCTGCCGGTAGGGGAGAGTGGTTTGGCAGGAAGTATCATTCTGGCTATCATGGCGCTGCCTACTATTATAACAGTGACCGAAGATGCCATGCGGAACTGTCCGCGTTCGATGCGGGAAGCGAGTCTGGCTTTGGGAGCTTCGCAGTGGCAGACTATATATAAGGTAGTGATTCCCTATTCGATCTCCGGAATTACTTCCGGAGTAGTGCTGGGCATCGGGCGGGCTATCGGAGAGACGATGGCAGTGCTGATGGTGACGGGTAATGCCGCAGTGATACCGACAACGATTCTCGAACCGCTCCGGACCATTCCGGCAACGATTGCAGCGGAACTGGGAGAAGCTCCGGCAGGCGGACCGCATTACGAAGCGTTGTTCCTGTTGGGCGTCGTACTGTTCTTTATTACATTAATCATCAACTTTAGCGTGGAGTATATCTCTTCTAAAGGAATAAAACGTAGCAAGTAACATGGAAATACGAAGTAATAATAAAGCGAAACACCGTTCTCAGAAACTGGCATTCGGAATTTTCCGGTTGTTGAGTCTCTGTATTGTGCTGATTTTGTTTGCGATCCTCGGTTTCATTATATATAAAGGTGCGGGGGCTGTCAGTTGGGAGTTTATCACGTCCGCTCCTACGGATGGGATGACCGGCGGAGGCATCTGGCCGGCTATCGTCGGTACCTTTTATCTGATGGCAGGCAGTGTGCTTTTCGCTTTTCCGGTGGGAGTGATGAGTGGCATCTACATGAATGAATATGCACCGAAAGGGAAGCTGGTACGCTTTATCCGGGTGATGACGAATAACCTGAGCGGAATTCCTTCTATCGTTTTCGGTCTGTTCGGTATGGCTCTGTTTGTCAATTACATGGGATTCGGTGACAGTATTCTGGCTGGTTCTTTGACATTAGGTTTACTTTGCGTACCTTTGGTTATCCATACTACGGAGGAGGCGTTGAAAGCAATTCCCGACAGCATGCGTGAAGGAAGCCGGGCATTGGGAGCTACCAGGTTGCAGACGATCTGGCATGTGATTCTTCCGATGGGGATGCCGAACATCATTACAGGATTAATTCTGGCTTTGGGACGTGTTTCGGGTGAGACGGCACCGATTTTGTTTACTTGTGCCGCTTACTTCCTGCCGCAATTACCTGCAAGCATTCTGGATCAGTGTATGGCATTGCCGTATCACCTGTATGTGATTTCTACCAGCGGAACGGATATGGAAGCACAGTTACCGTTGGCTTATGGTACCGCTTTGGTGCTGATAGTGATTATCCTTCTGGTTAATCTGCTGGCAAATGCATTGAGAAAATATTTTGAGAAAAGAGTAAAAACGAATTGATTAGTATATGGATACAGTAAAAATAGATACACGCGATGTAAACTTCTGGTATGGTGACTTTCATGCCTTGAAGGGGATCAGCATGCAGATTGAAGAAAAGTCTGTAGTTGCCTTTATCGGACCGTCGGGATGTGGTAAATCGACTTTCCTCCGTCTTTTCAACCGGATGAACGACTTGATTCCTGCTACTCGCTTGGAAGGGGAGATCCGGATTGACGGACATAATATTTATGCCAAAGGAGTGGAAGTGGATGAACTTCGAAAGAATGTGGGAATGGTTTTTCAGCGTCCTAATCCTTTCCCGAAAAGTATATTCGAGAATGTAGCTTATGGGCTCCGTGTCAATGGGGTGAAAGATAATGCTTTCATTCGTCAGCGGGTAGAGGAGACACTGAAAGGGGCTGCGCTTTGGGATGAGGTCAAAGATAAGTTGAAGGAATCTGCCTATGCTTTGTCCGGTGGACAGCAGCAGCGTCTTTGCATTGCCCGTGCAATGGCGGTATCTCCTTCGGTATTGCTGATGGACGAACCAGCTTCCGCACTCGATCCTATTTCTACGGCTAAAGTAGAGGAATTGATTCATGAACTGAAGAAGGATTATACCATTGTAATCGTGACGCATAATATGCAGCAGGCCGCCCGTGTCAGCGACAAAACGGCTTTCTTTTATCTGGGAGAGATGGTGGAATATGATGATACGAAGAAGATATTCACCAATCCGGAAAAAGAGGCTACTCAGAATTATATAACCGGTCGTTTTGGTTAAGTATTGCCGGAATGTTTGCAGAAAACAGAATATTAATCATTTATATATAAAGAGACTATGGTAAAGTTTATAGAATCGGAGCTTATTCTATTGAAGAAAGAAGTGGATGAAATGTGGACATTGGTGTACAATCAGCTTGACCGTGCGGGGGAGGCCGTGATGACGCTTGATAAAGAACTGGCACAGCAAGTGATGGTGCGCGAACGTCGGGTGAATGCCTTTGAACTGAAGATAGACAGTGATATAGAGGATATCATCGCATTGTACAATCCGGTAGCGATTGACCTCCGTTTTGTACTGGCAATGCTGAAAATCAATACGAATCTGGAACGTCTGGGAGACTTTGCAGAAGGTATAGCCCGTTTCGTTATCCGCTGCAAGGAACCGGTGCTGGATGCCGATTTGCTGGCCCGTCTGCGCCTGGGAGAGATGCAGGCAGAGGTTTTATCGATGCTGGAACTGGCGAAACGTGCCTTGAACGAAGAAAATATTGAGATGGCGACTGCGGTATTTGGTAAAGACAACCTGTTGGATGACATTAATGCGGAAGCAACGGGTATTCTGGCAGATTATATCCGTGAACATCCGGAAACAGCTCATACTTGTGTAGACTTGGTTGGCGTGTTCCGGAAATTGGAACGTTCAGGTGACCACATTACCAACATTGCAGAGGAAATAGTATTCTTTATTGATGCAAAAGTCTTAAAACATAGCGGAAAAGTAGACGAAAACTATCCAAAATCGTAATTTTTTGCATGTTTTTAAACAAAAATTAGGGCTACTTAGAAAATAGTCCTATATTTGTCACCTGTAACGGACAAGTTACGGGCGTTTTTACTGCAAATGATAATAAATCCAAAGATATTTCAAAAAGATGTTATATGACATGTTTTATAATTTGGAGAATAACAGTAAAAGCGACTATATTTGCACCGTTATCCTGAAAACAATCTTTTTACCTTAAAAAAAAACTAATACCTATTGAAAACTGAAAAATGGAGCTTTGTGAAAAGCCCCATTTTTTTTGCTCTATACTGAAGGTCAGGAAGTTGCGTTATACGGTGTTTGAGAGAGGGGATTCTTCTTTGCGTCTATTGCTTTTCTGTCGATTTCATGGATCATATATCGTATCATTTCCTACATTTGTACTAATGCTTTCGAAACTTTCTTCGGGTAGGAACAAATCAGGCTATCAATATTATTCAGAGTGTTGATTAGAAAGTTCGGAATTTATTCACAAGTTAACCTTTGCAATATATGAAAAAAAACAGAAAGTTTTCCAACTTCCTTCCTTATTCGTATCTTTGTGCTATTATATTAGCGCAGCTGTTGATGAAAAAGCTAATATATTAGTACAGTTGGCTGAAAGGTTTAGAAGCTCTCTTATTTCCCTTTTTAGTCAGTATTTTATTGTAGAACATTAATAATTAACATTATGTTTTCTGGAATCGTAGAAGAGTATGCTACCTTGGTGGCACTGGTGAAAGACCAGGAGAATATACACTTTACATTTAAGTGTTCGTTTGTAAATGAGCTGAAGATTGATCAGAGTATTTCTCACAATGGAGTATGCCTGACGGTAGTGAACTTGACCGATGATACGTATACGGTAACTGCCATGAAAGAAACGCTGGACCGTTCGAATCTTGGTTTGCTGAAAGTGGGCGATAAGGTGAATGTAGAGCGCAGCATGATGATGAATGGCCGTCTGGACGGACATATCGTACAGGGGCATGTGGACCAGACCGCTACTTGTGTGGAAATAAAGGATGCGGACGGAAGCTGGTATTTTACATTCAAATATGCATTTGATAAGGAAATGGCGAAACGTGGCTATATCACAGTGGATAAGGGTTCAGTCACTGTAAATGGTGTCAGCTTGACGGTATGTAATCCGACGGATGATACTTTTCAGGTAGCTATTATTCCTTATACTTATGAGCATACTAACTTTCATACGTTCGAGATCGGTAGCGTAGTGAACATTGAGTTTGATATCATCGGCAAGTATATCAGCCGGATGATTCAATATAAATAGTTCAATTGGGAATTGTTAGCTTCAATCGTAATTTATAAATCGTAAAACTCTAATTTGGATGGATTTTCTGCAATTAGTGTTGTCTCGCCAAAGTGACCGGGCATATGATAAAGGTCGTCCGGTAGAAGCGGAGAAGCTGGAACGGATTCTGGAAGCTGCCCGTCTGTCTCCTTCTGCCTGCAATGCGCAGCCGTGGAAATTTGTGGTAGTGACAGATCATGAGCTGGCTTTAAAAGTAGGTAGGGCAGCAGCTGGACTAGGGATGAATAAGTTTGCTAAAGATGCCCCTGTGCATATTCTGATAGTGGAAGAGTCTGCCAATATTACATCCCTGCTTGGAGGTAAAGTAAAGGATAAGCATTTCCCGTTGATTGATATTGGTATTGCTGCCGCTCATATTACATTAGCTGCCGAAAGTGAAGGACTGGGGTCTTGTATTTTGGGATGGTTTGATGAAAAAGAGATAAAGCAATTGACTGGGATTCCTGCTTCTAAACGCTTGCTGTTGGATATCGCTATCGGGTATCCGGTGAAAGAAAAACGAAAGAAGATGAGGAAGACGAAAGAAAAGGTCATTTCTTATAATCGGTATTAATTGAAAAAAATGTATATTCCATACTTTTGAGAAGTAGATATATAAGAAAAAGCCTCGTTGGCTTAAAAGGAACGGCCTCTTCCTTTTAAACCAACGAGGCTTTCCTTTAAAACCAACGCACTGTTTCTTTTAAACTAAAAAGTATTCGTTGTAAGATGTTGACTATTAGTTGTTTACGAATACGGGCGCTTATGAGTATTTTTCTAGTAAAAAACAGATACAACAAAGCTTGTTTTTACAGATCTTTCAGTAGTACTTTACTTGCTTTCTTATAGTATTCTTCTCTGGATTCAGTCAGTACTTTCCACTCGTCATTGAACTCTTCATCCTTGTCTATCTTAAAGTTTTCGGAGCCGTACGTATCCAGGCGGTCAAGCAGAATCGCTACATTCAGTTGGTTGATATCCATTGAAGGCTGATAGCCGATATCTTCACTTTTCTGGTCGGTCACTACTTCGTGAATCAGATCTATCTCTTGCAACTGATAAAGTACTTGATTGGTCAGTCGGATCGGGATTTGGTGTTCTTCCGATATCTCCATGGCCGTATAAGGCGGCTCGTTTTTTTCAAACCGTTTGGCGATCAGTGACATGATAAGGATAGAAATGAAATCACGGTAACGTCTGCTGATGTTACGGGTGTCCTGATCGAAACTAAAACTGCGGATATTTTGTCCGGCATAGGTCAATTCGGCTCCAAACAAACAGATTGTCCAAGAAATTTGCAGCCATAGCAGAAACAAGGGGAGGGCGGCAAAGCTACCGTAAATAGCATTGTATTTCGATACCCATAACTGGCTGTTGATATACAAGAACTGGAAAGCCTGGTAAGCGGAGCCTGCCCAAATGCCTGCAATCAGTGCATGTTTGAATTTCACTTTCGTGTTGGGCATGAAAATGTAGAGTCCGGTGAACATCAGCCAGGTTAAGACAAATGGGATCAGGCGTATTGCGAATTTCATGACAGGAGCCAGTAAAACGAAATCGTCCATCTGCTTGAGTACAGTACTTACAAATAAAGAAAGTCCTCCCGAAACGACAATCAGAATCGGCATGAGCAGAAACATCGAGAAGTAGTCTGTTATCTTGCGGTACATGGAGCGTGCTTTCTTGACTTCCCAAATACGGTTGAAGGTGATTTCGATGTTACTCACCAGATTAATAACGGTCCATAACAACATCACCAGACCTACTCCAATGAAAATACCGCCTTTGGTTTGAGACAGGTAGGAGTTGACAAACGAAAGAATAGCTTCTGTCGTTTCGGTGTTTCCTCCGAAGCCGCTGCGGAACTGATGCTCCATCAGATTATCAAATCCGAATCCGCGGGCTACGGCAAAAAGGATAGCAAGTATAGGTACAATAGCAAGCAGTGTACTATATGTCAGTGCTGAGGCCTTATTAGCCATCCGGTCTTTGGTAAATCGATTGATGCAGAGATAGACGGTTTTAATAATATTGTAGAGCGAGAACTTCGTCCTAGTCACTTCATCTTCCGTGATGCGCCAGATGTCATACGTGATGAATTTCCATATATCGGTGATTTTCTTCTTCATGGCTCAGAATTTAAAAAGCAGTTTAAAAAAGAAAAAAAGCAGTCAGCCTATAAGCCGAGTTCTGTACCTTATATAATAAGGTGCCTGTCATTTATCTGAGTGGCGTGTCACCACGACACTTTAGCGGTCTACCCTCCGACATGGAGCGAGCAACTCTCATAACGCCGGTTTACATGACCTTACAACTCCTAAGACGTACAGCCCACATGTCACCATGCTGCTGGTAGGCTCTTACCCCACCTTCTCACCCTTACCTCTCCCCGAAAGGAGCGGCGGTTATTTTCTTCTACGTTACTCTACCCTCGCGGACAGCTTTCTGTTAGGAAGTAGGATGCTCTGTGTTGCCCGGACTTTCCTCCTGCACGAAACGCGCACGCGACAGACCGGCCAACTGCTTTAGACTGCAAAAGTACGTCATTTATTTTGTTTTAGCCAAAGAAAGTGTCACAAATAGAAATAATTTCTACCTTTGCTATCATTAAATCATGATTCAATGAAGAAAAATATCCTTTTTTTCTATTGCTTGCTGGTAGTAGCAGTAGTTAGTCTGAAAGCTCAGGAAATACGCCCCATGCCTGCTGATTCAGCTTATGGGGTAGTACACATTTCTGTTTGTAATATGCGTGATGAAGGTAAGTTTACTTCCGGAATGAGCACGCAGGCACTGCTTGGGATGCCGGTCAAGGTATTGCAATACACCGACTGGTACGAGATTCAGACTCCGGATGACTATACGGGATGGGTGCATCGGATGGTGATTACGCCGATGTCGAAAGAGAAATATGATGAATGGAACCGTGCAGAGAAGATTGTGGTGACTTCCCACTACGGATTTACGTATGAAAAACCGGATGACGACTCGCAGACCGTATCGGATGTTGTTGCCGGCAATCGCCTGAAGTGGGAGGGAAGTAAAGGGCATTTTTACAAGGTGTCTTATCCGGATGGCCGCCAGGCCTATATCTCCAAACATATTTCACAACCAGAGAGTAAATGGAGAGCTTCGTTGAAACAAGATGCTGAAAGTATTATTAAAACTGCTTATACAATGATCGGAATTCCCTATCTATGGGCGGGGACTTCTTCGAAAGGAGTTGATTGCAGCGGGCTGGTCCGGACCGTACTCTTTATGCATGATATTATCATCCCAAGGGATGCGTCACAACAGGCTTATGTAGGCGAACGCATTGAGATAGCCCCTGATTTCTCCAACGTGCAACGCGGAGACCTCGTCTTCTTCGGTCGTAAAGCTACAGCCGACCGTAAAGAAGGCATCTCACACGTCGGCATCTACCTGGGTAATAAACGCTTCATCCATGCCTTGGGAGACGTACATATCAGCAGCTTTGATCCCGAAGACGAGTGCTACGATGAGTTCAATACCGGTCGTCTGCTTTTTGCCACTCGTTTCCTGCCCTATATAAATAAGGAGAAAGGCATGAATACCACCGACCATAACCTCTATTATCTATATCACTAACCATTATCCATTAAACAAATGCCAAATAGAAGAGATTTTCTGAAAACGGCTGCCTTTGCGACTTTAGGTTCCGGAATAGCTGTCAGTCAGGTATTGGCGGGAGAATGTATGCCTTCTGCTATTCATGTTAATAAATATGGTATAGGGGGAAAGATGAAAATGACTTTTTTCCCTTATGAGTTAAAGTTGAGGCATGTCTTTACGGTAGCCACTTATTCGCGTACTACTACGCCCGATGTGCAGGTAGAGATCGAATATGAAGGGGTGACCGGGTATGGAGAAGCGTCTATGCCCCCTTATCTCGGAGAAACAGTGGAGTCGGTAATGAACTTCCTTAAAAAAGTAAATCTGGAGCAATTCAGCGATCCTTTTCAATTAGAGGACATTTTGTCATACGTTGACAGTCTGTCGCCTAAAGACACGGCAGCAAAAGCTGCGGTGGATATTGCCCTTCATGACTTGGTGGGAAAGCTGCTGGGAGCGCCTTGGTATAAGATATGGGGATTGAACAAAGAGAAGACGCCTTCTACCACCTTTACGATTGGTATTGATACGCCCGATGTGGTCCGTGCGAAAACAAAAGAATGTGCCGGTCTGTTTAATATATTAAAGGTGAAGCTGGGAAGGGACAATGATAAGGAAATGATAGAGACAATCCGTTCGGTAACGGACCTGCCGATAGCCGTTGATGCCAACCAGGGCTGGAAAGACCGCCAATATGCACTCGATATGATTCATTGGCTGAAAGAGAAAGGGATTGTGATGATAGAGCAGCCTATGCCGAAAGAGCAGTTGGATGACATTGCCTGGGTGACGCAACAAAGTCCTTTGCCTGTATTTGCCGACGAGTCGTTGCAGCGTTTAGGGGATGTAGCCGCTTTGAAAGGTGCATTTACGGGAATCAATATTAAATTGATGAAATGTACCGGAATGCGTGAAGCATGGAAGATGGTCACGCTGGCACATGCTTTGGGAATGCGCGTGATGGTGGGGTGTATGACGGAGACTTCGTGTGCGATATCTGCCGCCTCGCAATTTTCTCCGGCAGTCGATTTTGCCGACCTTGATGGAAACCTGCTTATCTCCAACGACCGCTTCAAAGGAGTGGAAGTAGTGAATGGAAAAATCACATTGAATGACTTACCCGGAATTGGTGTCATGAAAATCTGATCTTACTGAATGAATGTCAGACTGTTAAAGCCATCTGACATACAACGAATGTAAATTTGTCAGTTGCTGTCGTTAAGCGCTGTTAAGCCCTAAATATTCTCTGTTAAAAGAGGACAAAAAAGAGTGACAAGTAGAATAAGTGAACGATATTTGTTATTATTTTAACGTCGTAAAAGTTAAAACAATGTCAGATATTAACATTTTAAAGAATTATAAATCATGAAACAGACAACAAAGAACATTCTGGGAGTAGGAGCAATTATTCTTCTGAGCTCAGGAGTTGCAGGATTGACAACTTACAAATTGTTGCAATCTAACGAAGCTGCCAAGGAAACATCTT
Organism: Bacteroides faecis; assembly: GCF_020091505.1. Classification (NCBI taxonomy): domain Bacteria; kingdom Pseudomonadati; phylum Bacteroidota; class Bacteroidia; order Bacteroidales; family Bacteroidaceae; genus Bacteroides; species Bacteroides faecis. Next base: position 5,025,686 of record NZ_CP081916.1, on the reverse strand, counting down.
TTAATGAGATGTTCAAGCAGAATCCCAATGTCAAATTGGCTGCTTTTGATGCGGTAAACGCTCAGCCGGTTGATTTGACACAAGCTGCTGAGAACTCCCTTCATGCTGTTGTACATATAAGATCTACGCAAGAATCCAAAACTAAAACGATTCAGCAGGCACCGGATATTTTCGATTTCTTCTTCGGTGACGGACGTGGACAACAGCGTCAGGTACAAACCCAGCCTCGCGTAGGTTTTGGCTCGGGAGTGATTATCTCTAAAGACGGTTATATCGTAACCAACAATCACGTGATTGAAGGTGCAGATGAAATCAGTGTGAAGCTGAATGACAATCGTGAGTTTAAAGGACGTGTAATCGGTACTGACCCGAGCACTGACCTTGCATTAGTGAAAATAGAAGGAGATGATCTGCCGACTATTCCGGTAGGTGACTCTGATGCACTGAAAGTAGGCGAGTGGGTATTGGCAGTAGGTAACCCGTTCAATCTTAACTCTACTGTAACTGCCGGTATCGTCAGCGCAAAGGCTCGTTCATTGGGTGTATATAATGGTGGTATAGAATCTTTTATCCAGACAGACGCTGCCATTAACCAGGGAAATAGTGGTGGTGCACTGGTCAATGCTAAGGGAGAACTGGTAGGTATCAACTCTGTACTTTCTTCTCCGACCGGAGCTTATGCCGGATATGGATTTGCTATTCCGACCAGCATTATGACGAAGGTTATTGCTGACCTGAAACAATATGGAACTGTGCAGCGTGCTTTGCTCGGTATCCGTGGAGGATCTATTGGCAGCAGCTTGATGGACGACAGACAACCGATTGATAAGTCCGGTACTACTTTGGCAGATAAAGCTAAGGCACTGGGTGTAGTAGAAGGAGTCTGGGTTTCTGAAATCGTTGAAGGTGGTTCGGCTGCAGGTGCTGATATCAAAGTCGATGACGTAATTATCGGTCTGGATAATAAGAAGGTTTCAAATATGGCCGACTTGCAGGAAGCTCTTGCTAAACATCGTCCTGGGGATAAGGTGAAAGTAAAACTGATGCGTGATAAGAAGGAAAAGACTGTTGAAGTAACGTTGAAGAACGAACAAGGCACAACGAAGATTGTAAAAGACGCAGGTATGGACATCCTGGGTGCTGCATTCAAAGAATTGCCGGATGACTTGAAGAAACAGTTGAACCTCGGTTATGGCCTGCAAGTGACAGGTGTTTCTTCCGGTAAGATGTCAGATGCAGGAGTCCGCAAAGGCTTCATCATCCTGAAAGCTAATGACCAGCCGATGCGCAAAGTCAGTGATCTGGAAGAAGCAATGAAAGCTGCTGTTAAGTCTCCGAATCAGGTATTGTTCCTGACAGGTGTATTCCCATCCGGTAAACGCGGATACTTTGCAGTTGATCTGACTCAGGAATAAACTATAAATTAAGGTAAGAAGATTGTAGGATAAGCTAATGAAATAGAAAAAGGATGCCGTCACACAACTTGTCGGCATTCTTTTTTGTTTTATTAGTTGAAAATATAGTGAAAAAGTTGCCTAAATATGTATGTTAACAAATTATTTGTCGTAACTTTGCACTCCAAATCTGTTTTTAAAGAATGAGACAACTAAAGATTACCAAAAGTATCACTAACAGAGAGAGCGCTTCTCTTGACAAGTATTTGCAGGAAATCGGTCGTGAGGACCTGATTACAGTCGAGGAAGAAGTGGAACTCGCTCAGCGCATTCGTAAGGGTGACCGTGTAGCATTGGAAAAACTGACACGTGCCAATCTTCGTTTCGTCGTATCTGTGGCTAAGCAGTACCAGAACCAGGGTTTGAGTTTGCCTGACTTGATTAATGAAGGCAATTTAGGACTGATCAAAGCCGCCGAAAAGTTTGATGAAACACGTGGATTCAAGTTTATCAGCTACGCTGTATGGTGGATTCGTCAGTCTATTCTGCAAGCATTGGCAGAGCAGTCGCGTATTGTTCGTCTCCCGTTGAATCAGGTAGGTTCGCTGAATAAGATCAGCAAAGCCTTCTCAAAGTTCGAACAGGAAAACGAACGGCGTCCGTCTCCCGAAGAGTTGGCAGATGAGCTGGAAATTCCGGTTGACAAGATCTCTGATACGCTAAAGGTATCCGGCCGTCATATTTCGGTGGATGCACCTTTTGTGGAAGGAGAAGACAACAGCCTGCTGGATGTGTTGGTTAATGACGATTCGCCTATGGCGGACCGCTCTCTGGTTAATGAGTCTCTTGCGAGGGAAATTGATAGAGCTCTTTCTACGTTAACCGATAGAGAAAAAGAAATCATTCAGATGTTTTTCGGTATCGGACAACAAGAAATGACATTGGAAGAAATCGGCGATAAGTTTGGTCTCACACGTGAGCGCGTTCGCCAGATTAAAGAAAAAGCAATTAGAAGACTAAGACAAAGTAATCGTAGTAAATTGCTCAAATCCTACTTGGGATAAGTGAGGAATATCAGTTTCTGAAAGAAAAAAAGAATTAGAGTCGCATAAGTTACACTTCTTGGAGTAATCATCTGAAGAAGGTACTTATGCGACTTTTTACTTAGCTGTTGTTTATCTTATACTATGCAAATTTATGAAGAAGTCTGTTCTGATATTATTCACTCTTGTGGGGATTTGTATTGGCTTTGTCGCTTACGGACGATGTACTGGGACCGCTGGTGAGCCTGCAGTTGGGACTGTTGCATCTCATGCCGTTCCTTCGCCCTCCAGCAAAGAACAGCGTTTGCAAGAGAAAGCTCTTGCTGCGAAAGCCTATTGTATAGAGAATGGATTTAATACGAATTATTGTTTTCTGATAGATTTCAGTATTCCTTCCGGTAAAAAACGTTTCTTTGTCTGGGACTTCAAAGGTGACTCCATCAAATATTCAAGTCTCTGTGCTCATGGATATGGCAAGGAGAGCACGTTGAAAAAGCCGGTATATAGTAATGTGGAAGGGAGTTATTGTTCTTCTTTGGGAAAGTATAAGGTCGGAATTCGCTCATATAGCAAATGGGGAATTAATGTGCATTATAAATTACATGGGCTGGAGCCGACAAATAGCAATGCTTTCAAACGATATATCGTACTGCATTCTTATACTCCGGTGCCGGCTTCGGAGATATCCCCCATGTATCTTCCATTAGGTATTAGCCAGGGGTGTCCTGTGATTTGTGACGAGGTAATGCGTAAAGTGGATGCTCTGCTAAAAGTCGAAAAGAAGTCCGTGTTATTATGGATATATGAATAGAAATACTAAATCTTAATGATAAATAGATGATATTTCTTCTTTTTTGTTACCTTTGCCACAATTAAAAATTTATGATATGAAATACGTAAAAATACTATTTGCAATGGCACTTGTGTTGACAATGTGCTCGGCTTTCTCTTTAAAGAAAGACCACTCTAAAACAGTTTATGCCTTCGGAATTGCTGCCTCCTTTACGGATACGGTTGTGTATTTTACGGATATTCAGATATTGGATAGTGCGAAGGTTAGCAAGGAAGGTTTCCTCACTCATCGTGATTTGTATAGCTATCAGTTGAAGAACTATGTGGAAGATAACGGACTGCAGCAGAATAGTACATGTATGATCTATTTCTCAGAAAACAGAAAGAAGCTGGAGAAAGAAGCAACGAAAATTCTGAGTAAATATAAAAGGAACAGGAATACAACAGTGACACGGATTGATACTGATAAGTTTCATTTTATAAAACCGGAAGAGTAAGAGATTTATTGTTAATATGATAAGAGATGCAAGTTTGCATCTCTTATTTTTTTATCTTTGCGGTCATAACAAATGAAGAATATGATGAAAAAGATTAAAATATTATCCCTTTTGGTGTGTTTGATTGCTCTATTTACGGCTTGTCATGATGAAGAGGATAAAACTAATTATGGTTCGCGTACTGTGTTAGTTTATATTGCGGGTGACAACTCTCTTTCTCGTTTTGCCAGTGAAGATTTAAATGAAATGATAGAAGGTATGCAGAGTGTGGATGATAATCGCAACAATCTGCTGGTTTATATGGATAAAGGTTCGAATCCCAAGCTGATTCGTTTGAGAAAAGATAAAGACGTAGTAGTGCAAGATGTTATTGCCACTTATGATGCACAGAATTCTGTCGATGTTGATGTTATGAAGAATGTTTTTACAACAGCTTTTTCTCATTATCCGGCGGACAGCTATGGTGTTGTCTTTTGGTCGCATGGTGATGGATGGCTTCCTTATAATAATCCTTCTACTCGTTGGTGGGGACAGGATACTGGTAATGGGGATAACAGAATGAATATCCCTGATTTAAATGAAGCATTATCTGTAGCTCCTCATTTTGATTTTATATTATTTGATGCTTGTTATATGCAATCTGTTGAGGTCGTTTATCAATTACGTAATCGAGCTGATTATTTTATTGGTTCTCCGACAGAAATACCAGGTCCCGGAGCCCCTTATGAGGTAGTGGTTCCTGCATTGTTTGCTGTGAATAGCCCGGCTGTTAGTATTGCAGAAAATTATTATTCTGTTTATGCTAAAAAATATAATAGTACCGGTGCCGGCATTTCAAATGAAAATTGGACAGGAGGAGTTTCGATTTCTGTTATAAAGAGTAGTGAGTTATCGGCATTAGCTGCTGCTACGAGGGATGTTTTGCAAACAGCAGTCTCTATGCAGCAGTCACATGATATCGATATTTCTAGTATATTGTGCTATGATCCTTTACGTGAAAATAATTATCATGATTTGATGGGGCTGATGCAGTCAATACAAGGAAACTCACAAGCTTTTAATCATTACAAAGAAATGTATAAGAATGCTGTTATATGGAAAAATACTACAGATAATAATTATTGTACATATTCATCGGGCTATGGTAAGATGGTTTCTATGGATGGATTTGAAGGAGTCTCTACTTATATATTGCGTGAAAATAATTCTAGCCAGGAGAAATATTATCGTCAATTTGTGGAATGGTATTCTGCTGCCGATTGGGATTCTGTTGATTGGTAGTTCTAAGGTTGGTGATATTTGATTAATAACTTATATTTATTGTTCAGCTGAAATGAAAATTCTTTTAATGAGAAATTGTTTTCGGTTTATCATATTTCTTTTGTTTAGCATTGATTTATAGCTTCTAATTTATCGAATACTTGGTGACACTATGCCGTTATTATAGTGACAGTATCTTTGTTGGATGGTGTCACTATCGTAACAGGATAGTGTCACTATCTTTTTCTAATGATATAGCTCTATAATAATGTATATAGATTCTTCCTACTTTTAAAGCTATAAAGAAAAAATCTCTTTTCGATATCCTTGTCAATCAGTAAGTTATATTTTTATTCAAAAAAAACTTGAAAAAAGAGTCGTATATATTTGGATATTGTCATTAAGTTCTCTACTTTTGCACCCGCTTTGCTAGAGAGACAGAGCCTAACAATTGACATTCTGCTAGAGAATATGGCTTCAGAAAATAAAAACAAAAAAAACTTCGAAAAAGTTTGGATGTTATCTGAAAAAGTCCTTATCTTTGCATCCGCTTTCGCTAAGAAAGCTGCGCGACAGGAGTCACGTTAGTTCTTTGAAATATTGATAAACAATACAAGTAGTACAAGAAAAAATAGAACCGTCAATGCTTGTTGGATGCATAGCAGTATGTATCTGATGACAGGTATTAATGAAGTCAATAAATTGTACGGCATCCTGAACAGAGCAAATACCATTCTTTCATAGGAATGATAACAATACTTTTACAATGAAGAGTTTGATCCTGGCTCAGGATGAACGCTAGCTACAGGCTTAACACATGCAAGTCGAGGGGCAGCATTCCAGTTTGCTTGCAAACTGGAGATGGCGACCGGCGCACGGGTGAGTAACACGTATCCAACCTGCCGATAACTCGGGGATAGCCTTTCGAAAGAAAGATTAATACCCGATGGCATAATAGAACCGCATGGTTTGATTATTAAAGAATTTCGGTTATCGATGGGGATGCGTTCCATTAGGCAGTTGGTGGGGTAACGGCCCACCAAACCTTCGATGGATAGGGGTTCTGAGAGGAAGGTCCCCCACATTGGAACTGAGACACGGTCCAAACTCCTACGGGAGGCAGCAGTGAGGAATATTGGTCAATGGACGAGAGTCTGAACCAGCCAAGTAGCGTGAAGGATGACTGCCCTATGGGTTGTAAACTTCTTTTATATGGGAATAAAGTGGTCCACGTGTGGATTTTTGTATGTACCATATGAATAAGGATCGGCTAACTCCGTGCCAGCAGCCGCGGTAATACGGAGGATCCGAGCGTTATCCGGATTTATTGGGTTTAAAGGGAGCGTAGGTGGACAGTTAAGTCAGTTGTGAAAGTTTGCGGCTCAACCGTAAAATTGCAGTTGATACTGGCTGTCTTGAGTACAGTAGAGGTGGGCGGAATTCGTGGTGTAGCGGTGAAATGCTTAGATATCACGAAGAACTCCGATTGCGAAGGCAGCTCACTGGACTGCAACTGACACTGATGCTCGAAAGTGTGGGTATCAAACAGGATTAGATACCCTGGTAGTCCACACAGTAAACGATGAATACTCGCTGTTTGCGATATACAGTAAGCGGCCAAGCGAAAGCATTAAGTATTCCACCTGGGGAGTACGCCGGCAACGGTGAAACTCAAAGGAATTGACGGGGGCCCGCACAAGCGGAGGAACATGTGGTTTAATTCGATGATACGCGAGGAACCTTACCCGGGCTTAAATTGCATTTGAATAATCAAGAAATTGGTTAGTCGTAAGACAAATGTGAAGGTGCTGCATGGTTGTCGTCAGCTCGTGCCGTGAGGTGTCGGCTTAAGTGCCATAACGAGCGCAACCCTTATCTTCAGTTACTAACAGGTCATGCTGAGGACTCTGGAGAGACTGCCGTCGTAAGATGTGAGGAAGGTGGGGATGACGTCAAATCAGCACGGCCCTTACGTCCGGGGCTACACACGTGTTACAATGGGGGGTACAGAAGGCCGCTACCTGGTGACAGGATGCTAATCCCAAAAGCCTCTCTCAGTTCGGATCGAAGTCTGCAACCCGACTTCGTGAAGCTGGATTCGCTAGTAATCGCGCATCAGCCATGGCGCGGTGAATACGTTCCCGGGCCTTGTACACACCGCCCGTCAAGCCATGAAAGCCGGGGGTACCTGAAGTACGTAACCGCAAGGAGCGTCCTAGGGTAAAACTGGTAATTGGGGCTAAGTCGTAACAAGGTAGCCGTACCGGAAGGTGCGGCTGGAACACCTCCTTTCTGGAGTGATGCCGTTACAATGACTTTCATCGGTTCTATAATTGTACTACTGGTACTTGTTTATTTATAACATATAGATCAACCATCTATAGAAGTATAGATAGAGATAAACAAGAGAAATAAAGAAGCCGAGTCTAACATATCAGGTAGACAAGGTTGAACTAGTCCTATAGCTCAGTTGGTTAGAGCGCTACACTGATAATGTAGAGGTCGGCAGTTCAACTCTGCCTGGGACTACTTCGAGAAAGAAAATGAAAACTGCAGTGATCGGCATATATCCTTTTCCTGCGTCCTTGTTCATTCTTCTTTATCTTCGGGGGATTAGCTCAGCTGGCTAGAGCATCTGCCTTGCACGCAGAGGGTCAACGGTTCGAATCCGTTATTCTCCACCATCTCTGAACATAGAGAAACGATCTTTGACATGATGTACAAAAAGTAAAATTTAGTAAAGAGCTAAAAGTATATATCGAACCGTACGTAACAGATATGGTACATGGCTGTTGAGAATGCAGAAGCATTTTCGAAATTCCATTCTCCATCATCGGTTAAGTAAGTTTGAAAGAAAGTAAGCAAGGGCGCATGGCGGATGCCTTGGCTCTCGGAGGCGATGAAGGACGTGATAAGCTGCGATAAGCTCTGGGTAGGTGCAAATAACCTTTGATCCAGAGATTTCCGAATGGGACAACCCGGCATTCTGAAGGAATGTCATCCATCTTTGATGGAGGCTAACGCAGGGAACTGAAACATCTTAGTACCTGTAGGAAAAGAAAATAATAATGATTCCCCTAGTAGTGGCGAGCGAACGGGGAATAGCCCAAACCACCCATGTTACGGCATGTGTGGGGTTGTAGGACCACGATATCGCAAGACATCTGATGAATAGAATCCTCTGGAAAGTGGAACCATAGACGGTGATAGTCCTGTATATGAAGTCAGATTAAGCGTAGTGGTATCCTGAGTAGCGCGGGACACGAGAAATCTTGCGTGAATCTGCCGGGACCATCCGGTAAGGCTAAATACTCCCGAGAGACCGATAGCGAACCAGTACTGTGAAGGAAAGGTGAAAAGCACTTCGAACAGAAGAGTGAAATAGTCCCTGAAACCGTGCGCCTACAAGCGGTCGGAGCTGCGTAAGCAGTGACGGCGTGCCTTTTGCATAATGAACCTACGAGTTACTTTTTCCGGCAAGGTTAAGCATCTTGAGATGCGCAGCCGAAGCGAAAGCGAGTCTGAACAGGGCGTCGAGTCGGAAGGAGTAGACGCGAAACCAAGTGATCTACCCTTGGTCAGGTTGAAGGTTAGGTAACACTAACTGGAGGACCGAACCGATAAGCGTTGAAAAGCTTCCGGATGAACTGAGGGTGGGGGTGAAAGGCTAATCAAACTTGGAGATAGCTCGTACTCCCCGAAATGCATTTAGGTGCAGCCTTGTGAGTTACTAATGTGAGGTAGAGCGACTGATAAGATGCGAGGGCTTCACCGCCTATCAAGTCTTGATAAACTCCGAATGCGCATTAGTTCTATCACAGGAGTGAGGGCATGGGTGCTAAGGTCCATGTCCTAAAGGAGAAGAATCCAGACCATCAGCTAAGGTCCCGAAATAAACACTAAGTTGAACTAACGAAGTCAGATTGCTAAGACAGCTAGGATGTTGGCTTGGAAGCAGCCATTCATTTAAAGAGTGCGTAACAGCTCACTAGTCGAGGAGTTTGGCGTGGATAATAATCGGGCATCAAGTGTTTTACCGAAGCTATGGGATCCGTAAGGATCGGTAGGGGAGCATTCCACTCAGCGTCGAAGGTGAAGCGTGAGCTTTGCTGGAGCGTGTGGAAAAGCAAATGTAGGTATAAGTAACGATAAAGGGGGTGAGAAACCCCCTCGCCGAAAGACTAAGGTTTCCTGATCAACGCTAATCGGATCAGGGTTAGTCGGGTCCTAAGGCTCAGCCGAACGGTGAGGCCGATGGCAGAACAGGTTAATATTCCTGTACTACCTTAAGGAGTGACGTGGAGACGGAGGCGTGACAGCGCCGCGGACTGACGGAATAGTCCGTTGAAGGGTGTAGATGTTGATTATCCCAGGCAAATCCGGGATAAGAGTCGAACCTGATAGTATGGAGCGTTCTTCGGAACAATCCAATAGTGCGTGTAATCATACTCCCAAGAAAATCCGCTAAACTTAATCCTTAAGGTACCCGTACCGCAAACGGACACACGTAGTCGGGTTGAATATACTAAGGCGCTTGAGTGATTCACGGTTAAGGAACTAGGCAAATTGACCCTGTAACTTCGGGATAAAGGGTCCCAACGAGAGTTGGGCGCAGAGAATAGGTCCAGGCAACTGTTTAACAAAAACACAGGGCTGTGCGAAATTGAAAGATAATGTATACAGCCTGACACCTGCCCGGTGCTGGAAGGTTAAGAGGAGATGTCATCGCAAGAGAAGCATTGAATTGAAGCCCCAGTAAACGGCGGCCGTAACTATAACGGTCCTAAGGTAGCGAAATTCCTTGTCGGGTAAGTTCCGACCTGCACGAATGGTGTAATGATCTGGACACTGTCTCAACCGTGAGCTCAGTGAAATTGTAGTATCGGTGAAGATGCCGATTACCCGCGATGGGACGAAAAGACCCCGTGAACCTTTACTATAGCTTAACATTGAATTTGGGTAATTGATGTGTAGGATAGGCCGGAGACTTTGAAGCGCAGACGCCAGTTTGTGTGGAGTCGCTGTTGAAATACGGCCCTTTGATTATTTGAGTTCTAACTCGTTGATACGAGGACACTGTTTGGTGGGTAGTTTGACTGGGGTGGTCGCCTCCAAAATAGTAACGGAGGCTTCTAAAGGTGCCCTCAGGACGATTGGTAACCGTCCGCAGAGTGTAATGGCATAAGGGCGCTTGACTGGGAGACTTACAAGTCGATCAGGTAGGAAACTAGAGCATAGTGATCCGGTGTTTCCGTATGGAAGGGACATCGCTCAAAGGATAAAAGGTACTCCGGGGATAACAGGCTGATCCCTCCCAAGAGCTCATATCGACGGAGGGGTTTGGCACCTCGATGTCGGCTCGTCACATCCTGGGGCTGGAGAAGGTCCCAAGGGTTGGGCTGTTCGCCCATTAAAGTGGCACGCGAGCTGGGTTCAGAACGTCGTGAGACAGTTCGGTCTCTATCTATCGTGGGCGTATGAAATTTGCGTGGCTCTGACACTAGTACGAGAGGACCGTGTTGGACTGACCGCTGGTTTACCAGTTGTGCCGCCAGGTGCATTGCTGGGTATCTAAGTCGGGATTGGATAAGTGCTGAAAGCATCTAAGTACGAAGCCAGCCACAAGATTAGATTTCTTAGGGTCGTTAAAGACGATGACGTTGATAGGATGCAGGTGTAAAGGTGGTAACATCAAAGCCGAGCATTACTAATTGCCCGTCCACTTTCTTCCGGCTTTGTACGGATTGGATATATACGTTTAGCGATCGTATCAGCAAGTTCATTAAATTGGATTTTTGATATCTTACTTGAATTTTACTTTTCATCATGTCATAACCTTATTGAATTCATTCAGGTGGTTATAGCACGAGGGTTCCACCTCTTCCCATTCCGAACAGAGAAGTTAAGCCTCGTCACGCCGATGGTACTGCGTAACAGTGGGAGAGTAGGTAGCCGCCGTTTTAAAGAGTCCCCGCCAGTCTTTATTGACTGGCGGGGATTTCTGTATTTATACCCATCCATCATCTTTGCTATATTCTATCTTTTATCTTTATAAAGCCATATATTAGCTTCATTTTAGTTCAATCGGATTCGAATGATTCCTGCTTTTAAAACGTCTTATTCTATCGAAATCATATTCTCTCCTGTTGATTTTCTGTAGTTTGATCTAATTTATTTTCCTTTTCTTTTGTTTTCTCAGAACAAATGCATACTTTTGTAGTGTACTATTGAACTAATACACTTAGAGCCATATATTAGCTCTAACAGCTAAAAAAATAATATTATGATTAAAGTTGAGAATTTATCTTTTACTTATCCCAAATCAAAGCACATGGTATTACACGACTTTTCTTTTTCTTTAGAGGCAGGTCGGGTTTATGGACTGTTGGGACGTAATGGGGCAGGGAAATCAACTCTCCTTTATTTGATGACTGGATTATTGACTCCGAAAAAAGGGAAAATAATGTACCATGATATAAATGTCCGTTCTCGTCTGCCAATGACATTGCAGGATATGTTCTTGGTTCCGGAAGAATTTGAATTACCTTCTATATCATTGAAAAAGTATATTGACTTGAATGCTCCTTTTTATCCAAACTTTAGCAAAGAGGATATGTATAAGTATCTTCATTGTTTTGAAATGGATATGGATGTGAATTTAGGAGCACTTTCTATGGGGCAAAAAAAGAAAGTATTTATGAGTTTTGCTTTAGCTACCAATACTTCTCTTTTATTGATGGATGAACCGACAAATGGATTGGATATTCCGGGAAAGAGCCAGTTTCGCAAATTTATGGCATCGGGGATGACAGATAATAAAACAATTGTGATTTCAACTCATCAGATACGTGATATAGACAAAATGCTGGATTCTGTTATGATCATGGATGAAAGCCGGGTATTATTGAATGAATCGACAGTGCATATATGCGAGAAATTGTGCTTTAAGGAAAGTGATGACCGTAGTCTGATTGATAAAGCGCTTTTTGCCGTTCCTTCTTTGCATGGGAATAGTTTGCTTTTACTGAATGAACACAACGAAGATTCAGATATCAACATAGAACTGCTATTTAATGCAATACTGGCACAACCACAAAAGATTGCTAATTTGTTTCACGCTCAAGAAGAATAGATTATGATAAAGGATACATTTTTTAGTTTTTCTCGCTTTGGAAAATTATGCCGTAAAGAGATTTTAGAGAATTGGAAGTTGTATGTGCTTCAGTTGTTGGTAATGTATTTAATAATGGCAATTATATTGATTTGGTATAGCTATACTGATTATAGTAGTTTTAATATACTTACTAAAACAAATGATTTAAATGTTCATATATTTACGTTGGTCTTTTGGATGTGGTCTTGGTGGGCATTTATGTGCTTGGGAACTTCTTTTGCATTTAAAACCATGAAATGTAAAACAGGTCGTATTACAATGTTGATGATTCCTGCTACTGTCTTTGAGAAGTTTTTCTTTCGATGGCTGGTATATGTGCTTATTCTTCCTTTACTTATTTTTCTATCTATTTGGCTGGCGGATTATACACGTGTACTTTTTTATTCTGCAATATATTCAGAAATACCTTTTATTGAAGTTACTGACTTCAAACACTTTGTTGGTCAGGGAGATGGAGGGTATTCACTATGCCATAGTTGGAAAGATGGTTCTTTGCTAATATTACTTAATGTATATATTCAATCATTGTTTTTACTGGGGAGTATTGTTTGGCCTAAGAACTCTTTTATAAAAACACTTATTAGTATTGTGCTTGTTGCCTTTCTTTATAATTGGGGAGTAGTAGCTTTCACTCGTTTTTCAGAGAATAGTACTCTTTCAACCTTGATTTTGTTTTTCTTTAAGTGGGGATATATTTTATTCCCAATATTGACTATTATAAATTGGACATTGACTTATTTCCGCTTGAAAGAGTCGGAAGTAATCCATCGAATATAGAAAAGGAGGGTATGTATGAATTTTAAAGAAAGCAGAGCAATATATTTACAGATAGCCGACCGTATTTGTGATGATATCTTGTTGGGACAATACGAGGAAGAAGGACGTATCCCTTCTGTCAGGGAATATGCGTCTATTGTAGAAGTGAATGCAAATACAGTAATGCGTTCGTATGAGTATCTTCAGTCTCAGGAGGTGATTTACAATAAAAGAGGGATTGGCTTTTTTGTAGCGTCCGGGGCAAAGATGCTGATTCATTCATTGCGAAAAGAGCAATTCTTAAAAGAAGAAGTCGGCAGCTTTTTCAGGCAACTTTATACACTTGGTATTTCTATCAAAGAAATAGAGAAGATGTATTATGAGTTTATACAAAGACAAAATCAATAATAAACAGATAAGATATGAAACGCACAACATATATAATAATAGGACTTTTTGTATTGGGCTTATTCTTTATACCTATCCTTCTGCAGACACCTGGCGGTGAGAAAACCGATAATCGTTTATCAATGGAAGGTGAGCGGACTGAAATAGAAATGACGGGAATCCGTCATGTGAAGGTTGTTGAAAAGTTAGGGAAGATAGATAAAGATCATATAGGCGTATTAGGTAAGTTGGATGTGGAAGCCTCTCACTCTTCAGGTAAGAGTATATTTGTGTATCCGAAAAGTCAATATTTGCATGTGACACAAGAAGGGGATTGCTTATTGATTGAAATTAATCTGGATAATGAAGATATCTATCAGGTAATTAGACAGGTAGAAAATGGATGCAGATTGGTTTTAGATGGTTTGAATCTGGAATTGAAAACGGATTCAACATTGTTATCTATTGAGAATCGTGCGGCTAGGCTGGATATTAATGTAAGGAAATTGTGTTTGGACTCTTTATATCTCTTTAATGACGAATGGCAGAATATCTCATTGACTTCTTGTCGCTTTCGTTCGTTGGATATAAAAGGAGAGAAGTTGCAATTGAAAGCTGAGCGGGTAGAGGCAACAAACTATTATGAAGAGTTAGGGACTTTTAGAAGTCGTGAGACTACTCAGTTTATGGTTGAGAATCTGTATTTATCAGGAAAAGATTCGCATAAGTATCGGCCAGGTATGAATTGTAATCGTATCTTCTGGAGTCCTCAGGTCAGAGATGCAGAACTTGAGCTGACCTTGAATCAGAAGAGTGAGATCATATTGAATCGTTGAACATAAATGAAAAGGAAATGAAAGTCATAAAGTCTATTGCAGTTTTAAGTCTGTCAGCTTGTTTGTTTGCTTGTACTTCCAAACCTGATTTAGACGGATTTCGGAAGGTAGATATTAGTAATAATATGCTGGATACGATGCCGGAAGGCAGATTGAGTAATTATAAAGAAACGATAGAGAAAACTTATTTATTGGGGTGTCTGGTATTGAGTACAGCGGGTAGTTCGTCAGAAAGCTCTCCGGCTCAGTTGAAAGAATGGAAGGAGGCTCTGAGTATGCCCGATACGATAAAGCCGATATATAGGGAGAGACTGTGGGACTTTGTTTTTTATCCCCAGATTACTTATGAAGTTGAATCTAAGTATTTGGGTATTTATCAACGAAGAAAAACAGTAATTAAAGGTATCGGGCTTGATATGATAACAGGAGAAGAAGAAAAATATATCAAATCGAGACAAAAGTAGTTTTTGAGTATTTTATTCATTATAATATTTTAAAGCAGGTGTCATTTAGTAATATTACTAGGATATAACCGGAATAAAATTGGTGTAAAAGTGTGATTTTATAAGAAGAGAGGCGTTTTCTTTGCGTCTTTCTCTTTTTTATCAAATTGATTTTTGTAAATTTGGCGAGAATCTTACAGAGACACACAGTTAATATAGTAATAATACTAAATACTCCTGTTAATATGGAAAACAAAATTCAAGAGTTGACCGATAAGATTTATCGTGAAGGCGTGGAAAAGGGAAACGAGGAAGCGCAGAGACTTATCGCGAATGCTCAGGAAGAAGCAAAGAAGATTATTGAAGATGCTCGTAAAGAAGCTGACTCAATTGTTGCTGCCTCTCGTAAATCTGCTGATGAACTGGCAGATAATACAAAATCAGAGTTAAAACTATTTTCCGGTCAGGCTGTCAATGCACTCAAATCCGAGATTGCAACGATGGTCACTGACAAGTTGATAACCGCTTCTGTGAAGGATTTCGCTCAGGATAAGGATTATCTGAATGCGTTTATCGTTGCGCTGGCATCCAAATGGAGTGTAGATGAACCTATTGTCATCTCAACGGCTGACGCTGAATCACTGAAAAAGTATTTCGCAGCTCATGCAAAAGCTCTGCTGGATAAAGGTGTGACTATCGAACAAGTGAACGGTATCAAAACTTTATTCACGGTTTCTCCGGCGGACGGTTCATATAAGGTGAACTTCGGAGAAGAAGAATTCATGAATTACTTCAAAGCGTTCTTGCGTCCTCAATTGGTAGAAATGCTATTTTAAAAGAAGCGACTATGAGTAGTAAATACTATTACTTGGTAGCCGGTTTGCCGGAGCTCACTCTGGAGGACAGTAAACTGAGCTATACAGTAGCCGATTTTAAAACCGAAATCTACAGTGGATTGTCTGCTTCAGACCAGAAGTTGATTGACCTGTTCTATCTGAAGTTTGATAATGCCAACGTGTTGAAACTCCTCAAAGACAAAGAGGCGGAAATAGACAAACGGGGAAACTATTCTGCTGCGGAACTCACCGAGTATATTTCTATTCTGAAAGAAGGCGGTGAGATCAGTCCTAAAGAATTCCCTTCCTATTTATCTACTTTTATTTCCGACTATCTGAATACTCCGGCTGAAAGCATGGTGTTGCAGGAAGACCATCTGGCTGCTCTGTATTATGAACATGCTATGAAATGCGGAAATAAGTTCGTCTCTTCCTGGTTTGAATTCAATCTGAACATTAATAATATTCTTGTTGCATTTACAGCCCGTAAATTCAAATGGGATATTGTTTCCTATATTGTAGGAAATACGGAAGTGTGCGAAGCTTTGCGTACATCCAGTGCCCGCGATTTTGGTTTGTCCGGTGAAGTGGATGTTTTTGAATCGCTGGTGAAGATCAGTGAGATTACGGAACTGGTGGAACGTGAAAAGAAATTGGATGCTCTGCGGTGGAACTGGATGGAAGATGCTATCTTCTTCGATTATTTCACTGTAGAACGTATTTTCGCTTTCTTACTGAAGCTGGAAATGATTGAGCGTTGGATTTCATTGGATAAGGAAAGAGGAAATCAATTGTTCCGAAGCATTATTGAATCGCTGAAGAATGAGGTACAGATTCCCGCAGAATTCAGATAATAAATTTAAAAAAATATATGGCAACAAAAGGAACTGTTAGTGGCGTTATTGCCAACATGGTGACCCTCGTCGTTGACGGCCCGGTAGCTCAGAATGAGATTTGTTATATCTCTACCGGTGGCGATAGATTGATGGCGGAGGTGATTAAGGTTGTAGGTTCGCATGTGTATGTTCAGGTGTTCGAAAGCACACGTGGACTGAAGGTGGGCGCCGAAGCCGAATTTACAGGACACATGCTTGAAGTGACCTTGGGTCCGGGTATGTTATCGAAAAACTATGACGGTCTGCAAAACGACCTTGACAAGATGGACGGTGTTTTCCTGAAAAGAGGACAATATACATATCCGTTGGATAAAGAACGTATATGGCATTTTGTTCCGATGGTGAGCGCCGGTGATAAAGTGGTGGCTTCCGCATGGCTGGGACAAGTGGATGAAAACTTCCAGCCGCTGAAAATTATGGCTCCGTTTACTATGAATGGAACGGCTACCGTCAAAACGATTATGCCCGAAGGGGATTATAAAATAGAAGATACAATTGCTATTCTGACAGACGAGGAAGGAAATGACATTCCGGTGACTATGATTCAGAAATGGCCGGTGAAACGGGCTATGACGAATTATAAAGAAAAACCGCGTCCTTTCAAATTGCTGGAGACCGGTGTACGTGTTATTGATACGCTGAACCCGATTGTAGAAGGTGGTACGGGATTTATCCCCGGTCCGTTCGGTACAGGCAAGACAGTGCTTCAGCATGCTATT
The DNA here is from genome assembly GCF_020091505.1 of Bacteroides faecis. NCBI lineage: Bacteria > Pseudomonadati > Bacteroidota > Bacteroidia > Bacteroidales > Bacteroidaceae > Bacteroides > Bacteroides faecis. The sequence goes on along the minus strand of NZ_CP081916.1, from coordinate 5,008,653 downwards.
TCCAAACAGGCAGAAGCGGATATCGTAATTATCGCGGCTTGTGGTGAACGTGCAAACGAGGTTGTGGAAATCTTTACGGAATTCCCGGAACTGGTTGACCCGCATACGGGGCGTAAGCTGATGGAACGTACAATCATTATCGCGAATACTTCTAACATGCCGGTAGCAGCCCGTGAAGCGTCTGTATATACAGCTATGTCATTGGCTGAATATTATCGTTCGATGGGATTGAAAGTATTGCTGATGGCTGACTCTACTTCCCGTTGGGCACAGGCATTGCGTGAAATGTCCAACCGTATGGAAGAATTGCCCGGACCGGATGCGTTCCCAATGGATATTTCTGCTATTATTTCTAACTTCTATGGCCGTGCAGGTTATGTAAAACTGAATAACGACGAGACCGGCTCAATTACTTTTATCGGTACGGTGTCACCTGCCGGAGGTAACTTGAAGGAGCCTGTAACAGAAAACACAAAGAAGGTAGCCCGTTGTTTCTACGCACTGGAACAGGACCGTGCCGACAAGAAACGTTATCCGGCTGTGAATCCGATTGACTCATATTCCAAATATATCGAATATCCGGAATTTGAAGAATATATCAAAGATCATATCAATGATGAATGGATCGGTAAAGTGAATGAGCTTAAAACCCGTTTGCAGCGTGGTAAAGAAATTGCCGAACAAATCAACATTCTGGGTGATGACGGTGTACCTGTAGAATACCATGTTATCTTCTGGAAATCTGAACTGATCGACTTCGTAATCCTGCAGCAGGATGCCTTTGATGAGGTGGACTCGGTAACTCCGATGGAACGTCAGGAAGCTATTCTGAATATGATCATAGATATCTGTCATACAGAATTTGAATTTGAAAACTTCAATGAGGTAATGGATTACTTCAAGAAAATGATCAATGTCTGTAAGCAGATGAACTACTCGAAGTTCAAATCAGAGCAGTACGAAGGGTTCCAGCAGCAATTAAAAGAACTGATTGTCGAAAGAAGCGTTAAATAGTAAATTGTAAATAGCTAAATTGTAAATATATAGATGGCAACAAAAGCTTTTCAAAAGATATATACCAAGATTACTCAGATTACCAAGGCTACTTGTTCGCTGAAAGCGACAGGAGTAGGGTATGACGAGCTTGCCACTGTGAACGGTAAACTGGCACAGGTGGTTAAGATTGCCGGTGACGATGTCACTCTGCAGGTATTTGAAGGTACGGAAGGTATTCCTACCAACGCTGAAGTAGTGTTCCTCGGCAAATCGCCTACGTTGAAGGTGAGTGAGCAGTTGGCAGGACGTTTCTTCAATGCTTTCGGTGATCCGATTGACGGAGGTCCGGAAATTGAAGGACAGGAAGTGGAAATCGGTGGTCCGTCAGTGAATCCGGTGCGTCGTAAACAACCGTCGGAGTTGATTGCAACGGGTATTGCCGGCATCGACTTGAATAATACACTGGTATCCGGCCAGAAGATTCCGTTCTTTGCCGACCCTGACCAGCCTTTTAATCAGGTGATGGCAAACGTGGCATTGCGTGCTGAAACAGATAAGATTATTCTGGGCGGTATGGGTATGACCAACGATGACTACCTGTACTTTAAGAACGTATTCTCTAATGCCGGTGCTCTCGACCGTATTGTGAGTTTCATGAATACAACGGAAAATCCTCCGGTAGAACGTTTGTTGATTCCGGATATGGCATTGACCGCTGCTGAATATTTCGCTGTAAACAATAATGAGAAAGTACTGGTACTGCTAACTGATATGACCAGCTACGCCGATGCGTTGGCAATCGTATCTAACCGTATGGACCAGATTCCGTCTAAAGACTCTATGCCGGGTTCGCTCTATTCGGACTTGGCGAAGATTTACGAAAAGGCGGTACAGTTCCCTTCCGGTGGTTCTATTACGATTATTGCAGTGACGACATTGTCCGGTGGCGATATCACGCACGCTGTGCCTGATAATACGGGTTATATTACGGAAGGACAGTTGTTCTTGCGTCGTGACAGTGATATCGGTAAGGTCATTGTTGACCCGTTCCGTTCATTGTCTCGTCTGAAACAGCTGGTAACCGGTAAAAAGACACGTAAAGACCATCCGCAGGTGATGAATGCCGCTGTACGTCTGTATGCCGATGCTGCAAATGCAAAGACTAAGATGGAAAACGGTTTTGACCTGACCAATTACGACGAACGTACGTTGGCTTTTGCGAAGGACTATTCTAACCAGTTGCTGGCCATTGATGTCAACCTTGATACTACTGAAATGCTGGATGTGGCCTGGGGCTTGTTCGGTGAATATTTCCGTCCGGAAGAAGTGAATATCAAGAAGGAACTTGTTGACCAATACTGGCCGAAAGGTGAATAATTAGCAACTAGTAATTTATAACTAATAATTAGCAAAAACAACGTGGCTATAAAGTTTCAATATAACAAGACCTCTCTTCAGCAGCTCGAAAAGCAACTGAAAGTGCGGGTGCGTACGCTTCCTATCATTAAGAATAAGGAAAGCGCCCTCCGCATGGAAGTGAAACGCTGTAAAACGGAAGCTGCCGATCTGGAGGATAGGCTCGAACAACAAATTCAAGCCTATGAAGCCATGTTCGCCCTTTGGAATGAGTTTGACGCTTCATTGATAAAGGTGAATGATGTTCATCTTGGCGTGAAAAAGATTGCGGGTGTACGTGTACCGCTACTCGAAAATATCGATTTCGAGATACGTCCGTACAGTATGTTTAATGCTCCCAAATGGTATGCCGACGGTATCCATTTGCTGGAGGAACTTGCTCATACGGCAATTGAACGTGAGTTTATGCTCGCCAAGCTGAACCTGCTAGAACATGCGAGGAAAAAGACCACTCAGAAGGTGAATCTTTTTGAGAAGGTACAGATACCGGGCTATCAGGATGCATTGCGAAAGATCAAGCGGTTTATGGAAGATGAAGAGAACCTGTCGAAATCATCGCAAAAGATCATGAAGTCCCATCAGGAAAAAAGGAAGGAGGTAGAGGCATGATTACAAAAATGAAGAAACTTACATTCCTGGTTTATCATAAGGAATACGAAGAATTCCTGAACAGCCTGCGCGAACTTGGCGTGGTTCACATCGTGGAGAAACAGCAAGGTGCTGCCGACAATACGGAACTGCAAGAGAATATCCGTCTTTCCAACCGTCTGACAGCTACTCTGAAACTGCTTCAGAATCAGAAGCATGAGAAGGATGCTGTAATTGCAGCGGAAGGAGGAACTGCCGCTCGTGGTTTGCAGGTATTGGACGAAGTGGATGCTTTGCAGACAGAGCATGGCAAATTGTCTCAGCAACTGCAAGGTTATGCCAAGGAAAAGGAGGCATTGCAGGCATGGGGCAACTTTGATCCGGCAGGTGTCCGGAAGTTGAAAGATGCCGGTTATGTGATCGGTTTCTATAGCTGTTCGGAAGGAAACTATAAAGAAGAATGGGAGACGGAATACAATGCGATGATCATTAACCGTATTTCTTCCAAAGTGTTCTTTGTGACCGTCACCAAAGCCGGTCAGGAAGTAGATCTGGATGTAGAACAGGCCAAACTTCCCGCTTATTCGCTGGCACATCTTGAAACGTTGTATGATACAACGGAACAAGCTATTGAAGAGAACGAAAAGAAACTGGTTGCACTTTCTGAAACAGATGTACCTTCCCTGAAGGCAGCTCTGAAGGAATTGCAGGGGCAGATTGAATTCTCTAAAGTAGTATTGAGTTCAGAACAGGCAGCCGGTGATAAACTGATGCTGGTTGAAGGATGGGCTCCTGCCTACAGTAAAGTAGAGATAGAGGCTTATCTGAACGATGCACATGTATATTATGAGATTACCGATCCGATGCCGGGTGATAATGTTCCTATTCGGCTGAATAACAAGGGATTCTTTGCCTGGTTTGAACCGATCTGTAAACTGTATATGCTTCCGAAGTATAACGAACTGGACTTGACACCGTTCTTTGCCCCGTTCTTTATGGTTTTCTTCGGGCTCTGTCTGGGAGATTCCGGATATGGACTTTTCCTGTTTCTCGGAGCTACGGCATACCGGTTGATGGCAAAGAAAGTGACTCCATCCATGAAGTCCATCCTGTCGCTGATACAGGTGCTGGCTGTTTCAACCTTCTTCTGCGGTTTGCTGACAGGTACATTCTTCGGAGCGAACATTTATGATCTGGACTGGCCTATCGTGCAACGTCTGAAACATGCGGTTCTGATGGACAACAACGATATGTTCCAGTTGTCACTGATTTTGGGTGCTATTCAGATTCTGTTCGGTATGGTACTCAAAGCGGTGAATCAGACAATTCAGTTTGGTTTCAAGTATGCAGTAGCGACAATCGGATGGATTATCCTGTTGGTTTCAATGGCTGTTTCGGCTTTGTTGCCGAACGTGCTGCCGATGGGAGGTACAGTGCATCTGGTTATTCTGGGTATCTCCGGTGCGATGATATTCCTCTATAATAGTCCGGGAAAGAACATCTTTATGAATATCGGACTTGGGTTATGGGATTCATATAACATGGCTACCGGTCTGCTGGGGGATGTCTTGTCCTACGTTCGTCTGTTTGCCCTCGGACTTTCCGGAGGCATTCTGGCGGGAGTATTCAACAGCCTGGCAGTAGGTATGAGTCCGGATAACGTGATAGCAGGTCCTATTGTAATGGTGCTGATCTTTGTGATCGGTCATGCCATCAATATCTTCATGAATGTGCTCGGTGCAATGGTTCACCCGATGCGTCTGACATTCGTGGAGTTCTTCAAGAACTCCGGTTATGAAGGAGGCGGCAAGGAATACAAGCCTTTTAGAAATTTAGAATAGAATATTGAGAAATAACAAGTTAAGAATTAAACAATAAAAATAGAATAAGATTATGGAAATGAATTTGTTTATTGCCTACATTGGCATCGCGGTTATGGTTGGTTTGTCAGGCATTGGTAGTGCTTACGGAGTAACTATTGCAGGTAACGCTGCTATCGGCGCATTGAAAAAGAATGATAGTGCATTCGGTAACTTCCTTGTATTGACAGCACTTCCGGGTACACAGGGTCTGTACGGTTTTGCCGGTTACTTTATGTTTCAGACTATCTTCGGTATTCTGACTCCGGAAATCACTGCGATCCAGGCATCAGCAGTTTTGGGTGCAGGTATTGCTTTGGGATTGGTTGCATTGTTCTCGGCTATCCGTCAGGGACAAGTTTGTGCAAACGGTATCGCAGCTATCGGTCAGGGACACAACGTGTTTAGTAATACATTGATTCTTGCCGTATTCCCGGAACTTTACGCTATCGTTGCTTTGGCTGCTACCTTCTTGATCGGTAGTGCACTCGCGTAAATTTTTCCGCAACGATATTTTTTAATAAAGATCTTTCAATCCCCTTGTGAATGCAGCTTTGCGTTTGCAAGGGGATATTCTTTTTTCATGGCGGGCTAACCTTTCTTTCCTCTTATTAACTCATATTTTTCGCATAAAGTATTATTTTTCAAAGAATAATGCGTACTTTTGCACTCGCATACTAAAAAGAGTTTTAATATATTATATGGTAAAAGATTTATTAACCCCCGATTATATCTTCGAGTCCAGCTGGGAAGTATGTAATAAAGTGGGAGGGATATACACCGTATTGTCGACACGGGCGAATACATTGCAGGAAAAATTCCGCGACAGAATTTTTTTCATAGGTCCTGATGTGTGGCAAGGAAAAGAGAACCCTCTATTCATCGAGTCGGATAATCTGTGCGCTGACTGGAAAAAGCACGCATTCAAAAACGATCATCTTTCCGTCCGTGTAGGACGATGGAATATACCCGGTGAACCTATTGTCATTCTTGTTGATTTCCAACCTTTTTTTGAAAAGAAGAACGATATATACACAGAAATGTGGAATCGTTTTCAAGTAGACTCGTTGCACGCTTATGGCGATTACGACGAGGCTTCTATGTTTTCGTACGCTGCCGGAAAAGTAGTAGAGAGTTTCTACCGCTACAACCTGACAGAAACGGATAAGGTGGTATATCAGGCACATGAATGGATGACCGGAATGGGAGCACTTTATGTACAGGAAGCTGTCCCCGAAGTGGCTACTATTTTTACAACCCACGCTACTTCCATCGGACGCTCGATAGCCGGCAATCATAAGCCGCTGTATGACTATCTGTTTGCTTATAACGGCGACCAGATGGCGCAGGAACTGAATATGCAGTCAAAGCACTCTATTGAGAAGCAGACGGCGCATTATGTAGACTGTTTTACGACAGTAAGTGAAATTACGAATAATGAGTGCAAGGAATTGCTCGATAAACCGGCAGATGTAGTACTGATGAATGGTTTTGAGGACGATTTCGTACCTAAAGGCAGTACATTTACTGGAAAACGTAAACGTGCCCGCTCATTGATGTTGAACGTAGCCAATAAATTGTTGGGAACAAATCTGGATGACGATACGTTAATTATCGGTACCAGTGGTCGATATGAATTCAAGAACAAGGGTATTGACGTATTCCTGGAGTCATTGAACCGTCTGAACAGGGATAAAAAGCTCCATAAGAACGTATTGGCGTTTATCAATGTCCCCGGTTGGGTAGGAGATCCCCGTGAAGACTTGCAGGAACGTCTGAAAAGCAAAGAAAAATTTGATACACCGCTTGAAGTTCCTTTCATCACTCATTGGTTGCACAATATGACGCATGACCAGGTGCTGGATATGCTGAAATATCTGGGAATGGGCAATCGTCCCGAAGATAAAGTAAAGGTGATTTTTGTGCCTTGCTATCTGGACGGGCGTGATGGTATTCTGAATAAAGAGTATTATGATATATTGCTGGGACAGGATTTGAGCGTATATGCTTCCTATTACGAACCGTGGGGATATACTCCGCTGGAAAGTGTAGCGTTTCGTGTGCCTACCATTACTACTGATCTGGCAGGTTTTGGCCTTTGGGTGAACAGCCTGAAGAATCAGCATGGTATCAATGATGGAGTGGAAGTGCTGCATCGTTCGGACTATAATGATTCGGAAGTGGCGGATGGCATCAAAGATACGATTACGCTGTTTGCAGATAAGTCGGAAAAAGAAGTGAAGGAGATCCGTAAGCATGCGGCAGATGTTGCAGAGCAGGCATTGTGGAAACACTTCATTCAATATTATTACGAGGCTTATGATATTGCCTTGCGCAATGCCATGAAGCGTCAGTTAGGCTAAAGAAATATTTTATTATCAATAAGTAAACAAAAAACATTATGAAAATTAAAGTTAGTAATGTGAATACTCCGAACTGGAAAGAGGTTACAGTGAAGTCACGTATCCCGGCTGAGTTGGAGAAATTGTCCGAGATTTCACGCAACATCTGGTGGGCATGGAATTTTGAAGCGACAGAACTATTTAGAGATCTAGATCCGGAACTTTGGAAAGAATGTGGCCAGAACCCTGTGTTGTTGCTGGAACGTATGAGCTATGAGAAGCTGGAAGCGTTGGCAAAAGACAAGGTGATTCTGAGGAGAATGAATGATGTTTATACAAAATTCAGAGATTACATGGATGTGAAGCCGGATGAAAACCGTCCGTCTGTAGCTTATTTCAGCATGGAATATGGTTTGAGCAGCGTCCTGAAAATATATTCCGGTGGTCTGGGTGTATTGGCCGGTGACTACTTGAAAGAAGCTTCTGACAGCAATGTAGATCTTTGTGCGGTAGGTTTCCTGTATCGTTACGGTTACTTTACTCAGACGTTGTCTATGGATGGGCAGCAGATTGCCAACTACGAAGCGCAGAACTTCGGCCAACTTCCTATCGACCGTGTGATGGATGCGAATGGTCAGCCGTTGGTGGTGGATGTTCCTTATCTGGATTATTATGTACATGCTAACGTATGGCGTGTAAATGTAGGACGTATTTCTTTGTATCTGCTGGATACAGATAATGAAATGAACAGCGAGTTCGACCGTCCTATTACTCATCAGCTTTATGGTGGCGACTGGGAAAACCGTCTGAAACAGGAAATCCTGTTGGGTATCGGTGGTATCCTGACACTGAAAGCATTGGGTATCAAAAAAGATGTTTATCATTGTAACGAAGGACATGCTGCATTGATCAATGTGCAGCGTATCTGCGACTATGTAGCTACCGGACTGACATTCGATCAGTCTATCGAGCTGGTTCGCGCTTCTTCTCTTTATACAGTTCATACTCCGGTTCCTGCCGGTCACGACTACTTCGACGAAGGTTTGTTCGGTAAGTACATGGGTGGTTATCCTGCTAGAATGGGTATCAGCTGGGACGACCTGATGGATCTTGGACGTAACAATCCGGGTGACAAGGGCGAACGTTTCTGTATGTCGGTATTTGCCTGCAACACTTCTCAGGAAGTAAACGGTGTAAGCTGGCTGCACGGAAAAGTTTCTCAGGAGATGTTCTCTACTATCTGGAAAGGTTACTTCCCCGAAGAAATACATGTAGGTTATGTGACTAATGGTGTTCACTTCCCCACATGGAGTGCTACCGAATGGAAAGAACTGTACTTTAAATATTTCAACGAAAACTTCTGGTTCGACCAGTCGAATCCTAAGATTTGGGAAGCCATCTATAATGTACCCGATGAAGAGATCTGGAAGACTCGTATGACGATGAAGAATAAGTTGGTGGATTATATCCGCAAATCATTCCGTGATACATGGTTGAAAAACCAGGGAGATCCTTCGCGCATCGTTTCATTGATGGACAAGATTAACCCGAATGCGTTGCTGATTGGTTTCGGTCGTCGTTTCGCTACTTACAAACGTGCGCACCTGTTGTTTACTGACTTGGAACGTCTTTCTAAGATTGTGAACAACCCCGACTATCCGGTACAGTTCCTGTTTACAGGTAAGGCTCATCCGCATGATGGAGCAGGACAGGGTCTGATCAAACGTATTATCGAAATCTCCCGTCGTCCGGAATTCCTGGGTAAGATTATCTTCCTCGAAAACTACGATATGCAGTTGGCGCGTCGTCTGGTTTCAGGCGTTGATATCTGGTTGAACACTCCGACACGTCCGTTGGAAGCATCCGGTACATCAGGTGAAAAGGCTTTGATGAACGGTGTTGTCAACTTCTCTGTATTAGACGGATGGTGGCTGGAAGGCTACCGTGAAGGTGCAGGATGGGCGTTGACTGAAAAACGTACTTATCAGAATCAGGAACATCAGGATCAGTTGGATGCTGCTACTATCTACAGTATTCTTGAAACAGAAATCCTGCCGTTGTACTATGCTCGTAACAAGAAGGGCTACTCGGAAGGATGGATCAAGGTAGTGAAGAATTCCATCGCTCAGATTGCTCCTCACTATACAATGAAACGTCAGTTGGATGACTACTATAATAAATTCTACAACAAGTTGTCAAAACGCTTCCAGATGTTGTCTGCCGATGACAATGCAAAGGCAAAAGAAATTGCTGCATGGAAAGAAGAAGTAGTCTCTAAATGGGATTCTATCGAAATCGTATCTTGCGACAAGGTAGAAGAATTGAAAGCTGGTGATATCGAAAGCGGAAAAGAATATACTATTACTTACGTGATCGACGAGAAAGGCTTGAATGATGCTATAGGACTTGAATTGGTAACTACTTATACCACTGCGGATGGCAAACAGCACGTTTACTCTGTAGAACCGTTTAGTGTGATCAAGAAAGAAGGCAACCTGTACACATTCCAGGTTAAACACAGCCTGTCAAATGCCGGTAGCTTCAAGGTGTCTTACCGTATGTTCCCGAAGAATCCGGAGCTTCCGCACCGTCAGGACTTCTGTTACGTGCGCTGGTTTATCTGATAGCTTGACGGAGCAGGGAAGTGATGCTTCCCTGCTTGGCGTCCCTATATAAAAGAAGCCCCTGCAATTCGAGCGGTCGAAATTGCAGGGGCTATCTTTTTATATCTCAATGTAACGGCGTGGATAAGATCAGTATCTTCGGCAAAAGTGCCTGTACTTGAATCAGATTAACCTACTGCGTTAACAAGAATAAGATACCTTGTCGGATGTTGTGCCATCCTATTGGCACAACTGTGCCAACGGCGTGGCATAACTGTGCCAACACGGTGGCACAAGTGTGACAACGGTATGGCACAATTGTTACTTCATCAGGTGAAGTCTCTTATCAGCTTCATTTATTTGATTACTTCCGCTAACTTAGCTTGCAGACCTTCTCCGTGAAGACCACGGGCAATGATAGTACCGTCGCCGTCAATCAGCACAGTGTGAGGAATGCTGTTTACTGCATAAAGCTGTGCACCTTCGCTTTGCCAGAATTTCAGGTCGGACATTTGCGGCCAAGTCATATTCAGTTTTTTGATCGATTCTTTCCATGCGGCACCGTCCTGGTCGAGCGATACGCCAACGATTTCGAAGTTTTTGCCTTTGTATTGAGCGTAAGCTTCTACAAGATTAGGCATTTCACGACGGCAAGGACCACACCAGCTAGCCCAGAAGTCAACCAGTACCACTTTGCCTTTGCCTGCGTAATCAGACAGTTTCACAGTTTTACCTTCCGGAGTCTGCATTTCGAAGTCAATGAACTTAGTACCTACGGCAGTCTTCTTTTGTTTTTCAGTCTGCTCTTTTACTTTTACGATTGTTTCGTCATTTTGGAAATTAGCCGGGATTTGTTCCAACAAAGCAGCATTCTCTTCAGTAGAGTTATTGTAGAAAGTCTGTTTGAACAAGAATACACCTACCGGATTGGTGATGTTTTTCTGTACTCCTTCTTTGATTACTTTATCATATTCTTCTTCCAGCTGTGCACCTTCTTTTTGTTTGGCTTCTTTCTGCTCGTCACTTAAAGAAGAGTCGCCCATCGCTTCGTAGATGGCGTTCATCTTTTTGCTGATATCATTGATTTGAGTTCTGATAGCCTGGTAAGCGTCATTGTTTGAAGTACCGGTTGCAGAATCATTATCCTTTGTCAGGGCAATGTTTATTTTACCGTTTTCGAGGAAGAAATCAATCATAAGCGGTTCTCCGTTTACTTCGCAAGTGACATAACGGTTTACTACAGAATCCTGTGTGCCTTCAAAGGTAAAAGTACCTTTAGAGATGACTGCGGTATCTAGTTTAGTAAGATTTCTGCCTGTTGCTTCCTGAAGGTAAACAGTGTCGCCGTCGGCAGCGCCTTCTACTGTACCTGTGATAACGTATCCGGCTTTGTTTCCGGTACAAGCTACCATGCCCAACGCTGCCGCCGCAATAACTAAATAAGTTAACTTTTTCATGCTTTTGTAAAATTAGTGAATAAATATTTATGCAAAGATAGATTTTTTTTCTGTCTGCCATCGAAAAACACTGTTATATTAGATTAACACGTAGGTGGAAATCGCAGAAATGTGTACCTTTGCAGCCCAAACTTTAGTATGAATATGCAAGAAGACAAATCCATCATTGAGGTTAGCCATGTCTCGAAGTTTTTTGGCGACAAGACAGCATTGGATGATGTAACTCTGAACGTGAAAAAGGGCGAGTTTGTAACGATTCTCGGTCCTTCCGGTTGCGGAAAAACGACATTGTTGCGTCTCATTGCCGGTTTTCAGACAGCTTCGGAAGGCGAAATCCGAATTTCGGGTAAGGAAATCACACAGACTCCTCCCCACAAACGTCCGGTGAACACGGTATTCCAGAAATATGCTCTGTTCCCGCATTTGAATGTATACGACAATATTGCTTTTGGGCTGAAGCTGAAAAAGACGCCGAAACAGACGATCGGCAAGAAAGTGAAAGCCGCTTTGAAGATGGTTGGTATGACAGATTACGAGTATCGGGATGTCGATTCTCTTTCCGGTGGCCAGCAGCAGCGTGTAGCTATTGCCCGGGCGATTGTCAATGAGCCGGAAGTGTTACTGCTCGACGAACCATTGGCTGCGCTCGACCTGAAAATGCGTAAGGATATGCAGATGGAATTGAAAGAAATGCATAAATCTCTGGGCATTACCTTCGTATACGTGACTCATGATCAGGAGGAGGCACTGACGTTGAGTGATACAATCGTTGTGATGAGTGAAGGAAAGATTCAGCAGATCGGTACGCCGATTGATATCTACAATGAGCCGATCAATTCATTTGTGGCTGATTTTATCGGAGAGAGTAATATTCTCAACGGAACGATGATTCATGATAAACTGGTACGCTTCTGCGGTACGGAATTTGAATGTGTGGACGAAGGCTTTGGCGAAAATACTCCGGTGGACGTAGTGATCCGACCGGAAGACCTTTATATCTTTCCGGTTTCGGATATGGCACAGCTGACCGGTGTGGTACAGACTTCGATCTTCAAAGGAGTGCACTACGAAATGACCGTGCTTTGCGGTGGATATGAATTTCTGGTTCAGGATTATCATCATTTCGAAGTCGGTGCAGAGGTCGGTCTGCTGGTGAAACCGTTCGATATTCATATCATGAAGAAAGAACGTGTATGCAATACGTTTGAAGGTAAGTTGCAGGATGCTACTCATGTAGAGTTTCTGGGCTGTACGTTCGAATGTGCTTCTGTGGAAGGTCCGGAATCCGGAGCAGATGTCAAGGTAGAAGTGGACTTTGATAAAGTGATTCTTCAGGATAACGAAGAAGACGGTACGTTGACGGGAGAAGTGAAGTTCATCCTTTATAAAGGAGACCACTACCATCTGACCGTATGGTCTGACTGGGACGAGAATGTGTTTGTAGACACGAATGATGTCTGGGATGACGGAGACCGTGTGGGTATTACTATCCCTCCGGATGCGATTCGTGTAATTAAAATAACCGATTAACAGGAAAGGAAGTGAATAAGAAGTTTATAGTATTTTTGTCATCACGTAAGAGCTGGACTCTTCCTTACATTATTTTCTCGGCGATCTTTGTGGTCATACCGTTGCTTCTGATTGTCGTGTATGCGTTTACCGATGATAACGGTCATCTGACACTCGCCAATTTTCAAAAGTTCTTCGAACATCCCGAAGCCATCAATACCTTCGTCTATTCCATAGGTATTGCCATTATTACTACTCTTATCTGTATCCTGCTGGGATATCCCGCAGCCTGGATATTAAGCAACAGCAAGTTGAACCGTTCCAAAACGATGGTTGTACTGTTTATTCTGCCTATGTGGGTGAATATACTGGTGCGTACCCTTGCCACTGTCGCCTTGTTCGATTTCTTCAGCGTTCCGCTGGGAGAAGGGGCGTTGATATTCGGTATGGTCTACAACTTTATTCCTTTTATGATCTATCCCATTTATAATACCTTGCAGAAGATGGATCATAGCTATATTGAGGCGGCACAGGATTTGGGAGCCAATCCGGTACAAGTCTTTTTCAAGGCAGTTCTTCCGCTTTCCATGCCGGGAGTGATGAGCGGTATCATGATGGTGTTTATGCCGACCATTTCGACATTCGCCATTGCCGAGCTGTTGACGATGAACAACATCAAGTTGTTTGGTACTACTATTCAGGAAAATATCAATAACAGTATGTGGAACTATGGAGCGGCGCTTTCGCTGATCATGTTGTTGCTGATAGCTGCTACTTCGCTGTTCAGCACCGATGATAAGGACAATACTAACGAAGGAGGAGGCTTATGGTAAAGAAGATATTCGCGCAGACTTACTTGTGGATATTGCTGTTGTTGCTGTATTCCCCTATTGTGATTATTGTGATCTATTCCTTTACCGAAGCCAAAGTATTAGGCAACTGGACCGGATTTTCCACCAGACTTTATTCATCGCTTTTTAATACAGGTGCCCATCACTCTCTGATGAACGCCCTGATCAATACCATTACCATCGCGTTGCTGGCTGCCACTGTATCTACCTTGCTGGGTAGCATTGCCGCTATCGGCATCTTTAATTTAAAGGCACGTTCGCGCAAGGCGATTGGCTTTGTGAACAGTATTCCTATTCTGAACGGTGATATTATAACCGGTATATCGCTTTTCCTTTTATTCGTATCTTTGGGAATCACGCAAGGATATACGACGGTAGTACTGGCGCACATCACCTTTTGTACTCCCTACGTCGTATTAAGCGTGCTGCCACGTCTGAAACAGATGAATCCGAACATTTATGAAGCTGCCCTCGACTTGGGAGCCACTCCTATGCAGGCATTGCGGAAAGTGATCATTCCGGAGATTCGTCCGGGAATGATCAGCGGTTTTATGCTTGCTCTGACGCTGTCAATCGATGATTTTGCCGTCACTGTATTTACGATCGGCAATCAAGGGCTGGAAACACTTTCCACCTATATTTATGCCGATGCCCGCAAAGGAGGTCTGACTCCGGAGCTCCGTCCGCTGTCCGCTATTATTTTTGTGGTGGTGCTGGCATTGCTCATAGTGATTAATTACCGTGCCGGAAAAACGAAGAAGAAAGATTAATGAACATGTGCTGCTACGTAAATAAAATGAAAAGAATAGTTTCTGTTATCCTGTTTTTACTGGTCCTGTCCGGTTCTCTGAGCAGTTGTTACAATTCCGGTGAGCCACGCGAGAAAGTCCTTAAAATCTATAACTGGGCAGATTATATAGGCGAGGGGGTACTCGAAGACTTTCAGGCATACTATAAAGAACAGACAGGCGAAAATATCCGCATCGTTTATCAGACATTTGATATCAACGAGATCATGTTGACGAAGATCGAAAAGGGACATGAGGATTTTGATGTGGTTTGTCCGTCGGAATATATCATTGAGCGAATGCTGAAAAAGCATCTGCTGCTGCCCATTGACACCACTTTTGCCCATTCTCCCAACTACATGAACAATGTGGCGCCGTTTATCCGTGAACAGATTAATAAGCTGAGTCAGCCGGGTGAAGAAGCGAGCCGCTATGCGGTCTGCTATATGTGGGGAACGGCGGGAATCCTGTATAATCGGGCGTTTGTTCCCGATTCCGATGCTTCCTCTTGGGAATGCCTCTGGGACAAGAAATATGCAGGCAAGATTCTGATGAAAGACAGTTACCGGGATGCCTACGGAACAGCCGTTATCTATGCCCATGCCAAAGAGCTGGAAGAGGGAACCATGACGGTGGAGGACTTGATGAACGACTATTCGCCGCGTGCTATGGAGGTGGCCGAGAAGTATCTGAAAGCGATGAAGCCGAATATTGCCGGATGGGAAGCGGACTTCGGCAAAGAGATGATGACGAAGAATAAAGCATGGCTGAACATGACTTGGAGCGGTGATGCGATCTGGGCAATTGAAGAGGCGAATGCGGTGGGAGTAGATCTTGATTATGTAGTTCCGAAAGAAGGAAGTAATATCTGGTATGATGGCTGGGTGATTCCTAAATATGCGAAGAATCCGGTGGCTGCCAGCTACTTTATCAACTTTATGTGCCGTCCGGACATTGCGTTACGGAATATGGACTTCTGCGGATATGTGAGTTCTATCGCTACTCCGGAGATTCTGGAGGAGAAAGTAGATACGACTTTGGATTATTACGCCGATTTGAGTTATTTCTTTGGTCCGGATGCCGACAGCATACAGATTGACAAGATTCAATATCCCGACCGTAAAGTAGTGGAACGTTGCGCTATGATTCGTGACTTCGGAGATAAAACCAAAGAAGTGCTGGATATCTGGTCGCGCATAAAAGGCGACAATCTGGGGGTAGGTATTACTATTCTGATTTTTGTAGTGGTAGCCTTGATGAGCGGGTGGATGATTTATAAGAGATGGCAGCGTTACAATCGTCGGAAACAACAGAACCGCAGAAGCAGAAGAAAGAGAAAAAAGAATGTGAAGCGGTAAGCTAAAACACCCGGTAGTAAGCGGTGGATGATAAACGGATGATACGGTTGGAACCGGGCATCGTTTGTCATCCACCGCTTTTTTTATCCTGCTCTTTTCATGGAACGGATGATGTCTTTCGTCTCTTTGTCTACACGCAGAGATTCAATGATTTTCTGCAATGATTTATTGTAGGTCCAGTTATCCAGCCTGCTCTGTTGGAGATACTTCATTGTTTTATCCGGAAATTTAATGAAGCAGATGGAGATCATCCATGCCATTGCCATACGTGCATAGTAGGCCCCGTGTGTAAATCGGTCGGCATATGCCAGCAATGAATCGATATGCTCCTCATCTACATAATGAAACAGCATCACGATTCCGAACCGGAGCTGATACTCTTCTTTTGATTCCAGATAAGGCTGGACAAACTGCCATATCGTTTCTTTTCCTTTCCGTGCCGCTGTCTTCAGTTCGCCGGAGAAAATGTCGCATACAGCCCAGTTATTGATTCGCGGGACGAAGAGGCGAATGTATTTGATTCGTTCTTCCGGTTCCATCTTGGCACGTCCGATCACCATTCCCTGTAGCATTGTCTCTTCGTAATACAGTGTATCGGTTGCTTCGACGAACGTGCGCCAGTCTTCTTTCTTGGCTATTTCTTTAGCCATTGTTCTGAGTTGCGGGATACGTACGCCGAGAATATTATCGGCACCGGGAATTAAAGAAGAATGAAATTCCCTGTATGTAGGGTCTTCCAGCGTTTTCAGCTCGTTTCGGACGTTTTCTGTTGTTGTCATTAGAGTAGATTTATTATTTATGCAAATATGTGGAAAGAGTGTGGTTTCTTTATGCAGCCACACTCTCTTTTGTCTTTTATTCTATAAATAATGAAGCAGTCACCCTATTTCTTAGTCATATCAAAAGAAAATGTGGTAGCCGGAAATGTATCAAATACTTCTTCGTTTACCGTAACTTCCGTTGCCTGAATAGCAAACGTTAGTTTCTGCCCTTCGTAAGCGTATTTGCCTTTCTCGTCTGCTTTGATTGTTACTTTCACGGTGAGTTTGGGAGTCTCTTCTTCTCCTTCTGCTTTTACTGACGGCTGCTCCATTGCGATTTCCAATACTAAAGGTTCAGGTGAAAGTTGAAGCAAGATGTTATCTTTGTTGTCGTTGAAAGCTGCCTGATAAGGGATTTTGTATTCTATATCTCCCACAGCTTTAATGATGGCTTCGGCAGCCTCCGGATCTGTGATAATGCTTTTGATCAGACCATCTACCGGAAATTTGCTGATTAAAATATGGTTATCTTTCAATTCGGCATTTACGGCGACTCCTTCCTCCGTTTCATTTCCTGTACTTTCCAGGGGAGCAACAGATGTTGTCTGCATTTTACCGGAGTAGGTTCCTTCTACATCTTTGATGGAATATACCGGAATACTTTCGTCATCATCACTGCTACAGGAACTAAAGGTGCTTGCCAGCCCCAACGCCATTACCAATAAAACAAAACGACCAAGACAACATACTTTTTTCATTTCAGTTAAAGTTTTCATACTGTTAAACAAATTAGATTATTAATTCTCAAAATTAAGGTGTACGTACATAGAGTAAATACCGGGAATCACGGAATACTGCATCATGAAAATAAAAAAGAAAAAGGTACTCCCGCCGGTTTCTCCGTCTAAATCGTGCCGGAGTACCTTCAGACCTGTTTTTAAATGTCTGTTTTATTCAGAATATTTTTTTCTGATTGACTCTCTTGGAGTAATTCCGAAGTATTCTTTATACCTGTTGCGGAAGTTTTTCAGATCTTTCAGCCCAATCATTTCCGGTATTATGCTGACCGGATACTTTCCGCTTTCCAATAACTCGTGTGCTTTCTCCATGCGAATGGCTTCGATGAAGACGTTGGGAGCTTCACCGGTCAGTGACTTCCATTTGTTATAGAATTTGGTTCTGCTCATTCCCAGGTGTGAAGCTATTTCATCTATTGTCAGGTCTTCCTTCTCTATGCGCTCCAGAACATAATCTTTTGCTTCATCAATCAGTGACTTCCTGACATCTTCAAGAGTCTCCATGCCGGTCTCGGCAGACTGTACCTTCAAGAATTGTTCTCCGAACACTTTGTGGAGGAATGCTTTTCTCAAAAGGCGGCTGTTTCTGATAAGAACGGAAATCTCTATCTTTAAATCTTCCACGTGAAAGGGGGTGTGCATAAATGTATCTGCTAATGAAGCTTCCCTTTTGTTGCGTTGATCCACATCGATATGCGATCCGTAAAGAATAACCGGTATGATCGATGTCTCTTTAGAAGTCTTCAATCTTGAAGAAAGTTCATCACCACCCATTCCATGCAGCACTGTGTCACATATCAGCAGGTCCGGATGTTCTTTTTTTATACACGCCAATGCTTCCTGTCCATTATTAAAGCTTCTTACTATATATTTCTCCGACAGACATGTTTCCAGATAGAACCTGAAATCGTCATTACTATCCGCCAAAACTACGACCGGTCGGGACGAACTTCTTTTCTGCGTACCTTTGTGGAATAAAGCATCGGTCTTTTCCTCTTCCACATTCTTTTCGATGTGAACAAAAGTGTGCCCGGATGCGTTCTCACATAAACATTTCACAGGAAAGCGTAATGCGATAGTCTGGCATGAATGGTTAACCAGTATTTCTCCGTTACATAGCTCAATCAGCCTTTTACATAGAGTGCTTTTGGCGAAATGATATCTGGATTCCGTTTTCTGTTTAAGAAGATGCTTTGTAGAACATTTGTAACACTTCATCAGATTGCTGCTTTCGGTATGAGTAGTGCTGATTTCCCAATATTTGTTGCATAAAGATGCACTTAAAGTAATGTTTTTTGATGGCTCAGAATGATCTATTACATTCTTGATAAACTTCTCAATAACGGGAGAAATTTTACTTTTATCTATCCATACGCTGGCATATTTAAACTCCGTCCGAATCTCTAATTTTACTTGTTTACTTGTCGCATGATCTTGCAGAGAAGAAATTCTGCTATTAAGGAAATTTCCTAGTTCATATTCTGCAAAATTCATTCTTTTGGAATAGATGAATAGTTGTTTCATATCCATTAGCCTGGCTAAATGTTCGTTGAGGCAATCTATGTTGCGGATGGCCAATGACAGATCCTTTTTGATACTGTCAGGACAATCATTGTTGCAGGCTGACTTCAGCGGAGTATGAAGTGACGTGACCGGAGTACGGATATTCTGGAAAGAATCTATAAAGTATTGATTTTCTTCTTTTAAGAAAGCGATTTCTTTCTTCATGGTAGACGTGTGGAATACGAACCAATACAATAAAAACACTCCTGCTACCGAAAATAAAATTGAGAATAATTCATTTTGAGTAGTTATAGTTGTGAATATGGAAGCGGATAATGACGTTATAATTAAATATTTCATATTTATTTGTTTTATAGTAACGTCACTTGGTGAAACCGGTCTATTCCTCCTGTCTGAGTTTAAAACGAAAAATGCACAGTATTATAGTCTTATGATTGTATATCAATAAGTTCAAATAACATGATCTCAGAATTAGTTGTTCTTTGAAGGTTGATAATGGGAATGTGTAGTATATATGTAGAGTTTTAATTCTAATGTTTGAACTCTTTCTAAAGGAATGCTGATTTTCCTCCAAGTAACAATAATTATTTGATTGTTTTTTATTGATTATATATGTTAAATAGTTTATTCAAAATATGGCAGGATAGGAGGTAGTCTTGTCTTGTGTTGGGTACTTTTGGAATATTTTCCATTAAGTACCAATTTAGATTTTCTCATTTGTAGGTTAGGATAATATATACGTATTTTTTTATAATAAGGTATTGCTTGCTCTAAGGAGGTAAAGATACGGCTTAGTTATAAAAAATTGATATAATATTTGATTAAAAATGAATACTTATCACTTTTGGTGTTATATCTGCGATAAAAGGGATGAAAAACTTGTATATTTTTAATACAATGTTATATTTATTGTTCTATGAAAAATATGGGTAATCGTAATGAATGGTATACCTGTAATTAAAATAGTGTTAAAATAGAAGGCAGTAGGACCGAAGCTACTATTGAACCCTTTGTTTGCAAATTGGCGATGAGTGCCGATAAAGTAGATTTTAGTGAGGTCGTTCTAAAAAGTATACTTGATAAATAGGTATAATGCTGTGCATGTTTTCCTATATTTATCAGGTTCATTTGAAGTATTCTACTGTATGAATTAAAGAGTTTTGGTTATCTATTAATGGTCTAGTGTTTATGTTTTGTCCTGTTACAGTTGTATATCTATTGGGATGCACAACAGTAACCGGGTTGTAGCACAAGTCTGTCTGCCCGGTTGCTCAACTGTAACTTCATAGTCTCTTTATGATTGGATAGGGGATGCGAAGAAAAAGTGCAGTTTGGGTTGGATAAAAGGTGAAAAGTATATAGACGTTTTTTGTAAACTTATAGAAAAAAGAATGCTTTTTGAGGGTTAAGGTATTGATTAGTAGTGCTGTGACATTTTTGTTTCTCCCCTTATAATAATTAGATTAGATACAAAAATGTCACAGCATTCATCTGATAATCCTCGGTTGCTACTTCTCTTTTTTTAGCCCATTACTTTCCCACCAGTTAATTATATGAGCGTTGGAAGAGTAAATAGCTTCCGGAGGATGATCAATTAAATAAAGTCCGTATATTATTTTATTAGAGAATGGTACACGAATTTCTCAGAATTGTTTATTCTTTGTTTTTCTGTGTTACTTCGATACCGTCCGGCCACATAACTTTAGAATGGGCTATTGCATCATTACCATTGCCTGTCTGATCTATCGCTTTATCGCCTTCTCCTTCATTAAATTTCCAATAAGCACACAGACCGGGTGTGGTAGGCTCTACACTGTACATATTCTGATAGATTTCTTCTTGTGTACGGGCTACGTTCCAAATACGTGCCTCGCAAATTTCACCATCAAGTTGGCGGAGAAATACATCAGGTTCATCATAAGAGTGACCTATCTTGAACATGTAGGCCTGTTTCTCACGTTCTTGTTTACCCAGATTGATCGGTGTACCGTTACCATAATCTTCGATGCGACTCTGTTCCTTGCCATCTACATACATAATAGCAGTTTTATGTTCTGTATCGTAGGTCACAGCTACATGATACCACTCATTTGCCTGCAGCAGTTTGTTGTTACTTGGATTGGGGAATTTTACATCACCGGGACTTGAGAATTGTAATTGTTGACGTGGGAAACCGGCATCTCCGATGCGGAACAAACAGTATTGTTCTATACCCATGATAGTGGAAATATCTCTTTCAAACTTGTTCACACGGATAATGGCTTCAAATGTCAATTGTGCCATATTGTTCACAACTGAAGCAGTAGGACTTCCGAAATCAAAACCGGGCACTTCGAAGTAGTTATCTTTTAAGCTGGCAGCGGTAGTTATGGCACTGGAACGGCGTATCACGTAACAGATTGTGCTGGAGCCTCCTAGAATACTCATTCCATTTGAAGCTTGGTCGATGGTGACAGGTAACAAATAGCCTGCGTCAATTTCCAGGTCGGTGAGAGATGAGAAATCAATGGTGATAGGTTTCGAGGTGATTTCACCCTTTGGGATAACGACTTGTTCTGCCGAAAATTTGTAATGCCTGGAGTCAAGTACTGTAAACTTGGTTCCGAGGCGGGCGTTGTAAATGTCAGCGAGTGACGGCTCTGCTTTGAAATTAACATTGATATCTGCATCTGTAGGAAATGCGAGTACAGCCGAGATTTCTTTCTTTCCGTCCGCAATTGTCCGGTTGAAAGTAAAGTTGCTAACATCTTGCAATTCGGCAGCGTCAATGTAGACAACATTGTCGAAGGGAGAGGCATTGTTGTAGTCTTTGTTGTCGCAACTCACTGCCGATAGCAACGTGGCTAAGGTGATGCCTGCAAAAGAGGCAGTCGACAAAGCGCTCCGAAAGATTCTTTTTGTTTTCATGCGATTCTTGTTTTTTAGTAATTAGATTAATTCTTTATATATGGTGATATTAATTTCGTTCTTTATTGATTCTTTTTTTATAGTCCTTGGACTTTTATGAGACTTTAGATTTTATAGTTGGGGTCATTGGCCGGTATATTTATTATCTAAGTTTATGCTTTTTAGATAAAAAACAGGTGTTACGCTTTTTATCTTTATGGCAAAATATTCTTTTGATTGCTTATATAATATGAAGAAAAGACTGGGAGTGTTCCTGTAAGAGTGTTGTTTCTTATGCAACACTCCCAGCTCTTTTTCTTTATCCGACGCAATGCCTGCTTTAGCATACTTTTAAAGAGGCATTGCGCCAGATTGTATTACACCTTAATTAGTAGTTCTTCGGATATGAAGTTCCGGTATAGCTTACTGTCCTTCCTCCCCATACATACGGAGCGAAACAATTCATAGTTCCTGAACAATCATAATTGCGGAGATTGAACGACATAACGGCACCATATCCGTTATAGTTGCTTGCACAAACCCCGATGTCATCACAAGATGGCCAACCACTAGTATAGTGCAATGACAGTTTTGCCCATTTGCTCTTTGGAAGTCCTGAAGGCGGATTAGAACTGCAACCGAAGTTCGGCCACATGTAACTGATAGCGTTCATGGTAGTCTGGTTAAAACCTGTATAACCACCGTAATCAAATGCTGTAATCAGTTTGTCCGGCAACAACTCACGCACTTTCTGAATGAGCAGACCAAAGTTGTTGGTACTTGGTGTGGGAGTACCGGATATCTTTCCATATTCGGCATATTCATCATCGAAATCCACACCGTCCAAACCATAGGTTGTGACACAGTTGGCTACTTGATATGCGAAATCATTGAGTAGTGAATCTCCCGCAGCTATATTTTCATTAGTAAGATTGGCAAATCCGACTCCCGTGTGGTCGCCAAGCAATCCGAGTAACACCTTAATTCCTTTATTCTGTAACGGCTTCACTAATGTGTTGATATTGTTCAGAATATAAGTTTGGTTAGGGTTGTGATACAGTTGCACTGATGATGCGGTTCCACGTATATTGGAAGCGAACAGAATCACATGATCAATCACCTCTTCGTGAGGATTCGTGCCGGTGAAGTAGTACTCACCTGCATTCAACGGGTTTATATCGTTTGTTTCGATATAAGCGGTGAATTTAGGTGTCTTTGTACCTACAGCGCGTGTGGTAATACCTTGAGAAGCATCCTGTGCTTCATTTACGGTGTTATCATTGCTGCAACTTGCAACAACGAAGCTTGCAGCCATAGCTACAATCACTAAGAAAATACGATTTAATGTTTTCATCTTTTTAAAATTTTAGATGTTCATATTAAATTCAGGAAACAGTCAAATAACATTGATATAGAAAATAACTGTAGATTTCGGAGATGTACTATTTTACCTCCTTTCTTACTGTCTTTCTTTAACGTTCAGACATCAATACATACTCTTGGTTCTCATTTATTTTCCGATGTTCTCTTGATATTTTTATTTTTTGTTTTTACCAGTCTTTGGCAAAAACATTATATGTTTGATTGAGCATATAGTATAAATACTGACTATCATACATATAATCTCCATTTACAAATCCTTCAGCTCCCGGAGGCCATGGCTTTATTCCCCACTGTCTGCCGTCACTCATAAAATAGCCTACTGTGTAAATCATGCCCATATTAAAACCTTCGTATTTATTTTGTTCATTGGCGGTAAGGTCTGTTCCAAATACCAATATGTTATTATCTCTCTCTTTTTCTTTTTTCCACATCACAAGTTTCTTGGAAGAGTCATCTCTAAGTTGGGCTGTTCCGGTATAATAACGGGGAATATTTACCTTTCCATAATATTCGGGTGCTAATCCTGCAATAGGTCTACGGGTATATTTGCTGTAAGACTGTTCGGATTCCCATGGTTCGATGATTTGTACTTCTTCTTCTTCGCTCACATATCCGTGCCATGCGTAATTGATGTATTTGCCTACTTCAATTCCGCCACATGCATTGACATCGTAGAAATATTCGGTAGGTTCGCCTTTATCTACCAAAGTGAGTAACTTGTCATCAGGCAGGACTTCATGTAGTGCTTTAATCAACTTGGGGTAGGAAGTAGTATTTATTGCAGGCATGCCTTCTTTGCCATAACCGCTGTCTCTATCCCAAAGATTCACTCCGTCTAGTTGATAAAGCTCTATCACATCTTTTACTTGGTTACTGAAATCAGCTATCTGTGCGTCACTCATATTACAGAATCCCAATCCTTTTCCACCTCCTTCGATACAGATGCAGACTTTGCGACCGTGTTCTTGGAGTCGGCGGATATATTTGTCTGCATTTTCAAGTACGTAGCGTATATCGCTGCTTAGGTTGAGTAGCGCACGTTTGGTTGCAGAATCGTAATCTACAGTTACAATTCTTAGATTGACGATGTCGCCAATCGTATATAATGTTTCAGACCAATCTTCTGTATTTGTTTTATTGATTCCATATACATCAGCTATCAATGGCTGGTAGTTTTCCGTATTTACATAAAATACAGTAAATAAATCGGGTAGTATCGGCGGCATTGCTGTTGGCATTTGGGAATTGTATGGATAAATAGTCGTAAGCTTCTCTCTGATACTTACCCCATAATAAAGCACCTGTTTTTCGTCTTGAGCCTGTACATCTGTCGGTGCTTGCACTATGGTGAGTGGAAGTAGATATGTTGTTTCGGCTTCTAATCCCTGTGTCAAGATTGTAACCTTTATTTTTTCTGATACTTGTTTTCCGGCAGCAATAGTAAGTGTACCTCCCTTTTCGAATTGTACATTGGCTGCAGGTAATGCTTTCAGACTGGTCAGATTCGTTTCATTATAAATGTCCACAAGCTTTTCATCGGCTATCGCGGTTACTGTGACTGCGCTTGCAGCCGGTTGTGTCAGGGTGTAATAAATGGCGTCGGTAGCGGAAGTTTCGTCTTTGGATAGTCTGATAGCCAGTTTATTGGTCAATGATTTTTCACTGTACAATATTCCCCCTATCTTACTCATCGCCACTTCATCGGGCAACTTGCCTGCTGCCATTGAAATAGGATCTTCGGTACATCCCGCCATTGCTACTAGTAGCAACAGGAACAGGAGATGTTTGATTGTATATTTTTTCATAACAGTATATTTTTTAGTTTGACGGATTCATCAATTGTATAGCTGTCCTGGTGATTGCATAATGCATTTTTGTTTGATAATAATCGTCACCTGTGGCAAAAATGGCTAGTCCTCCAAGAGGGCCTAGTGAAACTACGCGTTCAGTCATAACGGTTACGGCATCTTGTTTCACATTGGTTTCGTCGATTATTTGGTTATTGATTTTTGCAGCCAATAGCAGCTTCTCTTTAGGTAATGATTGGTTGTCAAGCAGTCCTGTGACCAGTAGTTTCAAGGTGGTGACATTAGTTATATCAACAGTGTTCAGTACTATATAGTCTAGTTTTTCGATATCGGAAGTTTCCACAAATGCGGGGTCGCCATCCAATACCAGTAATTTGTCACCACTAGCTGCTGCAGAGAGTCTGGAAACAATCAACTTTGCAGCTTCTTTGCGTGCGGCCAGTTCCGCTTCCGTACCACTATAGAGTGGCATGCCCGTAAAGGCAAAACCATTCAGATTCAGTTCGGTCGCTGTAGCGATAGCTTTGTCGAGAAAAGCCCCCAGTTTAGCTGCATCGGAAAGAATAGCCGCTTGTGAAGCGTAGTCTACACGGTAAAGTACTTTTGTACTTTTCTCCTGTAATAAGGGGATGTCTTCGCGGTCATAAGTGCTGATGTTTTCTGAATTAGCTAACGTGACTATATCCAGTGAATCAGGCAATGAACGAAGATACGCACCTTCATTCTTAGACTCTTCGGCACCATTATCGAAACTGCTGTATGTGATGTAATGCGGACGTTCTTGCTTGTAGACACGCAGCGATTCCATATAACGCGCCCAAAGTTCGGGATTCTGATCTTTGGCGTTTTGAGGGGCAATATCTACGGATTCTATATCTTTCCAGTCGTTACATGAGGCAATTGACAGGAGAGCCAGCAACAGGAATAATCCGGTGTATAACCTGGTGATTGATATTTTTATTTTCATATCGTTTGATGTATATATTTTTAGTTCTTTCTTCATTATTATAGTCGGGCAATTGTCCTTCTGAATGTGGACGGTTACGGAGTACGCGGTTTTTTATCCCACCATAAGGGAGTAGCTCCGTTATCGTCTCCACCCAACATCTTTACAGCTTCTGTGATATACTGGTTGTTGGAATACTCACGCGGTGGATACCACAAACGGCGAATCTTAATAACTTTGTCGTTGATGACACCGCCACTGTTATTTACAACTACCGGTAGCAGTTTGGGGTAACCCGTACGGCGGTATTCGCTCCATGCTTCTACTGTGCAGGGGAACATTGCAATCCACTTTTGAGTGATTATACGTTCCAAATTGGCTTCAAACTTATCGTCGCCATCTTGCCAGGCAATAGTAATGGTGCTGGCTGGAGCTGCGACAGAATAGGTACGCATAGGATCGGTATACGCTTGCGGTTTGTTTTGAGAGTCGGCAACATAAGCATCGGCGCCGGTTAGTCCGTATTGGTCGAAGGAAAGTGTAATGGCCTGTTCATACAAAGACTTGGCATCTCCACCCATATTCCATCCCCGTAAGGCACCTTCTGCACGCAGGAAAGTGATTTCGGCGGCGTTCATCCATAAATAGGGACTTTCGGTAGCGATGACGGGTTTGCTATAACGGTCTTTCACTTCGTCCTTATTGGCTACGTCGATACCGATGCGGATACCTGCATAACCGTCAACTTTTACATTTTGGCCGCCTACCCTTTCGTCCAATTTTACGGTGGTGAACATCTTTGGCCGGCGAGGGTCGTTGTAACCATTCATATAAGAAATAATATCGGCACCCACACGGTGGTCATTCCAACCATTGAAAATCATAGAAGCACGATTCTCTTCTACTGTCAGCCAGGCGTTATCTGCGTTCGAGGTAATGACACCTGCGGATACAGCAGCTTCGGCAACTTGTTGGGCAGTGGCAGGATCAACGTAAGACATGCGGATAGCCATGCGCAGTTTCAGGGAGTTGGTATATTTGTGCCATTTATTCATATCACCGTAATAAACATCATCGAATTTACGGAAAGCTTCAGTCCCCAGGTTTAGATTCTCTTTCAATACAACATCCACTTCGTCCAGTTCTTTCAACATTTGTTTATAAACGTCTGCTTGGGAGTCATATGGCACAGAGAGTGATATTCCGCCTTGTTCGTCTACTATCTTGCTATAGGGGATAGGTCCATACATATCTGTCATACGGTGCATAATAGCTACGCGCAGTAATTTGGATAATGCCAATGCGACAGGATCATCGCTTTGGTCGCGCAGGTCACGGTAGAGCGGATAAGTTTCGGTGAAAACGTCGGAAAATGTTTTGTCCTGCCAATCCACAGACGGATTATATGTTTCAAATTTGGTTGTCCACGGGTTAGTGGCTCCGAAGTATCCGGCATACGGACCGGCAGCCAGCGCTTCAATAAATTGATAAAGATGCTCTTTGACGGGAACGACAAGCCCCTGTAGACCTCTTAGCGTAGCCCCTAAATTATAGTTTTCACGTCCCAGTTCATTCTTGTCCACTTCGTAATCTTTGCGGTTGATGTCGGCAAAGTTACTTGTACAGGCCGTTCCGCCAATAAGTAGTAGAGCAAAGAAGAACATCTTCAGGATAGATGTCACTTGTTTCATAATAGTTGATTTAGTTCGTTAAAAGTTAATTTTTACATTGAAACCAATGTTACGGGTACTTGGCAACATGAAGTAGTCGATTCCCTGATAATAGTTGTCCGTTGTGGCTACTGATTCGGGATCGAAAGGAGCTTTATTGTAAATCATCCATAAATTACGACCTATTACAGATACTTGGATATCACACACGTTTCCCAGCCACTTGCGCGGGATAAGGTATCCGATGCTTGCTTCTTGCAGACGCACGTTGGTGGCGTTGTAGGTGTAGTATTGAGGCAGTCCGCTTTCACTGCCAATCGTTGTATAATAGTTTTGCGCATCGACAAGTGTGCGGTTATTTACCAGTACACCGCCATTATCGCGTGCCAAAGCCGAACGTTCAGATACACCGTACTGGTCCATGGCTGCTTCTGTGGCAGAGTAGACAATGCCACCGATACGTGCCGTAAAGAGAGCGCTTAAGCTTATACCTTTCCATGAGAAGTGATTGCTCCATGCCAAATTGGCTTTTGGAAATACACTACCCAACTTGATGTCCGGCAGATTATTTTCTATAGCTACTATGCCGGTGGGGTCGATATCCACCATACCATTATCATCACGTTTCAGATCGGACTGAGTATAGAGGTCGCCCAATGTGCCGCCTTCCTTCAGAATAAAGCGTGCCTTTCCAAGTCCGCCTACATCCAGTCGGTCTTTGTTTATAAGTTCACCTGTCTCGGGATGTACGTAATCTCTTACTAGTTCTTTAATTTTATTTTTGTTATGGCTAAGGGTGAAGTTACTGTCCCAACGGAAGTTGTTATTCCAGGTATGTCCGTAACCCAATGAAAGTTCCAGTCCTGTGTTACGTACATAACCTGTCTGAAGATAAATGGTAGTGTAACCGGATGATACGGAAATTTGAGGGTCGAATGTTTGGTTGAATGTATTGGCCAGGTACCATGACAGGCCGAGATTAAAGTCCTTGAAAAGTTTCATGTCCAAACCGACTTCCCATGAATCGGTACGTTCCGGTTTCAGATCACCGATAGGATAGTGAGTCTTGGGCTTCCAACTTTGGGTGGCTTCATTATATTCATAAGTTGGAGAAGTTAGGTTGCGCGGATAAGGCATACCGACGGAACTGAACGAACCACGTACTTTCATGTAGTCAATGAAACTTGGCATCTGTATCATTTCGGAGATAACGCCCGAAAGTCCTACCGAGGGGTAGAAGAACGAAGAAGTGGATGAATTGGCGAGTTGCGATGCCCAGTCGTTACGTCCGGTCAGAGTCAGATAGAGCATGCTTTTCCAACCGACTTCTACACTGGCAAAGATGGATTGCGTTTGTTCCTGCCATTCGTCCTGACGTGCTTTCTTCTTGGCATTGTCAAGGTCGAAGACGTTGAATACGTTAGGGATTCCCTTTTCACGTATCGGACCACGATAACTTAATTCTTCAAATTTATTGTTTACAATACTGGCTCCCACGTTTGCTACTAATGAGTAGTCACCGAAACGCTTGTTGATATTGGCAAGTACATCGGCGTATGTTTGAGTTTCATCAGGTTTGGCAATGGTATAATGTCCCTGTGTGCTCTCTTCGGTTATGGTCGCATTTGAACTGGCATACAGTTTCTGTTCATACTTAGTGTGAGAATTGTCTATACGCACACGACCTGCAATGTTTAACCAGTCGGTGATATCATAACTTAACTGTGCGGAGAGCATATAACGTTTTTTTTGGTTGAGGCGTAAATTGCGATATGCAATCCAGTATGGGTTTTGCATACGAAGATCCCCTTCACCTTGCGGCCAAAACATCGTATTGATTTTACGTGCCGGATCCCAACGTTCAAATACTTTGATAAGACTGAAATCGTCACTACGTGGAAACAGGTAGACGGGTACAATTGGGTTGGAATATACGCCCTGGTTGGTCATGTTACGATCGTTTTGAATAATATAGCTGGCGCCTACATCAAGTTTCATCCGGTCATTCAGGAAACTTGTCGTATTGCGGAATGTAAAGTTAAAACGATTGTAACGGTTATTGGGGACTATACCTTGAGAATTTACGGATGCAGCCGAAAAGAAAGTCTGATTTTTCTCCGTTCCGGTAGAAAGAGTAACAGAGTTAGTGAATATCAATCCGGTGTCGAAGAAATCCTTAGGCTCGAATCCGGTACGTGAAGCCTCGTTCAACAATGGTCCCCAGCTTAAAGTGGTGGTACCACCTGTCTTGCCTCGGCTGCCTGTCCCATAGCGATTCTGGAACTGAGGAAGTACGAATGGTTTAGAGAACTCAGTATTACTGTTGACAGATACTTGTAGTTTTCCCACTTGTCCTCGTTTTGTAGTGATAACGATGGCGCCATTGGCTGCATTGCTACCATAGAGAGCGGCTGCAGCGGCACCTGTCAGTACGGATATGCTTTCTATATCATCCGGGTTCAGGTCTGCAATGCTTTCGGACTTACCACGAGAATCAAATTCCGTTCCACCTCCACCGCCAAAATTGAACATAGGAATACCATCGATAACGTATAGTGCATTGCTGCTCTGTTCGATAGACTTTGTACCGCGCATCACGACTTTACTTGCTCCACCCACACCGGAGGAACTACTATTGATATTGACACCGGCTACTTTTCCGTTCAGACTGTTGATGAAATTAGCATCCTTGATACCAGAAATTGCATCAGCCTTCACCTGCTGCACATTGTAGCTCAGTGCCTTTTGTTCGCGTTTGATACCGAGAGCGGTGACTACTACTTCGCTCAGTTGTTTAGTGTCACTTACTAATCTTATTTCGTAGATATTTTTATCTGTTATTTTCACACTTTGAGGTGTATATCCCACGTAAGTGAAGCTTAATGTGCTGCTTTGAGGAGCCATTATATTGAAATTACCATCGATATCGGTGATTGCGCCTATGGAGCTTCCTTCTACTTTAATGTTCACTCCGATCAGTGGCTCATTATTTTCGTCGATTACTATTCCACTAACTTTCTTTGCAGGAATTCCTTTAGGCTTGTTGTCAGGAATAATCATGATATACTTATCTTTGAACTGATAAGTAAATCCACTTCCCCGGAGAATTTGTGCAAGGGCATTCTCCAATGCCACAGCTTTCAGGTCAAGATTTAAAACAGGCTTGTTTCTTAGTTGCGAATCATTGTATCCGACAGAATAATCGGATTGTTTTTCTACTTCCTTAAGTGCCTCGATGATAGATATATTTTTCTTCTGAATCGTGATCTTGGCACTATTTTGTGCAAAGGAGGGTGCTTGCATCATCAACAAACAGAAAAAAAGTAAAAAACTTCTTCCCTTTGCGGTTTGATCTACTATAAATTCATAAATTTGTAGCATTTTCTTAGTATTAGGTTATTAACTAAATTATTTCACGGTAATTGAGTAGAGTAAGACTCTAGTATTGAGAATTTTGATTTCATATCCGGGATAGAGTTAGGGCTCCGTTCCGGATACTTTTTTACATGGGCTTTTAAAAGGTTAAAAAGGTTATTGAATATTGTTTTTTACTATTTCGTTTTTCCGGGGATACTTATTACTTAGAGATTAAGTAACAGTGATCTTCTTTTATCTTATAGTCCATTTGACCTACTACACTCACTATTATATCCATTACCTCAGAGAGTGGTGCCCGGTCTTTGAATCGGAAACTATACTTGTCTTCTTTCAGATTCTTGAGCTGATATTCGAATGTATAAGGATATTTACGTTCGAGTACTGTAATTATATCTTTGACGGACATTTCTCTGAATACAAGTTCTCCGCGTTGCCAGGCTGTAACCTCCTTCATGTCGGGATTGTCCAGGCAATGGCGACGGGTGTCTTTATTGTAAGCCAGCTGCTCATTCGGTTTTAGAATCACCTGCGATTTTAAATCATTGTACTCTACCAATACACTTCCTGAAATCAATGTGGCTGCCAACACCGGATTTTCCGGATAGGCTGAAACATTGAACTCCGTACCCAATGCTGTCACCTGAAAATCATTGGATTTGACGATGAACGGATGTTTTTTATCCGGTTTGACTTTAAAGTTAGCTTCACCGATTAAAAATACACTACGGTCTTTCCCGGTAAAGTTTTGCGGATATAAAAGTGTACTTTGTGAGTTCAGCTGTACCTGAGTTCCATCGGGTAGAGTGAGAGTCCTTATTTCAGCAGTAGGAATATATTGTTGAATAAGGTTCGCTTCTGTATCTTTACCGATGGTAGAAAGGTAAACGGAAGAAGCCGCTACTATAAATAAAACCGCCGCAACAGCCTGCCATATATGAATCGGTCGGATTGTTCTTTTTCGTGGTACGGAAGGAATTCCAGCGTTCTTTTTCAAAAGTTCATAGGACTCTTGCATATCGGCTGCGGTTCCTCGCTTATGAGCATCATCCCACAATTTTTGCAGTGCTTCATCTTTTTCAACGGTATGCTCTTCGTCTACCAGCCACTTGTAGAAATCTTGCTGAGTAGATTCCGGATAGTCGTTTCCGGTGAATAATGTTATTATTTTCTGAAAGTAATTCTTCATATTGAGGTATTAATGTTGTAACTGTTATATTAATACTTCAATTAACTAAGGCAGCTTACTTAAGGGAGTAGCAGAAAAAATGCAAAAAAAATGATTTTTTTTATTTCAAGCAGGGTTAAATAGATGTGATGTTCCACTGTTCGTTTCGAAATATTTAGTTTCTCGGCTATTTCAAGATTGCTCATATGCTTGAAACGACTCATTTCGAAAATCATTCTGCGTTGTTCCGGGAGACGTTCGAGAACTAATTTGATGATTAGTTGAGCCTCTTTATAATAGATGGGGTTGAGTGTATCTTCTGATTGGAAAAGTTCGTCGATGAGAGTTTTTTCTATAATTTTCTCCTGATAAGCCAATTCTACTTTTTTGTGTTTGATAAAATTGAGAGTTGTACTTTTAGTAAGAGTATAGATATAAGGAGTCGGATTAGGAACTTCTGCCCATAATTCAGGCTTAGTCCATAGTTTGGTGAAAACATCTTGGGTAATATCCTTCGCGTCTTCTTCGGATTTAAGCAGCATTAGGGCGAAATATTTCACTACTGAATAATACTTCGTGAATATTGTTTCGAATTGTTGCGCTAAAAGTCTTTCGTCTTGGTCTGGGGTCATCGGGTTAACAGATTATTAAAATCGAAAGACAAATGTAAACAAATTAAATTAAGATACGAAGAAAAAAGGAATAGTTTATAAAAAAAGAAAAAAGATAGTGACACTATCCGGTCGGGATGGTGTCACTATATGAGTGGGATGGTGACACCATCGTAGCAGGATAGTGTCACCATCTTAAAGTCCTTTTTCTACCAGTTTCTTTTCACGGTTCGATAGCCATAACCGATGATTACAAGGAAACAAATGAACGGCAAAATGAATGAAACATTGACAGCCGGCATAGAGCCAATTTCTTTCATATCAATGATACTTGCCTGTAACGGAGGTAGTACCGAGCCTCCCAGGATCGCCATAATAAGACCTGCCGCTCCAAATTTGGCATCGTCTCCCATACCTTTCAGGGCAATTCCGTATATAGTGGGGAACATCAGTGACATGCATGCGGAAACGGCTACCAGACAGTACAGTCCGAAGATATTCTGCAGGAAGATAGTTCCCAATGTAAAGATACCTCCGAAGATGGCAAGGATCATCAGTAATTTTCCGGCATTAAGATAACGCAGGATAAAGGTACAGATAAATCGGCTGATACAGAAGATAACCATTGCTATGATGTTGTACTGCTGTGACAGTACTTCTGCACTTTTTTCGTCCATACCATATTCCGGTGACATAAACAGGCGGGTTCCGTATTGAATGATGAATGTCCAGCACATAATCTGTACACCTACATAGAAGAACTGGGCAATCACTCCTTCGCGATAACGTGTCAGGGTAAAGATACGTTTTAGTGTCGGGAAAAAGTCTATTTTGTGATTCTGATCTCCGTTCTTTGGCATTTTGACGAATCGTATCAGTAGCAACATGGCCAGAATAACTATTCCGATAGTGAGATAGGGAGCAATCAAGACGGCAAGGTCACTTTCTTTGATAGCCTGAAATTCGCTTTCATTGAGTAAGGCACGTTCGTCGGTTCCCATCGGGTGGAGTTTTGCCTGAATAAATTGCATGGCTACAAACATACCGAGTAATGATCCCATTGGGTTGAAAGACTGGGCCAGATTCAGACGCCTTGTGGCAGTTTCTTCCGTTCCCATAGAAAGAATGTATGGATTGCAACTGGTTTCCAGAAAGGAAAGTCCACAGGTCAGAATAAAGTAAGCGATCAGAAACGGATAATATTCTCCCGTCATTTTGGCGGGAAAGAACAAGAAGGCTCCGAAAGCATATAGCCCAAGTCCCAGTAATACGCCGGCTTTATAAGAATATTTACGGATGAACATGGCAGCAGGAAAAGCCATGGCAAAGTATCCGCCGTAGAAAGCTACCTGAACCAGTGCTCCATCGGTTGCACTCATCCTGAAAATTTTGGAGAATGCTTTTACCATCGGATTGGTAATGTCATTCGCAAATCCCCATAGTGCAAAGCAGGATGTAATAAGTATAAATGGAATAAGATAGCTGACGCCGTCTTTTGAGATGATAGACTGCTTGGTGTGTTTCATGGTTATTTTTGTTATTTTAGGTATTATATAGATGGAACATTCTCTCCATTGGTTTCCATTTCTCAGCCGAACTCATTCCCGGAGCAGCCTGCTGGAAGATAGACATGTATTCTTCCCATTCCTGTTGTCGGGGGAGGGTGTTCAGGCGTGTCATAGCTGTGTCCCAATCAAAGTCTGCAGGAGTTTCGACGATCATAAACAGACGGGTGCCCAGAATGTAGATTTCCATCTCAAGGATACCTACTTCGCGGATTCCCGCAAGGATTTCGGGCCATGCTTCTGCCTGACTATGTCTTTTCCGGTACTCGGCAATTAGTTCCGGAGAATCCCGTAAATCAAGAGTCTGGCAATATCGCTTGACAGGGACGTTGTAGGTTTTTACTTGATAACCAGTTTGAGGTGTTTCCATATATTTCTTATTTTTCAGGGTAATATACTTGCGGTGTAACGCTGCGGCTTACAATTTCTCTGATTTCCCGGAGACTGGATATTTCTCCTTTGGCCATTGCCTGAGTCAGAATGTTGCCCATAGCAGTAGCTTCTATAGGTCCTGCATAAACAGGGATACCGAGTGCGTTGGCTGTGAGTTGGTTGAGCAGTTTATTTTGTGATCCTCCTCCGATGATGTTTAGCCGGTGAATCGGGGAGGGGAGACAACGGTTAAGTTGTTCTACTGCTTCCCGATATTTGAAGGCTAGTGACTGGAGTACACATTTTACCGTTTCTGCCTTGTTTTGGGGAACTTCCAGGGAATGAGCCCGACAGTAATTCAAAAGAGCAGTTTCCATATTTTCAGGGTTCATGAAGGCTGCATCGTCTACAGGAATAATGGTGTCGATTTCTGCTTCGGCGGCTTGCGGAAGAATCGTATCATAATTTTGTTCTTCTCCACACATTTTCCATTCGCTCATCAGACGCTGCAGAATCCATAGCCCGGTAATGTTTTGCAGGAATCGGATATGTCCGCCTACCCCTCCTTCATTGGTAAACTGAGCGAGTCTTGCTTCTTCCGTTAATATGGGTTCATCCACTTCGACTCCCAGCAATGACCATGTGCCGGAGCTAAGAAAGGCTACTTGTCCTTCCATTGCGGGGACGGCAGCAACGGCACTGGCAGTGTCATGTGAGCCAACTGCAATAATATCGACGGAGCCTAATCCGGTTTCACGGACTATATCTTCTTTTAGTGTTCCTCTGATGGTTCCCGGTAGAATAATTTCTCCGAATAAATGTTCGGGGAGTCCCAAAGCACGAATAGTGTCCATCGACCAGTTTCGTTGGCGTGCGTCGAGCAATTCGGAGGTGGAGGCTATGCAATATTCATTATTAGCCACTCCTGTCAGGTAATAACTGAAAAGATCAGGCATGAACAGCAGTTGGTGGGCAACTTCCAATTGTACATCTTGACTCTGTTGCATGCTGTAGAGTTGGAATAGCGTATTGATGGGCATTACTTGTATTCCTGTGCAGGCGTAGTGCTTTTGTATATCCAGTATTTGGAATGCTTTAGCGGGCATTCCGTCTGTCCGGGCATCCCGATAGCAGACAGGGTTGCCCAGCAAATTTCCTTTTTTGTCAATCAGGCCGAAGTCTACTCCCCAAGTATCGATACCGATTCCTTTGACACGGTATCCTTTCTGTGCAGCGAGTTTCAATCCGGTTTTCATATCCTCGAACAAGGCCGGAAAATCCCAGTAAACATGATTTCCGAGTTTGACTTGCCGGTTGGTAAAGCGGTGGACTTCTTCTAATTCCAGTTTTCCCTGAAGAAGGGAGCCGGCGATAACACGTCCGCTGCCTCCTCCAAAGTCTACTGCTAAATATGTGTTTCTTGTGGTATCTTCCATGGTATTCCCGGATACTTATTTGGTTTTCTTTCCTAATACGTATATTTCCAGGTCTTCTATTTCTTCCGGTGTCAGTACGGAGTAATCGCCGCCGGACTGAACTATGATGCGACAGGCCATTTCAAAGAAAGTAGCCCGTTCGTACACTTGGTCAAAGTCTTTTCCGCATACTACTTGTCCATGATTGGTCAGCAGGACGGAATTATGATTCAGCATAGCCTCTACTACCGCTTTCGCCAATTCAGGAGACCCTGGTCGATAGTAAGGAATTACAGGGATTTCAGAGCCTACATGACAGGGGATCTCTGCTGTTACATTAAAATTCGTCGGTTTGTTTTTCATGCAGGAAATGGCAGTAGCATATTCCGACTGAAAATGGAGTACTACATTTACATCCGGTCGTTCGCGAAGGACGCCGAGGTGAAAAGTACTTTCCATAGACGGCTTTACACCATTAGCAGGCATACCGCTGGCAATATTGCAGATAGATACTTTTTCTTTGGCAAGGGTAGGGACCCATGAACCTGTACCCGAAATCAGTGCTTCTTCTCCGATTCTCCAGGAAAGATTTCCGCTGCTGCAGAGCATTAATTTTGCATCTCCGTAGCGGTGTGCCTGTGCAAGAAACTGTTCGATGTGTTCGTTAGTTATCATAGTGTTTTTATTTAAGCCGTATAGGGTGGAAGCTTGTTTTTCAGGCAGCTTCCACTTCTATGCGGCAAAGTTAAATTTTTAATTTATATAGGACGAAGGTTTCTTGTTTATTTGTAGATAGGTCCGTAAGTTGTGCAGGCTCTGTAGTCTGCTCCTTCTTTATCCATGCCGAATGCGTTCCATGCAGCCGGGCGGAAAATTTCGTTCTCATCTACATTGTGCATGCAAACAGGGATGCGAAGCATAGAGGCAAGGGTAATCAGGTCTTGTCCGATGTGACCGTAGCTGATAGCGCCATGATTAGCTCCCCAGTTGTTCATTACAGAATATACATCTTTGAAAGCAGCTTTGTCGCACAGACGGGGAACGAACCAGGTAGTAGGCCATGTCGGGTCAGTACGCATATTCAGCTTCTGGTGGATTTCCGGATCGATTTCAACGGTCCATCCTTCTGCGATTTGCAGGACAGGACCTAAGCCTTTAATCAGGTTCAGGCGCATCATAGTGACAGGCATTCCACCTTTTGAAAGGAAGTTGGATGAGAAGCCGCCGCCACGGAAGTAGTCGCGGTCCGCCGGATACCATGTCGTTGCTTTGAGGCAGTTTTCTACATCTGCATCTGTCAGGTTCCATGGTTCTTTCATGACAGGATTTCCTTCTGCGTCTAATGACTGGCCGGAACCGTCGAGGGTTGTTGCTCCCGAGTTGATCAAGTGGATGATACCGTTTGCAGCTAAGCCGGTCAACTCTTTACCGGTTACACGTTTTACGGCTTCAGGACTCCAATAAGTACGTACATCGGAGAATATTTGTGCACGGTTGGTCAGTAAATGTCCGAATAGCATGGCCACACCGTTGCAGGCATCGTTTTCGGTAGCTACTACAAATGCTTCGCGGATGCCGTTCCAGTCGAAAGAGGTGTTGAGCAATGCTTCCGGATAGTCACCGTTAGGATAGAAGTCTGTCCATTGGCGTTGTCCCTGGAAGCCGGCAGCGATGGCATTGTGTCCCAGAGCTTCTTCCTTGAATCCCATTTCTTTCAGTTTCGGGTTTCCGGTCATCAGGTCGCGCATGATAATCATCATCTTCACAACAAATTCCCAGTCTGCATCCTTTTGTTCACGGTTTTTACGTTTTTCCGGACGGTTCTTGAAGTCCTCACCTTCGTTTACTTTACAGTACTTTTCAGTCCATGCCATTGCTTTGGCGTATTCTTCGTGGTCATAAATACCTTCTTCCATGCGGCGGATGATTTCTGTCAGGTCTATTGACTCATTGCGCATTCCCAGATATTCCTGGAAGAAATCAGGATTAACGATAGAGCCGGCGATGCCCATAGAGACGCTGCCCATTGAAAGGTAAGACTTACCTCTCATAGTGGCTACTGCCTGTGCTGCACGTGCAAAACGAAGAATTTTTTCTGCTACGTCTTCCGGAATTGTGTTATCGTCGAGGTCTTGTACATCACGTCCGTAGATACCGAATGCAGGAAGTCCTTTTTGCGCGTGTCCCGCCAATACGGCTGCAAGGTATACAGCTCCCGGACGTTCGGTTCCGTTGAAGCCCCATACTGCTTTCGGGTAATGTGGATTCATATCCATTGTTTCCGCACCATAGCACCAGCAGGAAGTGACGGTAATAGTAGACCCTACACCTTCTCTTTCAAACTTTTCCGCACAAGCAGCGCTTTCGGCTACACGACCGATGGTGCTGTCGGCAATTACACATTCCACAGGAGTGCCGTCACCGTTTTTCAGGTTATTGCCGATTAACTCAGCTACTGCTTTGGCAAGGTTCATTGTCTTTTCTTCAAGACTTTCGCGAACGCCGCCCTGGCGACCGTCGATAGTGGGACGAATCCCGATTTTCGGATACTTTTTCATGGTTTCTTAATTTTTTTATTTAGTGGTTAATATCTGTGCTGAGCTGTGCTGGTTATGTGGCAAAAAAAATCATAGGGAGTTTCGGAGTCTTACTTCTGTAGGCAGGTATTTTTGTATCGGTACATTGTTCAGAACAAAATTTGCCGCCTCATTTCCCATCATTTCCCAATCAATGCTCAATGAAGTGATTCCTTCGTCAATCACTTCGTAAGAAGGAATATCATTGTATGCCAGCAGACCGAAATCTTTTCCGCATTTCAGTCCTTCCAGTCTTCCTTGTTTTACAACCTTCACTACATCCTGTTGTTTAATGGCTATATAGGCCACTCCTTTACGTACGGTCAGGTTATCAATATCTTCCTGTATTTCACATAAAAATCCTTGTTCCTCGCAGAAACGGGTAAAATACTCTTTACTGCTCTGAGGATGTTTCAGGTTTTTAGAGAATAACAGAACAAGTTGAGGATAATGCCGCAATCTTTCCTTCAGCATAAGTAATGCCTGATAGAAAGCTTCATCAAAGTCCTGGCAAATATAAGAGTACTTTTCTTTCTCGAATTTGCCGAAGTCAAGGAGCAGTAATCTTGTAGGATGGATTTTATTGAGAACTGTACTGAATTTCTCGTTATCGAAATTCATCACTATGTATTTATTGTATTTTCCTATAGATTCGCGGATAATGGTATTGAAAAGCCGTTCATTGTATTGATGAAACAGCAAGTCTACCTTGTAATTAATAGGCAGATGTTTAACGAAACTATTGTATAGGGCTTCTTTGAAAGGAGTATATTGGTCAAGCAGGAGCAGGATGTTGGTTACCTGACTGGTTACATAATATCCTTTTCCCGGAGTAGAGTCGATCAATCCGCGTTCGCGAAGATCGAGAAAGGCTTTGAAGACCGTATCACGGGATACTCCGTATTGTGCACTTAACTGATTGATGGAAGGCAAAGAATCTCCTTCACGAAATTCTTTCATGGAAATAGCCTGACTAAGTGTGTCCGCCAATTGCGTAACCTTACTGGACTGTTGACCAAATGTTTTCTTTTTACCAGTTCGTCTCATACTGTTATAAGATAAATGACTGTGCTGAGCTATGCTGCTGCAAAGAAAGGAAATTAATTCATAAGTCGAGAACTAATTTTATATGTTCTATAGCAGGAAATAAAAAAAATCCCCTTCGGCGAACCGAAGAGGATTTATAGCTTTTTCCAAATTTCTTGTTAGGAACCTGCCGAAATTTATTCAGCAGCAGCTTCTGTTGCAGGAGCTTCTTCAGCCGGAGCCTCAGTTGCTTCTTCTGCAGGTGCTTCAGCAGCAGCTTTTTCAGCAGCTTCAGCAGCTTTCTTTTCAGCGAGTGCTTTTGCTTTCACTTCGTTGATCTTCTTTTCTGCTTCCAGACGTGCTTTAGCTTCCGCTTTCTTTTCTTCGTCTTGTTTAGCTTTCAAAGCAGCCAGACCTGACTGTTTGTTATTCTTCCAAGCTTCGAATTTAGCTTCTGCTTCTGCTTCTCCGAATGCGCCTTTTGCAACACCGCCCAAAAGATGTTTCTTCATGTAAACACCTTCACGAGAAAGGATATTACGTACAGTGTCACTTGGCTGTGCACCTTTCAGTACCCATGCCAATGCAGCGTCGAAATTCAAATCTACTGTAGCAGGATTGGTGTTCGGGTTGTAAGTACCAATCTTCTCAATAAATTTACCATCACGTGGTGCTCTGCTGTCTGCAATTACAATTGAATAAAACGCGTAACTTTTACGTCCGTGTCTCTGCAATCTGATTCTAGTTGCCATTTTTAATAATTGTTTTTAATTAATGATTTGAATTATGCTACTAACTCGTAATAGCGGGTGCAAAGATACAGTTTTTCTTTTGATTGACAAATATTTCCTTTTTTTTTCTTACGAATACCTCCTCGGATATCGGAACAGGATGGCGAGCAAGGCACAGGCTCCCATGGTGAACGGGTAATAGAGATTACCGATGATACTGATAGGAGAGATGTTGGCTAATCCTGCGGCAATCAGCATTTGTGCTCCGTAGGGTATAATACCTTGTATCAGACAGGAGAAAGTATCAAGGATGCTGGCGGTCTTTCTACGGTCGAGGTGGAATTTCTGTGCGATATCCTTGGCAATAGGTCCTGTTGTGATGATGGCAATTGTATTGTTGGCGGTACATAGATTAGCGATGCTGACCAGAGCGGCAATGCTCAGTTCCGCACCACGTTTTCCGTTGACGTGGCGGGTCAGCTTTTTGATGATAAAATCGATACCGCCATTATAACGGATCGTTTCGAGCATACCACCTGCCAGCAAGGTGATAATAATCAATTCTCCCATACCTGTGATACCCGTTCCCATTGCTCCAAACCAATCGAATACATCAAAATTTCCGGTAACTATACCGATGATACCGCTTGTCAGGATACCTATGATTAATACCAGCATCACGTTCATTCCGGCAATGGCTGTTCCCAGTACTATAATATAAGGTATCACTTTGACCCATTCGATCGTTTGTACTTGTGTGGGTGCAGTGATGGATAACCCTTGGAAAATATAGATTCCCAGCACGATAATTGCTGCCGGAACCACAATTATGGAATTGACCCGAAACTTATCGCGCATCACACATTCCTGTGTTTTGGTAGAGGCGATGGTCGTGTCGGATATAAATGACAGGTTATCTCCGAAGAAAGAACCTCCGACAACGACTGCTACCATGAATGGAAGGGCTATTTCAGTCTTTTCGGCCAGACCTACAGCAACAGGGGTAAGGGCTACAATCGTGCCTACACTCGTGCCGATGGATAATGAGATGAAACAGGCGGCTATGAATATACCCGCCAATAGTAAATTGTCAGGGAGGATGTGCAGTGTCAGATTGACGGTTGCATCAATGGCTCCCATCTGCTTGGCGCTTTGTGCAAAAGCTCCGGCAAGAATGAAAATCCATATCATCAGGAGGATATTCTTGTTGGCGGCTCCTACTGAGAACTGGTAAATTCGCTGTTCGAGCTTCAATCCCCGTGTGATGGCAATTGCGTAGCAGGAAGAGACGAGGAAAGCAACGGTGATAGGTACTTTATAAAAGTCATTAACAAGAATGGAAGTAACCAGGTAGAGGCAAAGAAATACGAGTAACGGACTTAGTGCCCACCAGCTACCATGACGTTCTTTATGTATTTTTTCTTCTGTCATAAATTGATATTATGGTATGTATTCGAACTGCAAAGATAGTAAGGAAACACATAAGTAGGATAAAAGGCTTAATTTTTCATCTTTTCTTTTTCCGTTTGGGCTCTTTCTTTTTCCGCTTCAGAAATTAAATTCCTTCTCTTTTTTCCTCTTTCCGTTACTTTCGTGCCGTTGACAACGTAACTAATGTAGAATAGAATGACAACGACTAAATTTTCATTATGTGTTTTTTGTCTCTGCCTGCTCACATCGTGTGGTAAAGGAGAGAAGAAAACGAACGAGCCTGTACGGGTAAAAGTGGCGGAAGCGGCAATTCATGTTCCTTCTGCAGAGCGTGAATTTTCATTCATTTCCAAGCCGTTCAAGG
The DNA here is from genome assembly GCF_020091505.1 of Bacteroides faecis. Lineage (NCBI taxonomy): Bacteria > Pseudomonadati > Bacteroidota > Bacteroidia > Bacteroidales > Bacteroidaceae > Bacteroides > Bacteroides faecis. Next base: position 4,966,477 of record NZ_CP081916.1, on the reverse strand, counting down.
AGACTGAACTCTCTTTTCGGGTGGGCGGACCGATTGACCGTTTTGAAGTGTATGCAGGTAACTTCTATCACCGGGGAGATATTATAGCTGAAATTGATTCTCGTGATTTTCGTATTCGTAAGGAACGTGCCGAAGCTATTTATCATCAGGCAAAGGCGGAATTCGAGCGAATCAAAGTGTTGTATGAGAAAAACAACTTATCTGCCAGTGCCTATGAAAAAGCGCATGCAGACTATACTTCTGCCAGAACGGCTTATGAAACAGCCGTCAATGAACTCGAAGATACACGGCTGATCGCCCCTTTTGACGGATATATAGGGGAAGTATATATTGAAAAATATCAGGATGTGAAAGCAACTCAGTCTGTCGTCTCTTTTATCGATATCACTCAGTTGAAGATAGAAGCGTATGTGACTCAGGAAATCGCATTTCAAGCGAAGGAGATCAAGGAAGTAGGAATTCGTTTTGATGTTCGTCCCGAAGTCGTATATCCGGCAAAAGTGATAGAGATTTCGAAGAGTACGACGCGCAATAACCTTTCTTTCCTTATGACGGCATTGTTGCCCAATAAACAAGGGGAATGGCCTGCCGGTATCTCAGGGAAAATGTTGCTGGATCTTCCTTCCTTGTCATCTGTCCCCATGGTGACTGTTCCGCAAACGGCTCTTAATCATCGTCCCACTGAAGGAGATTATGTCTGGATGGTGGATCATGCGACAGGGAAAGTGTGGAAGAAAAAAGTCGTTTTAGGTGAATTACTTCCGAATGGAAGAGTGGAAGTGAAGGGTGGACTGCAGGCAGGAGATCAGGTAGCTGTGAGTAAATTACGTTTTCTTTCGGACGGGATGCCTGTGGATATCATTTCTCAGAAAGAAAACAAACCGGTTACTGCTCAAAAGTAAATAGAAGATGAAATTGGTGAAATATTTCTTGCAGAAGAAGTCGGTGACTATTCTGCTGCTGGTATTAGTGTTGGGAGGAGGATTGTTTTCTTATGTCAAAATGGGAAAACTGGAAGATGCCCCGTTTACTATCAAGCAAGCATTGGTGATGACTCCTTATCCGGGTGCTTCTCCTTCCGAAGTGCAGTCTCAGGTGACGGATGTATTGGAGGAATCGATACAGTCATTAGGAGAGTTGTACTATCTGAAGACTGAGAATCGGGCAGGATTATCTAAAATAACTGTTTATGTGAAGAAGGAAATCCGGGCAGACGAGATGCAGCAATTGTGGGATAAACTTCGTCGGAAAGTCAATGATGTGCAGTCGAAACTTCCTGCAGGAGCAGGTCCTTCCGTGGTAAATGATGATTTTGGGGATGTGCTGGGTGTTTTCTATGGTCTGACGGGGGAAGGATATTCTTACCGGGAACTGGAAAATCAGGCGAAGCTTATCAAGAATGAGCTGCTCAGAGTGAAAGATGTGGCAAAAGTCGAGATTTACGGCGTACAGTCTCCAACGATTGATGTTATTCTTAATCCCTCCGTTATGGCACGGAGCGGAATTACGACTGCGGATATTTCGCGTGCTTTCGATGCGCAGAATAGAGTGGTGGATGCCGGAGGAATTGATGCCGGTGTAAACAGGATACGGATTGAGTCTACCGGAAATTTTTATTCTCTGGATGATATTCGGAATATGACTATCGTATCACGTACAGGTGAACATTTCCGGTTGGCTGATATTGCGGAGGTTCAGGAGAGCTATCAGACACCTCCAAGCAATAAAATGCGGATTAACGGTCAGCCTGCTGTGGGGATTGCTATTTCTACAATTCCTACAGGGAACGTGGTCGATATGGCAGAGGCGGTGAAACTGGTGATTGACCGTTTTACAGAAACAATGTCCGAAGGGTTTGAGTTGCAGACGATTTATGACCAGGGTTATGAATCGGCGGTAGCCAATCAAGGATTTATCTTGAATCTGATCATATCTGTTGTGACAGTAGTAGCTATTCTGTTGTTCTTCATAGGGTTCAAGAATGGCATTCTGATTGGCAGCGGATTGGTGTTTTCTATTTTTGCTACGTTGATTGTGATGTTTTCGCAAGGAATTGCATTGCAGCGTATGTCACTTGCCGCCATTATCATTGCCATGGGAATGCTGGTAGATAACGCTATTGTGGTTTCTGATTCGGCCTTGGTCAATATGCAGCGGGGGATGCGTAAACGGGTAGCTATATTACGCGCTTGTTCTTCGACCTCATTGCCCCTGTTGGCGGCAACAGTGATTGCGATTCTGACCTTCTTGCCTATTTATTATTCGCCGCATATTACCGGCGAGTTATTGTCATCCTTAGTTGTAGTTATCGGCGTTTCGCTGATGTTCAGTTGGGTCTTTGCGCTGACACAGACTCCGTTCTTTATACAGGAGTTTGTCCGTCGGCCAAGACCCGACGAACTTAAGGCGGCTCTTTTTGCAGGCAAGTATTATGATAAATTCCGTTCTGCATTAAGATGGGTGATTCGTCACCGGTATGCGACGATTGGATGTATGGTCGTTATGCTGGTGTTGTCGGCATGGAGTTTCAAGTTTATTCCGAAGGTCTTTGTCCCTGCTTTGGATAAGCAGTATTTTACATTGGATATGTGGCTGCCCGAAGGGACACGGATTGAAGAAACAGATAAGATGGTGATGGATATGGCGGCGTATATCCGTGGACAGGAAGAAACGGAAATGGTCTCGACTTATGTAGGGCGCACTCCGCCGCGTTATTACCTGTCAAACGTCTCCTTTGGCCCTCAATCCAACTATGCACAGATTCTGGTGAAATGCAAGACTTCGAAACTTTCCCGTCAGTTGCATGCCCGTTTGCAGGATTCTATTTCGTTGAAGTATCCGGAGCCGTTGATTAAAGTAAATAAATTCGAGTTGAGTCCTTTGACGGAGGCGGTGATTGAAGCCCGTTTTCTTGGACCGGACCCTGCCGTACTCGATTCGCTGGTGGGACAGGCTGTTGAGGTGATGAGGCGAAATCCCAAGGTTGCGGATGCCCGGAATGAATGGGGAAATATGTCGATGATAATTCGTCCGGTGTATGATCCGATGAAAGCCGGAGCATTGGGGATTACAAAAGCTTCGATGATGGAGTCGGTGAAGTCAATTAATGATGGTTTGCCTGTCGGTGTCTATCGGGATAATGAAAAGAAAGTTCCCGTTCTTTTGAAATCGGGTAATGTGGATATAACGGACGCTAATTCTTTAGGAGACTTCTCCATATGGAATGGAGAAAGGTCGGCTCCGCTTTCGCAGGTAACGGAGCGGGTAGAGACGACATGGGAATTTCCACAGGTGAGAACCTATAACCGTCAGTTGTCAATGGCTGCAATGTGCGGCGTGAAACCGGGGCATACGATGGCGGAAGTACACGGAGAAATCCGGAAAGAAATAGAGAATATCCGACTTCCCGAAGGATATACTTTCTTTTGGGATGCCCAGTATAAGGATCAGGGGGAGGCGATGCAGGCTATTGCCAAATATTTCCCGCTGGCATTTCTTGCATTGGTTGTTATTTTAGTTTGTCTGTTCGGTAATTTCCGTGACCCGGTTATTATTCTTTGTGTCCTGCCTTTGTCTTTGATAGGCATTGCGGTGGGGATGCTTTTGACTGGTTTCGATTTTGGGTTCTTCCCGATAGCCGGCTGGTTGGGGTTGCTTGGGATGATAATTAAAAATGTGATTGTACTGATTGATGAAATAAATGTGCAGCACCGGACCGGAATTGATCTGTATACATCTATTGTTGAGGCTACGGTTTCCCGAACTCGTCCGGTATTGATGGCAGCTACTACTACCATCCTCGGTATGGTTCCGTTATTGTTCGATGTTGCTTTCGGCGGAATGGCTGCTACTATTATTTTCGGACTGACGTTTGCTACGGGACTGACCTTGTTTGTCACCCCTGCATTATATTCAATGTTTTATAAAGTAAAAGGAAAATAAAGATGAAAATAAGAATATATAGCTTGTTGTTTTGCGGCTTTGCTCTGGGACCTTTATCTGCTTTTGCCCAACAGAGTCCTCTGCTTGAGAAATACCGGACGATGGCACTGGATTACAATCACGACTTGAAGGCGGCAGAAAAGAACATAGCCGCCAGTGTGGAAGTGGAAAAATCAGCCCGGGCAGATTTGAAACCGAAACTTTCCGGAGCAGCTAATTTTCAGTATACAGAGAATCCGCTGGAACTGACTTTGGACGTCCCTTCTTTGGGATTATCGAGAACTGTAGAAGGGAGGCAGCTAAACTATGGTGGCTCTCTGTCTATCGTGCAACCGATCTATACGGGCGGACGCGTGCTGGAATCCATTCGCATGGCACAGCATCAGCAATCATTGGCTGCCAATCAGGCAAGGGCTTTGAATGACGCCGTTTGTTATCAGACTGATATTCAATATTGGAGTGCCGTAGCCCGGCAGGAGATTGTGTCTGTTGCCGAAGATTTTCGTAACTCTATAGCAGCTTTGGTTCAGACAATCAAAGAAAGGGTGGAGGTAGGGCTTGTTGATCCGCAAGATTTACTGATGGCGGAAGTAAAGTTGAATGAGGCGGAATATCAGTTGCTTCAGGCACAAAGTAATTTTGAAACAGGGCGCATGGCATTGAATTCTATGATTGGCGTTCAGCTGGAACATCATACGGAGCTGGATTCGCAGATACCGATGGTGGTGGTCGAAGATTCTACGTGGCTGTCTGCCGGCATGACACGTCCTGAGATCCAAATAGCTTATGACCGGATTCGTATGGCCGAGAGTACAAAGAAGTTGAATGATTCGCAGTTCAAACCTCAGTTTTATGTGGGTATAGACGGAAGTTACTCTTCTCCCGGATATAATTTCAAGAAAGATCTGGACCCCAATTATGCTGTTTATGCTAAAGTCTCCGTACCCATTTTCGAGTGGGGAAAGCGTAAAAGTGAGAAACGTGCTTCTTCTTTTCGGATAGGTATGGCAGAAGATAATTTGAATAAAGTGATGGATCAGGTGGAACTGGAAATAGGCGTGGCACGTAAAGCATTGTCACAAGCCATTGAGCGGGTCCGTTTAAGTGAAAGTTCATTGGCCAAAGCAGAAGAAAATGAAGCGAAAGCCATAGAACGTTATAATGAAGGAAAGGTTTCAGTGGTGGAGGTGATTGATGCGCAAACCTATCGGCAGACATCGCAGGTGAATTATGTGCAGGCCAAAGCTGCGGCACAAGGACACTATTCGGAGTTAATAAAAGCTCTTCACGGATATGATTGTCGATAAAAAGCGCTAACTTTGTATGAAAAGAGCCGACTATATGAATGTAAAGTTGAACACCTTATTATATGTAGTGCTGTTTTCAGGGTTGGGTATATTCTCTTTCCTGTTACTGATCAATTATGCAACCTTCTCTGATCGGGTTGCTGATATATTACATTCAGTCAGTACACTGGGATTTTTTATATTGGCTTTTAATGTGCTGGGATATACCACTATCAGATTAAGTTCATGGATCGACAATCAGTATGCGCTGAATCTGCATCGGTGTTGGAAGCTGGTCTCGGTCTATATGGTCGTAATGGGGATGTTTTTTTTGCTGAACTACGGTTTGATGGTAACTGCCAAATTATTGGCAGGAGCTTCCCATCCGTTTACGTTTCCCAACGGAGGATGGCGGATTCTTATTACTGTATGGCTGGTAGAGCTTGTCATTTTAGGATTGCTGCTGGCTAATCGTTCCATGCGGAATACATTGAAGTTGCAGCAAGAAGCGGCTGCCTTGCAGAAAGAGAATAATACGGCACGATATACGGCTCTTCAGAACCAATTGAATCCTCATTTCCTATTCAATAGCCTGAATACATTAATTTCGGAAATTCGATACAATCCGGCAAATGCGGAGTTGTTTACCCAGCATCTTTCCGATGTGTACCGTTATATTCTTCAGTGCCAGAATCAACGACTGACAACATTGAGGGAAGAACTGGAATTTCTGAACTCTTATATCTTTTTGCATCGAGTACGGTTAGGGGATTGCATCCATATAGATAACCGTATTCCGAAAGCCTGTCTGGAAGCTCAACTTCCCCCGCTTACGATTCAGTTACTGGCGGAGAATGTAATAAAACATAATGTGATTCATATGGGGAAACCAATGACTATTGAACTGTTTTATCTGGAAAAGGAAAGGGAACTGGTAGTCAGTAACCGGATGCAGGCTAAAAAATCAGCAACAATTTCAGGGACCGGATTGAAGAATCTTGCTGCCCGGTATAGATTGTTGTGCAATCGTGATATAGTAGTAGAAAACACTTTACAGAAGTTTACCGTAAAAATACCTTTGCTCTATGAATAAAATAAAAGCAGCCATCATAGAAGATGAGATTCCGGCAGCCCGTCTGCTTAAGGATACATTATTGTCTCTTCGTCCCGATTGGGAAGTTCAGTTGTTGCCCGGTAACATTGAAGAGGCGGTAGAATGGTTCGGACAACATCCTCATCCGGATATTCTCTTTCTGGATATTCAGCTGACGGATGGTAATTCCTTCCTTTTTATAGAACAAGCGCACCCGGAGAGCATGATTGTATTTACTACAGCTTATGATGAATATGCCGTACGTGCTTTCTCTGTGAATAGTATTGACTATCTCTTAAAGCCAATCCATGAGGACCGTTTGATGCAGACTATTCTTCGTTTTGAAGGGTTGACAAAGAATTATATTCATGATTTCAACCATGAAAGCCGGATGCTGGAAATATTGCAGCAACTTTCTGTTGTACAGGAAGCTTCTTCTTCAGCACAGAAAAAGTATCGTACCCGTTTCCTGATTTCCGGTGGTGAGAAGCTTTTTACTTTGCAAGTGAGTGATATCGCCTACTTCTACTCAGAGAATAAGCTCACCTTTGCCGTGACTCATAAGAACCGTGAGTATCTAATTGATCTGGCATTAGACCGATTGAGCGAACAACTTGACCCGGATCACTTTTTCCGAACGAACCGTCAGACATTGGTCTGTATTGATGCCATTCAGCGTATTGAATCCTACTTCTTGGGAAAAGCGATTGTTCATGTGCAACCACCTTTCAAAGATAAGATCGTGGTGAGCAAAGACAAAATGGCTTCATTCAGGATGTGGCTGAATTATTAGTCATTTTATAGCAATATAATGCGCTTTTGCATAATGTCTGTAAGTTGTGCCTTCAACTGACGGGCATTGATTGGTTTCGGCATATAACCGTCGAAACCACTTTCCATTACCTGCTGTTCGTCCGAAGCGTATGCAAAAGCCGTGACTGCAATAATCGGTACCTTAGCGGAGTATTTGCGAATTTCTTTAGTTGCTTCATATCCATTCAGAACGGGCATGTTGATGTCCATCAGTATGATTTGCGGATTATATTCTTTGAACATATTCACAGCTTCCTGACCGTCCCAGGCATGAATCAGATGGTAGTCGTATTTTAGAATAGACTCGAATAACTTATAGTTGCTTTCATTGTCTTCAGCAATCAGAATGATCAGTTTGTCCTTTTCTATGAAAATCGTCTGTGTTTTCTTCGGGAGAGGCTTTTCTACTGTTTCGGCTTGTTTGTAAGGCAATGTAAACCAGAATGTAGCCCCCTTTCCTTCTTCTGATTCCACTCCGATTTTACCACCCATATGATCAACGAGTGTCTGGCAAATTGAGAGCCCTAATCCTGTTCCTTGTGTAAAGGAATTCAATTTTATAAAACGTCCGAAGATACTTTCTTGTTTATCCTGGGGGATGCCGCAACCTGTGTCAGTTACGTAAAAATAGAGCTCATCGTTTTGGTGTTCATATCCGAACCGGATGCTGCCTTGAGGTGTAAACTTTATGGCATTGGTTATAAGATTGATAATTAACTGGGATAACCTGTTTTTTTCTATATGTGCAAAACAAGGTTCTGCAGGAGCTACAAATTCCAGCTTTACAGTATCCGACTTGAGTTTCAGTTGGCAGCTGTTTTCCAGATCTTTCATTAAATCATTGAGTTCAATATCGGAATAATGTAAATCCAATGTTCCGGCTTCTATTTTGGATAGGTCGAGGATGTCACTGATGAGTTGCAACAATAGGGTATTATTGTTTTCAATGATGCTGACATATTCCTGTTTTTCCTCTTCTTCCTCCGTAGAGGCCAATATGCCGGAGAAGCCGACGATAGCATTTAATGGAGTACGAATTTCGTGACTCATGTTGGCGAGGAAGGCGGACTTCAGACGATTAGATTCTTCGGCACGGTCTTTGGCATTGATCAATTCCATTTCCATTTTTTTCCGTTCGGTAATAACGAGTGAGGAGCCTATCAAAGTTAACGGTTTGCCGTTCTCATCCCGCGTTTCAACAGCTGCCTGGGCTTCCACCCATTCTATTCTATGAAATCCGTTTTGTGTGCTGATCACACGGTACTCTTCTTTCACTTTTTTCGAATGACCTTCTATCAGGTTCTGATAAGCTTGTTCTACCCGTTTTCGGTCTTCTTTGAATATCTTGGAAAAATATTGATTGTCCGGAACAGCCAATTGATCTTCATTAATGTCTTTTCCTTGTGTGCTTAGCTCTATCGGTTTATTGATGTCACATAGGATTGTTTTGCTTTGCAAATCCCATTTCCAGGGTACAATGTTTGCCACATCGAGTGACATGGCTAGCTTATTATTGATAGTACTTAGTTTTTGTTGTGCCCTGTGTAATTCCGTACTGTCCAGGCAGAATACATCGATCATCTTGTTTTGAGGATTCGCTTTGAGCACAATGTCATAGAAAGTATTTATTTTCTTGAAATAATAGGGAAAAGTTATTATCTTATTTTCAGACAAAGCTATTTGAGTGAAGTGTAAGAATGGGGGCATTGACTCAAGGAATATTTCACTCGCTTTTCTTCCGATAACTTTCTCTTTGCGGAAAAATTTCTTTTCAAAGTGAGCATTCACATTACGGTAAATCAATTCTATAGGAGTACCGTTTTTGTCAGTAATCACTTCTTCCTGCATATATAGAATAGGCATATTATTAATCAGGCTTTTATAGTTTGCCATTGCTTCGATCTCTTTTTGCTGTGCTTTTTTGATGATATTCAGATTATGAATACGATAGAAAAAAAATAATGCCAATAATAGAATGAAGAAAAGTGTTCCTATAATAAAGTACCTGTTCTGTTCCCAAAAAGTGAGTGGTTTGTTTAGAAAACAGGTGTTGGGCGGACACATGGAGGGGGAGTATCCTTTACGAAGCAAGATAGTATAATTAATGATGGGCACACCGTCCGATGGTGTATAGAAAGGAATTTCCCGTGCCTGCTTTCCATTAAGTATTTCGGAGACAATATGAATCAATTGCTGATTGTAATGTTTCTGATTGTAAGTATAGCCACCTATCATACCTCCGTTTTCCTCGGTAATGTCGGCCATATTGAGGGTGAAAATAGGGGCGCTGGTTGTCACGATAAGTTTGTAGGCATTAGAAGCTAAGTATGTATTTCCCGCAAATTTAGTTTTATAGAGCCAGGAAGCAAATAGTATTCCTGTTGTATTCGGATCGATAAAATACAATGAATCCAGTAATTGGTTGGTTGTCCATTTCTTCGGAGTGATGAACTGATATTCGATGTCCGGATTCATGGTTTTCAACTTGCTCTGTATCTCAATGCTATTGGTTTGGTTGATTTGCCGTTCATCCCCGATAAATATAAATTTCTTCATATCGGGGACTATATGAGATATTAGTTGTATGTTTTCCTGAAGATAGAGGTTAGAGTATAAATGAACCAAGTTGTATGGATCGGCCAGTTGAGAGAGTGGTATACAGTCGGCTTTTACAATCGGTTGCTTGCATATATAGACTTCTTGTGAGCCTATATAGTTTTCTTCCGAACATAATACGATAGGAATATCCCCCCATAGTTCTCTATATTCGTCGCGCAGCAATAGAGCTGAATTACCCAATAATACCAGTAAACGTGGATGATGTTTACTATATTTTTCCTGAATAAGATTCTTGAATTCCTTCAAGGTGGTATCGGTATCAATCATTAGCATATTCATATGTTCCGCATATAAAGTTAATTGGGGAACTTTTTGTACATATTCTGATATAGCGGAGATCATCCGATTACTCCATGGAGCAGATTCTGCATAGGAATTGATACACAAAATGTAATTTGAGATATCTATGTGGTCTCTTTGCGCTAAAATAGGGGTAATAGATACGAAACATAGAAAAAACAGTAGCAGATGTTTTTTTATATTCATAAAGAGGTCTGTTTGTGCTCGATTTAATAATTAATGGTTGATTTGATATGGACAAAAGTAGTAAAAACAATCTGAAAAACGATAATATCCCTTCAAAAAATGATAAAATGAAAATATTAACTAAAGAATTTCATCTTTTATGTTGTATAGGTGCGTAAACCGAAAGCGAGAACCGGCTCCCTGTTCGGATTCTACCCCGATATGACTGCCGAGATGATCTATGATACTTCTGCAGATGGACAATCCCAGCCCCGTTCCTTTCGAAAAAGAATTCAATTTCACAAAACACTCGAATACATGTTCTTTTTTGTCCGGAGCGATGCCCATCCCTGTATCTGTCACGGAAAATTCGATTGTCTGACTATTTTCGTTCAGATGATATTCAAGAAGAATTTGACCTTCACTGGTGAATTTGAGAGCATTGTTGATGAAATTGGTGATAACCTGCATTAAACGTTTCTTATCTGTATAAATGCAGTAATCTGGAAGGTTGGAAGCAAGTAGAACGGGTACTGCCTTGTCCTCCTTTATGTCGTAATTGCGCATAATATCCTCACAGAAGCTCTTGACATTGAGATGGTCCATCGTGAATTCAAGAGTTCCGGCTTCTATTTTTGATAGATCCAGAATATCTGATATTAACTGTAACAGCAAATCTGTATTCTCTTGCATAATATTAATGTATTCCCGGCGCTCTTCTTTGCTGTCTGACTCGACAAGGAGGCTTGCAAAACCGACAATTTTTAAACCCATAGTATTTACAAATATCAGTTAGCGATTCTGTGATTTTTGCTTCGATAGTTTTATCACTGTTCAATCGTTCTAGAAAATGAAGTAAAAATGCGCTAAATCCTTGTTTCTCTTTGTTCATATACTGTTTATACCTAAGGTTAGATACGTTGCATGTGTATCGTTTTTCTTTTCAAATATTCAGGTCGCTAATATACAAACTTTTGAAAGATAATAATGTTTTACTATTTTTTTGTAATAGTCCGTTATTCTTTATTTTGATACGAAAACAGAAGGAGTGACAGCAGTTTTTTCTTAACTATAGAGAGTAATCGCCATATGTAGGTGTATGGAATGGGTACTATCTGTTTTTTATCAATAGTTACCTGCTCATTGTTGTGTTTTATTGACGAACGGATTGGGAAAATTGGTGAGTGGGAAGCGGATTTTGTAAGTCGTTGGTTCTTAATACTATATGAGTATTGTTTTTTCCCTTTTAAACCAACACCCTGTTGGTTTAAAACCAAGGACCCGTTTCTCGGTGTGCAACGGGCCGTTGGTTTTAAAGGAACGAATGACTTAATAATCCAATTGCATGAATCATTCTTCTTTTGTGTAGAATTCTTCTAAGATGTACTGCCAGGGTTATTTCAATGCTTCTATGATTCTTGGTAACATTGTCCAGATCGTATTCTCATCTTGTGCAGTAAAAAAGTTGCCATCTATTTCCGATTTTTCATCCGTGGCGGTTCCATTTTGAATTGCCGGTTTGGCTAGCGGGTGAACAGCTATTATTTTGCCTTTCGTTATACCTGTAAAGTCAAACATCATGGCGCCGGCACAATGCCCGATCATCACCTTTCCTTTTTCTCCGAAGGTCTTGATGACTTCCATCAAGTCTACATTGTAAGGCTTGTCTGCGTATTGCTGGAATACAGGTACTGCATCACCGCAAGAGAATACGAGTGCGTCAAATTCGTCCTCATGTCCTTTTAGATTGGCTATTACATCATCTACTGTCAGGGTAACTCCTGAATTAGTTTTGATTTCTTTCGTATCCGATACGGCAAATACTTTATATGGAATGCCGTTTTCGAAAAAAGCTTCTAAATACTGGAATAAACCACACCCATTTACCGGATTAACTGCTAAAACTGCTACTTTCTTTGCCATAATCATCATTATTAGAGTGAAACAATAGTTATTTTTAGTAAGTTTATTACTTTTGTGATGCAAATGTATCTACCTTGATTGAGAAATACAATAACGAACCTCAGAATAAGGAAGTTACATGGAAGTAACTATTGCTGAAACTCAACAATATATAAAACGTTAAAAGATGAAAAACTTTCACCCGACAGGGAATTGTCCCGTAAGAGATGTTATATGCCGCTTGGGAGACAAATGGTCGATGCTGGTACTCATTACTTTGAATGCCAATGGCACGATGCGTTTTAGTGATATTCATAAAACGATAGAGGATATTTCACAGCGGATGTTAACTGTTACTCTTCGTACGCTTGAATCTGACGGCTTGGTTGAACGGAAAATATATGCAGAAGTTCCTCCCCGTGTAGAGTATTACCTGACAGATACAGGAGGAACTTTAATTCCTCATCTTGAAGGATTGGTTGGCTGGGCTTTAGAAAATATGGATACAATTCTGGAGCATAGGAAAGGCAGCTGATCAGTCAGGGCAATTGTGTTATTAGGCGCAAATGAAAACAAACAGGACTTCATTTGCGCCTGATAATCCATAGTGAAGACGGATGCTACTTTATTTCATTCCATCCCGGTGGAGTTGTATTTAGCAGATGGCGCACGAAGAAATCATAGCGTTTATGTTCACCATAACTTTCTCCCATCGTATGATGGGCTCCGGGGATGACGACTAATTCAAAATCTTTATTAGCTTTGATCAGAGCGTTCACTACCTGCATGGTGGAAGCCGGATCTACGTTATCATCCATTTCACCTACTACCAGCATTAGCGGACGGCTAAGCAGATGGGCATTTTCAACATTCGATCCTTCTTTATATTGCTCCCCAATGGGGTATCCCAGCCATTGTTCATTCCACCAGATTTTATCCATGCGGTTATCATGGCAACCGCAGGCTGAATATGCTGCTTTATAGAAGTCCGGATGAAACAGTACTGCTGTCATTGATTCTTGTCCACCTGCGGAACAACCATATATTCCGACACGATCTATATCCATATAAGGATACTTTTGGGCTGCAGATTTTATCCAGGCGATATGATCGGGTAACCCGGCATCTTTCAGATTCTTGTAGCACACGTTTTCGAAACTGCGTGAACGGAAAGAAGTTCCCATACCGTCTACCATTACAACAATAAAACCGAGTTCGGCAATACCACTCATATAATAGTTATAGGGGATGAAATTCTTGGGGACGTATTGGCTGCCGGGCCCTTGGTAGATGTATTCCAGAACAGGGTATTTCTTGGCGGGGTCGAAGTTGGAGGGACGAATGATGATTCCCCACATATCCGTTTTCCCGTCACGTCCTTTGGCTGTGAATACTTCGGGGGCTTTCCAGCCTTCCGCTATCAAACGGCTGATATCGGCAGTTTCGAGTGGCATGATGACTTTTCCGTTTTCAGCATTGCGGAGTACGGCTATGGGGGCTTTGTCTACCATTGAATATACATCGACCAGATATTGCATATCTTTGGAAAACCATGCGTTGTGCATTCCTTCTTCCGGAGTGAGACAAGTGAGATTTCTGCCATCGAAGCCGATACGATAGTAACGGATCAGGTAGGGATCTTCATTGGCCTGTACACCATTTGCCGAAAAATAAATAAGTTGGTTCGTTTCATCTACACGAAGAATATCACGTACATACCATTCGCCTTTGGTTATCTGATGAACAGGTTGGGCTGTGGTGCGATCATACATATACAGATGATTCCAGTTGTCACGTTCACTCATCCATATCATCCGTTTTCCATCTTGCAAGTCGTGGCGGAAATGGCGGGAATAATTGACGTATTTATCACTTGTTTCTTCTATTAACGGACGTACTTTTCCTGTTGTAGCCGAAAGCTCCAATACCCGGTAAACCTGATGGCCGCGTTGGTTGTATTCGAAGGTAACGGCTTGGCTGTCTTTATTCCATTCGGGACTCGTAAGATAATATTGTTGAGAGAATAAATCTGTTGATGGAATCACATCGTGTCCTGTTTCTACTTCGTAAATGCAGGGTATCCTAAATGGAAGTTCGTCTCCCGGTTTGGCATACTCTTGTTTGTGGAGTTTAGGTTGAAGTTGGTCGGCAGGGGAGGATTCAACATAATATACATAGCGTTTTTCTACCGGGCGGATCTTGCAGGAAGCCACTTTTTTACTGTCGGGAGACCAACGGATATAGGCTGAGTAATAATTTCCCAAAGTACCGTCGAGACTTAACTGTCTTTCTTTTCCGGTGGCTATTTCCTTTACATATATATTATGATTCTTAGTGAATGCTACATATTTCCTGTCAGGAGAGGAGACGGGAGTTGCTGTTTTTTCGTCGTCAGTTTCCATCCAGTGGCGTTGTTTGTGTGGAGCCGGCAGAGTGCCTTCGTCTGTCAGCTGATTGGTGTTGATGGCATACATCCATCGATGATTGTTGAAGACGAAACGTAGTGTATCCAACTTCTTATTGACTGACAGACGATCCAGATAAAGAGAAGTCGATTCTATTTTACGTCCTGATGCTTCACTTAAAGCCGTTGCCATAAGTTTGTGGTCGAACAAGTCTTTCCTGTTTTTATGGTCGGCATCCACTAATACATAGAGATGTCCTTCGGGAGTATTTCGCACATACCAGAAATGATGTGTTTCATCAATCCACTCCGGATTCACATTGGAATAGAATACTTTGTTGGCACTGAATTTTTCTCCTGATGAGTAAGCGCGGCGGTAATCTTCTATGGTACCTTGTGCAACAGCTGTGTTTGTGCAAAAGAGCAAGACTGCTAATAACAGGTTTTTCATGATTCTACGATTAAAATTTGCCAACAAAGTAAACGATAATAATAGGAGAAAACAAACGCATTGTATTATTTTTCTATTGATTTGGACGATTGTCTGATTGTATCTGTATATTCTTAGAATGTGATATTCTCAATTTCAGCATTTATATCAGAGCAGGGACCGGCTGGACCGGTTCTCAAGATATACTTTCGAGAAATTGTTTATCAGGTGAATTTTTATACCTTTGCAAGATACTGATAAGATGTTCAAAGTTTTACAATATGGAGATAAAAAAAGTAATTTCTGATAAAAAAGAGTTTTTGGAACTGTTGCTGCTGGCTGATGAACAGGAAAGTATGATCGACCGTTATCTGGAACGTGGTGATATGTTTGTCCTGTATGATGACGGGTTGAAAGCGTGCTGTGTCGTCACCTGTGAAGGGGAGGGGATTTACGAAATTAAGAATATAGCTACGATCTCTTTTTTCCAGCGACAGGGATACGGTAAACGCTTGATTCAATTTTTATTTGAACATTATCAAGGGAGGTGCTCTGAAATGTTGGTTGGAACGGGAGATGTGCCTTCTACGAGATCTTTCTACGAACATTGTGGCTTCACCATCTCTCATCGGGTAGAGAACTTTTTTACCGACAATTATGACCACCCTATGTATGAAGACGGTGAACAACTGGTAGATATGGTGTATCTGAAAAAGACATTTTAGTGTTTACTCTGTAATGGAAATGGATGTAAACCGGTTGGTGGAAGAATATGGGAATATGATTTCCACGATTGCACACCGGATGATTCAGAATAAAGAAATAGCCCGCGAAGCGGCGCAGGAAGTGTGGTATGAACTTTGCAAAAGTTTCCATAGTTTTAAAGGCGATTCGGAACTTTCTACATGGATATATACTATTGCCCGGCGTACCATCGGCAGGTATGCGGAAGGTGAAAGGCAGATGAAGATGACCGAGGTAGAATATTTCCGTTCGTTGCCTGAAATCGAATATTCCGGTGAGGAAGAGGCAAAGCGGGAATGGATAAAGGAAAGATGCGACTGGTGTATTACTGCTCTGAATCATTGTCTGAATAATGATGCCCGACTGATTTTTATCTTTAGAGAAAATGTAGGGTTGCCCTATCGGCAAATCAGTGCGATAATGGAACTGAAAGAAAGCAATGTACGGCAAATCTATAACCGTTCAATTCAAAAAATCACTCTTTTTATGAATGATACCTGTCCGTTGTATAATTCCGGTGGTACCTGTAAGTGTCGTATTTGTAAACCGGTACATTCCATTGATATGGATAAGGAATACGCAATAGTGCAGAGAATGATGAGGCTGGCAGATTTATACCGGAAATTTGAAAAAGAGTTGCCTCGAAAAAATTATTGGGAGAGATTTTTGCTGTAAGTTGTCACAAACCTCATGTGTGTTTTCACTAACTATATGTATAATTTAAAAACATATAGTTATGAGTAAAATTGAATTTTTAAAAGAGCAGATGATAGAGGCTCGCGCTTTTGTGAAACGTTTGATGTCCGAATTGCCGGAAGATTTATGGTATGTGATTCCCGAGGGTACGGATTCAAATTTCATCTGGCAGGTGGGACATTTATTGGTTTCGCAGAATTTTCATACTATGACTGCTGTGACAGGAGTAAATAAGAAAGTAGGAGAGCTGTTGCCTATTAAAGAATATAACAGAATATTTAATGGAATGGGAACCATGCACCGTTCTATAGAAAAAGATATGATTCCCGTACTTAAATTAAAAGAAGAGTTTGAGATTGTTCACCAAATTTGTATCAGTAGCTTGGAAACATTAAATGATGATATCTTATCCGATTGTTTGGAACCTCTTCCGTTTAAACATCCGGTAGCAGAAGTAAAGTATGAAGCACTGGCATGGAGCTTCAAACATGAAATGTGGCATAGTGCGGAAATGGAAGCTATCAAAAGAGATTTAGGCTATCCGATTGTGTGGATGAAACAAGAAATATAATAATATAAGCGGAATTATAAAAAAATGGGGCATTAATCGGAAGACCAGTGTCCCATATTATATTTGTTCTACTCGTGAAGTATTTATAAATCATATACGGTTACGGCAATCAAACCACAGGTGCTTGTGGAGGTATTGACTTCTGGGGCAGTTGCTGGGAATGGACTTCATCCACGAACGCAGATGGTTTGTATATTGTCAAAGGTGGTAGTTGGGACTCTGACCGTGATGATTGTCGCAGCGAAAAATCGGATGTCGTAAGAACGGGTACGCAAGGCTATGTCAATGTTGGTTTCAGGGTAGTAAGAACCGATTTTATTTAATCATTAAAAACAATATTCAAATATGAAAAAGTTATGTGGAACATATGATTTCTTAAATATTCGTCTTATTATAACTCACAAAAGTGACTATAAATTCAATTAGTATTGAATATAATTAAATATAGATTTAATTATATTCAAATAATTATTTGTTTTATTCGTTTTTGTGATTACTTTTGTGATAAATTAAATCATCTAAATGTAAATCATATGAAGTGTATCTCTCTTACTTTAGCTCTTTTCTTATCCTTGTGTAGCTTTTTATGTCAGGCTCAGATTCTTCCTGTGGAAGAGCAAGCAGTAGTCTTGAATACAAAAGAGGGGGATATAAAAGGAAAGCTGCTGCTTCCTGATGAAGGGAAAGTATGGCCGGTAGTATTATTGATAGCTGGTTCGGGACCAACTGACATGGATGGAAATTCAGCTGTTGGTAACATGAAGAATAACTCGTTGAAGTTTCTGGCTGAAGGTTTGGCGAAGAATGGCATCGCATCTTTGCGTTTTGATAAGCGGGGGATAGCAAGTAGTGCTGCTGCCGGAAAGGAGGAGGTAAAACTACGTTTTGAAGATTACGTGAATGATGTGACCGGATGGATTGATTATTTGGCAAAGGACCGTCGTTTCACCGGTATTACGGTAGTTGGTCATAGCGAAGGTTCGTTGATTGGTATGTTGGCTTGTAAGGACCGTCCGAAAGTAAAGGGATTTGTTTCGTTGGCGGGAGCCGGGCGTCCGGCTTATGAATTGATAGAAATTCAGGTTGCCGCTCAGAAGTTACCTGAAGCGATGCTGAAAGAAGTGGCTTCCATTAATGAGTCGCTGAAGGGTGGTAAAGAGGTGACGGATGTTCCTGTGTATTTACAATCGTTGTTTCGTGCTTCTGTTCAGCCATACCTTATTTCATGGTACAAATATAATCCTCAGACTATTATTGCTGCTTTGAAAGTACCCGTTCTGATTGTACAGGGGAAAACTGACATTCAAGTTTCCGTGGAAGATGCGGAACTATTGAAGAAGGCTTGTCCTGCTGCCAGATTCCTTCTGATCGATCGTATGAATCATGTTTTGAAAGATTGTGATGTGACGGATCAGCAACAGCAACTTGCTGTTTATACTAATCCTTCGTTACCTGTGAATACCATTTTAATATCTTCTGTCAGTTCATTTATAAAGAAACCAAAGTAATATGGGGGAGATAAAGAAGCGTTTACCATTACAGTGCCCGGCATGTGATGCTCCTTTGAGAGTGAACCGGTTGTTTTGCGAAGAGTGTAATACAGAGGTTTGTGGTAATTTTGAACTGCCTCTGCTGGCACGGCTGTCGGAAAAGGAACAGCAGTTTGTACTCGACTTTGTAAAATCGAGTGGCAGTTTGAAAGATATGGCAAAAAATATAGGAGTCAGTTACCCTACTGTTCGAAATATATTGGATGATTTAATCGAAAAACTAACAAAAATGGATGTATGATGGGAAATAAGGTAATAGAACAAATCGTAAATCCGTTCATTCGGATTGCCGGTATGAAAGCATTGGGCTGGGGAGTTTTAGGTCTGGCTGTTTCTACGTGGATCTGTTGGATATCCGGTTATCATTATCACGGATTGCTTCATTTCGGTCCTGCTCCCAATCCGGCTTGGTGGTGTTATTTGGCGGAGCATTTGATCGTGTGGCTGATTCCTGCGTTACTGTTCTTTCTTGGAGGTGTTTTTTTGTCACATTCCCACATTCGTATAGTAGATGTGTTGGGCACTGTGCTGTTTGCCCAGTTACCGTTACTGGTGATGAATTTAATTAGTTTATTGCCGCCTATGCGAATGTTGTCTCAAATGGATATGAACATGTCACCCGAAAAGCTGCTGGCACAACCTTATTTCTTGCAAGCGGTGGTTTTGTCGTTGCTGGGATTACCCTTTCTGATCGTTATGCTTGTATGGATGTTTAACGCATTGAAGGTATCTTGCAACCTGAAGAGCTGGCAGTTGTGGACAGTTGCACTAGTAGGAATTATCGGCGGTGATGTTTTGTGCCGTATAGTGATCGGGTGGTTGTATTGACGGTCAAAAACATGGTGACACTATCCTGCTGTCATAGTGTCACCATCACACAGATATAGTGACACCATAACAATGGGATAGTGTCACCATGTTAAGACTGTTTATATTGCCATCCAGGCATTCCTATTCATTGAACCAGTCTATCTTTTTAGAGAAGTACATTACTAATGCCAGAATGCAGAACAATCCCAAACTACCTGCCAGTAAAGCGAAGGTCTCCAGCTGAATGAGAATAAAGATATAAAGGTAAAGGATGCTCAACAATCCGGACATGGTCAGTGCAGGTTTCTTCTTTTTGATGATACCAAACATGTATCCTCCTACCAACATAATGGTTAATGCAGCCGATATTAAATATGCCGGGTTGAAACCGATATGTTCGGAGAAGGAGAGTAGTAAGCTGTAAAACAGACATAATGCCAGACCTACCAATAAATATTGTAAAGCGTGGATACGGGTCTTATTCATGATTTCTGTGAAGAAGATTACTCCGAACGTTAGCAGGATAATCAGAATTGCATATTTGGCGGAACGCATAGATTGTTGATATTGCTCTACCGGAATCTTAAAGTTGACACCAAAACTGGAATTATCCACCTCTTTAATATTGGCACCACTGTAATCCATCATGACCTGTGAATAGTTACGGTTCAGATTTAAAACCTGCCATTGAGCCGAGAAATCTTTTTCTGTGACATTCCGGTTATTAGGCAAATAATTGCCTGTAAAACTGGGGGTGCTCCAGTTAGCTTTCAGATCAACACGAGTTGTTTTCCCCAGTGGGATAAAGTTTAGAGATTGAGAACCTTTCAGTTTTATTTTTATCTCATAAGGCAGTTTCTTGTTCGTCTTCAACTCCGACAGATTAGCGATGGCATGCACACCTGTACTGCTTAATCCCCTGTTGTCCATTCCCGGTTCAAAGATATAAACAGAATCTCCCAAAGCAATGCTGATTTGCTCGCTGATTCCCCGCATGTCCGTCAGGTTCAGGCAAATGGCAGCTCTGTCCAATTGTAGTTGCTCTATATCTATTCTGCTTTTTCTCAGTTCTTCCGAGCTGAATGAACCTTTCAATGTGAGCTCCGACTGATATACATTGACCTCATAGATACTCCTTTTGAGTATTTCTGTTTTTAGCTGGCCATTGATTGAAAGTTCGTCAGGGAATAACATCAGGTCTTTGATAGATACTTTCTTTTCCCCTTTGTTTTCCGTAACGACCGGATACTGGATATTCAGATACGGTCCGGTGACGGTCTGTGCAAGGCTCCATTTTTCGCTTACCTCGTTAATTGCTTCTTCCTGTGTGCGTCCTCGTTCCGAGATGAGGTCTTCGATCATAAACATAGGTATCATCAGAAGAATAATTAATCCTCCGATAATCACAATTTTGATTGTTTTTGAGAAGCGATGCAGGCATCCTAATGGTTGCTGCTGTTCTACCTCTTCGTTTGATTTTTCATTGAAACCGTCCATAAGATAATAGTGTTTAGATGAATTATTATGTTGACTTTAGAAAATTCTCTAAGGCTTCAATATGGGATTTAAAGGCATCTCTGCCTAATTTTGTAGCTCGGAAAACTGTTCGTGGTTTTCGGCCTACAAAACCTTTTATGCATTCGATATATTTCAGCTCTTCCAGTGCACGGGTATGACTTGCCAGATTGCCATCTGTCAGGGAAAGCTGTTCTTTCAGAAAATTGAAATCAGCTTCCTCATTGACCATCAGCACAGCCATAATCCCCAACCGGACTTTGCTTTCGAATGCTTTATTAATATTTTGGAATGCTTCTATCATTTATGATTTCCTTCTTTCGTAATGTAAATAGAACAATATGCCATATAGAATATGGAACCCACCGAAACCGATGGCCCAAAACAGTAAGGAATGACCTTCCCAAAAACAGTCGATGATTCCCAGTCCGATAAAGGCATATCCTAACCAGGCAATGCTGGAATAGGTAAACTTGGAAACATTGACTAATGTCAGACCATAAAATAAAAGCATGATTGATCCTATTATGCCATAATATCCATGCAATAGAATGGAAATACATAATATGCCTCCGGTCAACATCGGGAGAGAAAAATTCCACAATGCCCGATAAGTCAGCCGGCTAAAAAACTTTTGCCCAGTCTTTTTGGATTTATAGTAGGAAAGGATACAGGCAGTGACAGCGGAGACTGTCAATACAAGTGAAGCTACTATGATCATTAGTTCCAAAGCTGTGCTCAACTTTGTGTCTGGTGTAATAACTTGTGTAGCGACATAGGCGCCCACTAATGCGTAAATGCCCGCCATAATTGCAGCGAGACCACTGAAAGAGATAAACTTTGAGGACTTTTCCATCAACTCTTTTATCTCATTTACTGATTCTAATGCTTTGTCTTTATTCATATAAAAAAGTACTTTGTAGTGCAAAGTAAAATAAAAGATTTCAGATGAACAAGATTTTAATCGGATTATTTTGAAGAGAAATATTGAGATATACTATTAATACGTTGATAATTAAATAATTAATATATGGATAAATGAAGTCGTATGTAATAACTAAATTTGATATATAAACGAAATTAGTCAAATGTTTGACTAATTCGGGGGAAATACTTAACTTTGCCGCCGAAACGAAACAGGTAAAAAGATTTTTAGAAGATGAGAACAGGAGCAGAGTTTAGAGAGCTTATGTTGCAGGTTGTTCGTACTCGTATGGCTTTTCGCAGGGCCATGCAGCGCACTTTAAAAAAGAACAACGCAGGTATTACGTTTGAGATGTTGCAGGTATTGAGCAGTTTATGGCATGAGCAAGGAATCAGTCAGCAAATATTGGCCGAGCGTATCGCAAAAGACAAGGCATGTTTGACCAATCTGATGAATAATCTGGAAAAGAAAGGATATGTTTGTCGAAAAGGAGACCCTACCGACCGGCGTAATAAACTTGTCTTCCTGACTCCGGAAGGAGAGGAGTTTAAAAATCAAATTCGTCCGATTCTCGATCAGGTTTATGTATATGCAGAGAATATAATTGGCATCGAAAGTATTGAGACAATGTTGTCCGAATTAAAGGATGTATACGATGTGTTGGAAGAAGTATAAAGTATATCGGGCTATTCTATTTTATCCGATTTTTGCCGTCCAACCGATAATGGCACAAACAGATTCTTTATTTCTTACCGTAGAACAACTTTTCGAAAAAGGAGTGCAGCATAATTTACAGCTTCAGGCAGATATAATGAAGGAATCAATGGCGAGGGAGCGGGCAAAGACTGCACGGGCTGCGCAATTTCCGGAATTACAAATTGGCCTGAAAGGGGGAGTTGTGGGGCAGCCTGTTGTCTGGGAGCATGGATTGTCCGATCCGATGTATCCCGATGCTCCGGATTGGTCACAAAACTATACAATTGACTTTTCTCAGCCATTGTATCAGGGAGGGAAAATCCGGAGTACGATTCGTAAGGCTGATATGGAAAAGCAGTTTGCCGGGCTACAGACATTGACGGATCAGGCTGAAATCAAGCTTGGTTTGCTGAACCGGTATATGAATCTTTTCAGTCTTTTCAAGCAACGTGAAGTATTGGTCAGAAATATCGAAGAGTCGGAACTTCGTTTGCAGGATATTCGTCGGATGAAAAAGGAGGGGTTGATTACTAATAATGATGTGCTGCGAAGTGAGATGCAACTGACTGGCGACCGCTTAGCTTTGCAGGAAACGGAAAATAGTATATCGTTGGTATCACAACAACTCGATATTCTGTTGGGACAGGATGAGAATTTATTACTGAGCCCGGATACTACTCTCCTTTATCAGGCAGTAGCTTTGCAATCGTATGATGATTACATTGTACAGGCGTATGCCAATGATCCCGCAATGAAACTGCTTCGTACGCAGACTGATTTAGCCCGTAATGAGATTCGGATCACCAGATCGGCTTTTCTCCCGAATGTATCGATGTATGCATCAAATACATTGGCACGTCCGGTGTCGCGTACATTGGCAGATATGTACAATAATAACTGGAATGTAGGTATATCGGTCTCTTATCCTTTGTCTTCTCTATATAAAAACAACCACAAGGTGAAAGAGAGCAAGATGATGGTGTCATTGCGGGAGAATGAGGAGGAACAGAAAATGCAGGGAATCCGCATGGAAGTACGTTCTGCATTTTTACGCCATCAGGAGGCTTTGCAACGGGTAGAGGCTTTAAAACTGTCTGTCCGGCAGGCGGAAGAAAACTATCGGATCATGCAAAACCGTTATCTTAATCAGTTGGCTATCCTGACAGATTTGCTGGATGCAAACTCTGTCCGTTTGGATGTAGAGTTGCAACTGGTAACTGCGCGTACCCGTGTGATTTATACTTATTATCAACTTCAGAAGGCTTGTGGCCGTCTCTGAATCTATCTGGCAATGATATGGCAAATGAATTAAAAGAAAAACAGCAGAAACTGAAAAAAGTAAGAGTACGCAATGTGATTTTGAACTTAGTGTGTATTTGTCTGGCGGGTTCGGGGCTCTGGTGGACCGCCACTTACTTTTGGCGTTATATTAATTATGAGGTAACTAATGATGCTTTTGTGGACCAGTATGTTGCCCCGCTGAATATTCGAGTTTCGGGATATATCAAGGAAATTTGTTTCAAAGAACATCAGTATGTGCATGAAGGAGATACTTTGCTGATACTCGATAATCGTGAATACCGGATCAAAGTGAAGGAGGCGGAAGCGGCTTTATTGGATGCACGCGGTTCACAGGATGTTCTTCATTCGGGTATCGAGACTTCTTATACCAACATTGCCGTGCAGGATGCGAATATTGCCGAGGCAAAAGCAAAACTATGGCAATTGGAACAAGATTATCATCGTTTTGAACGCTTACTCAAAGAAGAATCTGTACCGGAACAGCAGTA
Organism: Bacteroides faecis; assembly: GCF_020091505.1. NCBI lineage: Bacteria > Pseudomonadati > Bacteroidota > Bacteroidia > Bacteroidales > Bacteroidaceae > Bacteroides > Bacteroides faecis. The sequence continues at coordinate 4,942,226 of NZ_CP081916.1, read as the reverse complement.
TGAACAGACAAAGGCCGCGTATGAAGCAGCGAAAGCACGTTATCAGGCATTGGCTGCGCAGAAACAGGCTGCGTTGTCTCAGTATGCGGAAACAAGTAAGAAAACGACCGGTGCAGAAGCGGCTATTTTGCGTAAAGAAGCTGATCTGGATTTGGCTAAGCTAAATTTGTCGTATACCATATTGACCGCCCCCTATGATGGATTTATGGGGAGACGTACGCTGGAACCCGGCCAGTATGTACAAACCGGACAGACGATTTCTTATCTGGTGCGTAACAAGGATAAATGGGTGACTGCCAATTATAAAGAAACTCAGATAGCCAATATCTATATCGGTCAGCCGGTACGTGTAAAAGTGGATGCCGTCCCCGGGAAAATATTTCATGGAGAGGTGACTGCTATTTCCGAGGCAACCGGCTCCAAATATTCACTGGTTCCTACAGACAATTCTGCCGGAAATTTTGTAAAAGTACAGCAACGCATTCCGGTGCGAATAGAACTAGATGATGTATCTGCGGAAGAAATGGCACAATTGAGGGCAGGTATGATGGTCGAAACTGAGGCTTTGCGCAGATGATAACGATGAAAGAATTGGAGGCGCCTGTTCGTCAATGGGTGTCCGATTGGCTTGGCTTTGTCAGCATCTTTATAGTCATTCTTCCTGTCACAATGCTGAACGGTTCGTATACCGGAAGTATGTTGGAAGTCTCTAATACACTCGGGACCAATTCGGAAGATATAACGATGGGATATTATGCTGCATCTGCAGGGATGGCTATCGCTTATCCGATTATTCCAAAAGTGTTGGCGGCTGTTTCCGTAAAGTTCCTTTTGTTGACAGATCTGGTTCTGCAGTTTTTTTTGAGCTGGATATGTGCCCGTTCGCAAAATGCGGATATCTTGATTGTCTGTAGTTTTGCTATCGGATTTTTGAAAGGATTTCTGATGCTATGGTTCATTCGTTATGCCCAGAAGATCTTTAGTCCGAATAATGTCCGTAGTGAGTTTTACTCCTATTTCTATCCGTTAGTATATGGCGGAGGACAGGTTTCTATGTTGGTTACCGCTCAATTGGCATATTATTATGACTGGAAGTATATGTATTATTTTATGATGCTTCTGATGTTGGTTGCCATCCTGCTGGTTATTATCTGTTTTCGGCACAACCGGCCTATAAAATCAGTTCCGATAGCTGATTTGCATATCCGTGAAATGTTTATTATCTCAGCCGGATTGCTGATGTTGATGTATGTTATCAATTACGGGAAGGTACTTGACTGGATGTCTTCCGCCAAAATATGTGCTTATATTGTAATAGCTCCTATGCTGATTGCCTTGTTTATCTGGATTCAAATTCATTCGGATAAGCCTTATGTGAGTCTCGCCCCTTTATATCAGCCCAAAGCTATCATCGGATATTTGTATATGATGATTGTCATGTTTTTCAGTACATCGACTACTTTGCTGACTAATTATCTTAGTGTTATTCTGAAGGTGGATACTACGCATACGTATTCTCTTTATATTTATTTACTTCCGGGATATTTGGCAGGAGCTTTCATTTGTTTCTGGTGGTTTCGCTGGCAGCGTTGGCGTTTTCGGTTTTTGATAGCGGGAGGTATGGGGTGCTTTGTCATATTCTTTGCTATTTTGTATTTCGGTATCTCTCCGGGCAGTACGTATGAAATGTTGTATTTGCCTATATTCTTCCGCGGATTGGGAATGTTGACTTTGATTATTGCTTTTGCATTGTTTGCAGTCGAAGATTTGAATCCGAAATATCTATTGTCGAATGCTTTCTTTCTGATCATTTTTCGTTCGGTACTAACCCCTATTATGGCTACTTCTTTTTACAGTAATGTACTTTATCGGCTGGAGCAGAAATATATGTGTTCTCTGTCGGAAACGATAACGACGGCTGATCCTTTGGCTGCATCGAAATACAGTCAGTCTTTAAACACGGCTCTGTCACAAGGTCACAGGTATGACGAAGCTGTACAAATAGCAACTAATTCTCTCCATGCAACCTTACAACAGCAAAGTTTGCTGCTTGCTTTAAAAGAGATTCTGGGATATCTGTTGGTAATATCGGTTATTATTGCTGTTGTCTCCCGTTTTATCCCGTTTCATAAAACGATTCGTGTTACATTCCTTAGGACAGGGGATGATATGGTTTAATATGAGTAGGCGCTTTGAAGTTCTTGTAGATAAAAAGAGTTTTTGATAATGAAAAGAGTTGCTGTCCGGTCCAACTTATGTTGGCTATTGGATAGCAACTCTTCATATTGTTCTACGTACCTTTTAAGGTTTCGTTTTAGTCTATTGCGTTAAATGTACATTACTTTTATAAAGTAACTCCTGTCTTAAAGATCGCAATTTCGCGATAACCTTTCTTCTCGTTGTTCACGAGTTCGCCGCTTGCCACTTTAATCACATAATCGATAAAACGTTCACAAGTTTTCTCCATCGGTTCGTTTTCAACGATCACTCCGGCATTAAAATCAATCCATCCCGGTTTGTTCTTTGCTAAAGTAGAGTTGGTAGAAATCTTCATTGTCGGAACAAAAGTACCGAAAGGAGTTCCGCGTCCGGTAGTGAAAAGTACCATATGACATGCGCTGGCTGCGAGAGTAGTGGCAGCTACCAGGTCATTACCCGGGGCAGAAAGTAAATTGAGCCCTTTCTTTTGCAGGCGTTCTCCGTAAGGCATCACCCCGGATACATAACTCTTCCCACATTTCTGTGTACATCCCAGTGCTTTTTCTTCCAAGGTAGAGATGCCTCCGGCTTTGTTACCCGGAGATGGATTCTCACCCACAGGCTCTCCATGTGACAGGAAGTATTCTTTGAAATCATTAATCAGATGCACAGTCTGTTCGAACAAGTCCTTGTTTTCGCAACGATTCATCAGGATTGTTTCTGCACCGAACATTTCCGGAACTTCTGTCAGCACGCTTGTACCACCCTGCGCAATCAGAAAGTCGGAGAACATACCCAATAACGGATTGGCTGTAATACCGGAGAAACCATCGGAACCGCCACATTTCAGACCAACACGCAATTCGGACAGAGGCACTTCCGTACGTTCATCTTTAGATGCCTCAGCATATAAGTCACGCAGAATTTCCATTCCTTCTTCATATTCATCGCCTACTTTCTGAGTAACCATAAACTTTACACGATCCTGATCGAAATCACCCAGAAATTCACGGAATACATCCGGCTGGTTGTTTTCACATCCCAAACCTACCACCAATACTGCACCTGCATTGGGATGAAGTACCATATCACGAAGAATCTTTTTCGTATTTTCATGGTCGTCACCAAGCTGTGAGCAACCGTAATTGTGGGGGAATGCAACGATAGCATCTACCCCTTTTCCTTCTGTTTCGCGACGCAAACCTTCGGCTAGTTGTCCGATGATACCGTTTACACAACCTACAGTCGGGATAATCCAGATTTCGTTTCTTACACCGACATCACCATTCTTACGGCGGTAACCTTTGAAAGTTAGGTCTTTATGGGGGATATCCAATGCAACCTGAATCGGATTATAGGTATATTCCAATAGTCCGGCAAGGTTCGTCTTGATATTCGTTTCGTTCATCCAGTCTCCCTGTCTCTTCGCCATGCGGGCATGGCCGATAGGGTAACCATACTTGATTACGTTCTCGCCTTCTGCAAAATCTTTGAGTGCAAACTTATGACCGGCAGGAATGTCTTCATTCAGTGTAATCTCAATGCCATCTACAGAGAGATGCTCTCCTTCCGGGAGGTTAACAATGGCAACAGCAACGTTGTCGGCAGGATTAATTCTTAAATACTTTGTTTCCATGTACTTGTTTAGTTGGATTTTGTTGTTATTTGTTATGGTAATAGTCTATTGTCTCTACAGTCAACAAGTCAATTGGCATATAGTTGATGCAGGTCACGTCTTTCTTGAAAATGAGGTGATCGCACAGTGCCTTGATACCATTGAGACCTTGTAGCTCCGGTTGCTGGGCTATGAGGAAAGAAACGCTTCCTTCTTTCAGGCAGGTGACGTTTCGTTCCAAAAGGTCATAACCTATCAGATTGAAATCTTTCTTTCCGCGGCTTTGCAGATATTCGCCAACGATGTAGACTTTCGAATTGAAAGTGATTCCATTCTTTACACTCGGGTGGGCGCGGAAGAATTCATCCAGCATTTCGTTATCTTCATCATTACGCTCTGCATGTAAGTCGAGCTCCAGTATATTACAAGACGGATGATGTTCCTTCATGTACTGCCTGAATCCGATTTCCCGGTTTTCCTGTTGATTAGAACCGACAATTCCTTCATGTATTTTGCGGAAAATGACAATCTCTTTTTCATCTCTGGCAAGCAACATCAACATACGGGCGGCAAAGTATCCGCTTTGGCGTGAGTTCTGCCCAAAGAAGGCGAGGGGAGGGACGTCTTTAATATTTGAGTCTATATATATAAAAGGTATATCCAGTGCTTGCAACTGGTCAGTGAATCCTTTAGTATATTGAGGAGCTGTAGGAGCTACCATAACTCCGTCCGGTTGTTGAGTCAGAATTGCTTCGCTGGCATCTACAAACGAATGGTAATCGTAAGGATCATAATAGTTGATTTTCACTGAAGTATTGAAATCTGAATAGGTAGCGATGGCTTCGTGGATGCCCAATTCTACTGCGGTCCAGTATTCACCTTCCAAGTGTTGGGGCAGAAGGCAAATGAATGTATACTTTTTGTTGGATGCTAAAGCGCTGGCATACATATTAGGTTGGTAGTCAAGCTGCTTCAGAATTTCTTCCACCCGTTTTTTACTTGCTTCTGATACGCCGCTGCGCCCGTGAATGACGCGGTCTACTGTTCCTACTGACACGTCTGCTAAGCGGGCGATGTCTTTGATTCTGATTCTTTCGGGCAATTTATTCATACGATCACCTTATTTATATAGGTTTATGTGCTCGCACACAATAATAATCTTAATATTTTCGACACAAATATATAACAATTTTTGTAATTACGAAAATTGTTGTATCTTTGTGCCCGCACACGAAAGGTGTGTGGTGTTACTCTGTTTATAGATTAAATGTCATATAATCAGCTGTTTAAACCCTAAAATGGACTGAAAATGATAAATTGAAACTTCATAATATTAATAACTTAGAATTTAAAACATAAGATTATGGGAAAGAAAGTCGTTACATTAGGCGAAATCATGCTTAGATTGTCAACTCCGGGTAATACTCGCTTTGTTCAGTCTGACTCTTTTGATGTAGTATATGGTGGTGGAGAAGCAAACGTTGCAGTAAGCTGTGCCAACTACGGACATGAAGCCTATTTCGTAACCAAATTGCCAAAACATGAAATCGGACAGTCTGCTGTAAACGCTTTGCGTAAATATGGTGTGAAGACAGACTTTATTGCTCGTGGTGGAGACCGTGTAGGTATCTATTATCTGGAAACTGGTGCTTCTATGCGTCCTAGCAAAGTTATCTATGACCGCGCTCATTCTGCTATTGCTGAGGCTGATGCCGCTGACTTCGATTTTGATGCTATCATGGAAGGTGCTGACTGGTTCCACTGGTCTGGTATCACCCCTGCTATCTCCGATAAAGCTGCCGAACTGACTCGTCTGGCTTGCGAAGCTGCGAAGCGTCACGGTGTGACTGTATCAGTTGACTTGAATTTCCGTAAGAAACTGTGGACTAAAGAAAAAGCTCAGTCTATCATGAAACCATTGATGCAGTATGTAGATGTATGTATCGGCAACGAAGAAGATGCAGAACTTTGTCTGGGCTTCAAACCGGATGCTGACGTTGAAGCAGGTCATACAGATGCTGAAGGTTACAAGGGTATCTTCCAGCAGATGATGAAAGAGTTCGGATTCAAATATGTTGTTTCTACATTGCGTGAATCTTTCTCGGCTACTCACAACGGCTGGAAAGCTATGATCTACAATGGTGAAGAATTCTATACTTCGAAACGTTATGATATCGATCCGATTATTGACCGTGTAGGTGGTGGTGATTCTTTTTCCGGTGGTATTATCCATGGTTTGATGACTAAGCCTAACCAAGGTGCTGCTCTTGAATTCGCTGTTGCTGCATCTGCTTTGAAACACACTATCAATGGTGACTTCAATTTAGTTTCTATAGAAGAAGTTGAAGCTTTGGCTGGTGGTGACGCAAGTGGTCGCGTACAGAGATAAGTTGAGAATAGAGAGTTGAAAATTTGAATAGTCAATTCATTTAAAATAGTAAATAATAAGATGGCAAAATTCGATAAAATAGCCGTAATGAATAAAATCGGCTCTACAGGTATGGTTCCTGTGTTCTATCATAAAGATGCAGAAGTGGCAAAGAAAGTTGTAAAAGCTTGTTATGACGGTGGTGTCCGCGCTTTTGAATTCACCAACCGTGGTGACTTTGCGCAGGAAGTGTTTGCTGAAATCGTGAAATATGCAGCAAAAGAATGTCCTGAAATGGCTATCGGTATCGGTTCAATCGTTGATCCGGCTACTGCTGCAATGTATCTTCAACTGGGAGCTAACTTTGTAGTAGGTCCGTTGTTCAACCCGGAAATCGCTAAGGTATGTAACCGTCGTCTGGTGGCTTACACTCCGGGCTGTGGCTCTGTATCAGAAGTTGGTTTTGCGCAGGAAGTAGGCTGTGACCTTTGCAAAGTATTCCCTGGAGATGTCTACGGAACTAACTTTGTAAAAGGGTTAATGGCTCCGATGCCATGGTCTAAGCTGATGGTGACAGGCGGGGTAGAACCTACCAAAGAAAACCTGACAGCATGGATCAAAGCCGGTGTATTCTGTGTAGGTATGGGCTCTAAACTGTTCCCGAAAGATAAGGTAGCGGCAGAAGACTGGGCTTATGTAACTGCAAAATGCGAGGAAGCTCTCGGCTATATCGCTGAAGCACGCAAGTAAGATTAGACGGCGAAAGCCATCTATATAAAACAAGAGGCTGATGTGTCAGCCTCTTCAAAATATGCCTCAAAGGGTTAGTTAGTTTAGTTAGTAATGAGGCATATTTTTTCCATTTTGTTTAAAGGTGTTTAAAGGGGATAAGTCATCGGAATGAGTGATCATTTCGGTGACTTGTTTTTTTTGTTTGCTGCGGTCGTTCTTTTTAAGAATGATGAACCATTCGTACTTTGATAATTCGTCCGATAACGAGTGCTGCAATATATACCACGGCAAAGCCTATGATTGAAAATACAAACGGCTTCTGTTCATTGAAAGTACGACGTGGAGGTATAGCTGCGTAAGCCTCATTAGTGGTAGTCTGATTGTCAGACTTGGCGACGGCTGTTACTTGCAGTGTTGTTTCTGTTGCTACCATCTGGCAGCTATCTGTTGTTGTGGATACAGTATCCACTAATACTTCTGTAGACATCTTTTTTACCCTTTTAAATGATACGTAATACAACATAGTACTAAAGGGTTAGTTCAAAGGGATTTTTAAAATCGGCGCAAAGGTAATTAAAAAAGTAAATGATAGAGCATGAGAAGACTATTCTTTTCAAAGGATTTGATATAAATCAATTTTTAAGAGCTTTTTCTCTTGTTCGTTTGCCGGCGGTGGAGAATGTAGACAGGCAGAAGCATTAGTAATAAACAGAAGATGCTGATGAGAGGGAAATAGCGATTGTAGATATACTCATTTTCATCAACATTATTCATCAGGCAAACAGGCATGTACATTCGGGGTTATCGCTGCTGTGTAATGACAAACAGATTGAAGCAGCTTATCATGACAATGAGGGCAAGGACTACCTTTATATACAAATGTGATTGCTTTTTGTGATCTTTTGGCAAGAGTACTATCATGTGTGTGTTAAATCTGTGCGATCTGTCACTTGAAATTTGCCAAAGAGTCTCCTTTCTGTTTATGTATAAGAAAAGGAGATCTTTCGGCAAATTCAGAATAACAAGATACTATGTATATATTTACTTTAAACCAATCTTAAATCGGTTATTCGGGTACATAAATGATTTCACCATTATCCAGTTCATAGGCGATACCTACTTTCTTTCCACGTTTTCCTTCTTTCTTATCCTGATCTTCAGATGGAGTATATCGGTTGATCTTATTACCTTCTTTGGTAATGATTTCCATATTCTCTTTACCCGGATTTTTCACCATCGTATAGTCTTCCTGCGAAAAGACCTCTGTCATGTTATACCGGCTGACGAGTGCTACCATCAATGCAACAGCAAAAACCATCGCAATGTCGAACAGGTTGGATACTACACTGATAGGATCGGCGTCTTCTTCTTTTCGTAATAGGTTATGCTTCATTTCTCTGTAGTTTTATTGATTGAACGTTTGTCATTGAGCAGTTCGGATATGAATTCAAGATTGGTCATATCCTGTAAGTACCAGCGTTGTTTCACCTGCTGTGTGAGGAAACCTACGGCACCTGCTACCAGTCCGACTACAGTGGTGGCGAAAGCAATCTGCATGTTGTAAGCCATGGAAGCAATATCACCACTGGCCAGTCCTGCAAGGGCAGGGCCCATTGGGATCAGCGTTCCCATCAACCCTAAGATAGGGCCCAGTTTAGTCAGAGTTTTAGAGATGGCTAAATCTTTGTCTGCTGCAATTTCAAAATTAGCTAATAAGCGTTGTACCTGTGCCGGAGTATCACGCGCATCCAATACTTGGCGCATATACATAATGACAAGGGATCTGGAGTTTTCCGGAAGATTGGAGCCAAGTTCTCCGACGGTATCCGGAGTCAGTTTGTTCAGTTCGTTACGGAGCAGAGCCTCTGTTTTACGGATAGACAGATATTGACCATAGAAACTACCGGCAAGTATGATTGCACGGCAAAAGAGGATGATTAATAAAACGATCACAGGAACAAGTAGGCCTGTTGAGATCCAGTATAAAATGTCTGATATAAGATTCATTGTTATTGATAATTTAATGCGTTATTTATTCTTTTATTGTTTCACACTTTTTTCTTTATTTCTATTTCGGATGTTCCACCAGAGAAGACCGAGAATTCCACCAGCCAATGCAATGATTATGACGCCTGCCAATGCTTTCCAGTCTATTTCACTGACACCTGCTGCGGAAGTCTTTCCGTTGACTGTGGCAACAATTCCCAGAACGGCTACCAAGGCATTGGTCAGGAAAAATAGTTCGAGGCGTAGCTCTTTCTCCGGCAGTAAATGGAGGAGTATAAATCTGCCACAAGGAATAGCTGCCAGAATAAAGGCTGCATAACTCCAGGCTATCGTCTGGAATGAAGTGCCGGGAAAAGCAAAGATGAGATATACCAGACCGCTGAATAGAACGGGAAAAATCAATAATCCCGGAAACCAGCGGAGGAAACGGTACATGAGTATCATGCGCGGTTTGACCGGATAGTCATTGGCCACGTGGACGGCAAGCATGGCATAAGCCATTTGTATGCAGACTTCCACACTGAGAAGCACGGAAGTATCCAGCATCAAAGGCTGATTGCTCAGCCAGTTTGCTATCTGAGTTTTCGATTGCTCGATAGCATATGGCCACATTAATCCGGTGAAGACAGCGCAGATAGCGGCGATAATGCAGACCGCTATCAATTTCCAGAACGTTTGCTTCAACAGAAAGTTGAATGCTGTAAGAAGCATAAGTACAAGAACAACTGTATCCATTATACGATTTTACGATTTACAATTTATGATTGATAATTCACCGCTCAGGACTTACATCTGACTGTTTTTGCGACGCTTGCGTACAAAGAGTATCAGAGCAAGAATAACGATTATAACAGCGATGCCTACAGCTACATTGCTCAATGTATTTGTTTGCTTTTCGGCTGTCTGATTTATTTCTTCTTTTTTCATGACCACTCCCTTATTGTTTCCGCTGGCTTTTGCTTCACGGATTTTAGAGATATTCTCTTTATACTGTGTAGCGGTTTGTGCGTCAGCTTTAGATGCAATGAAGTCACGGAGTTTGGAATTGTCACAAACAAATCCGGAACACGACGGACGGTAAGTATTGACGATTTCCGTATGAAGTTTACTTAACTCTGTAACCTGTTCTTCACTTGCTTTCCACAACCCTTTGCGGGCGCTTTCAAGCATTACAGCAGTCATCTCTTCCAGAGCTGCAGGATTCTGTTGCTCGAAATATTGTTTGACTCCCAAGTTCAGTTCATCCTTCACATATACATTATATATATTATCCCAGAGTTCTTTGTCGATTGCGGCTGGTTTCATCACATTCCATCCATAGGTGTTTGTGATAACTTCTGCAAATTCACTTGCGGAAGAGGCTCCACCTTTCATTTTCTCTTTGATGTAAGTCGGATTCAGAATAGTGGTACGGCTTTCTACGCCGACAGCTTCTTTCAGTTCTTGCATCTTCATGTGGTTCCGATTGCGATAATCACTGAGATAGGCATCCGGATCTTTGCCGGTCACATTGCGTACGGCAAGATTCATACCTCCCATAAATTCGTATACATGGTCGAGGCTTAAAGCTCCCCAAGTATTGCTTTGTCGTGGCTGTACTACAACATCCGTTCGGGTCAGTGCGGCTTCGAAAGCGAACTTCTGGAATACTTCCCAATTCTTTTCACTGCCGTAATAGGCTCCCATATTGTTGAGATAAGTATCTGCGATTTCCGATTCATTCTCCCAACGGTCGCCGGATTCCACCATTTCCTGAATACCTGTTCCATACATGCCGTTGGTTCCTCCGAATACCCGGAACGTTGAAATTTCGCGGGCATCTTTCGGGCTTAGTCCTTTTTCGGTCAGTACCCGTTCGGCTTCTATTACGCTGGCGGCAACCTGATTCTCATATTGGTCGTCTTTGGCCGTGGCAGCCATCTCTACTGCACGATTGACAAGGAAGAGGCGGGAGGCGGCAAGATCACGGAGCTGTCCGGAAGTCTGGACCACTACGTCAATACGTGGGCGTCCTAACTCGGCAGAAGGAATCAGTTTTAAATCACTGACACGACCGAAAGCGTCACGGACAGGTTCAACTCCTAACATATAAAGTACTTGTGCGATGGTTGCTCCGCCGGTTTCAATAAACTCGGATGACCAGAGTGTGTAGCTGACTTTGCGTGGTATGGAGTCGTTGTGACGTTGCTTGTATGTCTCGATCGTCTGTTTGGCTAAAGCAATCCCTTTTTCCCACGCAGACTCTGTCGGAGTTGCTTCGGCATTGATAGCATACATATTGCGTCCGGTAGGCAGCGTGTTCGGATTAGCGATCGGGTCACCACCGGGAGTAGGGGCCGTGTATCCACCTTTTAATGCATTCATCAGACTGCTAAGTTCCTCTTCAGGGCTTGTCAGCAGTGCATTTTTATAGTTAGCTATATTCTTGATTGTACGTTCTACTTCGGTTACTGCAAGTGCGAATTCTACTTCTTCTTTGCTGTATTCTTTCGGAGCTTTTCCCATAGCAGCCATCATAGCTGACATCCCCTGTGGTTTTTCGGCATTTTCCGTTTTTTCCGGTTTGCCCGGAGTATTTGCAGTTTTGCTTTGCTCTTTATTGGCTTTCATGCCGGCTTCCATCTTCTTCAATGCTTCCGGGCTGGCTCCCATAGATTTAGCCATTTCCATTGCTTTTTCCGGGTCCATGTTAGCTCCCATTTTTTTCATGGCCTCTTTCATGCTTTCGGGCATTTTGCCATGAGGGTTTGTTTCTGTTTTTGCCGAAGTGGGATGACCATTGCCTGATTTTGTTTTATCTGCCTGATCCTTCTGGGCTGCGGCAGCCATCATCATTGCCATCATGCCTTTGGGGGCATTACGCTCTGCTTCTATCTGTCTTGCCTTTGCTAGTTCCTGCGGAGTGATTCCGGCTGTACGACAAATCAGTTCATCGTTCGCCAGTGAAGGATTAGCCATCAGTCTTTCTACCAGAAGGCGGGCAGGAGTGAGGTATTGTTGTGTAAAGACACTCCGATGCTTTCCGGCAGCTTCTGTCGCTTTTCCACGTTGCTTGTCAAGGGCAAAAAGGCTATAAGCAATTGGTTCTGTAGCCATTGCGTAAACAGAAGAAGTAATTCTTTCCGGTTCGTAAGGAATCCCCATAGTGTACAGTTGTCCTGTGATTTTCTCTGTAGCCAACTCTTCGGCAAAGTTTTCTACACGGACGATTTCATCTTCTGTATATGGTTTGTTGGCAATACTGTCCAGTCCTAAATCACGGTGAATACCCATCTTCACAGTCAGGATTTTCACAGCCAGTGCTTCCTGGTCTTTGTTTTCCTTTTGAGAATTATTATAGATTTTGATCTTTTCCATTAATTCCCGGTAGATGCCCCGCACGCTGCTTTCCAGAAAAGGAGGAGTGAGGTATGACTGCAATGTAGTATAAGAACGGCGTTTGGCCATCATGCCTTCTCCGACGTTCCCAATGGAGTAGATATAGTAATGAGGAACAGCCCCTACCAGACGGTCCGGCCAGTCATTGCTGCATAAGGCAACTTGCTTTCTTGGAGTAAATTCCAGACTGCCGTGTGTACCGAAGTGGATAAGTGCATCGGCCTTGAAACCGTGCTGCATCCATAAATAGGAAGCAATATAGGTGTGTGGCGGAGCCATGTTGGTACCATGTACCACTTGGAAAGAATTGTCACCGCTTCCGGCAGCATTTTGTGGCAAAAGCACAACATTGCCGAATTGTAAACGGGCGATACCCAGTTTACCATCGGGAGTCGCCATATAATTGCCGGGAAATTCACCGAAAGCATCTACTACTTCCTGATACTTTTCGGGACGAAGTGATTCTTTCACCCAACCTTCATACTGTTCTTTTGTTATCAGTTCGGGGTGTCCGTTTTGCATGAACTCGTTGAAAGCTCCTTCTGCATAAGCATTGAATACTGCTCCCTGAGCTTGTATCATTTTTCCCAGTTCCTGTGCATTGGCAGGGAGGCCGGATATATTATATCCTTCCTGTTTCATCCGAAGCAGAAGATTATAAAGGGAAGGTACTACTTCCATTCCGGCAGCTGTCAATGCGTTTTGACCGGGACCTTTGTAGTAGTAGATTGCTACTTTCTTTTCAAAATTTGGTTTCGTTTTCAGATTCAGATAGTTATCTATCGTAGATACAAAAGTCTTCAGACGTTCGGGAACTGCATATGAATGACGCAATCCTTCTTTATCTTCATACTGTGCAAAAAGGGCGAAAGGACGAATAGCTCCGTCTATCTCCGGTGTCACGATACTTTGCGACATGAACCCTCCCGACATACCCATCGGATCATTTTCCCATTCATCCACAAGACTGTTGATTGTGAGCGGAGCGAACAAAAGGATATTCTTAGCTTTCAGATAATCTACCATTTTATCTCCCATGCGTCCGTGTGCCATGTTAATAACAGCATCGGGCTGCACTTCATCAATGAATGACATAAATCTTGTCATGGATTGAACGGGATACACATTGTATCCTGCATTTTCGAGCGCTTTGATCAGATCGGTGGCATCTGCCATTTGTCCGGTAATCATGATTTTTCGTGCTTTTTCTTTATAAAGGTTGTTATCACGCGTGAATTTCTCATAATCGGTAACAGTGAGGAATTCGAGTTCATCATCCGGGTTACTGATTCCGGCATGATAAAGCATGTCGCTAGGCCTTTCTACCGGATCTTCCACTTCGGGTACGGCAGAAGCCTTTCTGTCGATGGCTTTACGGATATAGTTCAGCATGTTGCGGTAGTTGGTTTTTCCACCGTTGCTTAGATAGCCGCGTATGAGATTCTGCTGTATACTGTCGAGGTTGCAGATATTGTTGGCCGGGTTGGTAGCCATGGAAGTGTATACAGGGATACCTTTATCCGCTGCCTGCTGTATTTGTTGACGCTGCTCTTCGACAATACGCAGTCCCATGCCATTGATGAATACCATGTCATAATTGGTCAGACGATCGAGATTGTCAAGAGACACTTCACTAAGTTTAATGAATGAATTGTCGTTGGCTTTCGAAATACTTCCCTGTTGTATCGTCTGGAAGTTGACGAAAGCAATCTCTGTAGTACTGAACCAGATATTCCATACGGATAGCCCTGTCAGGGCTGCTACGACGATGCATCCACCTAAAATGATTTTACTTTTCTTTTTCATTTCTCTTATTTTTAGCTTTGTATGTAGTTCTATTGCTGCTGTTTATTTCTTGAAGATCCTGTCTATATCCAGTGAAAGTCCCAACGTAAGATTGGTGCCCGTTGTGGTAGGTGAGTTGAAATAATAGTAATCAGGCACATAATCGAACAGATTGTTTACAGCCAGATTCATATTTACTCCTTTGATGATTCCCAACGAGAAGGTAAGATCCCATATCATATATCCCGGATACTCTACTGCCTGACTTCCGGCAGCCGGATTATTGAAACTATCGTTGTATATGTTGGTTTTCACTTTCGACAGCACGCGTCCGTTGAGTGAATAGTTGAAATCGACTTTATTCAGCGTTTTTCCCCAGTCAATTCTAACAGTTGCTGTGTGAGGGCGTGTATCTGTGAACTTTTTTTGTCCGTCGCGCATGAACTCATGAATATAAGTGTATGACAGGCGATAGCCGAGTCCGCAAGGATATTTTGCGGAGATGTTGGCATCAATTCCTGCAATATCCATTTTGTCGGTATTGGTATATATTTGTCCCTTGGGGTCTTCACTGTAAACGGTATTGATACGATTATGCACCAGATTATAATAGCCTGTCACAGAAAAGTTATAACGGTTCTTGGTATATTCGGCAGATACGGAGAAATTGTGACTCGTTTCCGATTTCAAATCCGGATTACCATAGATCATCATCATATTTGCCATATTGAATACCATATACATCTCCTTTAGAGTAGGGGAGCGGAATCCTTGCGAATAAGATCCTCTTAATGAACAGCTGCCTATCTTGTACATCATTCCCAGATGTGGAGACAAATGACGTACATTCGAATCAGAGAAATAGTCGAACCGCAATCCGGCTATTACGTTCAGCCTTTCTGTCGGATTCCAGTCGAACTGTCCGAATGCGTCTGCTGTATGCATAGTATGGTCCGCGTTATCAGTAAACTGGTAAGACATCAGATAATCGCGCAGATAATCGGCGCCGACAGTTAGCGTATGCTTTCCATTAAAGGTATAATTGTAGAGTGCATGTACATTGTGTTGCACGTTGCTGTAATCACGTACATCATTTTTATAAAGTGACTGATAGTCGCTTTTGTCATACTGGTCAAAGGTATAACCAACTTCAAGATTACTCATAATATTGAAAGTATAGTTAGCTTTCATTCCGCCACTGAATCCCCGATATCTGTCTTGGGTATCTCCCGGCTTATTACGTTCACGGAAATAATATCCCGCTCTTCCTGTCAGTTTGAGTGTTTCAAGCGGATGATAGATTAGACGTTCTTTAAAGTTCCATACCCGGCTTCCAAACACTGTAGAGAAGTCTCCCGGGTTGTCTACGGCATAAGTGTCGACATTGTTATATTGTACGTTGGTCAGGCTGTTGAATTTGCCAGCATTGAATCCCACAGTGCCGCCATATCGCTGGTCATTGTGTTCGGAGAAGCGCGAATTGAGATTGAGGTTCCATGGATCATCCGATTCGCGGGTAATGATATTAATCACTCCTCCGATAGCGCTGGAACCGTAAAGGGTAGATGCTGCTCCCTTTACTATCTCTATGCGCTCGACATTGTCGAGATTCAGACGCTCATAGTCTACATTATTAAGTGTTTCTCCTGCTAACCGTTCGCCATCTACCAGAAACAGCACGGAGTTACCCCCAAAACCTTGCATGTTGATGGCGGTTTGCTGATCCATGGAAAAGGTAAATTCGATACCGGGCAATTCTGTCTTTAGCAGATCGGCAACGTTATTGGCATTTACTTTCTTAATATCCTCCGAGGTGATTACCCGAGTGATGATGGGAGCATCTTTCAGCAATTTGGGAGTACGGGTACCGGTTACAACGACCGTTCCGAGGTCGAACTGATCTTCGGATAAACGAAAATTCACTTTCTTTTCCTTTTCGGTAGTTATTCTTTTTTCTTCTGTTTGATAACCTATGTAGGATGCTGTGATGATATATGAACCGATTCCGGGGAGTTGTAATGTATATGTTCCGTCAGCAGTAGTGACAGCTCCTGTTTTTTCTCCTTTTATGGAGATGGTAGCACCTGGGAGAGGTTCTCCGTTTGTATCAGTGACACGTCCGCTGATATGTTCTGTTGATTGTTGTGCGAATGTGGAACAGGTTGCTATAAAGGAGAATAGTAAGATGGATACTATATATGTAGGTTTCATTCTTTGTAATTGGTTTCTTAGTTGTTTTCTTCGAAATCAAGCGGATATAGAAAATCGAAGTCGATATATCCTTTTATGCCTCTGGCATTGGTATAGTTGGTAAAACGAATTGCTGCATAGGTGTTATCCTTCAGCCGTATCAGATAAACTTGATTGGACATCGTATAAATAGGGGGCATACTTGAAGTATCTACATTCAACCAGCCGGATAAGATCTCATTGCGATAATCTTCTGTATATTTAATGTTTCCTTCCATCATGCCGGACATATCGATTGCTATTTTATCAGTTGTCCATTCATCTTTTATAAAATTTTCTTCAGCAGGAAGTTTTCCACTTGCTTTCAGCTCATCAATATTAGTATAGGTCGTCTGATAGGCTGCACCTTCGTTTGTTTTGATATCGTAACGGTGGATGGCGAGATCCCATTCTGCCGGTATCTCACTTTTATGTTCCTCTCCGATTTCTACAGTTGTTGCTTTGCGTTCGGATAAATCGATATATACCCAGTTGGTGTACTCGGTAGTATTGATTTGTGAAAAGCTACTTTCTTTAATTTCCATCTCACTTTCGATGGGATCATCATAAATCCCTTCAAACATTCCATTACAAGCTGAGAGCGACATCGTCGCTCCCAGTATCATGATATTTTTGAAAATAGTGTGACTACTTCTTCTCATATCTTCTTTCAAATTAGTTATTGTGCACTACTTTTGCTGCTTCCGATGAAAATTGCCGTGATTGGCATAGGCATACTTCCCGGTTTGAAAGCTACAGTGATTTCAGCGGTACCGTCTGTTGCAACTGTACCTTCCAGGCTTACACCTGTAATTGGGGTAGGAGTGCCGGTTGAAGATTCTGCCTCAGATTCGAATTCACCTAAACTTAGTGTGTAGCCGCTAGTTGTTTTTTCAACGTTTACTCCGTTAATCGTGAAATCTCCCAGACTCATATTACTTCCTCCTCCGGTTAAATTGCCAAATCCGTTCAGGGTGATATTTACTGTAGTTTCTGAAGCACGTTTAACAATTGCTTTGCAATCTTCGGTAGAACCGTATGAACTTCCCATAACACTGATGGAAAGATTAGTATTGTACTGATAGGTAGAAGCTACATAATAAGCAATCGGAGTTTCTGCTTGAATGAATTCGATGTCGATACCGCCCATCGGTACGGGAACATTCGCTTTGAGAGTTAATACCTTTGCATCGCTGACACTACCTTCCAGTGTATATTCGTAGTTACCCGGAGTGTTTCCACCCATGGCCAAAGCAACTTCACCTTCACCTTTGAAAGATTTAGAAGAAACTTTCAGATTATTCAGTATGAAATCTCCGGACCCAGATTTATATACCAGATTGATAGTACCATCCGAATTGGCTATAATGGTGGCACTGGCATCGGCTCCCATTAGATAGTCGGAAAACATTTTGCTTTCACCAATAGAATAACCTTTATAAGTGCCGGCAATTGCTTTCGCTTGTTCTGCATTGTCGGTATCGTCGTCGCTGTCACTACAAGAAACAAAAGTTGATGATAATGCCATAAGGGCAATCATCCATAAGTTTAATATTTTCATCCTTAATTTTGATAGATAATGATTAATTTATTTTTCGTCTGCAAAGTTACGGGGATATATAAGCAAGGACAATACCTAAAAGAAATGAAAAGAAATAGGGCGTTTAATCATATGTAGGTATTAAAGATAACTGGTTTATATTTTTACAGTCATTTATAAGCTTTAACTCAGGAGTCTGCTCAAGATTAGGGAGAAAAATATGAACTATTTATTTTAGCATTTGTTTCCTGGATACAGGATATAAAACTATATATAATATGGAATCTCATCATCACGAACATACTCATCGGATAACTTCGCTCAATAAAGCTTTTATAATAGGTATTGTTCTAAATCTCTCTTTTGTGATAGTTGAATTTGGAGTTGGTTTCTATTACAATTCTTTGGGGCTGCTTTCTGATGCCGGACATAATTTGGGTGATGTGGCAAGCTTGATACTTGCTATGCTGGCTTTTCGGTTGGAGAAAATTCATTCGAACAGCCGTTATACTTACGGATATAAAAAGAGTACCATATTAGTATCTTTATTGAATGCGGTTATATTGTTGGTCGCTGTCGGAATAATTATTGCCGAAAGTATTGATAAGTTGTTTTATCCTGTTGCAGTAGACGGTTCTGCTATTGCATGGACAGCAGGAGTGGGAGTGGTAATCAATGCACTTACTGCGTGGCTTTTTATGAAGGATAAAGATAAGGATCTGAATGTGAAAGGTGCGTATCTGCACATGGCGGCAGATGCATTGGTGTCTATAGGTGTAGTTGCTTCCGGTATCATTATCATGTATACGGGATGGAGTATTGTCGATCCAATTATCGGACTGGGGATAGCTGTGGTTATTGTGATTTCAACATGGGGACTTCTCCGTGACAGTCTTCGGTTGTCATTGGATGGTGTTCCTGTGGGGATAGATATTAATGAAATAAGGCAGATAATACTGGATCAGCCCGGCGTGGAGAGTTGTCATCATCTGCATATATGGGCATTGAGTACTACGGAGACTGCTTTAACTGCACATATAGTCATTGATAATATGGAAAGAATGGAAGAGATAAAACATCTGATCAAAGCACGGTTGGAAGAAGCGGATATTCATCATGTTACTTTGGAGTTTGAATGTGAAGGCGTACCGTGCGAAACTGAAAATGACTGTTTTTAGGTATTTTTAGCTGATGATATAGTTATATATGGTGATTGTCCGGGCTGTGAATAGTGTCTATTTTTGCAGTCCGGATAATACTATATAACAAACGCTAAAATGAGAGCATTTATTATCACTTTAATTTTTATCTCTGTAATTTATTCTACAACTACTTATGCCCAACAAAGAGACGTTGAACTGACCGGTATGGTCACTGATCATCAAGGTGAGCCACTTCCCGGAGTTACCATTCGTGTCAGGAATACACAGTTCGGTACGGTAACAGATACTGACGGACGCTATCTGTTGCGTGGGCGGTGGAAAGAGGGAGAGATAATTGTCTTTTCTTTTGTGGGAATGAAAGATGTCCGTATAAAGTATAGCGGGCAAAAAGTACAGGACGCTGCCATGCAGCAAGATACCAAGTCACTGGATGAAGTTGTTATAGTTGCCAAATCGAATATTAATGAGCTGGATATTCGTGCAAAATCGGGCGTGGTGCAACGGGTAGATATGGAAAGGTTAAACAGCAAACCTATGATTGACATGTCTTTGGCTTTGCAAGGAACGGTTCCCGGACTGATAGTGACAAATACGGGTGACTTGGGTTCGAAGCCCAAGATACGCATTCGTGGAAACTCATCTTTCCGTGAAGGAGACTCGGCAAACGAGCCGCTTTATGTGAAAGATGGACAAGTTATTTCGTCGGATGCTTTTATGACACTCAATCCATCAGATATAAAGGAAATAAAAGTGCTGAAAGATGCTGTTGCCTGCGCCTTATATGGCATTAAAGCAGCTAACGGAGTGATTGAGATTACTTCCTTGCGTGGAAATCCGGACGGGAGGCTGACAACCAATTACAGTTTTAATATGGGTATTACCACCCGTGGCCGCAGAGGAGTGGAAATGATGGATACTGACGAGAAACTGGAGTTGGAGCGATTGTTACAAAATGCTTCCACCCCGGGATATCGCTACAGTGAAGATTATTATCGGAAGTATTACGCTGCCGATCCCAATCTCAATCAAATGATAGCCGAAGGACAGTCTGTACTGGATTCTCTGAGAAATATCCATACCGACTGGTTCGATGAATTGATACACTTGAGTACTTACCAACGTCATAACCTGAGTGTAAGGGGCGGAACGGAGAATACTTCTTATTATGCATCTGTCAATTATGCCCAGCAAGGTGGACGAGTGCCGGGAAATGATACGCACCGTTTCACTGCCAGTTTGAGTCTCGACCAGAAATTGGGTCGATGGGGTTACCTTTCGGTAAGTACGAATGCAGGATATTCTGCAACGGATACTCCAAATGGTAGTGTGTATTCACCCACGGACCTAGTTTATCAACTGAATCCTTACGAGACACCTACCAGTAAATTAATATCTTACTCCAACGAGTCGTCTGAATATACTTATAAAGATTTGCTTAGTCAATATAACAGCAAATCGACCGATAAGCGGGGAGGAGTGAGCGGAAGTCTGAACTTGCAACCTGTCAAAGGACTGGATATTGATGCCGTGGCAGGTATTGATGTGGTACTGAATGAAGCATTGACATTAGTACCTTCCACTTCTATTCAGGAGCGTAAGAGCGGATCTCCTGTGGAAGAACTCGGTAAACTGACGAAAGACAAGAACGTGACGACGAATGTTTCTTCCAATATACGTATTACCTACAATAAGGTGTTTGCCGACAAACATGATTTTACGGTCGGCGGCAATATGGACTACTATATGACAGATGCTGACAATGTCTCCATTGTAGGTTACGGAGTAGGTACTCAAATGTCTCCTGCGGCTATCAATCAGTCTATATCCGGTAATCGTAAACCGTCGGTTGGATCGTTGAAAGAAAAGACTGCTCAAATGGGATTTGGATGGGTGATGGGGTATAGCTTCGATGCTACTTATGACTTTTTTGCTACGTATAAGGCGGATGCTTCTTCGATCCTTCCCAAAGACAAGCGATGGAATGCCGCGTGGGCAGTCGGTTTGGGGTGGACGGTGAGTCAGTATCCTTTCCTGAAAGATAATGAAGTAATTTCTCATCTGAACCTGAAAGCCTCTTATGGAAGAATGGCCAATCTGGCAGGTGTATCTGCTTCATCGACTATCGGAACTTTCTCTTATTCGACAAATTATTACGGCAATGCCCGTCTCTTGCAACTGCTTGCACTTTATAATACGGATTTGAAGCCGGAGCAGACGACGTCTACAGATGTCAGCCTGTCGTTCGAACTGTTTAAACGCCTGACATTAAGTGGTAATATTTATCGGAGGGAAACAAGTGATGCACTGCTGGATGTTCCTGTTCCTTTGTCCAACGGCTTTCATACCATGAAACGTAATATTGGAGTACTTCGCAATGAGGGGTACGAACTGAGTGCTTCCGTAAAGGTGCTGGATACTTCGGACTGGCGTTTGTCTTTGCGTGGTTCGCTGGCTTACAATCGCAATAAGGTAGTCGACTTATATTATTCCGACCGTCTATATACAAGTGAAGAGGAGGTCGTTCCTACTTATGAGGTCGGAAAAGCTTACGATATTGTTTACGGGTTGAAGTCTCTCGGCATTAATCCTATCACCGGGCTTCCGGTATTTCAGGGAGCGGATGGCCGTGAAATACCGGCTACTGAAACTCCGGTGAAGGAGAATATTATAGCGTTGGGGCATGCTACTCCTCCCTATAGCGGTACATTAAATCTGAGTTTTTCATACAGGGACTTTGACTTGGATATGGACTTTTATTATGTATTCGGAGGTATCAAGCGATATAACTACAGTTATGTACGTTCATCCGACACTTCGATAAAGAATGCCATTAAAGGACAAGTACAGGATATGTGGTTCAAACGGGGAGATGAAGGTAAAAAATATCATTCACCTTATTATAGCTCGTCTGCCCTTGCTTCGTTAACGCTGTATCCTAATACGGAAACGGTGGGAAAAAGTGATTATCTCAAACTGTCTATGGTGTCGTTACGCTATCGTGTTCCACATGCTTTTCTTGAAAAGAACATCCGTTTTATTCAATATGCTAATGTTGCTTTTCAGGCTTCCAACCTGTTTATGATTACTCCTTATAGTGAGTCCGATCCGGAAACGGGAACACTGGCAGGAGGAATGCAACCGGTATTAACAATCAATCTAAGTTTGACTTTTTAATTAGAGAAGTGTATGATAACAATAATACATAAAATAAAAGATTGGAGTTATTTATTGGCAATATGCTGTGTAGGTGCATCGTGTTCGCTTGATATTCCTTATGAGAACCAGTTTTCCGATCCGGATGCTGTCACTACTCCGGCTGCTGCCCGTGAATTGCTGGCATCTGCTTATTCGGAACTGCCGACCCCGGAGTTTAATTTGTCTGTATTGGGAGATGATTTTGAGCCGACATATCTGATTGCTCGTAACTCTTCTTTGAGTAATCTGTATAAATGGCAGCCACAGCCGTTGGAAGACATTTCCTTATCCATGTGGCAAGAATATTATGCAACAGTAGCTATTGCCAATGCAGTATTGGAGCGCATTGATAATGTGAGCATAACTTCGGATAAAGAAAGGCAGGAAATACGTTGTATCGTCAGTGAAGCGAAACTGTTGAAAGCCTATTGTTATTTTAATCTGTTACGCCTTTTTGCTCCTGCTTATGCCGATGGTCCGGAGAAAGACGGTATCATTCTGAAAGATGAGTTTAAACTGGGATTCCTGAAGCGTTCGAGCATAGGGGAATGTGTTACAGCTATTCGTAACCTATTGACAGAAGCTGTAGAAGTGGAGAATAATCCTGCACAGGAATATTGGCTTTCTCAATATAGCGGGTATTATCTGCTGGCTGAATTGGAATTATATGCCGGGAATTATGAACAGGCAGAAGAGTATGCGCAGAAGGTGATTGATATTAAAGGAGGGTATGATGTGTTGACGACAGCCGGCTATAGCAAGTTGTTTGGAAACGAAGTTTGTGATGAACGTATCTTTTCTGTTTATACCTCCGGTTCGTACTATACCGATATGAACTACGATAGGGATAAGGGGGATTTCTTTACGCTGAACACGTCTTTGGTCCGTCTTTATTCCGAAGGAGATATTCGTTATGACGAGACCGTCTATTGGTTTGCAATGTCGGGAGAAACGGTAGGAGAGATCACTTCGTCTCCCTATTTGGGAAAATATAACAAGATGAATTGGGAGAAAAAGGAAACGCGGTATATCAATAAATTCCGGGTGGCAGGTGCCTGCTTTATTCTTGCGGAGGCTTATTGCCGTGACGG
The DNA here is from genome assembly GCF_020091505.1 of Bacteroides faecis. Lineage (NCBI taxonomy): Bacteria > Pseudomonadati > Bacteroidota > Bacteroidia > Bacteroidales > Bacteroidaceae > Bacteroides > Bacteroides faecis. Next base: position 4,918,924 of record NZ_CP081916.1, on the reverse strand, counting down.
GAAGGCGCATGATGTGCAGGCGGTGAAAGTGATGAACGAGTATCTCGCACGGCGGGGAGCGACTTTGCTGGATGAAAATCTTAGCGGTGAGGTATTGTTGAAAACTGTCCTTACGGAAAAATGGAAAGAATATGCGGGAGAAGGAGAGCGCTACTTTGACTTGAAACGTTGCCGGAAAGAAATATTGTCGGATTGGAATGTTTCCGGTTCAATGGACGGCAGACGAATACAGAAAGATGATTATCGTTGGACATTCCCCATTCCCAGGGGAGAATATCTGTATAATGAGAATGTGTCGCAGAATGAAGGCTGGACTAAAATAGAGAATTAAGATAGCTAATTTGAATTACAAATAAAAAGAAGAAAAAATGAAGAAGTTTTATGTTTATGCAATGGGGGCTTTAATATTGCCTTTCCTTGCTTCGTGTGGAGATGACAAAGAAGATAGCGGATATACAGGAGTGAATCTGATTTATTTGTCGGCTGAGAATCCGGTAGTAGAAGAAACGGAAGCTACGCCATTGACGGTGAATGTTGATTTGACTAAAGCTTGTGAGCAGAACATTACGCTCAATTTCGAGATTTTGAATGATGAGAAAGAGATATTAAGGTTGGAGAGCAATCCGGTCACTATTCCGGCAGGAAGTAAATCGGCTATTTTTCAGGTAGTGTCCAACCAAAAAGAGCTATTGACGGAAGATACTTACTTTGAAATTGGTATTTCTACATTTCCTTTAGACAATATGAAGTTGAATGCTTCGTTAAGAGTACGTGTGAAGCCTAATCCTCAGATACCTGAACTGACGGAAGCCCAGAAAATACTGATTGAAGGCTATAAGTCGAAATATGGCATTGATCTGACCGATTGGCTGGGAGCTGTAACTTATCATACAAAAGTGGAGAGTCCTGCCAGTGATTATCTTCCTCCTTTTGCAGAGCCTTTCACCAAAGATTTTGATGGAAAAACGATAATAACGCTGAGTGACCAGTCTACGGAAGAACTGCCGGTATTGAAGATGGTGGATGATCCGATGGGACTCACAGAATATCTGGCTTGGGTGTTGAGAAAGGAAACGATAGAAAACGATGAATTCTGGTATGGAGAATATGCAAGTCCTGCTTATGCTCAGATTATGGAATTGTTGAATTGGAATAAGGCGAACCCCGGGACTTTTACGATGTCTTTGGATGGAATAAAATTGAAAAATATTTCGGATGGAACGGCTACCGTTGATTTTCTGCCGGTGAGTGTACCTGATGTTCGTACGATTATTCCTTTTGAATATGTATTCAGCCCGTGGGAGCTCCAGAAAAAACTGATTAAAGAGGGAAATCAGATAGCTATTGATCTGGAAGAGGCTGACGGCACAGCTAATCCGGCTCATTATTTGCAAGCGTCTGATGTTGCAATAGATGAGTTGGAGGATGGAACCTTTATGCCTCCGGTTGGGAAAATTGATTTCAAAGCGAAGAAGCTGACTTTCCAATTTGTGTTTGATCATGCGTATGCCGGAGGGTATAATCGTGCCAATGTCGTTTATGAAAAGAAATAATATAAAAAAATGCTTATACATAGTGGCTATCTTCTTAGCTGCAATGTATGTCAATATACCGGTTTATTCCAATTCTCGGTCTATCCCTGTCTCTCTTCCCGCAGGGACACTGGAAGGACATCTGCCCAATGGCTTGCACTATCTGATATTGCAGAATCCTTCTCCTGTTTCCCGCGTTGAATTTCGTTTGGTGATGCGTGTTGGTTCTGTACAGGAAACCGAACAGCAGAAAGGATGTGCTCACTTCCTGGAACACGTGGCTTTCGGCGGAACCACTCATTTCCCCAAACGTTCGCTGGTAGAATACCTGGAATCTCAGGGCATGAAGTATGGGCAAGATATCAATGCTTTTACCGGTTTCGACCGTACCATCTATATGTTTGCTGTCCCTACCGACCATCAAAAGGAAGAAGCTGTCAATCGTTCCTTACTGATCATGCGTGACTGGCTGGACGGTATTTCCATGAACCCTGAAAAGGTAGAGAATGAAAAGGGAATCATATTGGAAGAACTGCGCGGTTATGACTTGGGAGACGACTTCTATTCACTGAAGATAGGACAGGGGATATTCGGACGGCGTATGCCGTTGGGAACAGCAGAAGATATTCGGAAAGTAACGCCACAGATACTGGAAGAGTATTATCAAAAATGGTATATCCCCTCTTTGGCTACATTAATTATTGTAGGCGATGTGGCTCCACAGGAGATAGAAGCCCGGATCAAAGAATACTTTTCTTCATTGCCCAAACGTTCGTCAGATGATTTCCGGACTTATCCGCTGGAATATGAGAAAGGTATTCATTTATCGGAAATCCGTGACTCGTTGCAGACGAAAACAAAAGTAGAACTGATGATTCCGCATCCTTGCGTGGTAGAGCGTACGTTGGGAGATGCAGTGCGGAAAAATATGGGAAGATTACTTGTACGTGCTATTTCCTCCCGTTTCAATGGTAGGAAGTTGAAGACGAATGTGTCAGATCAGTGGTATCTGAGCGATAAGAATCATCTGGTCCTGACGGTAGAGGGAAAAAACAGAGAAGAGCTATTGACTGCTCTCTCTGCTACCGTAGCCGAATTGAATCATCTGATTCGGAATGGATGGGAAGAAGAGGAGTTAAGGGATATAAAAGATGATTTTTGCCGTCAAATGGCATCCGGTACCAACAATATTTCCCGTTCTTCTTCCGCTTGGTGTGACGATTTCGTTGATTATGTCATATCCGGCGACCGGTATCTGACTGACTCAATTCAGCAGACACAGCTAAAGATTGCCATGGGTGAGCTACAAGGTAACGCTCTGCAAGCATTATTGAAAGAATGGTACTCGTTTTATAAGGAAGCTTTGTTGGTAGCTTGTAGTAGTCATTCCGGCTTAGGTGCTCCGTTGACCAAAGAGGAGATTGCTGGGGCATGGTCGCATGGTGAACAAACAACCTGCTCTCCTTATACCTATGTGAGTCCCGAGAAAGAGGAAGAAACTGAAATCGCTACTCCTCCCTGCCTTGCGGTATGTCCTCCTTTTGATGCTACTTCTATTACCCGCATTGCGGAATACCCGAAAATGAACGTCCGCGAGATAGAGCTGAAAAATGGAATCCGCTTAATTCTCAAACCTACCCAAGAAGCAGACACATCTCTGTTTCTGACTTCTTTCGCCCCTTTCGGAACCTCGTCTTTGTCTGACGAAGAATATCCTCTACTGGAGGGTATGGCGGGATATATGGACATGGGGGGCATTGCGAAGGTAGAAGGAAAGATTCTCTCGGACTATCTCTCCCAGAAAGAGATTTCGCTTACGATGGCAATGGAGAACCATTGGCATGGCTTCATGGGAATGGCTCCGGTTACCGGTGCGACGGAGTTTTTTAATCTGATTTATGAAAAGATATTCGACCCCGAACTAAGACGGAATGATTTCGAAGAAATACGTCAGGGATTACTCCGGGATTACGGAAAGGAAACCGTTTTAGAAAAAATGTTGAAGCGTGCACCGGACCGCCTCTTGTCCGCCCGTATGGATGAATTGATGGGAGCAGCTCTGCCCCGTTCTTCGCGTAAACTGTCTCTCGAACAGATGGAAGGTTTGAATCTTGATTCTATCGCGGCTTTCTACCAGAAACTCTATACACGTCCTGAAGGGACAACGTATGTCATTTGCGGCAATTTCAATCCGGACAGTGTCATGCGCCAGTTTGTATCGGTATTCGGACGTATTCCTGCTTCATCGTCTCCGTCAGAATACGCGTATCCTCCTTTTGAACTTCCTACGGCCAAGTACGTAGAAGGTTTTCCAAATGACAATGAAACGCAGACATTGTTTGACTATCTCTTCTTTGGGCATTTCGAACCTGGACTGAAAAGTACATTAACGCTGAAACTGATGCGTGATGTCATTCGCAGCCGCCTGATATCTGTTCTCCGTGAACGCGAATCGCTCGTTTACTCGCCTTACATCTCTTTAGTGTACGACGGTATCCCGTGGGGAATATTTTATTTTGATATCAATGCGTCCGCCGACAATCGTAATATGCCGGGCATAGATGTTTTATTGAAAGATATTCTGCAGAAGCTGCAACGTGAGGAAGTGGATCTGGAAGAACTGCAAACCATCAAACGTTCTTTCCGGATAGCAAAGCGTGAAGCACTGAATGAAGAAGCATCTGCCACATGGCGGTCTACACTGGTCGGACTGCTGAAAAACGGAGAATCACTTGCTGACTTCGAACGGTATGAGGAATGCCTTGACAGCATAACTCCCGCCGCTTTGCGCGAAGCATTTGAACGTTATCTGGATATCGAGAATTACGTTCTATTATATTTAAGTAAAAAACAACTGAATAATGACACAAAGAATAATTAATCGTGTATTATCTCTGGTATGTTTGTGTTGCTGTTTCCAGAACATCATGTATGCTCAGGAGGAAACCGGCAGACGTGCTTATACCTTATTTGATAATACCGGCAAAGAAATCACTTACGGCGAATTGATTCGGCATCTTTCCGGATATGACATTGTCTTTCTGGGAGAGATACATAATTGCCCCATAACTCATTGGCTGGAATTTGAGATCACTCGTTCGCTTTACCACCTTCATAAGAACAAACTGATGTTGGGGGCAGAAATGTTGGAAAGCGATAATCAATTGATTCTGGACGAATACATGCAGCGTAAAATTTCTTATGACCGTTTCGAAGCGGAAGCCCGTTTATGGGATAATTACAGTACAGACTATTATCCGGTTGTTTTCTTTGCCAAAGAGCATGGTATTCCGTTTATTGCTACCAATATCCCCCGTCGTTATGCCAATAGCGTGAAAAACGGAGGACTTGAAGTGCTTGATTCTTTATCTGCCGAAGCTAAGAAGTATATAGCTCCCCTTCCTGTTCCTTTTGAATATAACGAGAAAGAAAGTGAAGCGGCATTTAGCCTGATGAATATGATGGGAGGAAAGAAAACCGGGGACAATGAGAAACTGGCTCAGGCACAAGCCGTAAAGGATGCTACCATGGGCTGGTTCATTGCCCGCAACATGAAAGATAAATTCCTGCATATCAACGGAAGTTATCATTCGGACTTTAAAAGTGGAATTATCCCTTATCTGCTTCGTTACCGTCCCGGTACGAGTGTGGTGACAGTCACTTCCGTACGTCAGGAATCCATCAGTAAATTGGATGATGAAAATAAAGAACGTGCTGATTTCTACATTTGTGTACCGGAAGATATGGTGACCAGTTACTAAAGGCGGAGCTGAATCTATATCAGTGAAAAGAATAAAAGTCTCTATAAAACAACTTTATGGAGACTTTTTTTGTACCTTTGCGCCCTTAAAACTAACTAACCTTTTATTTTTATGTTTACTGACTTATTGCATTCCTCTTATTTCTCCCTTTTCCTGATTGTTGCATTGGGATTTATGTTGGGTAGAATTAAGATTAAGGGGCTATCGCTTGATGTGTCAGCGGTGATCTTTATTGCTCTTCTTTTCGGACACTTCGGCGTTATCATTCCTAAAGAATTAGGAAACTTCGGTCTGGTACTTTTTATCTTTACCATTGGTATTCAGGCTGGTCCGGGATTCTTCGATTCTTTCCGTAGTAAAGGAAAGACGCTGATTCTGATTACTATGCTTATTATTAGCTCGGCCTGCCTGACAGCAGTCGGACTGAAATATGCATTTGATATTGATACACCGAGCGTTGTCGGATTGATTGCAGGAGCTTTGACCAGTACTCCGGGACTGGCGGTAGCAATTGACAGTACAAACTCTCCGCTGGCATCTATTGCTTATGGTATCGCTTATCCATTTGGGGTCATTGGAGTGATCCTGTTCGTGAAGTTACTTCCCAAAATTATGCGTGTAAATCTGGACCAGGAAGCCCGTCGCCTTGAAGTAGAGCGTCGTGGACAATTCCCTGAATTAAACACATGTATTTATCGTATCACAAACGCTAGTGTCTTTGACCGTAGTCTGATGCAGATAAATGCACGTGCGATGACAGGAGCGGTCATTTCGCGCCTGAAGCACAAAGATGAAATATCTATTCCCACTGCGCATACGGTATTGCATGAAGGAGACTATATTCAGGCAGTAGGCAGTGAAGAATCGCTGAATCAGTTAGCAGTATTGATGGGTAAACGGGAGGAAGGTGAACTGCCTTTGGACAAGACACAGGAAATCGAGTCTTTGTTGCTGACTAAAAAAGACATGATTAATAAACAACTGGGAGACCTGAACTTACAAAAAAACTTCGGTTGTACAGTGACCCGCGTACGTCGAAGTGGTATTGATTTATCTCCGTCCCCCGATTTGGCATTGAAGTTTGGTGACAAGCTGATGGTGGTAGGAGAGAAAGAAGGTATAAAAGGAGTAGCTCGGTTGTTGGGAAACGATGCGAAGAAGCTTTCCGATACGGATTTCTTCCCTATTGCGATGGGTATTGTATTAGGAGTTTTATTCGGCAAACTGAATATCTCTTTCTCCGATAGCTTGTCATTCTCTCCGGGGCTGACAGGAGGAGTGCTGATGGTAGCTCTTTTTCTGAGTGCAATCGGTAAAACCGGACCTATTCTCTGGTCTATGTCCGGACCCGCCAATCAGTTGTTACGCCAGTTAGGTTTGCTTCTCTTCCTTGCCGAAGTAGGAACTTCCGCCGGAAAGAACCTCGTAGCTACTTTTCAGGAAAGTGGACTGCTGATGTTCGGAGTAGGAGCAGCTATTACAGTGGTGCCGATGCTGGTAGCCGTACTTGTAGGACGACTGGTATTCAAAATCAGCCTGCTTGACTTGCTGGGAACCATCACGGGAGGTATGACAAGTACTCCGGGATTGGCCGCTGCCGATTCGATGGTGGATAGCAATATTCCAAGTGTAGCCTATGCAACTGTTTATCCGATAGCTATGGTATTCCTTATTTTGTTTATCCAGGTGATAGCCTCAGCTGTGTATTAATGAAAATCAATATATATAGGTATTGATTGTTAAAAAATAGTTCGTATCTTTGCCGCCTCAAATAAAAAGATGAGGTGAAACGATTGTCATTGAATATCATGCGCTGTTTCTTACCGGTACTGTTTGTATCGTATCTGGTAAGTATCACATTCTTTGCTCACATACATGTGGTCAATGGCGTGACAATCGTCCATTCGCATCCCTTCAAAAAAGGGGCGGCACATAAACACTCAACAGTCGAACTGTTATTAGTTCATTTCTTGTCTCACCTGACAACGGACGGTGCGGCTGTTGTGTTTGCTCTTTCTCTTTTCATCCCATTTATCTTGTGGCGGTTGCATGGTATTACGCAACATACGCACTACCATTCTCCCTACCATGGGGTGGTGGCACTCAGGGCTCCGCCTGTTATTCGTTTTTCCGCTATTTAAACTGATGGTATTCTGTCTTGTGTCAAGACAGGAGTAATCATCTGTTTGTTTACATCATCACTTTACAAAAAACGAATAACAAACGAAAAATGAAGAAATACATTCTTTCGCTTGTCTGTTTGTGCTGTGCATTGTTGCCTGCCCTCGAAGGACAAGCTGCTCTCCATGAGCATCCTGAATATCCGGATTTACGTAAATCGGATGCTAATATTGTAGGCCATATCCTTGATAAAAACACGAAAGAACATCTGCCCTATATCACTGTGGCATTGAAAGGTACAACGATTGGTACCGTGACTGATGCTACCGGACACTACTTCTTAAAGAATCTTCCCGAAGGTAACTTCGTGCTTGAAGTTAGCTCAGTCGGCTATAAAACCGTAAGACGCAATGTGACACTGAAAAAAGGCCGTACACTGGAAGAGGATTTTGAAATAGAAGAGGACGCGGTTGCCTTGGATGGTGTAGTCGTTTCCGCCAACCGTAACGAGACTACCCGCCGCTTGGCACCTACTTTGGTGAATGTAGTCGATATGAAAATGTTCGAAACAACCAATTCTACTACCTTGGCACAGGGATTGAGTTTCCAGCCGGGAGTGCGTGTAGAATCCAACTGTCAGAATTGCGGCTTCCAGCAGGTACGTATTAACGGTCTGGATGGTCCTTATACACAAATTTTGCTTGATTCCCGTCCCATCTTCAGTGCGCTTTCAGGAGTGTATGGTATTGAACAGATTCCCGCCAGCATGATAGAACGTGTAGAAGTAATGCGTGGAGGCGGTTCGGCTTTGTTCGGTTCGTCTGCTATTGCCGGAACAATCAATATTATCACCAAAGAACCGATTCGCAATTCAGGAATGTTGTCTCATACGATCACAGGTATTGGAGACGGAGACGCTTTCGATAATAATACAGCTTTGAATGCTTCACTGGTTGCGGATGACCAGCGTGCAGGTTTATATATCTTTGGTCAGAACCGTCATCGTTCGGCCTACGACCATGATGGAGACGGATACTCTGAAATACCGAAAATACATGGTCAGACTGTTGGTTTTCGTTCCTTCCTGAAAACGACTACTTATTCGAAACTGACTTTCGAATATCACCATATGGAAGAATTCCGCAGGGGAGGGGACTTGCTGAACCGTCCACCTCACGAAGCGAATGTTGCCGAACAGACAGAACATTCTATCAATGGCGGTGGATTGAAATATGACTATTTTTCACCGAACGAGAAACATCGCTTCAATGTGTTTGCCTCTGCACAGCACATCAATCGTGACAGCTATTATGGAGGTAGACAGGACTTGAATGCCTATGGAAATACCACCGACCTGAACTGGATGGCAGGATCACAGTATGTCTATAGTTTCGGAAAATGTATTTTCATGCCTTCTGACCTGACAGCCGGAATAGAATTTAATCAGGATAAGCTGGAAGATAATATGTGGGGATACCATCGTACAGTAGACCAGAAGGTAAATATCGGTAGCGCATTCCTGCAAAATGAATGGAAGAACGATCGCTGGGGATTTTTGCTTGGTGGCCGTCTGGATAAACATAACCTGATTGATCATATTATATTCAGTCCGCGCGCTAACTTACGTTTCAATCCTACACAAAATATCAATCTGCGTTTGAGCTATTCTTCCGGTTTCCGTGCGCCGCAGGCTTTTGATGAAGATTTACATGTAGAGAATGTGGGTGGAAAAGTGGCAATGGTTGAGCTTGCAAAGGATCTGAAAGAGGAGAGATCACAGAGTTTGAGTGCTTCGGCAGATATTTACCATCGTTTCGGGGCATTCCAGATCAATTTTCTGGTAGAAGGATTTTATACTAAATTATCGGATGTTTTTGCTTTGACCGACGGTGAAGTAAAAGATGGTATACTGACACGTACACGCTATAATGCTCCGGGAGCCCGTGTCATGGGATTGACACTGGAAGGAAAGATGGCTTATCTGAATAAATTCCAGATTCAGGCAGGAGTTACTTTGCAGCAGAGTCATTACAGCGAGCCTCATGAATGGAATCCGGATGCTCCGGCAGTGAAGAAGATGATGCGTACTCCGAATACTTACGGCTATTTTACTGCAACCTATACTCCGGTAAAACCGTTGTCTATTGCTCTTTCGGGCACCTATACCGGTTCGATGCTGGTGCCTCACGAACCCGTTCCCGGATTCCTGGATAAGCCGATAACAGTAAATACGGAGGATTTCTTTGATATTGCATTGAAGGCGGCTTATGATTTCAAGCTATATAAATCAGTGAACCTGCAGGTGAACGCCGGAATACAAAATATCTTCAATGCTTATCAGAACGATTTTGATAAGGGAGCCGACCGTGATTCAGGCTATATTTACGGTCCTTCACTGCCGAGAAGTTTCTTTGCCGGCGTGAAGATTAGCTATTAATAATGGTTTAAGAACCTTTTTAGCTCTAAAATCGTTATATATAGGGATTGTCCGTCTGTGAAACAATCCCTATATTTGTCACGCAAAACTAAACATATTAGATTTCTTGCACAAAAACGAACGAATGAAACAATTATACCTGAATATAATGAAGTGTTTTCTGCCTGTACTATTTATATCGTACATGGCAGGGATTACTTTGTTTACCCACTCCCATGTGGTAAATGGTGTAACAATTGTCCATTCACACCCTTTTAAGAAAGGCAGTGAACACAGCCATACGACTGTTGAGTTCCAGTTACTTCATTTATTGAATCATGTATTGACAACAGATAGCGGAATCATTCCTTTATTTGTTGCTGCTGTTTTATCTATATTATGTATTCTTTTCACCCGTCCGCGAGGCATGCGATATGCGTGCTCTTGCCCGGGTGTCGTTTCTTTAAGGGCACCTCCCGCCGTTTAGTCTACACTTTAGGAGGCAGATATTTATCATTCAGAAACAAATACTTTATTTGCTTCCGCTACCTTATTATTTTCTGATTAAAAACATTAAAAGACTAACGACAATGAAAAAATATCTTTTAGTCCTGGTCAGCCTGTGTTGTGCCCTGTTGCCTGCATTGGCTGAGCACCCGGAGTACCCTGAACTGAGAAAATCTGATGCGAATATCATCGGTCATATATTAGATAAAAAAACAAACGAACATTTGCCGTATATTACAGTAGCACTGAAAGGGACTACTATCGGAACGGTAACGGATGCTACCGGACATTATTTTCTGAAAAACTTGCCGGAGGGGAATTTTGTACTGGAAATCAGTTCGGTAGGATATAAGACGATCAGCCGGAATGTAACCTTGAAGAAAGGGAAAACATTGGAAGAAAATTTCGAAATAGAAGAAGACGCGATTGCTTTGGACGGAGTCGTCGTTTCTGCCAATCGTAGTGAGACAACACGGCGTTTGGCTCCGACTTTGGTGAATGTGGTCGATTTGAAGCTGTTTGAGACTACTAACTCCTCCACCTTATCGCAGGGACTGAATTTTCAGCCCGGAGTGCGGGTAGAAACAAACTGTCAGAATTGTGGTTTCCAACAAGTCCGAATCAATGGTCTGGATGGCCCCTACACACAGATACTCATCGATTCCCGTCCTGTGTTCAGTGCCCTTTCAGGTGTGTACGGTTTAGAGCAGATTCCCGCCAGCATGATTGAACGTGTGGAAGTGATGCGTGGAGGAGGATCGGCATTGTTCGGTTCATCGGCTATTGCAGGTACGATTAATATCATCACGAAAGAGCCTTTGCGAAACTCCGGCCGGTTATCGCATACAATTACTTCCATAGGCGGCAGTTCATCCTTTGACAATAACACCTCGCTGAATGCTTCGTTGGTGACGGACGATCATCGTGCCGGATTATATATTTTCGGGCAGAATCGTCATCGGTCGGGATATGATTACGACGGAGACGGATTCACAGAACTTCCGAAACTGAAGAATCAGACGGTAGGTTTCCGCTCTTACCTGAAAACGAGCACCTATTCTAAACTGACGTTTGAATACCATCATATGCAGGAGTTCCGGCGTGGCGGCGATATGCTGAACCGTCCTCCGCATGAAGCCCATATTGCCGAACAGTTACAGCACTCCATAGATGGCGGAAGCCTGAAGTACGATTATTTCTCACCGGATGAGAAGAATCGTTTAAGTGTATTCGCTTCAGCGGCTAATACGGATCGTGACAGCTATTACGGACCTGGTAACGACCCGCTCAAAGCATATGGAAAAACGACGGACCTCACTGCGATGGGCGGCGCGCAGTATGTACACTCCTTTGATAAACTGTTGTTCATGCCTTCCGATCTGACGGCAGGGCTTGAATACAATCGCGACCGGTTGAAGGATAATATGTGGGGGTACGATCGCCACACGGATCAGACTGTCAATATTTACAGTGCCTTTCTACAGAACGAATGGAAGAACAAACACTGGGGGATTCTGATTGGTGGTCGTCTGGATAAACACAATATGGTGGATGATATCATTTTCAGCCCGCGTGCCAACTTGCGTTTCAATCCTACGGATAATATCAATCTGCGTTTGAGTTATTCCTCCGGTTTCCGTGCCCCACAAGCATTTGATGAAGATATGCATATCGAAAATGTAGGTGGAACGGTCGCTATGATTGAGCGTGCTAAAGATTTGAAGGAAGAAAAATCGCAGAGTTTTAGTATGTCTGCCGATATGTATCATCGTTTCGGTGCTTTTCAGACTAATCTGCTGGTGGAGGGATTCTATACAAGACTGACTGACGTCTTTGTACTGGGAGAACCCTATGACCGGGGAGATGGTATATTGGTGAAGCCCCGCAGCAATGGCCCGGGGGCTAAAGTAATGGGAATCACCTTGGAAGGAAAACTGGCTTATCTTTCCTTGTTGCAAATACAAGCCGGGTTAACATTGCAGCGTAGTCGCTATGATGAAGCGCATAAATGGCACGATGACGCCCCGGCAGAAAGAAAAATCTTCCGTACTCCCGATACATATGGCTATTTTACCGCTACTTATACTCCGATCAAACCTCTGTCAATAGCTTTATCCGGTACATATACCGGTAATATGCTTGTGCAGCGTATGGATATCACAGCAGAAAATGCAGCGATGGGAGATATGCCCGAACGGAAAGCAGAAGCGATACTTACACCGAAATTCTTCGATCTGGGAGTAAAAATAGCCTATGACTTTAAGCTATATAAAACGGTAGATTTACAGCTTAGCGGAGGTGTTCAGAATATCTTCGAATCTTATCAGAAGGACTTCGACAGGGGAGCTAACCGGGATTCCGGCTATATCTATGGCCCCGCACTTCCGAGAAGTTTTTTTGCGGGAGTAAAGATTAGTTATTAATAACAATGCCGGTCTGTTATTTTCCGATGCCAGAGTAGCGGACTATGCATCCGGGAATGTGATGAAACGATTGCTTCCCGGATGTTTTATAAATGAGGAAGTTCTTAAAAATAGGATATCTTAGCTGTTGGCAGGTTGTATCCACCCTTTTAGGGTGTGCATTTAGTAGGGAATCACTAAAAACTTCTCTTTCTCTTTTAGTAGTTTTGCTGTTTGAGTTGTATTATATATAGATAGTCAATAAAAGTCAAAGTAATCAATTTATTAAACAGTTAACCTTATGCTCAAACAACTAAGTACTTCTTTACTGATTGTATCAGCATGTATTTTATCCTCTTGTACGCCTACGGTGAAGCAAGAGATCGCAATTTTACCTACCCCCGTTAGTCTGACGGAACAGTCGGGTGCTTTCGTCTTAAAGGATGGAATGAAAATCGGTGTTTCCGATCAGTCTTTATTTCCGGCTGCCGGATATTTGCAGGATATTCTGCGGAATATAGTATCTACCTCAGTAGAAGTGACCGAGGCCGGTCAGGCGGATATTTATCTTCAACTGGAACAAACCGATGGAAAATCGGGTTCTTACAAGCTTCAGGCTACCCCCGAGTCTGTTCAGATAGAAGCCGGAGATTATTCGGGTATTGTTTCCGCTATTGCCAGCCTTCACCAACTCTTGCCTGCCGAAATAGAAGTGCAGGGTACGAAGCAGACTTTTTCTATTCCTGCTGTGCAGATAGAAGATTCACCACGTTTTGAATGGCGGGGATTTATGTTGGATGCCTCCCGCCATTTCTGGAATAAGGATGAGGTGAAGCATGTATTGGATTTGATGTCCCTGTATAAACTAAATAAGTTCCATTGGCACTTGACGGATGATCAGGGATGGCGGATCGAAATCGAGAAATACCCGTTGCTGACGGAAAAGGGAGCGTGGCGGAAGTTCAATAAACACGATCGTGGTTGTATGGAACGTGCAGTAGAAGAGGATAACACCGACTTCCTGATTCCGGAAAATAAGATACGGATTGTGGAAGGGGATACCCTGTACGGTGGTTACTATACACACGAAGATATCAAGGAAATTGTGGATTATGCTGCGCAGAGAGGAATTGATGTAATTCCGGAAATAGATATGCCGGGACATTTCTTGGCTGCCATCACCCAATATCCCGATCTCGCTTGTGACGGGCTGATTGGTTGGGGGGAAACCTTTTCTTCTCCTATCTGTCCGGGGAAAGATGCTACTCTCGAATTCTGTCAGGACGTCTTTAAAGAGATATTCGATCTCTTCCCTTATGAATATGTACACATGGGTGGTGACGAAGTAGAGAAAACCAATTGGAAGAAATGTCCCCGTTGCCAGAAACGAATCCATACGGAAGGACTCAAATCTGTGGAAGAATTGCAGGCATGGTTTGTGCGTGATATGGAGAAGTTCTTCCTGGCCAATGGTAAGAAACTGATAGGCTGGGATGAGGTCGTAGCCGACGGTCTGACCTCGGATGCTGCCATTACCTGGTGGAGAAGCTGGTCGAAAGAGGCGGTGCCTATGGCCACTTCACAAGGACAAAAAGTGATTGCCTGTCCGAATGAATATTTCTATTTTGATTATGCGCAGGATAAAAACTCCGTGAAGAAGATACTCGCATATGACCCGTATGCGGACGACCGCCTGTCTCCGGAACAGAAAGATTGTTTCTGGGGTGTACAGGCTAATCTCTGGGCAGAATGGATTCCGTCTATGAAGCGTGTCGAATACCTGATTCTTCCCCGTATGGTGGCATTGAGTGAAATAGCCTGGGTACAGCCGGAGGCAAAACCGAATCTGGAAGAGTTCTATCGCCAGCTTGTTCCGCACTTCAAGCGGATGGACGTAATGGGTTTGAATTATCGGGTACCCGATCTGGAAGGATTCTATCAAGTGAATGCTTTCCTTGATGAGACTTCGGTTGATTTAACCTGTCCGCTACCCGGCATTGAAGTTCGCTATACTACGGACGGCAGCATGCCGACGAAGCAATCTACTCTTTACGAAGGCAATCTGAAAGTGACGGAAACGACAGATTTTACTTTCCGTACCTTCCGTCCCGACGGTTCTCCTTCGGATGTAGCACGTACTCGGTATGTCAAAGCTCCTTATGCAGAAGCGGTAATGGCCCGGACTTCTCTGAATCCCGGATTGAAAGCTGTATGGCATAAATTCCGCGGCAATCTTTGTGAAGATATTGATACAGCTCCCGTGAATGGAGAATATATCGTAGAATCTGTTTCCATTCCCGAAGAAGTGAAAGGTGATATCGGCCTTGTGTTGACCGGCTATCTGGAAGTACCTGCTGACGGTATTTATACTTTCGCTCTTCTCTCGGATGATGGCAGTACACTGAAACTGGATGGCGAACTGCTGGGCGATAATGACGGAGCACACTCTCCGGTTGAGATCATTGTACAGAAGGCGTTGAAAGCCGGACTGCATCCGATGGAAGTACGTTACTTCGATTGTAACGGAGGAGTGTTGCAAATGGAACTGGTCAATGAAAAGGGCGAAAAGGAAGTTCTCCCGAAAGAATGGCTGAAGAATTAAGAATGATGAATGAAGAATGAAGAATTGGCTGCGCTATCACGCTGCAAAGTAATTCTTCATTCTTCATTTCTATAGGTAGTACATTGTAAGAATATCCCTATAAATGGGTATTTCTCAAACCAAAAGTTCTTCTCAACTTTGCAGAGTGAATAAAACGCCACTATGCAATATTTGAAAGAAGACATACAGGAAAAGATTCTCCATATAGCCGAAGAAGTATTCTCCGAAAAAGGATATAAGGATGCTTCCATGCGCGAAATTGCTTCCCGGTCGGGGATAACAGTCAGCAACATCTATCACTATTTCACCAATAAGGATGAGATATTCCGTACGATTCTGAAGCCGGTGCTGAATGAATTGTATGCCAAGATATACAGTCATGATGCTAACCAGATGACGATAGATGTTTTTATAAGTTCAGATTTTCAGCAGGCATCTGTGCAGGAGTATATTGATTTGGTTTCCGGGCACCGCATCCGATTGCGTATGTTGCTTTTTCAGGCACAGGGATCGTCTCTGGAAAACTTCCGCGCCGAATATACCGATGCGATGACACGTACTATTTTTGTCTTTTTCCAGGGAATGAAGCAGAAGTATCCACATTTGAATATAGGTATCACCGATTTCTTTATTCATCTCAATACGGTGTGGCTGTTTGCTTTGCTCGAAGAACTGGTGCTGCACCACGTGAAGAAAGAAGAAATGCAGAAATTTATAGCAGAATATATAGCCTTTGAAACGGCAGGTTGGAAGGAGCTCATGAACGCATGAGCTCCTTCTTTTTTTTGAACGATTCGAAAGATTGTTCTTTTTTAAAGACTTAGTGATATATAAATAAATGGTATGAAAGAAAAACAGAAAAGAAAGAGTGGTGTAGCCCGCTTGTTTGAGATAGCAGGCGAGAAGAAGGGCTTGCTGATATTGGCCGGAATACTTTCGGCGGTCAGTGCCTTATGTATGTTGGTTCCCTATTGGTCAGTATATGAAGTGCTGAAAGAACTTTTGTTGCATGGCAGCAAGATCAATGAATTGGATAGCAGTGTACTTATGCACTGGGGATGGGTAGCGTTTATCGGTCTGGTGGCAGGACTGCTTTTGCTGTATGGAGCATTGATGGCATCTCATGTAGCTGCATTCCGTATTCTTTATGGGTTGCGCATCCGTTTGTCCGAACATATCGGACGACTTTCGCTGGGATACCTGAATGGTACTTCTACCGGAGCAATCAAGAAAACGATGGAGCAGAATATAGAGAAGATCGAGAATTTTGTGGCACACACGATTCCCGATTTAGTCAATGTGCTGGCAACCGTTGTGCTGATGTTTATCATCTTTTTTTCGCTGAACGGGTGGATGGCAGCCATTTGTGTGGTCTGTATCGTTTGCAGCATCGGTTTGCAGTTTATGAATTTCTTTGGCAAGAAAGCTAAAGAGTTTATGAAGATCTATTATGACACGCAGGAGCGTATGAGTGCTTCGGCTGTTCAGTATGTGCGGGGTATGCCTGTGGTGAAGATCTTTGGTCAGAGTGTCCGTTCGTTCCGTCAGTTTAATAGCGAGATAGAAGCTTACAAGAGCTATGCCTTAAGGGTCTGCGATACCTATCAGTCCGGTATGACCGCCTTTACGGTATTGCTGAACTCGCTGATCACCTTTATTTTGCCCGTCGGCTTGTTGCTTTTGAGCAGAGAACCGCAGAATATTGTTCTGGCGGCAATTTACCTCTTCTTTATTATCATGGGGCCCGGTGTGGCATCTCCTATTTATAAGTTGATGTATCTCGGTTCAAGTACGAACGAAATCGATGAGGGAGTGAAACGTATCGACCGCATATTTGATGAACAGGCACTTCCTGAAGCAGAGGTTTCGCGTCTGCCTGTTTCCTATGATATCGAGTTTCGTCAGGTGTCGTTTGCCTATGAGAACAAAGCGGAAACGACTCGTACCGAAGCACTGAAAGACATCTCTTTTACTGCACCGCAGGGAGCGATTACTGCATTGGTGGGGACGTCCGGTTCCGGGAAGTCTACGGTAGCCAATCTGATACCCCGTTTCTGGGATGTCAGCGAAGGCGAGATTTGTATAGGCGGAATCAATATAAAAGAGATAGCGACCGAGGATTTGATGAACCTTGTTTCATTTGTTTTTCAGGATAGTTTTCTCTTCTTCGATACCCTTTATGAGAATATCCGGGTTGGCAATACGTCCGCTACACGCGAGCAGGTGATCGAAGCTGCCCGTGCGGCGCAATGTCATGATTTTATAGAAAGTCTGCCGGATGGCTATAATACCCGTATCGGTGATAAAGGAGTGTATTTGTCCGGTGGTGAATCGCAGCGGGTCTGTGTGGCAAGGGCCATTCTGAAAAATGCGCCGATACTGGTGCTTGATGAAGCGACTGCCTTTGCTGATCCGGAGAATGAATATAAGATGCAGCAAGCTATTCAGCGACTTATAAAAGATAAAACGGTCATCATTATTGCCCACCGGCTTTCGTCTATTATTTCAGCCGGGCAAATACTGGTGCTGAAAGAAGGCAGACTCATACAAAGCGGGCGCCATGAAGTATTAAGTAAAACGGATGGAGTATACAAAAGAATGTGGGATGCCTATACCAGCGCGTTCCGTTGGCAATTAACTGTTAAAAAGGAGGAAACAAAATGAATGTAATCAAGAATATTACGGTAGGACATACCGAACGTCTGCGTAAGCCTGTCGGTTACACGATGCTTGCCAATCTGGTGAATATTGTCCCGTTCTGTCTTTCTATCGAAGCTATCAATGTGATATTCCGCACGTTCGACGGTAGCGGTACACCGTTGGATACCAATCGTCTCTGGATGATTTTTGCTGTATTGGTGGTGTATATGCTGGTAATGGCTTTTGCCGAACGTGCCGCCTATCGTGCCAACTTTCGGGGGGCTTATGAAATGAGTGCCGAAGGGCGCATTCATCTGGCGGAGCATCTGCGTAAATTATCATTAGGCTTCCTGTCCCGCAGAGATCCGGGCGATCTTTCTTCGATGCTGATCACTGATTTTACTATGGCGGAAACGGGTATCTCGCATCACTTGCCTCAATTGATAGGAGCATTGGTGATGCCGGTCCTTGCCTTTTTGGGGTTGCTTTGGATTGACTGGCGCATGGCAGTGGCTATGTTTGTTGCTTTACCGCTTGCAGTTGCCGTGCTGCTGCTTAGCAATATTGCCCAGCGCAAATTGAGTGTACGGCAGATTGAAGCCAAGATTAATGCCGGAAACCGTCTGGAAGAATATCTGCAAGGGATACGGGTGATGAAAGCATACAATCTGCTGGGCGGTAAATTCGAACGCCTGAAAATGGCTTTCAGTGATCTTCGTCGCGCCTGTATCCGGCAGGAAGCACTTCTCGGTCCTTTTATCTTATTCTCGGTCACATTGATCCGTGCCGGACTGACATTCATGATACTCTGTGGTACTTATCTGTTGATAGGAGGGGAACTTTCACTGCTTACGTTTGTCATGTTTCTGGTAGTCGGTTCCCGTGTCTTCGATCCTCTGACGTCCGCTCTGACTAACTTTGCCGAGTTCCGCTACTTTTCCATTGCGGGAGGACGTATCCTTTCGTTGATGAACGAACCGGAGATGAAGGGGGACCGTGACGTGCCCGAAAGCGGAGACATTACCTTTGACCATGTATCCTTCGGCTATCAGGAAAAAGAGATATTGCATGATATCTCCGTGACTCTTAGAAAAGGAACACTCACTGCTCTGGTCGGTCCTTCCGGAAGTGGAAAGAGTACCATGCTGAAACTTTGCGCACGTTTCTATGATCCCTGTAAAGGTGCGGTTCGTTTTAACGGAATGGATATGAAGGAGCTGGAGCCGGAGTCGTTGATGAAGCATTGCTCTATGGTCTTTCAGGATGTGTATCTGTTTCAGGACACGCTGAAGAACAATATCCGTTTCGGCAGGACGGATGCTACGGATGAAGAGATCGTAGCGGCAGCGAAAAAGGCTTGTTGCCACGAATTCATCATGCACCTGCCCAAAGGGTATGATACGATGGTAGGAGAGGGCGGCTGCACGCTTTCGGGAGGAGAAAAACAACGGATTTCCATCGCCCGCGCTATCTTGAAAGAAGCTCCGGTAGTATTGCTGGATGAGGCTACTGCCTCTCTTGACCCGGAAAATGAGGTAGAAGTGCAACAGGCCATCAATACCTTGATTGCGGGACGAACGGTAATTGTCATCGCTCACCGGCTCAAAACAATTAAGAATGCCGATCAGATTATTGTACTGGAAGAAGGAAGAATTGCAGAGCAGGGTACTCATGATGAGTTGCTGAGTCAGCCGGGACTGTATGCCAAACTCTGGAATATACAGGAACAGACATCGGGATGGAAACTGTAAATACAGACCGCCGGATATAAAAACAGAAAGGTCCGGCTTTCACAAGCCGGGCCTTTTGTTTACTAGAATTTATGCTATTTACACTTATTCTGTAATATTGAATACATTATATGGTTTTTGTTTACTAACAACCAAATGTGAAAATGCGGGAGAATCACTTCTGCCGATTCCAATGTTTTCAATGTGGCTACGTAATTTTTAATTATGACTAATTAATTCAATTCTGATACTGCAAAGATAGAGGCTTTTACGATTTCATGCAATCACCTGAAATGGGTATTCTTGGGGGAGTTAGTAACTATATATGGTGGGTTTATATCGTGTGGTTATCTGCCAATATAACGATTATAACGGTAAACCGGACATTTATATTATAAACTGTTTTGTCTCTGTCATTTGGCAGAATCTTCCGTCAATCTGTTCAGATGGCATACCAACAGTTTTCCTTCATTATCTCTCAAATGCATACCGTTGCCCTGGCAATAGCGGAAGTATTTACACCGGGCACATTCGTCCTTTTTCATCCATGAACGGTCACGGTAAGGTTGGAATCTCGTTTGCCATACTTCCCAGAAGTCGTCTTGATAGATATTGCCCTGGTGATAGTTGGAGCGGATACTGCTACAAGCGCTGATGGAACCGTCAATCAAGACGGAACCTACTGAAACTCCGGCGCTACAAAAGAAAGGTGTGTTCCGTACTTCACCTTCGTAATTTCCCAGGAAACCTTCGCAGGCATAACTGGCTCGGATTATTCCTTCTTTTCGGGTGTCGCGGATGAAGTCGAGTACTTGTTTTAATTCTTCTCCGTTCATGCGAAATTCCGGTTCTTCGGCGGCTCGTCCTACCGGAAAGATGGTAGATACTCTCCATCGTTTGACTCCGAGACTGATAAGCAGCTTTTTCATGGCCGACAATTGTGGCAGGCTACGGCGGGTGACACAGGTAATGACATCGAATGTCAGTTCAGGAATGGCTGTAATTTCGCGTATGGCATTCACTGCACGGTCGAAACTTTCGGGATGGCGGCGCATCCAGTTGTGTACATCTTCCAGTCCGTCAAGGCTGATGGATATGCTGCTCATACCGTTGCGGATTAAGTTGTGTAGCCGTTGGCGTGTGAGGTAAAGTCCGTTGCATACCATTCCCCACGGATAACCTCGTCGGGCTATTTCTTTGGCACAAGTTTCAAGATCTTCACGTACGGTCGGTTCACCGCCTGAGATGATTACAAATACGTTATGCGGATCGGTGTGTGTGGCTATGCTGTCCAGTACTTTCAGGAAATCTTCCAAAGGCATATCCGGAGTAGAAGGAGAAGATTTGCAGTCGCTACCACAATGGCGACAACGTACGTTGCAGCGTAATGTACATTCCCAAAATAGTTGTCTGAGGGGATGTTCTTCTATTCTTTCGCGTTTCATCCGGCGGAATATCTCTAAAGCCAGCCATCGACGCGGAGATAAGGGAATGATACGTTTCATTCTTTAGTTTCCTCTTCTTCTTTTTTTTCTTCTTTTATTAAGGTGACTTTTCTGTCTTGTCCGAGCTCCTGCATTTTTATTGTTTTTTGCTGGTATGCACCATTCTTCTCACCGTCTACATCGGTATACTCAAGGTATATTTCACTGTTTTTGGGAGGGTACTCTTTGAATTTTAGTGTACTGGTTGCTATGCCGCTTACCGTGTAGTTGTCTATCTCGTGTGATTCTGTGTAGGCAGTATCTGTAATTAATGAATCATTTTGATTTTTGTAGCTGGCTACTACGCGGATTCCATTGATGGTGTCCTCATCTTCATTTTGTACCTGAGTGGTTAGTTTGACATCGGGAGTCCAGTCGGGACCGGGACCGTAATAACAAGGCTCATCCCAAACGTTGTTATTGCTGCATCCGGAGAATCCGAGAGCTGCCAGAAGGCTTAGTAGATATTTGTTTTTCATATCTTTAAGTGTTTAGTTCTTGATGGGACAAAGATAAGTATTCTTTTGGCTCATTATATTGATTTTGTCTGTTTTTATTTTGTGAATAAGATAAATTGATATAAAAAAGAAACTGAAGGGCAACGATCTGCTTAATAGGAGAGATGAAAAAGTCGATTGGTTTGCATATTCTGCTATATGGTTGCATTTTGATTTCAATAGCGGTGTTTTTCTTTCTCCTGATTATCATAAAAAGCTTCAAATAGGGGGCTGCACCTTTCAAGAACCAAGCTTTCTATTTTATGCCCGGCTCTCAGAGTACTTCAGGTAGGGGGGGAGTTGGGGTGAAGAGCGAGGTCAGACGAAATATAGAGTAAGTATAAGGAACAAATAGAGTAACTATGCTTGGCGGATAGCGTCACTATGCTTGGTAAATAGCGTAACTATGCTTGTAAGATAGCGTCAGTATCTTGAAAATGAGTAAAAATGTACTGTTTCAAAACATTCTTTCTTCTATTTCATTCGTTATGTCGGTTGAATCAGATAGTGCAGAAGGGAAGATATTTGGTAAATTAGTTCGCATTGAGAGCGGAAAGCGAAAGAAAAAGTGTGCAGAGTGACGAGTCTTATGTCATAAAGGAGTGATACTGATAAATCTCTAACGCTCTGGAGTCGAATAAAAATATCGGGTATGATGATAGACCGGAAATATGGAAGCTATGGGGAAGCTAAAATACAAAGTGTCAAAAGTGACACTTTGTATTTTAGCTTTTAGAGTGAGTCTTAGCATGGCTATGCATCTCACCTGGTGGAAAATTCACACTGAAATAGATAATCGATGTCGTAGGAATGTTATAGTGGAGAAAATGTGGAGGAACATTGGCTTGCGAAACAGAGGGAATTCTATTCTTGTGGCAATCTATAGTTTACTGATATCCACCTTCTGTTTGTTTTCAGATGCTGCTGATTTTACTTAATCGACAGTAATATCTTGCTTCCAGGTTATCCCGCTTATGTCTGTCAAAGTAAGTTCATACCTGCCTTTGGGTAAATTCTGTAGACTGCTGTCTTTTATTGTAAGGGTTGCTTTACTCCCTAACGGAATGATCAGGCTGTGCTTGCCCGGAGTTACCTTGGCTATATAGTCATTTTTAATTCCGGTAAGAGGGAATCGGGAAAGTTCTTCTCCATCTTTTTGAAGTATGGTCTTTCCTCTGGAATCTTTTAAAGTAATACCTATAAGGAATGATCCGTATACATCCGCACCTTCTATACGGTATACTTTAAAGTTGAGGGCATCATTGTGGATATCTGCATTGGATATCTCCAGTTTTGGTTTGACTGATTTATTATGTAGCGGTCCCCACACACCATTGTGAAATTCTTGATTGGTATATAGGGTAAGAATGAAAAGTAGTATCGCTCCGGTTATCGCCACTTTACTGAATTGCTTAATAGGTAGCGGGAGTTCACCGGAGGTGAGCCATACAAGCCATTTCTTTTTGGACAGTTTGGATTGGAACAAATGATCTAATGAATACTTTCCGCCTCCGGACAGGAAAATGGTAAACCCTGCGGCTACTCCCAAAATGCCGATTTGCCATTCGTCAAGACAGGTAGTACCTAGCCAGCCGGAGCCTAGGAGAATACCGAATGCCAGGCTGAATACACCGATGCTCATTAACCTGGTGAAGAAACCAAGCATATAAAGGAGCCCGACAACGCCTTCTACTAAAGTGAAAATAAGCATTGCCCACCAAAGTAAATCGGGGGTGCTGACCAGGTATTCAATAATGGGTTTGATACCAATAGAGTTGGGAAGGAAATGATTGAATTTTTCTCCGATGTATCCGCTGCTGTCCGGAATGAGCTTGTTTTCGAGGACAAGTCTGCGCCAGAAAGCTGAGAAGTAAGTCCAGCCGACTATCAATCGTAGTGAAAGAGTGAAAATACCTGCAAGTACGTAGGCTTTGGTTTGTTCTTGTTGCTGTGTCACCATACTGCTTGTTGTTAGTTTGTTGTTGAGAGAATCGTTTCTTATTAAACAAGTTTCCAATGGAAAATGTTCTAAAGGAAACCTGTTTTTATGAAACGATTCTACTCGAGACAAACTACATACAAAACAAAGCTAACAATGCAAAAGTTATTTTTTAAACGGCTATCTTTATGCCTTCTTTTTTATTACAATACCGCTTGCATTGTTGGCAAAGGTCATATCCCAGCATGGCTCCCAGAATGAAATCTTCCTCAGCTGTCAGTTGGTTTAAGGGACGAATGATGATGTGCCGCATGGCTTCCATGCATTCGGGCTTGCCAAAAAACAGGTTAATCTTGTTAGTACCTACTTCTTGTATCATATAACTGATCTTCTGATTCTTCAGCCGGCGGATAGCAAATTCTTCGTGCTCTCTGCTCATCGTATAGAGTACCATATTGCGTACGCCTTTCTTGAACTCATAAATGTGGTTGAGGAAAATCCGGATTTCTCCGGGAATGATTCTTTCGGTAGCCATAATGCAAACTGTTATTTAATATGGAGATAAAGATTAGCTGATTTCTTGCTTTATTTGTTCAGCCCATGTGCTGATACGTTCATCGGTCTGACCGTCTTCATTGACTTCGTCGAGTGGGAGACCCACGAATTTACCGTTCACGACAGCGGTAGAAGAATCGAATGTATAACCGGCAGTGTCTACTGCTCCACAAAACTTGCAATGAGTGCCTTTCAACTCTTCATAAAGAATTCCGATGGCATCACAGAAAGTATCACTGTAAGAATCGGAATCACCGCAACCAAACAAGGCTACATGTTTGTGAGACAGGTCGCATTTCTTTAAAACTTTAACTCCGTCATACCAGTCGTCCTGTAATTCTCCGGCTCCCCATGTGGAGCTACCTAATACCAATACATCATATTCATTAACCAAAGCTTCAGTGAGTTTGGATACATCATAAATATGTGTGGAAGGAACTTCTAGTTTTTCTGCAATCCGACGGGCGAGGTCTTCTGTTGTTCCGGTTGTGGAACCATAAAATACTCCAATTTTATTCATCTTTGATTCTATTTTAATGTGATGGTGCAAAGATAGAGGGTATCGGAGACATAGAAAATCCCCATTTATAATGGAATAATTGCTTCATTCTCATTATAAATGGGGATAAAATAGAATATGGAACTGTAAATTAGTTGAGACCAATCCTTTTTAATGGTGGAACAGGCGAATACCTGTGAATGCCATCGCCATATTATACTTGTCGCAAGTACTGATAACATGGTCATCGCGTACAGAACCACCCGGCTGTGCGATATAGCTTACACCGCTTTTATGCGCGCGTTCGATATTGTCTCCGAAAGGGAAGAATGCGTCAGAGCCTAAAGCCACTCCTGTCATTGTATCCAGCCACGCACGTTTCTCTTCACGGGTCAGCACTTCCGGCTTTTCTGTGAAGAATTGCTGCCAGATACCTTCTGCTAATACATCGTCGTGATCTTCTGAGATATAAACGTCAATCGTATTGTCACGGTCTGCGCGGCGGATCTTTTCAATCCAGGGCAGATTCATCACTTTCGGGTGTTGGCGGAGATACCAGATATCAGCTTTGTTTCCGGCAAGGCGTGTACAGTGGATACGTGACTGTTGTCCGGCACCGATACCAATCGCTTGTCCGTCTTTTGCATAGCATACGGAATTGGATTGTGTATATTTTAAGGTGATTAGTGCAATAATCAGGTCACGCTTTGCTTCAGCCGGAATTTCTTTGTTTTGCGTAGGCATTTCTTTCAAAAGACTCTCGTCTATTTTCAGCTCGTTTCTGCCTTGCTCAAAAGTAACTCCAAAAACATCTTTATGCTCAATAGGGGCCGGACGGTAAGCCGGATCTATTTTGATGACATTGTAAGTTCCTTTTCTTTTGTTTTTTAGAATTTCCAGGGCTTCGGGAGTATAATCAGGTGCAATTACACCATCAGATACTTCACGATTGATGATGCGTGCTGTTTCTTCGTCACAAGTGTCGGACAGTGCGATAAAGTCTCCGTAAGAAGACATACGGTCGGCACCACGTGCACGTGCATAGGCAGTAGCCAGTGGCGATAGTTTTACATCATCTACAAAATAGATTTTCTTCAGCGTGTCGCTCATTTCTACGGCAACAGCAGCCCCTGCCGGGCTGACGTGTTTGAATGATGCAGCCGCCGGAAGGCCGGTAGCTTCTTTCAGTTCTTTTACTAGTTGCCAACTGTTGAATGCATCCAACAGATTGATATAACCGGGGCGTCCGTTTAATACCTCAATAGGTAGTTCGCCTTCTTTCATGAAGATACGGGCAGGCTTTTGATTCGGGTTGCAGCCGTATTTCAGTTCGAGTTCGTTTGCCATATTTTTAATTATGAATTACTGATTACAGATTGATAGCGACAAAATTACTAAAAAAAGAATAGCCAGCCTACACTCCTGTTATAAATTAGTAACATGTAATTAGTATTTGGAAAACTGTAAACAGCGAAAATACCTATTTGTGGTGATTGCATATCCTCGAAATATTCCGTTTCTTTGCAGTCGCTAATATAAATAGGTGTAAATGGATAATTTGCAAAAATACAAACCAACTGATAAGATGATCGATCTCATCAGTGATAACTATTCCTTGTTACAAGTGATGAGCCGTTTCGGTCTTTCGTTGGGATTTGGTGACAAGACAGTGAAAGAAGTCTGTGAGCTCAATGGAGTAGATTGCCGGACTTTCCTGATTGTAGTCAATTTTATGTCTGAAGGTTTCTCCCGAATGGATGGAAGCAGTGAGGATATTTCTATTCCTGCGCTGATTGATTATCTGCGGCAAGCCCATATTTATTTCCTGGACTTTTCTCTCCCTGCGATTCGTCGTAAATTGATTGAAGCAATTGACTGCTCACAGGATGACGTCGCTTTTCTGATCCTCAAATTCTTCGATGAATATACACGGGAAGTGCGTAAGCATATGGACTACGAAGAGAAAACGGTATTTAAGTATGTGGATGCGCTGATAAATGGCAATGCTCCCAGAAATTATCAGATCAGCACATTCTCCAAACATCATGACCAAGTGGGAGAGAAGCTGACAGAACTGAAGAATATCATCATTAAATATTGTCCAGCCAAAGCCAATGAGAATCTGCTGAACGCGGCTCTTTTCGATATATATGCTTGTGAGGCCGGTTTGGAATCTCATTGTAAAGTTGAAGATTATATTTTTGTTCCTGCCATTCTGAAGCTGGAAAGGAGGATTAGGGAAAATGAAAAATAACGAAGCCGTTCGAATAGCGATTGCCGAAACCTCAGTAATTATTCGAGGGGGGCTGACCGCTGCCTTGAAGCGCCTTCCTAATGTGAAGGTGCAGCCTATTGAATTACTTTCAGTTGAAGCTCTGAATGATTGTCTGCGTACGCAGTACCCGGAAATGTTGATTGTAAATCCTGCTTTTGGTGATTACTTTGATGTGAGTCGGTTCCGGGAAGAAACTGCTGGCAAGAAAATACGTTTGATTGCCTTGGTTAGTTCTTTCGTAGATGCCTCTTTGCTGAGTAAATACGATGAGTCTATTTCCATCTTCGATGACTTGGATATTCTTTCTAAAAAGATTCATGGACTGCTGAATCTGGTTTCGGAAGAAGAGGAGGTTGACAGTCAGGAAGCGCTTAGTCAACGAGAGAAAGAGATCGTGATTTGTGTGGTGAAAGGCATGACAAATAAGGAGATTGCGGAAAATCTGTTTTTATCTATCCATACTGTTATTACTCACCGTAGAAATATCAGCAAAAAGCTACAGATACATAGTGCGGCTGGATTGACTATTTATGCCATTGTAAATAAGCTTGTTACACTTAATGAAGTGAAGGATTTATAACCTTCAAATTATGTTATAAAATCTGAAACCGTTTGCGAACACGGAAACTTTTCGTACCTTTGCAGAGCAGTTGAGAAATTGCTATTAGTTTAAAAGGTAAAAGAAAAGATTATTAAGGTATTAGATTTAAATAATAAAGGTATTAAATTTTTTAGTGTTCAATAGGACATTTTTTGGTAAAAGGTAAAAAGGATAACAATAGGTAAGAAGTTTAAAAGGTAAAAAGAAGATTGGTTTTCAGGAATTGAGGTAATAAAAGAAAAGCCTTCCTGGCTTTTCTGATGCTGTGGCGAGTGGTTCCCTTTTAGGAATTGACTCGTTTTTTTGTTTATAAATGCGGGGCACCGGAAAAGAAACAAACTGAAAACAACCGGGGTTTCGGATTGATCCTAAAGAATCGATATAAAAACAAAATCCCGACGAAATCGCTTCGGCGGGACTCTATTTCATTTTTTACTTAAATGTGGCTACGTAATAAAATTATGACTAATTAATTCAATTCTGATACTGCAAAGATAGTGTGTTTCAGTATCTGTCACAATCCCCTTTATGAGGTATATTGCGTAGTTGTTCTCACTATTAATAATTAGAGGTAGGTATCATTTTACTTTTTTCCACTCTTTGGTTGCGAAATCATAGGATTTGATCACTTTTGCAGGGCATCCGGCACAGATAGAGTATGCCGGGATGGAGCGGCTGACAACGCTTCCGGCAGCTACTACACTGTGTTTTCCTAGAATTACTCCCGGTAGTATGACAGAATTTGCTCCTATCCACACATCATCTTCAATAGTAACGGGTTGGGTACTTACTCCCTGTTCATCGATTAATTTCTCCGCATCTTGATAATTGTGATTAAGTCCTGTGACTGTTATATTCTGGGCAAGATTCACATGGTTTCCTATGCGAACCGGACCGATTAGGGTATTTCCCAGTCCGATACGGGTATAATCTCCAATAAATAAGTCTCCCACCGCATTATTAAGGCAGCAGAAATCCTCTACTACTGAATAACATCCTAACGAGAACTGATTGAAAGGAGGAAGGTCTTTGCGGACACTGCGATAAATAACGGAACCTTTTCCACGTTTCAGATATACAAAATAGAAGAGTCGTATCCACCAGTTGGGACGTGTTTTTACAGGATGCATAATAAAACGGTGTACAGCTTTTTTTAATGCTGGATTCTGTTTGATTCGCTGTTTTAGTGTCTTTTTCTCCATATTGAATGTTTTTGCTTTTTTTTATCTTCTACTAAATAATCCGGTATTGCCAGGCTGTATGTTATTGCCGATCCTAAGAGCAATATCCACCATTTGAGCGACGAAGTCCAGCTGTATCCTGTTATCAATAAAGTCCAGATGCTGACAAAGGTACACAATTTTATCGGAGAAGGGATCAGTTGTTGGGCTATGCGGTTACAGAAATTCCAGTTTCCCTCTAATAGAGATGGCAATAGATAAGAGAGAGTCTTTCGTATGCGTCTGCGATAAGGATAAACAGGAGCTGAATCACAGTATACAATTACGTCAGGTAGGTATTCAATATATATATTCTGTTTGAATAACTTTCGTTCGAGATTTGTTCTGGCAGTTTTTTGATTCTTTTGTAGCCATTCCAGGTCAAAAGCCATATTGGTTCCGAAGAGGTTTGAAGAAAAGCCGATCTGAGTATTTCCTGATCTGAAGAGACTATTGTTTATTTCTTCGGATAGGACATGAAAATGTTTTCGAATTCCTTTATGTTCATTGACAACTGTATGTAGTTGTATGGCTTGTATTCCGGCATCGTAGGCATTATAAATCTTTTCTAGAAAATGGGATGATAAAGAACTGCTCTTGTCAGAAAGAAGAATAACTAACTTATATCGTTCTTTATCCAATGAATGAATTGCTTCCAACAAGTCTTTGTATGTGATGAACTCATATGCTTCTTGATACATTGAAGGAAGAAGACTTCCGGCTGGAACCAATATAGCGCAATGATATTGTTTTTGAGCTTTAGGGTAATTTGTTCGTTTGAAATGTGAAGCAACAACCAATATGAAAAGATATAGGAGCAAAAGTCCTATACAAAAAAATAAAAAATCATCTGTTATGTAGATAAAGTTATCCATTCTGTAGTGAATGAGTTATACGTTCTCTTTTTGAACAAATGCAGTAACTGTTTTCAGAATGATTTTTATGTCCAGTCCGAAGGAGAATGTTTTTGCATATTGGATATCCAGTTGCTTGCGTTCTTCCGCAGAGAGTTTGCCTGCTTCACCTCTTTTTTCAACCTGCCATAGTCCGGTAAGTCCGGCGGGTCCCATGAACCGGTCGATATGTTCATCGCTGGTCAGTAACTCTGCTTCGTAAAGTGGGAGAGGGCGATTACCTACTATAGACATATCTCCTTTGAGGATATTGATAAGCTGTGGTAGTTCATCAATGCTGTATTTACGTATGAAACGCCCTACCTTTGTTATTCTTGGGTCATTTTCCAATTTTACAAAAGCGTTGCTCTTCTCTTTCGATTTTTTGTGAATATAGTCTTCTTCCGAAATAACGAAATCATCGGATATCAGGAGGATTTCTTCTTCATCTGCTTCTTCAGATATGCCGGATTCTTCTCCCCAGATATCATCTTCTTCCTGTTCTTCCTGCTGATACTGGTTGAGAGCATTAAAATCCTTCAGATGTTTATCGGCGTCGGTATACATCGAACGAAATTTGAGAAAATCGAATATCAGGTAGTTGCTTCCTACACGTTTGGATTTGTAGATAATCGGTCCTTTACTCTCCATGCGAATAGCTATAGCTGTGGCTATTAAAAGAGGAGAGAGAAAAAGTAATGCTATTCCGGAAAAGATTATATCAAAGATTCTTTTCCATGTGGGCAGACAAAAAGCATTCAGATTTTGTGTTTTGAGTTGTAGAGCCTCTATTTTTTGCTCTTTTCTACGTGTGAGGAAAGTTGATAAATCTTTTAGTACTTGACTGTTGGTTTCGTACTTAATAGTGTTGTTAACCCCCGCTTTCAGGTATTCTGTAGCTTCTTCCTTAGTGATGCTATCTATAACCAGTACCATATAAAGTCCCGGATATCTTTTGCGCAGAGAACGGATATCCGCGATATCTTTTGATAGTTCGATCTGCTCAATAAATAAAGCTGCATCGTATTTTTCTCGTATCTTGTCTAACACTTTAGTTGCTTTATGGCAGTTTGGTGCTGCATAGAATACTCCGGTACTTAACTTCGAAAACAGTTCTATCGTTTTGTTGTGTCTACCTATGTAAACAAAATATTGCATTTAAAGGCTGTATTAGTCGATAATCTTTTTGATTCGGATTTTTAGTTCCAAAGGATTGAATGGCTTCAGGATATAGTCCTCTGCTCCTTCTTCCAGTAATTTAATTCTTTCCGTAGTACTTTCTTCGCTGGATAGCATAACGATAGGAATTGACTTGAATAACTCATTGGTTTTCATATATCTGAGGAATTCATCTCCTCTCATTAACGGCATACGGATATCGGAAATAATGAGATCGGGTACATTACCTTCATTAAGCCAATCTATTGCTTTAATAGGATTTTCCAAGTACATAACATCGTAATCTTTACCTAAATATATACTTGCAACTTTTCCAATAGTCGCTTTATCATCAACTAATAGTATTTTTTTTTTCATACAAATAGAACCTTTCTATTGCCTGCTTTGTTACTTGATTTATATAGATTAAATTGAATCTCTTGTATTTGTTTCACTTCGTGCAAATATATATATAATTTTAGAATAAACTTTCAATTAGCAGAAGTAAAATTCATAGAAACTATTATTTTTATTTATTAATAGGACATATCAGATGCGTTTAGTGAGGAAAAAACACGGATTTCATGATTTTTATGAAACCCGTGCTGATAAGGGAGGTTAGTTTTTATTTGTTTGGAATACTTTATTTACATCAAAATCATTCCACCATTTTTCATTTTCTGTGCCACCGCTCGTAACCCAGTCACCGAATTGTGAATAGGCAGTCTTGATATTTACATACTCTAAAGGCCATTTGAAATTAGAAGGAACCATAATGCCCCATGCTAGATTCTCTTTACTTATGTAGTATTTCTTACTGCCCGAATGACTGTTGTCGTTGTTTCCGCCAAACAGATCTGTATTTGCCAGCTTTGTTGGTTGATATCCTGCAACATGTATTTCCTTTCGTTGGTTTCTATTGCCATCCACAATAATAAAGACATTCAGTTTATTGATATTGAAAGCCTCTGCTGATATTGTCGGATTATTGAATACAATAGAGAAACTGATATTTTTAGGTTTGGTATTACCAGCGTAATCTGAAAACGTATTAATCTGTTCATATCGATCTCTTCCCAATACTTTATGGGCGTCATCAAACAAAGGTATTACAGCATAATCCTGACCATTTTCAATATTGTTATTATTCAGATTGAAGTTTCTGACAAGAGTCTTGTCGTTGAATTCTACTGATTGGGTAATTGCTGTGGCAGGCACATTGTCCAGCATGATAGCTGCTCCGATGCTTTTTGTTGCTCCGGCTGCGGATAGGTCAATACTCAATTCGAACTTTGTTACCTTATTTTTTTTATTAGTGAATATTTGCCTTTTCTGAATGGTCAAGACGATGTCATTCATGTCATAATCTCCATATAATGGCCATTGATCTTCAAAAAGGTAGGTGTAATTCTGATTATCTTCCACTTCAATGGGGAATTCCGGATTTACAGGTGGAGTAGGAGTCCCTCCATTATATCCGTTACTACATTCGGACTCAGGTATTGAAACAGTGTTTTTACCTTCTTCTCCCCATTCTGCTCCACCTGTCATTGTCCAACATATATTCCAGTCATCTATCTTTTCAATTACATGATCAGAACAAACTATCTGGAGGTTACCTGAATAATGGATAAGATTTGGGCTTAATGTTTTAGCGACAGCTTTCTTAATGATCAGGAGTGCTTTTTCAGCTCCTGTCCCTTTAAATCCTTTGTCTTTGTCTTGGTATCCGTATTTAGCTTTTTCTGTAATTTCAAACAGTGCTTTAGCTCCTAATTCTATTTTTGCATTGTTCATGTATAGCTCTTTGCATTGGACAAAGCCGCCACCATCAACTATTAAATGACCTTCTGTCATTTCAAATTCATCAGTTACTATCAGTTTACATTTATTATAACAATAGTCATTCCATGCAGATATTTTCATATCTTCTGTGGTCCATGATCCTTCATTAACCCAAGAAGCTCCGGTACTGTTGATTACTGTTTCCTCTGCTTCTATAGTACCCGTGTTAATTATGTGACTATTTCCTTGAGCATATATTTCCTCCGCTTTTAAGTTTCCAGAATTGGATATCGTGCTTTGACCATTTTCTCCACTTAATCTGTCTTCAATGTTGGCAGTACCAGCATTGAAGAAGGTAGAAGAGTTGGTGCAGATTAATTTTTCGGCAGTAATTGTTCCTAAATTGTAAAGTTTATAATTATTGTCTAATTGTATTGTTTTAGTTACTGTCAAAGTTGCTCCAGTACCAATCGTAATCATGCAATTGGCTTGTCCGTTATTTTGGGCCTGAGGCATGGAAACTTTTTTCCCAGGGAGAATATATAAACAAGAGCCTTCAGTAAGATAAATCTGCTCAGATAGTTCAATATCTTCAGTTATATATAATTTTATATTTTTTATCCATAAACTGATTCTCTTCGTGGAAGAAGTAACTTTATAGCTGTTGCCTTCTACGCATTTTTCAGCGTTAAAATTTTCAATGTTACTAGGACATTCTAAAGGAAATAAAGACGTATCATCGGGATTGGGGTCTGTTATTGTGGTAAAACCGCGAGTCGTAGCAGCAAGACTCCGTATAGAAGGTGTAGTTGTTTTGAAATTGCAGTTGGCAATTCCATCTGCAATCTCTGCTGTTCTGATAGTAGCAAGTCCCGTTGGAGTGATTTCTTTTACAAAAATAGTTTTGATTGTACTTTCGATTGAAATTTCTGATGTATATGGTTCATTTCCTTTGGCTACACCTTTATCTAGAAGGTGTGCATTTGGCGAAATAATAGGATTTGTATCATATATCTCAACTACATAATAAAATTCATCATCAGTCTGAGCATTAACTTCTACATTGACTTTTACATTGGAGGTTGTTGCCCAATTAAATCCATCCGGTGCAGCAAAACCATCCCCCATTGGATTGGATGTCTGATAAGACGGATCATATAAATCCTTTTCAGAATCTATACAACTGAATAACATACTTACTATTGCTATCGCAATAACCGGCGTAAGCAGAATTGTTTTTTTCATCATAATGTCTATTGTTTGATTGTTCTTTTGTTTGTTGCAAAGATAGTTGTATATTTTGAATTAAAGATGTATTTTTTGATATTTATTGTGTGGAAAACAACTATATTTCCGTTTTGGTTCACTTTTTTCGAAAAGTGAAAAGATGTTTGTCTTGTTTTTCTTTTGTCGAAACATTAGATAGTAACAATCAGGGGATTACTATGATGGTTATTTCTCTAAGGTTTGGTTATTTCTCCTATTAAACAAGAGTTCATTTTGTATCGTATCTCTTTATTAGGCAGTCCGTGTCCTAGCAAAAACATTAGTTTGGTTACAGCACATTCTGGAGTGCTGTCATATCCGCTGATGACGCCTGCTTCTAACAGATGCATTCCTGTTTCATAACGCCCCATTTCTACTGCTCCGGAAGCGCATTGCGTGATGTTTACAATAATAATTCCACGATCAGTAGCCTCTTTTAATTCCCGGATGAACCATTCTTTTTGTGGTGCATTTCCTGATCCGAAAGTTTTCATAACAACTGCTTTTAATCCTGGAACATGGAGAAGTGAATGAATGATTTCCTCCTGAATGCCGGGAAAGAGAGTTAGTATGACTACATTCGTATCAAATAGATAATGTGGCTTTAACGGTTTGTCAGGGTCGGGTTTGCGAATAAGATTAGGTTCGTATTTAATGTGAATGCCCACACGTGCCAATGGCGGATAATTGAAAGACCGGAAGGCATTAAAGTTCTCGGCATTAATTTTTGTAGTACGATTGCCGCGCATCAGATGGTTTTCGAAGAAAATGCATACTTCGGGGACAATAGCCGTACCGTCCGGATTCTTGGCAGCGGCAATTTCGATTGCTGTAATCAGATTTTCTTTTCCGTCTGTACGCAGTGTTCCGATAGGCAACTGAGAACCGGTAAGAATAACAGGTTTATTCAGATTTTCGAGCATGAAACTCAGTGCAGAAGCTGTATAGGCCATTGTATCTGTTCCATGTAGAATTACAAAGCCGTCGAAGTAGTCGTAATTATAGTTGATTATTTTTACAAGTTTCGCCCAATAAGCAGGTTCCATATCAGAAGAGTCGAGAGGGGGATCGAATTGATAGGAAGAAATGCGATAGTTGAATCTTTTCAGTTCAGGCACGTGTTTGAGCAAGTGGTCGAAATTAAAGTTTTCTAAGGCACCTGTCTCCGAATTTTCTATCATTCCGATAGTTCCACCTGTGTAAATTAACAAAACTGAAGGGGTCTCTATACTCATAATTGATAAATTTCTGTTAAAACGCTGACAAAGATATAGATTAATTGTGAATTATGAATAGTAAAAGATGAATTTGTTCGTAGTTTGCTGTGAAATGTTATAAATATGAATATTTATGCGAAAAGCTGCGATGGATTAAAAGAAAAAATGAGGTGAGTCATAAAAAGTAGTAAGGTAACTAAGATAATCGGGTAAAATCGTAATGCAAAGCAAAATGATGTTATCCGATTATTTTAGCTACTTGCTGTTAAGCTGTTTCCTATGGCTATCTGAGTGCTTCTTTCAGTTTTAGAATGGCTTTTTCCGGATCTTTTTCTTCTTCAAGCAGAGTGACAAAGCGGCTGCCTATAATAGCTCCGGAAGCATGTTCGCAAGCCGCTTGGAAAGTTGCTTTGTTAGAGATGCCGAACCCTACCATTAACGGGTTGCGCAAATTCATATCTTCAATCTTCTTAAAATAGGCACGCTTCTGTTCGTTGAAGTCTTGTTGTGCGCCCGTAGTTGCTGCAGATGAAACCATATAGATGAATCCATCTGTATGTGCATCAATCTCCCTTACCCGCTCTTCACTGGTTTCCGGGGTAATGAGCATGATTACTTTGATTCCATAACGCTCGGCAATGATGCGGTAGTGGTCTTGATAATCCCTAAAGGGCAAATCGGGGATGATAACACCATCTATTCCACATTCTACACATTGATGGCAGAAGTTTTCAAATCCGAACTGCATGATCGGGTTTAAATACCCCATAAATACCAATGGAATGTTTACATCCTGACGAATGTTGCGTAATTGTTCGAAAAGGATCTTTAATGACATTCCATTACGTAAAGCCTGAGTAGCCGCATTTTGGATAACAATACCGTCTGCCATAGGGTCACTGAATGGAATACCGACTTCGATCATACTGACTCCATGTTTTTCGAGCGTACGGATAACGTTGGCTGTTCCATCTAATGTAGGATCACCTGCACAAAAATAAATAGAAAGAATGTCTTTCTTGTTGCTATTGAAGAGTTGATTAATTCTGTTCATGACTATTGAAAATTTAAATTTATGATTTTAGTTCATTTAGAAACATCCGAATGCGTTCCGGGTCTTTTTCTCCTGCTTTCCGTTCGAAGCGGCTGTTCAGGTCGTAACCTGCCAGTCGGGGATGATTGAATTCTTTCAATGCGTTGGCACTGTGACAATTGATGCCGCCGCTCAATAAGAATGGAACTTGTCCGTTGTAGGTATGCAGGATATTCCAGTCGAATTGATTTCCTGAGCCACCATACTGCTCACATTTCGTATCAAACAGGAAGAGATTGCAAGCTTTTTCATACTCGCTTACATGATTCAAATCTTTCGGACGGGCTACGGAAAAAGCTTTGATGATTTTCAGACCGGAGGCGCGCAATGACTGGCAGTATTCCGGTGATTCTTTGCCGTGAAGCTGGATATATTCCAGTCCGAAACGATCGGCGTACATCGTGATTACTTTTTTGTCTTCATTCACAAAAACTCCGACACGGCGGGCATGAGTAGGCAAGTAGGCAGGAAGTTCGTAGAGATAACGGGGAGATTTGGGATAGAAAATAAATCCCATCATATCCACTTTCTGTAGTGATTCCACGTCCCGTATATTCTGGGCTTCACGCATACCGCATACTTTGATGATTTTTCCGTTGATCATAGGTCTGTCCGTTTTTGATGGTTAATAAATTTGTTGGATGGCTTTTAAGAAATTCTGCAAAGTTTCTCCCGGTTGTGGAGTTTTCATAAATGTTTCTCCGATAAGGAATCCCCGGAATCCCGCTGTCCGAAGACGTTTTACCACTTCCGGATCGGAAATGCCACTTTCCGATACCAATACTGTATTTAGTGGAAGTTGTCCTGCCAGCCGGAAAGAGTTCTCTACATCTGTGTAGAAAGTACCCAGATTGCGATTATTAATTCCTACCATGTCTATTTGGCTATTAATATAAGGCAATTCTTCCGTGCTATGTATTTCCAGTAATACTTCCAGTCCCAGTTCATGTGCCTGTTCCGCCAGTTCTTGACATTTCCCTTGTTCCAATGCGGCGGCAATAAGGAGTACAGCATCTGCGCCGACTATTTTAGCTTGATATAGCTGATATTCATCAATGATGAAATCTTTCCTTATAATAGGTATGTCGACTAAAGGACGTGCAGTGCGGATGTCTTTCAGGCTTCCTCCAAAGAATTTTTCATCAGTGAGAATAGAGAGGGCAGAAGCACCTGCAGTGACATAGGATGGAACAATTTCTTCGGGACGTGCCTCCTGCTTGATCCACCCTTTAGATGGCGAACGACGCTTAAATTCGGCAATGATACCGGAATCGGAAGAAGCTAAGGCTTTTTTCATGGAGTGGGAAGCCGGAATTTCATGGATACCTTCCTGCAATTGCTCGATGGAAATAGCTTGCTTCTGCAAAT
Source organism: Bacteroides faecis (assembly GCF_020091505.1). Lineage (NCBI taxonomy): Bacteria > Pseudomonadati > Bacteroidota > Bacteroidia > Bacteroidales > Bacteroidaceae > Bacteroides > Bacteroides faecis. Next base: position 4,881,363 of record NZ_CP081916.1, on the reverse strand, counting down.
CAACTTCAAATCGCTTGTTAGCTATAATTTCGGATAATATATCTTTCATTTATTTTGAATTATTACTTATCACCTATTATTTATTATTCAATTCAATGAATTTCTTTAATGTAGTCAATGCCCGGCCACTTTCCAGAGATTCCTTAGCGAGGGTGATGCACTCTTCAATCGTTTTTTCCGGATGAACTACCTGAATAGCGAAAGCTGCATTAATAACAACTACGTTCTTTTGTGCTTCCGTAGCCGTATTATTCATGATGTTATCAAAGATTTTGGCGGCGTCTTCCGGTGTTTGCCCGCCATCCAGATCAGCATCTTGATAACGGGAAAATCCGAGACTTTCCGGAGTGTAGATCTTCTCATTCCCACAGGTTGCTACCTTGAACTCGTTTGTCAGAGAAATTTCATCATATCCGTCCAGACTATGGACAACTGCAAATTTAGTCTTACTTTCCTGATAAGTATAGGTATAAAGGCGCAAAAGCGGAAGATTATATACACCTAAGAGCTGATAAGCCGGTAATACCGGGTTAACCAACGGACCGAGCATATTAAAGAAGGTACGTACTGCCAGTCCTTTACGAATCGGGGCAACTGCTTTCAGTGCCGGATTAAACAATGGAGCATGCAGATAGGCGATATTACATAGTTCCATGCTGCGACGCATCTGGTCTACATCACTTGTGAATTTGACACCATGCTGTTCCATTACATTGCTGGCGCCACTGACTGAAGTTGCTCCATAATTGCCATGTTTCACCACCGGAATACCTGCTCCGGCTACTGTAAAGCAGGCGGCTGTCGAAATATTGAACGTATTTTTCCCATCACCTCCCGTGCCGACAATATCTATCGGAGAGAACTCGCTCAAGTCAACCGGAACCCGCATTTCCAATAATGCATCACGAAATCCGCATAACTCCTCTACAGAGATATTACGCATCAGAAAGACAGTGATCAGTGATGCCACCTGTACATCATTGTATTTTCCTTGTGCGATGTTTTGCAAGATAGTACGGGCTTCATCGCGTCCCAGATATTGGTGCTCGAAAAGTTTGTATAGAATCTGTTTCATAAGTTTATTCGTTTAAGAAGTTTTTGATAATTTCTTTTCCTTGTGGCGTCAGTACGGACTCGGGATGGAACTGGATTCCATGTACATTGTAGGTCTTATGGCATAGTGCCATAATTTGTCCTTCCCGGCTTTCTGCTGTTATCTCCAGGCATTCTGGAAAACCTTCCCGGCTGACTACCCAGGAATGATAGCGCCCGACAGGTATCTCTTTGCCTAATCCTTCAAAAAGTACCTCTTTCTGTAGGATACTGATCGGTGTCTGTACACCATGATATACTTCTTTCAGGTTTTCCAGATGTGCGCCAAAAGCCTCGCCGATAGCCTGATGCCCCAGACAAACGCCTAAGATACTCTTTGTCGGTGCATATCTTTTGATGACGGGCAATAACAATCCTGCTTCTTCAGGTATCCCCGGACCCGGCGAGAGAATAATTTTGTCAAATCGTTCCACTTCATCAAGGTCTATCTGGTCGTTGCGGGCTACTTCGATGTCTGTAGCTCTCAGTTCTTTCACTACATGCAACAAGTTGTAGGTGAAAGAATCGTAGTTATCTAAAAGTAATATTTTCATTTTGTTTTCATTGTAAAATTGTTGTTCAAATGGTTATTCTGACTTTTTCAGACGGGCTACTTTGAACGATTAGTTTTTTAAATTGACAGCCAAATCGATTGCTTTTTTCAGAGCTCCTAATTTATTGTTCACCTCTTGCAACTCGTATTCATCCTGGCTACGTGCTACGATGCCTCCTCCGGCTTGAAACCATAATTCATTATTCCGACTGACAAAAGTACGAATGGTAATCGCTTGATTTAGTTCTCCGTTTAGTCCGATAAAACCGATACAACCACCATAAGCACCTCGATTGTGAGGTTCAATTTCGCTAATCAACTGCATGGCACGTACTTTAGGTGCACCGCTCAATGTCCCCGCAGGGAAAGTATCGATGAAAGTTTTAATCTTATCCGCTCCTTCATTCAACTGGCCGCTTACACGGCTGACCAAGTGAATTACATGGCTGTAATACTGTGGCTCCTTATAAAACAATACCCGTACATCGTGACAGTTACGCGAAAGGTCATTTCTTGCCAGATCAACCAGCATCACGTGCTCTGCATTTTCTTTTGGATCTGCAAGGAGTGCTTCAGTCAGTTCGCGGTCTTTTACCGTATCTCCGGTACGGCGGGTTGTTCCGGCGATCGGGTCGATATAGGCACGTCCGTCTTCAATTTTACAATGTGTCTCCGGTGAAGAACCGAAAATACGATATCCTCCGAAGTCGAAATAGAAAAGATAAGGAGAAGGGTTGATACTTCGAAGAGCACGATAAACTTTGAAATCATCTCCGGCGTACGGTTGGACGAATCTTCTGGAAAGAACAATTTGAAAAACATCCCCACGCATACAATGTGCAATTCCCTTGCGAACATTCGCTTTATGTTCTTCATCGGAGATCGGACTGGTGACAGGACCTGTCACCGAGAAATTGTAAGAAGCATAATTCCTGTTCTCGATAGCAGCTTCCAGTTCCGGCAAACCGCTTTCTTCTCCTTCACCCAGCATCTCTACCAGAGTCAATTCATTCTTGAAGTGATTGAAAACAATGATATACTTATATAATATGTATAGCAAATCCGGAGCATCATTCTGTTCATCATGACTTTCTTTTACCGGAATATGCTCGAAATATTTTACCGCGTTGAACGTGGTATATCCGTAAAGTCCGCAAACATTTTTGTTCTCTCCGGTCACCAGAAACTGGCTGATGAATTGATTCATCGCTTTTTCTACGGTGAATGATTTGGTTAACGGTTCTTCCTTCCGGCTATTGTCGGGATAACTCGTCGTGACAATTCCACTATTGACACCTATACTTGCCAGTGGGCATAGAGCGATGAATGACAGGGAATTTTCTCCAGCATGGTAGTCGGAGCTTTCCATCAATGCGGATTGCGGATACATATCACGTACTTTCAGATAGATACTGACCGGAGTATGCATATCTCCGAGTACCTGTTTGCTATGGGCTGTATAACTGAATGTTTTCATTTTTATAAATTCTAAATCCAAACTACAAATTAGATGTTGATAATCACTTTTCATTGAAAGACAAATAAGTTTCAATGTCCTTGTCGCCTCGTCCCGATACGGTCAGTACAACCACATCTTCCGGTTTGAACTTCAGTTTTTTCAGTGCACCGATTGCATGGGCAGATTCCAGTGCGGGAATGATTCCTTCAAGTTGGGTCAGTTCATAAGCGGCGTCTATTGCTTCGTCATCATTGACCGCCAATACGGTAGCACGTCTTTGAGCGGCAAGATTAGCGTGTATCGGACCGATTCCCGGATAATCCAGCCCAGCAGATATAGAGTAAGGCTCTTCAATCTGTCCGTCCTCGTTTTGGATAACGTAAGTACGTGCTCCGTGAATGATTCCCATTTTACCAAGTTGGATCGTAGCGGCGGTCATTCCGGTCTCTATTCCTTTCCCGCCTGCTTCTGCCAGAATGATGCCTACCCGTTCGTCGTTGATATAATGATAAATAGTTCCGGCGGCATTACTTCCTCCACCTACACAAGCTATCAGATAATCAGGGTAATCACGACCTTCTTTTTCCAAAAGTTGTTTTTTGATTTCTTCGCTGATTACAGATTGCAGTCGCGCCACCATGTCAGGATAAGGGTGAGGACCTACTGTAGAACCGATGATATAATAAGTGTCGGCAGGATGACAGCACCAGTCGCGGATCGCTTCGTTAGTCGCATCTTTCAGCGTCATATTTCCGGAAGTGACAGGGATTACCGTAGCTCCCAGCATCTTCATTTTTTCTACATTGATGTGTTGGCGTTCAACATCCGTTTTACCCATGTAGACGATACATTCCATATCCATCAGTGCACATACGGTAGCTGTAGCCACACCGTGTTGTCCCGCTCCGGTTTCGGCGATGATACGTTTCTTACCCATGCGTCGTGCCAGCAGAATCTGCCCGATGGTGTTATTGATCTTATGAGCACCCGTATGATTCAGATCTTCCCGTTTCAGATACATTTTGCAACCATACTTCTCTGAAAGCCGGCGTGCCAGATAGAGTGGGGAAGGACGTCCTACGTAGTCACGCAATAACTGGTCAAATTCTCTTTTAAATTCCTCACTTTCGAGTACTTCAAGATACCTGTTCTTTAATTCTTCTACACATTTGTGGAGAATTTCCGGTACATAAGCACCGCCGAACTCTCCGTAATAGCCATCCTGGTCAACTAAAAAACTTTTCATAATCCTATTTGTATTTATTGTTTTATTTATTCGATTTTCAAAACGGGTAAATAAAAAGAGCCCTGTCGCAGGTTGCGACAGGGCTCTTTCAAATCTGTTATATTTTTAATGAGGTATATACATACGAGCGCTGCTCCCTTACGACTGTCGGAGTTGTAACGGGCGCCACCACCAATATGTATTTACTAACATTGTTCTCATTGTCTTTCGTTATTTAATTGTTATTTAACGGGGGCAAATATAGACACTTTGTTTGAAACAACAAACAAAATCTGACTTTTTTTCTTTTTCTCCCTCATTTTTCTGATATAGAACAATTCTCAGTCAAATCTGTTCTTATAAATATTGAATATTTAAACAAAAACAATTATGAAACAGAGAAAAGTTTTAGTAGGTATAGCTATTGCTATTTTTATTATACTATTGTTGTATTGGTTATTGGTAGCTGAAGACATGAAACCGTGGTTGTCTGCTATGGTCCCTTCGGTAGCACAGCAATTCATTGTCTGATCTCCGGGAGGTTTCAGATAATTGGTGTATATTTGCAAGGTTAGTAACTAATAACCAAAATAACAACAATAGACAGATATGGAAAATTTTATCTTTCAGAATCCCGTAAAGCTGATTATGGGGCATGGAATGATTGCCCGACTGAGTAAAGAGATACCATCCGACAAACGTATCATGATTACCTTTGGTGGAGGCAGCGTGAAAAAGAATGGTGTGTATGATCAGGTGAAAGAAGCACTTAAACATCATTTTACAGTAGAGTTCTGGGGTATTGAGCCCAATCCTGCCATTGAAACGCTTCGAAAAGCGATAGCTTTAGGTAAGGAGCAGAAAATAGATTATTTATTAGCTGTGGGTGGCGGTTCGGTTATTGATGGTACGAAGCTGATTTCCGCAGGTTTGCTGTACGACGGTGATGCCTGGGACCTGGTACTTGCCGGACGCCCGGTAACCAAAACCGTTCCTCTTTCTACCGTACTGACACTCCCTGCTACAGGTTCGGAAATGAATAACGGAGCTGTTATCTCCCGTCACGAAACCAAAGAGAAATATCCTTTCTATTCCAACTTCCCTTTGTTTTCTATCCTCGATCCGGAAGTAACCTTTACTTTGCCTCCCCATCAGGTAGCCTGCGGATTGGCAGATACATTCGTTCATGTAATGGAACAATATATGACTGCCGCCGGACAGAGTCGTGTGATGGACCGTTGGGCGGAGGGAATTCTGCAAACTCTGGTGGAAATAGCTCCGAAGATTCGTGAGAACCAGCATGATTATCAACTGATGGCGGATTTTATGCTTTCGGCCACTATGGCATTGAACGGATTTATAGCAATGGGGGTATCTCAAGACTGGGCAACTCACATGATTGGTCATGAAATCACTGCATTGCATGGGCTGACGCATGGCCATACGCTGGTGATTGTTCTCCCCGCAACTTTGCGTGTGCTCCGGGAAGCAAAAGCGGACAAGTTATTGCAGTACGGTGAAAGAGTATGGAAGATCACTTCCGGAACGAAAGAAGAACGCATTGAGGAAACGATTCGTCGTACTGAAGAATTTTTCCGTTCATTAGGATTGACTACTCGTTTGCACGAAGAAAATATTGGTGAAGAGACCATTCTGGAAATTGAGCGTCGTTTTAATGAACGTGGTGCAAAGTATGGAGAAAATGAGAATGTGACAGGTGCTGTTGCCCGTAAAATATTGGAAACTGCTCTCTGATCACTTCTTCTTTTAATATAAACGAACAAAGCTGTCCGAAAAGGGTCTGTTTACTATCACTTTGATAGAGGTAAACGTACTTTTCGGACAGTTTTTTACTTATAAGCAGTATCAGACTTTATACTTTTTGATGCATCGGAAGTCTGAACCAGAAGCATGAACCTTCTCCTTCCCTGGAATTTGCTCCGATGGTACCTTCTAACCGTTCTACAATTACACGACAGATAGCTAACCCAAGTCCTGTACCCTTTGCAAATGTGTTTAACTTAACAAAACGTTCAAATACTTCGTCTATTTTATCTGCCGGTATTCCAATGCCTGTATCTTTTACATAGAAGTAAATTTCATCTTTTGTTTCATCAATCCTGTATCCCATTTGGATAGAACCTTCTGAAGTGAATTTCATTGCATTGTTTGTGAAGTTGATGATAACTTGTGAAAGACGTACGCGGTCTGTATGAAAAATACACTCTGTTGCTTTCTCCGTAAAAGTGATTGCTACATCGGGAGAAGTATTTTTCTCTTGCATTTGTCTGCAGATACCTTCCATTAACTCATTGATATCAGTAGGAGCAAAGGTAAATTCCATGGTGCCGGCTTCGATTTTGGACAGGTCGAGAATGTCATCTATCAATTGCAGCAACAGCTCATTATTACTGGATACTATCTTCATGTATTCCTGTTTCTCTTCCTCTTCACCCATTTGACAGATCATGTCAGAAAATCCAATAATCGCATTCAACGGAGTACGTATCTCGTGACTCATATTGGCAAGAAAGGCTGATTTCAGGCGATTTGATTCTTCCGCCCGTTCTTTGGCTTCCTGAAGCATTTTGTCCATTTTCAGTTTTTCGGTGATATCCTCGAAACGCAGCAGGCCGCCGATAATTTCTGTTCCTTCATGATCGTATACCGGAGTAGCTGTTACCTCAAAGTCTACCTGATCAATCCGGATGGTGTGACGTATGATTTTTCCTTGTTCAATCGCTTTCTGAAAGGCACATTGCCCGCATGGAGTATCGCGCAGTGCACTCGTTTTATAACAGATTTGTCCCGGTATATAACGCCTTCCTTTCACCATATTAGTAATTTGCGTTGTCTCTTCCCATTGTACCAGGTAGTTTTTATCGATATAGATGAGTCCGAAATTCACGCTCTTCAGTGCTAACTTCTGTTTGTTTAGTGCTTTTTCCAACTCTTCTTTGGCTGCAATCAATTCCCGTTCGTAGGTTTTCAACCGGGTGATATCCCATCGGACTACTAACAGCCATTTTTTCTTTTCTTTCCATTTGATGATTGATTTTACAGCGATTGTATCATGTGCTACTCCGTCTGCTGTACTGTAACTTTCTTCTGCCCGATATATCTTTCCTGCCTGTACAAGAGACTCATCCACTTCACGATATCTTCTGCCCCGTTCTTCTCCATAGATTTCATAATCAGTATATCCCACTGCTCCTTCCCGCTTGATACCGGATTGCAGTTCGGATTCTTTGTTCCAGTAGTAATATCGAAAGCTGTCCTGGATATCTTTTACCATAATAGGGAAAGGGAGATTATCAAGTATATCGAATAAAGAATGGTAGTAATTCTTTTCTTTTCCTGTATTCTTTTTCAGTTGTTTCAATCTGTATAATAAAAAGCAGATAATCAGGAGTAAAATGCCTATTAGTAAATAATAATAGCTCCAATGCTGGTCTGTATTCCAAATAATGGATAGGATATTGTTTGCCATAATTTATGTTTGTACTAAATCTGTGGTAAATATATGCATTTTCTGTAATACTTAAAGGGAAATTCTAAAATATATTGTTGTTTAATCTTGTAAAGTCTGTCGGGAGGGCTGTGCATGTCCGGTTTGTGGAATTTTGGTGCACTTAATTTCCGGTTTGGTTTTAAAATATTTTGATTGAACGTCTTTTTGTAAAAAGTAAGAATGTATTAAAATATTAAATGATGTCCTGTGAACTAAAAACAATTCTAATTTGTTTTTATAGCGGCAAAGTATTTTTTAATTTTGCTCATCCAAAACAAATCTTTGATACATTCAGGATAAAACAATCATTTTATTTTTTTGCTTATGTTGATAACCATTACCATTCTCGTTCTTTCGGCTATCTTTTTTGTAAACGGTAAGGTACGTTCGGATCTTGTGGCACTATGTGCGTTAGTAGCTTTACTTATCTTTCAGATATTAACACCTGATGAGGCCCTTTCCGGTTTCTCCAATTCGGTAGTCATTATGATGATCGGACTGTTTGTGGTGGGTGGAGCTATTTTTCAGACAGGTCTGGCAAAAATGATTAGTTCTCGTATTCTTAAACTTGCAGGAAACAGCGAAATTCGCTTGTTTTTGCTTGTTATGCTGGTCACTTCTGCTATTGGTGCATTTGTCAGTAATACCGGTACGGTAGCATTGATGCTTCCTATTGTGGTTAGTCTGGCGATGAGTGCCAAGATGAATCCGAGCCGGTTGCTGATGCCATTAGCTTTTGCCAGTAGTATGGGAGGAATGATGACGCTGATCGGTACACCACCGAATCTTGTTATACAAAATACATTGACTTCCGCAGGTTTCGAACCGCTTTCTTTCTTTACCTTCTTGCCCGTAGGTCTTGTGAGTGTGGCAGTCGGTACACTGGTTTTGATGCCTCTTAGTAAGTGGTTTCTTTCTAAAAAAGGGCAGAAAGATGATAATAGCCGTTCGGGTAAGTCACTAAAAGAATTGGTAAATGAATATGGACTTTCGAGCAACCTGTTCCGTATGCAAGTGATAAAAGATTCGCTTCTTTTGGGAAAGACTATTCTTGATTTGGATATTCGTCGTAAATATGGACTCAACATTATGGAAGTCCGTCGTGGAGACGCCTCGCAACATCGTTTTCTGAAGACGATCACTCAGAAACTTGCCGAACCGGATACTATGTTGGAAGCGGAAGATATTCTGTATGTGTCTGGAGAATTTGATAAAGTACAACAGTTTGCCGAAGATTACTTGCTCGATATATTGGATGATCACGCTACGGAAGAGACGAAAAGTACTACCAATTCTCTTGATTTTTATGATATAGGTATCGCTGAAATAGTATTGATGCCTGCCTCTAGTCTGATTAACCAGACCATCAAGGAGTCCGGATTCCGTGATAAATTTAATGTGAATGTGTTGGGTATCCGTCGTAAGAAGGAATATCTGTTGCAGGATTTGGGGAATGAGCGGATTCATAGTGGTGATGTGCTTTTAGTGCAGGGAACCTGGAGTAACATTGCCCGTCTTAGTAAAGAGGATTCGGATTGGGTGGTGTTAGGACAGCCTTTGGCAGAAGCGGCGAAAGTAACTTTGGACTATAAAGCTCCCGTTGCCGCCTCTATCATGGTGCTGATGGTGGCAATGATGGTATTTGACTTTATCCCGATTGCCCCGGTAACAGCCGTTATGATAGCAGGTATTTTGATGGTTCTGACAGGATGTTTCCGTAATGTAGAGGCTGCTTATAAAACGATTAACTGGGAAAGTATCGTGTTGATTGCAGCTATGCTTCCTATGTCGCTGGCATTAGAGAAAACAGGTGCTTCGGAATATATCTCCAATACTTTGGTCAGTGGGTTGGGAGCTTACGGGCCTGTAGCATTGATGGCGGGTATTTATTTTACAACTTCATTGATGACTATGTTTATCAGTAACACGGCTACAGCTGTCCTGCTTGCACCGATTGCTTTGCAAAGTGCTATGCAGATTGGTGTTAGTCCGGTTCCTTTCCTGTTTGCAGTGACGGTGGGTGCAAGTATGTGTTTTGCTTCTCCGTTCTCTACACCGCCTAATGCGTTGGTAATGCCTGCCGGACAATATACTTTCATGGATTATGTGAAGGTGGGATTACCGTTGCAGATTATCATGGGAATTGTGATGATATTTGTGCTGCCATTGATTTTCCCATTCTGATAGATTATACCCTTATAACGTTTAAGAAACTGCCCTGTAATCCAGTCCGGATTTACAGGGCAGTTCTTTATATATGGGTGGAAGAGGTGTCAAAGGATGCCATATTTTGTGTATACAGACTATCAATAATTCCATCTGACAGTCCGATAGTAGGTACAATGATTCCGGTCGCTTTTACATAAGTAGCTACTTCCAGGAATATTTCCGCAGCCGGAACGATGACATCTGCCCGGTCCGGTTTTAGCTTATATTGTTTGATACGTTGCTCGGCAGGAAGAGTTTGCAATGCTTCGTAGATTTCGCGTAGCGATTCAACGGGTAGGAAAGAAGCCTTTTTATCTTTTTTGTCTGCCAGACGGAACAGTTTGTTGATGTTTCCTCCCGAACCGATGATGCTGATAGGTGCATATTCCGTGGCAAGCCCTGTCAGATCGGTATGTAAAGCCTCTCTTTCTTCTTCTTTCACCATGCCGCTGAGCATACGGACCGTGCCGATATTGTATGAGCGGGAGCTCTTCAGTTCTCCGTTGCTGATCAGATTAATTTCAGTACTACCGCCGCCGACATCTACATACAGGTAGTTCTGCCCGGAGGCGAAAAGCTGTTCGATGTGATTGTCGTACACGATGTGTGCCTCCTCCTGTCCGTCGATGATATCTACACGTATACCTGTTTTCTTAGCTATTTGTCGGACGATGTCTTTACCGTTCCGGGCATCGCGCATGGCAGATGTAGCGCAGGCACGGTAGTCTACCACATCATATATCTTCATCAACTGTTTGTAAGCTTTCATCAGGCGGATTAGCTTTTTCTCTTTTTCTGCGGAAATCACACCCATTGTGAAAGCATCTTCTCCCAGTCGTAAAGGGATGCGAATGAGTTGCACCTTACTCATTAGTTCGGGGGCATTTTCTTCGTTTACGCATTTTATCAGTAATCGTACGGCATTGGAGCCGATGTCGATGGCTGCATAATTCACTTTCTTCATACTAATCATAATGTATTCTTGTATTCTTTGTATAATTCTTCTTGTGAGCGGAAAAGTACGTTTGTCTTGTCTGCTTCGACGAAGGCAGGAGTGGAGCCTTTGCAAAGAGTGGAACGGAATCCTTTCCAAAGCCGATTTTCTCCCGTACCGTCTACTATGCGTCCTTTCGCTGTATCCCGGTATCCGTAACAGACGATTCGCTTTAAGTCTGCCTGTATCTCCTTATCATAGACCGGAGCCAGTACTTCAATGCGGTTATCCAGGTTTCGTGGCATCCAGTCGGCAGAACCGATATAGTATTTTTCGTCTCCGTCATTGGCAAAGATGAAAATACGGGAGTGTTCCAGATATCGGTCGATAATACCATTGATATGTATATTTTCGCTGATACCTGGGATACCTGTTACCAGGGAACAGTTACCGCGTACTACCAGCTCTATCTGAACTCCGGTAGCCGAGGCTTCATATAATTTTTCAATGAGTGCTTGATCGGTAATATGGTTCACTTTTGCCAGAATATAGGCTTCTTTTCCTTGTTCCTTGTTCTTAATTTCTTTGTTGATGAGGGCGATCAGTCGTTTACGCATGTCATTAGGAGAAACGAGCAACTCTTTGAAGTTGACAGGAGTGTACGGTTTTTCAATAAAGTCGAATACTGCATTTACTTCCCGGACGATAGGGCGATGGGCAGTCATAATTGTATAGTCAGTGTACATACGTGCGTTTCCTTCATGAAAGTTGCCTGTACTGACACAGGCAATATCTCCGTGGCGGGTACCGATGTGCACTAGCTTGGAATGGATTTTCAATCCTTCCACACCGAATATGACATGAATACCTGCATCCTGCATTCTTTTGCTCCAGTTGATGTTGGAAGCTTCGTCGAAACGCGCCAGCAGTTCGATGACTACCGTTACTTTTTTCCCGTTCTTGGCTGCGCAGATCAGTGCTTTTATCACTTTTGATTCTTTGGCCAACCGGTAAAGTGTCATTTTGATGCTTTTTACTTCTTTGCTGATAGCCGCTTCACGAAGCACACGGATGAAAGTATCAAAGCTATGAAACGGATAGTGTAATGAGCGGTCTTTTTGTCGGATCAGCGTCAGAAGGCTTTCCTTACCGTTTAGTTCCGGTTTGAAAATCGGTTCCCAGACGGGATACTTCAGGTCATTACGCCCGCATACCGGAAACTTCATCAGATCTTTGAAGTTATGATAACGTCCTCCTGCCACACGGGTATCGTTTTTGTCTACATTCAGCCGGTCAACTAATCTTTTCAGCAAATCTTTGGGTATCTGTTCATCATAAACAAATCGAATCGGTTCTCCTCTCTTGCGGCTTTTTACTCCTTTTGAAATCTTCTGAAGTACGCCTGTTCGCAGATCGCTGTCTATCTCCATTTCGGCGTCTTTGGTGAATTTGAAAGTATAAGCTTCGTAATCAGTGTACTTCATTCCGACAAAAATCATAGGCAGGCAATAACGGATCACATCATCGAGAAACATCAGATATGTTTTCCCGTCCGAATCCGGTAGTTGGATGAAACGTCCGAATTCTCCGGCTGGTAATTCGATAACAGCATAGTCTTTTTCCTTTATTTTTCCTGTTTCGTCTTTGCGAAGCAAACGGATAGCGAGATAGATATCCTCATCTGTCTGGTCGTCTAAAGGTCGGGCTCCATTGAGGAAAAGCGGATTGGTAGAGCCGTTCAGTTTATTTCGGTAGAAAGAGGTGATGAATGTTTTCTGTTCATCGTTCATCTCCGTTTCTTTGATTACATAGATATTCTCCTTTTTCAGTTCTTCCATGATGGAAGCGAAAGTATCTTCAAATTGTTCGTAGAAGCGATTGTGTAGTTTACTTATCTGTTTGAGTGTGCGTGTGGCGGTTTCCTGCTCTTTTAATATGTTCTTATCAGCATATTCTATGATTCGGTTCAGTGTGGCGACGCGGACACGAAAGAACTCGTCCAGATTGTTAGAATAGATGCCGAGAAAAGTCAGGCGTTCCAGAAGGGGTACTTCCGGACGGGCAGCTTCGAGGAGGATACGCTGATTAAAATACATCCAGCTGATGTCACGTTCTACATAAGGACACTTCTTTTTTGCTTCGCTTGATTTCATGATGAAAGACCTGTTTTTTTATTTTCTGCAAAAGTATCTAAGTGAGGTGTAATGGCTATAACGATTTTGTTACGAACTTATTACAATCTACGTTTGTTATTTTTATATATGGATAGAAACACTTATATTCGCAAAAGTATTGAAACAGACTTCGTTAAAAAATATAGAATATATGAAAACAATGAATTATTCTCTGATTCGCATTTTGTTTGCGCTTGTCATAGGTTTGGTGTTGGTGCTTTGGCCCAATGCGGCAGCTAGTTATATTGTCATCACGGTAGGGGTGGCATTTCTAATTCCCGGTGTAATCAGCCTTTTCGGTTATTTCGGACGGAAAAGACCGGAGAATGTCCCGGCTCCCCGTTTTCCGATTGAGGGGGTAGGGAGTTTGCTGTTCGGTCTTTGGCTGATAGTGATGCCCGAGTTTTTCGCAGATGTGCTGATGTTCTTGTTAGGTTTTATCCTGATTATGGGTGGAGTACAGCAAATAGCTTCTTTGTCGATGGCACGTCGATGGATGCCTGTTTCGGGAGCGTTTTATCTGATTCCTTCGCTGATTCTTATTGCAGGTATCGTTGCTCTGTTTAATCCGACTGGTGCCCGTAATACAGCATTTATAATCATTGGTATCAGTAGTTTGGTTTATTCGTTGTCTGAGTTGATAAACTGGTTTAAATTTACACGCCGCCGCCCTAAGAACCCAATTACACCTGATGATGAAGATATTGAAGATGCTAAAATTATAGAATAAAGGTCAGATTTCGGTTGCTATATAAAAAAGAAGAGGACTACCTCGCGGTACCCCTCCCCTGCAAACTTAAAACAACCAACAAAAGAAATAGATAATTTCAATTAAATGAGGAATGAAGAATTAGCTGTGCGTTTATCACAACCTGCATAGTAATTCTTCATTTTTAGTTCTTCATTTATATTATATGCTTATCTTACAAACAGTAACTCTCTGTATTTTGGGAGTGTCCACATTTGGTTGTCAACAATCAGTTCCAACTTGTCAATGTGATAACGGATCTCTTCCAATGCCGGCACGATTGTATCATGATAAGCGATAGCCTTTTCACGTTCACTCTCAATCTTATTTGCAACCTTACGCGCTTCGATCATGGCATCTACATGTTCCTTGATGAAGGCGGTGCGGTCAGCGATTTCTTCAATCAGTTCCAGGTTTTTGGCTGACAGTTTTGCTGCCTTTTCTGCCGGAAACAGGGATTGCATCTTGTAGACATTGTTAATCAGGTCTGTCTGATATTGAGTAGCTACCGGAATGATATGATTCATTGCCAGGTCGCCTAATACACGGGCTTCGATCTGAATCTTTTTGGTATATGTTTCCCATTTCACTTCGTTTCGAGCTTCGAGTTCCTTTCTCGTCATTACACCGATTGCTTCGAACATAGCGATGGTTTCCGGTTTCAGATAGTTGTCAAAGATGACAGGGACGCTTGTTTCACAATCCAGACCACGACGGGCAGCTTCTGCTTTCCATTCGTCGCTGTAACCGTTACCGTCGAAATGAATGGCTTTACATTCCTTGATGTATCCACGGATGATTTCAAGTATGGCAGAAACTTTCGGCTCTCCCTTTTCAATCAAGGCATCTACATCTTTTTTAAACTTCTTCAACTGGTCTGCTACGGCAGAGTTTAGGGCGATCATGGCAGAAGCACAGTTTGCTTCGGAACCTACGGCGCGGAACTCAAAACGGTTGCCGGTGAAGGCAAATGGGGAAGTACGGTTACGGTCTGTATTATCAATCAGCAGTTCGGGAATTTGCGGGATATCCAGTTTCATACCTTGCTTGCCGCTAAGACTGATCAGGTCATCCTTTGTGCTGTTCTCAATATGATCCAGCACTTGAGACAACTGTTTGCCTAGGAAAGAAGAAATGATTGCCGGAGGTGCTTCGTTAGCTCCCAGACGGTGCGCATTGGTAGCGCTGGAGATGGAAGCTTTCAACAGTCCGTTGTGATGATAAACTGCCATCAGGGTGTTGACGACGAATGTCACAAAACGCAGATTATCTTCCGGTGTCTTGCCCGGTCCCATCAATAAAATACCAGTGTCGGTACCCAGAGACCAGTTATTGTGCTTACCCGAACCATTTACTCCCTTGAATGGCTTTTCGTGAAGCAATACGCGGAAACCGTGACGACGGCTTACTTTACGCATCAGCGACATGATTAGCAGGTTATGGTCATTGGCCAGATTACATTCTTCGAAGATAGGAGCCAACTCGAACTGGTTTGGAGCCACTTCGTTGTGACGGGTTTTTACAGGGATACCCAGTTTGAGAGCCTCAATTTCGAGGTCTTTCATAAAGGCAGCTACGCGGGTAGGGATAGCACCGAAATAGTGATCTTCCAACTGTTGGTTCTTGGCACTGTCATGTCCCATCAGCGTACGTCCTGTCATGAGCAGGTCAGGGCGTGCGGCATACAGACCTTCGTCTACCAAGAAATATTCCTGTTCCCAGCCCAGGTAGGCAACTACTTTCTTCACTTCCGGATTGAAGTAGTGACATACGTCTACGGCAGCTTTATCTACGGCACGCAATGCTTTCAGTAATGGAGCCTTATAGTCGAGAGCTTCACCGGTGTATGCGATAAACACAGTGGGGATACAGAGCGTATCATCTACAATGAATGCAGGTGAGGAAGGGTCCCATGCGCTATAGCCACGGGCTTCGAATGTGTTGCGGATACCGCCACTCGGGAACGAAGAGGCGTCCGGTTCCTGTTGAACCAGTAGCTTGCCTGAAAACTCTTCCATCATACCGCCCTTGCCGTCATGTTCAATGAAAGCGTCATGCTTTTCTGCCGTGCCTTCGGTAAGCGGTGCAAACCAGTGTGTATAATGAGTGACACCCATTTCGACCGCCCATCTTTTCATTCCGGCAGCTACTTCGTCAGCTATGCTACGATCTAGGGGAGCCCCATTGTCAATAGCGTCAATCAGCGCATTGTACACCTTACTGGGAAGGTATTTGAACATCTTTTCTTTGTTGAACACATACTTGCCGAAATATTCCGAAGGACGTTCAGCGGGTGTCGGCACTTCAACAGCTTTCTTCTTGAACGCTGTTTCTACTACTCTGAATCTAAGTTTTGACATAATACCTAATTTGATTTGTTGTTAAATATGTTAGAGTAAAAAATTTAGTTATAAGCAGATTCTCCGTGTTCGTAAATGTCGAGGCCTTCTTCTTCGACACGTGCCGGAACTCGCAGACCATGAACCTTATCAAGTACTTTGAAGATGGTGAATCCCATACTTGCTGCCCATGCTCCGACTACTAATGCTCCGAAAATCTGTGCACCAAGGAAACCTGCTCCGTGTCCGTAGAATAAACCTTCACTGGTAGAAAATAGCCCCGTGAGAATTGTTCCCAGAAAACCGCAGACTCCATGTACGGATGAAGCACCGACAGGGTCGTCAATTTTCAATACCTTATCGATAAAGTCAACGGCGAGTATCATTACTACGCCACAAATAGCGCCAATCACTACTGCTCCTGTCGGAGATACTGCATCGCATCCTGCTGTGATACCTACCAGACCTGCCAAAACTCCATTTAGTGTCAGAGATAAGGATGGCTTGCCATACTTCATCCAGCTAACTACCAGCGCAAAGAAACCACCGGCGCAAGCGGCCAGGTTGGTTGTCAGGAAGACATGAGAGATTGCAATTGCATCCGCTTCAGTACTTGCAGCCAATTGTGAACCAGGGTTGAAGCCGAACCATCCGAACCAGAGAATGAATACACCTAATGCTGCGACTGTCAGATTATGTCCCGGAATAGCTTTTGATCTTCCGTCTTTTCCATACTTACCGATACGCGGTCCCAAAATAGCAGCACCTACCAGAGCAATCCAACCACCTACAGAGTGAACGACTGTTGAACCTGCAAAGTCATGGAAGGTGGTTCCAAAGAGATTCATCATGAAAGAGCCTTCTTCACCGTTCATCAGCCAACCACCTCCCCATGTCCAATGACCGGAAATTGGGTAAATAAGCACACTGATAAAGATTGTGTATACTAGATACATTGAGAATTTTGTACGTTCTGCCATTGCTCCGGACACGATGGTAGCTGCTGTTGCACAGAACACTGTCTGGAAAACAAGGAAACCTTCTTTGGGCAAATCGCTATCCAGAAAAGACAAGTTAAAGAAGTGAGGCATTCCGATGAATCCTCCTGCACCGAACATCAGCCCGAAGCCAATAAACCAATAGAGCAGTGAGCCGAACATGAAGTCTACAAAGTTTTTCATTAAAATATTGGCAGTATTCTTCACCCTTGTGAAACCGGCTTCGACTAATGCAAATCCCGGCTGCATAAAGAATACCAGCATTGCTGCAAGCAGCATCCAAACAGTATTTAATCCGAGTGCCAGCTCTCCAATTGTATCGGAAGCACTTATGGCAGCTTCTTCAGATGTTGTTGCTACTTTAACAGGGTCTGTCGCAATTTCAGTGATGGTCTCTGTAACCGCCGTAACAGTATCGGTGACAACAGTTTTTTGTGCGAAAACGCTCGTAGTGAGACAGCTGAAAATGAGCATAGCAGTAGCTATCCACAGCTTTACAGAGCTGTGCTTTTTATATATTGTATCCATAATGATTATCTTATTTAATACCTTTTTATTATGTTATAATCCGCAAGGAAACCTGATTCCGGCACCTTGCCGGTTGTTGGTTAGCGTTCTTGTTCGGCGTTATAGAGGGCAATGTCGCCTCGCTCGGCAGTGCGGATGCGGATGGCATCTTCGATGGGAATGACGAAAATACGTCCGTCGCCGATTTCTCCGGTTTGGGCGGCTTTGATGATTGCCTGTACCGTTTTCTCTGCGTTTTTGTCGCGTACTACAATCGAAATCAGGATACGTTCGATTGTACTGGTATCATATACAACTCCACGATAGATACGTCCTTGCCGTGCTTTACCGATGCCTCTTACATCATAATAGGAGAACCATTCGATATCTGCTTCAAGTAAAGCATCTTTTACGTCCTCGAATTTGGTTTTACGGATAATAGCTTCAATCTTTTTCATATACCTTAAATATTAGTGTGACTTGTAAAAAAAGAGGTATAGGGGGCAGCCATAGCAGGTTACCATACAACAAACCGATAAAATCTAAACTCTAACTACCTTTTCTATTCCCTATACACTCTTTAGATATAAAATTCTCTCTCTTAAAAACTTAATCCGAATGTGAAGTGAGCACCTTCCGTGCGTGGATTGACTGATACTTTGGCAAACGCCGGAACCGAGAAAGAATCAGTGACTTTGATTTCTTTGGTAGCTCCGAGGCTGATATCCGATACGCAGAATCCACTTGTATACCCATTATAAAAAGATGTTTCCCAAGGTACTATGCCTAAATCTACCATCCAGTCGAGTCCACCCAATTGGAAGGGTGCGCTTAGTGCGAGGTAGGATGAATAGGCTCTTTTCCCATTCCCTTTCACTCCGTCAGCTCCTGCAAAGTTGGTATACCAATTGACAGCCAGCGGACCAAAATCATATCCAATCTGTGCTTCAAAAACATGGGCGGTTGAATGAGCGCCATATTTGAAATACTTGTTGGTAGAATAGATCGTTTCTCCTTCATCGTCTACTCCTGACGGAACCTGAGTATTAAACCAGTAATCAGTGATCGAAACACTAAAACCATTTATTGAATAGCCGAGTGTTAAATCGAATTCTTTAGTGTCTGATGACTCAAATCCTGCTGATCCCCATACTCCGAGTGAAAAACCTTTGTAAGAGATTCCCAGTGAAGGTTGGATACTTACTCCACCCAGGTCCTGACCACGCCAGATATAACCGCTTACCAAATCTGCTCCTACAGAAGCTTCTACTTTATTTTGTGCCTTCATGGCGGATGGCACAATCCCCGTTAGTAATAATGCTACTATTATTACCCCCAATTTTTTGTTAATCGTCGTTTTCATCGTCTTTTTACCTTTAAAAGTTAGAAAAATGTGGATGTACGGTCCAGTGTTATATAGTAGCGCGCAAAATACTATCAGTTAAATGAAGAATTAAGAATGAAGAATCAGAAACAACAAGTTAAAATGATAAACTCAAAAGAACTATAGTCGAGATGGGGGTATCTCATACTGCAAAAAAATCTTCATTCTTCATTTCTAAAGCCAGTTTTTAATCCTTCTCATCGCTTCGATACAGTCGTTACGATCGCCGAAAGCTGTCAGTCGGATATATCCTTCGCCGCTGGGTCCGAAACCTACACCGGGAGTTCCGACTACGTTAGCTTCATATAGCATCTGTTCGAAGAATCGCCAGGAAGAGAGTCCGTTCGGAGTTTTCACCCATAAATAAGGCGCATTGACTCCGCCGTATACTTTCAGTCCGGTAGCTTCCAGTCCTTCTTTCATTATTTTTGCATTGGTCATATAATAATCAATCGTTTTTTTGATCTGTGCTTTTCCTTCTGCACTGTAGACTGCTTCCGCTGCCCGTTGAGTGATGTAGGAAGTGCCGTTGAACTTAGTACATTGGCGACGGTTCCACAATCTGTTGAGTGGAATACGTTCACCTTCCAGAGTGGCAGCGGTCAGTTCCTTCGGTACTACGGTGTAGCCGCAACGTACTCCGGTGAATCCTGCTGTCTTTGAAAAACTACGAAATTCGATCGCGCATTTCTTTGCACCTTTTATTTCGTATATAGAGTGGGGGACATCCGCGTCCTGAATATAGGCTTCGTATGCGGCATCGAACAAAATCAGTGTATCATTTGCCAATGCGTAATCTATCCACTTCTTTAGTTCCGGTTTCGTTAGTGTGGTTCCTGTCGGGTTGTTCGGATAGCAGAGATAAACAATGTCTATCCGTTTGTCGGGAATCTCCGGAATAAAGTTGTTCTCACTTGTGCAAGGCATATAGGTCACATTGCTCCATTTGCCTGTTTCTTCTTCCAGTATTCCGGCACGTCCGCACATAACGTTGCTGTCTATATATACCGGATAGATAGGGTCTGTGACACCGACACTGTTGTCATGACGAAGAATGTCTCCTATGTTACCTGTATCACTTTTTGCTCCGTCACTGACAAATATCTCCGATGACGAAAAATGGATTCCCCGGGGAGCAAAATCATTTTTTATAATGGTTTCAATCAGAAAGTCATATCCCTGTTCAGGACCATATCCGCGAAATGTATCTTTACTTGCCAGTTCTTCTACTGCCTTGTGCATAGCTTCGATACAGGCTTGGGGAAGCGGCTGGGTGACATCTCCGATACCTAACCGGATGATATCCTGTTTAGGGTGCGTTATTTTGAACGTATTTACCTTTTTCGCTATATCCGAGAATAAATAGCTTCCCGGTAGTTTTAAGAAATGTTCGTTTACTAATGCCATATTGTTATTGTTTTAAGTTTTGCTATATTCTTATCTTTAATTGATTGTTCGGAAACGCTTATTTCATCAGCCTATTTGGGTTGGCCGTTGTCTGCTTCTATTTCTCCATCGAAAACTTTGGTTGCCGGTCCTGTCATTAATATATGTCCCGAGGCTTCTTCCCATTCGATAGTGACAGTTCCTCCGTCCATTATAATATCGCTTTTTCTTCCTGCAAGTCCGTTGATACAGGCTGCTACTGCTGTTGCGCACGCACCTGTTCCGCAGGCTTGAGTTATTCCCGATCCTCTTTCCCATACTCTCATTCGTATGGTATCTTTCCCAATTACTTGGGCGAATTCTACATTTGTCCTGTCCGGGAAGAGATGATATTTTTCTAGCTCAGGGCCTATTTTCGGCAGATCGATCTGAGAGATATCTTCTACAAAAGTAACCAGATGAGGATTTCCCATTGATACTTGGGTAGACCGGAAAGGATATTCTTTTCCAAAACAGACTTCACCTGTTTCCAGTGGACTCCCCATATCTACCGTGACTGCGCTAACCGTTTTTCCATTTATATGTAGTTTCAGGATTTTAATACCTGACAATGTATCAAGGGTGATTTCTGTCTTATCCGTCAATCCGTACTCATATACATATTTGCCTACACACCGACTTCCGTTACCGCACATCATCGCTTCGGAACCATCTGCATTGAATATACGCATGCTGAAATCAGCTTTGTCAGAAGTACCAATCAATATAAGTCCGTCACTTCCGATTCCCGTATGGAATCTGCTCCATGCAATCGCCTTCTTTTCAGGATCTGCTATCGGATATCTGGTAGTATCTACATAGATGTAGTCATTTCCTGCCCCGTGCATTTTGGTAAATTTTATTTTATTTGTCATTTTGATCCTTATTTATTGATTGTTGTAACCTTTTGTTTTATTACGATGCAAAGATATGACTTTTTGCTTTATGTTTTAGTTGAAAGTATGTCTAATATCTATTTATTTTTATCAAACTTTCAATTGATTTGTATACAGGGATCTTTAGTGTTAATCTGAAATTTTACATGTGCTTATTTTGATAAATTATTATTTGGTGGATTCGTTTTGCATATCTTTTCATAATATATGAGGATTTTATAGTCAATTTCTCCTGTATATTACTATAAAAACAAGAAATGACTTCTTTTGGTTTTGACGATATGAAAGTGAATTTGCTTATTTGTATGACATATTGTTTATCGAATATGGAGAAGAACCTTTTTTATATATTCATTGTTCTCTTCCTAACAATAACATAATAAATGTAGGAGATATGGATATAGAGAAACAATTGGAAGTTGCCGCACAGAGCAATCATTTGGTATTGGTTGTGTTTTACGCTGACTGGTCGCCTCATTATGAATGGATAGGACCTGTGCTCCGCACTTATGAGCAGAGAGTGA
The DNA here is from genome assembly GCF_020091505.1 of Bacteroides faecis. Lineage (NCBI taxonomy): Bacteria > Pseudomonadati > Bacteroidota > Bacteroidia > Bacteroidales > Bacteroidaceae > Bacteroides > Bacteroides faecis. The sequence goes on along the minus strand of NZ_CP081916.1, from coordinate 4,859,386 downwards.
TAGAACTGATAAATGTGAACATTGAAGGAGATAAAGCCGTAGCCGATTCATATAATATTGAGACGGTACCAGCTTTCCTTCTATTGCATAAGGGACATGAACTGTGGAGGCAAGTAGGTGAGTTGACGGTAGAAGAGTTGAAAGAGGTATTGGAAGATTTCAAATAGCTTCTATTGGGATTTTATGTAAAAAGCACCATCATGCATATTGGTTTACTGCATGATGGTGCTTAATATTGTTTTAGCTCTTAGAAATTTTCTGTGAGTGATTATTTTAGCATATCTTGTGCCACAATCGGTTCATTGGTCGTAATGAAATCCACCTTCTGGTCAATCAGCCACTTCATGTCTTCTGCTTTGTCTACCGTCCAGACATTGACTTTCAATCCGAGATCATGTGCTTCTTTGATCCATTCGGGATGTTTTTTGATTACTCCCATGTGGTAGTCAAGTCCGGCAGCGCCGAGGTCTTTCAGTTCTTTGGGAGATAGTTCTCCGTTGAGGTAGAATACCGAGGTTCCGGCAGGTGCCAGACGGATAAACTCTTTCATTGCGTGCAGCGAGAAAGTGATATATTCCATACGATCTTCCAGTCCCATCTTTTTCACCATGGCAAGGATTTCCTGTACGGCTTTTGTTTCACGTTTTTTGCTGTTATGCGCTTTCAGTTCAAGTATTAGCTTAGTATTGCATTTTTTGCCGGCTTCCAGATATTTTTGCAGGCTGGGCAGATTTTCTCCGTTTGATAGTTTCAATCCTGTAAGAGCATCTCCCTTGGAATATTCCATGTATTTCATCTTGTAGACAGGATCGTGGTTGACAACCAGCTTATTGTCTTTGGCAAGCCATACATCAAATTCGGAACCATAGCAATGTATAGAATCCGCCTTTTGCAAAGATGTGATGCTGTTTTGGGCAGAACCTGCTGTTTTCCAATAGCCACGATGAGCGATAACCTGTGACTTTTGTGCTTGAACGCTAGCTACTGAAATGATAAGGGCGGCCATTAGAATAATTCTTTTTATTTTCATTGATAGTACGTTTAAAGAGTTTATGAGTCCAAAAATATAAAAAATAAAACACAGATTAGCTTGTTATTATGCTAATCTGCGTTAATTGGCTGCTTTTATGCATAGAAATATAGACTTTTTATTCTTGACTTTACAAACTGATGAATAAACATTGGCCGATATCATCTATGGAGAAGATAATGACAACTAATCAGGAGTTTCATCATTTGAGCTTTTGATGATAATAGGGAAAGTGAAATGTTGATATTCCGGACGGTATTTCCCATTAATATATAAAACCTCCCAAGGATAGATTTCTTTTAGCTTCTTTTTGATGGCTGTTATTATCGGATGGCTCTGGTCTTCGGTCATGACTTTATCCAGTCGGATTTTGACATTGCTGTCTATATAGTGTCCGTCAGCGGATAAATCGAAATCAGATAAAAAGATAATATGTCTTTTTCCGCTTATTTCGGGGAACTTTTCCCAAGGGAAATGTGCCTGTAGACTATCTCTGATTTGTAATAGCTTGATCCCTTCCTTTCGGCTATTGTGATAAAACACTTTATCTGTGACAACACCGTCTTTGATAGTCAATACACACTCCTCCATGTAGTTTCTGTCGAAACCTCCGGCACCAAAACGTATAATATCACCCCGGCCTAACCGTACTTTTCCGCTAAACCAGGAAGCAAAGATTCCATCGTCTGTTTTATATTCACTAAAAAAAGAATCTATTCCCTTAACTTCTCTCTTTTCTGTGCTATGGTTTTCCGATATTTCAATAATGACCTTTTGAAGGTACAATTGATTATTCTTTATTTCCCAGACTCCTGTATATCCGTCCCAGTTTGCAGTCGTCCAATGTCGCTCTTTGGGCAAAAATTCTCTGAATTTAGTGTTATGTATGGAATCTATGTCAATCGGTTGGGCCAGCATATCCCATTTCACTCCGTCTATGAATAGTATTTCTGATTCTTGTGAAGTAGAGAATGCAGAAGTAATACTTAGCAAGGAAAAGATACACCAGCACCATAAAAACTTAATGTTCATTTGTTTATTGAATGATAGATGATAAATATATTCTCAAAGGTATGAGTTTATTTCAGACATCTATCATTTTTCAACCGATTTATTTTATCCGTTCGTCATAAGCCTCTTCATGTATTCCTTTTACCGCTCTGCCGCTTGGCTCATTTAAATTTTTGAAAGCTGCATCCCATGCGAGTGCTTCTGCTGTGGAACATGCTACACTGGGTACGCTCGGTACGCTGCGTGCCGCACTTTCACTGGGGAAATACTCTTCAAAAATACTCCGGTAATAATATTCTTCCTTGTTCTGTGGGGTGTTGATCGGGAAACGTTCGGCTGCATGTTTCATCTGTTCGTCGCTGACGGCAGCAGCTGTCATTTCTCTTAATGTATCAATCCATGAATATCCTACACCATCGCTGAACTGTTCTTTCTGCCTCCATGCCACGCTTTCCGGCAACATGTCGGCAAAAGCTTCACGTACAATTCGTTTTTCGATCTCTTTACCGGGACACATTTTAGCCTTCGGATTCAAAGTCATTGCCACATCCAGAAATTCTTTATCCAGAAAGGGAACACGTCCTTCTACACCCCAGGCAGACAGACTTTTGTTGGCACGGAGGCAGTCGTACATGTGAAGTTTTGAGAGCTTGCGTACGGTTTCCTCGTGGAAAGCCTGTGGAGTAGGGGCTTTATGGAAGTAAAGATAGCCTCCGAAAACTTCATCGGCCCCTTCACCGCTCAGCACCATTTTGATTCCCATTGATTTGATAACACGTGCCAGCAAATACATAGGGGTAGAAGCACGTACAGTAGTCACATCATATGTCTCGATAAAATAAATGACATCCCGGATAGCGTCCAGTCCTTCCTGAACCGTATAATTAATTTCGTGATGAACCGTACCGATGTATTCTGCCACTTCACGTGCCTTGCTCAAATCGGGTGCCCCTTTTAGTCCGATAGCAAAGGAGTGGAGTTGAGGCCACCAAGCGTCACTTGCTCCGTCTGTTTCGATACGTTTTGCTGCATATTTCTTGGCGATAGCGGAAATGACGGAGCTATCTAGCCCGCCTGAAAGAAGGACTCCATAAGGAACATCACTCATCAACTGGCGATGAACAGCATCTTCCAATGCTTCTTTTACGTCATAGGCTTTGGCTCCGTTGTTTTTTACAACTTCGTAGTCTGTCCATTCACGGGTATACCAACGTTTCATTTTCCCCTCTTTACTATAAAAGTAATGTCCCGGGAGGAACGTCTCGTATTTTTCACAGAAGCCTTCGAGTGCTTTCAGCTCACTGCCAAAATAGATTTTTCCATCCTTGTCTTTCCCTATATATAAAGGTATGACACCGATAGGGTCCCGGGCAATCAGGAATTCGTCTTTTTCTTCATCATAAAGAACGAAAGCAAAGATACCGTTGATATCTTCCAGGAAATGAATGCCTTTATCTTTGTATAAAGCAAGGATTACTTCGCAGTCACTTCCTGTTTGGAAGTTGTATTTACCGGCATATTTTGCACGGATATCACGGTGGTTGTAGATTTCGCCATTTACGGCAAGCACTTGTTTGCGATCGGGAGAGTAGAGGGGTTGCCCGCCACTTTGCGGGTCAACGATGGAGAGACGCTCGTGTGTCAGAATGGCGCTTCCGCCTACGTAGATGCCACTCCAGTCCGGTCCGCGGTGACGGATTTTCTGAGCCATTTTCAGTGCTTTGCTTCTTAGTTCCTTAGTCTGAACTTTTATGTTGAGTATACCTGCTATTCCACACATAACTTTAAGTGTTTGGGGGTTATATAATATATTGTTTTCTCGCTATTCTTTTTAAATGGATTGGTTATAATTCTTTCGTTCCACCTAGGTTTTTCTTTCGTTCTACCCAGGTGGAACGAAAGAATCATAGTAATCCAACTTTTTCTTATTACCTGTCGTAGTACTATTTGGTCAGGTAATCATCTATCTTAGCTGCTGCCGCCCGTCCTCCTGCCATAGCCCGTACTACCAGACTTGCGCCTGTATCCGCATCTCCGGCAACGAATACGTTTTCCGGGAATTTAGGTTGCTCCGGTTTCAGGAATCCCATAGCCAATAGTACCAGATCCGCCTCGATTACTTCCTTCTTGCCTGTAGGCTTCATCGTTGGACGTCCGCCGTCTGCTGTCGGAGTCCATTCCACCTCTTCCACTTCTACACCTGTAACCTTACCGTCTTTCCCGAGGAACTGGTTGGAGGCCAGGCACCAGCGACGTGTACAACCTTCTTCGTGGCTGGAAGTCGTTTTAAATACTACAGGCCATTGAGGCCACGGAGTAGCCGGATTGTGACCTACGGGCGGTTTGGGCATGATTTCAATTTGTGTAACACTGGTTGCTCCCTGTCGTACACTGGTTCCGATACAGTCTGATCCGGTATCGCCGCCACCGATGACAAGTACCTTTTTGCCTTTAGCGTTCACTAACTTATCCTTTGCGAAAGTCTGACCTTCCAGAGTCCGGTTTTGCTGTGCCAGCATTTCGAGTGCAAAGTGAATACCTTTCAGTTCACGTCCCGGAATACTCAAGTCACGGGCAACGGGGGTTCCGGTACAAATGCAGTAAGCGTCAAAACCTTTCGGCAAATGATGGACGTCTACTTCTACTCCCATCTCAAACCGGATACCTTCTGCTGCCAATATTTTCATACGCCGGTCAATGACATTTTTATCCAGTTTGAAATTTGGAATGCCGAAACGTAACAATCCTCCCGGTGCTTCGTCCTTATCAAACAGGGTGACGGTGTAACCTTTCTGGTTCAACTGATTGGCAGTTACCAGTCCGGCAGGACCGGCACCGATCACTGCTACACTTTTTCCGTTTCTTCGGGGTGTTTGTACCTGTATATATCCTTCACGAAAAGCGGCTTCTACGATAGCCGCTTCATTCTCGCGAATCGTCACCGGCTGGTCGCAGGATAGTTTCAGCACACAGGACTTTTCGCAAAGGGCAGGGCATATACGTCCGGTAAATTCCGGAAAGTCGCAGGTTGAGGATAAAATTTCATACGCTTTTTTCCATTTTCCTTTGTATAATGCGTCCTGCCATTCCGGCTGTTTGTTGCCTATCGGACATGCCCAATGGCAGAATGGTACGCCACAGTCCATACAGCGGGAAGCCTGCAACTTGCGGCTGTTTGTATTCAATGTCTGTTCTACCTGACTATAGTCAGTGATGCGCTCGCTTATGGGGCGGTATCCCGCTTCCTGGCGAGGTATATTTAAAAATGCTTTTGGATCTCCCATTTTCTTTAATCTTAAATATTAAGTGTTAGGTATTAAGTATTAGCCGTAGCCTTCTGCATCGTTAATACCTGATACCTATTACTTGAATTAATAGTCTCTCTGCATATCTGCAATTTTCTGCTGTAACTTTCTCATCTGCTCTTCCTGTAGCACCTTTTTATATTCGATAGGTACTACCTGAATAAACTGATCGGCATAATGGTTCCAGTCATCGAGCATGGTACGTGCCAGTTTCGAACCGGTGTACAGATAGTGCTGTCGAATCAGTTCGTGCAGTTCTTTTCGGTAACTGGCCTCTTCGATCAGTGATAATTCTACCATCTCCATGTTGCAGAAATAATCGAAATTGCCGTCTTTGTTCCACACATAAGCTACACCGCCGCTCATACCAGCTGCAAAATTTCGTCCCGTTTGTCCCAGAACCACTACGCGGCCTCCGGTCATATATTCACAGCAATGGTCGCCTACACCTTCTACTACAGCGACAGCTCCCGAATTACGTACGGCGAAACGTTCGCCGGCACGCCCATTGATGTATACCTCGCCACTGGTTGCCCCATAAAGCAGGGTATTACCTGCAATTGTGTTCTTCTCGGCTTCGAAGTTGCTGCGGATAGGAGGCAGGACGGCGATACGTCCGCCACTCAAACCTTTACCCAGGTAATCATTGGCTTCACCTTCCAGCTTGAAATTTACGCCCGGCACCAGAAAAGCGCCGAATGACTGTCCCGCAGAACCTTTGAACTTTACATTCAAGGTATGTTCCGGCAAGCCTTTTTCTCCGTACTTCTTGGCAATGACACCGGAGAGCATGGCACCTGTCGCCCGGTCCGTATTGGCAATCGTATATTCCAGCGAAACTTCTTTTTCGTGTTCAATCGCCTCTTGGGCAGCGTCTATGATTGTCACATCCTTTACGGTCGAGATGCCGTGCTCCTGATCGGTGACGTGACGGATAGCCGCACTGTTGTCTATACGTGCCAGTAATTTGGTGAAGTCGATCAAGGCATGCTTCGGGTTCGGATCACCCGCAACGGATTTGCGTTCAATCAGGTCTGTGCGTCCGATGATGTCATCCATCTTGGTAAATCCCATTTCTGCGAGATATTCACGGACTTCCTGTGCCAGGAATGTGAAGAAGTTGACCAGATATTCACTACGTCCGTGAAAACGTTTGCGTAATTCTTCGTTCTGAGTAGCTACACCTACCGGACAAGTATTCTGATGACATTTACGCATCATCACACATCCCAATACGATCAGTGCGGAAGTAGCGAAACCATATTCCTCGGCTCCCATCAATGCCATTAAAATAATATCGCGTCCGGTTTTCAATTGTCCGTCGGCTTGCAGAACGACTTGTCCGCGCAGGCCGTTCAGAACCAGTGTCTGTTGTGTCTCGCTCAATCCCAATTCCGGAGAAATACCTGCATAGCGGATGGATGAAGCAGGAGAGGCTCCCGTACCGCCTTCGGCACCGGAAATGACAATCAAATCCGCTTTTGCCTTTGCCACACCCGCGGCGATTGTGCCGACTCCACTTTCTGCCACCAGTTTGACACTGATTTTGGCTTGTGGATTCACGTTTTTCAAGTCAAATATCAATTGTGCCAAATCCTCGATGGAATAAATATCATGGTGGGGAGGAGGAGAAATCAGCGAGATCCCCGGAATGGAGTGGCGTGTCTTGGCAATCACATCGTTCACTTTGAATCCCGGAAGCTGTCCGCCTTCACCCGGTTTGGCTCCCTGAGCTATTTTAATCTGTATTTCATCAGCATTAACCAGATATTCGGCGGTGACACCAAAGCGTCCGGAAGCTACCTGTTTGATGGCGCTTCGCATGGAAGTTCCGTCCGGCAGCGGGTGGAAACGGGAAGCGTCTTCACCACCTTCCCCTGTGTTGCTGCGTCCATGGATGGTGTTCATGGCAATTGCCATCGCTTCGTGGGCTTCCTTGCTGATAGAACCGAAAGACATGGCACCCGTCACAAAACGTCGGAGGATATTCTCTATAGGTTCCACTCGGTCGATAGAGATAGGATTGCGACGGAAACTCAGGAAATCACGCAGAAAAATAGGACTCTCCTTATCGTCTGCCAAATGAGTGAACTCTTTGAATTTCTTGTAGCTGCCTAAGCGGGTAGCCAGTTGCAACGTGCTGATTGTTTCCGGATTCCATGCATGTTTTTCTCCGTCTTTCCGGAAGGCATACAATCCTCTATTCAGTAACTCTTCACTCTTCACCTCCCGGATACCTTCATCGTGGAAAGCGATTGCGTCTTTGGCTACCTCTTCCAGACGAATACCTCCGATTGGTGACCCGATTCCACCAAAGTAAGCCTTACTCAATTCCTCACTGAGCCCGACAGCTTCGAAAATTTTCGCACCACGATAAGAGCGGATGGTGGAGATACCCATCTTGCTCATGATCTTGAACAGACCTTTGCAGATAGATTTGATATAGTTTTTCTCTGCTGTAGCATAATCCAGCTGAATATCTTTGTCCTTCACCAACTTGTCGAGGATAGCAAATGCCATATATGGATTCAGTGCGCTTGCTCCGAAGCCGAGCAATAAGGCAGCGTGCATAACTTCACGTATTTCTCCGCTTTCTATAATCAAAGCTGTCTGAACACGTTTGCCTACGGAAATCAGATGATGGTGAACGGCGCTTACTGCCAGCAATGAAGGGATTACCGCATGGGTGGCATCTACCTCACGGTCGGTCAGCACAATGTAGTTTACACCTTCCGTTACCGACTCTTCCGCCATTTTGCACAGCCTGTTCAGTGCTTCCTGCAAGCCGGCTTTTCTTTTCGATACTTCAAACAACATCGGCAATTTCACAGTCTTGAAACCCTTGTAGCGGATATTGCAGAGAATATCCAGCTGTGTGTTGCTTAGAATCGGATGATTCAGACGTACCATTTTGCAATGGCTTTCACTGGGAGTCAGAATGTTCATGCCTACCGCTCCGATATATTCCGTCAGAGACATGACGAGTTCCTCACGTAGCGGGTCGATCGGTGGATTAGTCACTTGTGCGAATTGCTGGCGAAAATAGTTGTAAAACAACTGAGGTTTATCGGAGAGTACAGCTAAAGGCGTATCATTCCCCATTGAATGAATCGGTTCCGCACCTGTGCTTGCCATCGGCATAATCAACCGTTCGATGTCCTCTTTGGAGTAGCCGAAAGTACGGAGCATCCGGTTATAATTTTCTACGTGATGAGGTACTTTGCGCCCGCTTTTCAGTTCATCCAGTTCGATACGGTTGGTCGACAACCACGTACGGTACGGTTTCGCTTCGGCAAGTTGTTTTTTCAATTCACCGTCATAGTAGATTTCTCCTTTTTTTGTATCAATCAGCAGAATCTTTCCCGGTTGCAGGCGTCCTTTTTCTTTTATGTCTCCCGGTTCGAAGTCCATTACACCTACTTCGGAGGCAACTACCATCAGGTCGTTTTTAGTGATCAGATAGCGGGCAGGGCGCAGACCGTTACGGTCGAGCATACCACCGGCAAAACGTCCGTCACTGAAGAGCAGGGCTGCCGGTCCGTCCCATGGTTCCATCAGGATAGAATGATACTCATAGAAAGATTTCAGGTCCTCGCTGATCGGGTTTTTCTCGTTGAAAGATTCCGGTACGAGCATTGCCATGGCATGTGGCAGGCTTAATCCCGACATAACCAGAAACTCCAGCACATTGTCCAGAGAAGCGCTGTCACTCATGCCCGGCTGTATAATCGGTCGGATCTCTTTGATATCTCCCAGATCAGGAGTGGAGAGTACACTTTCACGGGCCTCCATCCATCCGCGGTTGCCGCGAATCGTATTGATTTCGCCGTTGTGGGCCAACAAACGGAAGGGTTGTGCCAATCCCCATGTCGGGAATGTGTTGGTACTGAAACGGGAGTGTACCAGTGCCAGTCCACTGGTAAAATAGCTGTTCGTCAGATCGGGATAATAGTTGCGTAGCTGCAATGACGAAAGCATACCTTTATATATAATACTCTTGGTAGAGAGCGAAACGACATAAAAATCATTTCTTGTCGGAATGGCTGACAATCTGACTTTATTCTCTATCCGCTTACGGATCAGATACAATTTGCGGTCGGCAGCTTCCGTTTCCGTAAATCCGGTGATGAATACCTGTTTGATGTCCGGTTCATTAGCCAGAGCTGCTTCACCCAGAATTTCCGGGCAGGTAGGTACATTGCGCAAGTGCATCAATGTAAGTCCTTCTTTCTCTATTTCCTCAATAATGATACTTAAAATAGCTGCCTGGTCTTCCTCATTTTTCGGCAGAAAAAGCAGGCCGGTACCATAGCGTCCTTTTTCGGGAACAGGAATGCCTTGCAGTAAAATAAACTCATGCGGAATCTGTAACATAATACCTGCACCGTCTCCGGTTTTGTTATCCGCCCCTTCAGCACCACGGTGGCGCATGTTCTCCAATACTTTTAAAGCCGACTCAACAAGGTCGTGTGACTTTTTTCCGTGAATGTCCACCAGCATGCCAACTCCGCAGGCATCGTGTTCGTATGCCGCGTCGTACAACCCCATCTGTTGAGGTGCTCGTTGGTAGGTGAATCCTTCTGTTGCGTTGTTAAAAAGTTCTTGTTTTTTCATTCTTTCTAGCTTTATTGTATGATAATACCTATTTATTCCATCAAAATGTTCGGCAAAATTAATGATTTAATTTCATAATGATAGTATTTTGTTAGTTTTCTGTAACACGAAATAAAAAGCCTGCTCTTTATTCTTTTAGATTGTAATCAAAATCTGCGGATTTGTATCAAATTTATTAGTTGTTTGCTTTTATTTTATTCTGATTGTAACTTGTTTCTTTTTGAGCTAAAAATAATATATTATTTAACTTTTTGATGTGTTTACAACTTTTTTATGTGCTTATGTCAAATAAATATAGAAAAATTTATCTTTATGTCATTTAGAATTCGTATATTTGCAACCGAAATAAAAATATCATAATATGTGTGGAATAGTAGGCTATATTGGTAAAAGAAAAGCCTACCCCATCCTTATTAAAGGGTTGAAGCGGCTGGAGTATCGTGGATATGACAGTGCAGGGGTAGCATTGATCAGTGATAACCAACAATTAAATGTGTACAAGACGAAAGGAAAAGTCTCCGAACTCGAAAATTTCGTCACACACAAAGATATTTCCGGTACAGTCGGAATTGCCCATACCCGTTGGGCTACACACGGGGAACCTTGTTCAGCTAATGCCCATCCTCATTATTCTTCTTCCGAAAAGCTCGCTCTCATTCACAACGGTATCATTGAAAACTACGCTGTTCTCAAAGAAAAACTTCAGGCCAAAGGTTACACTTTTAAAAGTAGTACCGATACCGAGGTGCTTGTTCAACTAATCGAATATATGAAAGTTACCCATCAGGTTGATTTGCTCACTGCCGTTCAGTTGGCATTGGGCGAGGTGATTGGTGCTTATGCGATTGCGATTCTTGATAAGGAGCACCCGGAGGAAATTATTGCGGCCCGCAAAAGCAGTCCGCTGGTGGTAGGTATTGGTGAAGAGGAATTTTTTCTGGCGTCGGATGCCACGCCGATTGTAGAATATACAGATAAGGTGGTATATCTGGAAGATGGTGAGATAGCGGTGATCAACCGGGGAAAAGAATTGAAGGTAGTCAATCTGAATAATGTGGAAATGACCCCCGAAGTGAAAAAGGTAGAGTTGAACCTCGGACAGCTGGATAAAGGGGGCTATCCGCATTTTATGCTGAAGGAGATTTTTGAGCAGCCGGACTGTATCCGTGATTGTATGCGCGGACGTATCAATGTGGAAGCGAATAATGTGGTGCTTTCGGCCGTGATTGACTATAAAGAGAAGTTGCTGAATGCCAAACGCTTTGTCATTGTGGCTTGTGGTACTTCCTGGCATGCGGGACTGATCGGTAAACACCTGATTGAAAGTTTCTGCCGTATTCCGGTAGAAGTGGAGTATGCTTCCGAATTTCGTTATCGTGATCCGGTGATCGACGAGCATGATGTGGTGATTGCCATTTCGCAAAGTGGAGAAACGGCGGATACACTGGCGGCAGTAGAACTGGCGAAAAGTCGCGGTGCTTTTATATATGGTATATGCAACGCGATTGGTTCCTCTATTCCCCGTGCCACTCATACAGGTTCGTATATCCACGTCGGCCCGGAGATTGGAGTAGCTTCTACCAAAGCATTTACAGGACAGGTGAGTGTACTGACAATGTTGGCATTAACTCTCGCCAAAGAGAAAGGTACGCTGGATGAGGCGCATTATCTCACAATTGTGCAGGAACTGAACAATATTCCCGAAAAAATGAAGGAGGTGCTGAAGCTGAATGATAAGTTGGCGGAATTATCAAAAACTTTCACCTATGCGCATAACTTTATTTACCTCGGACGCGGATATAGTTATCCTGTTGCTTTGGAAGGTGCGTTGAAATTGAAAGAAATATCGTATATTCACGCCGAAGGTTATCCGGCTGCCGAAATGAAACACGGACCGATTGCCTTGATTGATGCTGAAATGCCGGTAGTCGTCATTGCTACCCAGAACGGACTGTACGAGAAAGTACTGAGCAATATTCAGGAAATCAAGGCACGAAAAGGCCGGGTAATTGCATTTGTAACTAAGGGAGATACAGTGATCAGTAAAATAGCCGATTGCAGTATCGAACTTCCGGAAACAATCGAGTGCCTTGATCCGTTAATTACTACGGTACCTCTCCAATTGCTTGCTTATCACATTGCGGTGTGCAAAGGAATGGATGTAGACCAACCTAGAAATCTGGCAAAGTCGGTAACTGTGGAATGATTAAATAGTAAATAAATTAGATGGAACAATTGAAACATGAATGTGGCGTTGCCATGATACGGCTGCTCAAACCTCTGGAGTATTACGAGAAAAAGTACGGAACATGGATGTACGGTCTCAACAAACTCTATCTGTTAATGGAGAAACAGCACAATCGGGGACAGGAAGGAGCAGGACTGGCATGTGTGAAACTGGAAGCAAATCCGGGTGAAGAATATATGTTTCGTGAACGTGCATTAGGTTCCGGTGCTATCACTGAAATCTTTGAAAACGTACAAAGTAATTTTAAAGACCTGACTCCCGAACAATTGCATGATGCAGCTTTCGCCAAACGTACTTTACCTTTTGCCGGTGAAGCATACATGGGGCATCTGCGTTATTCCACCACCGGAAAATCCGGAATTTCCTATGTACATCCGTTTTTGCGAAGAAACAACTGGCGTGCCAAGAATCTGGCTCTCTGCGGAAACTTCAATATGACGAATGTCGATGAAATATTTGCCCGTATCACCGCTATCGGACAGCATCCCCGTAAGTATGCCGACACCTATATCATGTTGGAACAGGTAGGCCATCGCCTTGACCGTGAAGTGGAACGCCTCTTCAATCTTGCCGAAGCCGAAGGACTGACGGGCATGGGGATCACTCACTATATAGAAGAACATATCGAGCTGGCGAACGTGCTGCGTACTTCCAGCCGTGAGTGGGACGGGGGATATGTGATCTGCGGTCTTACCGGAAGCGGCGAGTCTTTTGCTATCCGTGACCCGTGGGGTATCCGTCCGGCTTTCTGGTATCAGGATGATGAAATTGCCGTATTGGCTTCCGAGCGTCCGGTGATTCAGACAGCTCTGAATGTTCCTGTGGAAGAAATCAAAGAACTGCAACCCGGACAGGCATTGCTTATCAGTAAAGAAGGCAAGCTACGGACATCGCAGATCAATAAGCCACGCGAAAGACGCGCTTGCTCCTTTGAGCGTATTTACTTCTCCCGTGGAAGTGATGTCGATATCTATAAAGAAAGAAAACTTTTGGGAGAAAAACTGATTCCCAGAATTTTGAAAGCCATTCATAACGATATCGATCATACCGTTTTCTCGTTTATCCCCAACACGGCTGAAGTTGCTTTCTACGGAATGTTGCAGGGGCTGGATGATTATCTGAATGAAGAAAAGGTACGCCAGATTGCTGCATTGGGACACAATCCCTGTATGGAGGAGCTGGAAGTTATTCTTTCCCGCCGTATCCGCAGTGAGAAAGTGGCTATAAAAGACATAAAGCTCCGTACCTTTATTGCAGAGGGAAACAGTCGGAATGATCTGGCTGCTCACGTATATGACATTACTTACGGAAGCCTTGTCTCCGGTGTCGATAATTTGGTGATTATCGATGACAGTATTGTGCGTGGTACTACCTTGAAGCAAAGTATTATCGGTATTCTCGACCGTCTTGGTCCGAAGAAGATAGTGATTGTATCCTCTTCACCGCAAGTTCGTTACCCGGATTATTATGGGATCGATATGGCAAAGATGAGCGAGTTCATCGCTTTCAGAGCGGCCATCGAATTGTTGAAAGAACGTGATATGAAAGATGTCATTGCTGCGGTTTACCGGAAGTCCAAAGATCAGGTCGGCTTGCCGAAAGAGCAGATGGTAAACTATGTGAAAGAAATTTATGCCCCATTTACGGATGAAGAAATATCTGCCAAAATGGTGGAACTGCTGACACCGAAGGGAACGAAAGCCAAAGTGGAAATTGTCTACCAACCGTTGGAAGGGCTTCATGAAGCCTGTCCGAACCACCTGGGGGACTGGTATTTCAGTGGCAATTATCCTACGCCGGGTGGTGTGAAAATGGTGAATCAGGCATTCATCAACTACATTGAGCAGATGTATCAATTCTAACAACCATACAACGATTCAGAAATAAGAATGAGAAATGTGACATTAATCCTTGACGACGGGAGCCGGTTTTCCGGTAAGTCGTTTGGTTACGAGAAGCCGGTGGCGGGCGAAGTAGTTTTCAATACCGCCATGACCGGATATCCGGAGAGCCTCACTGACCCTTCCTACGCCGGACAGCTGATGACTCTTACCTATCCTCTGGTAGGAAACTATGGAGTTCCTCCTTTTACCATCGAACCGAATGGACTCGCCACTTTTATGGAAAGTGAGAAAATACATGCGGAAGCGATTATCGTAAGTGACTATTCTTATGAATATAGCCACTGGAATGCAGTGGAAAGTTTGGGTGAATGGTTGAAACGTGAACAAGTGCCGGGTATCACGGGCATCGATACGCGTGAACTGACCAAAATACTTCGTGAACACGGAGTGATGATGGGAAAGATTGTCTTCGACAATCCAATTGACAATGGACAATTGACAATTGACAATTACGCTGCCGTGAATTACGTAGACCGTGTTTCCTGCAAAGAAATAATTTCCTATCTTCCTGACGGGACATCCCGTTCTTTTCCATTAACCATGCCCATTGCGCAGCTTAATTGTCAATTGTCAACTGTCAATTGTCAATTGAAAAAAGTACTTCTGGTGGATTGCGGAGTCAAGACAAATATAATCCGTTGCTTGCTGAAACGGAATGTGGAAGTTATTCGCGTACCATGGGACTATGATTTCAACGGACTTGAATTTGACGGGTTGTTTATATCCAACGGACCGGGTGATCCGGATACCTGCGATGCAGCTGTACAGAATATTCGCAAAGCAATGGCAAACGAGAAACTTCCTATCTTTGGAATCTGCATGGGAAACCAGTTGCTTTCGAAAGCCGGAGGGGCAAAGATTTACAAACTTAAATATGGACACCGCAGCCATAACCAACCGGTACGCATGGTAGGAACGGAACGCTGTTTCATTACTTCACAGAATCATGGTTATGCCGTGGATAACAATACGCTGGGTGCAGATTGGGAACCGCTGTTCATCAATATGAATGATGGCTCCAACGAAGGAATCAGGCACAAGAAAAATCCCTGGTTCTCCGCACAGTTCCATCCGGAAGCTGCGAGTGGTCCTACGGATACGGCATTCTTGTTCGACGAATTTGTAAACCTGCTAAAATAACCGACCATCATGAAAGAAAATATAAAGAAAGTATTGCTGCTGGGTTCCGGTGCCTTAAAAATCGGTGAGGCCGGTGAGTTCGACTATTCCGGTTCGCAGGCGCTCAAAGCCTTGAAAGAAGAAGGGATTGAAACCATTCTTATCAATCCGAACATTGCTACGGTACAGACCTCTGAAGGAGTAGCAGATCAAATTTATTTCCTTCCGGTCACTCCGTATTTCGTGGAAAAAGTGATTCAGAAAGAGAAGCCGGAGGGTATTATGCTGGCATTCGGCGGACAGACTGCGCTGAACTGTGGCGTTGCTTTATACAAAGAAGGAATCCTTGAGAAATATAATGTTAAAGTGCTCGGTACTCCGGTACAGGCCATTATGGACACGGAAGACCGTGAACTCTTCGTGCAGAAACTGAACGAAATTAATGTAAAGACCATTAAAAGTGAAGCTGTAGAAAATGCAGAAGATGCGCGCCGTGCTGCGAAGGAACTGGGATATCCGGTCATTGTCCGTGCCGCTTATGCATTGGGTGGTCTGGGCTCCGGTTTCTGTGATAATGAGGAACAACTGGATGTGCTGGTAGAAAAAGCCTTCTCTTTCTCTCCGCAAGTGCTGGTCGAGAAATCGCTTCGCGGATGGAAAGAAGTAGAATATGAAGTGGTGCGCGACCGTTTCGACAACTGTATCACGGTTTGTAATATGGAGAACTTTGACCCGCTGGGTATCCATACCGGTGAATCAATTGTTATTGCTCCCTCCCAGACGCTGACTAACAGTGAATATCATAAACTCCGCGAACTGGCGATACGTATCATCCGTCACATTGGTATTGTGGGCGAATGTAATGTTCAGTACGCTTTCGACCCCGAATCGGAAGATTATCGGGTGATTGAAGTGAATGCCCGTCTTTCCCGTTCTTCGGCCTTGGCTTCTAAAGCAACCGGATATCCGTTGGCTTTTGTAGCAGCCAAATTAGGACTCGGCTACGGACTCTTTGATTTGAAGAACTCTGTGACAAAGACTACTTCCGCTTTCTTCGAACCGGCACTGGATTATGTCGTATGCAAGATACCTCGCTGGGACTTAGGAAAATTCCATGGTGTAGACAAGGAATTGGGATCTTCCATGAAATCGGTAGGGGAAGTGATGGCCATCGGACGTACTTTTGAAGAAGCTATTCAGAAGGGACTGCGCATGATCGGACAGGGAATGCATGGCTTTGTAGAAAACAAGGAACTGGTTATTTCTGATCTCGATAAGGCATTGCGCGAACCGACCGATAAACGTATTTTTGTAATTTCGAAAGCTTTCCGGGCAGGATATACCATCGATCAGGTGCATGAACTGACAAAGATTGACAAATGGTTCCTCCAGAAGTTGATGAATATCATGCAAACCTCCAAGGAGCTTCGTCAATTGACAATGGACAATGGACAATTAACAATGAGGAAAGAAAAAGAAGCGCATGCAATCGAAGATCCGCAAGGTAATTGTCATTTGTCAACTGTCAATTGTCAATTGCCATTTGTCCATTCTCTATTAAGAAAAGCGAAGCAACAGGGCTTCTCTGATTTTCAGATTGCCCGTGCCATTGGTTATGAAGGTGATATGGAAGATGGAAGCCTGTATATCCGCAAATATCGGAAGGCTGCCGGCATTCTTCCGGTTGTAAAACAGATCGATACGCTGGCTGCCGAATACCCGGCACAGACCAACTATCTGTATCTGACTTATAGCGGAGTGGCAAATGATGTACATTATCTGGGTGATCATAAGTCTATTGTCGTGTTGGGATCCGGCGCCTACCGTATCGGTTCTTCTGTAGAATTTGACTGGTGCGGCGTACAGGCTCTGAATACCATTCGCAAAGAAGGCTGGCGCAGTGTGATGATCAATTATAATCCGGAAACGGTATCTACGGACTATGATATGTGCGACCGTCTCTACTTTGATGAACTGACATTCGAACGGGTAATGGATATTCTTGAACTGGAAAATCCGCATGGTGTCATTGTCTCTACCGGTGGTCAGATTCCGAATAACCTTGCCTTGCGTCTGGATGCTCAGAATATCCACATACTGGGAACAAGCGCCCAGAGCATTGACAATGCCGAAGACCGCGAAAAATTCTCTGCAATGCTCGACCGTATCGGCGTAGACCAGCCACGCTGGCGTGAGTTGACATCGTTGGAAGATATCAACGAGTTTGTCGATGAAGTCGGGTTTCCGGTTCTTGTTCGTCCGTCTTATGTGCTTTCGGGGGCTGCGATGAACGTCTGTTCCAATCAGGAAGAGCTTGAACGTTTCTTGAAGCTGGCTGCTAATGTATCAAAAAAGCATCCGGTGGTAGTAAGCCAGTTTATCGAACATGCGAAGGAAGTGGAAATGGATGCTGTCGCGCAGAATGGCGAGATCATAGCTTATGCCATCAGCGAACATATTGAGTTTGCCGGTGTGCACTCCGGTGACGCTACCATTCAGTTCCCGCCGCAGAAACTGTATGTCGAAACTGTCCGCCGTATCAAACGCATTAGTCGTGAGATTGCCAAGGCGCTGAATATATCCGGTCCGTTCAATATCCAGTATCTGGCAAAAGATAATGATATCAAGGTGATCGAGTGTAATTTGCGTGCCAGCCGTTCCTTCCCGTTTGTCAGCAAGGTGCTGAAGATAAACTTCATAGAACTGGCTACCAAAGTGATGCTTGGACTTCCTGTGGAGAAACCGGAAAAGAATCTGTTTGAACTGGACTATGTAGGAATAAAGGCTTCGCAGTTCTCTTTCAACCGCTTGCAGAAAGCCGACCCTGTATTGGGAGTGGATATGGCTTCTACGGGTGAAGTCGGCTGTATCGGAAGTGATACTTCCTGTGCTGTGCTGAAAGCTATGTTGTCTGTCGGCTACCGCATTCCTAAAAAGAACATACTGCTTTCTACAGGTACAATGAAGCAGAAAGCTGATATGATGGATGCGGCGCGCATGTTGGTAAACAAAGGATACAAGCTATTTGCAACCGGTGGTACTCATAAAACCTTTGCGGAGAATGGTATTGAGAGTACGCTTGTCTACTGGCCGAGTGAGGAGGGACATCCACAAGCGCTGGAAATGCTTCATAATAAAGAAATCGACATGGTGGTCAACATTCCGAAGAATCTGACTGCCGGAGAACTGGACAATGGATATAAAATCCGTCGCGCAGCTATTGACCTGAATGTTCCGTTGATTACGAATGCCCGTCTGGCAAGCGCATTTATCAACGCCTTCTGTACGATGACTGTGGATGATATTGCCATCAAGAGCTGGGAAGAATATAAATAAGATGTAATCAGTTGTTGTATAATAAGTTGAAAAGGCTGTTCCTGTATACTCAGGGACAGCTTTTTTTAGTGTCACTATCCTGTCGGTATACTGTCACTATCGCAGGGTGATAGTGACAGTATACTAACGTGATAGTGACACTATCTTTTTTGAAGGAAGCGGGTAAGAATTTTTTTTAATGCGCATTAGTTGCATGATTGGACAAATTGGTGTAAATTGCGCAATCAATTCAAAAATATTCTAAAAACAGGGGAGTAATATGAGCATGGATAATCATATCGTAATTATGGCCGGAGGCATCGGCAGCCGTTTTTGGCCGATGAGCACACCGGAATGTCCCAAACAGTTTATTGATGTAATGGGATGTGGACGTACGTTGATTCAACTGACCGCTGATCGTTTTGACGGTGTCTGCCCACGGGAGAATGTGTGGGTAGTGACGTCCGAGAAATATATTGATATTGTCCGGGAGCAGTTGCCGGAGATTCCTGAAAGTAATATTCTGGCAGAACCTTGTGCGCGGAATACGGCTCCCTGCATCGCTTATGCTTGCTGGAAAATAAAGAAAAAACATCCGAATGCCAATGTGGTGGTGACTCCATCGGATGCATTGGTCATTGATACGGGAGAATTTCGCCGGGTAGTAGAGAAAGCTCTTCGTTTTACTGACAACAGCAGTGCTATCGTGACACTGGGAATCAGACCGACTCGTCCGGAAACCGGATATGGATATATTGCCGCCGGAGATCCTATCATGACTGACAAGGAGATTTTTACTGTAGATGCATTCAAGGAAAAACCGGATAGGGAGACTGCTGACAGATATCTTGCCGAAGGTGGCTATTTTTGGAATGCGGGAATCTTTGTATGGAATGTACGCACTATCACTTCTGTGATGCGTGTATATGCTCCGGGTATAGCGCAAATCTTCGACCGTATTTTCCCGGATTTCTATACAGAGAAGGAAAACGAAACGATTAAAAAGCTATTTCCTACCTGTGAAGCTATTTCTATAGACTATGCGGTCATGGAGAAGGCGCAGGAAATCTATGTACTCCCGGCTTCTTTTGGCTGGTCGGACTTAGGGACATGGGGAGCGCTTCGTGGACTGTTGCCGCAAGATAAATCAGGAAATGCTACAGTAGGTCCCGATGTCCGTCTGTATGAAAGCAAGAATTGTATCGTACATACCAGTGAAGAGAAGCGTGTTGTTATTCAGGGACTGGATGGATATATCATTGCCGAGAAGGATCAGACACTGCTGATTTGCAAACTGGATGAGGAACAGAGAATAAAGGAATTCTCAAAGTAATCCTTAATTCTTTTGATATTCCTGAGGCGTCATTCCTGTCATTCGCTTAAAGAACTTGCTGAAGAAGGACGGATTGGGAAAGTTTAATTCATCAGAAATTTGATAAACAAGGCGATTGCTGTGTTTGAGCAGCACTTTTGCCTCTAGTATAATGGACTGGTTGATCCAGTCCATTACTGTTTGTTGACTGGCTTGCCGGATCACTGTATTCAGATAACGGGGAGTAAGGCAAAGTTTGTCTGCATAAAAACTGACGTTCCGTTCTGTCTTGCTATAAGTGTTGACCAAAGAGATGAAACGTTGAAAAATATCGTTCTGATGTGTCAATGGGCTCGACTCGGACTGTCCTTTGTTTTTGGCTATATATTCTATATTATATAGTAATCCTGCCAATAGATGCTGGATTACTTCTTTTCTGAATACAGGTTCTTGTAATACATCCCACATGACTGTTATAAAATTCTCTATTTGTACCTGCTCAGTGGTAGTCAGTGGAAGCAGCAGATTCTTTTTCCGTTGGAGGAAATGGGCAAAGAATTCTTCTTTACCGGATACTGGCAGGAAATTATGCTCTATCGCCATCATATGAGCATCAAAGTCTTGGGAGGTCTCTATAATTTGTATGATAGAGCCCGGGGCGATCAGAGAGATATAATTAGGACGAAAGATATACTCGATCAGATTAATGAGAACTCGTGCCCGTCCATTGGTAATGATTGCGATACGGCCTTCCTGTAACCGGTAAGGTTGTCCGATTTTGAAAATGGTCGTTTCCATTTTCGAGAAGCTCGTTACAAACCCGAACTCGGCATTGATGAAACGAAATTCGTTGTGACGTACTATATTGATATCCTTCAGTAGCTGGAGGCCTAATTCCATAGGTTCTTTCTGTTCCATTCCCTTTGCTCTTTTCCGGCAAAGATAAGAAATTGCCTCAAAATCTTCTCCTTTTTTAGGATAAATCGAACTAACGGGACATATTTCCCAACTATCGGAATGTGAAGCTATCGCTTAAACGGCTATCTTTGTCTTTTGAAGAATTCATAGAAAACAGGTGTATGAAAAGAATCATTTTTAGTATTTCGCTCTTGCTCTTTGTGACGGGAATGTATGGGCAGGCGAGACGTATAACATTAGAAGAATGTCAGCAGAAAACGCAGGACAACTATCCGTTGGTGCGTCAGTATGATTTGATAGAGAAGACGAAAGAATATAATTTGGAAAATGCGGCGAGAGGATACTTGCCCCAGTTCGCTCTTTCGGCAAAAGCGTCTTATCAAAGCGAGGTGACGGAGTTACCTGTTGCCATTCCCGGAGTGGATATCAAAGGAATGTCTAAGGATCAATATCAGGTGATGTTGGAGTTACAACAGCAGATATGGGATGGCGGAGGAATCCGGATGCAGAAGAAGCAGACTGAAGCGGAAGCGGAGATCAACAGAGAAAAGTTGAACGTGGATATGTACTCGTTGAATAGCCATGTGAATGATCTGTATTTTGGAATTCTGATGTTGGATGAACAGTTGGCTCAGAATGCCTTGTTGCAAGACGAGCTGGGAAGGAACTTCCGTCAGATTACGGCTTATGTAGAAAATGGGATTGCCAATCAGGCTGATCTGGACGCTGTGAAAGTGGAGCAATTGAATACTCGCCAGAAAAGAGTGGAGTTGACTTCTTCGCGCATGGCTTATTTAAAGATGCTTTCGTTGTTGGTAGGAGAGGTACTTTCTCAGGAGACTGTGTTTGAAAAGCCTGTTCCGCAAAACGAACTTTCGGCTGTCAGTGACATTCGCCGACCGGAACTGTCATGGTTTGATGCACAGGGAACGGGATTGCAGGTGCAGGAGAAAGCATTGAATGTGCGTCATCTCCCTCATTTTGGCTTGTTTGTGCAGGGAGCTTATGGTAATCCGGGATTAAATATGCTGAAGAATGAATTTTCTCCTTATTATATTGCAGGCGTCCGGCTTTCGTGGAATTTCGGGAGTCTGTATACGCTGAAGAACGACCGCCGTGTGATTGAAAATAAACGGAAACAACTGGACAGCAATCGGGATGTGTTTCTTTTTAATACACGACTGGAAATGACACAGCAAGATCAGTCTATCCGTTCGTTGGAAAAACAGATGCAGGATGATGATGAAATTATCCGGTTGCGTACTAATATTCGTCGGGCTGCGGAGGCCAAAGTTGCAAATGGTACGCTGACGGTGACCGAGATGCTTAGGGAACTGACGAATGAGAGCCTTGCACGTCAGGCGAAAGCAATGCATGAGATTCAACGGCTGATGAGCATTTATCAATTGAAATATACTACTAATCATTAATAAAATCTTTCGGATATGAAACGAATGACAAAAATAGGAATATACGGGATGGCGGTATGGATGTTTGCTGCCTGTGGGAATGGAGTGCCCGACTATGATGCAACGGGAACATTTGAAGCTACGGAAGTGACCGTTTCTGCTGAAGCGTCAGGAAAATTGCTGCGACTGGAAGTAGAGGAAGGAACAAGGCTGAAAGCCGGTGAAGAAGTCGGTTTGGTAGATACCGTCCAATTATATCTGAAGAAGCTGCAACTGGAAGCAAGTATGAAGTCGGTAGAGAGCCAACGTCCCGACCTGGCAAAGCAGATAGCTGCTACCAAACAACAAATAGCTACGGCTCAACGGGAAAAGAAACGGGTGGAGAACCTGCTTGCTGCCGGAGCTGCTAACCAGAAACAGCTGGACGACTGGGATTCGCAGATCGCTTTGCTTCAGCGACAGTTGATTGCACAGGAATCATCATTGCTGAATAGTACGAACAGCCTGACGGAACAAGGAAATTCGGTCGGTATACAAGTGGTACAAGTTGAAGATCAGTTGAACAAATGTCATATCCTGTCGCCTATCGAAGGTACGGTACTGGCTAAATATGCGGAAGCGGGAGAACTGGCATCTGTTGGCAAGCCGCTGTTTAAAGTGGGAGAGATTGACCGGATGTATCTGCGGGCTTATGTCACTTCAGAACAATTGTCTCAGGTGAAGCTGGGAGATGAAGTGACTGTGTACTCCGATTATGGAAATTCGGAACAGAAAGCTTATCCCGGTGTGGTCACCTGGATTTCCGACCGTTCGGAATTTACTCCCAAAACTATCCTGACTAAAAATGAACGTGCCAATCTGGTATATGCGGTAAAGATTGCCGTGAAAAATGACGGTTCGCTGAAGATTGGTATGTATGGAGGTGTGGTATGGAAAAAGGAGAATCCATAGTTGTTGTAAAGGGAGTCAGTAAGAACTACGGGAAAGTAGAGGCATTGAAAGAGGTTTCCTTTGCAGTAGAGCGGGGAGAAATTTTTGGGCTGATCGGTCCCGATGGGGCGGGTAAGAGTACTTTATTCCGTATTCTGACTACTTTATTGCTGGCTGATAAAGGCACGGCGATTGTCAACGGACTGGATGTGGTGACGGATTACAAGTTGATTCGCACGAAAGTAGGGTATATGCCCGGAAGATTCTCGCTTTATCAGGATCTTTCTGTGGAGGAGAATCTGGAGTTTTTTGCGACAGTCTTTCATACGTCGATACAGGAAAACTATGATTTGATTAAAGATATCTATCAGCAGATTGAGCCGTTTAAAAAAAGAAGGGCAGGAGCTTTGTCAGGAGGTATGAAGCAGAAGCTGGCGTTAAGTTGTTCTCTGATTCACAAACCTGATATTTTATTTCTGGATGAGCCGACTACCGGGGTAGATCCCGTGTCGCGAAAAGAATTCTGGCAGATGCTCCGTAATTTAAGGAAGCAGGGGATTACAATTATTGTTTCAACTCCTATTATGGATGAGGCTCGTCAATGTGACCGGATTGCTTTTATTAATCATGGACAGGTGCATGGGATTGATACACCCGAACGGATTCTTCAGAAATTTGCTTCTATTCTTTGTCCGCCACCTTTGGAACGGGAGGAAGCGCAGAATATGGCAGTTCCTGTTATTGAAGTGGATCAGCTGACTAAATGCTTTGGGCATTTTACGGCAGTCGACCATATTTCTTTTCAGGTGAAACGCGGAGAGATTTTCGGTTTTCTTGGAGCCAATGGAGCAGGTAAGACAACTGCAATGCGCATGCTTTGCGGATTGAGCCGTCCGACATCGGGGGTAGGCAAGGTGGCCGGTTATGATATCTTCCGCGAAGCTGAACAGGTAAAAAAGCATATCGGATATATGAGCCAGAAATTCTCTTTGTATGAAGATCTTAAAGTGTGGGAGAATATCCGCCTTTTTGCCGGGATCTATGGAATGAAGGATAAGGAAATTGAAGAAAAGACAGAGGAATTGTTAGAACGCCTCGGCTTTGCAGACGAACGGAATACACTGGTAAAAAGCCTTCCTTTGGGTTGGAAGCAGAAGCTGGCTTTTTCTGTCTCTATCTTTCATGAACCGAAGATTGTGTTCTTGGATGAACCGACCGGAGGAGTGGACCCTGCTACCCGCAGACAATTCTGGGAACTGATTTATCAGGCAGCCGATCGGGGAATAACTGTTTTTGTTACCACACACTACATGGATGAAGCGGAATATTGTAACCGGATATCGATTATGGTAGACGGACAGATCAAGGCGCTGGATACACCGACTCGACTGAAAGAGCAGTTTGGTGTGGAGACGATGGATGATGTGTTTCAACAACTTGCCCGCCATGCGGTGCGTAAAGCAGATTGATTATGAAACAATTTATAGCTTTCGTAAAGAAAGAATTTTATCATATTTTCCGTGACCGGCGTACGATGTTGATTCTGTTGGGAATGCCGGTCGTAGAGATTATCCTGTTTGGGTTTGCTATCAGTACGGAAGTGAAGAATGTCCGGCTGGCTGTTCTTGATCCTTCGAATGATGTGGTGACAAGGAAAATTATAGACCGTCTGGATGCGAGTGAATATTTCACGGTTACTGCCCGCTTTCATTCTCCGCAGGAAATGGAGGCTGCCTTCCGGAAAAATAAGATTGATATGGCGATTGTATTTGGAGAGCGTTTTGCCGACGGACTTTATAAGGGAGATGCCCGTGTGCAGCTGATAGCAGATGCAACTGATCCTAATATGTCTACTTCGCAAACCAATTATGCTGCCAGTATCGTTTCTTCGGTGGGGCAGGAAATGTTGCCTTCCAACGTTTCTGTTTCCCGTTTGATTCCGGATATCAAATTATTGTATAATCCGCAAATG
The DNA here is from genome assembly GCF_020091505.1 of Bacteroides faecis. Lineage (NCBI taxonomy): Bacteria > Pseudomonadati > Bacteroidota > Bacteroidia > Bacteroidales > Bacteroidaceae > Bacteroides > Bacteroides faecis. The sequence goes on along the minus strand of NZ_CP081916.1, from coordinate 4,834,299 downwards.
AAGAGTGCCTATAACTTTGTGCCCGGGGTTATGGGACTGATTTTAATGTTGATTTGCGCGATGATGACTTCTATTTCCATTGTCCGTGAAAAAGAGACCGGTACCATGGAAGTATTGCTGGTATCTCCGGTAAAACCATTATTTATTGTGTTGGCGAAGGCAATTCCTTACTTTGTTTTATCGTTTGTCAATCTGACTACTATTCTGTTGCTTTCAGTCTTTGTGCTGGATGTGCCGGTAGTGGGGAGTTTATTCTGGCTGGTGATGGTATCCTTGCTTTTTATCTTCGTATCGCTGGCTTTGGGCTTGCTGATTTCTTCAGTGACAAGTACACAGGTGGCGGCAATGTTGGCATCCGGTATGATATTGATGATGCCTACCATGGTTTTGTCCGGCATGATTTTTCCGGTAGAAAGCATGCCAATAGTTCTTCAGGTCATATCGGACATTATTCCGGCCCGTTGGTATATACAGGCTGTACGCAAACTGATGATTGAAGGAGTGCCGGTTGTGTTGGTACTTAAAGAGATTAGCATTTTATTGCTGATGGCCATAGTGCTTATTACAATCAGCATCAAGAAATTTAAATATCGATTGGAATAAAGGAATTTATTATGATAAAATTTCTGATAGAAAAAGAGTTTAAACAGTTGCTTCGCAATTCGTTCTTGCCGAGATTGATTCTTGTCTTTCCCTGTATGATCATGTTGCTGATGCCTTGGGCCGTGAATATGGAAATAAAGAATATACAGCTGAATATCGTTGATAACGACCATTCGGTTATTTCTCAGCGGTTGGTGAATAAGATTGCGGCTTCTACTTATTTCCGTCTGACGGAAGTTCCGGCATCTTATGCGGATGGATTGCGGAATATTGAATTGGGAACGGCGGATATTGTGATGGAGATACCCCGTCATTTGGAAAAGGATTGGATGAACAAAGGGGAAGCTCATATCTTGATTGCCGCCAATTCGGTAAATGGAACGAAAGGAGGGTTGGGCAGTTCTTATCTGGCTACTATTATCAATAATTACGCAACCGAATTACGTGCGGAACGTCCTGATGCCGTTTCAGCTTCGGGTAGTGCCCCTTCTATTCGTATCGATACGCAGGGATTATTTAATCCGAATCTGAATTATAAGCTTTATATGATTCCTGCACTGATGGGAATGTTGCTGACTCTGATATGCGGTTTTTTACCTGCTTTGAATGTCGTTAGTGAGAAAGAAGTTGGAACCATCGAACAGATTAATGTGACCCCTGTACCGAAGTTTACTTTTATTCTGGCCAAACTTCTACCTTACTGGATCACAGGCTTTATCGTATTGACTTTGTGCTTTTTATTATCTTGGTTGCTTTATGGAATAACTCCTGTAGGACACTTTATTGTGATTTATTTTTTGGCGATTCTGTTTGTGTTTGTTATGTCCGGTTTCGGGCTTGTCATATCCAATTATTCGGCAACTATGCAGCAATCCATGTTTGTGATGTTCTTTTTTATGTTGATTCTGATGTTGATGAGCGGACTATTTACACCGGTGAGCAGCATGCCTGAGTGGGCGCAGGTGATCACTTATTTTAATCCGTTGAAGTACTTTATGGAAGCAATGCGTATGGTATATCTTAAGGGAAGCAGCTTACTGGAATTGCTGCCTGAAATAGGAGTCTTGTTTCTTTTTGCCCTGGTTTTCAATAGCTGGGCAGTGTTCAGCTACCGGAAAAATCAATAGTCGGGTAATGGGACTATATAAAAAACAGCTCTTTTCCTTTATGATCGGAAAGAGCTGTTTTTTTATTATCTCTTCACCCGCTTGAGGTGAATTGCGGTTACTGTGTTATTTTACTTCGATTTGCTTTTCGGCTTTCTTCACTTCTTCTTCAGAAATCTTAGGAAGTTGAACATTCAATACTCCGTTTTCTACTGCGGCAGATATTTTTTCTTTATCTACATTATCCGGTAGAATCATAGTCTGCTGGAACTTGGAATAAGAGAATTCGCGACGTAGATAGCGACCTTCTTTCTTCTCTTCTTTGTTTTCAGTCTTCTTCTCCATGGTGATAACGAGGTTATTTTCTTCATCAATGCGAACATTGAAGTCCTCTTTTGTCATCCCCGGAGCAGCCAGTTCAACTTTGTATTCTTTTTCTGTTTCAAAAACATTGATTGCAGGTGCGGTAGCATTTGCTTTTACCATCCAATCGTTATCAAAGAAATCGTTAAAAATACTTGGTAACCAGTTTTGAGTTCTTCTAACAGGCATCATAATCTTAGTCTCCTATCTTTTAGTTAAACATTCGGTTTATTCAATTTTGAACTTCGGGTCGTCGCTTTCTGCAGAGAGGAATTTTCGACTCTTGCCGTCCGTTTTCGAACCGTCGTTCGCTGTTATAAGTGCAAACCTTATGCCAAAAGATATTTGAGGCTGTAAGTGTCTATTTGTCATCTTGATAATGTCAATTTATCTTGTTTGATGACAAAATGTAGCCTGTGTTTGTTTATTTTATATAATATAGATATTAATTTGATATTCTATTTCTTCTCAAGAAGCTTGAATCTCAACCTTAATACTTGTCTTTCTTCATCATAATCATGACTGATGATTTTGAAAGTTCCTATTTCTGAAGTATTGGATACATGTAGTCCGATACAGGCACAGGCGTCGTAATCTCCGATACGTATAATACGAAGGGTTTCACTGGCATCAGCGGGAAGTTTGCTCAGGTCTACGATGTCTTTTGCTTCTTCATGAGTCATGAATTCTACAGTAACGGGCAGATTTTGGTCGATAGCTGCATTTACTTTATCTTCGATCATTTGTATTTCCGCCTCCGTGGGACATACAGAAAGAATATAGTCGCATTTACTCTTTTTCCTTTCTATATGGGCATTTCTTGAGCGGAGGCAACCAAAGGTTTTTACCATAGTGGCATTTAATAAATGCTCTGCTGTATGCATAGGCGCGATTGACACATCCTGAAATTTGGGGGCTGCTTGATTTATTTCCATAATAGACAAATTTTTATTGCTTTTAGACATAAGAACAAAAGAACATATTTTTTCTTATGCGTTATTTTTATGTTTATATTCTCTGAATTTTCTTTTTATTTCGATACGTTCACCACCAAAGTTTATTAATAAGCCGTGGTCTGTATTGGTAGCGGTTAAGTAATTTACTAATTGGGTTTCGTGTATAGGAAGAAGATGCTGTACCGCTTTAAGTTCAATGATTATTTCTCCTTCTACGATTATGTCTGCTCTGAATTCTCCTACAATTTCATTTTTGTAATATACATTTATAGGAGTTTCTGTATCTGCATGAATACCCTTTTCTTTTAATTCTATCATCAATGCTTTCTGATAAACATTTTCAAGAAAACCTGCTGCAAGGTGTGTTCTTACATTATAAGCACACTGGATAATAGCTTTTATCAAACTTTCTATTTCCATGTTTCTTTTTTGTTCTTATGTTCTTTTGTCTAAAAAATAAGATAATGTGTCTCATCTGTATGCATGGGAGGATATTCCTGTTTGTTGTGGTCGTTGAGTTGAATTTCTGATTCCATTATTTAATTAGTTATTTCAAGTTTATTATAAGTTATTATTTTTGTATTTTAGTTTGGGAGAGATCCCCAAAAGCAAACCTACTTTTCATTTCCCGAATAATTTACTCGTATAATCAAGGGAACGGCTAATGTCGAAGTACATTTGATTGCCTTCATAATGCTGGCATTTATCAAACTCTATCAGATCGCATTTATTGACTAGCGATTGACTTTTCATGTTTTCCATTCTGAATAACATGTTCAGTAGCTGGTATTCATCATTAACGCAGATAACCTTGAATGCTGTCTCTTCACTTGTGCCGTCTCCTGTAAGGGAAATCATAGTAAGAAGGGCTGCGTATCGCTTCGAATAATGCTTTATTTCCTGGATATCTTTTTCAAGTAAACCTGCTAATCCGTACATGTTGTATAATAATTGAAGAGATACAGGATTCTTTTTCAGCAGTTCTTTACCGGTATTATAAGCGTCTTCATACTTTTGCTCTTTAATCAGTTTCCGGAGATCTTGAAAGTTATCCATACTTCCTTTATAGGCAGGAGTAAAGGAGTATCCGTAATATATCATGGCATAATCCTGGCGGGTGAGTAGGCTATCATTTTCCTCAAAACGTTGCATGAGTTTCTGAAATTCCGTACTATGGTCGGTTACATATTCCTTGATGGCAGAATAATCTACGTTCAATATCTCTTGTGCGGAACAGTACATCTGAAGACTAAGTATACTTATAAAGAAGAGAGTTATGAGTTTTTTCATGGCAGTATTTTTTAGGATATTATGATTTACAAAAATACCATTCTTTTTCAGGATTCCAAATGTATAGGCATAAAAAAAGGAGCAACGCCTTGCTCCAACCTTTGTTAACCTTAAATCTAATACTATGAAAAACACAGTGCAAAGATACGGACTTCTGTGAAATCTGCAAATAATCCAAAGAAAAATCCATGTTATATAACATAGATTAAGAAAATTACTTCTTCACTTAACGGATATTCGGTATTTAATCGTTCATATAAAGAGTTTTTTTATCTTTGCATGCAATTTGAATTACTAATCTTTATTATAAGTATATGGAAAAGAAAAAATTGGGTCAATGGATGTTATTGGCTGTTGTTTGTTTGAGTTTCTCGGTAGGAGAGATCTATGCACAGAAACATGAGTTCGCTGACTTTAAACGTTATGCGAAAGAGAATGCAACACTTGCGCAACCTGTGAAGAAAGAAAAAAGAGTTGTTTTTATGGGCAATTCCATTACGGAAGGATGGGTGAGGACGCATCCTGACTTTTTCAAAACGAATGGATATATTGGCCGTGGTATCAGCGGACAGACTTCCTATCAGTTTTTACTTCGTTTTCGGGAAGATGTGATAAATCTTGCTCCGGCATTGGTTGTCATTAATGCGGGAACAAATGACGTGGCTGAAAATACAGGTCCGTATAATGAAGATTATACATTCGGAAATATTGCATCTATGGCAGAGTTAGCGAAAGCAAATAAAATAAAGGTGATTCTGACTTCAGTGCTGCCGGCTGCTGAATTTCCATGGAGACGGGAGATCAAGGATGCTCCTCAAAAGATTCAGTCACTGAATGCCCGTATAGAAGCTTATGCCAAGGCTAACAAAATTCCGTTTGTGAACTATTATCAGCCGATGGTAGTTGGCGAGAACAAGGCTTTGAATCCTCAATATACAAAAGATGGAGTACATCCGACAGGTGAGGGATATGAAGTCATGGAAACATTGATCAAACAAGCTATTGAAAAGGCACTTTAGTGAATGAATTAGTCAATAGAATATATAAAAAATGCCTCTTGAAAAGAAATCAAGAGGCATTTTTTCTTGCTCTTAGGTTGTGGAAAAGACTAGAAAAGTGTCATAATCTCATTCCAACTATTTACTCGTTTATAATCTGTTATAAAAATATTATGCGGTTGGGGGCTGTGTCAAAACTAAGGCACATCCCCTTCTTTTTTTAATATAAAATAGTCGTTCCTCTTTTTTGTCTATGCGACTATTTTTTCAGTAATTAGGTAATAAGGCTTAATATTCGTCGTATTTTGAGTCACACGTGGTCTGATAAAGATAAATATAGTGTGTGCACTCCTTCTCTTTCCTGCTTTTAGTAGTTTTGTACACATCTTTTTGATATTAAAAGCTATAGCAAAGAAGGCAAAGTCCATTGTAACCTTGTCTTCTCCCACATGCCGGAACCTTTTGTATGCCATGTTGTGTTTCATTTGTCCAAAAACTGCTTCCGGTTCTATACATCGCCTTCCCCTATGCCTGATGCCTTCTTCCGAGAGTAACCTTTCCCGTGCCTGCCGTTTGTATTGGTTTAACCGGTGGTTGACTTCTATCATACGGTTCCCCCGAGCTTTAAAGCAACTGCCACACAAAGGACACCCTTCACATCTTTGTGCTTTATATCGGGCACTTTCGGTGATGTATCCGCTTGCTGTTTTGTCACGTCTAGTTCCTATACGGTTCATGTGCTGCCCCATAGGACAAACGTAATAATCCTCCCCCGCATTGTAATGGAGACTCTCCGCATGGAATGGATTGGGGGTATAACGGGGACGCTGTTCTTTATGGAAGTAGTTGTACTTGACAAAGGCTTCTATCCCATTATCTTGCATGAACCGATAATTTTCTTCCGAGCCGTAACCGGAGTCTGCCACACCGACAGTTGGTAAGCGGTTATAGCGTTGCTCAAAGGAGTGGAAGAAAGGTATGAGGGTCAGTGTGTCGGTTGGGTTGGGAAACAGTCGGAAGTCTATGAGGAATTGGTTCTCGGTACCTATTTGCAGATTATATCCGGGTTTGGTCTGTCCGTTTCTCATGGCGTCTTCTTTCATGCGCATGAAGGTGGCATCAGGATCGGTCTTGGAGTAGGAGTTGCGTTCTCCAAGAGTATCAAGATGGTTGTCGTATTCTATCAACTTGTCACGGTACTCCTCAAGTTCCCGGACCTGTTTCTTCTTTTCCCGGATGACCTTCTTTTGTTCCTTGTCCTTTGTTACAGGCTGGTGTTCCAGCACCTCTTTAAGTTCATTCACTATATCTGAGAGCATGGCGGGAGTGAACTCTACGGGTGTATCTTTCATGGAGTTCTCTTGGGCTATGACTTCATCCACCTGCTCCAGGAGAATGCGGATCTTATCCATCAGCTTTGTACGGTTCTTTTCGACTGTCTTGCGCCAGACAAAAGTATATTTGTTGGCTTTGGACTCAATCTTGGTACCGTCGATATACTCTACGTCAAGGCTGATGAAACCTTTGTCGGCAAGGACAAGAACCAACTGCGTGAATACGGTATTTATTTCCTCTTTTACACGGTTTCGAAAACGGTTGATGGTAATAAAATCCGGATGTTCATTACCGGAAAGCCAGATATAATGAATATCACGTAGGAGAAGATTCTCTATTTTGCGGCACGAATAGATATTGTTCATGTAGGCGTAGATAATCACCTTAAGCATCATTTTAGGATGATAAGGACAACGACCGGTTGCTTTATAAAGCTTCTTGAAATTGTCAAGATTGAGATTATCAACAACAGTATTAACTATGCGAACCGGATCGTTCGCTGCTATGTTTTCATCAATTCTTCCGGGAAAAAGAACTGTTTGGTTGGGAATGTAAGGACGAAAATGTAACTTTGCCATAACGAAAAACTTTATGCCTAAAGATACAAAAACTTTGGGTAATAACAAAGCCCGGGCTTGTGAAAGTCTGGGCTTTGTGCATAAAAAAAGGTTGTGCCAGCGTTTTGACACAACCTCATCAGAAACTCTGAGATTTTTGGGATGATCGTCAATCATTATATCTCCTTTGATACTGTTTTTGCGTCCGCAAAATATCATTTGCTCCCATGTGATGAAAGGGAAATGTTTGTTGAGCCATTCTTGTTTTTCTGTTAGACTTTGCGGATATTCGGTGGCTGAAGACTATACTATAGCTTCTTTGGGGGGATATCGATTATTTGGTTACTGAAGATTCCAAAGTAGAGTCTATTATGGAACATTGGCCAAGGCATTCGTATATTATTTTATAGAATTGAAAAAGCTTAGATAACGTATGGACATAAAAAAAGGAGCAACGCCTTGCTCCAACCTTTGTTAACCTTAAATCTAATACTATGAAAAACACAGTGCAAAGATACGTACTTCTGTGATATTAGCAAATTATTCATCCTTAATAGGTGTTTTTATAACACTAATTAGCAAAAGTGCGGGTTTGTTATAGATTTATTGATATTTATGAGCCGTTTATCCCCATTTTTCTTTCATCAAATCTTCCAGTTTTAATAATTCGTTCCGATATTGGGCGGCTTCGATAAATTCCAGCTTTTTGGCAGCTTCCTGCATTAATTTGCGGGTACGTTCTATGCTCTTCTCCATTTGTGCTTTACTCATGTATTGTACAACAGGGTCGGCTGCAATATTGGGAGAGGAAGGTTCCACGTAAGCATGTTTTTCCTTCAACATTTCATCGGCTTCCGAGCCGGCATTGCCAAATACAGACAAGTTTCTGGCCTTCTTGATCTGCTGTGGAGTGATACCGTTTGCTTCATTGTAAGCCAGCTGTTTCTCACGTCGACGATTTGTTTCATCGATCGTAAGCCGCATGCTGTCCGTTATTTTATCAGCATACATAATCACTTTTCCGTTTACGTTACGGGCGGCACGTCCTGCTGTCTGGGTCAATGACCGATGGGACCGGAGGAATCCTTCCTTATCGGCATCAAGGATAGCGACAAGAGATACTTCCGGCAAGTCAAGTCCTTCACGGAGCAGATTGACGCCAATAAGTACATCGTAAACACCTTGTCGCAGGTCATCCATGATCTTCACACGTTCTAACGTATCTACATCGCTGTGAATATAGTTGCATCTTACATTATTATTGAGAAGATATTCGGTCAACTCTTCCGCCATACGTTTAGTAAGTGTTGTGACAAGTACCCGTTCTTCTTTTTCGATGCGGAGCTGAATCTCTTCCATCAGGTCGTCAATCTGGTTGAGGCTCGGTCGCACTTCGATGACAGGATCAAGCAGGCCGGTAGGACGGATAACCTGTTCTACAACGATTCCTTCCGATTGTATCAGTTCATATTCCGCCGGTGTGGCACTGACATAAATCACTTGCTTTGTCATCTCTTCAAACTCTTCAAACTTCAGAGGACGATTGTCCATGGCAGCAGGCAATCGGAAGCCGTATTCTACCAGATTGATTTTACGGGCACGGTCGCCTCCGTACATTGCGCGGACCTGCGGTATGCTTACATGGCTTTCGTCAATAACCAGTAAAAAGTCGTCCGGGAAGAAGTCGAGAAGACAATAAGGACGTGTGCCGGCAGCACGGCCATCGAAATAACGGGAATAGTTCTCGATACCGGAACAATGTCCTAATTCCCGGATCATTTCCATGTCGTAGGTCACCCGTTCGTACAGTCGTTTGGCTTCATATTCTTTACCGATAGATTCGAAGAATGCTACTTGCTTGGTTAAATCATCTTCTATCTCATGAATAGCGCGAAGAGTAGCCTCTTTGGTGGTCATGAATAGGTTGGCGGGATAAATCTTATAAGCTTCGAAAGGGGCGGTAGTCATGCCGGTAATCGGGTCCACTTCTTCTATGCCATCAATTTCATCCCCCCAGAAAGTGACGCGAAGCAAGGTGTCCGAATAAGCGAGATAAATATCTACCGTATCTCCTTTTACGCGGAAGTTGCCTCGATTCAGTTCAATATCGTTACGGACATACAGGCTATCTACAAGACGACGCAGGAAAACATTGCGGTCGAGCATCCGGCCCCGTTCAATTTCAATTACATTTTTATAGAAATCCGACGGGTTTCCCATACCATAGATACAGGAAACAGAGGATACGACTACTACATCTTTCCGACCGGATAACAGAGAAGAGGTAGCAGCAAGACGCAGTTTGTCAATCTCGTCATTAATGGCAAGATCCTTTTCTATATAAGTGTCTGAATTCGGCAGATAGGCTTCCGGCTGGTAATAGTCATAATATGAAACGTAGTATTCTACGGCGTTATTAGGGAAGAATCCCTTGAACTCACTGTATAGCTGCGCTGCCAGTGTTTTATTATGGCTCAATATCAACGTAGGTTTGTTGATGTTGGCGATCACATTGGCGATGGTGAATGTTTTTCCCGACCCGGTAACTCCCAATAATGTCTGTGCAGGAACTCCCTGAAGTACCCCTTCAGTGAGCTGAGCGATGGCTTCCGGTTGGTCCCCGGTAGGTTTGTAAGCTGATGTTAGTTCAAAATTCATAGTTAAATCCTAAAAAGTGGAGCAATATTCGGCAAAATAATTGAGATTACAAATCATTTTTCCAAATAAATCCTTTACTTTGCAACATATTAATATCATGAAACAGATTCATACAACTAATAATACCAAGAGAACATGATTTGGAATGAGACCATTGAGTGTATGGACCGCGAAAGTCTTCGCAAGATTCAAAGCATACGACTCAAGAAAATTGTGGATTACGTTTATCACAACACGCCTTTCTATCGGAAGAAAATGCAGGAAATGGGTATAACCCCGGATGATATCAATTCGATTGACGATATCGTGAAACTGCCGTTTACTACGAAACATGATTTAAGAGATAATTATCCTTTTGGACTTTGTGCTGTACCGATGAGCCAGATTGTGCGCATTCACGCTTCTTCCGGTACTACCGGAAAGCCGACAGTAGTGGGATACACCCGCAAAGACCTGTCATCATGGGCGGAATGTATATCACGTGCTTTTACTGCTTATGGAGCAGGTCGTTCAGATATATTTCAGGTTTCTTATGGATATGGACTTTTTACCGGTGGGTTAGGAGCACATGCCGGAGCTGAGAATATTGGAGCGTCTGTGATTCCGATGTCCAGTGGTAATACAGAGAAACAGATCACATTAATGCATGATTTTGGATCAACTGTTCTTTGCTGTACTCCTTCGTATGCGCTTTATCTGGCGGATGCCATTAAAGATTCTGGTTATCCGCGTGAAGAGTTCCAGCTGAAAGTGGGAGCTTTCGGTGCAGAGCCCTGGACAGAGAATATGCGTCATGAAATCGAAGATAAGCTCGGTATCAAAGCATATGATATCTACGGATTGAGTGAAATAGCCGGGCCGGGTGTCGGTTATGAGTGTGAATGCCAGCATGGCACGCACTTGAATGAAGATCATTATTTCCCGGAAATTATAGATCCGAATACATTGTTGCCGATAGAACCCGGGCAGACGGGTGAACTGGTGTTTACTCATCTGACAAAGGAAGGAATGCCATTGCTCCGTTACCGTACGCGTGATTTGACAGCGTTGCATTATGATAAATGTTCCTGCGGGCGTACATTGGTTCGTATGGATCGTATTTTGGGACGTAGTGACGATATGCTGATTATCCGTGGTGTGAATGTATTCCCGACTCAGATAGAGTCTGTTATACTTGAGATGGAAGAGTTCGAACCACATTATTTGTTAATAGTGGACCGTGAAAACAATACCGATACCATGGAACTTCAGGTAGAAGTGCGTCCGAATTTCTATTCGGATGAGATAAACCGCATGCTGGCGTTGAAGAAGAAGCTGGCAGGTCGTCTGCAAAGTGTGCTTGGTCTGGGAGTGAATGTAAAGCTGGTAGAGCCGCGTAGCATTGAACGTAGCGTGGGCAAAGCAAAACGAGTGATTGACAACAGAAAAATTTGAAATAGATATTAAGTAATAGGTATTAAGTATTATCGTAGCTGTAAATGGAATCCGCATGGCTGATATTTAATACATATTACCTAATACCTGTATTTAAAACTTAAAACTTTACGATAATGGTAGCAAAACAACTCTCTATCTTTTTGGAAAACAAGTCCGGCCGTTTGACGGAAGTGACTGAAGTGCTGGCAAAAGAGAATATCAATCTTTCTGCCTTGTGCATCGCCGAAAATGCTGATTTTGGCATTTTGCGTGGAATTGTATCCGATCCGGATAAAGCATATAAAGCATTGAAAGATAATCATTTTGCTGTGAATATAACAGATGTAGTTGGTATTAGCTGTCCGAATGTGCCGGGAGCTTTGGCAAAAGTGCTGGGATTCTTGTCGGCAGAGGGCGTCTTTATCGAATACATGTATTCATTTGCCAATAATAATGTGGCAAATGTTGTGATTCGTCCCAGCAATATGGATAAGTGTATTGAAGTACTGAAAGAAAAGAAAGTCGATCTGTTGGCTGCGAGCGAATTGTATAAGCTGTAACCGGGTGACTGACAATACAAGCGGACGGTGAACGAGGAACAGTAGGGCTGGTGTATGAGCATGGCACTACTTGTTTGTCGTTCACCGTTTATTATTGACTGTTGGCAGCTTCCCGTTTGACGTCATTTTTTCTCTTTTCGTCGATGTTTAACGCCTTTTATGTATTAAAAAACATAGATTAATTGGTTAATTCCCCGCGAATAAGTAACTTTGCGCAATATTTTTTAAAAGGATGAAGAAAAATATCATTATAACTTTGCTCGCAGCAGCCTCTCTGACATCGTGTGGAGAGTACAACAAATTGCTGAAAAGTACCGATTACGAATACAAGTACGAGGCCGCCAAAAACTATTTTGCAAAAGGGCAGTATAACCGCTCAGCTACCCTGCTGAACGAATTGATTACAATCCTTAAAGGAACTGATAAGGCGGAGGAGTCTCTGTATATGTTGGGTATGAGTTACTATAATCAGAAAGATTATCAGACAGCTGCCCAGACATTTATCACCTATTTCAACACTTATCCTCGTGGGACTTTCACTGAACTGGCACGTTTCCATGCAGGTAAATCCCTGTTCTTGGATACTCCGGAACCACGTTTGGATCAATCAAGCACTTATCAGGCTATCCAGCAACTGCAGATGTTCATGGAGTATTTCCCGAACAGTACCAAGAAGCAGGAAGCGCAAGATATGATTTTTGCTTTGCAGGATAAGCTGGTGTTGAAAGAACTCTATTCAGCGAAGTTGTATTATAATCTGGGCAACTATCTGGGAAATAACTATGAGTCATGTGTAATTACAGCCCAGAATGCACTCAAAGATTATCCCTATACAGATTATCGCGAAGAACTTTCTATCTTGATTCTGCGTGCCAGACATGAAATGGCCATTTATAGTGTAGAAGATAAGAAGATGGATCGTTACCGTGAAACGGTAGATGAATATTATGCTTTTAAGAATGAATTTCCAGAAAGCAAATACCTGAAAGAGGCCGAAAAAATATTCAATGAATCACAGAAAGTAATTAAAGACTAAATTTAAATAGATTTATGGACTACAAAAAAACGAATGCTCCTGCTACGACAGTAACCCGTGATATGATGGAACTCTGTGCTGACACAGGGAATGTTTATGAAACTGTTGCCATTATTGGTAAGCGTGCTAATCAGATTAGTGTGGAAATTAAAAACGATCTTTCTAAGAAATTAGCAGAGTTTGCTTCTTACAATGATAATCTGGAAGAAGTATTCGAAAATAGAGAGCAGATTGAAATTTCTCGTTATTATGAGAAACTTCCGAAACCTGACTTGATTGCTACACAGGAATACATCGAAGGGAAAATTTATTATAGAAATCCGGCTAAGGAGAAAGAGAAACTTCAGTAATTTATTTTCTAACGAAAGAATTGATAGTCAAGTAGTAAGCGGGAAGTATTTTCCTATTCCTTATTGCTTGGCTATTATTGTTTAACTTAACTACTATAGAATATTTATGATTCAACGGATTCAAAGTTTGTACTTATTGATTGTTACAGCGTTGCTGATCGCAGCAATGTGTTTGCCAATGGGATATTTTATCGACACTACGGGAGAACATCCTTTTAAAGCTCTGGGAATAGATGTGAATGGAACTTTCCAGTCTACTTGGGGGATATTTGGTATTCTGATGCTGAGTGCCCTGGTAGCTTTTGCGACTATTTTTCTGTATAAGAACCGCATGTTACAGATTCGCATGTCGATCTTCAATAGTTTGTTGCTGGTAGGTTATTATATTGCCTTTGTTGCTTTCTATTTTGCATTGAAGAGCGACGCTAATTTGTTCCGTATTGGTTGGGCACTTTGTTTGCCACTGGTATCCATTGTTCTGAACGTGCTGGCTATTCGTGCTATCGGACGTGATGAAGTGATGGTGAAGGCTGCAGACAGACTTCGGTAAGAGTATGAAAGAAGCTCCCGGCATAGGGAGTGGCTTTATAGAAATAAAAAAACAGGCGCGAACTTCGCGCCTGTTTTTTTATTTCTACTATCTTTTACTTTTTCAGATCGAATAGATAAGTGAATTTCACCGTGATTGTGCCATGAGCTGCACGAGAGAAATAGTCTTTTTTCGTTGTACTGTAAAAGTCGGACAATGCAAAATAATAACGTCCTTCGAGCAGGAAGCTGCCGGCTTTCTTGGTTCTGAATTCTATTCCACCACCACCGGCTATACCGTAATCGAATTTGTTTTGGATTTTATCACCGTAAACAGCTTTTTGCGTGTCTGTCAGTTTATTCATATCTATATTCTCCATGCTTTCAGATTCGCCGATCAAGAGTCCGATCTGCGGACCGGCGTTGACAAAGAATTGCAATCCTCTTTCTTTTCCGAATGCCAGATGCGCCAGGAAAGGGATATCGATATAAGTCATTTTCCGTGTGTATGAGCGGGTAGGATCTTCCACTGTCTGTCCGTTTGCATCCATAATTTCGAATAGCTCATCCCAGCCACGTTGTGAGATGTTTAACTCCACTTGCGCGCCACAGATCATCGCAAAATATTTTTCGGAAATATAACGTGCTGTCAACCCTCCGGTGATACCCATTAATGAGTTTTGCTTGATTTTAGGAGTAAATGAAGCACTGTTTAAGTTGACACCCCCATTAAACCCGACAGAAAAATTCTGGCGTGGTTCGCCAATCTGTGCGGTGGCCGGAAGTGCAAGTCCCATTATCAGGGAAGCAGCGATCAGAACAGATTTTATCTTTATCATTTTTTGTATTATTCGAAGTCAAGTTTTACTAATTCAAAATTCTTCGTGAAATGGATGAAGAATACTTTCTTGTTGATGAATCCTCCCCAGTTGTTGACGCGTTCAAATTTGAATCCTGTCTGTATGGGAGTCAGATTCATTTTTGGCAAGTTGTTTTCCAGCTCCGAGCCATAGCGTGACAATCCTTTCAGAAAGAAGAAACCTGTATCAAAACCGAGCATTCCGTAGCTGGGATATTTGCTGACTAAATCTTTACTATACCATTTGTGGTAATTGTTGGTGAACTGTATAGCAGCCGGAAACAATGTATTGGTGTAGAATGATGAATAGAAATAGGTATCCAGTTCAAAGAAACTTTCCAGATGATCCCGGGTGTACGTTTGCCATTCAGGATAACCGAACAGGCGGATATTCTGCTCCGGAGTGTCTCTGACCAATAGAATCAGCTGAGGAAGAATCTTGATCAGCATAACATTATTGCCTGAAGCCGGGATGAAAACATTTTCCTTGTCAGTGCGAAGAGCTTCCTTCAGCATATCTTTGGTAGCGTTTTCATTGACGGTTTTCATCGATATTCCCTTGTTTTTCAACTCTTGTTTCATGCCACTTATAAACTCAGCCTTTTCTTTGTCTGCGCTGGTTGGCTCAATGAAAATGACGTTTGCATTCGGAAATTGGCGGGTAAAGTGTTCGTATACTTCTGAATACAAATAGGATTGTGGAGTATTAATCTGATAGATGGCGGGATTATTAAACACCTCTTCACCTTTCGAAGAGAAAGGGATGACTAACCGTATATCATTCTTTTTTGCAAAAGTAGATAAAGGTTTGATTTGCTGCTGGTGCATCGGGCCGAAAATGACATTCATACTCTTCATCTCATTCTTAGCCAGAATAGAATTTAATGTAGAAACATCTTTCCCACAGTCATATACATATAAATCAATGGAAGTGCCTGTACGTTTCAGGCTGTCTACTGCCATCAGGAAACCTTCATAATATTCCACCATCCGTTTGTCTTCCTGGAAAGGCAATAGCAAAGCGGCTTTGATAGTGGAAATTTCCTGAGGAGTTTCTTTACTCTTGCGGAAAAGTTCGTTGTTGCTGGGTGGAATAGCGTACGGGTCCTCTTTGGGAGTTGTCGGCTGCATCGTTATTGCGCCAGGATAGGGGATGCAAAGATATTGTCCTTTTTTCATTCCGTTTTTCAGTTCGGGATTGGCGGCAAGCAGTTCTTGCTCGCTGATTCCGTATTCGCGGCTTACGCTGAATACAGTTTCTTTGCGTTTCACCTTATGCATATCTTTGCATCTGGATTGTACAGGACCTTGGATAGCAGGTTTATCAACCGGTGTTTGTGCCGTTGCTGTTTCCGGTTCTTGCTCCAATGGGATGAGAATCACCTGACCGATACGGAAGTTTTCAGCGCTTAATCCCGGATTTGCTTCACAAATGGCTTTCGCAGATACATTATAGATTGTAGTCAGTTTATATAAAGTTTCTCCGGATTGAATCGTATGAAATGTTTCTCCTTTCTGGCTTTCTTTTCCTTTAGGGATTTTTATGGCCTGTCCGGCATAAATTTTCTCATCACATCCGGGATTCAAACGTATGATGTCGTTTGTTGTGACATTATACATCTTGGCGATTGAGTATAAACTCTGTCCTTTTTCGATGGTATGCAAGAAGTAAGATTGGTTCTCTTGTGCATAACTAATAGCGTATGAGGCGCTTATAAAAAACAAACATAAGAATATTCGGCTTATCGGTTTCATCAATTTATAACTATTGGTTCTTGAAATCAAGGAACAAAGGTACGAATAATGCCCTATATCTTCATAAGATTTGAGTTAAGAAAATAATATTGTGCTTTTTTAGGAGCATATTTCGGGCGGAAACATTAATTTTGTACCATTTATGAAGGATATGAATATGCAAGAAACAGAATATATTAATGTGTATGGTGCTCGTGTGCACAACTTGAAAGATATTGATGCTGAAATTCCCCGTAACAGTTTGACAGTGATTACCGGATTGAGTGGTAGTGGTAAATCTTCTTTGGCTTTCGATACGATATTTGCCGAGGGACAACGCCGTTATATCGAGACTTTTTCGGCCTATGCCCGCAACTTCCTGGGGAATCTGGAACGTCCGGATGTCGATAAAATAACTGGTTTGAGTCCGGTTATTTCCATTGAACAAAAGACGACGAATAAAAATCCCCGTTCCACTGTAGGAACAACAACGGAGATATACGATTATCTTCGTCTGCTTTATGCCCGTGCAGGTATTGCCTATTCGTACTTGTCGGGTGAGGAGATGGTGAAATATACGGAGGAACAGATTCTGGATCTGATTCTGAAAGATTATAAAGGAAAGAAGATATACTTGCTCGCACCATTGGTCCGCTCGCGTAAAGGACATTACAAAGAACTTTTCGAACAGGTACGCAAGAAAGGATATCTCTATGTACGGATAGATGGCGAACTGCGTGAAGTGACACATGGTATGAAGCTCGACCGTTACAAAAATCATGATATTGAGGTTGTAATAGATAAGCTGATTGTAGCTGATAAAGATGATAAACGGCTGAAACAGAGCGTGGCAACTGCGATGCGTCAAGGTGATGGCTTATTGATGATTCTCGATGCGCAAACAGAAAATATCCGCCATTACAGCAAGCGCCTGATGTGTCCGGTCACAGGATTGTCTTATCGGGAACCGGCTCCTCACAACTTCTCGTTCAACTCTCCGCAGGGAGCATGTCCGAAGTGTAAAGGATTGGGAGTCGTTAATCAGATCGATGTCGACAAGGTGATTCCCGACCGTGAACTTTCCATCTATGAAGGAGCCATAGCGCCTTTGGGAAAATACAAGAATGCGATGATTTTCTGGCAGATTGGTGCTTTGCTGGAGAAGTATGAGGCTACTTTAAAAACTCCGATGAAGGAATTGTCAGACGATGCGGTTGAAGAAATCCTGTATGGTTCTGACGATCGGATTAAGATCAAAAGTTCGTTGATAGGGACTTCTTCCGATTACTTTGTGACCTACGAGGGAGTCGTAAAATATATCCAGATGCTTCAGGAAAAAGATGCATCTGCTACAGCGCAGAAGTGGGCGGAACAGTTTGCACGGACCACTGTTTGTCCGGAATGTAAAGGTGCCCGGTTGAATAAAGAAGCATTACACTTCCGTATTCACGACAAGAACATCAATGAGCTGGCAAATATGGACATTAATGAGCTATATGACTGGCTGATGAATGTGGACCAGTTCCTGTCTGACAAACAGAAGAAAATCGCTGCCGAGATTCTGAAAGAGATTCGTACGCGTTTGAGATTCCTGCTGGATGTAGGGCTGGATTATCTGGCGCTGAATCGTAGTTCAGTCAGTCTGTCCGGTGGTGAAAGCCAGCGTATTCGTCTCGCTACACAGATTGGTTCCCAATTGGTGAATGTACTTTATATTCTGGATGAACCCAGTATCGGATTGCACCAGCGTGACAATCTGCGACTGATCCGTTCGTTGAAGGAGCTCCGTGATATGGGGAACTCTGTTATAGTAGTTGAACATGATAAAGATATGATGCTGGCTGCCGACTATGTGATTGATATGGGACCGAAAGCGGGACGTCTGGGCGGAGAAGTCGTTTTCTCCGGAACTCCGTCGGAAATGCTTAAAACCGAGACGATGACTTCGCAATATCTGAACGGAAAGATGAAAATAGAAATTCCGGTCAAGCGGAGAAAAGGGAATGGGAAGTCTATCTGGCTGAAAGGAGCGAAAGGAAATAATCTGAAGAATGTAGATGTTGAATTTCCGTTAGGTAAGTTGATTTGTGTGACAGGAGTATCCGGAAGCGGTAAGTCGACTTTGATTAATGAGACTTTGCAGCCGATTCTTTCACAGAAATTCTATCGTTCCTTGCAGGACCCCTTGGAATACGAGTCTATTGAAGGACTGGAAAATATAGATAAGGTAGTCGATGTGGATCAGTCTCCGATAGGACGTACTCCTCGCTCCAATCCGGCTACCTATACGGGTGTATTTTCAGATATCCGTAATTTGTTTGTAAGTCTTCCGGAAGCCAAGATCCGCGGTTATAAACCCGGTCGTTTCTCTTTCAATGTATCGGGCGGTCGTTGTGAAGCCTGTACGGGTAACGGATACAAGACGATTGAAATGAACTTCTTGCCGGATGTGTATGTACCTTGTGAAGTTTGCCATGGCAAACGCTATAATCGTGAAACGCTGGAAGTACGTTTCAAAGGAAAGTCCATTGCTGATGTGCTTGATATGACTATCAACCGTGCTGTCGAATTTTTTGAGAATGTTCCGCAGATTCTGAATAAGATAAAAGTCTTGCAGGATGTCGGTTTGGGCTATATTAAATTAGGACAGTCATCTACCACCCTTTCCGGTGGAGAGAGCCAGCGTGTGAAACTAGCGACAGAATTGTCCAAACGAGATACCGGTAAAACACTTTACATTCTTGACGAACCGACTACCGGCCTCCATTTCGAAGATATCCGTGTGTTGATGGGGGTACTTAATAAATTGGTGGATAAGGGCAATACCGTTATTGTAATCGAACATAACTTGGACGTTATCAAGATGGCGGATTATATCATAGACATGGGGCCTGAAGGTGGTAAGGGCGGGGGAGTACTCCTTAGCTACGGAACACCGGAAGAGGTTGCGAAGAGTCAGAAAGGTTATACTCCGAAGTTTCTTCGCGAGGAGTTAGGACTTTGATATTGAAGTATAAGTGCCGGCTTATGGGCTTTTGTCCGATAAGTCGGCATTTATCATATTCTTTAGTATATATTGCATACAAGATTAATAAAAGAAACAACAAAATGAAGATCAATAAGACGAATGCGGCGCGTTTGCTGGATAAAGCTAAAATAGCTTATGAATTGATTCCTTATGAGGTGGACGAAAATGATCTGAGTGCTATTCATGTAGCAGCCAATTTAGGCGAAAATATAGAGCAGGTATTTAAGACACTTGTTCTTCACGGTGACAAAAGCGGCTATTTTGTTTGCGTCATCCCGGGTGAACACGAAGTTGATTTGAAACTGGCGGCAAAGGCTTCCGGCAATAAAAAGTGCGATCTCATACCCGTGAAGGAACTTCTTCCGCTGACGGGATATATCCGGGGAGGTTGTTCGCCCATTGGAATGAAGAAGCATTTTCCTACTTATATTCATGACACTTGCCTGCATTTTCCGTATATTTATGTAAGTGCCGGTGTACGGGGGCTTCAGATAAAGCTTGCACCGGATGATTTAATCCGTGAATCGAGGGCAGAAATTTGCCGTTTATTTGAGGAATAAATCCAAAAAAGTATATATTTGCAGAATATATGTCATTAGAAAAATTATCAATCATTAATTAATAAATTTATATCTATGTTTGACAAACACCCTAAAGGACTGATAGCAGCCGCTTTAGCCAATCTAGGTGAACGCTTCGGCTTCTATACAATGATGGCAATCCTCGTGCTTTTCCTGCAAGCTAAGTTTGGAATGAATGGAAAAGAAGCAGGATTTATTTATTCAACTTTTTATTTCTCCATTTACATTCTTGCTTTGGTCGGAGGTATTATTGCCGATAAGACACGAAACTACAAAGGAACTATTTTCACGGGAATCGTGCTGATGGCAGTGGGGTACCTGTTGCTGGCTATTCCATCCAAGACTCCGGTAGACAATCAGACCTTTTATCTGGTGATCACCTGTGCCAGTTTGTTTGTGATTGCATTTGGTAACGGATTATTTAAAGGAAATCTGCAGGCTCTGGTAGGGCAGATGTATGATAATCCCCAATATGCAAGTATGCGTGATTCCGGTTTCTCCTTATTCTATATGTTCATTAATATCGGTGCCATTTTTGCTCCGTTTGCAGCGGTAGGTGTACGTAACTGGTGGTTATCTACTTTCGGTTACAATTATGATGCCGATCTTCCTGCATTATGTCATGGTCATTTGGCTGGTACGCTGTCACCCGAAGCTACCGAAACATATCATACATTGGTAGAGAAAGCCTCCAGTGTTCCGGTACAGGATTATACAGCATTTGCATCTGATTATTTGAATGTCTTTACCACAGGTTTCCATTATGCGTTTGGAGTGGCTATCATCGCGATGGTCATTTCTTTGACGATCTATTTGCTGAATAAGAGAAACTTCCCGGATCCCAGCAAGAAGGCAGCTGCTTCTTCCTCCTCTTCGTCTGCTACTGTAGAAATGAGTATTCAGGAAGTAAAACAACGTATGTACGCTCTCTTTGCAGTATTCGGAGTCGTTATCTTCTTCTGGTTCTCTTTCCACCAGAACGGTTTGACATTGACTTACTTTGCAAAAGAATACACTGACCTCAATTTGTTTGGCATGCCTATTTCCGCAGAGTTGTTCCAATCACTGAATCCATTCTTCGTTGTCTTCCTGACTCCTGTGATTATGGCGATCTTTGCCAGTCAGCGCAGACGTGGAAAAGAACCTTCTACTCCTAAAAAGATTGCGATTGGTATGGGTATTGCGGCATTAGCCTTTATCGTAATGGCTGTCGGCTCTTATTTTGCCAATCTACCTTTGCACAAGGATATTATTGCTGTAGGTACTTCACCGGTGAAAGTGACTCCGTTCCTGTTGATGCTGACTTATCTGATTCTGACGGTAGCTGAGTTGTACATTTCCCCGTTGGGAATTTCGTTTGTGTCTAAAGTGGCTCCTCCGAAATACCAGGGTATCATGCAGGGAGGATGGCTAGGTGCAACTGCGCTTGGTAATCAGCTGCTGGTGATCGGTGCTATCCTATACGAATCAATTCCTATCTGGATGACATGGACTGTATTTGTTGTAGCTTGTACTATTTCAATGTTTACAATGATTTTCATGCTGAAATGGCTGGAACGCGTAGCGAAATAAGCTTACGTCAGTAATACATAAAACGAATGCCCCGGAACAGATATTGTCATTCAATCCATGTTCCGGGGCATTTTGTATATAGCTTTATTTTTCAGATATCCAGTCCCATGATATAGTCATTCATGTAATATCCGTTGCCAATCGGAAAATCCCCTTCCCGCAACTTTCTCATTCCCATCCGTTCATAAAACAGTAAAGCTTTATTGTCACGGTTCACATTCAGCTCCATTAAGCAAGGTTCCGGATGTACTTCCTTTATATATTTGATAGCTTCTCTGAATAAAAAGCTGCCGCAGTGCGCGCCTTGAAAATAGGGGAGAACATAAATTTTCTGAAGATGGAATACATTTTCTTCCTGTTGTTGTACAGAGACGTAGCCGCAGGGCTCGCACTCTTCATACGCGATAAAATAAACATGGCCTTCTTCTTCCATTTGTTTCCGGATATTTTCGGGAGAGTACATCCAGTCCATCATATAATCCAGTTGTTCGGGAGATAAGATCTCTTTATAAGTAGCGGGAAATACTTCACCCGCCATTTGGTTGATCAGTCCGCAATCATCTGTGGTTGCTTTTCGAATAGTAAACATATGTATTTTCTTTTTTGTTTTTTTTTGAGTTGCAAATATAGCGATTATTTCTTTTTATAATAAGGTGGTAACTTCTTAATGGTTTAATTATTATTAAATTATAGTACTTTGCAATGCAAGGTACTAAAGTAATGCATATATTTGTTCTGTCAAAAAGAAAAAGAACAATGAATGTAGACAATGTAAAATCTCAGATGAGAAAAGGCATGTTAGAGTATTGTATCATGCTTTTACTTCACAAAGAGCCGGCCTATGCTTCTGACATTATTCAGAAGTTGAAAGAGGCGCAGCTGATTGTGGTGGAGGGTACCTTATATCCATTGCTGACACGTTTGAAGAATGACGATTTGTTGAGTTATGAATGGGTAGAATCCACGCAAGGTCCACCTCGTAAGTACTATAAGCTTACAGAAAAAGGAGAAGCCTTTTTAGGCGAGCTAGAGCTGTCCTGGAAGGAGCTGAATGAAACAGTGAATCATATTGCTAGTAGATAATTCGATAAAGAAGAAATAATAATGAAAAAAACATTGACTGTAAATTTAGGAGGAACTGTCTATCATATAGATGATGATGCCTACCGTCTGTTGGACAACTATCTGGCCAACCTGAAACATTATTTTCGCAAACAGGAGGGAGCGGAAGAGATTGTGAATGATATCGAGATTCGTATTGCCGAGTTGTTTGCCGAGAAAGTGTCTGCAGGGAAGCAAGTCATTACCCTTGCCGATGTAGAGGAAATCATAGCCCGGGTAGGCAAGCCGGAGGACTTTGGTGTATCTGACGACGAATCTGAACCTCGTAAAAAGGAGCAGGCTGCTTCTGCCGGTCAGGGATATACACGGACTGCCACTACCCGTCGCTTGTTCCGTGATCCGGATAATAAACTGCTGGGAGGTGTGGCTTCGGGGCTGGCCGCTTATTTTGACTGGGATATAACGCTGGTACGCATCTTGATGATTGTCCTGTTGTTCGTTCCTTATTGTCCGATGATTATTCTTTATATTATAGGATGGATTATCATTCCCGAAGCACGTACGGCAGCCGAAAAACTGAGCATGCGTGGGGAAGCGGTGACCATTGAGAATATAGGTAAAACGGTGACAGACGGTTTTGAACGGGTTGCCGACGGAGTGAATAACTTTGTGAACTCAGATAAGCCACGCACCTTTCTACAGAAAGTAGGCGATGTATTTGTGACGATAGCTGCCATTATTCTCAAGATATTCCTGATTGCCCTTATCATTATTTGCTGCCCGATATTGTTCGTGCTAGCGGTGTTGATAGTGGCGTTGGTGTTTGTGGTGATTGCTGCACTCATTGGCGGAGGAGCTATACTTTATGAGATGCTTCCGGCTATCGACTGGGCTCCTATAGCCACCGTATCTCCTATAATGACATTGCTGGGTACCATCTCAGGAATTGCCTTGATAGCTATTCCGTTAGGAGCCTTCCTGTATACCATTTTTCGTCAGTTGTTCCATTGGTCACCGATGGGAACCGGTCTGAAATGGTCTCTGTTTATCCTGTGGGTACTGGGGCTTGTCATCGTAATTATTAATTTGTCAGCTCTCGGATGGCAGTTGCCGTTGTATGGCCTGCACTGCTTTTAATGTAAGATTGTTCTATTAAAAAAGAATAATATTTATTCTTTTTCTGAGAAATGTACCCCGATAGTGTGTCCGGGGTACATTTTTTGTTTGTCTTTCTTTCTAAATCGAGATTTTTAATTAAGTTTGTAATAGCTTATTCAATAGATAAAGAAAATGGGTGAACATATATGTTTCAGGCGAAACGAACGTTTGGCTACCGTCAATCCTTATTGGAGAGGAAATCCGATGGTGCGCGGACGTTTTTTTAACAGGCAACACCGTTTCCGCCCCGGTATGGGAAGTGTGCTGAAATGGCGTCTGTCTCCCAATCCTCAGCGGAAAGAAAAGAAGACAGTGAAGTGGGACCCCAAAGTCTGCTATCTTCGTTCGCTGGATGTTGTGGTGGGAGATTCTTTAATATGGTTGGGGCATAATTCCTTTTTTCTTCAGCTGGCAGGTAAAAGAATCATGTTCGATCCGGTTTTCGGGAGCATCCCTTTTGTGAAGAGACAAAGTGAATTTCCTGCCAATCCCGACATTTTTACAGGAATTGATTACCTGCTCATTAGTCATGATCATTTTGACCATCTGGATAAACAGAGCATAACCCGTCTGCTGAATAACAATCCGCAAATGAAACTGTTTTGTGGGTTGGGAACCGGAGAATTGATACAAAGTTGGTTTCCGGAAATGAAGGTGATTGAGGCCGGCTGGTATCAGCAACTGGAAGATGAAGAACTGAAAATAACGTTTTTGCCGGCACAGCACTGGAGCAAACGTTCCGTGCGTGACGGAGGGCAGCGGTTGTGGGGCGCTTTCATGTTGCAGGGACATGGTGTCTCTCTTTATTATAGTGGAGATACAGGATATTCTAGCCATTTCCGGGAAATCCCGGAACTGTTCGGAGCTCCGGATTATGCTTTGCTGGGTATCGGCGCGTATAAACCCCGCTGGTTCATGCGTCCCAATCATATCTCTCCTTATGAATCACTGACTGCCTCCGAAGAGATGCGGGCAGGAATTACCATTCCGATGCATTATGGTACATTTGATTTATCAGACGAACCTTTGCATGATCCGCCTAAAGTATTTGCAGCAGAAGCAAAAAAAAGAAAGATCCGTGTGGAAATCCCTTATCTGGGAGAAATCGTAAAACTGAGTAAAAGAAAGTAATTATAAAACGAACTAAAGAGATGAAGAAGTTAGAAGTAAAAGACCTGAAAGAAAATTTCTTTGAGGCGATTGGTAAAGAATGGATGTTGGTTACTGCCGGTACAAAAGAGAAATTCAATACAATGACAGCCAGTTGGGGTGGTATTGGGTGGCTTTGGAATAAGCCTGTTGCTTTTGTTTTTATTCGTCCCGAACGATATACATACGAGTTTATAGAGAAAAGTGATTATCTGACGCTTTCCTTTTTGGGAGAAGCCAACAAAAAGGTCCATGCAATTTGTGGCTCAAAATCCGGTCGTGATATGGACAAAGTGAAAGCAACCGGACTGAAACCTGTATTTACAGAACAGGGCAATGTGTTTTTTGAACAAGCCCGCCTGATTTTGGAATGCAAAAAACTTTATGCGGACAATATTAAACCGGATTGTTTCCTCGATAAGGAATCTATAGAAAAATGGTATGGCGGTGCTCATGGAGGTTTCCATAAGATGTATATAGTAGAAATTGAAAATATTTGGGAGGGAGATTAATTCTCCCTTTTTTTATTTTTTATCGGTAAAACTTTGACAAGTGATATAAATATTATACATTTGCCCTAAACTAAACTATTGTAACACAACTAAAACTAAGCGTTATGAAAACAAAAATGTTCTTTCTTGCAGGTATCTGCGCTGCACTCGCAGCTTGTAGTAGTGATTCGGATGAAGTGTCTTCTTCTCCATCCAATGCTCCGGCGATATTAGAGGTCGTTTCCTATAAGTTTGTGCAGGAGGAAACGGATGTGGTAGAGTGGATAGAAGGAGAGGTGCAAGTACTACAACATGTTGAGAATAATAAGAGCACACCTCTTCCAATGGAGTATAAATCGGAAGAAAGGTATAAGGATTATTCTTTATTTGTATTAACGGATGGCGTATTGCCAAATAAAGTTGAAAACTTGGAGGATTTAAAGATTAGTGTACCTATCGTAGATACCAAAGGAAAACTTTTTTATAGTGGTGGAGTAGAAACTCCATTGATTTTTGGACGTCAACAAGCTGTAGAAAATGGAGACCGTTCCGTTGAACGTATCAGCTATACAGTTCCACCCTATTCTATTTATGAAATAACGAGGCATGACTGCGGATATAAATGTACATTAACTTTTTATATAACTCTAAGAGATTTAAATACTGATAAAAAATATCCATTGAAAGGTAAATGGACAGGGATACAGTTTAATAGTTTACGTAAGACTTTGTCTGATGTTACTGATAAGTCGTCTGTAAATTATGTAAATTATGAGATAGAATAATTTCAGATAATAGCTACAATAAGAATGTCCTATATGCTGACTAATGAAAGCTGCATATAGGACATTTTATTTAATGATCATTTTTAGAATGATCTTTGTTTAAACTATTGCTTGTTTGATTTCAGCCATTTATCCAGCCACTCAAAGAAAGTGCGTTGCCACAAGACACCATTCTGCGGTTTCAGTACCCAATGGTTCTCGTCCGGATAAATCAGTAACTCGGCAGGTACACCACGCATTACAGCGGCATCAAATGCAGCCATAGCCTGATTAGCCAGAATACGGAAATCTTTCTCTCCATGAATACAGAGAATCGGAGTATCCCATTTATCTACGAATAGGTGAGGGGAGTTGGCGAAAGTGCGCTGTGCTACCGGATTTTGTTTTTCCCAGTATGCGCCACCCATATCCCAGTTGGCAAACCATTTTTCTTCTGTTTCCAGATATTGCATTTCCATATTGAAGATTCCGTCGTGAGCGATAAAGGCTTTGAAGCGTTTGTCATGATGACCGGCTAACCAATATACGGAGAATCCTCCGAAACTAGCGCCAACACATCCCAGACGGTCTTTATCTACATACGATTCTTTAGCCATCTCATCGATAGCAGTGAAGTAGTCTTTCATACACTGACCGCCATAATCACCGCTAATCTGTTCATTCCATTCCACTCCGAATCCCGGCAGTCCGCGACGGTTCGGGGCTACAATGATATAGTCGTTGGCAGCCATAATCTGGAAATTCCAACGATAAGACCAGAACTGGCTTACCGGACTCTGAGGGCCACCTTCGCAGAACAATAGTGTCGGATATTTCTTATTCGGATCGAACTGGGGAGGATAGATTACCCATGTCAGCATATCCTTGCCATCCGTCGTTTTCATCCAGCGACCTTCTACCTTGCCCATTTCCAACTGATCATAGATATGCTTATTCTCCTGCGTCAATTGAGTAGCAGAACCATCCAGTGCTACGGCATAGATTTCGTCGCCCATGCTCATAGAATGACGTTTGGCAATTAGTTTGTCGCCAAAGAGCGCTACCCCTTCGTAATCATACATTCCCGAAGTGATCGCTTTCACAGAGTCATTTGTCAGGTCAAGAGAGTAAATCTGAGTTTCTCCATGCCACACACCTGTAAAATAGATTGTCTTGGCATCATTTCCCCAGATAAACGCATCTACATTAGACTCAAATGCCTTGCTGACAAAACGTTTCTCACCGGTTTCCAGATTCATGATAAACAAGCGGTTCAGATCAGCTTCGTAACCGTCACGCTCCATGCTTTGCCATGCAATATACTTGCCATCCGGAGAATATTGCGGGTTGGTGTCATATCCCTTGTTTTCTTCGGTGATATTATCCGTTTTCTTTGTATTCAGATCATACACATAAATATCCGAATTGGTAGAAATCGCATATTCCAGCCCCGTTTTTTTACGACAGGTATAAGCCACTTTGTCCGAAGTCGCATTCCATGCCAGTTGTTCAATACCGCCCCAAGGCTTCATCGGACTTTCGTATGGTTCTCCTTCCAGTATATCTACGATATTGGAAATACCGTTGCCGTCAAAATCGGCCACAAAAGGATGTGGTGCAGTGGTCACCCACTCATCCCAGTGTTTATACATCAGATCGGTGATGATAATACCGGTAGCTTTCGGCAGATCCGGATGCTTGTCGGCAGTACTTTCTTTGGTTTTCACTTGCGATATAAACAGTAGTTTCTTGCCGTCCGGTGAGATTGAATAACCTTCAATGTCTCCGTCGTAGTTGGTCAGTTGTTTGCGACCGCTACCGTCCGGGTTCATCTCATACAACTGGCTGCTTCCGTTGTCGTTGCTCAGGAAAACCAGCTTCGTTCCTCCTTTGATCCAGGTCACTTCATTTTCCTGATAAGGAGTGCGGGTGATCTGCCGGTTGTCGCTGCCGTCCGCGTTCATGACGAAAACTTCGCGATTACTCTTGTTTTCCGGTACACTGTAGTATGCTACCGTATACGCAATTTTCTTTCCGTCGGGCGATACCGCCAATCCTCCGATACGTCCCATTGCCCAAAGAGCTTCAGGCGTCATGCGCTTCCCTTCGATCTTAATATCGGATTTTTCGATAAGCACCTGATCCGTTTTGCCTGCGTCTTTTGTTCCGCCGCAGGCAGCTAACAACATTGCTGCCGACATCATAAATAGATTTGCTTGTCTCATATTTTATAAAATGTTTATTTTCTTGCGAAGATAATGAAAAAAGAATTTAAATCTTCTTTTTCTGCCAGTTTCCTTTCTTCATATACCAGTAGCAGAAGAGAAGGATAAAAATACCATATACATGTTCCGTTGTCCAGGCGAATGCGATATCCATTTTCAAGTAAAGAATAAAGTATGTGGCGTAAGCTACATAAATTGCCAGTACACAGAGTTCCATGGCCAGTGCCGTGCGGGTATTTCCTGTTCCCGATACTGACTGGAAATAAACGTTGGCCGGCACCAATAACAGATAGGCTGAACAAAGCACCCATAGCGAAGGTATGGAGGCTGCCCTTAAATCGGGTATGTCCGTGTAAATGCGCAAAATCAGGTCCGGGAACAAGCAGAAGAACACCAATATAGGCAGTACGAACACATATCCGATGCGGATATGCTGGTTGATCGTTCCCCGTACACAGTCTTTCTCTCCCGCACCAATCAGGTTGCTGACCAGTGAACCGCACGTAGCGGCAAAAGCCATGGCCACCATGAATGGAATTCCCGATACATTCCGGATGATGTTGGCGATAGCCAGCGAACGCTCTCCCAAATGCTCTACAAACAGGAAGAACATAAACCAAGTGGACAGAGATACGAAATTCTGAATCATTGTCCATACGGAAACGTTGAGAATCCGCTTGAGAGTCCGGCTCTGGAATTTAGGCAGAATATTCAGCGCATACTTCTTGCAGTCGATCCGTTTCCATGTATAAATGATAAAGAAGATGGCGGAAACTAATTCGGCCAGTGAAGAACCGATAGCTGCACCGGCGATACCCAACTGCGGGAAACCGAATTTACCGAAAATCAGGATGTAGTTGAATACCACATTCGACAATACCATTACGACGGAGTTCAGCGTCAGTGTCTTAGTCTGTGTCGTGCCGACAAAGAAAGCACGGAACATCACTCCGACAAAGGAGAAGAAGAACCCGTAAACCCGCCAGTGGATATAGCTTTCGGCTGCATCATAAATGTGGTGGGACGAAATGATATTTTTCAGGATAAGCGGTGAAAAGACAATCGAAAGTGTAAATAAGACTGCGGCAATAGCCAGAAGAAAATAGACGCCCTGATAGAAAATCGGCCCGATTTCCTTGTAGTTCCCTTCCCCGTTACGACGGGCAATCAGGATTTGTGCTCCGATACTGAATCCGAAGGCCATCATGAAGATAGCCAGATAATATACACCTGCGATGGCAGATGCCCCTAATTCTATTTCCCCGACGCGTCCGAGGAATGCGGTATCCGTCATACCGATCATTTGCTCCATGATCAGACTGATCAGAATAGGGTAGGCGATCGTCCAGATTTGTTTATAAGTATATTTTGTCTTCATATTAAGTTTGTTTTTTAGAGAAAGAAAGCCGGACAAACCCCATTCGGTTGCCCGGCTTTCTCAGAATATATTTTCCGATAATTTCTTATCGTTTATTCTGTTTTTGCTGCTGTAATAATTCCTGTTGCTTTTGCATAGCTTCCAGTCGTGCAGCAAATCCGGTCTTTTTCATTTGTTTCGGGTCTTTCTTCTTAGCTTCCAGAATAGCCAGCAATTTTGTTTCGTCCGTAGTCTTACGCAACAAAATCATGGTTCCTACACTAATCAGTGTTGACACGAAATAGTAATAGTTCAATCCCGACGGATAATCGTTCAGTACGAACAAGAACATGATCGGCATCAGATACATCATCCATTTCATCGCCGCCATTTGCGGTTGCGCTCCTGTATCCTGCATTGTCATCGTATATTTGGTGTTCAGGATGTTGGTTACCGTCATCAGCAGGCAGAACAAGCTGAGATGGTTGCCCAGGAACGGAATATGGAACGGGAACGTGATGAACGCGTCGTAAGTAGACAAGTCATCCGCCCACAAGAAACTCTGCTGACGCAATTCGATAGCGCTCGGTACAAACATGAACAATGCCATCAAAATCGGAAACTGCAACAACATCGGCAGACAGCCGCCCATCGGGCTTACACCGTACTGGCTGTAAAGGCTCATCACCTCCTGTTGTTTCTTCATCGCATCTTCCTGCTTCGGATATTTCTTGTTGATCTCGTCGATTTTCGGTTTCAGTACACGCATCTTGGCAGAAGACATGTATGTTTTCCAGGTAGCAGGGTAAACCAGCACCTTCACCATAATCGTCAGAATCAACAGTACGATACCCATGCTCAAGCCCCAGCCTGACAGCCAGTCGAATACGTTGATCGTGATAAACTGGTTGATCCAGCGAATCAGCGGCCAGCCCAGATAGACCAGTCTGTTCAGTTCCCATTTCTCTGCACGTCCTTTGTCCAGTGCCTTCAGTGTCTTATAGTGGTTCGGGCCAAAGTAGAAATACATTTCCGTCGGTTGTTTGCCGCTCGGATCAAAGAAAGTACTCATTTCGGCAGAGTAATCTTTGATGTATCCGCTTCCTTGCTGTTCCATTCTTGACTTCACGGAAACCTTGTTGAAATCCTGATCTGCGATGAATACAGAAGAGAAGAACTGGTTTTTGAATGCAACCCAGTCGATCGCTGTATTACCCAGCTCCTTTTCGTCATCCTTGGCTGCCGACAGGTTATCTACATTGTCACCTTTTACTTTATAAGTCAGCTCTGAAAGGCGGTTTTCGTAAGTGAATCCCTTTTCGAGCTGGCGTGCGCGCTGTGTCCAGTCAATGTCTACATACTCCGTACTGGCCAGTTTGCCTTCCATACCTGTAGCTTTGATTTCAAAGTTCATCAGGTAGCTGTTGGGTTTCAGCGTATAGATAAAATCTATGTAGCTGGCATTGTCCGCAGCCAGGCGCATGGTGACGCTGCTGTCTGTCTTGTTGACAGCCTCGAAGTAATAATCCTTCGTCTGGATGGCTCCTTGCTTGTTGTAGAAGTTGAAACTCATGGTAGCGTCATCGCCGTCGAACAGTACGACAGGAGTTGTCTTGTCCTGTCCTTTGTATTCTTTCAGCATTGCCGAATAAACCCGTCCGCCTTTCGTAGTGAAAGTTATTTCCGCTACGTCGTTCTGGATGCTGACTTTAGAGTCGGTTCCATGCATCGCGTTGAAGAACAGGGCAGAGGAATCTGCTGCAACCGCTGCGCTTTTGTTTTCGTTGGCGAGTGCGGCTTCTGTTTTTGCTTTCAGCGCTTCCTGCTGCTGTTGCACCACGGCAATAGAATCGTAGTATTTCTTCTGTGCAGCTATCTGTTCCTCGCTCGGACGGCTCAGAAAACTGAATCCTACCAATAATATACCTATTAAAACGAGACCTGTAATGGTGTTTTTATCCATTCCTATTAATTATGAATTATAAATTTTTGAATAATAAATAGTCAATTGTCAACTGTCAATTATCAATTCTTCTCGTTCTCGATGGCTGCCTTCACGAAAGCCACAAACAACGGGTGCGGGTTCAATACCGTACTGCTGTATTCCGGATGGAACTGTGTACCGATAAACCATTTCAATGCCGGAATTTCCACGATTTCTACCAGATCCGATTCGGGGTTGATACCCACGCATTTCATGCCGGCAGCTTCGTATCGGGCCTTATAGTCATTGTTGAACTCATAGCGGTGGCGGTGACGTTCCTGGATATGTTCTTCGCCATAAGCCTGAAATGCTTTCGAGCCTTTCTGAAGTACACATTCGTAAGCGCCCAGACGCATTGTACCACCCATATTCGTAATCGCTTTCTGTTCTTCCATGATGTCGATCACGTTGTGCGGAGTCTTTTCATCCATTTCACGCGAGTCGGCATCGGCATATCCCAGCACGTTGCGGGCAAATTCGATAGCGATACATTGCATACCCAGACAGATACCGAAGGTCGGAATATCATGTGTACGTGTGTATTTGATGGCAACAAATTTGCCGTCGATACCACGTTGACCGAATCCCGGGCCAATCATTACGCCTGCCATGCCTTTCAGTGCTTCGGCTACGTTTTCATCTGTCAGCTTTTCACTGTTTACAAAGTGAACTTCCACTTTGCGGTCGTTGTAAGTACCTGCCTGTGACAATGCTTCGCGAATAGACTTGTAAGCATCCTGCAAGTCATATTTTCCTACCAGTGCGATATTAATAGGTTCTTTCGTTTCAGCAGCATGACGGCGTTCCAGGAATTTACGCCACGGACCGAGTCCCGGAGTTTCTCCTACCGGCAGCCCCATCTTTTCGAGAATCGTGCTGTCCAGTCCCTGTGCCTGCATCAGAAGAGGTACTTCATAGATTGTTTCTGCGTCGATAGACTGTACGACAGCCTTATCGTCCACATTGCAGAATTGAGCCACTTTCTTGCGAAGTCCATCGCTCAGCGGGTGTTCGGCACGGAGCACCAATACGTCCGGCTGGATACCTACGCTCTGGAGTTCCTTGACAGAGTGCTGTGTCGGTTTCGTTTTCAGCTCTCCGGCAGCGGCAAGATAGGGAACATAGGTCAAGTGTACACATAAAGTGTTCTTGCCCAATTCCCATTTCAACTGGCGGATACTTTCGAGATAGGGGAGTGATTCGATATCACCTACCGTACCACCGATTTCGGTAATTACAAAATCGAATTTGTATTTGTTACCGAGCAATTTCACGTTCCGTTTGATTTCGTCCGTGATATGAGGAATCACCTGAATAGTCTTACCCAGATAATCTCCGCGGCGTTCTTTGTCAATAACACTTTTGTAGATACGTCCCGTAGTGATGTTATTGGCCTTCGTTGTCTGTATACCCAGGAAACGTTCGTAATGTCCCAAGTCGAGATCGGCTTCATGTCCGTCTACGGTAACATAGCATTCTCCATGCTCATACGGGTTCAAAGTTCCCGGGTCGATGTTGATGTACGGGTCAAACTTTTGGATGGTTACATTATAACCTCTTGCTTGCAGCAATTTACCGATGGACGATGAGATGATCCCTTTTCCTAAAGAAGAGGCAACACCACCGGTGACGAAAATATACTTTGTTTCTCCCACAGCTATAACTGTTTTAATTATTTTTACTTTAGTAGTTTCTTACGAACTTAAAAAGCGCAAAATTATAAAAAAAAGAGGAAGAATGCAGACTTTCCCCTCTACAATTTTATTAAAAAATGCAATTTTGAAGGAATACTATGTTTTCTAAACAAAATAATGTAGATTTGCACCAAATTAGGAATATTATGAGAAGAGAGTTATTATCATTCGTAGTTTTTACTTCAACTTTATCTTTATCGCTTTCAGCACAGACCACCACCCAACCTTCTACAGTAGTGGCTGAAGCGAAGATTGTGAAGGCAGACACACTTTCGTCAGAACTTCAGAAGTATTTAATGCTTAAATTGAATATGTCCGGCGAAATTCCTAAACTGGATACCGTATCTATCTTATATAATAAGTATATCGGCCAGTTGGACTATCTGAATGACCCGTCTGTACCGCCGCGTTACATTCCGTCCGATCCCAATTATTTTCGTCTGTTTACTCCGCTGGCCTATTATTATGCTCCGATGGCGCAGTATTCGAAAGTGGACTGGAAACCGGTGCGATTTGATTCTCTGCCTGATCAACTGTCCAGGTTGACAGCGGAACTTCTTCCATATGATACTTTGGCATACACAAGGTCTGCACGTGCCAATGAGTCGGTCAATAAAGCATTGATGGATCTTTATCTCAATCATCCGGAACTGGTTGTCACTACTGAAAACCGGATCATGAGCCGTGACGTCTTCCGCCGTGACGTGAAACCGAAGATTTCTCCGAAGGCAACTGTCATCCATCTTTTCCAGCCGGAAGAAATGAGCAACAATGTGGGGAAGGCAAGTATGAAGATCAATCGCCCCAACTGGTGGGTTACCGGAGGTAACGGTTCTTTGCAGATCAGCCAGAACCACCTTTCGGACAACTGGTACAAAGGAGGTG